>NZ_JBLTXA010000029.1:0-61309 GCF_048066175.1 Niveispirillum fermenti | reverse complement strand
TGCCCTGATGCTCGACCATCTGGGCGAATACCAGGCCGGGGCGGCCATCGTAACGGCCATCGAAACCGTCCTCGCCCAGCCGCATCTGCGCACCCGCGACCTCGGCGGACCGGCGGATACCGTCACTTGCGGCAAGGCAATCGCAGACGCCCTGCGCTGATATCCCCGTTGCCGGAGAACCAGCCCCCGCCTTCATCCCCTGGCCTTGTCGGCAAATCGGCTGGGGTCCCGGCGTTTCAGCCGACAACCGGCGCAACGTTGATCAGGCGACGGGGGCGCAGGGATCAGCGGCAGCCGATGATGCCGCCATCGACCGGCATCTCGGCCCCCGTGACATAGGCACCAGCGCGCGAACACAGGAAGATGACCATACCGGCAATGTCATCGGGCCGGCCCAGGCGGGCCAGCGGGATATGGCCCTGAAGCGGGCCCTTGGGCGTCTGCTCATCATCCCGCAGATGGGCCGTCATGGAAGTGGGGAAGAAACCCGGCAGCACGGCGTTCACCGTGATGTTGCGGCTGGCCAGGTCCTTGGCCAACTGCCGGCTCAACTGGTGGATCGCGGCCTTGCTGGCACCATAGGAATAGGCCTGCAAAGGCTCGATGGCCACGCCGGCCACGGACCCGATATTGATGATGCGGGCCGGGTCGCCGCCCGCCCCGCTGGCGGTCAGTTCGGGCAGGAACTGCTGCACCAGCTTGAACGGCGTCTGGACATTGACGGCCATGACCGATGGCCATGCCTTGTCGGGAAAGCTTTCCAGCGGGGCGCCCCAGGTCTTGCCGGCATTGTTGACCAGGATGTCCAGCCCGTCCGCCCGTTCGCGGTAGCGTGTGGCCAGGTCCTGGGCGGCCTCCGGTGTCGACAGATCGGCCGGCAGGGCCAGGCACGGACCCAGTACCGACATTTCATCGGCGGCACGGGCACAGATGTCGGGCTTGCGCGAGGTGATGGCCACCTGTGCCCCGGCCCGCAGAAGCCCTTCGGCGATCATGCGCCCCAGACCCTGGGCACCGCCCGTCACCAGGGCGCGCCGCCCCTGCAGGCTGAACAGGTCCACGGCCATCCCTCAATCCTCCCCGATGTCGATGACGATCTTGCCGAAGCCGTGCGCCGTCTCCAGTCCGGCCAGCGCCTCTCCCGCGCGGGCCAGGGGAAAATGCCGGTCGATGACGGGCACCAGGCGCCGGGCCGCGATGAATGCCACCATGGCTGCGAATTCGGCCGGGTTGCCGACATTGGTGCCCAGCAGGCGCAGGTTCTTCAAGAACAGTTCCGGCGCATTCACGGGAAAGGACATGCCGCCCGTCGACCCATAGACGACGATCCTGGCCCCCATGGCCAGCGCCCGTCCATAGGCGGGATAGGCGGCGGCCGGCGCCCCGTCGAACACGACATCAATGCCGCCGGACTGCTTCGCCAGCGCCTTGCCCCAGCCGTCCTGGCGATAATTGAAGCCGGCCTTCGCCCCCAGGGCGATGGCCTTTTCCAGCGTGGCGTCTGAACCGGAGGTGACATGGACCTCCGCCCCCATGGCGAGACCGAACAGCAGGGCGAAGGTGGCGACCCCGCCACCGACACCGGTGATCAGCAGCCTGTCACCGGCCTTCAGCCCGGCCTTGGTGACCAGCCCGCGCCAGGCCGTCAGGCCGGCCAGCGGCACGGCGGCGGCCTGCGCGAAATCCAGGTGCGGCGGCAACGGCACGGCACTGGCGGCCGCCACACACACCGCGTCGGCCAGCGTACCCGGCCCGGGCATGCCCAGCAGCCCGAAGGCCGGCGCCGGATGGGCGGGATCATCCCCCCAGCACAGACCCGGATAGAGCAGCACCCGCTGCCCGATCCGGTCCGCCGGCACACCATCCCCCACGGCGTCGATAATGCCGGCCCCGTCCGCCCCCAGCGTAGCCGGCAGGCTCATCCCCGGATATTGGCCGCGCGCGATCCAGAGTTCACGATGGTTGAGCGAAGCGGCCCGCAGGGATACCCGCACCTCCCCCGCGGCGGGCAGGGGCAGGGGCACTTCCTCCAGTTTCGCGGCTTGCAGCCCATCGGCCGCGCGCAGGACCATCGCACGCATGACTTCTCCTGATATCTGAACGGTTCCGGAAGCAGGCTGCCCTTCCCTCCCTTTGGTTTCACCTGTCCGCCGACAGGGACCATCGGGCCAGGGCCGCTTGCAGCGACAGGTCGACCCCGGCCGGCCGCACCGCGCCCGGCGTGCCGGAAAAGCGCGGGGCCGGCCCCGGCTGCGCCACCCCATCCAGCGTGACGAATGTGCCGCGTGCCCGGTTGTGCGGATGGTCGCGCGCCTCTGCCAGCGACAGCACCGGTGACACGCAGGCATCGGTATCCGCGAAATGCAGGGCCCAGGCATCACGCGAGCGGGTCCGGAAGATGTCGGCGAACACCTCCCGCATGGCGGGCCAGCCAGCCTGGTCATATTGCACGAACCGCCCCGTGGGCAGCCCCAGCCCGGCCAGCAGCCGGGCGAAGAAGGGCGGCTCCAGCGCGCCCACGGCGACATGCCGGCCATCGGCACATTCGTAGCAACGGTAGAAGGGCGCCGCCCCGTCCAGCAGATTGGCCTCCCGCCGGTCCTGCCATTGGCCGGTAGCCAGGAAGGCATGGAACAGGCTGCCCAGCAGGGCGGTCCCGTCTGTCATGGCGGCGTCCACCACCTGGCCCCGTCCCGTGCGGGCGGCAGACAACAAGCCCGACAGCAGGCCCGCCACCAGGAACATGGCCCCGCCGGCATAATCGCCGATGATGTTCAGCGGCACGACCGGCGGCGCATCGGCCGGACCGATGGCATGCAGAATGCCGGCGACGGCGATATAGTTGATATCGTGCCCCGCGCGCGGCGCCAGCGGCCCCGTCTGCCCCCAGCCCGTCATGCGGCCATAGACCAGCCGCGGATTGCGGGCAAGGCAGGCTTCGGGCCCCAGCCCCATGCGTTCCATGACGCCGGGCCGGTAGCCTTCGATCAGTGCATCCGCCCCGGCAACCAGCGTCAGCACGGCATCGCGCCCCGCCTCGGATTTCAGGTCGAGTGTCAGGCTATGCCGCCCGCGATGCAGGATGGCACCGCCCACATCCTCCCACGCAGACCCCGGATGCGGCGGTCGGACGACGCGCAGCACATCGCAGCCGAGATCGGCCAGAAGCGTGGCAGCCAGCGGCACCGGCCCGATGGCATCCATCTCCACCAGACGGAACCCGGCCAGCGGGCCGGGATGGGTAGCGGCCATGAACAATCCTTTCCATGAAGAGGGAGGCCGGCGGGGGCTTCGGGATAAAGCGCAGCCGGCCAGCTTCTACACCCCGGGAGCATGCACCGCCCCGCCCGCCAGCCCCGGTGGCAGCCCGGCCGGGAACCTCACAGGCCCCGGTCCGTGACAAAACAGAAGCTATACCATCAGACCCAGTTGCCGGGCCTTGATGACGGTCTGCGGCCGGCGGCGGACACCCAGCTTGTCATAGACCTGCTGCATGTACCATTTGACCGTCCCCTCCGTCAGGCCGAGGCGGTTGCCGATCTCCTTGTTACGCAGGCCGGCCCCGACCATGGTCAGCACCTCCAGTTCGCGTCGGGACAGGCGGCTGCTGGGCTGGCTGTCCCCCTCCTCCTCGTCCTCTTCCTCCAGGAAGGGGATGATGCCCGTGAAGGATGCCGCCAGCCTGGCAGCGAACCGGTCGACCGGCGTATCCATGACGGGTCCATGACCATAGGCATCGACCAGCAGGGTGCCCACCGCCTCCCCCTCGTCCAGGAAGATGCGGGTCCAGCCCGCGGGGGCGGCCAGCGTCACGGCCTCCCGCACGGCGCGGCGCGCCTCCGACCGGTCCCCCTCCAGCAGCGCGATCTGGGCCAGCAGCAGTTCGAAGGCCACTGTGGAACGCACGGCACCGGCCCGGCGCACAAAGGCATTCCAGCGCTTGGCCACCTTGCGCGCCCGAACCAGCCGGTGGTTCTGTATCTCCAGCCGCAGCCAGGCGACGGCGATGCTCTCCTGCCGGCGGGTCGGGTTCAGGGTCGGCAGCGGCTCCACCTCCGGCGACAGGTCGCCGGCCTCGAACGCCGCGGCGGCCTTGTGCGGCTGGCCATCGCGCAACAGCAGCCGCACCTGTTCACCGACCACATAGGCGCGCAGCCGATCCAGGCCGCATTCGATGGCCACCAGATGCGTTTCCTCCAGCGCGGCCAGCGCCGCCGGCACCTGGCCGCGCGCCGCCAGCAGCCGCGCATGGACCAGATGGCCGGCCGCAAGCTGGTCCAGGAAGCCAAGCTGGCGGGCCAGACCCAGATGCCGTCGCACCAGATCGTCGGCTTCCGACAAATCCCCGCAATCATAGAGGAGTTCGGCCAGCGGCAGGGCCGGCAGCGCGGCCAGGGCCGACCCCTTGCCGGCGAAATCCTCCGCCAGGTCCAGCGCCTCGCGCAGCAGGGTCCGGGCCGCATCCACCTTGCCCTGCACCATGAAGGTAGGGGCAACCGAGGATTTCAGCGCGATGGAGGCGAAGCGCGCGCCGGGCTGTTCCAGGGCGCGGCGCGTCTCCGCCTCCAGCTTCAGGATGTCGCGGAAATGGTAGAGTTCGCGTCGCGCCGCCATGAGCTGGGCCAGCATGGTGCAACTGAGATAGGGATAATCGTCCCCCAGTTCGACGAGCAGCGCCTGTGCCCTGCCCTCCACCAGCGCCATCTGGTCACGTGCGGCCGCCATGGTGATGTACCGGTGTTCGACCAGCCGGCGCAGATGGGTGACCTGATGGGAAGGCATGGTCCCCGCCGCCTCGTGGGCATCGATGCAGGCGGCGGCGGCATCGATCATCTGTTCGGCCGGCGCCAGGGCAAGGGCCCGGATGCGCCGCCAGGCAAGCGACAGCAACAGGACGGGCCGACCTTGCAGCAACGGCCAGGAAAGGACGTTCGCCACCTCGTCCAGATGCAGGAGGTGGCCCGCATAGGTGGCCGATTCAGCCACCGATTCCAGGCATTCGGCCAGGAATTCCAGATCACCGCTGGACCTGGCATGATCGATGGCCGGCAAAGGCTGGTTCTGCGACACGAAATAAAGGCTGGCGCGGCGATGAAGCTCCGATGCCCGTTCCGGCGCATCTTCCGTCAGCCGCCGCCGCAACAGGTGGCGGAACAGCGGGTGCAGGGCGTAACGGGCCGCATCGATATCGACCAGGGACACGAACAGCCCCGCCGCCTCCAGTTCCATCAGCAGATGGCGGCTGTCGGTACGGCCCGTCACCGCGTCACAGGCCGCCGGCGTCAATGTCTCCAGGACGGCCGTGTCGATCAGGAAGGCCCGACGGTCACCATCGATGCCGGCCAGCACCTCCTCCTCGAAATAGTCGCCGACCTCCAGCGTGAAACGGGTCCAGCGCTCGGCCGCATCGATGCCGGTCACCCGCTGGCCCATGACAAGCCCGCCGGCCCAGCCGCCGGCCCGTGCCATCAGGGGGGCGGCGACGGTATCCGCATCGGCATCCACACCTGTGCTCCCGGCCGTGGCCTCTGCGATGGCTGCCTGCCAATCAGCGATCTCCGTCGGTGTGAACCGCAGATCGGCCGGCCCCACCTCCAGCAGCATACCCAGGGACCGCAAGCGGGCGACGGGCACCTTGTTGCGGCCGCGCGCGCTGATGATCGTGGTCAGGGCGTCGCGCGCGCTGGCAATGATCCGCTCCACAACCAGCAAAGCATCGGGCGGCAGCAGGTGGGCATCATCCAGGATCAGGACGGGATAGGGGCCGCCATCGGTGACAAGATGGGCCAGCAGTTCATCCATCGGGCTGTCCAGCCCGAAGGCGGGCCAGTCCAGGCCCGCCCGCGTGGCGGCCATCCACAGCCAGGACCACATGTCCTCCGGCCGCGCCATTCCGGCCCGCGCAGCCAGCCACAGGACGGGTCGGCCACGGTGGCGCAGTGCCTCGCCCCAGAAGCGCAGAACGGTGGTCTTGCCATAGCCCGCCGGCGCCTGCACCAGCGTGACACGGGATGCGTCCACGCCATCCAGCAGCGCATCCAGACGGGAACGTCTGACCAGCGGCCCGCTGCGCAACCGCGCCGATCCGACCAAAGTGGGAATGATGCCCATGTTCTTCCTCCTCCCAATGCCACACGGTTTTTGTTGTTGTGTTGGGGTGTGAACTTTTTGTTTCGTGCTGTCCGCTGTGCCTTTTCTCCCTCTTCCTCTTCAGATGGCGGTGCCCGTCAGCCTTCCGGCGCGACGGTCAGGCGCAGACCGGCCAGGGCATCCGTCATGGACAACTGGCAGGACAGGCGGGAATGGGGTCGGCGATGGCCGGAACCCTCCAGCAACTCATCCTCGTCCGCTCCGATGGGCGGCAAGCGGCCGGCGAAGGCCGGATCGACATAGACATGGCAGCTTGCACAGGCGCAGCATCCGCCGCAAAACCCTTCAAGCTCATCGATCCCGGCATCGCGGGCAGCCAGCATCACCGACTGCCCCTCCGCCCCGTCAACGGGGCGGGTTTCGCCACTGCGCATCACGATCATGATCTCGGGCATGGCCTTTCCCTGCTTGGGCGGGAACATGGGGTCAATCTATGTTCCGCCACGTCGTTCGGCCCCTATCCAAGGATAGGGTACCCCCTATCGGAACGGCATTCCATAGTGTGTAGCCGCCGCGACAGGTAATCAGCTGGCCGGTGATGTAACCGGCTTCGGGCAGGCAGATGAGATAGACGGCACCGGCCGCATCGTCGGGCGTGCCGGCCCGTCCCAGGGTGATGGCGCGGCCGATGCCGCGTCCCGCCCCCCCCCCCCGTAATGAAGGCGAAGCGGTCCCATGGCCCGTCCCCCGTCAGAAGGATCGGGGCAGGCCGAGGCTTTCGGCCAGTCCATTGCGCACCATCTCGTTCGTGATGGGTCCGATGCGCCACAGGCGGCTGTCGCGCCAATAGCGCTGCATGTCGGTTTCCGCCGAATAGCCCATGCCCCCCAGAATCTGGATGCCCAGGTCGGCCGCCTTGTTGGCATTCTCCGATGCGATCAGCTTCAGCATGTTCGCCTCGTTGCCCACCGGCTGTCCGGATGCCTGCTTCCAGGCGCAGTAATGCAGCATCAGTTCGGTGGTCACCTGCATGGTCGCCACGTCGGCGATATAATGCTGTATGGCCTGGAAACTGCCGATGGGACGACCGAAGGCATTACGCTGTCTGGCATAATCCAGCGCATCCTCCAGCACGCCATCGATGACGCCCAGGCAAAAGGCGCCGACCATGATGCGTTCGTTGTTCAGTGTCGGCAGCAGCATGTACCAGGCCTTGTCGGGCTCCCCCAGCACGTTCTCATCCGCCACGAAGGCATCGTTGAAATGCACCGTGCAGGACCCCATGGACCGCATGCCCAGCTTGGCCAGCGGCGTTATGGTCACGCCCTCCGTCTTGGCCGGCACCCAGAAAAGGGTCAGCCCCTGGTGTTTCTTGGTGACGTTCCTGTCCGTGCGCGCGATGACCAGCAGATAGTCGGCGACATGGGCCGACGAACTCCAGATCTTCTCCCCGTTCAGCTTCCAGCCGCCTTCCACCCGTTCCGCACTGGTGCGCATGCCGCCCAGCAGGTCGGTGCCGCCGGAAGGTTCGGTGAAGGCGATGGCCGCCTTCAACTGTCCGGTGGCGATCAGGGGCAGATATTTCTTCTTCTGCGCCTCACTGCCGTAAAGACCGATCGACTTGGACCCTGCGAAGGAGGTGATGCCCCAGATCCAGGCCAGGCCGCCCAGCGAACGGGCCAGTTCGCGGGCCAACAGCATCTGCATCAGCACATCGCCGCCCTGGCCGTCGAATGCCTCCGGTATGCCCACGCCGTGGAAGCCGGCTTGCGTGAACTTGTCCCAAAGCGCGTAGGGATAATGATGCTCGTCCTTCTCCAGGTCGCGGGCCCAGCTTTTCGGCACCTCGGTATCGACCCAGCGCCGCACGCCATCGCGGAAGGCGCGGTATTCCTCGGGAAGATTGAAATCCATGTGAAAGCTCCTCGGGGATTTTATTGTCTCAAGGGGAAAGGTGGCCGATGGCCCTACCCCATCTTGCGTTCGTCCAGGCCAAGGCCCCGGCCGATGATTTCCTTCATGATCTCGCTGGACCCGGCGAAGATGCGCGACACGCGGGCATCGGTGAAAAGCCGGCTGATCCGGTATTCCTCCATATAGCCGGCGCCGCCGTGGAGCTGTACGCAGGCATCAACCACCCGCCCTTCCAGTTCCGTCGCCAGCAGCTTACATTCGGCCGCCTCCTCCGGCGCCAGGGCGCCGTCGTTCAGCAGCATCACGCACTGGTCGATGAAGGTCTGGATGGCGTCGATTTCCGCCCTCAGACCCGCCAGGACGAACCGGCTGTTCTGAAAGGCACCGATGGGCCGACCGAAGGCGCGGCGTTCCTTGACATAGTCCAGCGTCAGGTCGAAGGCCGCCTGCGCCGCCGCCAGCGAGCCGATGGCCGCCACCATCCGTTCCTTGGCCAGGAAACGGGTCAGGTAGAAGAAGCCCTGCGTCGCGTCCCCCAGCACATTGGCCTTGGGCACCTTCACGTCGTGGAAGAACAGTTCCGCGGTGTCCTGCGCATGCAGCCCCATCTTCTTCAACCGCTGGCCGCGGGCGAAACCTTCCATCCCGGCTTCCACCATGAACAGGCCCAACCCATGCTTGCGGTCCGGTACGGTGCGGGCCGCAACGATGACCAGATCGGCCAGGATGCCGTTGGAGATATAGGTCTTCGCCCCGTTCAGCAGCCAATGGTCACCCTTGTCCTCCGCCCGGGTGCGCATGCCGGCCAGATCGGAGCCGGCGCCCGGTTCCGTCATGGCGATGGCCAGGATGCGATCCCCGCTGACACAAGCGGGCAGCAGGCGCTGCCGCTGCTCCTGGGTGCCCAACGCATCGATATAGGGGGCAACCAGGTTGGAATGCAGGTTGATGTAGAAACCGATCTCACCATGGATGATGTTCTCCTCGATGATGATCTGCTCGAACCGGAAATCGGTGATGCCGGAACCGCCGAACCCTTCCTCCGCCCAGGTAAGCAGAAGACCCGCCGCGCCGGCCTTGCGGTAGATGTCCCGGTCCACATGGCCCTGGGCGCGCCAGCGCTCCGCATGCGGGGCCACCTCCTTCTGGAAAAAGCGCCGGGCGCTGTCGCGGAACTGGTCATGTTCGGGCAGGAAGATCAGGCGGCGCATGGCGTTGCCCCCGCCGGCGGATAGAACCCCTCGCCCCTGGCCGCCCGTTGCCGCAGCCAGGCCGACGGGGCATAGCGCGGGCCATGGGCCTGGGCCAGCCGGTCCGCCTCCGCCACGAACACCTCGATGCCGACCGTGTCGATATAGGACAGGGTGCCACCGGTCCATAACGGAAAGCCCCAGCCATAGACGGCGCCAAGGTCGGCATCCTGTGGCGTGATCAGCACCCCTTCTTCCAGACAGCGGGCCGTTTCCATGGCCTGGATATAAAGGAAGCGGCGCGTCAACTGCGCCCCATCCACGTCGCTGCGGGCGGGGAAATGCCCGGCAAGACCGGGCCACAAATGCTTGCGCCCGCCGGCCGGATATTCATAGAAGCCGCCGCCTGCCTTGCGGCCGCCGCGCCCCAGCACGTCACGCATGTGGCGCAGGACCGGTACGCCGGGCGGCGGGGTATAGCGGTCACCTTCCTCCGCGATCGTCTGGTCCACGATCTTCAGCGGCAGGTCGAGCGTGACCTCGTCCAGCAGGGCCAACGGTCCGACGGGCATGCCGGCGGCACGCGCTGCATTCTCGATCACCGCCGGGGGCACGCCCTCGGCCAGCATCGCCGCCCCTTCATGGATGAAGGTCTGGAAGACACGGCTGGTATAGAAGCCGCGGCTGTCATTGACGACAATCGGCGTCTTGCGCAACTGCGCCACGAAATCCAGCGCCCTGGCCAGCGTTTCGGGGCTGGTGCGCCGGCCCATGATCACTTCCACCAGCCCCATCCGTTCGACGGGCGAGAAGAAATGCAGTCCGATGAACTGCTCCGGCCGCGCCGATGCCTCGGCCAGTTGCGTGATGGGCAGGGTGGAGGTGTTGGAGGCGAAGATCGCACCGGCCGGGATCACGGCTTCGGCCTTTGCCGTCGTCGCAGCCTTCACGGCGGTATCCTCGAACACGGCCTCCACCACCAGATCCACACCGTCCAGGCCGGCGAAATCGGTCGTGGCGTGGATGCGGGCCAGGATGGCAGCAGCATCGGTGGCGGTGCGCCGTCCCTTCTCCACCTCCCGCGCCAGCACTCCGGCGGCATGGCCCCTGCCCTTTTCGGCCAGTTCGGACGTGCGGTCGATCAACACCACGTCGATCCCTGCCTGGGCCGACACGAGGGCGATGCCGGCCCCCATCATGCCGGCCCCCAGCACGCCGACCTTGGCCACCCGCGACGGCGGCACGCCGGCCGGCCGGCGCAGGCCGCGTTCCGCCGCCTGTTTCGACAGGAAACTGGTGCGGATGATGTTACGGGCCACGGGATCGGTCAGCAGGCGCGCGAAATATTTGGATTCCACCGACAAGGCACGGTCGAAGGGCAGTTGCATGCCTTCGAACACGCAGGACAGGATGGCGATGGGTGCGGGCAGGTTGCGCCCGGCCTTGGCCGCGCCGGCCGTGGCCGTCGTGAACAGGACGGCCGTTTCCGGCACCAGCACGCCCCGCGCCTCCGCCGCCTGATACCCCTTGCGGTCCCAAGCCCGCACGGGGTCGGGCCCCGATTGCAGCCAGGACCGGGCCGCGTCCAGCAGTTCGGCGCCCGGTACCACCTCGTCCACGATCCGCAGCCTCAGTGCTTCGTCCGGCTTGACCGCCCGGCCCGACAGCAACAGGTCCACGGCCGCCCTCGCCCCAGCCAGGCGCAGCAGGCGTTGCGTGCCGCCGGACCCCGGCAACAGGCCCACATTCACCTCCGGCAGGCCGACGACGGCCCGCCTGTCATCCACCAGGATGCGGTAATGGCAGGCCAGCGCCAGTTCGAACCCGCCGCCCAGCGCCAGCCCGTTCAGGGCGGCGACCCAGGGCTTGCCACCTTTCTCGATGGCGCGGTGCATGGCCGTGGCCCGCTGGCTGAATGCATAGGCCTGACGCCGGTCCATGGTCTCGAACCCGTCGACCAGAAGCTTCAGGTCCGCACCGGCCATGAAACCCTTTTTGGCGGATGTCAGGATGACCCCTGTCACGGCGGCATCGGCGGTCAGGTCGGCGATGGCCTGCTCCATCTCCGCCAGCCAGGACGCAGAGACGAGGTTCACGCTTTCATCAGCATTGTCGAGCGACAGGACGGCGATGCCATCGGCACCCTTTGCGATGGAAATATGACGCATGTTCATGGCTTCACACCCGTTCGATGATGGTAGCCGTGCCCAGGCCGTTGCCGGCGCACAGGGTGACCAGGGCTGTCTGCTGGCCGCGACGCTCCAGCTCGTCCAGCGCCGTGCCCAGGATCATGGCGCCCGTGGCCCCCAGCGGATGGCCCAGCGCGATGGCGCCACCACAGACATTGATCCGGTCATGCGGAATATCCATGACCTGCATGTAGCGCAGCACGACGCTGGCAAACGCCTCGTTCAATTCGAACAGGTCGATATCGCCCTTCTGCATGCCGCAATTCTTCAGCGCCTTTTCGCTGACGGCGGCCGGCGCGGTCAGCATGATCGACGGTTCCGACCCGATGGAGGCGAAGCCGCGGATACGCGCACGGGGCGTCAGCCCCGCCTTCTTCCCAAAGGCGTCCGAGCCCACCAGCACGGCCCCCGAACCATCCACGATGCCCGATGAATTGCCGCCGGTATGGACATGGGCCAGGGCCTCGATCTGCGGATAGCGGGCCAGCGCCACCTGGTCGAACCCCAGCGCCGCCAGGCCGGTGAAGGCCGGCTTCAGGGCGCCCAGCCCCTCCAGCGTCGTGTCGGGACGCGGATATTCGTCGCGGTCCAGCACCACCTCTCCCAGCACATCGGTGACGGGGATGATGGAGCGGGTGAAGCGCCCCTCCCGCCAGGACTGCGCGGCACGCCGCTGGCTTTCCAGGGCATAGGCATCGACCTGGGTGCGGCTGAAACCGTCCAGCGTCGCGATCATGTCGGCGCCGATGCCCTGCGGGATGAAGTAATTGTGGTAGGCGACGCGCGGATCAGCGCTCCAGGCGCCGCTGTCGGCACCCATGAATACCCGGCTCATGCTTTCCACGCCGCCGCCGATGCCGGCCTGGCTCATGCCGGACATCACCTGGGCCGCGACATTGTTCACGGCTTCCAGGCCCGACGCACAGAAGCGGTGGATCTGCTGCCCGGCCACCGTCTGGGCATAACCGGCGTTCAGAACGGCGGCACGGGCGATGACGCCGCCCTGTTCACCGACCGGCTGGGCACAGCCGATGACGACATCGTCCAGAAGGCCTGTGTCCAGGCCGTTGCGGTCGCGCAGGCTCCGCAGGATCTGGGTCAGCAACTCGACGGCCGTGATCTCGTGCAGCGACCCGTCGGGCCGTCCCCGGCCGCGCGGCGTGCGCACATGATCATAGATGAAAGCTTCCATCGTGATCGGTCCACAATTCGGAAATGGGAAGATGCCCCGTCTTCCCATGCCACCCCCACCCGGACACCTATCGATGGACAGGTGGAAACCGCGTTCCGGCCCGGCATCGTCACGCCATGATCAAGAATGTCGTGCAAGGGAGTGGAACGGCAGTGGAACGGACGGGTGAGGATCTGGCCCTGATGCGGGTGTCGGCGACAACGCTGGGCGACCTGCTGCTGGGCGCATGCGACCGGGCACCGGACAAGGAAGCCCTGGTATTTCCAGATGCGCGGCTGACCTATGCCGCGTTGGCGGGGCGGGTCATGCGGCGGGCACGCGGTCTGTGGGCGCTGGGCGTGCGCCCGCGTCAGCATGTGGGGCTTCTCTATCCGTCGGGCATCGATCTGGTGACCGACCTTTTCGCCGTGGCCCTGTGCGGCGGGGTCAGTGTGCTGATGAACGCCCGCTACCGGCCGGCCGAACTGGCCTATGTCGCCGCCAATGCTGATCTGACGACCATCCTGACCACGGCGGACACGCCCGAGCAGGTGGATTTCACGGCCCGGCTGCGCGAAGCCTTTCCGGGGCTGGCGGATGCTGTGGATGCCGCCGCCCTGTCACTGCCCGACACGCCGCATCTGCGGCGCATCGTGCTGACGGGAAAGACGGGACCGGTTCCCGGCTTCATCGATGCGGCCCGGTTTGAGGCCGGAATCGACGGCGTGGCGGAACGGACGATCCATCATGCCAGGCTCTGCGTGCGGGTGCGCGACACCTGCATGATCCTTTACACGTCCGGCACGTCTGCCAATCCGAAGGGCTGCCTGCTGAGCCACGAGGCCATCGTGCGAGAGGCGGCGAACCTGGGCCGCTATCGCTGGGGCTTCACCGGCCGGGACCGCATGTGGTCGCCGCTGCCCCTGTTCCACATCGCCGCCCTGTCGGGTCTGCTGCTGGCCATCGATGCCACGGGCACCTTCATCGGGCTGCCGCATTTCGAGGCCGGGGCCAGCCTGCGTCAGATCCGGGAGGAAAGGCCGACCATGGTCTTCCTGCCCTTCGTCACCTTCCATCAGGCCATGATCGCGCATCCCGACTTCGAGGATACGGACATGTCCTGCGTCCGGCTGATGAATAGCTGTTTCGTGATGATGCCGGAGGCGGTGGGGGCCGTTTACCGGCGGAAGATGCCGAACGCCCTGCAGTGCGGCACCTATGGCATGACGGAGACCAGCGGCATCGCCTCCACCGGCGGGTTCTCCATGGAACCGGAACTGGGTTTCCAGCGGCTGGGCTTCGCCCTGCCCGGCGTGGAAATCCGCATCACAGATGCCGAAACCGGTCAGGACCTGCCGGAGGGACGGCATGGCGAAATCCTGGTGCGCGGCTACAGCCTGTTCGATGGCTATTACAAGGACCCGGACAAGACGGCGCAGGTTCTGGACGCGGACGGCTGGTATCATTCCGGCGACATCGGGTCGCTGGACGACCATGGGCATGTGATGTTCCATGGCCGGTTCAAGGAGATGCTAAAGGTCGGCGGCGAGAACGTGGCCGCGGCGGAGATAGAGGCCGTGCTGGCCCGTCACCCTGCGGTGCAGCTTGCCCAGGTGGTGGGCCTGCCCGATGCGAGGCTGGTCGAGATACCCGCCGCCTTCATCGAGCGGACACCCGACAGCACGGTCACCGCGGAAGAGCTGACGGGCTTCGTCCGCCAGCAACTGGCGGGCTTCAAGGTGCCGCGCCACATCCGCTTCATCGGCGAGTTCGTGCCGCAATGGCCCATGTCGGCTTCCAAGATCCAGAAATTCAAGCTGCGCACCGCGCTGATGCGCGAATTGGACCTGAACGACTGACGGCGGGGACCGGAACCATGCGTGTCATCATCACGGGCGCGGCCAACGGCATCGGCCGCGCCACCGCCGAACGGCTTCTGGATCAGGACCTGATCCGCGGCGACCATCGTTTCCTGCTGGTGGATCGCGACAGGGACGGGCTGGCGGCGCTGGCCGATGAAATCGGCCCGGCTGCCGCCACGCTGGCCATCGATGTCGCGGCCGCGGACAGCGCGGATCGCATCATGGTCACCGCCCTGGCCCATATGGGCGGCATTGACGGGCTGGTCGCCAATGCCGGCATGATCGCCGGCGGCGGCCTGACCGACATGGGCACAGAGGATTACGACCGGCTGTTCGCCGTCAATACACGGGCCGTCTGGCTGCTGGCCCGCACCGCCCATCCCCATCTGAAGGCAAGCCGGGGTGCCATGGTCGCCACCGGTTCCATTTCCGCCACGCAGCCCACGCCCGCGCTGGGCGCCTATGCCCCGGCCAAGGCGGCCCTGCTGATGCTGGTGCGGCAATTATCGGTCGAATGGGGGCCGGACGGCATCCGCTGCAATTGCGTGTCGCCCGGTCCGACCCTGACGCCCATGACGGCCGCCGGCTATGCCGACCCGCAGCGGCGGGCGCAGCGTGAAGCCGGCATCCCCCTACGCAAGCTGGGCACGGCCACCGACGTGGCCAACGCCATCCTGTTCCTGCTGGGGCCCCATGCGGGGCAGATCACCGGCATCGACCTGCCCGTCGATGGCGGGCTTTCCAACTGCCTGATGATCGCCAGCGGCGCCGGCAGCGGTCAGGCCCGACCCGCCAGCCACGGAGGTTCATACGGAGGTTCATGATGACCTATCCCCCCGCCCCGCCCGTTGCCGGCCACAGGCTGGACGGTGACGGCACCTATGTCATCGACAAGGCTGAAAACGCGGCCCTGTGCCGGTCCACGGGCGTGGAGCCGGCCACCGATGGCACGGCCCATCCGGCCTATTATTACATCGCGACCCAGGTGGCCATGGGCCAGACCGTCGCCGGCCTTTGCGCCCTGTGCGATTTCGATATCGAACAGGGGCCGATGATGGCCAGTTCGCGGGTCGATTTCCAGGATGCGCTGCGCACGGGCGTGGCCTACCGCGTCACGGGGGAGATCATCGGCCTGACCCGCAAGCCCAGCCGCAAGCTGGGCCTGATGGACATGCTGGAATATCGCCTTCGCCTGCACGGCCCCGATGGCACGGTCGTGCTGGAAGCCACCAATGTCTGGGTGCTGCCGCGCCGGGAGCTGCTGTCATGACCATGCCCCCACCCACCGTGGGCAGCGAATTGCCCGCCTTCACCGTCACCGTCAGCGCCCGGACCATGTGTGACTGGGCGCTGTATCTGCGCGACCCGAACCCCATCCATCTGGACCCCGATTTCGTCAGGGCCAGGGGGTTGGGCGACCGGGTCATCAACCAGGGGCCGGCCAACCTGGCCTATATCATCAACATGCTGGCGGGCGCCTTTCCCGGTGCGCGGATCGCGTCGCTGGAAAGCCGCTTCGTCGACAATGCCTATGACGGTGACCGGCTGACAGCCGGTGGGCGGGTCGTGGAGACCGACGGGCGGCAGGCCATCTGCGACGTCTGGCTGACCGCCGACGGCGACCGCCCCATCATCCAGGGCCGGGCCGTGATCCTGCCGCCCCCCTGACAGCAAGCCCGATACACCGGAAATCTGAGGAACCCCCATGCCCAGCGGCCCCTTCGCCCATGTCTGCCTTCTGGTCCGCGACCTGGACCAGGCCATCGCGGACTGGACCACCCTTCTGCGCGTGCTCGACCCCGATGCCCTGAAGGAACCGGTCGTGCGTTACGACGGCTTTTCCAGTGGTGCCGACCAGGACATGCGCTGGGCGACCTTCGTCGCCAACCATTCGACGGAAATCCAGCTCATCCAGCCGGCACCCGGCACACCCCTTGGCGACCGGCTGGCCGCCAAGGGAGAACATGTGCATCATCTGTGCTTCACCACCACCGACGTTCCGGGCAGCCTGGCGCGGCTGCGGGCGGAAGGCATGCAGGTGCTGGGCGACGGGACGACCAACCGCGACCCGGACATGACATGGCAGGAATGGGGCTGGGTCGGCCCGAAAAGCGCGCATGGCGTGCTGATCGAGGTGGCCGCCCCTTATGAGAGCCGTGGCGACGGGCGGTGGTATCCGGCTTCCACCCCGGCCAACACAAACGGCTGATCCCATGGTGTTCCGCACGATATTCCTGCCCGGCGAGGGGGTCCGGCTGGTGGCGGACGCCGTCGGCGATCCGCACGCCCCGCCCGTCCTGTTCCTGCATGGCGGCGGACAAAGCCGCCGGTCCTGGCGCGGGGCCGCCCGCCGGGTGGCCGAGGCCGGATACCATGGGATCAGCATCGACATGCGCGGCCATGGCGACAGCGAATGGGCGCCGGACGGGCGCTATGACCTGGACAGCATGGCGGGGGATCTGCGCTGCGTCCTGCGTCATCTGGGCCGGCCCACGGTTCTGGCCGGCGCGTCGCGCGGCGGTCAGGTGGCCCTGGTGGCGGCAGCGGACCTGCCGGACCATGCGGCGATGCTGCTGCTGGCCGATGTGATCCCACAGGTGGACCCGGCCGGCGTGGCGCCCATCAGCCGCTTCATGCAGGCCAGCACGGACGGCTATCCCGACCTGCAGGCCGCGGCCGATGCCCTGGCCGGCCTGCCCGGCCGCAAGCGCCCAGCCGATCCGGCCACGCTGGCGCGTGTCATGCGGCGGGGAGACGATGGGCGCCTTTACTGGCAATGGGACCCGCGCATGGCCAATCCCGCCTTCATCAACCCGCCGGCCGAACGGTCCCTCATGGAACGGGCGGCGGCCCGGCTGCGCTGCCCCGTGCTGCTGGTCCGGGCCGAACATAGCGAAATCATGACCGACGCGGGGGTGGCCGCCTTCCACCGGCTGACCCCTCAATTGCAGGTAAGGCTGGCCAGGGGCGTGGGCCACATGTTCACCAGCGACCAGAACGACCTGTTCGCCCTGCCCCTGCTGGAAAACCTGAAAGCCCTTCATTCCAGCCTGTCCAGCACGTCACGGCCATAGGGGACCAGATCGTCGAACCGGCCGGCCCGCACCTTGCCGCACCATTGCGGGTCGGCCAGCAAGGCACGGCCCACGGCGATCAGGTCGAAATCCCCGCGTGTCAGCGCGTCCGCCAGCGGCGCCGGGTCGAAGGCGACCGAAGCGTCAGCCCCATGTTCGGTCACCGACATCGGCGTCCCCAGCCCGACGCTGCCGACGCTGATCACGGGCCGGCCCGTCAGACGCTTGACCCAGCCGGCCAGGTTGAGGGGTGATCCGGGAAATTCCGGCTCCCACCAGCGGCGCTGGGAACAATGGAAGACATCCACCCCGGCCGCCGCCAGCGGCTGCACGATGGCCGCCAGTTCGTCGGGTGACGTGGCCAGCCGCGCCGCATAATCCTGCTGTTTCCATTGCGACAGGCGCAGGATCAGCGGAAAATCCGGCCCGATGGCGACCCGCACGGCGGTGACGAGTTCCACGGCGAAACGGTTGCGCCCGTCAAGGCCGCCGCCATAGGCATCCGTACGCCGGTTCAGGGCATCCCACAGGAACTGGTCCACAATATAGCCATGGGCACCGTGGATTTCGATCCCGTCGAATCCCAGCCGCCTGGCATCCAGGGCCGCCCGCACGAAGGCATCGATGACAGCCGTGATCCCCGCTACCGTCATCGGGTCGGCGATAGGGCGTCCGCCGGGCTTGGCGATCCCGGAGGGGCTGGAAACAGGCAGGTCGCGGTTGGGCGCATCATAGGAAGGCGGGCGCATGGCGCCGACATGCCAAAGCTGGGGCACGATCCGCCCGCCCGCCGCCTTGACCGCCGTCACGACATGCTGCCAGCCTTCCAGCGCGCGGCCGTGGAATGCCGGCGTCCGTTCCGAATGCGAGGCGACGGGATGATCGATGGTCGTCCCCTCGGTGATGATCAGGCCCACCCCATCCTGCGCGCGGCGGCGGTAATAGGCGGCGATGTCGGCCCCTGGATACTGGCCGGGCGCACGCCAGCGCGTCATCGGCGCCATGACGATACGGTTGGGCAGGTCCAGGCCGCCCGCCCGGAACGGCCGGAACAGGGGGGCGACGGAAACGGGCATGTTCATCGGGGAAACTCCTGCTGACGGACATGGGCGCCATCCTGTGGTTCCCGGCGCCCCGTCGTCGCCTTCCGGCGGATAGGAAAGACCTGAACCGCCCGGCCGTCAGGGGGCATACCCCCTCCACGGATAGGTTCGCCCCCTGACGCTTTCAGCCAGACAGGAATGGATGCAAGGCGGGATCTACCCGCTGCTCCGAACAGACACCCGCCCTTCCGGCCGGCGCTGTTCGGCCTAATGAACGGGAGGAAACAATGATCTTTGGAAACAGGCCCGGAATCCGTCGGCGATATCTGGCCGCCGGCTGCGCCGCACTGGCAATTCTGGCGCTGGCCCCGATGCCGGGTGCCCATGCGCAGGCTTCCGACCAGGGCGGGCAGGCCGACACGGCCAGACAGGATTTCCTGGGGGAAATCATCGTCACGGCCCGCCGCCGGGCGGAAACGCTGATTTCCGTACCCGTCGCCGTGTCGGCGATCAGCGACGAAACCTTGCAGAATTTCGGTGTCACCGACATCCGCAGCATCGCCAACTATTCCCCGGGCCTGTCGATGGACCGCGTGTCCAGCGGCGGCGGGGCCACCATCACCCTGCGCGGCATCGGCACGTCCCCCGGCCAGGCCGGGTTCGAGCAGACCGTTTCCCTGAATATCGACGGGGTCCAGACGTCCCGTGGGCGGGCCATCACCCAGGGCCTGTTCGATGTGGAAAGCATCGAGGTGCTGAAAGGTCCGCAGGCCCTGTTCTTCGGCAAGAACAGCCCGGCCGGCGTCATCTCCATCACCTCTGCCGGGCCGACCGACACGGTTACGGGCTATGCCCGTGTCGGGTATGAGACGGTGGCCGACGAGATCATCACCGAAGGCGCCATCGCAGGCCCGCTCAGCGACACCGTCGGTGCGCGGCTGGCCGTGCGCTATCGCAACATGGACGGCTGGCTGCGCAATATCGGCGGGCCCGTGCCCACGTCCGTCCCCGGTGTGCGCCGTCCCGGTGACGAGGAGGTGCTGGGCCGCCTGACCCTGACCTGGAAGCCGGAGAACAGCAATTTTGACGCGACGCTGAAACTGTCGGCCAGCGATTACAGCGATGACGGCCCGGCGGCCGGCCAGCAATTGTTCTATTGCGGCGCCCGGCCCGCCGGGGGCGTGTCGGGGATGGTTGATCCCTATGGCGAATGCAAGCTGGACAAATATTATTCCTCGGCCGGGCTGGCGGATGGTGTGGCCGACAACTGGCCCTATGCCAAACAGCAGCCCTATAGTGACGTGAAGGTCTACCTGGCCTCCCTGTCGGCAAATTACACGATGGAGAATCTGGCCCTGACCTCGGTCACGGGGTTCTTCAGCACACGGTCGCGCTACAGCGACAGTTTCGATGCCACCTCCTACTACATCATCGGAGCATCGGAACGGGAGGATTTCGACAGTTTCAGCCAGGAGTTCCGGCTGCTGTCCTCCTTCGACGGGCCGGTGAACTTCCTGCTGGGCGCCTATTACGGCGATACCGATCTTTATTTCGAGAATAACAGCCGCATCCTGCTGCTGCCGGCCGACCCGGCGACGGGCAAGTACCATACCTGGGAAAAGCCCAGCGGCACGAAGGGCAAGGCCTATTCCGTGTTCGGACAATTGATCTGGGACGTGACGGACACCGTGGAACTGGCCGGCGGCGTGCGCTACACGCGCGAGACCAAGGATTCCTACCTCTACAATTCCTATGTCCAGCCGGCCCTGTCGGGCACGGTCTTCCTGCCCCCCACCTCTGTCCTGACCGACAATTTCCGCGACAGCAACTATTCCCCCGAGGCGACGCTGAGCTGGCGTCCCACGTCGGAGGTCACGACCTACATCGCCTACAAGACCGGCTACAAATCCGGTGGTCTCGGCCTTTCGGCCGTGCTGACCCCGGCCTCAGTCACGGCCGACGACTTCAACTTCGAGGCGGAAAAGGTGAAAGGCCAGGAAGTGGGCGTGAAGGCCCAGCTTCTGGACCGGCGCCTGACGCTGACCACAGCGGCCTATTCCTATCTCTACAGCAATTTGCAGGTGAACGCCTTCAATGCGGCGCTGGCATCCTTCACGGTCGCCAATGCCGCCAGCGCCCGCTCCAAAGGCTTTGAACTGGATGCGAATTTCCGCATCACGCCGGATTTCTCTATCTACGGCTCCGTCGCCTATAACCGCAGCCGCTACAAGGACTATATCAGCAGTTGCTATGGCGGGCAGACCTTCGCCATGGGCTGCAACGTGTCCTTGAGCGCCGGGCCCGACGGGATCACAGGCACCGCCGACGATAGCTATGGCCAGGAAATGGCCGGCCGGCCGCTGACGCGCGCGGCGGACTGGTCGTTGAATGGCGGCTTCAACTACACCGTGCCGGTGGCCGATCTCTGGGACCTGGGCCTGTCGGGCAATGCCCGCTACACCAGCAAGATCAATGGCACCGACAATCACAATCCCGGCGGCGTCCTGAAGGGCTATTGGGTGCTGGACGCGGCGGCACGGCTGGATTTCGACCGTTCGTGGGAAATCTCGCTGATCGGCCGCAACCTGACAAACGAGTTCTACGGCTATTTGCAGGAAAAGCCCGGTGCGCCCACCACGGCCGGCACGCCGTCGCAGGTGATGGCCATCCCGACGCGCGGCCGTCAGGTGATGGTGCAGGTCGGCTACACCTTCTGATAGCGCCCCCCGGAACGGGCCGACCCGTTCCGGGGGCAAGGGTGACCCGAAATGCCGGGCAAGGGGGCCGCCCCCTCCCGGCCAGCGGAGTGGCATATGAACAGCATCAAGGACCTGATCGGCGTGGATTTCCCGCTATTCGCCTTCAGCCATTGCCGCGACGTGGTCGCGGCGGTCAGCCGGGCCGGCGGCTTCGGCGTGCTGGGCGGCAGTAGCTTCACGCCGGAAAGCCTGGAAACCGAACTGCGCTGGATCGACGAACATGTCGATGGCAAGCCCTATGGCATCGACATCCTGATCCCGGAACACCAGACGTTGGGTGGCGAACTGAACATGGACAGGCTGATGGGGCAGATCCCCCCCAAGCATGTCGATTTCACGGTGGACCTGCTTCAACGCCACGGCATCAATGCCGGGCCAGGGGATGTCGTCACCCGGCAATTGCCTGCCACCCTGCCGGAGGTGGGTGAAGCGCTGATGGATGTGGCGTTCCGCCATCCGATCCGGCTGATCGTCAACGCGCTGGGCATCGCCCCGCCTTCCATGCTGTCGCGGGCCAGGGCGCATGGCGTTCCCGTCGGCGCGCTGGTGGGGGCCAAGGAACATGCCATCCGGCAGGTCCAGGCCGGCGTTGACATCATCATCGCGCAGGGCGGCGAGGCCGGCGGCCATTGCGGCGAGGTATCGACCCTGGTCCTGGTGCCGGAGGTGATCCGTGCCATCGCCCCCATCCGGCCCGTCCCCGTGCTGGCGGCCGGCGGCATCATGACGGGCGCGCAAATGGCCGGGTGCATGGCCATGGGTGCCGCCGGCGCCTGGACCGGTTCCGTCTGGCTGGCCACCACGGAGGCGGAGACCAGCGAGGTGTTCCGCGAGAAGATGGTGGCCGCCACCTCCCGCGATACGGTGCGTTCACGCACCCGCACGGGCAAGCCGTCGCGGCAGTTACGGTCCGGCTGGCATGCGGCCTGGGACAGCACCGGCAGCCCCGGTGCCCTGCCCATGCCGCTGATGGCCATGATCTCCATCCCCACCTTCGAACTGATCGACAAGGCGGCGGAGCGGCCGGAGGCACCGGCCCGCGACCTGGTCACCTATTTCGTCGGACAGGGCGTCGGGCTGGTGGAAAACGTCCGCTCCGCCACCGCTGTCGTGCAGGAATTCAAGGAGGATTTCGCCGACGCCGTGGGCCGCATGATGGCATTCGTGGAGGACGACCGATGAGCATGCAGGCCCACCCACTGAGCCCGCTGCTGGCGCCGCGTTCCGTGGCGCTGGTCGGGGCGTCGGAGAAATCGATCTGGACGATCCTGATCCTGCGCAACTTCAAGGATTTCGGGTATCAGGGCGCGCTGCATGCCGTCAACCGGACCGGTGTCGACACGTTCGGCGTCAAGGGCTACCGCTCCTGCCGGGACATCGGCGCGCCGGTTGATGTCGCCTTCATCTTCGTACCCATCGATGCCGTGCCCGATGCCCTGGCCGATGCAGCGGCGGCGGGCATCCGTTATGCCACCATCCTGACATCCGGCTATGCGGAGGTAGGAGAAGAGGGACGCCGCCGGCAGGACGCGCTGGTCGCCCAGGCCGAGGCGCTCGGCGTCACCCTTTGGGGACCCAATTCGCTCGGCTACAACAATGTCGAAGCCGGCATCCCGGTGTCCGTGATC
Organism: Niveispirillum fermenti; assembly: GCF_048066175.1. GTDB lineage: Bacteria > Pseudomonadota > Alphaproteobacteria > Azospirillales > Azospirillaceae > Niveispirillum > Niveispirillum fermenti. Next base: position 38,389 of record NZ_JBLTXA010000029.1, on the reverse strand, counting down.
CCGGTCGTGAAGCCCTTCCTGCCCCCGTCCATCGCCATCCTGTCGCAAAGCGGGGCGACCGCGGCCGAACTGGCCGAATATGCGCATGGTCAGAATATCGGGACCAGCTTCGTGGCCGCCACCGGCAACGAGGCGCAGGTCAGTCTGGCCGAAATCATCGATTACCTGGTCGATCATGAAAGCACCAGGGCCATTGCCGTCTTCGCCGAGACCATCCGCAATCCGGCCGCCTTCGTCCGGGCCGCCGAACGGGCCCGGACGAAGGCCAAGCCCATCGTCGTGCTGAAGATCGGCCGCAGCCAGTTGGCAACGCAGGTGGCGCAGGCCCATACCGGTTCACTGGTCGGCGATGACGCGGTTTTCGATGCCGTCTGCGACCGTCTGGGCGTGATCCGCGTCGCTTCGACGGAGGATCTGATCAACACCGCCGGGCTACTGGCCGCCACGGGCCGCCTGTCGGCCGACGGGCTGGGTTTCCTTTCCATTTCCGGCGGGGCCTGCACCCTGGTCGCCGATGCGGCGGAGGCGCATGGCGTGCGGCTGCCACCCAACGACCCCGGCACCGTCGCTGCCCTGCGCGGCGTGCTGTCCGACCTGGGGTCGACGCTTAATCCGCTGGACGTGACGGGGGCCGCCATGCGTGACCCCGACCTGTTCGGCCGTGTCATTCCGCTGGCAGCGGGTGCGCCGGGCATCGGGCTGCTGGGTGTCGGCATCGCCGTGCCGACGGCGGAAGGACAAAGCCTGCCGCCGGCCCTGACCGCCATCGGGCGCGCCGCCGCCGCCATCGAGACGCCGAGCGTCGTCGTTTCCACCTGTGGCAAGTCGCTGAATGATTATGCCCGCCAATCCATCGCCGAGCATCGGCTGCCGCATGTCATGACGGGCATCGACGCCTTCCTGCGTGCGGCGGGCAACGCCATCCGCTGGTCGGCGCGGGTGGACGAAACCGGCGTGGCGCCGACCCTGGTGCAGGACAAGCTGGACCAGCCGCCGCCCCTGGACACCGAACAGGCCGTTCTGACGTTCCTGGAGGGTCGGGGCGTGCCCGTGGTGCCGCAACGCCTGGCACGCAGCGCCGGCGAGGCGATGCGGCATGCCGGTGATATCGGCGGGCCGCTGGCCTTGAAGATCGTCTCCCCCGACATCGCCCACAAGACGGAGGTGGGCGGCGTCCGCCTGAACGTGCAGGCAGCGCAAGCCGGAGCGGTCTTTGAGGCCATCATGGCCGACGTGATCCGCGCGCGGCCCGGCGCCCGCCTGGAGGGCGTGTCCATCGCCCCCATGCGGGGTGGCGGCGGGCTGGAACTGCTGATCGGCGTCCGCCGCGATCCGACCTGGGGGCCGGTGATCGCCGTCGGCTTCGGCGGCGTGCTGGTGGAGGTGCTGGCCGATCTGGCCATCGCCCCCCTGCCCGTGACAAGGACCCAGGCCGCCGGCCTGCTGCGCGGCCTGCGCGGGGCGCGTCTGCTGGACGGGTTCCGGGGCACGGCGCCGGCCGACATCGACCGGCTTGCCCAGGTGATCGTCGATATCGGCGATGCCGCCCTGTCGCTGGGTGGCGGGCTGGCCGAACTGGAAGTGAACCCGTTGCGTGTGGCGGGCGCGGAAATAGAGGCGCTGGACGGGCTCATCGTCTGGCGGAAGGAGACGTGATGACCGAACAGACACCCGCCCCCGTGACCTTGGAACGCCGGGGCCATGTCGCCATCGTCACCCTGAACCGCCCGGCGGCGCGCAACGCCATCAGTGCTGCGATGGCGGAAACAATCGAAGGCTTCGTGCAGGAGATCGAGGCCGACAACGCCATCCGCGTTGCCATCCTGCGGGCCGAGGGTCCGATCTTCTGCGCCGGGGCCGATCTGGCAGAGGTCGCGGCCGGCCGGGGCATGTCGCTGGCCCGGCCGGAAACCGGCTTCGCGGGCTTTGTACAGGCACGGCGGTCCAAACCCTGGATCGCGGCCCTGCAGGGACCGTCCCATGGCGGCGGCACGGAGATGATACTGACCTGTGACCTGATCGTGGCCGCGGAAACGGCCGCACTCGTGCTGCCAGAGGTGAAGCGTGGGCTGATTGCCGGGGCCGGCGGCTCCTTCCGCGTCGCCCGCTACCTGCCCCGCCCGCTGGCGATCGAGATGCTGGTGACGGGCCAGCCGCTGCCGGCCCCACGTGCCCATGCGCTGGGTATCGTCAACCGTCTGGTCCCCACCCCCGCAGAGGTGCTGGACGAGGCCCTGCGCCTGGCCGAACTGGTGGCCTCCATGTCGCCGCTGGCCGTGCGGCAGAGCCTGCGTGTCGTCCGCGCCGCCGCGGACCAGGGAGAGGCTGAGTTGCTGGCCCTGCAGGATGATGCGAACGGCATCGTCCTGTCCGGTCCCGATGTGAAGGAGGGGGCCGGCGCCTTCATCGAGAAACGCCAGCCGGAGTGGCGGACATGACGCGGGCGGCTCTGGTGCCCGTCATCATCGGTGTCGGCCAGGTCAATGACCGGCCGGGACCGGAGGAGCCGGGACTGGATTCCGCCGGGCTGATGCTGGCAGCCCTGGCCGCAGCCGAGCAGGATGCCGGGGTGGCGCTGCTGGGCCGGCTGGACTGGCTGGGGGTGGTAAACCAGATATCCTTCCCCGACCCGGCCATCGACGCGGCTCTGGCCGACCGCCTGCCCGCCCGGCCCGGCCACCTGCATCTGACCGGGGACGCAAGTGGCCATGGGCCAGTCGAACTGTTGAACCGCGCCGCCAACGCCATCGGCCGGGGCGAGGTGCGTATCGCCGCCATCACGGGGGGCGAGGCCCTGCGCACGGCTGCGCGGCGGGATGGCGGCGGTGCCATGGCCAACGCCCTGGCCGCCGCGGCGGAGGCCGGGGCCACACCCCTGGCCCGCCGCTATGGCCTGGTTACGCCGGCCGATGTCTATCCGCTTTACGAGAATGCGACGCGCGCCGCCTGGGGACAGACCCTGGCGGAGGCGCAGGCCGAAACGGCCCTGATCTGGTCCGGCATGTCAAAGGTGGCGGCGGCCAACCCGAACGCCTGGTTGCATCAGCCCGTGGATCCAGCCGGCATACTGGCCGAAGGCCCCGCCAACCGCATGATCAGCTTTCCTTATACCAAGCTGATGGTCGCCAACAGCGCGGTGAACCAGGGAGCCGCCCTGATCGTCACCAGCCTGGCCATGGCCCGTGAACTGCGCGTGCCCGAACATCGCCTGATCTTTGTGGGCGCCGGTGCGGCCGCGCATGAGCCGGCAGATTTCCTGCGGCGCGACGGCTTCACGGCATCGGCCAGCCTGAACGCCACCATCGACGGCACCCTGGCCGCCAACGGTCTGGTGATGGGGATTCTGGACCATGTGGAGCTTTACAGCTGCTTTCCCTGCGTGCCCAAGATGGCCCGCCGCCGCCTGGGCTGGCCGGTGGACCGGCCGCACAGCGTCTATGGCGGCCTGACCTTCGGCGGCGGTCCCATCGGCAATTGCATGACCCATGCCGCCGCCGCCATGGTGGAAAGGTTGCGGGCCGGCGCCGGTACGGGGCTGATCGTGGCCAATGGCGGCTATGCCACCCACAACCACGCCATTGCCTTGTCCAGCCGCCCGCCGGCCGCCAACCCCTTTCCGCAGGAATACGATGTCCAGGCCGATGCCGATGCGTTGCGCGGCCCGGCACCGGACCTGCTGGAGATGTATGAGGGGCCGGGCGTGCTGGAAAGCTTCGTCATGCCCTATGGACGGGAGGGTACGCCGCGCGGGGCCACCATCGTGGCCCGCACACCGGAAGGCGCCCGTTTCCTGGCCGCCGTGCCGGGTGATGACGGGGAAACCCTGTCCTGGCTGTCCACACCTGACGGTCCGGGTCCTGTCGGCGGCAGGGGCCGAAGCCTTGCCCTGGGCGATGGCCGCTGCCGCTGGGTACGGGAATGACCCCGGACCCTGTCGGCGGATAGGGGACAGGGCATCGCCCGCCCCTATCATGGAAAATAAAGTGTCGGGGAGGAAAACAGTGACGATCAGCAGCACCGGCCAGCCCCCCGGGGCAGCGCCGGACACCCTTGACGCCATCATCGTCGGGGCAGGATTCGCGGGCCTCTACATGCTCCACCGTCTGCGCCAGTCGGGCCTGCGGGCCATGGTGCTGGAAGCCGGGCCGGATGTCGGCGGCACCTGGTACTGGAACCGCTATCCCGGTGCGCGCTGTGATGTGGAAAGCGTGGTCTATTCCTATTCCTTTTCGGATGAACTGGTCCGGGAATGGAACTGGTCGGAGAAATTCGCCACGCAGCCGGAAATCCTGGCCTATATCCGCTTCGCGGCCGACCGGCTGGACCTGCGTCGCGACATCCGCTTCAACACCCGCGTCACCGCCGCCCATCATGACGGGGCCGCCAACCTGTGGCGTGTACAGACAGAGGACGGGCGGGAGATCGCGGCGCACTTCTGCATCATGGCGACAGGGTGCCTGTCTTCCAGCCGCCTGCCCGACATTCCCGGCATCAGCGCCTTCAAGGGACAGGTGATCCAGTCCGCCCATTGGCCCGATGAACCCGTCGATTTCACCGGCAAGCGCGTCGGGATCATCGGCACGGGATCGTCGGGCATCCAGATCATTCCCATCGTCGCGGCACAGGCCGGGCACACCCATGTCTTCCAGCGCACCGCGGCCTACAGCGTGCCGGCCCGCAACGCGCCGCTGGCCCCGGATTATCGCGCGGCGGTCAAGGTCGGCCATGGGGAAATCCGGCGGCAGTTGCGTGCCGGGCTGATCCATGGCAACAGCGACCTGCGGGTACCGGGGGAGGAACCGGTGCCACCCGGCCGGACAGCAGCCGAAATGACCCCGGCGGAACGGGAGGCGGCGCTGGAGGAACGCTGGCGGCGCGGCGGCGCCTGGTACATGTTCACCTTCTCCGATCAGGTCGTCGACCGGCAGGCGAACGAGATCGCGGCCGATTTCATCCGCCGCAAGATCCGGCAGATCGTGAAGGACCCCGCGGTGGCGGAGAAACTGTGCCCCACCTCCTATGCCATCGGGGCCAAGCGCATCTGCGTGGATACCAACTATTACGCCACCTTCAACCGGCCCGACGTGACGCTGGTCGATCATGCCGACGCGCCCATCCGGGCCGTGACGGAAAAAGGCATCCGCACGGATGGCGGTGAATACGAACTGGATGTCATCATCTTCGCCACGGGCTTCGATGCCATGACGGGCGCCTTGCTGGCCATGGATATCAGGGGGCGCGACGGGCTTTGCCTGCGGGACAAGTGGCAGGATGGTCCACGCACCTATCTGGGCCTGGGACTGGCCGGGTTCCCCAACCTGTTCACCATCACGGGGCCAGGCAGCCCGTCCGTCTTCAGCAATGTCGTCGTTTCCATCGAACAACATGTCGAATGGATCGGCGACTGTCTGGACCATATGAAAAGCATCGGCGCCACCCGGATTGAGGCGACGGAGCAGGCGGAAACGGATTGGGTCCGCCATGTGGGCGAGGTGGCGCACGCCACCCTGATCCCGACCACCCGGTCCTGGTATGTCGGGGCCAACATCCCCGGCAAGCCCAATGTCTTCATGATCTATGTCGGCGGCGTCGGACCGTACCGCGACATCTGCAACAGGGTTGCAGCCGCGGGCTATGCGGGCTTCACCCTGTCCGCCACCGACAGCACCGGCAAGGAAGGTGCGGCATGAGCATGATGGCAGCGGCCGGCCCGCAGGCCGGAGAGCGTTTTCTGGAACAGCGGCACGCCCAACTGATCGGCGGTGAATGGCGGCCCCCCGCCACCGGCCGTGTCCTTGACGTGCTGGACCCCGCCACGGGCGAGGTCATCGCCCAGGCCCCGGATGGCGATGCGGCCGATATCGATGCGGCCGTGACGGCGGCGCGCGCAGCGCATGAAGGTGAAGCATGGCGCGGCCTGACATCGGATGCACGCGCCCGCATTCTGTGGCGATATGCCGACCTGATCGAGGCGAACGGCGAGGAACTGGCCTGGCTGGAGGTACGCAACAACGGCATGCCGCTGGGCTTCGCCAATTGGGCCATCGGCGCCGGCGCATCCTGGCTGCGCCATTATGCCGGGCTGACGGCCAATATCTTCGGCCGCAACGCCTCATCCGCCCTGTCGGGCGGCGGCCAGCATGTGCATGCCTATACCCGGCGCCAGCCGGTCGGCGTCGCCGGGCTGATCCTGCCCTGGAACGGGCCGATCGGCGCCTTCCTGATCAAGGTGGCGCCGGCACTGGCCGCCGGCTGCTGCCTGGTGGTGAAACCGGCGGAGAACACGCCGCTGACGGCCCTGCGCCTGGGTGAACTGGCGCTGGAAGCCGGGCTGCCGGCGGGGGTGCTGAACATTGTCAGCGGCCACGGGGCGACGGCGGGTGCCGCCCTGGCCGCCCATCCCGGCGTCGACAAGATCTCCTTCACGGGATCCACCGCCATCGGCCGGCAGATCGTGGCGGCATCGGCCGGCAATCTGAAGCGGGTGACGCTGGAACTGGGAGGCAAGTCGCCCTGCATCGTCTGCGACGATGCCGACATGGACCAGGCCATCCCCGGTGCCGCCATGGCCATCTTCGCCAATAGCGGCCAGGTCTGCTTCGCCGGGTCCCGTCTGTTCGTCCAGCGTCGTTCCTTCGACCGGGTGGTCGACGGCATCGCCGGTTTCATGAAGGGGCTGAAGGTCGGGTCGGGCCTGGACCCCGATACCGTGATCGGCCCCCTGATCTCCGCCCGGCAGCGCGACCGGGTGCGCGATTTCATTGACAGCGGCCGGGCGCAGGGGGCGGAACTTGTGGCCGGCGGCGGTGCGCGCGACGGGGCCGGCTTCTTCCTGGAACCCACCCTGTTCGCCAATGTCCGCGCCGACATGCGGATCGCGTCGGAGGAGATTTTCGGCCCCGTGCTGGTGGCCACCCCCTTCGACGACCTGGACGAGGTGGTACGCGCGGCCAATGGCACGCGCTATGGCCTGGGTGCCGGCATCTTCACGGGTGACGTCAACAAGGCACACCTGCTGGCCGACCGGATCGAGGCCGGAAACATCTGGATCAACAGCTATGGCCTGATGCACCCGACCATGCCGTTCGGTGGCTTCAAGGAGTCTGGCTGGGGCCGGGAAATGGGAACAGAGGGGATGGAGGCGTTCCTTGAAACCAAATCCGTCTATGTGCAGCTTCATGGCTAGGCATACCCTGCCCTTTCTGCTGCTGGCCGGCCTGTTTCTGGCCGGTGGCGGTGCCCCCGCATCGGATCGCGTGCTGCGTGCCGATGAGCAGGCGCAGGACTGGCCCAGCCATGGCCGTACCTATGGGGAACAGCGCTATTCCCCGCTGGACCGGATCAGCCCGGCCAATATCGGCCGGCTGAGGCTGGCCTGGTATCACGACCTGGATACCAACAGGGGACAGGAGGGCACGCCGCTGGTCATCGACGGCGTGCTTTACACGACTACGGCCTGGAGCAAGCTGGTGGCCGTGGACGCGGCCACGGGACGACAATTATGGATCCATGATCCCGAGGTGCCGGGGCCGGCCGCCTTCAACAGTTGCTGCGACGTCGTCAATCGCGGCCCGGCCTATGCCGATGGCAAGCTGTACCTCGCCACGCTGGACGGCCGGCTGCAGGCGGTGGATGCGAGGACGGGCACGCTTCTCTGGTCGGTACAGACCACCGATCCGGACAAGCCCTATACCATCACAGGTGCCCCGAGGGCGGCCAAGGGCAAGGTCTATATCGGCAATGGCGGTGCCGAATATGGCGTGCGCGGCTATGTCAGCGCCTATGACGGTGCCACGGGCGGGCTGGTCTGGCGCTTCTACACCGTGCCGGGTGATCCGACGCGCAAGGACGGGGCGGCATCGGACACCATCCTGGAAAGGCTGGCCCGCGAGACATGGAGCGGTGAGGATTACTGGAAGAAATATGGCGGCGGCGGCACGGTTTGGGACAGCATCGTCTATGATCCGGACCTGGACCAGCTCTATATCGGGGTCGGCAACGGCTCGCCGCTGAACCATGTCATCCGGTCGGAGGGCAAGGGCGACAACCTGTTCCTGTCTTCCATCGTGGCACTGGACCCCGATACGGGGGCCTATCGCTGGCACTATCAGCAGGTGCCGGGCGAAAGCTGGGATTACACGGCCTCGCAGCAGATGATGCTGGCCGACCTGCCGTTGGACGGCGACATGCGCAAGGTCCTGCTGCATGCCCCCAAGAACGGCTTCTTCTATGTCATCGACCGCCGGACCGGAAAGCCGTTATCGGCGGAAAAATACGCCCCGACCAACTGGGCGACGCATATCGACCTGGAAACAGGGCGGCCCGCGCTGACACCGGAAGCGCGATATCTGGAAAAGCCCTTCATCGCGACCATCGGGTCCGCCGGCGCCCATAGCTGGCATCCCATGTCCTTCAGCCCGAAGACGGGGCTGGTCTATATCCCCGTTCAGGTCATTCCCGGCTATTACCACCGTGACCGGGCCTTCACCTACCGCAAGGGACGCTGGAACCTTGGCTATGATCTGATGCGCCTGCCCCTGCCGCGCGACGCCGCGTCGCGCCAGGCCATGCAGGAAGGGCTGCAGGGCTGGCTGTCCGCCTGGGACCCGGTCGCGCAGAAGGAGGTCTGGCGGGCCGATCACGGCATGCCATGGAACGGCGGCACGCTGGCCACGGGCGGCGGGCTGGTGTTCCAGGGAACCTTCGACGGCCGGTTCATGGCCTATGACGCGGCCACGGGTACGGAATTGTGGCACTTCGCGGCGCAGACCGGGGTCATGGCCGGACCCGTCAGCTACGAGGCGGGTGGCCGGCACTATATCGCCGTCATGGCCGGTGCCGGCGGCGCCGTGCCGCTGGCACTGCCCAGTTTCCAGGGCCCGCAGGCCCAGCCAAACGGGCGCATCCTGGCCTTCGCCCTGGATGGAACCGCCCACCTGCCGCCGCTGGAAGCCGTCCTGCCCCCTCCCAGCGAAGCCGCCGTCCCGGCACCACCGGACCGGATCGAACAGGGCCGACTGCTCTATGCCGATAATTGCGGCGGCTGCCACGGGCTGGGCACCTTGTCGGGCGGCATCCTGCCCGACCTGCGCCGCTCCGGCGTGCTGGAGGATGCGGAGGCCTGGCGGCAGGTGGTCATGGAGGGCATCTTCCAGGATCGCGGCATGATCGGCTTCCGCCAGTTTCTGAGCGAAGACGAAGCCGAAGCCATCCGTGCCTATGTGGCGGACGAGGCGGCGCATCTGCGCCGGGAAACCGGAAAGGAACCATGACCATGCCGCTGGACCCGGATGCCCGCCGCCTGCTGGACATGGCCGCCGCCGCGGGTGCCCCGTCGCTGGATGCCATGGGTGTCGTTGCCGCCCGCGCGGCGGTGGCCGCCATGGGGCCCATGCTGGCCCCGCCCGCCCCGCCACACGCCCTGCGCCATCTGGTGCTGGACGGACCGGGTGGTCCGCTGCCCGCCCGCCTTTACCGGCCGGAAGGCGTGGACGCAGACATTCCCCTGCCGGCCCTTGTCCACCTGCATGGCGGCGGCTGGGTACTGGGCGATCTGGATGGATGCCACAGTTTCTGCGCAACCATCGCCAGCCGGGCCGGAATCGCGATCCTGTCCGTGGATTACCGGCTGGCACCGGAACACCCTTTCCCTGCCGCCCTGGCCGATACGCTGGCCGCCGTCCGCCAGGCGGTGACGCTGGCCGCCGATCTGGGCATCGATCCTTCACGGCTGGCCATCGGGGGCGACAGTGCCGGCGGCAATCTGGCGGCCGTCACCTGCCTGACCCTGCGTGACGGGGGCGGGCCAGACCTGCGGATGCAGGTTCTGCTCTATCCCGTCACCGATCTTCGCATGCGATCCGCCTCCTATGCCTTGCCCGATGGCGACGGGATGCTGACCGGCAGCATGATGCGCTGGTTCCGGAATCTCTATGCCGGGCCAGGGGCGGACGTGACAGACCAGCACCTGTCACCCCTGCTGGCGGACGACCATGCCGCTCTTCCGCCGGCCTATGTCCTGACCTGCGGCTTCGATCCGCTGTGTGACGAGGGCCGGGCCTATGCCGATGCGCTGGCGGCGGCGGGCGTGCCCGTCACCCATGTGCATTGTGCCGACCAGATGCATGGCTTCCTGTTCATGGGCGGCGCCATCGCCGCCGCCGGCCCTGCGGTTGAGGCGGTGGCCGATCACCTGCGCACCGCACTGGCCGGATAGGCCCCGCGCCGCATCGCCCGAAAATCTGAAAGGACATCCATGCTCACCTTCGATGAATGGCGGGCGCGCTCGCCCTTTTATGATGAGACCCATGACGCCGTAGCCCGATCCGTGGCCCGGTTCGTGGAACGGGAGGTCGCCCCCCATATCGACCGCTGGGAAGCGGAAGGCGAACTTCCCCGGTCGCTGCATGCCAAGGCCGCAGAGGCCGGTATCCTGCAACTGGGCTTTCCGGAGGAGTATGGCGGCCTGTCCGAAGGGGTCGACATCTTCCACGGCCTCACCCAGGCCGAGGAACTGGCCAGGCCGGGAGCAGGCGGACTGCATGCTTCCCTGATGACCCATTCCATGGCGCTGCCGCCGGTCCTGCGCCTGGGATCGGACGAACTGAAGCGCCGCATCGCCCCGCCCGTGCTGGCGGGCGAAAAGCTGATGGCGCTGGCCATCAGCGAACCTTCGGGCGGGTCCGATGTCGCCGCGCTGAAGACCAGCGCGAAACGGGTCGGCGACCGCTATGTGCTGAACGGATCGAAGACCTTCATCACGTCCGGCATGCGGGCCGACTATTTCACGGTGGCCGTGCGCACGGGCGGCCCCGGCATGGGCGGCATTTCGCTGCTGCTGGTGGAGGCGGACAGTCCCGGCTTCACCCGCACGAAGCTGGACAAGATGGGCTGGCGCTGTTCGGACACGGCCACGCTTTACTTCGACAATGTCGAGGTGCCGTCGGAAAACCTGATCGGGCCGGAGAATGAGGGCTTCCTGCGCATCGTCCAGAATTTCAACGATGAGCGGCTGCTGATGGCCATGCAATGCTGTGCCCATTCCCGCGTCTGCCTGCGCGAGGCGGCACAATGGGCCCTGACGCGCGAGACGTTCGGCAAGCGACTGGTGGACCATCAGACCATCCGCGTGAAGCTGGCCGACATCGCGCTGATGATCGAAGGAACGCAGGCCTGGGTCGATCAATGCGCCTGGATGCGCCGCGAAGGCCGCCTGACCCCGGCCAGTGCCGCCATGCTGAAGGTGCAGGCAACCCGCACCCTGGAACTGGCGGCACGGGAAGCCGCGCAGGTCCTTGGCGGCGCGTCCTACATCACGGGGTCCAAGGTCGAGCGCATCTATCGCGAGGTGCGGGTGAATGCCATCGGCGGCGGATCGGAGGAAATCATGCTGGATCTGGCCGGCCGCCAGCTTTTCCGCTGAAGCAAAGGCACCGGGGCAGCCCGCCCGCCGCGGTGCCCTGCCCCACCCGTCAATATTCCGCCGTCAGGCGCAGGCCCCAGGTGCGCGGGGCACCGGGGAAGCTGTTCTGGCCCAGGAAGCCGAGGGTGGAACCCCAGAAGGCATATTCCTCCTTCGTCAGGTTCTTGCCATAGACCGAAACGGTCCAGACCCCCGACGGGGTCGTATAGTTCAGGTTGGCGTCCAGCAAATTGTATGATTTCTGCTTCAGCAGATTGGGATCGTCGAAGAAATAGGCACCGGTGTAGCTGCTGGACAGGTTCGCCTTGAACGCCCCGCCATCGGCCAGGGTGCGCTCATAGCTGGCCGTCAGGTTGAAACTGTCCTTGGGTACGCGCACGAACTGTCGGCTGCCCGGATCGGCAACGCCGGCAAAGCTTTTATACTCGGCATCGGTGTGGCCGTAGCTGCCGGATACCGACAGATGTTCCGTCAGGATGGCCGTCGCTTCCACCTCGATGCCCCGGATGGTGGCGTCGGCGGCGTTGAAGACGGACTGCACCACGCCCTGGGTCGGGCTGGTGCCCAGCACGGTACGCTGCAGATCCTTGTAATCATTGTTATATGCGGAAAGGTTGAAGCGCAGGTGCCGGTTCAGCAGATCGGCCTTGTAGCCGATTTCATAGGCCGTGACCTGTTCGGCCTTGTACGGTTCGATGATGGGCGTGCCACGCAAGGAAAAACCGCCGCTGCGGAAGCCGCGCGTGGCGGAGGCAAACAGAAGCTGGTCATCCGTCAGCCTGTAAGCCAGGCCCAGCTTGGGCGACAGGTTGCTGTCGTCGGTCTTGGCCTGCGGCGACAGGGTGCAGGTGGAGAAATCCAGCGCGCAGGCGCCGAACGGCGCGGCCTGCGCCTTCTTCGTCTCCTCCGTGTACCGCGCACCGACGGTCACGGTCAGCCGGTCCAGCGGCCGCCAGTCGGCCTCCGCGAAGATGGCGAAACTGTCATTGTCCAGCAGAGAGCGGGTGGCCAGGCGCTGGGTCCCGTTGTTCAGGTCCCGCCCCTCGCGGAAATTGAAATTCTGCTCGAAATAGTAAAGTCCCGTGGTGAAGTCGAAACTGTCCGACAGCGGCATGGCATAGCGCAGTTCGGAACTGAACTGATCCTGGTCCTGCGCAATGCTTTGCAGGAAGGCACGGCTGGGCGTGCCGTCGAAATCGGTCAGCACGCGCGTGCGCACGTCGCGATAGCCGGTGACGGAGGTCAGCACGCCACCGCCCAGGTTCCAGTTCACCTCCAGCACGCCGAACAGCACATCGATATCGTTGCTGCCGCGCGTGTCCGGGGCCACAGTCCAGAAATTGGCCGGGGTGAGATAGCCTTCCTGCTGCGGCAGGGTCAGGGGAGAGCCCGGCAGGGTGGAGGGCGAAACGCCCCGCGCCACCACGGGGTCGCCCTTCTCCGAATACCATTCGCCGATCAATGTCACGTCCAGATTGTCGTTGGGCGTGAAGCGCAGGCTGGGCCGCACGATCAGCGAATGGCTTTCGCCATAGTCGCTGTCGGTCGTGGCATCGGTGAAATAGCCGTCAAGCCAGCGGCTCTGCACCGCCAGACGGGCGGCAAGCTTGTCCTGCACCAACGGGCGGTTCAGCACGGCCGACGCCTCGTAGCTGCCGTAATTGCCGATCCCGACCGTGGCCTTCGTGCTGTCGGAAAAGGATGGCCGCGCACTGCGGAAGGATACGGCACCACCCGTGACATTGCGCCCGAACAGGGTGCCCTGCGGACCGCGCAGGATTTCCACGCTTTCAACGTCGAACAGGTCGCCCAGCGCGCCATAATTGGAACCCCAATAGACGCCATCCTGGAAAATGCCGACGGCCGGCTCATCCGACGGGGTGGAACCCGACACGCCCATGCCACGGATGGCGAAATTCTGCACGCCCTTCTGCGCGGAAGGCTGCAAGGCCACCGACGGGGCCAGGCGGCCGACATCGACAATATCGTTGACGAAGAAATTCTCCATCTGCGCCGGACCAAAGGCCGTCGCGGAAATCGGCGTCTCCTGAAGGCTTTCACCGCGCGCCCGCTTGCGCGCAGTAACAACGATCTCGTCAAGCTGCATCGCGTCTTCGGACATCGGAACAGGTTGGGCCCAAGCGGAATCGGCGGCCAGCGACAGTACCAGGACTGAAATACCGTACGAAATACCGGATTTCCTCTTCATGCATACCTCCCTATGGCGTGTCCTTCGCGGGATCGCGCCTTTGTCGGCAGGATTGGCCTGCATCGCGCCGGCGATGCAAGATAGATCCATACCCATGTCTGCATTACGGGCTCTGTCGCCATCATCGATCGGCGGCACAACAGACCCGCGGCCACTGTCCATGCCCCGGCCATACCGGGAACCTGCCAATCGAGAGGTTCACACGAAATTGCCCCCGCTTACGCTGCCCGTGCCAACCACAGGGAATGGGGAGGATGGGATGCCCGACGGCCGGATGAACCAGAACAGCCAGGATGGTTGCCCGCATGCGGCCGGTATCCTGGACTTCACGGACAAGGACCCGTTTGGTTTCTATGCCGGACTGCTGGCCGGTCCGTCGCCGGTGTGGGACGAAGGGGCGCAGGCCTGGCTGGTCCATGATTTCCAGCAATGCCTGGACTGCGAGCGCAATGAAACGCGCTTCGCCAACATGTACCTGGACGCCGACCCGATCACGGTGGCCATCAAGGGCGGTGGCGCCAACATCACCCTGAGCCGGGAGCCGGAGCATATGAAGCTGCGCCGCTTCCATTTCCGGCTGTTATCCGCCGATAGTGTCCGTGTCTTCCGCGGCCGTCACATAAGGCCCGTGATCACCGGCTTGCTGGACCGCCTGGAAGGGGCCGCCACGGCCGATCTGGCCGAGCAATATGCGGCGCAAATTCCGCCGCGGATCATCTGCGCCCTGCTGGGCATGCCGACCGATGACAGGACGGTGGGCCAGATACTGGACGCCAACGAGGCCATCGTGCGCTTCATCGCATCCGGTTACCGCGACATGGTGCTGCGCGACGCAGCCCTGGCGGCATCGGAACGGCTGAACGCCATGCTGCTGCCCTATGTGCGGGACCGGCGCGAGCGGCCGGGCGACGATTTCATCAGCCGGGTCTGGCTGGATGCCCCCAAGGATGGGGTCGTCCTGGATGAGGCCGGCGTGATGGGCATCTGCCGGGAATTGTTCTTCGCCGGCTCCGACACGTCCGTGCATGGCATCGCCAACGCGCTGCACCTTCTGCTGGCTGATCCGGCAGTGAAGGACCGCGTGGCGGCCGACCGCGACACGGCCCTGCCGGCGCTGGTGGAAGAGGCGCTGCGGCTGTTGAACGTGGTGCAGTTCCGCCATCGCCGTTGTCTGGCCGATACGCAGGTCGGTGCCACCACCATCCGGCAAGGGGAAGTGATCATCCTGCTGCATGCCGCGGCGAACCGTGACCCCGCCCGCTTCGAATGCCCGCACGAGGTGCGGCTGGACCGGCCGGAACCGACGGCCCATCTGGCCTTCGGCCGGGGTATCCGGTCATGCATCGGCGCGCAACTGGCCCGGGCGGAAATGCAGGAGGCGCTGGGACTGCTGCTGGACCGGTTCCCCGCCGTCGCCCCCGATGCGGAGCAGCCGGCCCCCTGCTTCCGTGGCCTTTACATGCGGTCAATGGGGCCGTTGCACGTTAAGTTGCGGCCGGCCGCGCCGTGACCGTCCCGGTATCGGTGGCGGCCGCAGAAAACAGAAAAACCGTGGGAGGAAAGAGATCAATGGCCGCACAGCCGCCGGCACCCGGGTCCTGGTCCGCATTGCGCAAGAGCTACATCATGGCGATGGTGATGATCGTCGCCTTCATCAGCTATGTCGATCGCCAGATCGTCACGATCCTGATCCAGTCCATCAAGGAGGATTTGTCGCTGAGCGACACGCAGATCGGGCTGCTGACCGGTGTTTTCTTCTCCGTGCTGTACGTCATTGCCGGCATTCCGCTGGCCCGCATTTCGGACCGGGGGAACCGTCGCACGCTGATTTCCCTGTGCGTGGCGTTCTGGAGCGCCATGACCATGTTCTGCGGGATTGCCACCAGCTATGTGCAACTGGCCTTCGGCCGCATGATGGTGGCCGTGGGCGAGGCGGGCAGCGCGCCTGCCAGCTATTCCCTGCTGGCCGACCTGTTCCCGCCGCAGCGCCGCACCCGCATCTTCGCGCTGATGAGCTGCGGCAGCGCCTTCGGCATCGCGTTCGGGGTCTATCTGGGCGGCACCTTGAACGAGGTGCTGGGCTGGCGGACCACCTTCCTGGTCGTAGGGGCACCGGGCCTGGTGATCGGGCTGCTGTTCTGGCTGACGGTGCCGGAGCCCGCCCGCCCGGCCAGGGCGACCGATGCCCCCCCGATCCAGGGCCTGTTCCGCACATTGCTGTCCTTCCTGGACCTGACCACCTATCGCGCGCTGATTGCCATCGCCCTGTTTGCATCCATCGCCGCCTTCGCCATGCTGTCCTGGATGCCGGCCTTCCTGATTCGCGTGCATGGCATGTCTTCGGGGGAAGTCGGGTTGAAAATGGGCACGGCCCTGGCGCTGGGATTGCTGCTGGGCAACATCTGCTGCGGCACCATCGCCGACAAGATGGGCGGGCGCGATGTGCGCTGGCTGATCTGGACGGCGGGGTACGGGTTGCTGGCCTGTGTCCCGACGGGGCTGCTGTCGCTGTTCTGGCCCGATGCCCTGGGATCGGTCATCTGGTTCGGCGCCTTCACTTTCTTCCTGGGTTTCTGGGCGCCGCCGGTCATCACCGTCGTGGTCGGGCTGGTGCATGACCAGTCGCGCGCACTGGCCGCCGCCACCATTCCCATCTTCCAGAGCATCGGCGGTGCCATCGGGCCGCTGTTCGTCGGCATGGTCAGCGATGCCTTGACCCCGACAGAGGGGGTGGAGGGCATCCGCTATGCCATGGCCGCGTCGCTGGGCTGCTGTGTCCTTGCCGGCGTAGGTGCGCTTTTCACAGGCCGCTGGCTGCGGCTGGAATATCGGGCGGCACCCGGTTGATTCCGGCCGCCCGGCCGGATGGTCAGGGAAATTCCTGTCGCGCGGCTTCCCACAGCCGGTCGGCAAGGGCCGCCAGTTCGTCCCCGCCATAGGGCGCACTATGCCCGGCACCCCATACGGGGCCGGGCCAGGCCGGGTCAGTGTGCCGGCGCCCGATAACATGCACATGCAATTGCGAGACGTGATTGCCCAGCGCACCGATATTCACCTTGTCGGGCGTGAAGACATGTTCGAGCAGCCGGCCCGCCGCGGCGATCTCCCGCATCAGCAGGGATTGATCGGCCGGCGTCAGGCGGTGGATTTCCACCGCACCGGCCCGGCGGGGCACCAGGATCAGCCAGGCGAACAAACGGTTGCGCATCAGCAGCAGCCGGCTGAGCGGCCAGTCCCCCAGCGTGATCGTATCCCCGGCAAGCCGCTCATCAAGCCTGAACCCGTCTTCCATCCCGCTGCCCTCCGTTCTGTACCCTTATCCCCGAACTATACCAATGAACGGGCCCTGGGTTATGGTGATTGACGGTCTTGATGTCGATCATCATTGCGCTTTCCACAAAAATAACAGAAACGGCTGCCAGAACAGGTTGGTTACCGCCGTTGCGGGCGGGCTCCGGGGGCAAGACGAGACGATGGGCAAAATCCTGAAGATGCGGGCATCGGCCTGGGCGGTGCTGGTGCTGCTGGTCCTGGGCAATATCGGGGCCTGGGCGCTGTCCAACCGGCCGACCACGCCGGAGAAGCTCTGGGCCGGGACCATTGCCGGCGTCGCCTTCAGCCCTTACCAGGAAAATCAGAACCCGCAGGATGGGCGCCACCCGTCGCGCACCGATATCGAACGCGACATGGGCGTCGTAGCCCCCTATGTCCGGTCCATCCGTTCCTATTCCGCCACGGACGGGCTGGAGGTGATCCCGGAGATCGCCGCCAAATATGACCTCGACGTGACGGCCGGCGCCTGGATTTCGGGCGACCTGGGCAAGAACGAGCAGGAGATCAATTCCCTGGTCCGGGTGACGCGCGCCAATCCCAATGTCACGCGCGTCATGGTCGGCAACGAGGTGATGTATCGCGGCGACCTGGAGGTCGAGGCCCTGATCGACTATGTCCAGCGCGTGAAACGCCAGCTCGACGTGCCCGTCTCCACCGCCGAGCCACCCTATGTCTGGATGAAGCATCCCGAACTGGCCGAGGCGGTGGATTATATCACCATCCACCTGCTTCCCTATTGGGAGAAGGTGCCCATCGAGCAGGCCATGGATCAGGTGCGCCGCGGCTATGACGAAGTACGCGCCAGATATCCCGACAAGCACATCCTGATCGGCGAGGCCGGATGGCCGTCCGACGGGCCCTATCGCGGCGGGGCGCAGGCCAGCCTGGTCAATCAGGCACAATTCATCCGGAATTTCCTGAACCTGGCGGGCGACAACCGCTGGGACTATTACATCATGGAAGGCTTCGACCAGCCGTGGAAGCGGCAGATCGGCGGTGAGGCCGAGGCAAACTGGGGCATCTGGGACACCCATCGCAGCATGAAGTTCCCAATGGAAGGCGGGGTCTTCGAGGTGCCGGGCTGGCCCGTGCTGTGCGCCATCGCCGTGGCGCTGGCCTTCATCCCCATGTTCTGGTTCGTGCTGTCCCGCGATGACCTGCGGCCGGGCGGGCAGCTATTTTATGGCGCGCTGATCCAGGCCATCGCCTCGGGCCTGGTCTGGACCGCGACGGAAGCCATGACGACGGGCATGAACACCATGTCCTTCGTCGCCTTCCTGATCCTGATCTGCGCGCAGATTTTGCTGCTGATCGTCGTTCTGATCGATGGTCTGGAACTGACCGAGGTGGTATGGACCGACCGCTGGAAGCGGAAATTCACACCCGTCAAGGTCAATACCAGCGGCTACTATCCCAAGGTTTCCATCCATGTGCCCTGTTACAACGAACCGGCACACATGGTGATCGAGACACTGAACGCGCTGGCGAAGATGGATTATCCCAACTTCGAAGTTCTGGTGATCGACAACAACACCAAGGACGAGGAGGTGTGGAAGCCGCTGGAGGCGCATTGCGCCAGGCTGGGCCCGCATTTCCGCTTCTTCCATCTGGCAAAATGGCCGGGATACAAGGCCGGCGCACTCAATTTCGGACTGGCCGTGACGGCGCCGGATGCCGAAGTGGTGGGCGTCATCGACAGCGATTATCAGGTCACGCCGGACTGGCTGTCGGCCACCATCCCCTATTTCGAGAACCAGAAGGTTGCCTTCGTCCAGAGCCCGCAGGACTACCGCGACTGGCACATCCACCCGTTCCATCGGATGATCAACTGGGAATATCAGGGCTTTTTCCATATCGGCATGGTGCAGCGCAACGAGCGGAACGCCATCATCCAGCACGGCACCATGACCCTGATCCGGACCTCCATCCTGAAGCGGGTGGGCTGGTGGGCCGAATGGTGCATCTGCGAGGATGCCGAGCTGGGCCTGCGACTGTTCGAGGAGGGGCTGGAGTCGGTCTACATGCCCGACAGCTTCGGCAAGGGACTGGTACCCGACAGTTTCGCCGGCTACAAGACGCAGCGCTTCCGCTGGGCCTATGGGGCTGTGCAGATCATCAAGCGGCACTGGCGGGAGTTCCTGCCGTCGGGGACCAAGCTGACCTTCGGCCAGAAATATCATTTCGTGACGGGCTGGCTGCCCTGGTTCGCCGATGCCGCGCATATGGGCTTCGTGATGGGCGGCATTCTCTGGTCCATGGGGCTGCTGCTTGCCCCCAAATATTTCGAGTTCCCGCCCACCGTCTTCATCATGCCTACCCTGGGCGTGTTCTTCTTCAAGGTGGCGTGCGGCCTGTGGCTTTATGCGGCGCGGGTGAAATGCGGGTTCCTGGACAAGGTGAATGCGGCGGTGGCCGGCATGGCGCTGACCCATACGGTGGGCCGCGCCGTCTGGACGGGCCTGTTCACGCAGGGCCGCCCCTTTGTGCGCACGCCCAAGTGCGAGGACCAGCCAGCCCTGATCCAGGGCTTCCTGCATGCGCGGGAAGAGGTGGTGCTGATGATCCTGCTCTGGATCACCGCCTTCCTGGTGGGCTGGCGCGAAGGCGGCGACAATCGCGACGCCTATATCTGGTCGGCCATGCTGGTGGTGCAGTCCCTGCCCTATATCGCCGCGCTGGCCGTTGCCACCATCAACGGCCTTCCCATGCCCAGGCAGGACGATCCGGAGGCACAGCCGGCGACGGCGGCGGAGTGATCACCGCCGGCCCGACCAGGCCACCAGCCGCCGGGCCGCCTCTGCCACCTCTGCTTCCGCCGCGGCGAAGCTGATGCGCAGAAACCGATGGCCACGGGCCGTGTCGAAATCCAGGCCCGGCGTGATGGCCACACCCGTCTCGGCCAGGATGCGCTTGCAGAACGCCTCGCTGTCATCGGTCAGGCGGCTGACATCGGCATAGACATAGAAGGCCCCGTCGGCCGGGGCCAGATCATCGAACCCGGCACGCGGCAGTTCATTCAGCAACAACTCCCGGCTGCGGCGATACCGGGCGACATGGCCATCGGCCTCCTCCACACAGTCGAACGCCGCGACGGCGGCCCGCTGCGACAGGGTGGGGGCGGAAATGAACAGGTTCTGCGCCAGGCATTCGGCGGCCCGGACAAGCTCCGGCGGCACGACCATCCAGCCCAGGCGCCAGCCCGTCATGCTGAAATATTTGCTGAAGCTGTTGATGACCAAGGCCCGGTCGCTGAACGCCAGGGCCGTCTGCGCCCGCAGGCCGGTGAATTCGATACCGTGATAGATCTCGTCGCTGATGAGGCGCACGCCGTTTTCCTCGCACCACCGCGCCAGGTCGCGCAGGGCGTCGGGTGACAGCATGGTGCCGGCGGGGTTCGACGGGCTGGCCACGATCAGCCCCTTCACGGGCCGGTCCAGGGCGGCCAGCAGGGCCGGCGTCGGCTGGAAACGGGTTTCCGGTCCCGTCGGAATTTCCACGGGCACCAGATCCAGCGCGCGCAGGATGTTGCGATAGGCAGGATAGCCGGGTGCTGCCAGCGCCACACGGTCCCCCGGCTCGAACGCGGCCAGAAAGCCCAGCAGGAAGCCGGCCGACGACCCCGTGGTGACGGCGATACGCTCTGGCCCGACCGATACGCCATGGCGGTCACGATACCAGCGGGCGATGGCCTCCCGCAGGGACGGGATGCCGAACGCCTCGGTATAGGCGATACGGTCGGCGTCCAGCGCGGCATGGGCCGCCGCAATGACGCCGCGCGGGGCCGGCGTGCCCGGCTGACCGATCTCCAGGTGCAGGACATCACCACCCGCCGCGGCCCGCTCGTTGGCGGCGCGCATCACCTCCATCACGATGAAGGGGGCCACCGAACCCCGGCGCGACGGGGCCCAGGGGTCCGTGGCGATCGCTTCGCGCAACGTCGCCCTTCCCTCGCCATGTTTTTCGTGGCTAGTGTCGGGGCGAAGGGCGTTGCCGATGGATAGACTCATGTTTGCGGTTCCAAAGCGGATTGCCAATGCGGCGGTGGCGTTGCTGATGGCGGCCACGCTGGCCCTACAGCCGGCCGTGGCCCAGGCCCGATCGATCAGTTTCATCCGGGACACGGAAATCGAGCATATATTGCGCGTCTATGCCACACCGATCTTGGAGACGGCGGGCATCGTGCCGGAGGCCGTGACGATCGCCCTGGTCAATGACGACACGCTGAACGCCTTTGTGGCCGGCGGTCAGAACATGTTCTTCCATACCGGATTCCTGATGGATACGGGGCTGGACGAACTGATCGGGGTGACGGCGCACGAAACCGGCCACATCGCCGGCGGCCACCTGGCCCGCATGGGGGATGCCATGGCCAACGCCGCGACCATCGCCACCATCTTCACCCTGCTGGGCCTGGCCGCCGCGATCGGTGCCGGGCGCGGCGATGTGGGCATGGGCCTGATGGGCGGCGGCCAGGAAGCCGCGATGCGCACCTTCTTCGCCTTCACCCGCGCGCAGGAGGGCTCCGCCGACGAGGCGGCCATGAAATATCTGGAAAGCCTGGGCTGGTCGTCGGAAGGGCTGCTGAAGATGATGCAGCGGCTGGCCGGGCAGGAACTGCTGCCCGAGAACCGGCAGGTTGAATATGTCCGCACCCACCCGCTGACCCGCAACCGTATCGAGGCCATCCGCAATTTCGTGGAGACGCGGTCGCAGAACAACGGCAAGCGCCTGCCCGACAATTTCCATGACCTGCATGAGCGCATGGTGGCCAAGCTGATGGGCTTCATGCGGCCGGGCATCGCCCTGCGACGTTATTCGGCCACCGACAATGCCATCCCCGCCCGCTATGCCCGGGCCATTGCGCTCTACCGTACCGGCCGCGCCGACGAAGCCGTCACCATGACAGACGCGCTGATCGCAGCCGAACAGGACAATGCCTATTTCCATGAGTTGAAAGGCCAGATCCTGTTCGAGGAAGGGCGGGTGGCGGATGCGGTGGCCCCCTATCGCGAGGCGGTGCGTCTGAACCCCGATTCGGGCCTGCTGCGCAATGCGCTGGGCCATGCGCTGCTGGAAGTGGGCGACGACCGGTTCCTGGAGGAAGCCATCAACCACCTGACGGTGGCCGCGCGGGTGGAGCGCAGTTCCGCCATCACCTGGCGGCTGCTGTCATCGGCCTACAGCCGCGCCGACATGCCGCCGCAACTGGCCTATGCGCGCGCCGAGGAAGCCTTGTCCCGCGGCGACATCCGCGCCGCAAAATTCCATGCCGACCGGGCGGAGCGTATGCTTCCCGCCGGCTCCCCGGAATGGATACGCGCCCAGGATATCCGCGTGATGGTGGAAAGCCGGGTCTCGACCTCGGAGTTCTGAACCGGTCAAAAGCCGAAGGCAGGGGCCCCGGGCAGGGCCCCGAAGGCAGATCGTCAACGCGGCCGGACGCGCGCCTGACGGGCCTGGAAGAAGGCCTCGACGACGGTTGGGTCGTACAGGGTGCCGGCCCCTTCCTGAATGGCCCGCAACGCCTCCGCATGGGGAACGGCGGCCCGCCAGCTTCGCCGGTGGGTCATGGCATCATAGACATCGGCCACGGCCACGATCCGGGCCGCGGCCGGAATGGCGGTGCCGGCCAGACCTCGCGGATAGCCGCTGCCGTCCCAGCGCTCATGATGGGCCCGCGCGATGGCCGCACCGAAGGACAGGTAGTTGCTGCCTTCCACCATGCGGGAGGCCTTTTCCAGCAGGGCGGCCCCCCGCTCGCAATGCATCTCCATCTGCTGGCGTTCCTGATCGTCCAGCGGCAGGGTCTTCGTGATCAGCCGGTCGGGCACGCCGACCATGCCGATATCGTACAGCATGGCCCCCATGGTGATCAGGTCCAGGAACTCGTCATCGATGGGCGTGTCCCAACCGGCATTGCCACGCAGGGCGAAGGCGATCTCCGTCACCAGCCGGGACAGCCGCAACCCGTGGTCACCGCCGCCATCCGGGTCCTTGTAATCGGCCAGGCCGGCAAGGGCGATGACGGCCGCCTTGTGCGACCGCCGCACCTGTTCGTAAAGGTGCAGATTGTCGAAGCCGATGGCGATCTTGGTGCCCAGCAGTTCGGCAAGCTTCCGTTCCAGCCCGTCCAGCGGCCGGCCAACATGCAGGCAGGCCGCCGCATCACGGCCGTCCGCCGTGCGCAGCCAGAGGATCAGACGCTGATCGTCGTAATGATGCTGACGGCCGTTCAGTACAGCCATCACCATGGCCGACAGGGCCGGATCGGCGCTGTAGCCAAGCGGCATGCCCGCAAGGTCGGCATAGCGGCCGGATGCCGCCAGGATTTGCGCATCATTGCGGGCGATGCCCCGCGTGACGCAGACAAAACCGTCGGCCGCCACGTCCAGCACCTGCGCCAGTTCGCCCAGCACCGCCTGTGCGAACCGGTCGATGGCGCGCAGCGTGAACAGGCTGCCGGCGGCGTCGATGATGCGCGCCATGCCCCGGCGGGAACGTTCCAGTTCCGTGATATGCTCATAGGAGCGTAGGGCCGCCACCGTGGCGGTTCCCAGCTTCTGGGCCGTCAGCTCGGTCTTCGCCTTGTAATCATTGATGTCATAGGCATGGATGACGGCGTCTTCCGGCGCCTGGCCCGGCTGGCCCGTGCGCAGGATGATGCGCACCTGGCTGTTGCCCAGATCCTCCCGGATAAGGGGCACAAGGCGCAGGCCCGCGTCGTCGGTCTCCATCACCACATCCAGCAGGATCATGGCGATGCCAGGGTCCTTGGCGAGCATCTGCAAGGCCTCCGCCGCGGAGAAGGCGGACAGGAACTGCAGGGGACGGCCGTTATAGACGAACTTCTTCATGACCAGACGGGTCATGGCATGCACCTCCGGATCGTCATCAACGATCAGGATCAGCCATGGCCGGTCGACCTGGGGGCCAACGGCGACCGGGCTTTCCGGCGTCTCCTCATGGAAGAGGAATTCGTCGTTGTTCACGCCCATCCGGTGCCACCCGCTCCGTCCTGCGGGCCGCGGATTCCCCTCCACGGCCTTATCTACTGATTATATCGGACTTTACACACCTGCGTATCACCGCATACCTCGTTCGTGTAGGCAAGTGTCTTGAAACCCCAGCGGTGGAACCTCCACCTGTTGCAAGCGCCGCCCAGGCATCGCATGGTGCGGGGACGTTGCAAGGATGGAACCACAGATATGCCGATATTCCCGTTCATTTTCCGCCGGAACCGTCTGCACCGGGGGCTGGCTGTGCTGGCCCTGGGGTTGCTGCCCGCCATGCCCGTCACGGCGGCCGACAAGCCGCTGGACAAGGCGGCGGTGGAACAGATCGTCAGGGAATATCTGGTCGCCAACCCGGAAGTGATCCTGGAAGCCCTCCAGGCGCTGGAAAACCGGGAACAGGCCGCGTCCACCCAGGCCGCAAAGGAAGCGCTGACCGCGAATCGCGCAGCGCTGGAACAGAGCCCCACGTCGCCTGTGGGCGGCAACCCCAAGGGCGATGTGACCCTGGTGGAGTTCTTCGACTATAATTGCGGCTATTGCAAACGCACCCATCCGGAACGGACCGCCGCCGTCAAGGGCGACGGCAAGGTCCGTGTCATCTACAAGGAATTCCCCATCCTGGCCGCCTCCTCCCGCGAGGCGGCGCGCGCCGCCCTGGCCGCCAACCGCCAGGGCAAGTACGAGGCGTTCCACACGGCGCTGATGTCCCATCAGGGCCGGCTGGACACGGATACCATCCGCCGGGCCGCCCGGGATGTCGGGCTGGATGTGAAGCAGATGGAAAAGGACATGGGCGACCCCGCCATCGAGGCGGAATTGAAGGCCAACGCCGAACTGGCACAGAAGCTGGGCATCCGCGGCACGCCGGGCTTCGTGATCGGCGATACGGTGGTGCCCGGCGCCATCGAGGCCGATCAGTTCGTCAATCTGTTCAATGCGGTCCGCGAAGGGCGCAAGGGCGGCTGACCGGCGCCCCTCTTGATTCGGGACCCGTGCCGCGGATGCTAGCCGGCCGGACAGGATGATCCGGTCGGCATAGCCGGCATGACCTATGACATTCGGCCGATCCCCGATTGTGACAATCCTGCTCCACGCCGATGGCAAGAAGGTCTCCAACACAATATCTTGTTGGCACGCACCATTAATTCCTCAGCGGATAGATCAAGGGACAAGATTTTGCGATGGCAGGCTGGCGCCTTACGTAATGTTCGCGCCCCATTGCTCCAATCCGTGGCCGTGTTATAACCGCCCGGCTTCCGGTGATCACCACAGCAGGGCGACCAACTTGGCGCAAAGGCCATCGATCCTCATCCTAAACGGGCCAAACCTGAACATGCTCGGCACGCGCGAGCCCCATATCTATGGGGCGGAGACGCTGGCCGACGTGCAGGCTCTGTGCCTGGCCGAAGGCGAACGCCTGGGCCTGGAGATCGACTTCCGGCAGAGCAACCATGAGGGCGAGCTGGTCACCTGGATCCAGCAGGCGCGGGGCGTCCGATCCGCGATCCTGCTGAATGCCGGGGCCTATACACACACCTCCGTGGCCATACTGGACGCGCTGACGGCTGTTGACCTGCCCGTCATCGAGGTGCATCTGAGCAACATCTTCCGGCGCGAGCCATTCCGGCACCATTCCTATGTGTCGATGGCCGCCCGGGGGGTTATTTGCGGCCTGGGGTCGCACGGCTATGTACTGGCCCTGCAGGCGGCGGACCGCCTGCTTCGGGCCGGGACCCGGCCCTGACATCCCTGGCGCCTTTTGGATAAGGTTGAGAAAACCATGTCGAGCTTCGATCTGGATGCCGAGTTCGTGCGCACCATGGCCAAACTCCTGGAGGAGTCCGGCCTGACGGAAATGGAATATTCGGAAGGCGAACGCCGCATCCGGCTCAGCCGGGCCGCCCCGCCCGCCCCGGTGGGCTTCAACCCGGCCGCTTATGCTGCGGCCCCCATGCCCGCACCGGCCGCGGTGGCAGTGGCACCGGTTGCCGTCGTGGCGCCGGCCCAGCATCCCGGTACGCTGAAATCCCCGATGGTCGGCACTGCCTATCTCGCGTCCGAGCCCGGTGCGGCCCCCTTCGTGAAGGCCGGCGATACAGTGAAAGCCGGCCAGACCGTGCTGATCATCGAAGCCATGAAGGTCATGAACCCGATCAAGGCGCCCAAGGGCGGCACCGTGACGGAGCTTCTGGTCGCCGACGCGCAGCCGGTCGAATTCGGCCAGCCCCTGCTGATCATCGAGTGACCAGGCCATGACGGCGTATCCCCAGGACGGCCTGTTCGACAAGGTCTTGATCGCCAATCGCGGCGAGATCGCGCTTCGCATCCACCGCGCCTGCCGCGAGATGGGCATCAAGACCGTCGCCGTGCATTCCACGGCCGATGCCGATGCCATGCATGTGCGTCTTGCCGACGAAAGCGTGTGCATCGGCCCGCCTTCGGCCAAGGAAAGCTACCTCAACATCCCGGCGATCCTGTCGGCGGCCAGCATCACGGGTGCCGATGCCATCCATCCCGGCATCGGCTTCATGGCCGAGAACGCCCAGTTCGCCGACATGGTGATCGAGCATGGCTTTGCCTGGATCGGCCCCACGCCGGAGCATATCCGTGTCATGGGCGACAAGGTATCGGCCAAGAAGACCGTGATCGCCCGTGGCCTGCCCTGCGTGCCCGGTTCGGACGGCCCGGTGGACAGTTTCGAAACGGCGGCCGCCGTGGCGGACAAGATCCAGTACCCCGTGCTGATCAAGGCCGCGGCCGGCGGCGGCGGCAAGGGAATGAAGGTCGCCTTCAGCAAGGAGGAACTGCGGGAAGCCTACCAGCTTGCCCGTGGCGAGGCCCGGGCCGCCTTCGGCAATGACGAGGTCTACCTTGAAAAGTACCTCGCCAATCCGCGCCATATCGAGGTGCAGTTGCTGGGCGACCACCATGGCAACGTGGTGCATTTCGGCGAGCGCGACTGTTCCATCCAGCGCCGCCATCAGAAAGTGGTGGAGGAGGCCCCGTCCCCCGCACTGAATGCGGAAGAGCGGGAAAAGGTCGGCAGCCTTGCCGCCCGCACGGCCAAGCTGCTTGGCTATCGCGGCGTCGGCACGATGGAATTCCTGTACGAGGACGGGCAGTTCTATTTCATCGAGATGAACACCCGCCTGCAGATCGAGCACACGATCACGGAAATGATCACGGGCGTCGATCTGGTCCGCGAGCAGATCCGTGTCGCCACTGGCGCGCCGCTGGGCTATACGCAGCAGGATATCCGCTTCCACGGTCATTCCATCGAATGCCGCATCAATGCGGAACATCCGGAAACCTTCCTGCCCTCCCCCGGACAGGTGAAGCAGTACCACGCACCGGGTGGGCTGGGCGTGCGGGTCGACAGCGCGCTTTATGACGGCTATCGCATCCCGCCGCATTACGACAGCATGATCGCCAAGCTGATCGTTCACGGCAACACCCGCAACGAGTGCCTGATGCGCCTGCGTCGCGCGCTGGAGGAGTTCGTCATCACCGGCGTCGACACCTCCATCCCGCTGCATCAGCGCATCATCGCCGAGCCGGACTTCATCAACGGCGATTATGACATCAAATGGATGGAAGGCTGGATGAAGCGCCTGCAGGAAGGCTGATGCCTGTCGGCGACATGATCCCGGCGGTAAAAAGGGGCCCGGCGGACATCCGCCGGGCCTTTCGCATTTTATAGTAGCACGAAGGTGGCAAGGCCCAGGAAGGCCAGGAAACCGACGACATCGGTGACCGTGGTCAGGAAAACACCCGACGCCACGGCAGGGTCGATCTTCATCCGGTCCAAAACGAACGGGATCAGGGCACCGCACAGGCCGGCGCACACCAGATTGATGACCATGGCGGCCGCGATCACGCCGCCGATCAGCGGGCTGTTGAACCAAAGATAGGCGATGACACCCATGATGACCGCCAGGGCCAGGCCATTGAACAGCCCGACCAGCCCCTCCTTGCCGATGACGCGGGCGGCATTCGCCTTGGTCAGTTCCTTGGTCGCCAGCGCACGCACCGCAACCGTCAGCGCCTGGGTGCCGGCATTGCCGCCCATGCTGGCCACGATGGGCATCAGCACGGCCAGCGCCACCACCTTTTCGATCGTGCCGGCGAACTGCTCGATGACGACGGCTGCGATCAGTGCCGTCAGGACATTGACCGCCAGCCAGCGAAAACGTGAAAGCGCCGTGGAGGCGGCGGCCCGGTAGAGGTCGTCGCCGCCCACGCCGCCCATGGCCAGCATGTCGGCTTCCGCCTCCTCCTCGATCACGTCGACCACGTCATCGACCGTAATGACCCCGACCAGTCGCTGTGCTGCGTCCACGACAGGCGCCGACACAAGCCCGTAATTGCGGAACAGGCGGGCCACCTCCTCCTGGTCCATGGTAACGGGAATACGGCGTATATCCTTGTGCAGGATCTCGTTCAGCTTCACCCCGCGCCGGGCGCGCAGCACGCGCGACAGGGGCACGCTGCCGACCACCCTGTGCATTGGATCAACGATGAAGATGTCGTAGAATTCGGCCGGCAGGTCGCTGTCATCGGTCGTCGCGGCGGCGCGCAGATAGTCCAGCAGCCCGCCCACCGTCCAGAATTCCGGCACCGACACCAGGGTGCGGCCCATCAGGCGGCCGGCGGAATATTCAGGGTAGGTCAACCCCTCTTCCACCAGGGCGCGGGCCTCGGGCGGCAGGTTGGCGAGGATGGCCTGCTGGGCATCCTCGTCCAGATCCTGGATCACGTCGACGGCGTCGTCGGTATCCAGTTCCGCGACGGCCGCGGCCAGGGCCTTGGGCTCCAGCCGCTCGATCACCTCGTCACGCAGATCGACGGGCAGATAGGCCAGCACCTCTGCATCGAATTGCGGGCGCAGCAGCGCGATCAGCAGTTCGCGCCGATCCTCGTCCGCCTGTTCAAGCAGGTCGGCGACATCGGACGGGTGCAGGTCGGCCAGCATGCCGGCGGCGGCGGACAGATCGCCAGCCTCCAGCAGTTCCTCGATCGATCCCTGGTCCTTCTGATCCATGCCGCCTGCCATCGACAAGGGCCCCCCTTCCGTCCAGGTCCGGCACCCGCCCTCAGACGGGGAAATGCGCGCCGGCCAGTTCCCTCATCTCATCTTCCGTCGCTTGCCAGTTCGCCGCGACAGCCCAAAGGTCGTAGAAGGGATGCCCGCGACTGGTAACCATCACCTGCCCGAAACCCACACCCGACAACAGGCCGCCCAGCACCGGGAGCGTGAAGCCGCTGCGATGCGCCATGTGGACATGGCCATCCTTGATGGCCCAGCGCAGGCCGAACACCATGTCGATGGCAGCGACGGGGCCGGCCTCGCTCTGATACATCGGCTCCAGCAACCTGCCCTCGGCAATCTCTTTCGCGGCGGCCTGCATATCCGGACAGGTCAGGACCATCACACCCCGGGGTGACAGCACGCGACGGCATTCCTGCAGCGCAGTGATGACGTCGTGTGCAAAAAGATGCTCCAGGACATGGCTGGAATAGACGCCATCGAACGATCCGGACGGGATCATCGACATGTCTGTGATGCTGCCGACAATATCGGGCCGGACATCCGAAGCGACATCCAGCCGGGTTTCCGTCCAACCCGCCCCCGCGAAGCCCCTGGTCGTTCCGTCCCGCCGTTTCAACCCGCAACCGACATGCAGCAGGCGTCTCACCGGTACTTCCATATATCCCCCACAGGGCGGGCGACGGCCGCAGCCGTCCCGCTTTGATACCGTCAGGTGGCCGGATTGTGCATCTGCGCGTCGATGACCGCCAGCGCCGACATGTTCACGATGCCGCGCACCGTGACCGACGGGGTCAGGATGTGGGCCGGCTTGGCCGCCCCCAGCAGCACCGGCCCGACAGCCAGCCCGTCGCCCAGCACCTTCAGCAGGTTGAAGGAGACATTGGCGCTGTCGCGGTCGGGCATCACCAGCAGGTTGGCCGACCCGTGCAGACGGCTGTTGGGGAAGATACGGGTGCGGATCACCGGGCTGATGGCGGCATCGGCATGCATCTCCCCTTCCACCTCCAGGTCGGGGCAGCGTGCGGCAATGGCCTGAAGGGCCTCCCGCATCTTGATGGCAGAGGGGTCGTTGTGGCTGCCAAAGCTGGAATGCGACAGCAGCGCCACTTTCGGCGCCAGGCCGAAACGCCGCACCTCTTCCGCGGCCAGGTCAGTGATCTCCGCCAGATCGGCGGCCGTGGGGCTGGCATTCACATAGGTGTCGGTCAGGAAGAAGGTGCCACGGTTCAGGATCAGCACGGAGAGAGCCGCCATCACGCGCGCGCCGCGCTTCTTCCCCACCACGTCGTTCACATGCTTCAGGTGCCAGTCGTAAAGGCCGACCGTGCCGCAGATCACGGCATCGGCCTCCCCCTTTTCCACCATCAGGGCGCCGATCACGGTGGGGTTGGTGCGCACCACCTGACGCGCCCGGTCCGGTGAAACGCCACCGCGCTGCATGATCCGGTGATAGGTCTGCCAATAGTCATTATAGGCCGGGTCGTTCTGCGGATCGATCAGGCGGACATTCTCGTCCAGGCGCAGGCGCAGGCCCAGCTTCTCGATACGCCGGGCCACGACCTCGCGGCGGCCAATCAGGATGGGCTGGGCGATGCCATCCTCCAGCACCTGCTGGGCGGCGCGCAGCACGCGCTCCTCTTCCCCCTCGGCATAGGCGACGCGGCGCGGGTCCGCCTTGGCCTTGGCGAAGACGGGCTTCATCAGCAGGCCGGAGCGGAAGACGAACTGGCCCAGTTGCTCGCGATAGGCGTCGAAATCCTGGATGGGACGGGTGGCCACGCCGCTATCCATGGCGGCCTTCGCCACGGCGGGCGCGATTTCCAGGATCAGGCGCGGATCGAAGGGGCGCGGGATCAGGTATTCCGGCCCGAAGCTGGGCGGCGCCTCGCCATAGGCCATGGCCACCACGTCATGCACCTCTGCCTGGGCCAGCCGGGCGATGGCGTTGACGGCAGCGATCTTCATCGCCTCGTTGATGGTGGTGGCCCCGACATCCAGCGCGCCGCGGAAGATGAAGGGGAAGCACAGGACGTTGTTGACCTGATTGGGAAAGTCCGACCGCCCCGTGCCGACGATGGCATCGGGGCGCACGGCCTTCACCTCGTCCGGCATGATCTCAGGCGTCGGATTGGCCAGCGCCATGACGATGGGGTGCGGCCCCATCTTCTTCACCATGTCCTGGGTCAGCACGCGGGGTGCCGACAGGCCCAGGAAGATGTCGGCATCGCCGATGATATCATCCAGAACCCGGGCATTCGTGGCCTTGGCATAGCGTTCCTTGCGCGGGTCCATCAGCTCGGTGCGGCCCTGATAGACCACACCCTTGATGTCGTTGACCCAGATATTCTCCACCGGCAGGCCCATATCGACCAGCAGGTCCAAGCAGGCCAGCGCTGCGGCACCGGCGCCGGAGCAGACCAGCTTGACGGTGGCGAAGTCACGGCCCGTCAGCTTCAGCGCATTGGTGATGGCGGCCGCCACGATGATGGCGGTACCGTGCTGGTCATCATGGAAGACCGGGATCTTCATGCGCTCGCGCAGCGTCTTTTCGACATAGAAGCATTCCGGCGCCTTGATATCCTCCAGGTTGATCCCCCCGAAGGTCGGCTCCAGCGCCGCAATGACATCGACGAGCTTTTCCGGGTCCTTCTCGTTGATCTCGATATCGAACACATCGATGCCGGCAAACTTCTTGAACAGGACGCCCTTGCCCTCCATCACCGGCTTGGACGCCAGCGGGCCGATATCGCCCAGGCCCAGCACGGCGGTGCCGTTGGTAATGACAGCGACCAGATTGCCGCGGCTAGTATATTTGGCGGCGTTCGCCTCATCCTCGACGATCGCCTCGCAGGCATGCGCGACACCCGGGGAATAGGCGAGCGCCAGGTCACGCTGTGTGGCCAGGGGCTTGGTCGGGGTGACGGCGATTTTGCCGGGCGTCGGCAGACGGTGGTAATCGAGTGCCGCGTCGCGGAAGGCGTCGGTCATTTCCTGAATAGCTCCCAGCATCCGAGGGGTCTTTGTTGGGGCCTAGTTAGGCCCGTCCGCCCCGCCCTGTCCAGCCATAGCAGACAGCTTGCCGCCAGGGTCCCGGCGATAAGGGCGCTAGGCTGCGTTGCAGTGATCGGAATGCTGAAAAGACGGACACTTGTTCTGGAAAGCCGGACGGCTGCGACAGGGAGAAGGGCATGGCACGGGCCAAAATGAAAAGGGCGATGCCGGCCGGCATCGCCCTTTTTTCATCGTTCAGCATGGTGCGGCCGAAAAGACTCGAACTTTCACGGGTTGCCCCACAGCGACCTCAACGCTGCGCGTCTACCAATTCCGCCACGGCCGCAAAACACATGCCGGAACACCGCTTCAGGCTGGAAGCCCCCGGCGGTTGGCGGTGGATAGCAAATCGCGGCGGGCGCATCAAGCACCAATCGACATGCCATGAGAAGAACGACAGACCACGCCGGACGCAGTCCAGACCACGCCGGACGCAGTCCCGACCCATGTACGGATTTGACGGGAGGGGTCCGCATGATAGCTTCACGCTCACGTTCCACACCCCCACGGGAGATTGGCGACAATGAACCTCAAGAAAACCCTGCCCGCCGTCCTGATGGCCGCCACCATGCTGACGGGCCTGCCCGCGCTGGCCGATACGGTGGTCGGTCTGGCGGCCCCGCTGACGGGGCCCAATGCCGTATTCGGGGAACAGATGCGGCGCGGCGCCGAAATGGCCGTGAACGACATCAATGCCAGGGGCGGCGTGCTGGGTGAGAAGCTGGTGCTGGTCAACCTGGACGATGCCTCCAACCCCAGCCAGGGGGTGGCCATCGCCAACCGCCTGGCCACGCAGGGCGGCGTGGCCGCATTCGGTAATTTCAATTCCGCCGTCTCCATCCCGTCGGCCCGCGTCTATGCGGACGAAGGGATCGTGATGATCAGCCCGGCTTCCACGAACCCGCAGCTCACCGAACAGGGGCTGGATACCGTATTCCGCACCTGCGGCCGGGACGATCAGCAGGGCGATGTGGCCGCCGCCTGGCTTCTGAAGCATCACAAGGACGGCAAGGTGGCCGTCATCCACGACCAGACCACCTATGGCCGTGGCCTGGCGGAAGCGACTCGCGCCGCCCTGCGCAAGGGCGGCAAGAACGAGGCGATGTTCGATGCCGTCAATGTCGGCGACCGCGACATGTCGGCCCTGGTCACCAAGATGAAGGATGCCGGCATCGACATCGTCTATTTCGGCGGGCTGCATACGGAGGCCGGCCTGCTGGTGCGTCAGATGGCCGATGCCGGCCTGAAGGCCGTGTTCATGTCGGGGGACGGTATCGTCAACCAGGAATTCTGGAACATCGCCGGCCCGTCGGGTGAAGGCACGCTGGTGACCTTCGGCAATGAATACCGCGACAAGCCCGAAGCAGCCGACGTTGTGAAGCGCTTCCGCGATGGCGGGTTCGAACCGGAAGCCTATACGCTTTACACCTATGCCGCCGTCCAGGTCTGGGCCGCGGGTGCCGTGAAGGCCAAGTCGGTGGATGCCGAAAAGGTGGCCGCCGCCATGCGGGATGGTGAATATACCACCGTGATCGGTCCGCTCTCCTTCGATGATAAGGGC
This sequence comes from Niveispirillum fermenti, assembly GCF_048066175.1. Taxonomy (GTDB): domain Bacteria; phylum Pseudomonadota; class Alphaproteobacteria; order Azospirillales; family Azospirillaceae; genus Niveispirillum; species Niveispirillum fermenti. Next base: position 4,750 of record NZ_JBLTXA010000029.1, on the reverse strand, counting down.
GATCGCAAGGTCACCGACTATGTCGTCTACCGCTGGTCCAACGGCAAGTACGCCCCCATTCCGGGGCAGTGATCCACTCACAATCACCAGGCCCGGCATCCGCCGGGCCTGGTCCCCGGAAAGCGGGATCGCCGGTCAGGCAGCGCTGGTCAGGTCGACCTGGAAGGACGGCGGGTTCTTCAGCGTCTGATAGATGACGCAATAGCGTTCCGTCAGCTTCAGCAGCGTGGCCCGCTGTTCATCCGTCAGGTCGCCCTGCAGGTCGAAGGACAGGCGGATATCCTTGAACCCGACGGGCGCATCCTTGGCAACACCCAGTGTGCCCCGGAAATCAAGGTCGCCCTCGGCCCGGACCGTGCCGCCGGCAACATTCAGGCCCAGCGCCGTGGCCACGGCCTTCAGCGTCACGCCGGCGCAGGCGACCAGGGCCTCCAGCAGCATGTCGCCGGAACAGGCGAAGCTGCCCGGTCCGCCGGTGGCGGGGTGCAGGCCCGCCTCCACCAGCGCACGGCCCGTATCGACCTTGCAGACGACATTCTCGCTGTCCAGTTCGCCCGCGGCCTTCAGCGTGACGATGGCGGCGGTCGCCTCGTCCTTGTAACGCTGCTTCAGCGGGGCCTGCAGGCTGCGCAGATCATCGGCATTCATGAATCGTTCCTCGTTTGGCTTCGTTTGGCTTCAGGCGTCGTCAGATGGCGTAATCGGGCTGCACCGTGCCGGGGTGGCGCGCATTGCGCAACTCCTGCAGCAGCCGGGCCCGCCAGCCCGGAAAACTGTCATGTTCGCGCCGGCCCCGGCGGGGCAGGCCGACATGATAGTCGCCATGGATGCGCCCCGGCGTGCCGCCCAGCACGACCACGCGATCGGCCAGGGCCAGCGCCTCCTCGATATCATGGGTGACCAGGATCAGGGTCGGCCGCTCATCCTCGGCATAGGCGTCCCAGACATCCAGCAGATGGTCCTGCAATTCCATGCGGATCAGGGCGTCCAGCGCACTGAACGGCTCGTCCAGCAGCAAGACCTCCGGCCGCGTCACCAGCGCGCGGGCGATGGCCACACGCTGGGCCATGCCGCCCGACAATTGCCGCGGCAGCGCCCGGGCGAAGGCCGACAGGTTGACGCGGGCCAGCACCTCGCCCACCCGCGACGCCCGTTCGGCCCTGGAAAGCCCCTTCAGCCCGAAGGCGACATTGGCCGAAATGTCCAGCCAGGGCATGAGACGCGGTTCCTGGAAGACCACCCCGATTTCCGGCCTTGGTCCCGTCACGGGCGTGCCGTCCAGTTCGACCTGGCCGTTGCTGACATTGTCCAGCCCGGCGACAAGGCGCAGCAGCGTGCTCTTGCCGCACCCCGACCCGCCCACGATGGCCAGGATTTCCCCGCGTTCAACGGAAAGGCCGATGCCCCGGATGGCGACATAGCCGTTGGCATAGCGCTTTTCGACATTGGTCAGGCGCAGCATGACGGGTTCCCTTCGCTCAGCGCTTCGACTTGAAACCATCCTGCCAGGCGACCAGCGGCGCCGTGGCGCGGGCCAGTGCCAGATCAGTCAGCTTGCCCAGGACAGCGAACAGCACGATGGCGCCCAGGATGACGGGCGTGCGCCCCGTCATCTGCCCGTCGATCAGCAGATAGCCCAGGCCCTCGCTGGCCCCCATGAACTCTGCCGCCACCACGAACATCCAGCCCAGCCCCAGGCCCGACCGCAGGCCAATGACATAGGTCGGCAGGCTGGCCGGCAACAGCACCCGCCAGACCAGTTCCAGCGGCGAGAAGCGATAGGCCCGCGCCACCTCCACCAGCTTGCGGTCCACCTCGTGGATGGCGCTGGCCAGGTTGAGATAGACGGGGAAGAAGACGCCGACGGCGATCAGCAGCACCTTCGATGTCTCGAAAATGCCGAACCACAGGATGAATAGCGGCACCCAGGCAATCGAAGGGATATTGCGCAAGGCCTGCAGCATCGGGTCCAGAAGCCGGCGGGCCAGGGTGGAATAGCCCGTCAGGGCTCCCATGGCCGTACCCGCCGCCACACCCAGCCCGAAGCCGACCAGCACCCGCCACAAAGTGGCCCAGACATGCATCCACAGGTCGCCGCTGGCCGCCAGATCCGCCACGGCCACCAGCACGGTGGACGGGGCCGGCAGCAGCTTGGCCGATATCCAGCCCAGATGCGCCGCCCCTTCCCATGCCGCCAGAAGGCCGACCGGCACCTCAAGTCCCAGGACGGCCCCGCCGAACCGGTCCCACCGGGAGGCGTCCGGCATCCGGCCGCCTCCCTGTCCCGCATCACTCATCCCATACTTCCTTCGACCCCGTTATCGCCGCCGCCGTCACGGCGCCGTCAGGCTGGCGCTGAAGGACGGATCGATCAGGGCGTCGGTGACGGCCTTCACACCCACGTCGGCGGCGATGATGCCGGCTTCCTGCAAGGCCAGTCCTGCCTTCAGGATCGTATCATGCTGCGTGGCACCAATGGCACTGTGCGACAGGTCGGTGCGTTCCAACTGGCGGCCGGCCACCTCCGGCGTCAGGCTGGCGGCCTTGGCCAGCGTGGCGGCCAGTTCCGCCGGATTGGCCAGGGCATGGGCCCGCGCCTTCTCATAAAGCTTCAGCACGCGGGCGACGATCTGCGGATGCGCGGCGGCGAAATCCTCCCGCACATTCAGCACACCCCAGGTATTGAGATCCGGCGCACGGTAGAACAGGCGCGACCCTTCCAGCAGTTCGGTCTGGGCCATCATCGGGTCCAGGCCGGCCCAGGCGTCCACCGCCCCCTGTTCCAGCGCCAGACGGCCATCGGCATGCTGGAGCAGGACGGTACGGATATCCCGCTCCGTCAGGCCATGATCGGCCAGGGCCCGCAACAGGAAGATATAGGGGTCGGTGCCGCGCGTCACCGCCACCCGCTTGCCCTTCAGGTCTTCGACCTTGGTGATGGGGCTGTCCTTGCGGGCGACCAGGGCGGTCCATTCCGGCTTGGAATAGACGTAGATCGACTTGATCGGCCCGCCATTGATGCGGGCCAGCAGGGCAGCGGCACCAGCGGTGGAGCCAAAATCCACACCCTTGGCGTTCAGGAATTCGATGGCCTTGTTGGACCCCTGGCTCTGCACCCAGCGCACCCGGATGCCGTCGCGGCCAAATTCCTCTTCCACCCAGCCCTTGTCCTTCAGGATCAGCGAGACGGGATTGTAATAGGCCCAGTCCAGCGTCACGGTGCCGGGATCGGCCGCCATGACCGTGCCCGACGGCAACAGGGCGGCACCGGCCAGCGCAATGCCGGCAACAAGGGACAGGAAGGAACGACGCAACATCAGGCTACTCCCTCTGGCTTAACGGCCATTACTGGACCCCGTGGGCGCCTTTGGCACGCCCAGCGTGGAATTTCAAGCGCGCCAGCAATTTGGCTTCAAACCGGCGTCGTCGAATAAAATTATTACCCATTTATCGTGCGTCAAATAGAATTTTTCACATCCCTCCTGCGTTGTACATTTCGAAAAATGCCATTGCCTAATCCCCGACCTTTCGGCCTAAGGCTGCAACAGCCGGTTGGATGAGTTGCTAAGGAGGGGACAATCCGGTATCCCCTTCAATAAGCACATACTCTTGATGGCATCCTGCCACTGGGGAAGGAAGCTGTGAGGATTCAAGATACCGATGATCCCGTTATCCGATTCTCCTGTCCGTGTCCTCATTGTGGAGGATGATGCACTTGTAGCGTTGGGCGTGCGCCTGACATTGACGGAATTAGGGTACTACGTCGTCGGTATTGCAGCATCGGAGCTGGAAGCCCTGTCCATTACAGCCCTGGAAGAACCACATCTGGCACTGATGGATATCCGCCTGCGCGGGGCCAATGATGGCGTGCAGGTCGCGCGGCGCCTGTGGCTGGAACAAGGCGTGCGCAGCATCTTTCTGTCCGCCTATGCCGATGAACAGACGATGGAGCGGGTGGCACAGGCCAAGCCGCTTGGATTCGTGCAGAAACCCTATTCGGCCCAGCAACTCCGCACGGCGCTGGACCTTGCCTGCCAACGGCTGCAGCTCAAGGGTTCGACTGATCCAAGCCCTTGAAACTCCTTCACAAGGGCACGGGATTGCCACATTTCGACCCCATGATGGCAATCGATTTGACCGCGTTGAGGGCAGGTTGCCGGTTAAATGATCAACGGCGGTAAAAAAATCCATCGACGTTGTTGTCAACAAACCCTTAACGCTTCAAGGTGCGTATGTTGAAGCGTACCCGGTAACGGGGGGATGGGCCCTCGCGTACCGGTCACATAAAAGCGAAGGAGCGAAAAATGCGCGTGCTTCCCCTGGTTCTTTCTGGCCTGATGGTTATGGGCCTGGCCGCCTGTGGCCAGGACAAGTCGAAGGAGGCGGCACCGGCAGCCCCCGCCGAGGCGCCGGTCGTTGAGCCGACCCCCGCGCCCGCTCCGGTTCCGGAAGAAGCCGCCCCCATGACCGAGGAAGCCCCGGCCGATGTGCCGGCCGAAGCCCCGGTTGAGGGTGAGACCGTGCCGTCCGAGCCCGCGCCGGACACCACGACCCCGCCGCCGGAAGGCAACTAATTCTCCATCATCGGGAAACCGGGTGGAACGGGAGGGCCGGATACCGTCGGGGTGTCCGGCCCTTTCGCTATTCAGACCGTCCCTATTCAGAATGCCCGCCGGATCACCCCCAAGGCTTCAGCCGTTACCCTTCTCATACCCAGTCCCGGTGATCGCAACCGATCACCGGCCTCAAT
>NZ_JBLTXA010000028.1:0-62789 GCF_048066175.1 Niveispirillum fermenti | reverse complement strand
GCTGGTCTTCGCAGCCCTGATCGCCGCCATCATCGCGTCGACGGCGTCCAAGATCAACTCGGTGGCCACCATCTTCACCCTGGACCTCTATGCCAAGGCGCGCGGCATCAATTCCAAGGCGGAGGCCGGCCGGGGCGGGCATGAAAAGCACCTTGTCCTGGTCGGGCGCATCGCCGCCGCCGTCGCCGTCATCATGGCGCTGGCCGCCGCCCGGCCGCTGCTGGGCAAATCGGACCAGGCCTTCCAGTTCATCCAGGAATTCTCCGGCTTCTTCACGCCGGGCATCACCGTCATCTTCATGCTGGGCCTGTTCTGGAAGAAGGCCAACGAGGCCGGGGCCATTGCCGCCGCCATCGCGTCGGTCGTCCTGTCCTATGCCCTGAAGATGATGATGCCGGAAATCCCGTTCATGAACCGGATGGGCATCGTCTTCCTGATCAGTCTGGCGCTGGCCGTGGTCATCAGCCTGACCTTCAAGGGCCGCGGCGATGCCAACCGCATCTCCATGCAGGGCATCTCCTTCACCACGCCGACCACCTTCAACATCGCGGGCATCGGCGTCATCCTGATCCTGATCGCGCTCTACGCGACCTGGTGGTGATCCCATGGCCAACACATTCCTTGCCGTCGACTGGGGAACCACCAACCGCAGGGTCTACAGGATCGAGAACGGCCGGGTCACCCGTACCGAGCGCGACGGCAGGGGCGTCACGGCCGTCACGGACTTCGCGGCCGAGGTCGAGGGCATCCGCGCAGCCTTCGGTGACCTGCCCATGCTGTTGGCCGGCATGGTGGGCGCCAATATCGGCTGGCGGCCGGCCCCCTATGTCGCAGCGCCCGCCGGGGTGGGGGATCTGGCCCGCAGCCTGCTGCGCATCGATGACCGGACCGCCATCGTGCCGGGGGTATCCACCCTGGCCGGCGGCCGGCCGGACGTGATGCGGGGGGAGGAGGTGCAGTTGCTGGGTGCGGTCGCCGCCGGGCTGGCCCCTCCCGATGCGCTGCTGGTCCAACCCGGCACCCATTGCAAATGGGCGCGTATGGAAGGCGGACGCCTGACCGGCTTCACCACGGCCATGACGGGCGAATTGTTCGCCCTGCTGCGCAGCCACAGCCTGCTGGCCCCGCAGCTTTCCGGCGCCGTCGGGGTGACCGCGGCCTTCCTGGCCGGGGTGGAGGAGGCCAGGCGCCGCGATCTCGCCGCCTCGCTGTTCGGCATCCGCGCCGCCCGCATGCTGGGCACCCGCGACGATGCGGATGCCGCCGCCTATGCCAGCGGCCTGCTGATCGGCAGCGATGTCACGGCACGGCTGGCCGACAGCCCGCCCGACACGGTCCATATCCTGTCCGGCCCGGAACTGGGCGATCTTTATGTCGCCGCCATCCACGCCAACGGCCATGCGGCCTCCCTGATCGACAGCCATGCCGCCTTCCTTGCCGGCATCATCGCCATCGAAAGCCATTGTCCATGAACACTATCCACGATTTCGACCGGGCCTTCGCCCGCTGCCCCCTGGTCGCCATCCTGCGCGGCCTGACGCCGGATGAGGCCGTTCCCGTCGGTGAGGCGCTGATCGGGGCCGGCTTCACCCTGATCGAGGTGCCGCTGAACTCCCCCGACCCGCTGGAAAGCATCGCCCGCCTGGCCGGCATCGCCGGCGATCGGGCCGTGATCGGGGCCGGAACCGTGCTGTCGGTCGATGCCGTCGCCGCGGTCGCCGATGCCGGCGGAAGCATGATCATCTCTCCCAATGCCGATACCGGGGTGATCGCCGCGACGGCGGCACGCGGACTGGTCTCGTTGCCCGGCGTGGCCACACCCACGGAAGCCTTCGCGGCATTGGGTGCCGGCGCCACAGCACTGAAACTGTTCCCGGCCGAAGGGGCATCACCCACCGTGCTGAAGGCCTGGCGCGCCGTGTTGCCGCGCACCTTGCGCGTGCTGCCGGTCGGCGGCATCACCCCGGACAACATGGCCGTCTGGCGCGCGGCGGGGGCCAGCGGCTTTGGTATCGGCTCCATGCTCTACCGGCCCGGCCACAGCCCGGAAGAGGTCGCCGCCCACGCCGCCGCCTTCATTGCCGCACTGAAGGGGTTGAGTTAATTTAGATTATTAATAATATAATAATTGACCGGTACGCGCCCTGATATCGCCCGGGCCGGAATGGAACAGGCATGGATCAGACAAGCTTCATCGCCGGCGACTGGGGCGCCCACAGGCTGCGGCTGCTGCTTTGCCGTGACGGCCGGATGGTGGACAGCCTGACGGGTCCCGGCATCACGGCCGTCGCGGGCGGGGCGAAGGCGGCATTGCTGGCACTGACGGCCCCCTGGTCGCAAAGGCACGGTGCCCTGCCCGTCTATCTCTGCGGCATGGTCGGTTCCGGACTGGGATGGCGGGAGACCCCCTATCTTCCCTGTCCGGCGACACCCGCGGCGATACGGCACGGCTTGGTCCGGTTCATGGCCGCCGGGCACGCGGTGGCCATCGCGCCCGGCCTGTCCTGCACCAATCCGCTGGGGGCGCCCGACATCATGCGCGGAGAGGAAACGCGGATTCTGGGCGCCATGGCCAGCCTGCCCGACCTGGCCCATGGACGGCAAATCCTCTGCCTTCCCGGCCCGCACAGCAAATGGGTGCTGTTGAAGGACGGACAGGTCACGCATTTCCAGACCGCCATGACCGGCGAGCTTTTCGCCACCCTGCGCCGGCACAGCATCCTGGGACAGGGCACGGAGGGGCTGGAACCCGACAATGGCCCCGCCTTCCAGGCCGGTCTCGCCCGCGGGATGGAGGAACAGGGCGCAACCCTGCCCCACCTGCTTTTTGAAACCCGCAGCCGGCAATTGCGGGAAGGACGCGGACCGGCCTGGGGCCTTTCCTTCCTGTCGGGCCTGCTGATCGGCCAGGATTGCGCCGGCACCCTGTCCCGGTATCGCCCGGCGCCCGGCCTGCCCGTCACCATCATTGCCGACCCCGCCCTGGGCCGGTGCTTCGCCGAGGCGCTGGCCCATCTGGGCCTGACCAGCCGCCTGTTCGACGGTGACGCCGCGGCAACGGCCGGCCTGCTGGCCCTGGCCGCCCCGTCGCCCTGAAACAAGGGGTTCAGGGGGACCCGCCACATCCGACCATACCGGCATGAAACCAAATGCCGTCAGGGGCGTTGCCTTCCAAAGGGGCGTTCGACGGGCCGCGGACCCGGCGGACGCCAGCCACAAGGAAAGGGGCGGTCCATGGAAGATGTGGCAGGAGGCAGCATTCCTTATTGCGGACCGGCACCGGCGCCGGCCGCGGCCTGGACCGCCTGGAATCTGGACCCGCCATTGCTTTTGGCGCTGGGACTGCTGGTGGTGGCCGGCACGGTCCTTTCGCGGCGACCCCTTGTATTCGTTGCCGGCTGGCTGGCATTGGTGCTGGCCTTCGTCTCCCCGCTCTGCGCCTTGACCACGGCCCTTTTCAGCGTGCGCGCCCTGCATCATCTGCTGCTGGTGGGGGTGGCGGCCCCCCTGTTCGCCGTGGCATTGCCAAAAGCCCGCCCCGGACCGGGTGCCTTCTTCTGCCTGACGGCTGCGGCCCTGGTGCTCTGGCATGTCCCGGCGGTCTATGCCGCCGCCTGGAACGGGACGACGATCTACTGGCTGATGCAGGGACTGCTGCTGGTGCCGGCCTGGGGCTTCTGGTCGGGCGTGCTGCAGGGCGGCCGTTCGGGAGATGCGGGGACCATGGTCGTATCCGCCGTGCTGATCGGCGGGCTGGCCGGGGTCATGGGGCTGATCGGGGCGGTGCTGGTCTTCGCCGGCGATGTGCTCTATCCGCAGCACCGGCCGGGTGCGCTGGCCTGGGGCACCGATCCGCTGGCGGACCAGCAGCTTGCCGGGCTTGTCATGTGGGTGCCGGGCCTGCTGCCCCTGGCGGCAATCGCCGGGCTGGTGGCAGCGCGGGCCTGGCGGCGTGAGGCCTTTTCATGATCGCGGCGGTGAAGTTCCTGCATATCGCGGGCCTGCTGTCCTGGTGTGCAGCCCTGATCACCCTGCCCGTCCTGCTGCATGTCCATGGACGGGCCCGCGGCGCGCGGGAGTTCGTGGAATTCCGGCTGATCACCCATATCGGCTACGCCTATATCGCCACACCGGCCGCCCTGGTGGCCATCGCGGCCGGCACGGTCCTGATGTTCCTGGCCGAAACCTTTGCGCCCTGGTTCCTGGCCAAGCTCGCCTTCGTCGCGGGCATGGTGCTGATCCATGCCTGGTTCGGGCACCTGATCCAGCGCTCGGGCGAGGAGCGGCGGGCGCATCGCGGCAAGCGGCCGCTGGCCGGGCTGTTCATCGTCCTGCCGCTGATCCTGGCGGTGCTGTTCCTGGTCCTGGCCAAGCCGGACCTGGACGGCCTGCGCAAGTCCATGCCCGGCTGGCTGCTGGTGCCTCAAGGGGGAAGCCTGTGATCCTGCTGCGTACCCACACCATAATCGAAGACCAGCTTGCCGCCGTGCCAGCCGGTCATGCCCGTCATGCCGGCCGCCAGAAAGGACAGAAGCAGGCCCCAGGGCAGGACGGCGCCGGCCGGATCGGTCAGGCGAAGGCCCCAATTGGCACCCAGCAGCGACAGCAGCATCACAGCCAGGATGAAATGGGTCCAGCTTGCCGCCCGGATCCGGATGCCGGGTACCAGCAACAGTTCGGCCGTGCCGGCAATGCCGGCCAGCAGACCCATCAGGAAGCCCACACCGGAGGCCCACAGCGCCGCGCGCGGCCAGAACAGGTCGCCCGTCCACCAATAAAGCGCGTCGGCCCCCAGCGTACACATGCACAGCGCGATGGGAAAGGCCACCAGCATGGCATGAAGCGGATGGCCGGCAATGGCGATGCGGCTTTCGGTCAGACGGAAATTGCGATGCTCATGGATGGGGTCGCGAAAACGGCGCCACGATTTGCGCGGTCGGGCGGTCAAAGCCGAGGGTGGTTGCGGTGGCTGTGCGGATGGGGCCATGGGTGCAGGACCTTTTTCGGTTGCCGGGCGGGGGCAGGCCGGCGCCGCCCCCTGCCAAGCGAACGGCTGACATCCCTGCTGGTTCCCTTGATGCTGGCGGGATGCGGCGGCCCGTTTTCAACGCTGGACCCGCAGGGGCCCGCCGCGGAACGGGTCGCCATCCTGTGGTGGGTCATGCTGGCGGGCGCCACGATGCTGACCATAATGGTCATGGCAATGGTGGCCATCGGCTTCCGCCGCCCCGTCGCACGTCAGCCCGGCGGCCGCTTCTGGACGCACGGGCTGGGCGTGGGCTTCACCCTGACGGTGCTGGTGGCGCTGGTCGGGGCCGGGCTGTGGGCCGGTGAACGCCAGCAACCCCACCCCGTGACGCCCGGTCAGGGCCCGCCAGTGATGCGCGTGGAGGCCATTGCCCGGCAATGGGAATGGCGGTTCCGCCAGCCCGACGCAGAGGGACGCATGGTGGAAACGCGGGACCGCCTGCATATCCCGGCCGGCCGGCCCGTGGATGTCGTGATCACCACGCAGGATGTGATCCACAGCTTCTGGGTGCCGAAACTGGCCGGGAAGATGGATGCCATCCCCGGCCGCCCCAACCTGCTGCGGCTGGAGGCCAACCAGCCCGGCATCTACCGGGGCCGGTCGGCGGAATTCTCCGGACCGGGCTATGCCGGCATGCAGTTCGAGGTGCTGGCCTATCCGCCCGCGGCACCGCCCGTCTTCTCACCCCTGGCCGCGGAGGACGGACCATGACGCCGATCCCCCCCAACACCCCCCGCCGCGCCCTGCCGCTGCATCGTGAATTGTCGGCGGTGTGGGGCCGGCCCGCCGGGCTGCGCGGGCTGTTATCCTCGGTGAACCACAGCGAGATCGGCCTGCGGTTCATGGTCACGTCCTTCTTCTTCTTCGCCGTGGCCGGGCTGTTGTCCATGCTGATCCGGGCGCAGCTTGCCACGCCGGAAGGCGCGTTCCTGGGGCCATCGCATTACAGCCAGATCTTCACGATGCATGGCAGCATCATGATGTTCCTGTTCGCCATTCCCATGCTGGAAGGGCTGGGCATGTATCTGCTGCCCAAGATCCTGGGCGCACGCGACCTGGCCTTTCCCCGGCTGTCGGCACTGGGCTGGTGGTGTTACCTGTTCGGCGGCACGATCCTGCTGCTGGCCCTGCTGGCGGGGGTGGCGCCGGATGGCGGCTGGTTCATGTACACGCCCCTGTCTGGCAAGGAATACAGCCCCGGCATCAATGCCGATGTCTGGCTGCTGGGTGTCACGTTCGTGGAAATCTCCGCCGTGTCGGCAGCGGTGGAGATCACCGTCACCATCCTGCGCATGCGCGCACCGGGCATGCGGCTGACCGACATGCCGCTGATGGCCTGGTACCTGCTGGGCACGTCGGTGATGATGCTGGTGGGTTTCCCCCCGCTGATCCTGGGGTCGGTGCTGCTGGAGGTGGAACGGGCCATTGGCTGGCCCTTCTTCGACGTGGAGCGCGGCGGCGATCCGCTGCTTTGGCAGCACCTGTTCTGGCTGTTCGGCCATCCCGAGGTCTATATCATCTTCCTGCCGGCGGCCGGTGCCATCTCCACCATCCTGCCGGTGATGTCACGGACCACCATCGTCGGCTATGGCGCCATCGTGGGGGCCATCCTGGGTCTGGTGTTCCTCAGCTTCGGGCTCTGGGTCCACCACATGTTCACCGTGGGCATCCCACACATGGCGCTGGCCTTCTTCTCCGCCGCGTCGGCCCTGGTGGCGGTACCGACGGCCGTGCAGGTCTTCGCCTGGATCGGCACCCTATGGAAGGGCCGGCCGGAGATGCGCCTGCCCATGCTTTACCTGATGGGCTTCTTCGCCACCTTCGTCATGGGCGGGCTGACGGGCGTGATGCTGGCCATCGTGCCCTTCAACTGGCAGGCCCATGACACCGCCTTCGTCACCGCACACCTGCATTACGTGCTGATCGGCGGCTTCGTCTTTCCCATGATGGCGGCCGTGACCTACTGGCTGCCCCTGATCACGGGGCGGCTCCATATAAGGGGGCTGGGCCATCCTGCCTTCTGGATGGTGCTGATCGGCTTTCACGGCACCTTCCTGATCATGCATCTGACCGGCCTGCTGGGCATGCCGCGGCGCATCGATGTCTATGCCGGCAATCCGGAATGGATCGTGCCCAACCTGGTCAGTTCCATCTTCAGCTTCGTCATGGGGGCGGGGTTCGCGCTGTTCGCACTGGATATCCTGCTGCAATGCCTGCTGGGGCGGCGGGCCCGCCGCGACCCCTGGGGGGCCGGGACCATGGAATGGCAGATGCCGATGCCGGCCCCCAGCTACAATATCGCCTCCCTGCCGCGGTCCGCCGATGGCGGGTCGGCACTGTCGCTGGCCCGGGGCGAGGGATTGCTGCCCGGCGCGCCGCGCGGCCGGCGCGAGACGCTGGTGGTATCCGTTACCGATGGACAGCCGCGCCATGTCGCGGTCCTGCCCGGCAACACATTGCTGCCCATCACCACAGCGGCCGTGATCGGGCTTTTCGTGCTCATGCTGCTGTTCGGCCTTTACGGGCTGGCCCCGCTGGGGCTGCTGGCCATCGCCGTCACCGTCTGGCAATGGCATCGCGGTACCGGCGCGGTTCATGATCATCCACCCGTGCCGGTGGCGCCGGGCCTGGCCCTGCCGCTGCACTGGCATGTGCCGGACGGGCTGGCAAGGACGGGCATGGTCTGTACGCTGATCGCCAACGGCACGCTGTTCGCCTGCTTCCTGTTCGCCATCGGCTTTCTGTCGGTGGTCGCACCGAACTGGCCCCCGCCGCCCAGCGGGCTGGCGGGCGGCCCCACCGGCACCCTGGCAGCCGGACTGGCGGCGGTCGCCCTGGCGGCACTGGGTGCCGCGTCGGTCTGGTCCCGGCGGGAACAGGCGGCGGGGGCGGTGCCGGCGATGGCGGCGCTGCTGCTGGCCCTGGCGGCACTGGGCCTGCTGGCACCGCTGCTGGACGATCCGACCCGGCATGCCCGTGATGCCCTGCGCGCCGCCGCCCTGGCCCATGGCCTGTTCCATGTCGTGGTGGGCCTGATGCTGGCCCTGCTCTGTCAGGTACAGCGCCGCGACGGTCGTATCGCTCCCGGCCGGGTCGGGGCCGGCCCGCTCTGGCGCCTTTGGCAGGATTATACGGGTGCAACCACCGCCATTCTTGTCCTGGTGATCGCCGGTCAGGAGGTGCTCTCATGACCTGGCCCCTGCGTGCGCTGCTGGGCCCGCTGCTGTGGGCCGTCGGGTTTTCCCTGCTCTATGCTGTACACGGGGCCGGTTGTGCCTGGGGCTGGCCGGCCGTTGCCACCCCCCTCGGCAGCCTGCACCATGTGATCCTGATCCTGCTCTGGGTGCTTTTCCTGGCAGGCGGGCTGGCGCTTGCCCTGTGGCTGGGCCGGAAGCAGGGGAACGGCCGGGCAGCGGAGATCGTCCGGATCGGCGCCTGGACGGGGCTGGGTGCCACCCTGTTGACGCTGTTTCCCGTGCTGGGGATCAGCAGTTGCGCACCGGCCGTGGCTGCCGCCCTCGCATTGCCCCCCTGAAACCAGCCCCGCAACGGGAAGGAAGCCCATGGAACCTGATACCATCGCCGGCTGGGTCGCACCGGCCGCCACCATGATCGCCGCCATGATGACCGCATCCAACCTGGGTGCGCGCGTGACCGGCTGGGGCTTCGTCGTCTTCACGCTGGGCTCGATAAGCTGGTCCGTCGTCGGGTGGGCCACCGACCAATCGGGGCTGCTGGCCACGAACCTGTTCCTGACCGGCGTCAACATGGTGGGTATCTGGCGCTGGCTGGGCCGCCAGCGCGCCTATGAGGATGGGGGCCGCGCCGCCGCCCTTGCCAGCCGCCGGTCGGCCGCCCCGACCCTGTTCACGGCCACGGCATTTTCCGGCATGCCGGTACGGGACAACGGGGGCAGCACGCTGGGCAAGAGCGTGGAAGCGCTGGTCGAATGCGCGTCTGGCGAAATCAGCTATGTGGTGGTGGCCAGCGGGGGTGTCGGGGGCGTCGACGAATGCCTGCGGGCCGTCGCGCGCGAACAGGTCCGTTTCGATGCCGACGGGCTGTGCCTGCTGATGCCGCGTGCCGCCTTCGAGCGCATAGAACCGCTGGCGGACGGCGACTGGCCCGCCGAAGTCGGGCCGGCATGCATGGCCGAACAGGCGGAGACCGATCATGCCCGCACCCGTTGAACGGACAGGCGAGGCTGTGACCATGGTCCCGTTCGTGGGTGCGACATACCATCGTCTCTTTAAGGCCGGGCTGAAACCGGCTAGGCTGGGTTCCCCCCGGCCGCCGCCGGTGCGGCCCGAATATATGACGCGACCCGACCGGTGGCACCGCAGGCCGGGTTGGCAATGGAGATGGCTTGAACCGGACAGGAACAGATATTGCGGGATGCGATGACGAACGCTGATATCGATTTAGACCTGTGCAGCCGGGAACCGATCCACATTCCCGGCAGCATCCAGCCCCACGGCATGTTGCTGGCCTTCACGCGGGAAGGCCCCCCGGGTGGAGAGGGTGCCTGGCGGCTGACGCAGGCCAGCACCAATGCCGCCCCCGCCCTTGTGACGGGCATCGACAGGGCCTTGGGCCTGACACCGGTGGAGGCACTGCATCCCCTGCTGTCGGGTCCCGTGGCCGACTTCCTGACCGAGCCGCGCCTGTCCAACCGCTCCACGCCCCTGGCCATCGTCGATCTGCCCGGTTCCGGCACGGTCCAGGTTCTGGCCCATGGCGGCCCGGACGGGGCCGCCATCGTGGAACTGGAATGGCTGTCCGACGGCAATGGCCTGATCGACCGCGTCTATCCACGGATGCGCGACGCGCTGGAACGGATGGAGGCGCTGGAGACCCCGGCGGAAATACTGGCCTGCGCCGCGCAGGAGGTCAGGGGGCTGTCAGGGTTCGACCGCGTCCTGATCTACCGCTTCGATGCGGACTGGCATGGCACCGTGGTGGGGGAAGATGGCAATGGCCGCCTTCCCTCCTACATGGACCTGCGCTTCCCCGCTTCCGACATTCCGGCACAGGCCCGCGATCTTTACCGGTTGAACCGGCAGCGGCAGATCCCCGATGCCGGCTATGTGCCCGTCCCCGTCCTGCCCGCGTTGAACCCCGCGACGGGAGAGCCTCTCGATCTCAGCTTTTCCGTGTTGCGCAGCGTATCCCCCGTGCATGTCGAATATATGCGGAACATGGAGACGGCCTCGTCCATGTCCGTATCGATCCTGTTGCGCGGGCGGCTGTGGGGGTTGATCTCCTGCCACCACCGGCAGCCGCGGGCCGTATCCTACGCCGTGCGGGCGGCCTGTGACCTGATCGCCCAGATCCTGTCAGTCCGCATCGCCGCCGTGGAGGAACGCCGTGACGCGGAGAGCCGCATCGCCCTGAAGGCCATCCAGGCCCGCCTGCTGGCCGCCATGGCCCAGGCCGACCCTTTCATTGCCGGCTTGCAGGATGTGCCGGATGAACTGCTGCGCTTCGCCGGTGCGACCGGTGCCGCGATCGTGTTCGAAAAAACCTGTGCGCTGGTGGGTGACACGCCCGGGACGGCGGCTGTCAGATCCCTGGTCGGATGGCTGTCCGAGCAGGGGGAGCCGGAGATTTTCGCCACCGACACCCTGCCCGATCTTTATCCACCGGCCGCCGCGTTCCGGGGCAAGGCGGCCGGCCTGCTGGCCATCGCGGTGTCCAAGCTGCATGCCAGCTATATCCTGTGGTTTCGGCCGGAAGTGGTGCGCACCGTCCGCTGGGGCGGCGATCCGCGCAAGCCGGCGGCTTCCACCGGCAACCCGACCCGACTGGACCCCCGCCGGTCCTTCGAGGAATGGAAGGAGATCGTGCGCCACCGCTCGCTGCCCTGGAGCGAGGCGGAGCGGGAGACCGCGGCCGACCTGCGCCACGCCATCATCGGCATCGTGCTGCGCAAGGCCGAGGAACTCGCCGCCCTGTCGCGGGAACTGACCCGGTCCAACAAGGAACTGGAGTCCTTTTCCTACTCGATCTCTCACGACCTGCGGGCGCCGTTCCGGCATATCGTCGGGTTCGCCGAGCTTTTGCAGGAACTGGAGGCGGAACGCTTCAGCGAAACCGGGCGGCGCTATCTGGACACGATCGTGGATGCGGCCAATACCGCCGGGTCCCTGGTCGACAACCTGCTGCATTTTTCGCAGATGGGCCGCAGCGCCCTGACATCGGTCGCCATCGACATGGACAATCTGGTCCGCGATGTTCGGGAGGTGCTGGCGCCGGAGGCCGCCGGACGGGCCATTGAATGGGATCTGGCCCGGCTGCCCGTGGTGCGGGGCGATCCCACCATGATCCGGCTTGTCTTGCAAAACCTGCTGTCCAACGCCATCAAGTATACAAGAGGCCGGGAACCCGCGCGCATCGCCGTGGGTTATGAATATAAGGCGGACGAAACGGTTTTCTGGGTGCGGGACAACGGCGTTGGGTTCAATCAGGCATATGACAAGAAATTGTTCGGGGTGTTCCAGCGGCTTCACCGGAACGAGGAGTTCGAGGGGATCGGGATCGGTCTTGCCAATGTAAGGCGTGCCATCGACCGGCATGGTGGTCGGACCTGGGCCGAGGGGCGCATCAATGACGGTGCCACCTTCTACTTCACGCTGCCAAAGGCCGAGGCGGCGGCACCGGACAAAAGGGAAATGAATGCGTGACCTGAAACCCATCCTGCTGGTGGAGGACAACCCGCGGGACCTTGAACTGACCCTGGCGGCGCTGGACAAGTGCCAGCTTGCCAATGACGTGGTCGTAGCCCGTGACGGGGAGGAGGCGCTGGCGCTGCTGACCCGCCGCGACCCGGAGAGCGGCCAGCCGGCCTGGCTGCCTGCCGTCGTGCTGCTGGACCTGAAATTGCCGAAGGTGGACGGGCTGGAAGTGCTGGAAAGGGTCAAGAGCGACCCGGACACCCGCCACGTGCCCATCGTGATGCTGACCGCATCGCGCGAGGAGACCGACCTGCTGCGCTCCTACCGCCACGGGGTCAACGCCTTTGTCGTGAAACCGGTGAATTTCAAGGATTTCTTCCAGGCCATCCGCGACCTGGGTGTCTTCTGGGCCATCGTGAACGAGCCCCCCGTGGGCTGCGCCCGCCGGCCACAGCCGGCAGGCGCGCCGATGGAAAGCGAAACGGGCAAGGGCGCCTGACCAAATGCCCGACGCCATCCATATTCTGCATCTGGAAGACAGCCCGCTTGATTGCGAACTGGTCGGGGCGCACCTGCGCAAAGCCGGACTGGAATGCGAAATCACCCGTGTTGAAACCCGCGAGGCCTTCACCGACGCACTGGGAACGACACGGTTCGATCTGGTCCTGGCCGATTTCGTGCTGCCCGGCTTCGACGGATTGTCCGCCTTGCAGATCGCCCAGGACAGGGCGCCCGACACACCCTTCATCTTCCTGTCCGGCAAGATGGGGGAGGAACTGGCCGTCGAGGCGCTGCGCCACGGCGCGCGCGATTATGTGCTGAAGGAACGGCTTGTCCGCCTGGCCGCGGCCGTCAACCGTGCCATCGACGAGGCGCGCATCCTGGTCGAACGCCAGCAGGCGGAAGCAAAGTTCCGCGCCCTGGCGGAAAGCATGCCGCAACTTGTCTGGTCGGCACAGCCCCAGGGCGCGGTCGATTATCTGAACGGCAACTGGCACGACTATACCGGGGCGGAAAACGGCGAGAATATCGGTGACGGCTGGCTGGCGGTGCTGCATCCCGACGACCGGCGGCGCACGCAGGATCGCTGGAGCACCGCCGTGGCCACTGGCGAGGAATATGAGATCGAGTACCGGCTGCGGCGCCATGACGGCGTTTTCCGCTGGTTCCTGGGCCGCGCCCTGCCGCTTTATGACAAGGATGGCCAGATCATCCGCTGGTTCGGTACCTGCACCGACATCGATGACGCCATCAAGTTCCGCACGGCCCTGTCGGAAAGCCGGGAGGAACTGGAGCGGCTGGTGGATGCGCGCACCGGGGAGCTGATCTCCGCCAATGCCAAGCTGCGGGCGGAGGTGGCCGAGCGCAAGCGCGCCCAGGCCGACCTCAGCGCCCTTTATGCCAAGACGCCCGTGCCGCTGCATTCGCTGGACAGCGAGGGGCGGCTTTTGAGTGTCAGCGACCGCTGGCTGGAATTCATGGGTTACGATGACCGGTCCCAGGTGATCGGCCGCCACATCACGGAATTCATGCCCCCCGACTATGCCCGGCTGCACCTGCAAAGCCGCTGGCCGGAACTGATGCGTGAAGGCGTGGTCCGCGACCTGCCCTATCAGATCATCAAACGGTCGGGGGAAGTGGCCGACATCCTGGTATCGGCCCGTATCGACCGGGACGAACAGGGCCGCTTCCTGCGCACCATGGACGCCATCGTCGATGTCACCGCCCGCCTGCGCGCCGAAGCGGAGCGGGAACGGGCGGAAGAAGCGCTGCGCCATGCCCAGAAGATGGATGCGCTGGGCCAGCTCACCGGCGGAATCGCCCATGATTTCAACAATCTGTTGACCGCCATCACGGGCAACCTGGAACTGCTGAATGCCCGCATCGACGGTGATGACCGCGACGGGCTTCGTGCGCATACGACCAATGCCAAGGCCGCCGCAGCACGCGCGGCGGCGCTGACCCAGCGGCTGCTGGCCTTTGCACGGCGCCAGCCCCTGCGCCCCGACGAGACCGAGCCCGGCACGCTGATCCGGGGCATGGAGGAATTGCTGGGCCGCACGGTGGGCGAGCAGGTCAGCATCCGGACCGAGGCCCCGCCCGGCATCTGGCCCGCCTGGTGCGATGCCAACCAGTTGGAGATCGCGTTGCTGAACCTGGTGGTCAACGCGCGCGACGCCATGCCGGATGGCGGCCGCATCACCATCACCGCCGCCAATGCCCGGTTGACGGAGGCGGAATTGACGCACGGGGGCCAGCCCGGCGATTATGTGCGCCTGTCGGTCAGCGACACGGGCTCCGGCATGGCCCCGGACATCATCGCCCGGGCCTTCGACCCTTTCTTCACCACCAAACCCATCGGGCAGGGCACCGGACTGGGGCTGAGCCAGGTCTATGGCTTCGTCAGCCAGTCCAACGGGGTGGTGCGCATCGAAAGCCTACCCGGCCGGGGCACGACCGTGCATCTGTTTCTGCCGCGCAGCGAGAAGGGCCGGCTGGAACAGGCCGGGGAACCGGTGGTGGCCGCCACCATCGAGGCCCGCAACGCGACCAGCGGCACCGTGCTGATCGTGGAGGACGAAGTGCTGGTCCGCATGGTCGCCGTGCAGGCCCTGCAGGATGCCGGCCTGCAGGTGGTGGAGGCATCTGACGGCGCGCAGGCCCTGGCCCTGCTGGATGACGGGCTGCGTTTGGACCTGCTGGTCTCCGACGTGGGCCTGCCCGGCATGAACGGGCGCCAGCTTGCCGAGGCGGCGCGCGAGCGGCGTCCCGGCCTGGGGGTCCTGTTCATGACAGGCTATGCCTTCGATGTCACGCTGGGCACGGGTATTCTGGAACCGGGATGCCAGGTTCTGCAGAAGCCATTTGAAACCCGCATTCTGGTGACCCGGGTGCGCGAGATGCTGTCGGGACCCGGCGGTGCCGCCGGCCCGGACTTCCCCGCCCCGGAAAACTCCCCCGCGAAACGCCACTACGCCTGACACATCGTGCAACCTCGATCCGCAGAAAACACCTTCCGCACGACGGAACATGGCCGGCCGGCACCGGCGGATGCCGGCCGCGCGCAGCATCTGAAGGCCGCAACCGGCCCCGCGCATACCCGGCTGGACCAGGCCATCATGCGGCGGGACCCGTTTGCCAGCCGCGAGCGCTATGCCCTGTTCCTGGCCGTGCAGCATGCCTTTCATCGCGATGTCGATGCGCTTTACGTCAGCCCGGCGCTGAATACCCTTCTGCCGGGTCTGGCGGCGGGTCGCCGGCTGGACCTGATCACACAGGATCAGCAGGACCTGGGGCACGGGCCGGCCGACTTCGCCATACCGGACACCGAACCGGTCTTTGCACCCGGTGCGCCGATGGACCTGCCCACGGCGCTGGGCTGGCTGTACGTCGCGGAAGGGTCCAACCTGGGCGCCGCATACCTTTTGAAGGAAGCCGCGAAGCTAGGCCTGTCGGAACGCTTCGGCGCCCGCCATCTGGCAGGGGCAGCGGCGGGACGCGGCCTGCACTGGCGGACCTTCACGTCAGCCCTGGATGCCATCCCCCTGTCCAGCACGCAGGACGCCCACGCGGCCGACGGCGCCCGCGCGGCCTTCGCACGGGTCCAGGGACTGGTCGACAGGCTGTTCGGCAGGACGCACCGCTAAGGGGCACCCCGCCCCTGCCCGTCGCCCCATCTGGGCCGGCAACGCGGATTTGATGGTGAATTGCAAATTCGCAAAATTTGCAATTCACCATCACCGCCTTCGCAATTCCACACCCATCCACGCCTTTTCACGACGCCCTGGAATTTGCAAACTCCGCCTAAATTCCCATGAACCTTTCCCAAGGGGCGGATTTCCCATGCAGGATGTGCTGGTGCGGTTGGAGGAGATGCGGGCCGGTGCCCGTCAGGGCGGCGGTGAGAAGCGCATCGCGGGCCAGCATGCCAAGGGCAAGCTGACGGCGCGGGAGCGGATCGAGATCCTGCTCGACGAGGGCTCGTTCGAAGAATGGGACATGTTCGTCGAACATCGCTGCGCCGATTTCGGCATGCAGACGCAGAAGGTGCCGGGCGACGGCGTCGTCACCGGCCATGGCACCATCAATGGCCGTCTGGTCTTCGTGTTCAGCCAGGATTTCACCGTCTTCGGCGGGTCCCTGTCGGAAGCGCATGCGGAGAAGATCTGCAAGATCATGGACCAGGCGATGAAGGTGGGCGCCCCCGTCATCGGTCTGAATGACAGCGGCGGTGCGCGCATCCAGGAGGGCGTGGCCAGCCTGGGCGGCTATGCCGAAGTGTTCCAGCGCAACGTGCTGGCGTCGGGCGTCGTCCCGCAGATCAGCCTGATCATGGGACCGTGCGCCGGTGGCGCCGTCTATTCGCCGGCCATGACCGACTTCATCTTCATGGTGAAGGATTCATCATACATGTTCGTCACCGGCCCCGACGTGGTGAAGACGGTGACGCATGAGGTGGTGACGGCGGAGGAACTGGGCGGGGCCGTGACCCACACCTCCAAGTCCGGCGTCGCCGACCTGGCGTTCGAGAATGATGTGCAGGCCCTGCTGGAAACCCGCCGCCTGGTGGATTTCCTGCCGCTGTCCAACCGCGAGAAGCCGCCGTCGCGCCCCACGCCGGACACGGCCGACCGGCCGGAAATGAGCCTGGACACCCTGATCCCCGCCAATCCCAACAAGCCCTACGACATGAAGGAACTGATCCTGAAGATCGTGGACGAGGGCGACTTCTTCGAAATCCAGCCGGAATACGCCAAGAACATCATCACCGGCTTTGGCCGCATGCAGGGTTCCACGGTCGGTTTCGTGGCGAACCAGCCGATGGTGCTGGCCGGGTGTCTCGACATCGACAGCGCCATCAAGGCCGCGCGGTTCGTGCGGTTCTGCGATGCCTTCAACATCCCCATCGTGACGCTGGTCGACGTGCCGGGCTTCCTGCCCGGCACCAGCCAGGAATATAACGGCATCATCAAGCATGGCGCCAAGCTGCTGTTCGCCTATGCGGAAGCCACGGTGCCCAAGGTGACGCTGATCACCCGCAAGGCCTATGGCGGCGCCTATGACGTGATGGCGTCCAAGCATCTGCGCGGCGACGTCAATTATGCCTGGCCCAGCGCGGAGATCGCCGTGATGGGGCCGAAGGGTGCTGTGGAGATCATCTTCCGTGGCGATATCGGCGACGCTGCCAAGATCGAGGCGCGGACAGAGGAATACCGGCAGAAATTCGCCAATCCCTTCGTGGCGGCGGGCCGTGGCTATATCGACGACGTGATCATGCCCCACAATACCCGCCGCCGCCTGTGCAAGGCGCTGTCGATGCTGAAGAACAAGCAGCTCCAGAACCCCTGGAAGAAGCACGACAACCTGCCGCTGTAAGGGAGGATTTAAGGGCTCCGCCATCGCCCCCTCTCAACCGTCACCCCGGCGACAAGCCGGGGGTGGCGGTAGATGAAGCGGAACCTCTGGTCTCTCCTACGCCCCGAACACGCCGCGCAAGCACCAGCCACGAAGGTCACCGGCCCCCATGTTCAAGAAAATCCTCATCGCCAACCGTGGCGAAATCGCCTGCCGCGTCATCAAGACCGCCCGCCGCATGGGCATCAAGACGGTGGCCGTCTATTCCGACGCCGATGCCGGCGCGCTGCACGTGGAAATGGCGGACGAGGCCGTGCATATCGGCCCGGCGCCGTCGGCCCAATCCTATCTGATCGCCGACAAGATCATCGAGGCGTGCAAGCAGACCGGGGCGGAGGCGGTGCATCCCGGCTATGGCTTCCTGTCGGAGAAAGCCCCCTTCTGCGAGGCGCTGAAGCAGGCCGGCATCGTCTTCATCGGCCCCGATGTGCATGCCATCGGCGCCATGGGCGACAAGATCGAGAGCAAGAAGCTGGCCAAGGCGGCCGGCGTGTCCACCGTTCCGGGCTATCTGGGCGTGATCAAGGATGACGAGGAAGCCGTCGGCATCGCCCGCGACATCGGCTATCCCGTCATGATCAAGGCCTCGGCCGGCGGCGGCGGCAAGGGCATGCGCGTGGCCTGGAACGATGCGGAGGTGCGCGAGGGCTTCCGGTCGGCCACCAACGAGGCGCGGTCCAGCTTTGCCGATGACCGCGTGTTCGTGGAGAAATACATCACCGAGCCGCGTCACATCGAAATCCAGCTTCTGGCCGATGCGCATGGCAATGTCGTCTATCTGAACGAGCGTGAATGCTCCATCCAGCGCCGTCACCAGAAGGTGATCGAGGAGGCGCCGAGCCCGTTCCTGGACGCGGCCACGCGCAAGGCCATGGGCGAACAGTCGGTGGCGCTGGCCAAGGCCGTGCAATATCGTTCCGCCGGCACGGTCGAGTTCATCGTGGACAAGGACCGCAATTTCTACTTCCTGGAGATGAACACCCGCCTGCAGGTGGAACATCCCGTGACGGAGATGATCACCGGCCTGGATCTGGTCGAACTGATGATCCGCGTGGCCGCCGGGGAGGAATTGCCCCTCACCCAGGCCGATATCGGCATCAATGGCTGGTCGCTGGAAGCGCGCGTCTATGCGGAGGAGCCGACCCGCGGCTTCCTGCCGTCCACCGGCCGCGTCACCCGCTATCGCCCGCCCGTGGAGGGCAAGCGCGAGGACGGCTCCATCATCCGCGTCGATACCGGCGTGTATGAGGGGGGTGAGATCAGCATGTATTACGATCCGATGATCGCCAAGCTGATCACCTGGGCACCTTCGCGCGAGCAGGCGACGGACGCCATGGCCGATGCGCTGGACGGGTTCCAGATCCGCGGTGTGGGACACAACATCTCCTTCCTTACCTCGCTGATGCAGAAGCAGCGCTTCCGCGACGGCCGCCTGACCACCAATTTCATCGCCGAGGAATATCCCGACGGGTTCCACGGCCTGACGCCGGACCCCGCCGTGCGCGACCGCCTGCTGGCGCTCGCCACGGTCCTGCATGCACGCATCGCCAGCCGTGACGCCATGGTGTCCGGCCAGATGGCGGGCCACGGCCTGCACGTGTCCCAGGATTGGGTGGCCCGCGCCGAACGGCAGAACCATCCGGCCCATCTGGCCGTGACGGGGGGGGCCACCACGGTCGGTCTGGCCAATGGCCCGCTGACCGTCATCGGGGACTGGGAGATCGGTCAGACACTGTGGCAGGGCACTGTCGGCGGGGTCTTCATGACGGTTCAGGTGGACCGCAAGGGCACCTCGCTCATCCTGACCCATGGCGGCTTCGCCTTCCAGGTGGATGTGCTGACCCCGCGCGCAGCCGAACTGGCGGAACTGATGCCCGTCAAGCTGCCGCCCGACATGTCCAAGTACCTGCTGTCGCCCATGCCGGGCCTGCTGGTGTCGGTGTCGGTGAAGGAAGGCGAGGCGGTGAAGGCCGGCCAGGAACTGGCCGTGGTGGAGGCCATGAAAATGGAAAACATCCTGCGCGCCGAAGCCGACGGTACGGTAAAGAAGGTCCATGCCGCCAAGGGCGCTTCGCTCGCGGTGGATGAGAAGATCATCGAGTTCGAGTGAACGGGCTACATTTGCCACCTCTCTACCGTCATCCCCGTAAAAGCGGGGATCCAGCGTAAGGCGTGGTCAGCGCCGATATGAACCGTATCGCGACAGACGCCGCTCTTGCTGGATCCCCGCATACGCGAGGATGACGAATAAACATTTTAGAAGCCTGGAGCCCCAAGAGATGACCCAGTTCCCGCCCAAGAATCTCGCCGACTGGGAAGCCCTCGCCGCCAAGGATGTGGGCAAGGACGCGAAGCTTGAAGACCTGACCCGCACGACGGCGGAGGGGTTGGCGGTCAAGCCGCTCTATACCGCCGAGGACCTGGAAGGGCTGGAAAGCGTGGGCACCCTGCCCGGTTTCGCCCCCTTCACGCGCGGCCCGCGCGCCAGCATGTACGCGGTGAAGCCCTGGACCATCCGCCAGTACGCGGGCTTCTCCACCGCTGAGGCCAGCAACAAGTTCTACCGCGCGAACCTGGCCGCAGGGCAAATGGGCCTGTCGGTGGCCTTCGATCTGGCCACCCATCGCGGCTATGACAGCGACCATCCCCGCGTCGTGGGCGATGTCGGCAAGGCCGGCGTGGCCATCGACAGCGTGGAGGACATGAAGATCCTGTTCGACGGTATCCCGCTCGACAAGATGTCCGTCTCCATGACCATGAACGGGGCGGTTCTGCCCATCCTGGCCATGTATATCGTGGCCGGTGAGGAACAGGGTGTCGACACGGCCAAGCTGTCCGGGACCATTCAGAACGACATTCTGAAGGAATTCATGGTCCGCAACACCTATATCTATCCGCCCGAACCCAGCATGCGGATCATCGCCGATATCATCGAATACACGGCGAATTTCATGCCCAAGTTCAACTCCATCTCCATTTCCGGCTACCATATGCAGGAGGCCGGGGCCACGGCGGTGCAGGAACTGGCCTTCACGCTGGCCGACGGCATGGAATATGTCCGCGCCGCCCTGGCCAAGGGCCTGAACGTGGACAAGTTCGCCCCGCGCCTGTCCTTCTTCTTCGCCATCGGCATGGATTTCTTCATGGAGGTGGCGAAGCTGCGCGCCGCCCGCCTGCTCTGGGCCAAGCTGATGGAGAAGCATTTCCAGCCCAAGGATGCCCGCTCGCTGGCCCTGCGCACCCATTGCCAGACCTCGGGCGTGTCCTTGACGGAGCAGGACCCCTATAACAATGTCATCCGCACCACGATTGAGGCCATGGCCGCCATCATGGGCGGCACGCAGAGCCTGCACACCAACAGCTTCGACGAGGCCCTGGGCCTGCCCACGCCGTTCAGCGCCCGCATCGCCCGCAATACCCAGCTGATCATTGCCGAGGAAACCCGCATCCCGCATGTGGTCGATCCGCTGGGCGGCAGCTACTATGTCGAGCATCTGACGGCCTCGCTGGCCGAAGCCGCCGAAAAGCTGATCGATCAGGTGGAGGAGATGGGCGGCATGACCAAGGCCGTGGAAAGCGGCCTGCCCAAGCTGATGATCGAGGAGGCAGCCGCAAGGCGTCAGGCCCGCATCGACCGGGGCGAGGAGGTGATCGTCGGCGTCAACAAGTACCGTCCGCAGAATCCGGAAAAGGTGGACGTGCTGGACATCGACAATACCGCCGTGCGTGAGGCACAGGTGGCCCTGCTGCAGCGCATCCGCGCCAGCCGTGACGAAGCCAAGGTGCGCGAGACCCTGGCCGCCCTGACCAAGGCGGCGGCCGAGAAATCCGGTAACCTGCTGGCGCTCGCGGTGGATGCCGCCCGTGCCCGCGCCACGGTCGGGGAGATTTCCGACGCCATGGAAGAGGTATTCACGCGCCACCGCGCCACCATCCGCTCCGTCTCCGGCGTCTATGGCGCGGCCTATGAGGGGGATGCCGGCTTCCAGCAGATCCAGAAGGACGTGGCCGCCTTCGCCGAGCAGGAAGGCCGCCGCCCCCGCATGCTGGTGGTGAAGATGGGCCAGGACGGCCATGACCGTGGCGCCAAGGTCATCGCCACCGCCTTCGCCGATATCGGCTTCGACGTCGATGTCGGTGCCCTGTTCCAGACGCCCGAAGAAGCCGCCCGTCAGGCCATCGAAAACGACGTCCATGTCGTCGGCGTCTCCAGCCTCGCCGCCGGCCACAAGACACTGGTCCCGCAACTGGCCGCCGCCCTGAAGGAACAGGGTGCGGGCGACATCCTCATCGTCTGCGGCGGCGTCATCCCGCCCCAGGATTACGAGTTCCTGCTGAAGGCCGGTGCGGCCGCCATCTATGGCCCGGGAACCAACATCCCGAAGGCCGCGGCGGAGATCATGGAGATGATCAGCGCCAAGCGCACGGCCTGACCCTGCGGAGCGACGAACATGGGAAAGAAGGGGGGGCGGAAAATTCCGCCCCCCCTTCTGGCGTTCGACGGGCAGCGCCTGAAGCGGCGTCAGAACGTGTAGGACAGGCCCAGCGCGCCCATCACCTGGTCACGGCTGCCATTATCCTTCACGAACGGGCTGTCGGCAGCATCGCCCAGCAGGCGGGAATAGCCCGCGAAGCCCGTGATCGACCAGTTCTCGCCCAGCGGATGGATCATGATGGCCGTAAGGCCGGCATTCTTCAGCCCCGCCCCGGCCCTGTATCCCGTGCGCGATCCCGGCGGGACCGCGGCCGAACCGCCCGCCGGCCGCAGCCGGTCGGCCGTGGTGCTGAAATAGGAATGCATGTAATCATCACTGGCCCAGGTCAGCGACGGGCCGACCAGCAGCATGGTGCGACCGGCGGGATTGAACATCCAGGTGGCGGAGAGGGTCGCTTCCGTCCCCTTATGGCCATCACCCAGCAGGTCGGTCGCGACATCCACCGACAGCATCAGCCGGTCGATCGTATACTCGGCAAAGATGCGGCCAAGGGCCGTATCGCCGACATTGCGGTAACCGGCCAGCGCCGCATCGCGCTTTGACGAGCGCCCGCTGTCAAACGCGATGGCCGCGCCCAGGGTCAGATTGTCGTTGCTGACAAGATTGGCACCAAGCCCCTGGCGGGAAAGGAAGAAGCGGTTGTCGTAGGTGATCTCGACATCCGGCAGGGGACGGATTCTATAGCTGTCGGATCCTTCATAGTCGGGCATGACGCCCCCCAGCACGCCCAGCCGCACATACCAGCCATCATCCGGCCGGTCCGCCTGCGCATGGACGGCGGTGGCAGAGATGGATGAAAGCAGGGCGGACATGGCGACAGCCATGCGCAACCGCCCGATCGAACGGGTGTTCATCGATTTCTCTCCGATCCTTTGGAAGCGGCCCCGGCCCTTCGCCCCAGCCATCACCGCGCCGGCACTGTGACAAAGCAGGCAGAGGCCCGGTGTGACGGGCGTCACAAAAATGAACATTGCTCAAAATATTCATCTTTGCCCGTTGCGGGCGGTTATCACCCGACGAGCCCCCACCCGGCCTCGGCAGCAGCGGATACCGGACACATCCAAAGGGCGCCGGAAAGCGCCCCACCGCCCTCAGGCCGCGGACCAGCCGCCGCCCAGGGCGCGGAAAAGGGCGATGGCGGTCTGCATTTCGGCCAGACGCACCTGTGTCAACTGGTCCTGGGCGGACAACAGCGAACGCTGGGCGTCCAGTAGGGTCAACAGGTCCACGGCCCCTTCCCGGTAACGGGTTTCAGCCAGCCGGAAAAGCTCCCGCGACAGCCGCACGGCCTCTTCCTGAAAACGCCGCTGGCTTTCGGTGTTGCGGGCCTGGGCCAGCGCCGTCTCCACATCGGAGAAGCCGGTCAGGATGGCCTTGCGATAGGTTTCCACCAGTTCCACGCGGCGGGCCTGGGCCACCTCCACCTGGGCACGGCGGCGGCCGCCGTCGAAAAGGCTCTGGGCCAGGGAAAGGCCCAGGCTGGCCACCGCACCGGGCGCATCGACCAGACTGGACAGGCCGGCACCGGTCAGGGTGCCGGACAGGTTCAGCGTGGCGGCGGGGTACAGGGCGGCGCGGGCGGCCACGATGTCCGCACCCGCCGCCTCCAGTTGCACGGCAGCAGCCTTCAGGTCGGGCCGGCGTTCCAGCAGATCGGCCGGCACGCCGACGCCCGTGGCGGGCAGGCCCAAGCCGCCCAGGCCCGTGCCCGACACCGACAGGTCGGCCGGGGCACGCCCCAGCAGCACGGCCAGACTGTTCAGCGCCGCCACCTCCTGCTGGCGCAGGGCCGGCAGGGCAGCCTGCTGGCTGACAAGGGCATTGCGCTGCTGGGCCACCTCCAGCGCCGTGGCGGCGCCGTTGCGATAGCGGGCATCGACCACCGCCATCACCCGCTCGGCCAGCGCCAGGCTTTCCTCTGCGCTGCGAACACGGTCGCGCAGGGACAGGACCTGGAAATAGCCGTTGGCGACCCCCGCCGTCACGGTCAGGGCCACCGTTTCCTGGTCCAGCCGGCTGATGACCACGCCGGCCGCCGCACTGTCGGCCGCAGCGCGGTTCGCCCCCCAGAAATCCAGCTCATAGGCGGCGGAAAGCCCCAGGCTGGAACTGGTCCGGCCACTGCGCCCGCCGGGACCCGAGGCATCGCTTTCCTGACGGCTGAGGCCGGCACTGGCCCCCAGGGTGGGCAGCAGGGCGGCACCCGCGGCCCGCGCCCGGGCATCGGCCTGCGCCAGCCGCGCCGCGGCGGCGGCCAGGTCCGGATTGGCGGCGCGGGCATCCCCCAGCAGGGTCAGCAACTCCGCCGACCCGAAGCCGCCCCACCAGTCAGCCGCCGGCCAGGGGGTGGACGCCACGGACGCATCGGCCCGCTGCCAGGCGGCCTGCGGCGTGACAGGGGACGTGGTGGTGCCGTAATCGCCATGTGCGCAGCCGGTCAGCAACGCCGTTCCGGCCAGCAGCAGGGGAAGGAAAAGACGGGAAGGGCGAGCGGTCATGCAGATGATCCGGAAAAAGGGTCAGTCGGCCGCCAGGGCCACGACGGGGTCCAGCAGGGCGGCCCGGCGGGCGGGCGTGTAGCCGAAGATCAGGCCCGTGGCGAAGGCACAGCCGAAGGCCAGCATCATGGGGGGCAGGGTCAGCTGGATGTCGACCCCGAAGAAGGTCAACAGCAGCGACACGGAAATGCCCAGCGCCACGCCGATCACCCCGCCCAGCGCCGATACCAGCAGCGCTTCAAGCAGGAATTGCTGCATGACATGCCGGGCACGGGCGCCGGTGGCCATACGGATACCGATTTCCCGTGTCCGTTCCGTCACGTTCACCAGCATGATGTTCATGACCCCGATGCCGCCCACCAGCAGCGAGATCGCCGCGATGGAGCCCAGCAGGATGGTCATGGTCTGGCGCATGGCCGACAGCGTGTCGATGAAGGAGGCCGTGTTGCGGACCTGGAAATCCTCTGCCTGGTGGCGGGCGGTCAGAAGGCTGGTGATCAGGGCCTCCGTCTCCCCGATGATCGAGAGATCATCGACCAGCACCGTGATGGAGCGCAGGTTGCGCTGGCCGAACACGCGATAGCTGCCCGTGGTCAGCGGCACGAACACGACATCATCCTGATCCTGGCCGACCGGACTGGCACCCTTCGGTGCCAGGACGCCGATCACCTGGAACGGCACATTGCGCAGCAGGATGTACTGACCCACGGGATCGGCGCCGGCGAACAGGTTGTTGGCCACGGTCTGACCGATGACGGCGACGGGGGCATAGCTGTCCTCCGCGGCATCGTCGAAGAAGGTGCCGGCCGCCATTTCCCAGGCCCGGGCCTGCTGCATGCCGGGACTGGTGGCCGTCACCTGGGTCTGATAGTCCATGTTGCCGGCGCGGGCCGTCATGTTGCCGCTATATTCCGGCACGGCCACGATGACGTTGGGGATGCCGTGGATGGCGTCGGCATCCTCCGGCACCAGGGTGGCCACGCCATTGGCATTGCGCTGTCCCGGCGCGCCGGGGCGGATGACCAGCAGGTTCGTGCCCATGGCGCTGATCCGCTCCACCATGGCCCTTTCCGACCCGTTGCCCACGGCCAGCATGGTCACCACCGATGCCACGCCGATGACGATGCCCAGCAGCGTCAGCACCGTGCGGTAGAGATTGGCCGACAGGGCGCGGCGGGCCATGCGGAAGGCCTCCGCCAGTTCCCACACGGTCCAGCCGCTATCCTGTCCCGGTTCCGGAACGGTCACGGGATGCACGGGCACGGGCGGCGGGGCCGCGGCCTCCAGCGCATGCGGGGTCGGGCCGTCGGCCACGATCTGCCCGTCCTTTATCTCCACCAGCCGGCGGGCATTGCCGGCCACGTCACGGTCGTGGGTGATCAGGATGACGGTGTGGCCGCGCGACGCCAGATCGCTCAACAGGCGCATCACCTCTTCGCCGCTGCGGCTGTCCAGGGCGCCCGTCGGTTCGTCGGCCAGGATCACCTGACCGCCATTGACCAGCGCGCGCGCGATGGACACGCGCTGCTGCTGGCCGCCGGAAAGCTGGCTGGGCCTGTGGTCCATGCGGTCGGCCAACCCCAGGGCGGACAGCAATTCGCCCGCCCGCTCCTGTCGCGCCTGACGCCCCATGCCGGCATAGACGGCGGGGACCTCGACATTCTCCGCCGCCGTGGCCATGGGGATCAGGTTATAGCTCTGGAACACGAAGCCGAACGCCTCGCGCCGCAGCAGGGCCAGCATGTCGCGGTCGAAGGTGGATACGTCCCGCCCGTCGAACAGATACTGCCCCGTGGTCGGCCGGTCCAGACAGCCCAGGATATTCATCAGGGTCGACTTGCCGGAACCCGACGCGCCCATGATGGCCACGAATTCCCCCGGATGGATCTTCAGCGAGACGCCTTTCAGCACCTGCACCGCAAGATCGCCGTTGGAATAGGTCTTGGTGATGTCCACCAGTTCGATCAGCGGTGTGACCCCACCGTTGGCGTGTGGCGTGCTCATAGCATCCCCGGCGGCCGCATGCGCTGCATGTTCTGCTGCTGCTGGTTACGCTGCGCCTGCAACTGTCCGGCGGACGGGCGGCGGCCGACCACGATGGTCTCCCCTTCCTGCAGGCCGGACAGCACCTCCGCATTCACGCGGTCGCTGACGCCGATCATGATGCGCCGTTCCTCCACCGTGCCATCGGCCTTCAGCACCTGCGCCATGCGCGGGCGGCCACGCGGCTGGCCATCGGCGGGGGCGGCCTCGGGCGGTGCGGCGCCGGTGGGGGCAGTCTCCCCGGCCGGGGCGGCCGGACGCTGGCGGCGGCGCTCCCCGTCGGCGGCACCCCCGGCGGGGCCGGAGCCACGCTGCTGCAAGGCGGCCACAGGCACGCGCAGCACATCCTGGGCGGCGGCGGCGATGAAGAAGGTCTGCGCCGTCATCTGCGTCATCAGATCGCCGCCCCGATTCTCCACATCGAACAGCGCGTTGTAGAGGATGACATTGTTCACGATTTCGGGGGTCGGGTTGATCTTGGCGAGCGTGCCCGTCCAGCGGCGATCCGGCCGGCCCAGCGTCGTGAAATAGGCGGGCATGCCGATGCGCAGTCGCGACACGTCGGCTTCGGAAACCTGCGTCGTCACGGTCATCACCGACAGATCGGCGATGCGGACCACGATGGGGGCCGACTGGTTGGCATTCAGGGTCTGGCCCTGCTTGGAATTCTGTGAAACGACCGTGCCCGACATGGGGGCATAGATCTTGGTATAGCCCAGATTGGCCTCGTCCCCGCGCAGGGTGGAGTTGGTCTGACGGATCTGGGCCTGCACGGCCTTCACGGCACCCTCCGCAGCGCGCAGGGTCTTCTCCGCGCTCTGGAAGCTGTCCTGGCTGGTCGCGTTTTCAGCCAGCAGATTCTTCTGCCGCGTGAATTGCAGGCGGGCCAGATCCAGCTCGGCTTCCCGCTGGATAAGCTGTGCCGCCAGATTGTCCAGTTGCGCACGGTCGGCCTCCACCCGTGCCTCGTAAACCGTGGGGTCGATCTCCGCCAGCAGGTCGCCCTGCTTCACATCCTGCCCGACCTCCACATGGACGATGCGCAACTGGCCGGATACCTGGGTGCCGACATCGACATAATCACGGGGCTGGAGATTGCCCAGCGCCGTCACGCTGTCCTCGATATTGCCCCGCTCAACCCGCGCGGTCAGAAACTGGGCGGTCTCCCCGCCCCCGTCGTCACGCCCGAGGAACCACCAGGCCGCACCCGCGGCAAGCCCGACACCCACTATGGCCATGAATGATCGGCGTCGGAAAAAAGAAAGGGACTTACGGCGGCCAGTCCGGCTTTGGGTGGCCTTGGGCGGATGGGTGCTCACGGGTTGCGTATCCTGTCTTTGGGCAGGTGGGCAAGGTTTCACAACACCTTATACGCCCGGCCCGGCAAAGCCCTGCGCCAAAAAGATCATAAACTTTTTGTAATGCTGTTCCGCGATCCGCGTCACGGTCCGGTCATGGCCCCGTCAGAAAATTGTCAGGCACACGCGGTATGCTGCGGCGCCATATCGACCGCCCCACAGGAATGGAGACGGGCGGCAGGCACAACCGCCTGAAGGGTCTGAGGGGGCCCCTTATCCATGCATCTCGCCTTCTT
Organism: Niveispirillum fermenti; assembly: GCF_048066175.1. GTDB lineage: Bacteria > Pseudomonadota > Alphaproteobacteria > Azospirillales > Azospirillaceae > Niveispirillum > Niveispirillum fermenti. The sequence goes on along the minus strand of NZ_JBLTXA010000028.1, from coordinate 35,040 downwards.
TGTGCATTCGCTTTCCACGGGCGGCGCCCAACGGCGCACCATCATGCTGGCGAATGGGCTGGCCGCACGCGGCCACCGCATCGATCTGGTCACAGCCGTCGATGGCGGCCCGGAAACCGGTCTTGTCGGCCCCAGGGTGATGCGCCTGCCGCTGGCCCCTTCCCCTGCCCCCGATGTTGCATCGGGCGGCGTGCGCACGGGCGATCTTGCCGCTGCCATCCGCCCGCTCTCCCGCTACCTGCGCCATAACCGCCCCGACATGCTGGTCGGCATGGCCAATCATGCCGTGATTCCGTCCGTCCTTGCCCATACGCTGGCCGGCCGGCCCGCCATCCGCCTGGTGCTGCGGGCCAGCAATCATCTGTCCCGGCGGCACGACGCGACCATCAACCCCCGCCGCGCAGCGGAAGCCTGGCTTTGGCGCCGGGCGGATGCGGTGCTGGCCGTATCCGGGGATGTCGCGCGCGACGTGGTCAGCGTGACCGGTCTGCCTGCCGGCCGCGTGCTGACGGTGGCCAGCCCCATTCTGCCCGACCGGCTGCATGCCGCGCGGCGGCCCTTGCCGGCAGGCGACGGGACGGTCCGCATCCTGGCCATGGGGCGCTTCGTGCGGCAGAAGGGATTCGACACATTGCTGCACGCCTTCGCCCTGCTGTCGGCCCGGCGCAAGGCACGGCTGGTGCTGGCCGGCGACGGGCCGGACCGATCGGCCTTGCATGTCCTGGCCGACAGTCTGGGCATCGCCGGTCTTGTCGAGTTTCCCGGTCTGGTCAGCAACCCGTTCGACCGGTTCGCCGGGGCCGACCTGTTCGTTCTGTCCTCGCGCTGGGAAGGAATGCCCGGGGTGCTGGTGGAGGCGATGGCTCTGGGCTGCCCCGTGGTGTCCACCGATTGCCCTGGCGGCCCGCGCGAATTGCTGCGCCAGGGGGCGCTGGGACCGCTGGTGCCCGTTGACGACACGGCGGCGCTGGCCGATGCCATGGATGCCGCCCTGAGCCATCCGGTGTCCGCAGATGCCCTGCGCCGGCGGGTACAGGATTTCACCCTGGACAATGCCACGACCTCCTACGAGACGGCATTGCTGCATCTGGGCACGTGGCAGGGTATGCCCCGCCACCCGGCAGGGCCGGCCAAGGGCCTTGCCTGGCAGACCGAGTGACGGGCGATCAGTCCGCCAATTCGGCGCGGATGGCCAGCATCCGGTCAATATTATCCAGGAACAGCCGTGTCAGTCCGGGATCGAGATGGGCGCCGGCACTGGCCGCCAGATGGTCGATGACCCGCTCAACCGGCCAGGGTTCCTTGTAGGGCCGGCGCGACAGCAGGGCGTCGAACACATCGCAGATGGCCACGATGCGGCCGGATAGGGGAATGTGCTCCCCCGCCAGCCCGCGCGGATAGCCGCTGCCGTCCCATTTCTCGTGATGGGACAGGGCGATCTCCGACGCCAGGTCCAGCAGCTTCAACCCGCTGCCGCCCAGGATCTGGGCACCGATCTCCGCATGGGTGCGCATGATGACCCATTCGGCCTCGTCCAGGCGGCCGGGCTTCAACAGCACATTGTCGGGGATGCCGATCTTGCCGATATCGTGCAGGGGGGCCGCACTGCCGATCTTGTTGACATAGATGGTGTCCAGCCCCGCCAGCCCCGCCAGTTCGGCCGACAGCCGGCCGATGCGGGTGACATGCTGGCCCGTGTCCTCGTCCCGGAACTCCCCGGCTGTACAGAGGCGACGGATGATTTCCGCCCGCGTGCGTTCCAGCTCGGCCGTGCGTTCCAGCACCTGCTGTTCCAGCCGCACGGAATGCTGGCGCTGGGCCCGGTGCAGCAGATGCAGTTCCAGAAGATTGCGTGACCGCGCGATCAGTTCCCAGAAGGCATAGGGCTTGGTCACATAGTCCCGGGCGCCGGCTTCCAGTGCCTTGCGCCGGCTGCCCTCGTCATTCTGGGCTGTCACGACCAGGACAGGTGGGGCTTCCGTGCCCAAACCCGCCTTCAGGCGGGAAATGAAGGTCGGGCCGTCCAGGCCCGGCATCCGGTAATCCAGCAGGACCAGGTCGGGCTGCCCGTGCTGGGCCAGGGCCAGCCCCTCGAACGGATCGGTGGTGGACTGCACGTCGGTGAAGCCCGCCATTTCCAGCATGCCAAGCAGCAGTTCGACATTGGCCGGCAGGTCGTCAACGACGAGCAGGCGCGCCGACAGAAGCGCATCCTCCATGTCGGACGAAGGCGGGAGGATGAATTGGGTCATCTGCGTGCCTCCGCCAAAGCCTCCTCCACCGCGGCCATGAACTCCGGGACGCGCAGGGGCTTCGTCAGGTAGCTGCGGAAGCCGGCAGCAATCCCCCGTTCCACTTCACGCGGAAGGGCATTGGCCGACAGGGCGAGCGCCGGGATATCGGCCGTGGCGGGGTCCGCCCGCAGCCGGGATAACAGTTCGAACCCGTCCATCCCGGGCAGGTTGATATCCAGGATCATGATGTCGGGCCGGTAGGTGGTGGCCAGATGCAGCCCCGATCCCGGATCGGCGGCGATCAGCAGGCGGAAGCCGCCAAGACTGTCGATCAGGTCCCGCATGAGCTGGATGTTGGCGGGATTGTCTTCCACATAGAGCATGGTCTGCACACCCGGTGCCGGACCGGCCTGTACCCGCTCCACAGGTCCCACAGATGCCAGGCTGGCCAGACGGGCCGCCGGCAGGTGGAAGGAGAACCGGCTGCCCTTCCCTTCCTGGCTTTCCACCTCGATGGCGCCCCCCATCGCCTCGACCAGCCGCTGGCAGATGGTCAGGCCAATGCCCGTCCCTTCCACCGCCCCATGTTCCCGGCCCAGACGGTTGAACGGCTGGAACAGGTCAGACAGGCGGTCGGCAGGAATGCCCATGCCCGTATCACTGACCGCCAGGGTGATGCGCCCCTCCGGCCCTTCCGATAGCGACAGGACGACACGACCCGCCGGGACATTGTATTTGATGGCATTGCTGGTCAGGTTCGTCAGCACCTGGGTCAGGCGTGTCTGATCCGCCACCACACTGACGGGGCCATCCGGCAGTTCCAGCGACAGGCCGACATTGGCGCCATCCGCCGCGGGCTGCAGCGTCGTGACCATGTCACGCGCCACGGCGGCGGCATCCACCGGCTCCAGCGACAAGGTCATGTGCCCGGCCTCCACCTTGGCCAGGTCCAGCACCTCATCAATCAGCCGCAGCAGATGGGCACCCGCCTTTTCGATCTGGGTGGCCGCGCGCTCCTGCTTGGGCGTCAGCGGTTCCCGCGCACGGTTGAACAGCAAAAGCTGGGAAAAGCCCATGACGGAATTCAGCGGGGTCCGCAGCTCATGGCTCATGGAGGCCAGGAAGTCCGACTTGGCCTGGCTGGCCGCCTCGGCCCGCTGGCGCGCCTCCTCCAGATCGCGGGTGCGCTCGGCGACGCGGCATTCCAGCGCCTGACGGGCCTGCTCCAGCTCCGCCTCCACGCGCCGGCGCTCGCGCATCTCCTCTTCCAGGATGTGGTTGGCGCGGCGCAACTGCTCGGCCTCACGCGCGGACGCGGCGGAGATGCGGCGGTCGGCAATGCCGGCCACCAGGGCCAGGATCAGCAGGCCATACGCCATGACAGCGATCAATGCCGCGAGCAGGGGCCGGGGCAGACCATCCATGTCGACCGGAAGGGTGGGGTCGATATTGATCACCAGCGCTTCCATGCCGGTATAATGCATGCCGCATATGGCCATGCCCATCACCAGTGCCGCCACCACCCGCAACCCCATGCGTTGCGGGGTCAGGGCCAGCCAAAGCGCCACGATGGCCGCCGCCACCGCGATCATCACCGACAGGGAGAACAGACCCGGCGTATAGGCGATGGTGCCAGGCACCAGCATCGCCGCCATGCCGGTGTAATGCATGACCACGACACCCATGCCGACAATGACCCCGGCCAGCAACAGGCGCAGCAGACCCGTTCCCTGCCCCACCAGCCACAGGCCCAGGGCCACGACACCGATGGGCACGGCCAGTGACAGCAGGGTCAGCCCCTCGTGGAAGCCGAATGGAAAAGCCACGCGCAGGGCCAGCATGCCCAGGAAATGCATGACCCAAATGCCACCGCCCAGCGCCACAGCGGCCGCGGTGTGCCAAGCCGCCCGCCAGCGCCCCTCGGCGTGACGCAGTCGTTCGGCCATGTCCAGGGCGACATAGGACGCGAAAGCCGCCGTCACATAGGAAAGCGCGACCAGCCATGGGTCATGGCTGATCGTCAGTCCATCATCGGCACCGGTGAAGCACAGACCCAGTATGTTGAATTCCAAGACGAGCCCCCGGCGCACATACACACGCAGACATCAGCAGACACAACCTGACGCTTAACATCATTATCCTGCCTAAAGGTTAACCCCGAACGCTACAGAAGCAAGCGCCCATTCCGTATAGGCACACCTCTTGCGCCTATCCCAATGGACCGACCCGCGATCGCGGCGGGACGTTCTGTTTGTCAGTGCATCGGCGTATGATGCGGTTAGTCGGCCGTTACAGGCGGACCGACTTCCCCCTGGATCAAACCCACTATGGCGGTACATTTCCTCACCTTGCGCGGGCGCCTGATATTGCTGGTGGCAACGGTGATTGCCGCCCTTGCCGCCATTCTGATCGTGGAGAACCAGTCACGGCGCAACGACGCGGAACGGCAGATGATGGTCCACGCCCTGGATCTGGCCCGTTTTGCTGCCAGTGAACATACGGAACTGATCCTGGGATTGCAGAGGATGGTGAATGTCGTCGCCACCCGCATCGCCGGCCTGCCGCGCCAGGATTGCCAGCACAGCCTGCTGACCCTGCGCAGCATACAGCCGTGGCTGTCACATATCTTCATTGCCCGTCCCGACGGTTCGATCGTCTGTTCCACGGCGGAGGATGACAGCAAGGTCAATCTGGGTGACCGCGATTATTTCCAGAAGGTTCTGGCAACGGGCGTGCCCGTCACCAGCGGCTATCTCCGCTCCCGCGTCAGCGGGCGCCCTATCATGGTGCATGCACAGCCTATCCTGGACCAGGACCGGCATGTGGTGGGCGTCGCCGTCATCGGCGCCCTGACGGACGGGCTGGAGGATCTGGCCACCCGGACGCTGGCCAGCGCGCCCGGCGCCACCTTGATGGCGCTGGATGCCGATGGGGCCCTGTTGATGCGCTATCCCGTGGTGCGCGGGCTCGACGGCACCCGGCTGGATCACCTGCCCTTCGTCCGGGAGGCAATGACCCATGAAAGCGGTGTCTGGACCGGGCCGGGGCTGGACGAGGTGGACCGGCTGATGGGGTTCGCGTCCGTGGATAACGGCGCCATGCACATCATCATTTCTTATCCCCGCGCGCAGGTATTGGCCAATGCCACGACGGAATTCCGGCGCCATATGGGCATGGTTCTGTTGCTGGCCGTGCTGGCCATCCTGACCCTTTACCTGGGTCTGTCGCGCACCGTGCTGGACCCGCTGCGCCAGCTTGCACGCACGGTGCAGCGGCTGGGCGAAGGCGAACTGGGTCTGCGCGCGCCGTCCGGTCCCGGGGAGATCGGCCGCCTGGCCGACGCCGTGAACGAAATGGCCGGCAACCTGCAGCGTCAGGCATCCGAACTGGCAACCCGCGATGCGCAATACCGGCTGCTGTCTGAACAGAGCAGCGACGTGGTGGCCCTGCACGCCCTGGACGGCACCTATCTCTACGTGTCGCCGACCGCCACCTGGATGATGGGTCATCCACCCGAGCAACTGGTGGGCAGCGCGCCGCAGGACCGGGTGCATGAAGATGATCTGCAAACGCTGGAACGTGGCCTGTCAATCCTGCTGGCCGGCATGCCCTGCCCGCCGGTGACCTATCGCATGCGCCATGGCGACGGGCATTGGATTTGGGTGGAAACGGCATTCGCCCTGGCCGCCGATGCGCGGGCCGGACAGCGCATCGTGTCGGCCACCCGTGAAGTCGGGCAGCGCGTGGCGCAGGAGCAGGAACTGCGCGCGGCGCGCGACCGGCTGGGCGACCAGGCCCGGAACCTGCAGGCCCTGGCCGCCGACCTGGACCGGGCCCGCCGCGTGGCAGAGGCATCCGCGGCATCCGCCGAGACTGCACGTGGCGAGGCAGTACGCGCCAATCAGGCCAAATCGGAGTTCCTGGCCAATATGAGCCATGAGGTGCGCACGCCGATGAACGGCATCATCGGCATGGCGGGCCTGCTGATGGATACGGCGCTGACACCCGAGCAGCAGGGATACGCGGAGACGATTCGCGACAGCGCCGACGCGCTGCTCTACATCATCAACGACATTCTGGACGTCTCCAAGCTGGAGGCGGGCAAGCTGCAACTGGAGACGATCGATTTCCTGCTGGCAGACATGGTGGACGGGGTCGTGGCCCTGCTGGCGCCGCGTTCGCGGCAGAAGGGCATCTCGCTGAATGCCGATATCGCGCCAGACGTCAACAGGGCCTATCGCGGCGATCCGACCCGGCTGCGCCAGATCCTGCTGAACCTGGCCGGCAATGCCGTGAAATTTACGGAAAGCGGCAGTGTCACCATCGATGTGCGCACCGATGAGAGTGCAGTCGGCACCGCAGCGGGGCATACGGCCTTGCGCTTCACCGTGACCGATACGGGCATCGGCATGACGGTCGGGCAGATGGAGCAGCTTTTCCAGAAATTCAGTCAGGCCGACAATTCCATCACCCGCCGTTATGGCGGCACAGGCCTGGGCCTGACAATCTGCAGGCAATTGCTGGACCTGATGGGCGGGGACATCCAGGTCGAGAGCCAGGCGGGCGAAGGCAGCCGCTTCAGCTTCACACTGGCCCTGCCGCCAGCGGCCGCGGCACCGCCCGACACCAAGGAACTGCCGAAACAGTTGAAGGGACACCGCGCACTGGTGATCGATGATGTGGAAACCAACCGCCGCATCCTGGGCCGGCAGCTTGAACAGTTGGGTATGCTCCCCGTGACGGCGAATGGCGCCCCGACGGCAATGTCGGAACTGGAACGGGGTCTGCGGGAAGGCACCTGCCCCAAGGTGATCCTGATCGATCATATGATGCCGGGCATGGGCGGGGACACGCTGGGCCGCTGGCTGCGCAACCATCCCAGTTTCGCGGGCATCAAGCTGGTGCTGGTCACCTCCTCCGGGCGGCTGGATACGGGCGACCCCGCTGCCGACGCCTTCGACGCCGTCATTCCCAAGCCCGTCCGCATCCAGTCCTTGCGCGAAACACTGGGCCGCCTGTTCGGCGAACCCATCCCGACGCCTGCCGCCGCACCGTCAACGCCCACCGACCGCCGTCAGCGCGTGCTGGTGGTCGACGACAATCCGGTGAACCAGAACGTGGCCCGCCTGATCCTTGAGCGTGACGGCTATAGCGTCGATCTGGTGGGTGATGGCATGGAAGCGACGGTCGCTGCCGGTGCCTGCCGCTACGACCTGATCCTGATGGATGTCCAGATGCCGGGAATGGACGGCATCGAAGCCACCCGCCTGATCCGCACCCAGGAAAGCCAGACCGGCATGGACCGGACCCCCATCATCGCCGTCACCGCCAACGCCATGGTCGGCATGCGCGAATCCTACCTGCAGGCCGGCATGGACGATTATATCTCCAAGCCCTATGCCCCTGCGACGCTGCGCCAGGCGGTGTCGCGCTGGGCCGGCCAGCATCCGCGCGCAACGGCGCAACCTGGCAAACCAGGGGCAGGCGGCGAGGAGGAGAGCAGGGACGATACCGGCCTGCCATCCATAATGGAAACCGGCGTGCTGGACAGGTTGCTGGATTTCACCAGCGCGCCTCAACTGACCCGGATGCTGGAACAGTTTCTGGAAGCCGCACAAGACCGTACCGCCCGGATGGACACCCTCCGCCGGGAAGGCAACTGGGACCATTTGCGGCGGGAAGCGCACAGCATGATCTCCCTGGCCGGCAACATGGGGCTGCGCCGGATGCAGCATCTGGCGGGACGGATCGAACAGGCCCTGATCCAGGGTGATCATGATCAGGCCGCGGGTCTGGTCGATGCCTTGCTGGCCGATGCGCCGGAAGGCTGGGCGGCGGTGAGCCGCCATGCCGGGACCATCGCCGCCCTTCCCGCCCCTGCGGCCTGACCGGCGCAGGACCGCAGCATATTGTTGCCAGCAATGGGGCCGTGCTGGTAACGATCTGCTGACAACCGGTCATGATAGCGGCCGACAAGAAGGGGAACAGGATGCCAAGGTTGATCGTCACGACCCGACAGGGCGAAGAAAGGACCGTGGAAGGGGATGCGGGCCTGTCGGTCATGGAGATATTGCGCGACAATGGCTTTGACGACCTGCTGGCCCTGTGCGGTGGTTGCTGTTCCTGCGCGACCTGCCATGTCTATGTCGATCCGGCCTTCACCCCGGTGCTGCCGCCCGTCGGACCGGACGAGAACGACCTGCTGGACAGCAGCGACCATCGTCGGGACAATTCCCGCCTGTCCTGCCAGGTGTCGCTGACCCCGGCGCTGGACGGCATGCGCGTCACCATCGCGCCGGAGGATTGATACCGGATCCCAGTGAGTTGCACTCACCGGGATATGGTACGGCACGGCGGATATCCGTCAGCCGGGATGGAAACGGGGCGGGCGCCGTTCACGCAGGGCGGCGTAACCCTCCGCGAATTCCGGCCCGGCCAGACACAGGGCCTGCGCCTGCGCCTCCGCCGGCAGGTCCAGCCCGCCTGCCCGCATCCGAGCCTTCAGCAGCGCAAAGGCCGCCGATGGCAGGGCCGCCAGCCGTTCCGCCGCTGCCAATGCATCGTGCATGACGGCATCGGGGGCGGCCACGGCGTCGGCGGCACCGGCCGCCAGGGCGGCTTCGGCCGACAGGCTGCCCGCATCCTGGAGAAGCCGGCAGGCCAGGGGCCAGCCGGCACGGCGCGGCAGGGTCGCCATCAATCCCCAGTCGGGCACCAGGCCCAGCTTCAGGAAGGGAAGGCCCAGCACGGCATCGCTTCCCATCACGATCCGGTCGGCCAGCAGCGCCAGCCCCGCGCCGGCACCAATGGCATAGCGTTCCACGGCCGCCACAACCGGCTTGGGGAAATGCCACAGCCGTTCCACCAGCCCATGCCCGTCGCGCATGCGGGCCAGGGCGGCATCATAGTCCAGCCCCGACAGGCTGGCCAGGTCGCCGCCCGCGCAGAAAAGGCCGCCATTGCCCGCGATGACCAGCGCCCGCACGGCAGGATCGCCCGCCGCAGCCGCCACGGCCCCGCGCAGGGCCGCCCGCGTGGTGGCATCGATGGCATTGCGCGCCGCCGGCCGGTCGATGCGCAGGCGACGGACACCGGGGAGCGGCATGTCGATCAACAATGTCTCCATGGATCACGCCTCCGTCAGCGGCAGGCCCAGCAGGGCGCGGCGGCGCAGCCACGGGCTGGGCCGGTAGCGGGGATCGCCCGTGACGGCCAGAAGCCCTTGCAGGATCGACAGGACCCGCGCCGCGCCAACCCGGTCGCCCCATTCCAGCGGCCCCAGGGGATAACCCAGCCCCAGGCGCACGGCGGCATCGATATCGGCCGGGGCGGCGATGGATCTTTGTGCGATGTCGCAACCGGTATTGACGATCATGGCCAGCACACGCTGGGCGACGAAGCCGGGGCTGTCGGCGATCAGGCTTGCCTGCCGCCCCGCGGCAGCCAGCCAGCCCCGGGCCCGGACCGGCAAGGCCGGGTCCGTCGCGGGTGACGCCATCAGCACCAGCCGGCCCGACAGCCCGCCCAGCGGATCGACACCGACCAGCCGCGCGGCCTCCAGGCCGGCAGCGGCCGCCACCCCCGTCACATCCATCCCCCAGGGCAGGGTGAACAGGATATCGGCCGCCGCCGGATCATCGGCCAGGGCGGCCCCCCCGGCGGCCAGCAGGGCGCGCAACGTCGCGGCACCATCGCCATCCTGCACCCAGGCCGTGCCGGAAATGGCGGCCGGGACCGGCATTTCCGGTGGCTCCTGCTTCATCCCGTCATCATAGGCGTAGAAGCCCCGTCCCGTCTTGCGACCATGCAGCCCGGCGGCCAGGCGCGGCGGCACCAGCGAGGACGGGCGATAGCGCGGATCATGCTGGAACTGCTCATAGATGGACTGCATGACCTTGCCCGACACGTCCAGGCCCGTCAGGTCCAGCAGTTCGAACGGTCCCATGCGCAAGCCCAGCGTGTCCCGCAGGATGCGGTCGATATCGGCCACCCCGGCAACCCCCTCCTCCAGCAGGCGCAACCCCTCGGTATAAAGCGCGCGGCCGGCATGGTTGATCAGGAAACCGGGCTGGTCGGCGGCAAGGACGGCACGATGGCCGGTCCCCGCCACCAGCGCCGCCAGCCTGTCCGCAACGGCCGGGTCGGTCAGCAGGCCGGGGATCACCTCGGCGATCCGCATCAGCGGCACGGGGTTGAAGAAATGCAGCCCCGCCACCCGCGCCGGATGGCGGCAGCCGGCAGCGATGGCCGAGACGGTCAGCGATGAGGTGTTGCTGGCCAGCAGGCACCCCTCGCCGACAATCCCTTCCAGGGCCGCGAACAAGGAACGCTTGGCCTCCAGATCCTCCACAATGGCTTCCACCACCAGGGTGCAGCCGGCCAGTCCGGACAGGTCCGGCACCGGCAGCAGGCGTCCGGCCGCGGCACGCACATCCGCCTGCGTCATCGCCCCCTTGGCGGCCAGCCTGTCCAGCATGGAAAGCACATGCGCGCGCGCGACCGTGGCGGCACCCTCCCGGCTGTCATGCAGGCAAACCTGATGGCCGGCCCTGACGAAAAGCTGGGCGATGCCCCGGCCCATGACACCGGCGCCGACGACACCGATGATCTCGCTGGTCATGGTTCCTCACCTTCCCTTGAAATCGGGCGGCCGCTTTTCCAGGAAGGCGGCCATGCCCTCCTTCTGGTCACCCGTATCGAAAAGCAGCAGGAATTCCCTGTTCTCCAGCGCCATCGCCGCCGGCAGCGGCAGGTCGGCGCCCGTGGCCAGGGTGCGCTTGATGGCGGCCAGTGCCAGCGGCGGCATGGCAGCCACCCTGTCCGCCAGCCGGCGCGCCACGACCAGGACGGCGCCATCATCGGCCAGTTCGCAGACAAGGCCCAGCGTGCAGGCCCGCTCGCCGTCCAGAACCCCGCCCGTCATCAGCAGATGGCTGGCCACATGCTTGCCCAGCACACGGACCAGCCGTTGCGTGCCGCCGGCCCCGGGCATGATGCCGACCCGCGCCTCGGGCTGGCCGAAGCGGGCCGTGCGGTCGGCCACGATCATGTCGCACATCAGTGCCAGTTCGCACCCGGCACCCAGCGCCGGGCCCGCGACGGCAGCCACAACGGGCTTGGGACAATCGGCCAGCGGCCGCCAAAGGTCGGGCAGGCCAAGGTCGCGCACGGCCGCCGGTCCCTTGTCCGCCAGCAGCCGCAGATCGGCCCCCGCCGCGAAAACCCTGTCCCCGCCCGTCACGATGATGACGCGGACGGCCGGGTCCGCGGCCAGCCCGGCAAAGGCCGCCGCCAGCGCCCGGCGCATGGCAAGGTCGAGCGCATTCATCCGGTCGGGCCTGTCCAGCATGACGGTGGCGACGGGGCCGTCATGGTCGATGCGGACGGGCGCCGGCGTTTCATCGGTCATTGATGCTTCACCCCTTCAATCTGGCCGAGCGGAGAACGGAACGCCCCCGGTCAGGCCGCGTCCCGCCCCAGCAGGCCGCGCGCGATCACCTGCGCCTGGATTTCCGCCGCCCCTTCAAAGATCGACAGGATGCGCGCGTCGCAGAGGAGGCGGCTGACCCGGTATTCCAGGGCGAAACCGTTGCCGCCATGGATCTGCAAGGCATTGTCGGCATTGCTCCAGGCGACGCGGGCAGCCAGCAGCTTGGCCATCCCTGCTTCCATGTCGCAGCGCCGGCCGCCATCCTTGGCCCGTGCGGCGGCATAGGAAAGCTGGCGCGCCATCATGGTTTCCACCGCCATCCAGGCCAGCTTGCCCGAGACGCGGGGGAAATGGATGAGGGGCTGGCCGAACTGGCGACGGTCCAGGGCATAGCCCAGCCCCGCCTCCAGCGCATCCTGTGCCACGCCCACGGCGCGGGCCGCCGTCTGGATGCGCGCGCTTTCAAAGGTTTCCATCAATTGCTTGAAGCCCTGGCCCGGCGTACCACCCAGCAGGTTCGCCTCCGGCACCTCGAACCGGTCGAACCGGATCTCGAACTCCTTCATGCCGCGATAACCCAGCACCTCGATCTCACCACCGCTCATTCCCGTGGCCGGAAACGGGTTGGCATCGTCACCGCGCGGCTTTTCCGCCAGCAGCATGGACAGGCCCCTATAGCCCGTCTGCGCCGGGTCGGTCCGGACCAGCAGGGTCATGATGTCGGCGCGGGCGGCGTGGGTGATCCAGGTCTTGTTGCCCGTCACCTGCCAGACGCGGCTGCCATCCGGCTTTTCCACCCGTTCGGCCCGCGTGCGCAGGCTGGCAAGATCGGAACCGGTATCCGGCTCGGTGAAGACGGCGGTAGGCAGCAACGCCCCACGGGCGATGGGCGGCAGATAGCATTCCTTCTGCGCCGGGGTACCGCCCAGCCGGATCAGTTCGGCCGCGATTTCCGCCCGCGTGCCCAGGGAACCGACCCCGATATAGCCGCGCGACAATTCCTCCGACGCGACGCACATGGCCAGCTTGCCCAGGCCGGACCCACCCCATTCCTCCGGCACGGTCAAGCCGAAGACGCCCAGGTCCGCCATTTCCGCAATGATGTCCAGCGGGATATAGGCATTGTCGCGGTGCCAGCCATGGGCAAACGGGGCCACCCGGTCGGCCACGAAGCGGCGCAATTGCGCCGCCATCATGCCCAGCACTTCGTCATCATGCCGGGGATCGCCGAACCGGCCATCGGCCAGCAGGGCGGCCAGCGCGGTACGCACGGCCGGGCCGTTGCCGTCGGCCATCAGCCGGGCACAGGCCGGGTTGGCGCACAGCATGGCGGCCTCGGTCCCCAGATCCAGGTCGGCAGGCCGGGCGAACTCTCCCTGGCCCATGGGAATGCCGCCTGCCATCTGGGCAAGATATTCGGCAAAGCCGGCCGACAGGATCAGCCGTTCCGGCGGGGTCAGCGCCCCCTGCGCCTCCAGCGCCACCGCCCAGTCCAGCAGGGCGCGCAAGCTGGCGACATAGGTGGCGATCCAGGCTAGGCCATGGGCGGCATGCTGATGGACGGTCAGCAGACCGGCATCGACCTGTCCCTCCGGCGCCACACGGCGACCCAGGCGATGGCGCGCCATGGCCAGATACTGGCCGGCCGCCAGCAGGGCCGCACGGCAATCAGCCAGCAGCCGGGCCGGCGGCAGGGAGAGGGCCGACAGGTCGGGGGGGGCCATCCCTCATTCCCCCCGCTGCTGCCGCGCCAGCTTCTTCAGCCGCTGCTGCTCACGCCACGCGGTCATCAGACGGCGCGGCTCGTCGGTCGTGTGGGCGCGGCCGACGGACCGGATGCCGGCCTGGACCGCGTCGGCCACCGACATCTGCTCCCAGTCGCGGATCAGTTCCTTTTGCAGGCGGATGGCGCGGGGGCCGGAAATGCAGATGGACCGAACCCATTTCTCCACCTGCTCATCCAGCTTTTCCAGCGGGACGAGCTTTTCCATATAGCCGAAATGGTACGCTTCCTGCGCATCGATGATATCGCCGGTATAGACCAGCTCCCGCGCCTTGCCCCAGCCGACCAGGGTGGGGATCAGGCAGGCCTCCATACCCGACGGCACGCCGTAGCGGACCTCCGGCATGCCGAATTTCGCATTGTCCGCCGCAACCCGCATGTCGCAGGCCGTGGCGATCTCCATCCCGGCACCCAGGCAATAGCCGGCGATACGGGCGATGACGGGGACCGGCATGCGCCGCACGCTGTCACAGGCGGCATGGGTCGTCGCACTGCCGTTCTCGGCAATGTTATGGTCGGGAAATTCCGACATCTCGGAGATATTGGCCCCGCCGATGAAGGATTTGGTGCCCGCACCCGTCAGCACGACACAGCGCAGCTCCGGATCGACGGCAAGCCCGCGCATGGTCCGCGCCAGGGCCGCCCGCCCTTCCACGGGCAGGGCATTGTGCTTTTCGACATTGTCGACCGTCACATAGGCCACGCGGCCCCCTTCGGCCCGTTCCTCCAGCCGGACGAGGATCATCTCCTCCACCGATTTACCGACCTGTGCTGCGGCCATGGTCCAACTCCAGATATCTCGTTTGGTTTCAAAAGGTCGCCCGGAAAGTGCCGATGCGGGGCAAGGCCCGGCAAACCACTTTTGGGACGCCCGCATGAGGCGGGCTCATCGCCGGGCCGTCATGTCCTTCCCGGGGGATCACCGGCACAGCCGGGGTCCGGGAGGCACATGACGGCCCCGGCGGGCGGCAACCCGTACACCGGGGCCGCGGCCTTGTTTTCAGGCAAAACGGGGCGCGCCGTCCGTCAATCGCCGAACTTGAACCCCACGGTCACGCCAAATGACAGCGGTCGGGCATTGACCTCCTGGATGCCCAGCGCCTGCGGGGAAATGTAGATCGGGTGATCGCTGTCGGTCAGGTTGTCGCCCCACAGCCGGACGAAATAACGGTCGCCCGGCGCATGATAGGTGGCCGACAGGCTGAGCGCCTCATAGGACGGGATACGGCCGAACAGGCCGCCCGGCACGATGTCATAGCCGCCATTGTAGTAAAGCGCCCCGGTCAGCACCAGCCGCGCCTGGTCCAGCGGCACCTCATAATCCAGCGCGATGTTCGCGCTGATCTTCGGTGCGAAGATCAGGTCCAGCCCGGTCGCGTTCAACGCATAGGAACAGCTTCCCGGCTGCTTGGGGGCGGCCGCCAGCGTCTTGGCCTGATCATAGGAAATGGCGGGCGGCGGTGCCGAACAGGCCGCACCGGTGCGCGGCAGGAATATCTGCGCGCTGGCGTAGTTCTTGTATTTGCTGTCCAGCAGGTTGACGGCGCCGCGCATGGTCAGCCGATCCGACAACATGGCCGTCAGGTCGACATCCAGGCCATAGACACGGGCCGAGGCCGCATTCTGTACCGTCGTGACACCGGCCGCCGAGATCAGGCCGACCTGGATGTTGGAATAGTCGTAGTAGAAGGCGGCCGTGTTCAGGCGCAGGCGCCGGTCGAGCAATTCCGTCTTCACACCGATTTCATAGGCATCCAGGATTTCCGGGCTGACGGGCACCTGCGCGGGGCTGACCACGCTGGGATTATAGGTGCCGCTCTTGAAGCCGCGATTATAGCTGGCATAGGCCATGACATCGTCATCGATCTTGTAATCCAGCGCCAGGCGCCAGGTCAGCTTGTCGAAGGTCTTGGCAAGGTCCATGGCGGCCAGCGGCGTCTTGCCGAAGGCCAGATTGTCACCGGCCGGCTCCAACACGGTATTATAGAAATCCTCACCGGGGCTGCCCGTGTAGGGCACGGCGGCAAAACGGAACATCTCCCCGTCGGCGGCCTTCTTCTCGCTGCTGTAACGCAGGCCCGCCGTCACGCGCAGATCGTCTGTCAGTTGCGCGTTGGCCTCCGCGAAGGCGGCATAGGCGTTGGTGGTGATGTAGGAGTTGAAGGCCGTGACACTGGCACCCGGCCGGGTCAGGTCGATGGGCCGGATCGGCGAGGGCACGTTGGACGTGGAAATCAGGTTGTCGAACCCTTCCCTGAACCACATGTAGTAAAGCCCGCCGATCCAGTTGAACCGGTCGCTGCCCGTCGACTGGAATTGAAGCTCCTGGGAAAACTGCTCGCCCGGCTGGTTGCGGCTGCCGGAATAGCCGATCGTCGCCTCCGATATGTCGCTGCTGGACAGGGTCCGCGACGATCCCTTGACATAGCCGGTGTAGGAGACTAGGCGCATGTCCTGGAAATCATAATCCATGTTCAACGTGCCGCGGTAACCCTTGTTGGTCACCCCGGTATCATGCGCGGTCGCCGTTTCGTACTTGCCGTAGACAGGCGCATAGCCGGCACCGGCCGCCGTCGGGAGCGTGCCCGCCAGGACATGCGGCGACAGGAAGGTTGCGCTGTCATGGTAATAATAGGAGCCGGAAAGCCGGGCCGTGAAATTGTCGTTCGGTTTCAGGACCAGCTTGGCCATCCCCACCATGTTTTCGGAGGGGTTGGCCTTCTTGTCGAGATAGATATTGTCGATATAGCCGTCGTCCCAGCGGCCCGTGAAGGCCAGGGAGGCCGACAGCGTGTCCGTCACCTGCCCGTCGGCATAGGCGCGGGCCCGCTTCTCGTTGAAGCGGCCATAGCCGAATTCCGCCTCGATCCGAGGGCGGGAACCGGGATCCTTGGTGATGATGTTGATGGCGCCGCCCGTGGCATTGCGCCCGAACAGGGTGCCCTGCGGGCCCTTCAGCACCTCGATCCGCTCGATATTGGCCAGATCGAAGCTGTTGCCGCCCTTGTTGGCCTGATAGATGCCGTCCAGATAGACGGCCACGGGGCTTTCAAAGCCGGGATTGGACTGGTTGGACCCGATGCCGCGGATGAAGGGCAGAACCGATGCACCCGTCTGATAGACCTGCAGGCCCGGCGATATCTTTTCCAGGTCCAGAACATTATAGGTGCCGGCCACATCCAGCATGTTGGCCGTGACGGCCGTGACAGCGATGGGCACGTCCTGCAGGTTCTGGCTGCGCTTCTGCGCTGTGACGATGATTTCCTCCAGCAGGCCGGTGGCGGCGCCGGCAACCGGCGCCTGGGCCGCGGCAGGCACGGCCAGCCACCCCAGCATGACGGGAAGGGCGATGGCGGTGGAGCGCCGGAACGCGCTGCGCGCGCAGTGACAGATGGTGCGCATGGGCACTTTTCCTCCCTGATGTTCTTCGCTTGCGGCGTCTTGTTTTTTGGGAAAATGCGCCGTGCCTGCCTGTTGAATACAATGGCATTCCCATTTCGGCGCCATTGAAAGGTATGGCGGCAGGGGCGTGACCGGAATCGAGTTTTGTGCGGCAGGGGATGAGCATTGCTCATCGTCATTGGAAAGGGCTTCGCCTCCCCTTTGGGCCGGGATCTTCAGACCGGCGGCAGGCGATAGATCCGCGCAGCGCTGCCGGCGAACAGCAGCGCCTTTTCCGCAGATGTGCAGCCCGCGGCGATACGCTTGAAGGCGTTCCACAGGGTGCGGTAGGCACAGGATTGCCGGTCCACGGGAAAATTGCTTTCAAACAGGCAGCGTTCGACCCCGAACAGGTCGATGCATGTTTCTACATAGGGACGCCAGGCCGCCGCCAGTTCGGGTGACCTGGCCGGCACGGTCCGTTCATGGAAGCCGAACCCGTAGGAGGGCATGCCGAGCCCGCCCAGCTTCACGCAGAGGTTGGGAAGGCGCGACAGCACCCGCATGCCCTGCGCCCATTCCTGGAACACCGCATGCCGGCGCCCCGCGTAGGGCCCGATGCCCAGCGGCGCGCCGACATGGTTCAGGATGATGAGCGTATCGGGGAAGCAGGCCGCCAAATCGGCCAGTTCGTGCAATTGCGTGAAATAGAGCCAGGCATCGAAGGACAGGCCACGCGGGGACAGCGCCGCGAAGCCACGCCGAAAGGCGGCGTCGGCCAGCAGGCCGGGCGGCGGAGACAGACGGCTGAGGGAACCCAGGACGGGATCGTGCTGGGCCTGTTGCCGGATACCGCGGAACCGTCCCCCACCTGCTGCGATATGGGCATCCAGCACCGGCCCCACGCCTGCCCCCAGCCGCAGGTCGGCGAAGCCGACGATGCCGGCGCACAGACGCCGTGCGCCATAGGTGCCGCTGGCGCTGGCCGCCGCGACGCCGTTCACATATTCGGTCTCCCCCACGGGCCGCATCACCTCCGGGCCGTCCGCGCGGTACATGGCGTTGCACTGTACGAAGATCGTGGCCCGGATATCGTGGCCCGACCCGGTGTCGGCCAGCAGTTCGGGCAACTGGTAGCTTTCCGGCGGCCGGTCCCACATGTGGTGGTGGGCGTCGATGATGGGCAGGTCCGGCTCGATCACCTCCTCCCGCATCTGCGACAGCCAGGCATCCTGTTCGGCCATGGTCCGCGTGCCGGCAGGAACGCCACCCGCCCTTCCATTATGCATGCGTCCTCCCCCTTCCCACGCTTTCCCTGCTTTCCACCAGCCTAGCACCCGCTGGCGCCAGGGGCCGGCCCGAATTATCGGCCCGCGGCATGAGGGGGGATCATGCGCGATCACCCCCAGCCGCGCCGGCCGGCCCATGACCACCCCTCATGACGATGCATAAAACTCGTTTGCGCGCCGGATCGCCCGGCGGCACTGCTGGAACAGCGAAAAGGACCAAGGGAGCGGACGCCATGAAACGCCTGGAAGGCCGCGTCGCCATCATCACGGGGGGCGCCAACGGCATCGGCCGGGGCTGCGCCCTGCGGCTGGCGGCGGAAGGGGCGGCGCTGGCCGTCATCGACCTGGAGCAAGGGCCGCTGACGGCCTTGCAGACGGAACTGGGAACCGCCGGAGCACGGGTCTTCACCCGCGCTGCGGACTGCACCGACCGGGCGCAGGCCGCCGATTTCATGGCGGCGGCGGACGCCGCCCTGGGGCCAGCCGACATCCTGGTCAACAATGTCGGCCAGGGCGCGCGGGAGCGCAAGACCAGCTTCCTCCAGTCGCAGGAGGAGGTCTGGCGCTTCGTGATGGAGGTCAATCTTTTCACCACCATGCGTTTCTCGCATCTGGCCGCACCGGGCATGGTGGCGCGCGGACGGGGACGCATCATCAACATGTCGTCGGAATCGGCCGTGATCGGCCCCGTCGGCAGCCATGATTATGCCGCCGCCAAGGCCGGCATCATCGGCTTCACCCGCGCCGTGGCCCGTGAACTGGCGCCCCATGGCGTGACCGTCAACGCCGTCTGCCCGGGGCCCGTCCGCACCCGCGCGCTGGATCGCAGTGCGGGGGAAGAGGCGCGCAAGGCCGTTGCCGCCATTCCCGTCGGTTTCCTGGGCGAGCCCGAGGATATCGCCGGAATGGTGGCCCTGCTGGCCAGCGATGAAGGCCGCTATGTCACGGGCCAGACCATCATCGTCAATGGCGGCCGCTGGTGGCTGTGATGCCGCCGGGCCGGAACCCGCAAGAGGTTTTCCTTCCATGATGCTGCTTGAACATGATGCCAAGCGCCTGCTGGCGGATGCCGGCCTGCCTGTACCGTCCGGCCGGCTGGTCCGCAGCACCGACATTGCCGGACTGGCGTCCGTGCCCCCGGCCCTTCCCCTGCCGCTGGTCGTCAAGGCACAGGTGCCCGTCGGGGGGCGCGGCAAGGCCGGGGGCATCCGCATGGTGCGCGACGCCGACGCCCTGGCCCACACCCTGCACGCCGTGGGGGGGCTGGAGATACGGGGGCATAAGGTTCGCGCCTGCCGCCTGGAACAGGCCGTGGATTTCACGGGCGAGGCGTATCTGTCCTTCACGCTGGATGCGGGGCCGGGCAATGTGCGGCTGCTGATGTCGGCCCGGGGCGGGATGGATGTGGAAGACCCGTCCATGCGCCCGCACCTGCTGTCCGCCGCCGTCCCTGCCGACCCGGACAGCCTGATGGCCGGCATCGACACCCTGGCACCGCATCTGCCCGATGCCGCCCGCGCGCCGCTGATGGCGGCGGCGCGAGCCCTGGTGCCGCTGTTCTTCCGGCTGGAGGCGCTGCTGGTGGAGATCAACCCGCTGTTCATCCGGGCCGACGGGTCATGGGTGGCGGGCGACGCCAAGCTGGCGGTGGACGAGAACGCCTTTGTCCGCCAGCCGGAACTGGCCGCCATCGTGCGCGACAATCCCGACCTTTATCCCGAGGCCGCCCTGAAGCTGGAACAGGGATACGATTATGTCCTGCTGGATCCCGACGGCGATATCGGGCTGGTGACCACGGGAGCGGGCCTGTCGATGCAACTGGTCGACGAGCTGGTGGCACGCGGGCGGCGACCCTTCAATTTCTGCGACATACGCACGGGCCAGTTCAGGGGCGACCCGGCGCGGCTGATCGAAGTGCTGGAGCGCATCGCGGCCGGGCCGTCGATCCGTGCGGTGCTGATCAACTTCTTCGCCGGTCATACGGACCTGGGGGAAATCGCGCGGCTGCTGGTCATCGCGCTGAAGGCCGTGCCGCATCTGAAAGCGCCCGTCACAGCGCGGATGATCGGCAACGGGCTGGACCGGGCCCGCGCCATCATCCGGGAAGCCGGCGAGCCGGTACGGATCGAAACGGACCTGGAGCGCGCCATCGCGCTGGCCATCAACGCCGCGGAGACAGCCCATGCATGACGCCTTCATCACCGCCGGCACACCCGTCATCGTGCAGGGCATCACGGGCCGCGCCGGGCGCACCCACACACGGCACATGCTGGCCTATGGCACCCGCATCGTGGGCGGCGTCTCCCCGCGTGAGGAGGATGTGGAGGGCGTGCCGCTGTTCCGCGACTGCGCATCCGCCGTGGCGGCGACGGGGGCCGCGGCCAGCGTTGCCATCGTGCCGCCGCTGTCCGTGCTGCCCGCCATCCTGGAAGCGGTGAACGCCGGCATCCGCACCATCGTCACCCTGACGGAGGGCATGCCCATCCATGATGCCGTGAAGGCAAAGGCCGCGGTGCGGTCGGCGGGCGCGCGCTGGATCGGTGCGTCCACCCCCGGCCTTGCCATTCCCGGCCGGCTGAAGATGGGCTTCCTGCCCGACGTGTCGCTGGCGCCGGGGGATCTGGGCGTCATGTCGAAAAGCGGCACCCTGTCCTATGAAGTCTGCCACCGGCTGGTGGTCCGGGGGATGGGACAGAGCCTGTGGGTGGGCGTGGGCGGCGATCCCGTGAAGGGTACCCGCTTCGCCGACCTGCTGCCGGTCTTTGCGGCCGATCCCGGCACGCGCGCCCTGGTGGTCATCGGGGAGATCGGCGGGGACGAGGAGGAGGAACTGGCCGCCGCCATCATGGCGCAGGGGCTGGCCAAGCCCGTCTACGCCCTGATCGCCGGCCAGTCTTCGCGCGAGGGCGTGACCATGGGTCATGCCGGCGCGCTGATCCACGGGGAAACGGGCACGGTGGCCAGCAAAACCCGCGCCCTGACGGCGGCCGGCGCCCGGGTCTTCACCCGCATCGGGGACCTGGTCGACGCCGTTGCCGGCGTCCGGCGGGAAGGAGCGGCGGCATGACACGGACGGCATTCGACTTCACAGGCCGGCGCGTGCTGGTCACAGGCGCCAGCCGGGGGATCGGCCGGGGCATCGCGCAGGCCTTCGCCCGGGCCGGTGCCGCCCTGTCCATCTGTGCCCGCCGGCCCGACCGGCTGGAGGACGCGCGGGCGGACCTGGCCGCGCTGGGCGGCACGGTGCATGCCGCCCGCTGCGACATGGCCGATGGCGCCCAGATAACCGCCTATGTGCAGGAAGCGGCGGCGACACTGGGCGGCATCGACGTGCTGGTCAGCAACGTGTCGGCCATCGCACGCGGCGACGGGGAGGAAAGCTGGCTGGCCGGCGTACAGACGGATCTGCTGGGCGCCGTGCGCCTGTCCGGTGCGGCATTGCCCTGGCTGGAACGGGCCGATGGGGGTGGGGCCATCGTCCATATCAACTCCATCACCGCCTATCGCGGATCGCGCAGCGCCCCCGCCTATGCCGCGATGAAGGCCGCCCTGATGAACTATACGGGCAGTCAGGCCCTGGCCCTGCTGCCGCGCGGCATAAGGGTCAACGGCGTGGCGCCGGGTTCCACCGAGGCGCCGGGCCATTTCTGGGAGAAGAGGCGCCTGTCGGGCGACCCGGCCTATCAGGCCGCGCTGGCCAGCCAGCCCACGGGACGCATGGGCACGCCGGAGGATATTGCCGGCGTGGTGATGTTCCTGGCTTCCGATGCAGCGCGCTGGGTGGTGGGACAGACCATCCTGGCCGATGGCGGCCAGTTGGCCAATGGCGGCTGACCATGGCCGGGGATGAAGGCGTGCGGTGTGATCTGCACGGCCATCTGCTGATCGTCACGATCGACCGGCCACGGGTCCGCAACGCCGTCGACGGCCCGACGGCCGCCGCCCTGCACGCCGCCATGGACCGGATCGACGGGGACCGGTCCATCTTCGCCGCAATCCTGACGGGGGCCGGCGGCACCTTCTGCGCCGGGGCCGACCTGAAGGCGGCGGCGCGCGACGGGCAAAGCGGGGCGGTGACGGACCGCGGGCCCTTCGGCCTGTGCCGGCGCCCGCCCCTTAAGCCGCTGATCGCGGCCGTGGAGGGGCACGCCGTGGGTGGAGGGTTCGAGATGGCGCTGGCCTGCGACCTGATCGTCGCCGCCGAGGATGCCCGGTTCGCCCTGCCCGAGGTCGGGCGCAACCTGGTGGCACTGGGCGGCGGCCTGCTGCGCCTGCCCCGCCGCCTGCCTTATGCGCTGGCCGCTGAAATGGCGCTGACGGGCGGCATGGTGGCGGCGGCACCCCTGCACCGGCACGGGCTGGTCAACCGGCTGTCCGGGCCGGGCGGGGCGCTGGCGGCGGCGCGGGTGCTGGCGGGCGACATGCTGGCCAACGGGCCGACGGCCCTGGCCGCCACACTGGCCATCCTGCGCCGGGCCGGCGGGGGGATGGACGACGATGCCTGGCAGGAACAGCGGCGGCTGGCCACCCCGGCCCTGACAGCCCGCGACCGGGCCGAGGGGTTGCGCGCCTTCATCGAAAAGCGCAGCCCCCGCTGGCAGGGGGAATAGGCGTCGCCCCTCCGGTCGTTATGGCCCGCCGCCGGCAAGCCCCGGCTGTGCGCCGGAAATATCGAAGGCCAGGCAGCGGGCGTGATCACCGTCCACCCGCCACACAGTGAATTCCGTCTGTGTGAAGCCGGCGCGCGCCAGATCGCCATCGGCCCAACCATCCGGCAGGCCCAACGCCGGGATCGCGGGCACATTCTCCGCCCGGATGAAATGGGAGGACCAGACCAGCAGCAGGTCGCCCACACGGCGCACCGCATCGATGGCGACCAGCCGCATCTCCCGGCTGTCGACGGCCAGTTCGATGGCGATATGTGCCCGCTTGTCGAAGAGACGCTCCCCGATGCGCACCTTGAAGCCTTCGTCGTGAAAGCTCTCCACCCGATCCCCATCCTTGGCAAGGACGGCCTCCGCCCATGCCCGGAAAATGCGCGTGATCAGCGCCATATCACCCGGATCGTTCCATTCCATGCCGCACCCGCCGCCATTGTGGACCCCGGACAGCATAGACCGGGGCCGCCGCGGGCAGCAGCGGCCGGTCCGGGTAGATATGCCGGATTAAGGGTGACGGGGGCGGCTGGCCGGCACTCAGGCCGCCGCTTGCGGGGTCAGTTCCCGCCGCCGCGCCTCGGCCATGGCGTCCAGGTCCGACAGGTTCTGATGCCCCGTCACGAAATCATTCTGCGGCACCTTGTTCTCCCCCAGCACCAGCCATATGGGCCGCTGGGCCAGCGGGGCGGGGCGGTCCCGGCCCGTGCCGATGGCCGCGCCGAAGCTGCGATCGTAAACATCCTCCGCCGCCATGTAGTGAAAGGTCAGGCCGGCCCGGCGCCGGCCGGACGTGTTGGCGTTGGCCCCATGCACGACGAACAGGTCGTGGATGGAGAAATGGCCCGAGGGCAGGACGCTGTTGACGATGCGCGCATCCTGCAGGCCCGACCGGTCGACCTCGAAATTCAGCAGGTCGCGCAGTTCCTGGTGCTGTTCATGACGGATGGGTCCTTCACGACCACTGCCGGCGATGAAGCTCAGGCTGCCATTGTCCGGGTCGACATCATCGACGGCGATCCATATCTGCGCGCTCTGCGGCAGACGGCGGCCCGGCCCGGCCTTCACGGCGGGGTTGTAGCAGTCCTGGTGCCAGGGTGTGCGTTTGCCTGTCCCGGCCGGCTTGGCGAAAATCTCCCCGCCCCACATGATCAGGTTGGGGCCGACCAGCCGGCTGGCCGCCATGATCAGGGTCGGATGGATGGCGATCTTGAACAGTTCCTCACCGCCCTTCACCCCTTCCTGCTGCCCCTCGCGCAAGGGGATGTGCGGCATGCGCACGATGCCGTGCCAGTCGGGATTGTCGCGGAACACCTTCTCGATCACGCCCCGCATCCAGGCCGCATCATCCGCGGGCAGGCCGACCTTGGGAATGACGAAGCCGTTGGTCCTGAAATCCGCCACCTCGGCATCGGTGATGATGGCGCGGGCGTCCACCTGGACGCCCGTGGCGATGGCATGCGCGTCCCTTCGGACGCCATGGTCCGTTTCCTGCTGCATTCTGGGTTTCCTTGTCCCTGGGGTCCGGCACCTGTCCACCGGCCGGTTGCGAGGGGAAGGTTAAGCCGTGCAATTATGAAGCGTCCAATATAATATTGGGTGATATAAATACCTTTCAAAATATCAATTGAGGATATCAATGTTCCGCGGCGAAATCAGCCTGTCGCAATTGCACGCCTTCACACTGGTGGCGGAGGAACTGCATTTCGGCCGTGCCGCCGCGCGGCTGGGCATCGCGCAGCCCCCGCTCAGCCAACAGATCCAGCGGCTGGAAGCCTTCATCGGCCATCGGCTGTTCGAGCGCGACACCCGCAAGGTACAACTGACCGATGCCGGCCGGGCCATGCAGGCCTTCGCCAACCGCCTGCTGCTGGACATGGCCGAGGGGATCGACCGCGTGCAACGGGTCGGAAGGGGGGAGGCGGGGGTGCTGACCGTGGGTTTCACCTCCACCACGGCGCTGCATGTCCTGCCGGCAATCGTGCAGGCCAACCGCCAGCATTATCCGGACGTGGATCTTCGACTGGTGGAGATTCTGCCAGAGCCGCTCTGGGACAGCCTGCGCAGCGGCCGTATCGACTTCGCCCTGTCGCGCGACATGCTGCCGGAACCGGGCGTGGACGTGATCGACCTGCTGCATGAAACCTACATCGTCGTGCTGCCGGCGGGCCATGCCCTGGCGGCGGGGCACGGGCCCGTGCCCCTGGCGGCGCTGGCAGGGGAACGGTTCATCCTTTTCCCGCGCAACCGCGTCTCGCGTTACCATGACCGGCTGCGCGAACTGTGCCTGCAGGCGGGTTTCGCGCCGCGCAGCGTGCAGGAGGCACCGGGATGGCAGACGGCCATCAGCCTGGTCGGTGCCGGCGTGGGCATCACGATCCTGCCGGCCTGCACGGCCAGCCTGACCTTGCCCGGTGTGGTTTTCCGCCCCGTCGACAGCCCGGCCCGGTCGTCCATCACACTCAGCCGGCGGGCTGGCGATGACCGTGCGCTGGTCGGAAATTTCCTGTCCGTGGCCCGCACCGCCATGGCCTGCGAATAAGGTTGCCAACACCGCCCCTGTGCGTAATATGGAATATATCCCACATTTCAGAACATGAGGTCGATATGTCGCAGCGTCCGCTCATCCTCGGCCTGGGTGGCACCACCCGGGCCTTCTCCTCGTCCGAGATGGCGCTGCGCATGGCGCTGGCGGAAGCCGAAAGGCTGGGGGCAGAAACCGTCCTTCTGTCAGGACCGGAACTGGTGCTGCCCCTTTATGCCCCGGAAAACCCCGACCGCACGCCGGACGCGGCCCGGCTGGTGGCGTTGCTGCGCCGGTGCGACGGGGTAATCCTGTCATCCCCCGGCTATCACGGGTCCATCTCGGGCCTGATGAAGAACGCCCTGGATTATGTGGAGGATACGGCCCGCGATGCCGTCCCCTATCTGGACGGGCGCGCCGTGGGATGCATCGCCTGCGCCTATGGCTGGCAGGCGACGGGATCGACCCTGGCAGCGCTGCGCTCCATCGCGCATGCGCTGCGGGGCTGGCCCACACCGCTGGGCGTGGCCGTCAATTCCATGGGTACGCGGTTCGAGGCGGACGGCACCTGCAATGATGCCGGTGCCGCCGCCAACCTGGCCATCCTGGCCCAACAGGTGGTCTGGTTCGCCCGCGGCCGCCAGACACCGGCCGCCGCGGCCTGAACGCCTGCTTTACGACTTGGCCCACTTCTTCTCGAAGGCCCAGACCTGTTCGAACCCGATCAGGGAACAGAATTCCTTGAAGTCGAACAGGGGCACGTCGGGGGACAGGCTGGTCCCAGTCCGCTTCAGGTTAAGCAGGGCCTGTTCCATGGCGGCAGCGGCGGCCAGGCTGGTCATGGCCGGGAAGATGGCCATGGCATAACCCAGCCCCTGCAGGGTGGCGGCGTCGCGGATGGGGGTCAGGCCGCCATCGGCCATGTTGGCCATCATGGGCTTGTCCACCGCCTGGCAGACGATGCGCGCCTCCTCATCAGAGGCCAGCGCCTCGGGGAACAGGATATCGGCTCCGGCCTCCGCATAGAGCTTCATGCGGTGCAGCACGCCTTCCAGCCCTTCGCTCTGGCGTGCATCGGTGCGGGCGATGATCACGAAATTCTCATCCCGGCGTGCCTCCACAGCCACGCGGATCTTGTCGGCCATGTCGGCAGCCGGGATCACGCGCTTGCCGGGGGTGTGGCCGCACTTCTTGGGAAATTCCTGATCTTCGATCTGGATGGCGGTGATGCCGGCCTGCTCATAGGCCTGCACCGTGTGATGCACGTTCAGAAGCCCGCCGAAACCCGTGTCGGCATCGGCCACGACAGCGGCATTGCTGGTCCGGACCAGCGTGGCCATACGGTCGATCATCTGGGTGACGGAAGCGATGCCCGCATCCGGCAGCCCGTGGGCCGACGCCACGGTCCAATAACCGCTGCCATAGACGATGTCGAAGCCGACCTTGTTGGCGATGACGGCGGTGATCATGTCCTGGATGCCGGGCGCGGTGATGAACTGACGGGCCGCCAGCTTCTGGCGCAGGATGGGATTGGCCATGGAATTCTGCCTGATGGTATAAGGATAGGGGTTGGGGAAACAGGTTAAAGCGGAAGCCAGGGATGGCGGCGGCGACGCTCCACCTCGTACCGGTCGATGGCCTCGCCGCGCGCCTTCAGGATGGCCATCACCTCGTCCCAGCCGTTCAGCAGCGCCTCCCGCTTCTGAGGGTCGATGGCGATGGCGACCTGCGCGCCGCAGGGCCGGGTGATGGCGCAGGCCTCCAGGTCGATATCCAGAACGGCCCCGGCCTGCGCATCGGCCAGCAGGGCGGCATGCGCGCCATCATCCACCGTCACGGGCAGCATGCCGTTGCGGTAGCAGTTGCCGCGGAAGATCTCCCCGAAGCTGGGGGCAATGATGCAGCGGATGCCCAGGTCCAGCAGCGCCCAGGGCGCCTGCTCGCGCGAGGAGCCGCACCCGAAATTGGCACCGGCAACCAGGATGCCGGCCCCCCGCCAGGGGTCACGGTTCAGCACGAAACCGGGCACCTCCCGTCCCTGTCCGTCGACACGCCGGTCGTGGAAGGCATAGCGGCCAAGACCCTTCTTTTCCGTGATGGTCAGAAAACGGGCGGGATAGATGATGTCGGTGTCGATGTCGGCCTCGTTCAACGGGGCCGCGACGGCGCGCAGGCGGATGAAGGGCTGCATGTCTCACGCCTCTCCCAGATAGTCGCGCGGGTCGGCGATATGACCGGCCACGGCCGAGGCCGCCGCCATGGCCGGCCCCATCAGGTGGGTGCGGGCACCCTGGCCCTGCCGGCCCTCGAAATTGCGGTTCGACGTGCTGGCACAGCGCGCACCGGGGGGAAGCCGGTCGTCATTCATCGCCACGCACAGCGAACAGCCCGGCTCCCGCCATTCGAAGCCGGCCTGGCGGAAGATGGCGTCCAGCCCCTCCGCCTCCGCCTGGCGCTTCACCGCGTGGGAGCCGGGGACGACCAGCGCCGACACCCCATCCGCCACGCGCCGGCCTTTCAGCACGCGGGCTGCGATGCGCAGATCCTCGATCCGGCCATTGGTGCAGGAACCGATGAACACATGGCCGATGATGATGTCACGCAGCGCCATGCCCCCCGACAGGCCCATATAGGCCAGCGCCTTTTCGATCTTCGCCGCCGTTCCGGCGTCGGGTGCCCCGGCCGGATCGGGCACCCGGCCGGTAATGTCGGCCACCTGGTCGGGACTGGTGCCCCAGCTCACCTGCGGCACCAGCCGGGCCGCATCGATGGTGATCTCCTTGTCGAAGACAGCATCCGCATCCGACACGAGCGTGCGCCAATGGTCCAGGGCGGCATCCCAATCGGCACCCTGCGGGGCCAGCGGCCGGCCCCGCAGCCAGGCGAAGGTCGTGTCGTCCGGGGCGACGAGGCCGGTGCGCGATCCGGCCTCGATGCTCATGTTGCAAAGGGTCATGCGCCCTTCCATGGACAGGGCGCGCACGGCGGGCCCTGCATACTCGATGGCATGGCCGACGGCACCATTGCTGCCCAGCCGGCCGACCACGGCCAGGATGATGTCCTTGGCTCCCGTGCCGGGGGGCAGGTCGCCCACCACATTCACGCGCAGCGTCCTGGCCTTGGCCATGCGCAATGTCTGCGTCGCCAGCACGCTTTCGCATTCGCCAGACCCGATGCCGAAGGCCAGGGCCCCAAAGGCGCCGTGCGTGGCCGTGTGGCTGTCGCCGCAGACCAGCGTCAGGCCCGGCAGGGTAAATCCCTGTTCCGGCCCCGTCACATGCACGATACCCTGACGCGGATCATCCAGGCCGATCATGTCGATCCCGAATTGCCGGGCATTGGCCGCCAGCAGTTCCACCTGCGCACGGGCCTGCGGGTCGGCGATAGGCCGGTCGCGGTCGCGGGTGGGCACCGAATGGTCGGCCACCGCCAGATGCGCACGGGGGTTGCGCACCCGCAACCCCTTTTCCCGCAGGCCGGCGAAGGCCTGGGGGCTGGAAACCTCATGCAGCATCTGGCGATCGATATAGAGCAGGCTGACGCCCTTGCCCTCATCGGCGACCACATGGCTGTGCCACAGCTTGTCGTAGAGGGTTGCTGCCATCGCCCTAATCCGTATCCGCAGAATGCCACCGTCGCGGGCCAAAAGACCATGGGCCGGGTGCCCTGCCAAGCGGAACCCGGCCGCCCTGACCGCCTTGCGGACAAGCCCGGCCCCTTTGCGCAACGGCCCGGCATAATCCGACTAGCATCCGCCCCCGGTCCAGACCGCAAGCGAAGGGGGCAGCCATGCCGGACGGCAATATCGAATGGACAGCAACGGACGACGGGCTGAAGGCAGCCCTGGCCAGCATCGTCGGGCCCGACGGCGTGAAGGACGACGAGGCCGCCCGGCGACTGCATAGCAGCGACATCTGGAGCGAAAGCAGGGAGCCCGTGGCCCTGGTGGTCGCACCTGCCGGCGTGGAGCAGCTTTCCGCGGTCATGGCATTGCTGCACAAGGCAGGCGTGGCCGTGGCGCCGCGCGGGGCCGGCATGAGCTATACCAGCGGCTTCGTCCCCGTCGTCGCCGGCACCGTTGCCCTGGACATGCGGCGCATGGACCGGGTGGTCGAGGTGCGGCCCGACGACATGGTGGTGACGGTGGAAGCCGGCTGCACCTGGGCGGCGCTGAACCAGGCACTGGCACCACACGGGCTGCGCACCCCCTTCTGGGGCCCCATGTCGGGCCTTACATCGACCATCGGCGGCGGATTGTCGCAATTGAACGCCATGCTGGGGGCCGGCCATCACGGCACGTCCAGCGAAAGCGTGGTCGCGCTGACCATGGTGCTGGCCGATGGCAGCGTGCTGCGCACCGGCGCGCGCGGCGCGGACGGCGACACGCCCTTCTACCGCCATTTCGGTCCGGACCTGACGGGCTTGTTCTGCGGCGATTGCGGCACGCTGGGGGTAAAGGCGCAGATCACGCTGCGCCTGATCCAGGCCCCGCAGCACGAGGATTACGCCTCCTTCGCCTTTGCCACGGGGGGTGACCTGTTGCGCGCCATGGCGGCCATGGCGCGTGCCGGCATCGCCGCCGAGATGTGCGCCTTCGACCCCGGCCTGACGAAGGTCCGCATGCAGCGCGCTTCCCTGACAGGTGACGTCAAGGCGCTGGGCGCCGTGGTGGCCCGCCAGAAATCGCTGCTGCGCGGCCTGTGGGAAGGGTTCCGCGTGGCGGCGGCGGGGCGTGATTTCGTCGATCTGGACAGCTATCCCCTGCATATCATTGCCGAGGGCCGGTCAAAGGAGGGCGTGGCCCACGACATGGCCACGGCGCGGCGCATCGCCGCAGAGATCGGCGGTCGCGAAATCGAGAACACCATCGCCAAGGTGATCCGCGCCCTGCCCTTCCCGCCCCTGAACAGCGCGATGGGTCCGGGGGGAGAGCGGTGGCTGCCGATCCACGGCCTGACATCCCTGTCACAGGCCCCCGCCCTGTTCGAAGCGCTGCAGGCCGTCTTCGCCGGGCTGGCACCGGAGATGGAGCGGCTGGGCCTGCGCACGGGCTACCTCTTCACCTCCATGTCGACCAACGGCCTGATTCTGGAGCCCGTGATCTATTGGCCAGCCGAACGGCTGCCCGCACATTACGAAGCGCTTGAGCCCAGCCACATGGAACGGTTGCCGTCACACCCCCCCAATCCTGAAGCGACGGCGCTTGTCATGGAAGTCCGTAAACTTTTGATTGTAACATTCAAGAAGTTTGGATGCGGACACTTGCAAATTGGCCGGACATATCCGTATCGTGACAGCCGAGATGAGGCGAGCCGGAGACTTCTGGACGCCATCAAGGACATTGTCGATCCGGCCCGCGCGCTGAACCCCGGCGTCCTGGGCTTCGATTTCCAGGGAAAGAACAGGGAATGACCGCCACCTACCGCGCCATCCGCCTGAACCGTTTCGCCGAGACCTTCCGCGCCGCTGCCGACATCATGACGGAACCGCTGCGCGATCCCGGTCCGGGTGAAATCCGGGTGCGCAACCATTGGGCCGGCGTGAACGGCATCTTCGACACCCAGATCGCCCGCAATGCCGTCGATTACATCCGCATCCCTGTGCCCACCTATACGGGTGTGGAGGCGGTGGGCGTCGTTGAGGCCGTGGGCGAGGGCGTGACGGCGTTCAAGATCGGCGATGCGGCGGCCACCATCCGCTTCACGGGTGGTTACCGGGAGGCCAATATCGGTCCGGCCGGGCAGTTCATCCGGGTGCCCGATGCCAGCCGCGACAGCCTGGCCCTGGCGTCCACCGGCGTGTCCGCCCTGCTGGCCATCGAGCATGTCGGCGGCATCCGCCAGGGTGAGACGGTGGCCATATCCGCCGCGGCGGGCGGGCTGGGTCATCTGCTGGTCCAGATTGCCAAGCTGCACGGCGCGCATGTCGTTGCCGTCTGCGGCGGGGAAAGCAAGGCGGCCTTCGTGCGCGCCCTGGGCGCCGACCGCATCATCGATTACAAGCGGGAGGATGTGGCCGCCGTGCTGGCGGCCGATTACCGCAACAAGCTGAGCCTGGCCATCGATACGGTCAGCGGCGGCATTTTCGATGCCTTCCTGGACAATGTCGCCCCGCTGGGCCGCGTCGTGGTGGCCGGCGCGGCCCAGGACCTGGACGGACGGCCGGAAGTCGTCACCGGCCCGCGCATCGCCCACAAGCTCTATTACAAGGGCGCTTCGGTCCGCGGCTTCATGAACGGTCTGCTGACCGACCTGTGGCCAGCGGCGCGCGAAAGGCTGTTCGGCCTGCATGCCGACGGCAAGATCACGGTCACGTTCGACCAGGGCACCTTCACCGGCCTGGGCCAGGTGCCGGACGCCGTCGAACATCTCCTGTCCGGTCGGTCGATGGGCAAGGTCGTCGTCGATCTGCGGTCATAACACCCAAGGGAAAGAGGATATCCGGAAATGAGCAACAATGTCGCCGATCTGCGCCGTGACATGCCCCTTCTGGCCCGCAACGAGGGCGTCTGGGAAGGCTGGTACCGCTATTACAGCGCCGAGACGGGCAAGCTGATCGACCAGCACCGGTCCCGCCTGATCTGCCGTCTGAAGGAGGATGGCGAGTTCCCGTACCACCAGACCAACCATTATTTCTGGGAAGATGGCCGTGTGGAAGTGCGGGACTTCCCCGCCAGCTATGCCGATGGCCGCATCTGGTGGGACAATGACCTGATCACGGGCTGGGCCGCCGCCATGAAGCCCGATGATTTCAACCGCTCCACCTGCCTGAACTGGACCCGCAAGGGCGAGCCGGATCTTTATCTCTATGAGATGATCCAGCTTTCCGACTGCGGCAAGTTCCGGTCGCGCACCTGGCATTGGTACAAGGCCGGCCGCTGCTTCCAGCGCACGCTGATTGATGAGAAGTTCGCAACGCCGGACTGGCGGAACTTCACCGACACCAGCGCCCCGAACAATTGATTGCCGTCCGCCCTGGTCACCGATGGCCAGGGCGGTTTCCGGTTCCGTCGATCACCGGCGCGGGGGCGCCTCCGCGATCCACGCAACAGGCAGGAGCGTACCGTGGCGTTCGATTATTCCATCCCGGTCGTGATCGCCGGTGGCGGGGCGGCGGGGGCGGTGGCCGCCCTGGCCGCCCGTGATGCGGGTGCCGATGTCCTGCTTCTGGAACAGGATGCCGCACCCTTCGGCACAACCTCCATGTCGCAGGGACTGCTCTGTGCGGCCGGCACGGCGGCGCAGAAGCAGCACGGGGTGCAGGATGACGGCGAGACCCTGTTCGCTGACATCATGGCGAAGACCGGCGGCCGGACCGATCCGGTGCTGGCCCGCGCCCTGGCCCATGGTTCCGGCCCGGCGCTGGACTGGCTGGTGACGGCCCACGGGCTGCCCTACACCCTGGATACCCGCTTCAAGCCCGCCTTCGGGCACAGCCGGCTGCGCGTGCATGGCTGGCCCGGCCACAGCGGCGGCGACATGCTGCAATTCCTGCACCGGCGCCTGGCGGATACAGGCGTGGACGTCCTGCCCCAGGCCCGACTGGTCGAACTGGTGCATGGCGATGACGGCCGCGTGGCGGGCGTGGTCATCCAGCGGCCGGACGGAAGCCGGGAATCCTTCGGCTGCGACAGCCTGGTGCTGGCGACCGGCGGCTTCGCCGGCAATCACGCGATGGTGCGCACGCACATTCCCGACGCCGCGGATGCCCATTACCATGGCCATGAAGGCAGCGACGGGCTGGGCATCCGGCTGGGGGTCGGGCTGGGCGCCGCCCTGGCCGACATGGGCGCCTATCAGGGTTATGGCATGCTCACCGATCCGCAGGGGATCACGCTGCCGCCGGGCTTCATCCTGGAAGGTGGCCTGCTGGTCAATGCCGACGGCGACCGTTTCGCCAACGAGACGGCCGACATCTCCGCCATCGTGCATCCCGTGCTGGCCCAGCCCGGTGGCCGGGCCTGGGCCATTTTTGACGAGCGGATCGAACAGGCCTGCGCCCATATCCATGAAAGCGCGCAGTTGCGCGAATTGAACGCCGCACGCGCCGCCGACAGCATCGCCGCCCTGGCCACCGCCATCGGCGCCGATCCCGCCCGGCTGGAGGCGACATTGACGGAGGCCTGGGCCGCGCACCGCGCGAGCCGGCCCGATGCGCAGGGTCGCACCTGGACCGAAGCACCGCCGCCGGCCGGCGCCCTGCGGGCCCTTCGGCTGCGCGGCGCGCTTTACCACACCCAGGGCGGCCTGCGGATCAATGGCGATGGCGCCGTACTGCGGGAGGATGGCAGCAAGCTGCCCAATCTTTTCGCCTGCGGTGGGGCCGCACGGTCGGTTTCCGGCCCGTCCTGCTGGGGATACCTTCCAGCCATGGGCATTTGCACCGCCTTCACGCTGGGCCGGCTGGCCGGCATGGCGGCCGCCCGTGCGGCCATGGCGTCATTCCAGAGTTGACTTACCCCGGCGCGGCAATCTGGGGCATGATCGCACGGCCGCCACCCAACGGGAAGCAGAACCCAACCAAGAGGAAGCGTCATGCGCATCACCGCCGCCATCCTGGACCAGATCGGTCAGCCCGGCCCCTATGCCGACAGCCGGCCGCTGCGGCTGGCGGAAGTGGATCTGGCCCCGCCTCGGCCGGGTGAACTGCTGGTGCGCATCGACGCCGCAGGCCTGTGCCATTCCGACCTGTCCGTGATCAATGGCGACCGCCCGCGCCCCATGCCCATGGCCCTGGGGCACGAGGCATCGGCCACCGTGATGGAGGTGGGGGACCCTGCAGCGTCCGATTTCAAGCCCGGTGACCGCATCGTGCTGGCCTTCCTTCCCGCCTGCGGGCAATGCGCCTGCTGCGGATCGGGCGAGGGCTATCTGTGCCAGCCGGGCGCCACGGCCAATGGCGAGGGCCGGCTGCTGCGCGGCGGCCGCCGGTTGCGCGACGGGGGACGGGATGTCCACCATCACCTGGGGGTGTCGGCCTTCGCCACCCATGCGGTGGTGGATCAGCGGTCGGCCGTGAAGATCCCGTCCGACATCGCCCCGGAAATCGCCGCCCTGTTCGGCTGCGCCGTGCTGACGGGTGTGGGTGCCGTGATGAATACGGCCGCCGTGCGGCCGGGTGAAAGCGTGGTCGTGTACGGCCTGGGCGGCGTCGGCCTTTCGTCACTGCTGGGGGCCGTGGCAGCGGGTGCCCAGCCCGTGATCGCCGTCGATCCGATCGAGGAGAAGCGCAGACTGGCGCTGGAACTGGGTGCCGCCGCCGCCGTGGCGCCGGCCGATGCCGCCCAGGCCATCGCCGATCTGACCGGTGGGGGCGCGGACGTGGCCATCGAGACGGCGGGCAAGGCCGCCGTGCTGGCCGCGGCCTACAAATCCACCCGGCGCGGCGGGCGCACGGTCACGGTCGGCCTGCCCAACCCGGCGGAGATGCTGAGCTTCCCGGCCGTGTCGCTGGTGGCGGAGGGCAAGGCGCTGATCGGCAGCTATATGGGCTCCTCCATCCCCGCGCGCGACGTGCCGCGCTATATCGCCCTGTGGCGTGCCGGCCGGCTGCCGGTGCATCGCCTGCTGTCGGGCACGGCACCATTGTCGGAAATCAACCGGCTGATGGACGAACTGGCCGCCGGCCGCGTCATCCGCCAGGTGGTGCTGCCGCACGCGGCATGACCGTTACCACCCGATAGGCAAGAAGGACAAGGGGGGGAACGGTGGCAATCGCCGCCGCGCGCCACGTGGCGCGTAGCCA
>NZ_JBLTXA010000027.1:0-66599 GCF_048066175.1 Niveispirillum fermenti | reverse complement strand
AACTCAGTTCAAAGGGCTCTCCTTGATGGACTACTATGCTCAGATGAGGAACGCCGACCCAGGTTCCGGAATTGGCCGGAATATCGAACTCACCAACGATCAGTCCTCGATGGGCAATGCGCTTGCCAATCCTCACCGACAACGGCAAAAGATCAGAGGAGAAGTCCAATACGACACGTCCGGTTCTGGGCTTTGAAGACAATTCAGTCTCCATTTATCGATTTTAGCTTGTATGAAAATTATAAAATCCCGTTCCAGACGCCGTCCGTGCTAAACATGCGATGCAGTCCCGGCTCTCTGATCAACGCGATCTCCTCGGCCAGGACGTAGGCAGCACAATGGGCTCCGTCGAGCAGCAGATTCCCGGCATACGCAATCCACCTGATCGACAAAGCACTGGGCAGGTAGAGCCCCCAATTTGAAAGCCTGTCCGAGGGCAGCCGCGTCCGTCTGCCGGCCAGCACGGCGGCTGTCCTGGCTGCGGGACCGGTCCTTTGGGGGTCATGCCACTATCGGCGTGTTGCGGCCTGCCCCGAGGTTGAAGCGGCTCGCCGAGGCGAAACGCCTCTCACCCACGGCTCACATCACGCCTAGATCAGTAGAGATTGGTCTTGTAATCCTTCGCCAGTTCGCGTTCGACAAGCCCTGGCACCGACATCACATAGCCGGCCAGCTTCGCACCGACCGCCTTGGACAGCTTGAGGTGGCCGGCAGCGATCTTGCCGGCCTTCAGCCCCTCAGGTGGCGGCGGAGCCGGCCAGGCCGCTGCCCGCCGCAACGCTGGGCTGTCGCGCAGTTCGATGCGCGCATCGTCGACCACGGTTACAAGCTGTGGCACCTTATCGCCGACAGTAAAGGCCTCGCGCTCGGACAGATCGTCCGTGATCCCCGCGCGGCCGCGGACGATGATCAACTGATGCAGCCCGGGCACGATCAGGGCCGCTGCGACACGCGGCTGCTCAATCATGTTGCGGAAACTGTCGATCCGCCGGTTGCCGGGACGATCGGCGAAGCGGATCGCGCCATCATCCAGCCGAACCATCAGGCCGGCCGGATCCCCCTTGGGGCTGAGGTCAGCGTTCGCATGGCTGTCGCAGGTTGCAAGGGCCAGGAAACGGCACGCGCCAACGAGCGCATCCAGCGATACCTCATCGGGCTTCGCCGACATAGGCGACCAGAAGTCCGATCGGATCAACGCCTTGCCGCAGTGGATGTAGCATTCGTCGATCCTCACCCTGATCTCGCTTTGGTCGTTCGACGCGACACGACCGTTAACCCGCATGATCTCATTGAGACCGGGAACCAGGAAGATTGATCCGAACCCGGTCCCGGGCACCAGACATCCGGCCTCATCTAGAGAGGCGGCGGGCAGAATGAGCGTAGCCTGATCGCCGGTGGCCCAACCCGGGGCGTCGCCGCCGATCACGACATCGACATCGTCATCGTGGGCAACCGACGCGACCATTATGACGGACGCCGCCAGCCAGGAGAGCGCTCCGGGATCGAGATGGTCTATGGTCTTGGCCATCACCATCGTCGGCGGTGTCCCGATGACAGCTTCCAGGTGATCGCGTGTTGTCAGCAAAGTCATCACAAGCCCTACGTCACTGAATTATCTTCCTCCACTTTATCGGATCGCGCCTGCCCAGACTTCCTTCAGCGCGCCAAAAGATCATTGGATGCCGCCACGCGGGCCCGCAGATCTGCTTGAGATATATTTGAAGGGCGACGGGGCCGAGCAAGCGGGGTATTATCCCGCCTGTCAGCCCCACCAACCCTTGCGCGCTTCCTGGAATTGACGGGGCTTAAAAATCGACCGCAAGCGATGCCGTGATGCTGCGCGGCGCACCCGGGATGAGCAAACTGCTGGGCATCCAGTATTTTTTGTTGGTCAAATTATTGACCGCGACCCGCGCGGTGACAGGCGTTCCATTTGCGTCAAAGCGGTAGCGGGCGCCAGCGCCGAGCGTGAAGAAATCATCGATCGAAAGCGAGTTGTCGGTATTGAACGCACTGCTTCCGGTATAGTTGAGCGTGGTGTTGATCGCAAACCCGTCCAGGGCGGGCGGCGCATACTCCGCCAACAGCTTGGCCTGGAACTCGGGCACTGCTGGTGGTTCCTTGCCAACCAGGGCAGGGAGCCCGTCGTGGATCTTGGCGTCGAGCAGTTGAACGCCGCCGACAAACCGCCACGCCTCCCCGGCGTGGCCCGATACCGACAACTCGACGCCATCATGGCGCTGCGTCCCGTCCTGGACATAGAGGGGCAACTCGCCAAGCCGGGTCATCAGGAACTCAAAGGAGCGCTCAATCCGGAACGTGGCGGCGGACGCGAGCAGCGCCCCGACCTGCACCTTGACGCCGACTTCATACTGCCTGCTGACCATCGGCTGCATGACCTCCCCGACATTCGCCGATCCGGCCGGAGCGGTACCGCCCGCCTGGAGCGATTCCGAATAGGAGACATAGCCGGTGATTTTCTCCGTGGGCTTCCACAGCAGCGCTGTGGTTGGCGTAAACTTCTCACGCTCGTCCCGCCGCGTGACCGCGCCAGCAGGATTGAGGTTGGTCTGTTCGCGCCAGATGTAGCGACCGCC
Source organism: Niveispirillum fermenti (assembly GCF_048066175.1). Taxonomy (GTDB): domain Bacteria; phylum Pseudomonadota; class Alphaproteobacteria; order Azospirillales; family Azospirillaceae; genus Niveispirillum; species Niveispirillum fermenti. The sequence continues at coordinate 64,002 of NZ_JBLTXA010000027.1, read as the reverse complement.
AAGCAGCACCTGCAAGTGATCGCCAACGCTGATCGTATCGCTGAGGAAAGCGGCCTTCTCCGTCAGATTCTGCGAGCGATAACCGCGCTTGAGGCTGGGAAGCTCGAAGCCGGGGTCAGCGATGTCGGGAAAGTCCTGGTAGATATTGCCACCAGGCAGGAACGTGCCGGTGGTGCTGAGACCATTGCTCGCGCGCCCTGCGAGCGTCTCCTGCCGTTGGCCATAGAGACCAAGCGTGATCGCATGATCAAGCAGCCCCGTTTCAATCGATCCGGAGATGCGAAGCTGGCCGGCCTTGGTGACAGTGCGCTGGTTGACCTTGAAATTGCCATAGAGCGTATCGCCGACACCATTGGTGAGGAGCCGCGCCGTGTCGTAGAAGGAAAAGACGTTGCGGGTGAGTGCGCCGTCAAGACGGGCGGTCCAGTCACCACCGATTTGTTGGATGACCGCAAGGTTGCCGCTGTCGATTTCATAGCGATAGCCCCCGAACTTCGCGCCCAATCTCGTCGTTCCGGAGATGGGATCAGGGATGGCAAGCCCGGGCGACAGTTGGATGCCGAACGCGCTGCCCAGCAGCTTGCGCCGGCTGTGCTGGCCGTCGAGCTGGATCGTCGTGGTCGGTGTCAGTTGGAAATTGTTGTTGAGGCCGATCGAATGGCGGCGAACCCCGGTGTCGAGATGGCGGTTTTGGCCACGCTCGCCGGCAGCATTCAGGCGTGTGCCGAAACGACCATCGGTGGTCGAGTAACCGGTATCGACATGGCCGCGATAAAGGCTGTCTTGGGTATAGCCGACTTCTGCCGACAGGAAAGGCTGTGAGCGCGGCCGCTTGCTGACGAAATTCACGATGCCGCCGGGCGAAGTGAACCCGAACAGGAAGCCCGCTGCGCCCTTGAGAACCTGCACGCCGTCGTAAAGCTCCAGCGGTGGGTCCGAGCGGCTGCCGCCGAGACCCGGGACCGAGTCCATGTAGTAGGTCGAGACCGAGAAGCCGCGCAGGAGGAAATTCGTGCCCTCAGTTACATCCGCGAGGGAGGTCGTCGCCGACGGTTCCAGACGCAGCATGTCGGTCAGGGATCGCGCCTGTATGTCCTTCAGCAACGCACCGTCATAGGTGCTGATCGAGAAGGGGCTGTCGAGGATGGGACGGTCGCCGAGCGCGCCCAGCGACGGCGTCGCCGCCCGCCTCCCGATGACGACGATGTCGGCCATTTCCGCTTGATCGCGGGCCGGGCCGATAGTTGCGGCGGTCTCGCCTTTTGCAGCCGAGATCGCCTCTTGTGCCAGTGCAGGCGTGGCGATCAGCAGGGCGGCGAGTGACGCGCCGCCGTAGAACTTCAACATGGAAACCCCCAATTTCCGATAATGATAGTCATTATCAATACACAAGGGTCGTATAGTGGATAGAGACCGGCGGCGATATCATAGAGCCGCCATTTAATAGCGCTGCCGCGCCAAAGCCCTGGGCCTGTCAGAGACTTCGGCGATAGGCGGCTGGCGTGATCCCGAACGCCTTACGAAACAAGCCGATGAAGGCGCTGGTGGTTGAATAGCCAAGGTCCATCGCCACGGTCGTGACCGGCTCACCCGCCGCCAGCATCTCAAGCGCGCGCAGCAGGCGGACACGCTGTCGCCACGCGGTGAAGGTGAAACCCGTTTCCTGCACGAAACGCCGGCTCAACGTCCGTGGGCTCACGGCCGCCCACGCCGCCCAGGCGTCCAGATCGCGCCCGTCCGAAGGGTCGGTGATGAAGGCGCGCGCTATCCGCATCAGTCGGGCTTCAGCCGGAAGGGGCAGGCCCAGTGCCTCGGCCGGCGCAAACCGCACCTCGTCCAGGATGACGGCGGCAATATGCTGCTGAGCGGTGTCGAGCATGTCGCCGCTCCAAGCTGCGGCACGAAGGACGGCTTCGCGGAGCAGCGCCGATGTCCGGAATGTGCGGGGTCGAGACGGCAGGGAGAGACAGGCGCACTCCGCCACAAAGACGCTCCAGCCCTGGAAGACACCATGAGAGGCAACGGTGTGGAGATGGCCCGGCGGCACCCAGACGGTGTGGCTGGCGGGGACGACCCAATGTTCGTTCCCGACATCGACCGCCAATAATCCGCGCATTGAGGCCATCAGTTGCCCGCGACCATGGCGATGCAACGGCACCGAAAAGCGCTCCGCCTCGACCGTCCCGGCGACCGCCATTATGATCGGGCCATCGACCCGATCGGCGGCTTCCGGCTGAAGCGTGATCTCCTGAAGCTGGCGGGGTTTTGCTATCTCCATCGGGATAGCTTATCCACGCCATGCCGTTATCGCCACCGCTACCGATCAGTGTGGCATCGATCTGCTATTTATTGGCACCGATAAAGACGCAGCCCCCAGCGACCACAGCTAGACTGGATGCGATCTATTCTCAACTGAGGTGCATCCTTGTTGGATTCCATATATCCGGCCCTCGTGAGTGGTTTGCTCACGATGGGTCTCGCCTTGGCACTCCTGCGATCAGGTTGGAGGAACAGTGAACGGCGCGGGCGCGCTCGCGTGGCGTCGGGCTGGACCGCGCTGCTGGTCTCACTCTATCTGCTCACAACGGTATTGGGCCCGCTGATCGGCCTGACGATCGCGACGCTGGCCTTTGGCCTGTGTGGCTACGGCTTGGTCGCGCTCAACACCGAACGGCGTCCACCTCGCAACACACGCGGGCGCATCGTCACACAGGACGCCAGCCCCCAAGCGTTCGGGAATGGTTGGGGTCGCGGCTTTGCGGCCTTTTTCCTCGCCATGATCACGACGATAGCAATCGGGGCCGCCGCCGCCGGTCTTCCCATCGGCCTGCCCGTCAACCGGGTCACGATCGGCGCCCTTGTCCTGCCTATAATATGGGCGGGACTCGTCATCTGGGTGCTGAGCGAAGCGCGCCTGCGCCGGCCTGTTCTGGGCCTGTGCGCGACCATCGGCGCCTCAGGCCTCCTGATCGCGGTAGAGATGCTCGTATGAACGCGCCTCTCCCTGCAAAGCAAGGCCGCAGGCGGCTGTTGCCCACCTCGCTCATTGGCGCCATTCTGTCAGGCCATTCCGTATTGGGCCTTGCGATCTCGGCGCTGATCTACCTGATCTGCCTGTCGGGCACGATCGTTGTGTTCGCGCAGGAGTTGGAGCGTTGGGAACAGCCTGCCGGGCCCGTGCTGACTACCGTTTCGCCAGATGCCATTGATCGCGGGCTGTCCGAAATCCACGCCAAGGCCGGGAGCGCCGTGCGGGCGATTTCCGTCCTGCTCCCCAGAAGCGCCACCCCCCGTCTTGTCTTTGTGGGCGGTTCGGTCGAAGGCGAGGGTAATCAATGGGTGGCGGACAGGGGCGGGCGACTGATCGCACCCGTATCCCATCCGATTACTGACTTTCTTGTGGCACTTCATGCCAATCTGCATCTCCCACGCCTCGCCGGCCTTGCCGTGGTCGGCCTGATCGGCGTCGCTCTCCTGGCCTTGCTCATGTCGGGGGTGCTCGCGCATCCTCACATCTTCAGGGAAGCGTTCACACTGCGCCGCGGCGGTTCGTTGCGCGTGCAGGAAGCCGACCTGCATAACCGGTTGGGCACATGGGGCATGCCCTTCTTCATCCTTGTGACGCTGACCGGCGCCGTACTCGGAGCCTTCCTCCTCATGTTCGGCGGTATGGCGGCAACCGCCTATAAGGGCGACTTCCGCCGGGCACTCACCGAGATCGTCGGGCCGCTGGAAAGCCGGGAAGACAAGACATCGGCCGCCATGCCATCGGTAGCGCCAATCATGGCGTTCATGCGCGCGCAGGAGCCGGCGGCACAGATCCAGTCGATCGAAATCCAGCACCCCGGCACGCGGGGACAGACCATCTCCGTGATCTTCGAGGAAGCGGGCCGGCTGACACACGACCAGCGCTATATATTCGATGCGGACAGCCAAGTGATATTCTCACCGAGGACAGAACCGAGGTCGATCGGATCGCGCGCGTTGCTGTCGCTGCCGCCGCTCCACTTTGGATGGTTCGGCGGCCTTGCTACCAAAATCGCCTATGGTGTGCTTGGACTGGCACTGTGTGTCGTCACGTCGAGCGGTATGACGATCTGGTTCGCACGTCGGCGCGACCAGGGGCGCCCCGTTCCCGCGTGGGAACGGTTCTGGGCGGCGACGGCTTGGGGCCAGCCGGCCATCTTCGCGTTCACAGCCGTCATATCGTTGGCCGGCGCCGGTGACCACGCTCTGTTTGCATGGATGGTCCTGACGGGGCTAGCTTACGGGACAGCGGGCACTGCCCTGCCTGTCGCTGTCTTCGAAGCTGCCTTCCGCTGGTCTGCGGCAGCACTGATGGCGGCACTTGCGATCATGCATGTGATAAACTGGCGCGGCGACGCACAGGATCCGGTCGCGTGGGCCGTTGATGCGGCAATTCTCGTCGGTGCCGCTTTGATTGCAGCGTCGGCCATGTCAGCGAAGCGATCCTGATGCGATCCGCATAGTCTTTGCCAGTACGCTTCCGGCACGCGTTCACAGATTGGCCCCGATATCGTCGCGGCGGGTCGCATAGTGTCGAGCAAGGATGGCGCAGACAATCAGTTGTAATTGATGGAACAGCATAAGCGGCAGAACGACAATGCCGACCTGGGGTCCGGCAAACAGAATACTGGCCATCGGCAAACCGCTGGCCAGTGATTTCTTGGAACCGCAAAATTGCAGGACGATTTCGTCCTGGACAGGAAACCGCAGGATCCGGCGTGCAGCAAAACTGGTGACGATAAGTACCGAGGCCAGAAGGCCAGATAGCATGACGACAAGAACAAGCAGGTCGGCTAATTCGAACTGGCTCCACATACCCGACATGACACCCTTGGAAAAGGCGACGTAGATGATCAGCAGGATGGAGCCGCGATCCGCATAGCCCAGAAGCTTCTTCCTCGTCTCCACCCATCTTCCAATCCAGGACCGCAGCACCTGTCCAGCCAGGAACGGCACCAGAAGCTGCAATGTGATGTCTCGGAAGATACCGAACGACAGTTCCAGGCCTTGTGTCTTCAACAGCCAGCCCGCAAGCAGCGGGCTGATGAAGACGCCCAGCATGTTCGATGCCGATGCCGCGCATATGGCGGCGGGCACATTGCCGCGCGCGATCGACGTGAAGGCGATGGACGATTGAACCGTCGACGGCAGCACACAGAGGAACATCAAGCCGGTCACGATCTCCGGCGGCATGCTGGCCGGCGACAGATATTCAAGCGCTTTGCCCAGCAGGGGAAACAAGATGAAGGTGCTGGTCAGGACGCAAAGATGCAGCGGCCATTGCATGAGCCCGCCCAAGGCCGCTTGGGGGGACAGGCGCGCGCCGTACAGGAAGAACAGAAAAACGATTCCACCGTCGGCCAACATTCCCGCGATGGCGGCCCCCTGCCCCCGTGCCGGCAGGATAGCGGCTATGACCACGACCAGCAGCATGAGGGCGATATAAGGATCGAACAACTGGCGCAGACGGTGGAACATCAATTCTCTCATCGAACGGGTACAGACAGCTTTCCGGTCGGCAGAAAACCGCTAAAGGCTGCGCGCAATCAGGTCCTTCATCACCTCATTGGCACCGCCATAGATTTTCTGTACGCGCGCATCGGCGAACAGCCGGGCGATTGGATATTCGACCATGTAGCCGTAGCCGCCGAACAACTGGAGACACTCGTCAGTCACGCGGCATTGCTGCTCCGTGCACCACCATTTCGCCATATAGGCGGCTTCATTATCGAGCGTGCCGTCAACCAACCGCTGCACGCAGTCATTGACGAAGCCGCGGACGATGTGGGCCGTGGTCGCCATCTCCGCCAGCTTGAAACGGGTATTCTGCATGTCGAACAGGCTGCCCCCGAACATGCGGCGTTCTTTGGTGTAGGCAATCGTATGGTCAAGGGCCCGTTCGATCTGGGCGGCAGCCGGCACGGCAATCAGCAGACGCTCGAACGGCAACTGGCTCATGATCTGTGCGAAGCCCTGCCCCTCCGCCTCGCTCAGGAGGTTCGACGCAGGCACACGCACATTGTCGAAATACAGCTCGGCCGTGTCGGAGGCGTGCTGGCCCAGCTTTTCCAGCCGCGAGCCGACCTTGAAGCCGGGCTGGTTTTCCGTCTCCATCAGGATCAGCGAGATGCCGCGCGCGCCCTCACCATCGGTCCGGCAGGCGACGGCCAGCATGCTGGCGGTGGAACCGTTGGTGATGAAAATCTTTGAACCGTTGACGACATAGTCGTCACCATCGCGCCGGGCTGCAGAGCGCAGCGCCTTCAGGTCCGACCCATGGCCCGGTTCGGTCAGGGCGATCCCGGCCAGATGCTCTCCGCTGGCCAGCTTGGGCAGCCAATGGGCCTTCTGCGCCGCCGTGCCATAGTCGAGGATATAGTGCGCCACGATGGCATGCACGGTGAGGGTGCCCGGCATCTCGGCCTTGGCCAGTTCATCCTGCAACACCAACTGATAGGCCGGGCTGGTGCCGGCCCCACCATATTCGACCGGCAATTCGGGCAGCAGGAAGCCCAGCGCGCCCATGCCCCGCCACACCGTGCGCGGGATGTAGCCCTGCTTGCGCCATTCGGGAAGCCCGGGGGCGAGTTCGGCCCTTATATAGCGACTGACCTGTTCCCGGAACGCCTCGATATCCGCATCCATCCAGGGAAATTGATAGAGCCTCGGGGGCATGGAATCCCTCCATTGTTTTGATTTTTGACTGGGGGAGCGCCGCTGCTCTCAGGAGACCTGTTGGTCGCGGCCGTTCCAGAACCGCTTGCGCAGTTCAGTCTTGAGGATTTTGCCGGGGCCGGACAGGGGCAGCGCGTCAACGAATTCGATGCTGCGCGGGCACTTGTAACCGGCGATCATCTGTCGGCAATGGGCGATCAACTCATCCTGAGTGGCGGTTTGTCCGGGCTTCAGGATGACGAAGCCATGAACGGCTTCCCCCCATTTGTCGCTGGGAATGCCGATGATGGCGCAGGTTTGAACAGCCGCGTGCCGGGCCAACGCATTCTCCACCTCGGCGGAATAGATATTCTCGCCGCCACTGATGATCATGTCCTTCAAGCGGTCGATGATGAACAGGAACCCATCCCCGTCGATATAGCCCACATCGCCGGTATGCATCCATCCGCCGCGCAGGGCGGCGGCCGTCAGCTCGGGCTTGTTCCAGTAGCCCTTCATCACATTGGGGCCACGGACCAGCACTTCACCTTTTACGCCTGCCGGCAGAGGATTGTTTGCGAGATCGGCCACGCGGATTTCCGTGCAATAGGCGGCCCGCCCGCCGGACCGCAGCTTGTCCCCCCCTCGGCCTTCAGGCAGATGATAGGCGGCGGCCAGGATGGTGGCCACAGGCGCCAGCTCGGTCATGCCATAGGCTTGGCAGAACGAGACATTGTTCAGCGTTGCCAACGCCCGGTCCAGGACGGCCTCGGAAATCGCGGAGCCACCATAGAGGATGGTGCGCAGGCTGCTGATGTCCCTGCCCTCTGCCATGACCGGGTGATCGACCAGCATCTGGACCATGGTAGGCACCAGCAGCGTATCGGTCACAAGGTCACGCTCTATGGCCTCCACCACTGCTGGCGGGGAGAAGCAGGGGATGAAACTGTGGGCATTCCCCAGGATCCAGGCCACGCTGGAACAGCCCAGATCCGCCAGATGGAACATGGGCGCGGCATGGAGGAAGACGCCCCCCGGGACAATGATGCCCTCGGCAGCCAGGGCCAGGGCCGAGGACATGAAGTTGGCATGGCTGAGCATCACACCCTTCGGCGCCCCGGTGGTGCCGCCGGTATAGAACAAGCCGAGAAGATCCTCGTCCCTTCTCAAGGCGTCGGCCATCGGATCGGAGCCGGCGATCAGCGCCTCATACGGCACCATACCGGGGGGCGTAGTGGCGTCGCCGATATGAATGACGACCTCCAGGCTCCCGCACAGGGCCCGGAGGTCGGGGACGAGCGCCTGGAACATGTCATCGACCAGCAATATCCGGGAGCCAGAATCATTGAGCGAATAGGCAAGTTCCGCCACGCTCCACCGCGTATTGCAGGGATTGATGACACCCCCGCCCCAGGGCACGCCGATCAGATATTCGAAATACCGATCCGAATTGAAGGCCAGGATGGCTACACGGTCGCCATCCTGCATGCCCAGCCCACGAAGCCCGCCCGCCAGCCGGGCGACGCGGTCGGCCAATTGGCGGAAGCTGGTCTGTCGGGAACCGCAGATTAGGGCGGTCCGGTCCGGATGCTGCTGCAGCGCACGGTGGAGGGGTTGGGTGATATACATGCCGATCCTCATCCTGTGATGCACGGGCGATGGCGGCTCATATTCCCGTCAGGCCGCCGGTGCACATCAGCACCTGGCCGGAGACGTAGTCGCTTTCCGGAATACAGAAGAGATAGACAGCACCCGCCGCTTCCTCCGCAGTGCCGGCGCGTCCCAGGGGGATCGATCGCGCCATCATCTCCATGACGTCCGGATTGACGCCGATCCTGATGTCGCGGCCGTCGATAGTCGCGGTGCTCCTTGTGTCGGCCGTGGCTTCGGTAAGGCGGGTCCGGATCAAGCCGTAGGCGACGCAATTGACCGTCGTATCCATCCGCCCCCATTCCTTGGCGAGCGTCCGGGTCATGCCGGTGATGCCGGCTTTGGCCACAGCGTAGTTCGTCTGGCCGGCATTGCCGAACAGCCCAGCGACGGAGGAGATGTTGACGATCTTGCGGACATTGCGCCGGCCCGCCTCGGCATCAGCCTTGGCCAGCGACCGGATGACGGGCTGTGCCGCGCGCAGGATGCGGAACGGTGCCGTCAGATGAACGTCGATAATGGCGTACCATTGCTCGTCGGTCATCTTCTGGACCACGCTGTCCCAGGTGTAGCCCGCATTGTTCACGATGATGTCCAGGCCCTTGAAGCCCTCGACGGCCGTCCCGACAAAACGCTCGGCGAAGTCGGGGGCACTGACGCTGCCGGCGCAAGCGATGGCCTCGCCGCCTGCCGCACGGATCGCCTCCACCGTCTCCATTGCGGGTTCGGCGTCGAGATCGTTGACAACCAAGCGAGCGCCTTCGCCGGCCAGCTTCAGCGCGATGGACCGTCCAATGCCGCGGCCTGATCCGGTCACCAGGGCGACCTTACCCTCCAGTTTCAAAGACATGTGCTGCTCCCTCCCAGGGATGTTTGTGATGGTCAGCCGACCGCAACCAGCACTTCGCCGGCGATACGGGTCTGGCCATGTTGGTTGGTGTTGCGCAGTTCGACCCGTGCGCAGGTCTCTCCATTAAAAGTCACCAGATCCTTCACCGTTGCGGTGACCGTGATCCGGTGGCCCAGATGGGTGATGCCCAGGAACCGGGCGTCGAACTTGCGCAGCCGGTCCTGCGGGACCCAGGCGGTGATCGCCCTGGCCATCCAGGCCATGCCCAGCATGCCCTGCGCGAAGACGTCAGGCATGCCTGCCTTGCGCGCGAAATCGATATCGAGATGGATAGGGTTCAGGTCGCCCGACGCGCAGCCGAACATCGCCAGCAGGGCGCGGTTGACAGGTTCAAGGGCAAGCGGTGGCAACTCCCGCCCCGGCGTCAAGCCGGAAGGGATTTCTGTGCTCATGACCGGACTCCAACAGGTATCAGTTGCGGACGACGATGACGGTCCGCATTTCGGCGACCAGCGCGCCATGCTGGTTACGGGCCTCGGACCGTTTCTCGATGAAGTCCAGGGCACCGTTCTTCTTGTCATAGATGTCCGCGATGCGGGACGTCACCGTAACCACATCCCCGGCACAGGCCGGCCGGTGGTAGGTGAAGCCCTGCTCGCCATGCAGGATGCGGGCGATGGGGATGCCCATATCCGCCAGCATGGCGTCCAGGGCACCGCTGTCCAGATCGGCGGCGAACAGGAAGGTGGGCGGAACCGGGAGGTCGGGGTATCCAGCGGCCCGCGCGACCTCGACATCCTGATAGACCGGATCGGTCTCCCCGATGGCCCTGGCAAAGGACCGCAGCCGTCCCCGTTCGATCTCCAGGACGGATGTCTTCAGCTCACGGCCGATCCACGATTTCTCGATCATCGCGCACCCGTCAGCATTGTTCGTAAAGGGTGACGACGCAGGCACCACCCAGGCCCAGATTATGGGCCAGCGCGTGGCGGACTCCTTCGACCTGGCGCCCGCCGGCACTGCCGCGCAATTGGTGCGTCAGCTCAAAACATTGCGCCAGACCGGTGGCGCCCAGCGGATGCCCCTTGGAAAGCAGACCACCGGACGGGTTGGTGACAACACGCCCGCCATAGGTGTTGTCGCCGTCGGCGATGAACCGGGCGGCGCCGCCTTCCGGACACAGGCCCAGTCCCTCATAGGTGACAACCTCGTTATGGGCGAAGCAATCATGCAACTCCACGACGCGGATATCCTCTGGCCCGACACCCGTCTGCTCATAGACTTGGGCGGAGGCGCGCTCCGTCATGTCCCTGCCGACCAACTGAATCATGTCCTGTGACTGCAGCGTGACCGGGTGGTCGGTGGTCATCACCTGTGCCGCGATGCGGACCTTGGGATCAAGCCCGTGCTTCCTGGCGAAGTCGCGGGAGACGACCAGAGCGGCAGCGGCTCCGCAGGTCGGCGGGCAGGCCATGGGCTTGGTCATCACCCCCGGCCAGATGAGCGGAGCGTCCAGAACATCCTGCGCGGTCATCACGTTGCGGAAGACCGACAGCGGGTTCCGGGCCGCATGGCGGCTGGCCTTGGCGCGGACCTCGGCGAAATCCCGCAGGGTCGTGCCGTATCTTTCCATATGCGCCTTGCCGGCGCCGCCGAAATAGCGTAACGCCAGAGGCAGATCGACATCGACCAGCGTGTCGCACGCCGTGTCGAAATCGGCAAAGGGGCTGATGCGCTGCGGGAACGCGTCGGGGATCGGGCCAGGGTCCATCTCCTCAAACCCGACGGCCAGGGCGCATTCGACCATGCCACTGGCGACCGCCTGCCGAGCCAGGAACAGGGCCGAGGAGCCGGTGGAGCAGTTATTGTTGACATTGATGATCGGAATGCCCGACATGCCGGCCTTGTAGATCGTACGCTGGCCAGCGCAACTGCCGGCGAAGACAAAACCTGCATAGGCCTGTTCCACCGCGCCGTAATCTATGCCGGCATCGGCCAGGGCCATCCTGATCGCAGCCGCGCCCATTTCATCATAGGGTGGGCTTTTCCCCGGCTTGGCGAATGGCACCATGCCCACGCCAGCGACAAGCACTTCTCTTGTTGCAGACAAGGTCGTTCTCCCTGGTATTTTGTGGCGACACGTTCTGTAACGGCGCCACGTGGTTTCCCGTGGCTACGCCACGATGTTTTCCCGGCGCAGGCGGTCTATCTCGGGACCGCCAAGGCCGATTTCCTCAAGAAGCGCAGCAGTGGCGCACGGGCCGCTTTCCATCGGCCGGGGCATGTCCGTGTGTGTGTGCGAATAACGGGGGCTGGGTGCGGGCTGCACCATGCCATCCACGGTCAGGAAGGCGCTGCGCGCCACGTTGTGCTTGTGATGCGGCGCCTCGGCGAGCGACAGGACCGGCGTGGCGCAGGCGTCAGCACCGTCCAGAAGCGCGCACCATTCGTCGCGTGTCCGGGTCAGGAAGGCAGCAGCAAGCTTGGCCTTCTGCCGGGGCCAAAGGGCGGGGTCGTGCTGCTCCAACATGTCAGCATCATCGCCCAATCCGACCAGCTGAAGCATTTCCCGATAGAAGGCGGGTTCGACCGACCCGACGGCGATGAACCCGCCATCGGCCGTCCGGTAGCTGTCATAGAAGGGGGCGCCACCGTCGAGCAGGTTGGCACCCCGCGCGTCGTGCCAGAGATTGTCGGCGCGCAGCGAGTAGATCATCGCCATCAGCACCGCACTGCCCTCGGTCATGGCGCAATCGACGACCTGCCCCTTGCCCGTGGTACGGGCGTGGAGCAGGGCCGCCAGCATGCCGAAGGCTAGCATCATGCCGCCACCGCCAAAATCGCCGACAAGGTTCAAGGGCGGCGTCGGGTTCTCATCCGCCCGGCCGCACGCATGAAGCACACCGGACAGCGCGATATAGTTGATGTCGTGCCCGGCCATGGACGCACAAGGGCCGTCCTGGCCGAAACCGGTCATGCGGCCATAGACCAGTTTCGGATTGTCGGCAAGCAGCTTGTCCGGTCCTAGCCCCAGTCGCTCCATCACTCCCGGACGGAATCCTTCGAATATACCGTCCGCAGAACGGCACAAGACGCGGGCGAGTGCGACGCCCTCCTCCGTTTTCAGGTTGATCGCGACGGTGCGGCGCGACCGGTTCAGGACGTCTCGCTCGGACTTCTGGATCAAGCCCCCGGCCCCGATCTGGTCAATACGGATGACATCCGCGCCATGGTCGGCCAGCATCATGCCGCAAAACGGAGCCGGACCCAGTCCGGCGAATTCCACAATCCGTATGCCTGTCAGCGGACCGCGCATCATTTCACGCTTCCGGCAAAGGAGATGTGATGGCGGTGGCATGGTGCGATACGTTACGCCAGATGCCGTCGCGACGGATATAGACGCGGGTATGGCGCCCCCGCCTAACACGCCCCGGGGCCGTCCCGCTGATGAAACAGTTCTCAAACAGACCGGTCACGACGGCGGTATCACCGAACAGGCGGATTATTGTTTCGATCAATTCATACCGGTCGAAACGGCCGCCATCAGGGGCGACACCGGCCAGGAAGGCTTGCTTGTCCCGGGTCCTGCCCGACGCCTCGACATGCACGTAATCGTCATCGGTGATCCGTGCCAGCATGGCGTGGTCGGCCACGACGATAGCGTGCGCACGCGCCTTCTCCAGCCGGGCGATTTCCGCCCGGTCATCTCCGGTTGCCATGTCCTCGACCTCCTTGTCAGGCCAATATTCCACGGCCCGGCACGATATCCGGGTCGGAGGTCACCCGGTCGGCCCCCAACGGCTCCTCGAAGATGACTTCGATGCGGACGGCGCTGGGGTCGAAATGGTGAACCTGGGTATAAGGCGTCTGATCGACCGGCCGCGCCTCGAACCAGCAGCGGGCCTCACGCAGCTTGGCGATATAGGCCGGCAGGTCTTCTCCCCGGAAGGCCACATGGTTGAACATGCTGACCCCCTGGTTTCGCGGCGTTTCCAGCAGGTGCAGGATCGGATAGTCGCCGTCGGCGGCGTACAGCCAAGCTCCACCGACGCCCCAGTCGGGTCGCCATCCCGGCTTCAACCCCAGGAAATGACCGTAGAAGGCCACGCTGGCCGCCACATCGTCGGTGTTGATGGTCGCGTGGTCCAGTCGGACGCCCTTCATTTCCCACTTCCTTCCTGTATGCGCGGACTGCCGCCGAGGCTGCGACAGTCCGCAAACGGCGTCAGAGACGCAGCGTTAGGTCCACGCCGATGGTCCGCGGTTCGTTGAGGCCCTTGAACAGATAGCCCGCCGCCACCGGCGATGCACCGTCGGCATGCCGCTCGTCGGTCAGGTTGCGGACCCACAGCGCCAGTTCCAGGCCTTCGTCGCGGCGCTCCAGCGCCAGCCGCATGCCGACGCTGGTATAGCCATCCTGAAGATAGCGCCCGTCATTGAACGGCGCGACGGTGGATCCCGGCTGGGAATAGACCTTGCTGCGGTTGGTTGCCGTCAGCGAGATGCGGCCATCGAAATCCTCCGTCACCTGGTGACGGTAGTCCAGCGCCAGAGACCCCTGGAAGCGCGGCGCCTCGACCAGCGGGCTGCCGGTATAGTCAACGCCCGGCCCACCACCATCGGGGAAGGACTTGAAATAGGCATGGTTGAACCCGACACCGCCGGACAGCCGCAGGCCGGGCAGCAAGGACGCATCAAAATCAGCCTCGATGCCCTGGCTGCGTACGCGGGCGGCGTTGGTGATGACGTTGATGACGGTGGGCAGCGTACCGGCCGGCGGGTTGGGGTCGATAATGTTCTGGGCCTGCTGGAAATCCTTGAACCTCTGCCGGTAGGCAGCAAGATTCAGGCGCAGCCGGCGGCCAAACAACTCGGTCTTCACGCCGGCTTCGTAATTGACCACAGATTCAGCGTCGAAGGTGGCACCGCTCAGCGTCTTGACCACGTCCATGTTGAAACCGCCGGCCCGGTCGCCTGTGCTGTAGAGCGCATAGATGCTGATATCGGATGTCGGCTTGACGGTAACGCTGGCCATCGGGTTCAGCGTGGGGTCGGACAGGCCGAAATGCGCCTTCAACGGTGGATAGCCCAGCAGGATCGCGGTATTGTCCTGCACCTTGTCGGCCGACTTGGTGGTCCGCTGATAGCGAAGCCCAGCGTCAAGTGCCAACCATTCGGTTGGGCGCAGCGTTCCATGGGCGAACAAGGCCGCCTGGTCGGTGGCGACAACGCCGGTACCGCCGATGATGGAGCCTCGCACCGGGACCACGGGATAGTCCGGCCCGAACCGGACCGTCTGCACCTCGCTCGGGTTCTGATGATAATAGAAGGCCCCGACCACATAATCGTAGAGAGGGTTCTTGGGCGAGGCGATGCGCAGTTCCTGGCTCAGCGCCCAGTCGGCATAACGGAAGCCGACATTGATCATCGCTGCTGGCGAGCCGTCGCCATCATAGTTGAAGCTGTCGCGCGACCGGCGATAGGAACTGATCGAAGTCAGCACAAAATCCTCGGGCAGGGTCTGCTCGACATTCAGGCCAAGGCCCCAGATTGTACGGTCGCGGAACGGCTTTGTGTTGGCATTGAACGTATAATCCGCCATTCCCGCCATGGGCCCGGTAGAGAACTTGCCAACGCCCAGCAGTATCTCGTCCTTGGCGCGCACACCGTCAGCCGAGAAATCGATGGTGGTGTCGGGGGTAGGCACATAGCGAACCTGCACGCGGCCCGCATAGTTGGTGCCGCCGCCGGCCGTCGACCCGTCATAGGCGTTCTTGTAGTAGCCGTCCTGGCTTCTGCCGGCTGCGGTCAGGCGCACGGCCAGATCATCCGTCACCGCCTTGTTCACATAGCCGGAGCCGGCGAAAAGGTTGCGCTCGCCCGTCGAGACCGTCGTGCGGCTGCTGTCCTGGAAACTGGGCTTCTGCGACTGGATGGCGATGACGCCCGTCAGGGAATTATTGCCGAACAGCGTGCCCTGAGGGCCACGCAGCACTTCGACGCTTTCGATGTCGAAGATCGGATAGTTGATGGAGGAGGACCGGCCCAGCGGTGCGCCGTCCAGATACATGCCCGTTCGGTTGTCGATGCCGGGGTTGCGCGAGATGTCTCCCACGCCGCGAATGCCGATGAACGGTTGCGGGCGGGTATTGTCGGCGCGCAGCACCAAGCCCGGCACCTTGTTGTCCAGGTCCATGGTGCTGACCACATTTTGCGCCTGCAATTTGTCACCGGTCACTGCCACCATGGAAAACGGCGTGTCCTGCAGGTTTTCCGACCGCTGGCGCGCGGTGACCACGATCTCCTCTAGCATATCGCTTTCGCCAGCGGCCTGCTGTGCCCTGGCGTTGGAGGAGGCAAGGATTGCCAACACCGATGCCGATATGAACATGGGCCGCCACGATCGCCGCGATGGTGCCGATTTGAAACTTGAAACCTTCATTCCCGTGTCCCCCTGAGAGACGTCGCCGGATGCTTGGATGCTTCCTGGTCGATCATGTGCTGCCAAATAGGCGGTAAAGCGCGCCGGTATGCCAACACCGTGTGTTCATCCAATCCATTCACGTGAGGTATAGGGAATGGGAGGGCATCGGGATCATCTGTCATGTTTTGCGCGGAAGTTGTAGGTCCACTCTGTCTCTCCCATACCGGAGCGGCATTAGCCGGAATAAAAACACCACGCGCCGATGGCTCGGCGCGTGGTGTTTGGACGCGGCACTTGAAGAGTTGAATGCCACCCGTCAGGGGGTGGCGGCTGCATGGGCCGGCCGGCGCGCCTGGAGGCGCAGGAAGATCGTCAGGCAGGCCCAGGCCCAAACCATCGTCACGACCGCGCATAAGGCCAACGGCATCCCGATCTTCTCCGGCGCGCCCAGCAGCCGCGCCAGCAACGGCACCGAGGATGGGCCCAGCACCGTGCCGATGGTGCCCGGCACCAGGAAATAGAGGGCCACCGCACGGGCGCTGAACTGTCGGGGGAACAGCGCCTGGAACCCGTAGGGGCCCGCGGCGATCACCGCCCCCACCGCCAGCATTCCCGCACCGACCGCAGCCAGGGCCGCCAGTGGATAGGGAACCAAACAGGAGGCGATGGTCGCCACGCCCAGCAGCAGGATCGATGCCCTGACTATCCGGATGAGCGCATCGCGATGCCCGCGCGCGGCCAAATCACTGATCAGCTTGCCGCCGCCCAGCGCGCCGATGGCCCCGCACACCAGATAGACTGCGCCATAGGCGACCCCGGTCTGTCTTGCGCTCCATTCGTGGTCGCGGATGAACAGGGTGGGTGTCCAGGATGTGGCCGCGGTGACCAGTGCCGCGATGGCGGTGAAGGCCAGGAGATAGGCCATGATCGCGGCGCGCTCGTCCCTGATCACGGTCAGGAAGGCGGCCAGTGACGTACTTTCCTTGGGCACCGGCTGGCGCTCCGGTTCGCGAACGAACGCCATCAGGACCACGCCCAGGATACCCAGGACCGCACAGGCGACGAAAAGCCAGCGCCACGGTGCCAGTTCCGACAACCAGGACAGGCCGGGGGCTGGATCCGACGCTTGAGTCGTCAGCCAATCCAGCACGGGGCCGCCGATGGCCAGCGACGCCCCGCCACCGACATAGACGCTGAGCGTCAGGGCTCCCATGGCAAAGGCCTGCCGGTCCACGGGATAGCTCTGGCGTAAGATGGAGATAGCGGCCGGCGACAGGCCAGCCTCACCCAGCGCCACGGCCATGCGCGCGGCAAGTAGCAGCCCCAGGCCGCTGGCCAGGCCGAACAGCAGCGTGGCGATGCTCCAGACGGCGACGCTGACCATGATCACCGTCTTCCGGCTGACCCGGTCGGACAGCCAGGCGATGGGAAACGCGGCCAGACAGTAGGTCAGGGCGAAGGCGGCACCTTGCAACAGGCTGAACTGGGCATCGCTGATCTGCAGGTCAGCACGCATGGGTGCCACCAGGATGTTCAGTAGTTGCCTGTCAAGGAAGGCCAGTACCGACACGACGAACAGCGCAAAAAGCGTGAAACGTGTTCCCACGGATATTTTCCTTCCAGGATGATGCATGGTGCCGAGTTCAGCCTGATCCTGTCCATCACCCACCGCCACGGCAAAGACCATCTCTTCATCGTCCCTATTCATTCCCGACATAGGGGGGCGATGCCGCGGGGGAATAGTCCGCATGAGCAGGTAGGATTGGACGGCGCCGGCGGCCGGCGGATAGCGTCGGATAAAAGGGGGCCCGGCCTCCTTATCGAACCATCCCACCAGAACGAGGAACGGTGCTTTGAACGGGATCAGACGACGTGTTCTCATTTCCGGGGCCAGCATCGCGGGTCCGGCGCTGGGCTATTGGCTGCATCGGCATGGGTTCGACGTCACGCTGGTGGAGCGGGCGCCGACCATCCGTCTGGGCGGCTACGCCATCGATGTCCGTGGCACGGCGATCGACGTGATCGAGCGCATGGGCATCTTGCCGGCACTGAAGGCCGCGCATGTCCACACCCGCAAATTCACCTTCATCCGGCAGGATGGCCGTAAGGTTGGCTCCATTGACCCGGACTCGCTGATGGGGGCCGAGGCGCACAAGGATGTGGAACTGCCGCGTGGCAGCCTGACCTCGATCCTCCACGACCTCACGCGCGACAAGTTCGAATATATATTCTCCGACCATGTCACGGCGCTGGAGGACGGTCCCGACGAGGTCGCCGTCACCTTCCAGAGCGGGCAACAACGCAGCTTCGATCTGGTGATCGGCGCCGATGGCCTGCATTCGCGTACCCGCGCCATGGTTTTCGGACCGGAGGAGCGGTTCAGCCGTTACCTCGGCTATTGTTTCGGCGTCTTCACCATGCCGAACGAGTTCGGCATGGTGCGTGAAGGCTGCATTTTCAACGCGCACCAGAAGATGGCTGGCCTGTACGCGATCGGCGACCAAGCCTGTATCCATGGCATCATGGTGATGAAGATGCCAGAACCGTCGCGTGATGTGCTGGGCGATGCCCGCTGGCAGCGCCAGACGTTGCGGGATGGATTTGCGGCCGAAGGCTGGATGGTGCCAAGCCTGCTGAAGGGGCTGGATCGCAGCGACGATCTCTATTTCGACACGATGATGCAGATCCGCATGCCCAGTTGGTCGCGGGGTCGGGTGGCCTTGGTCGGCGATGCAGCCTTCGCGCCGTCCTTCTTTTCCGGGCAGGGCACCAGCATCGCGCTGGTCGGGGCCTATGTGCTGGCCAGTGCCCTGGCCAGCCACACCAGCCACGAGGCGGCCTTCAAGGAATATGAGCGTCTGGCACGCCCCTTCATTGAGGCTAACCAGGCGACGGCCGCAGATGGCAGTTCGATCATGGTGCCGGACAATCCGACGAAGCTGTGGCTGCGCAACAGCATGATCCGCCTATCACCGATCCTGTCCCGGCTGGGCCTGGTCAGCCGCAATTCCCGCAAGGTGCACAGCCTGCTGGACGTGGCCGCCGTGCCGCAGCCGGCGCCCATCGCCAGCGGATCGGCGTGAGACATGCGTGCGTCTATTGATCTTCGCCCGGAGATCTTCGCAACGGCCCGCGAACGCATCCGGGAGTTGGCCTTCCATACGCCGCTTCTGCGCTTGCACGTCGCGGACCGGGCCGACATTTATATCAAATGTGAGAATTTGCAGGCCATCGGGTCCTTCAAGATCCGCTGCGGTGCCAATGCCCTGCTGCAGCGGCGCGACATGGCACGGTCGGGGATATTTACCGCCAGTGCCGGCAATTTCGCGCAAGGACTGGCCTATGCCGGTAGGGCGCTGGGCTGCCCCATCACCAGCTATGTCCCCGAAACGGCGGCGTCAAGCAAGGTGGAGGCGCTGACGCGGCTGGGTGCCCGCGTCATTGCGGTACCCTATGGCGATTGGTGGGCCATGCTGGCGCAGCCCAACGACGATCCTTCCTTCATCCATCCCGTGACCGATCCCGACGTGCTGGCCGGCAACGGCACCATCGGCCTGGAGATCCTGGAGGACCTGCCCGGTGTCACCACCATCCTGGCACCCTATGGCGGTGGCGGCCTGTCCGTCGGCATCGCGGCCGCCCTGCGGGCCGCAGGTTCGGACGCCAGGGTCATCGCCTGCGAGACGGAAGCCGGGGCGCCGCTGACGGCAGCCATGAAGGCGGGCGGTCCCGTGACCATCGATTTCAATCCAAGGACCTTCATCACTGGCATGGGCGGGCCGGCCGTCCTGCCTTCCATGTGGCCGCTGGCCAAGGCGCTGGTGGCGGGCACGGCTGTGGTATCGCTTTCCGAGGTGGCAAGCGCCATCCGGCTGATGTTGGAACGCCATCATCTGGTCGCGGAAGGCGCAGGTGCCGCGACGGTAGCCGCCGCCCTGGATCGGGATTTTCCCGGCCCCGTGGTCTGCATCCTGTCCGGCGGGCATCTCGACAACGGCCATCTGGTCAGTATCCTGCAAGGGAATGTGCCATGAGAACACCGCCGGCCCCTTTTCGTATACTGGGGCGGGAGGCCATCCGGACGGCACTGCCGCTGGCCGCCTGCATCGACCTGATGCGCGACACGATGATGTCGGTCTCGAAGGGGGAGGCAAGGCTTCCCCTGCGCACGGTCATGCCACTGCCGGGGGAGACAGGTGCCTTTGCCCTGATGCCCGGTTTCATGGAACATCCGGCGGTGCTGGGCGCCAAGCTGCTGTGCCTGATGCCCGGCAACGCCGTGCGGGGCCTGTCCTCCCACACCGGCGTCGTGCTGCTGTTCAGCAGTGTGACAGGGCAGTTGGAGGCGCTGCTGGACGCGGCCGAGATCACTGCGCTGCGCACGCCGGCGGCGACAGCGGCGGCCAGCCGCGTGCTGGCCGGGCCGGATGCGGGCGACCTGGCCCTGCTGGGAACCGGTGAGCAGGCATTCGCCCATCTGGAGGCGCTGGCCCTGGTCCATGCATTGCGCCGCGTCCGGCTATGGGGCCGCGACCTGGAAAAGACACGGGCTTTCGCCGTCCGGGCGCAACCTTCAATCGCCGCGCCCATCACCGTCTGCGGGTCGGTGGAGGCAGCGGTCGAAGGGGCCGACCTGATCTGCACGGCCACCGCCTCTGCGGAGCCCATCCTGCAGGGTCGATGGATCAGCGCCGGCGCGCATGTCAATCTGGTTGGGGCAAGCGTCCAATCCGCCGCCGAAATCGATGTAGAAGGTGTTCGCAAAGCCCGCTATTTCGTGGACTACCGCCCGTCGGCTCTGGCCCAGGCTGGGGAACTGGCCCGCGCCGTGCATACCGGACAGGTCGGCTGGGACCATATCGCTGCCGAGATCGGCGAAGTCCATCTCGGCCGTCATCCGGGCAGGACCGACGGCGGCGACATCACCATCTACAAGTCGCTGGGCATCGCTGCCCAGGATCTGGCCGCCTGCACCGCCGTGCTCGCCGCCGCCGAGGCAAGGAATCTGGGCCTTAACGCCGAACTATAACGATATCCGGAGCCCATCCATGTGCCTCGACCTGAAACGGACGGACGCGATCGCCACGATCACGCTGTCCCGGCCCGACAGGGGTAATGCGATCAACATCGAACTGGCGGATGCGCTGCTGGCCGCCGTAACGGCGTGCGAAACTGATGCTGCCGTCCGCGCCGTCGTGCTGACCGGTGCCGGGGCGCTATTCTGCGCAGGCGGCGATATCGACGCCTTTGCCCAGGCCGGGTCGGAGGCATCCGGGCTGATGCAACGGCTGACCGGGCCGGTCCATGCCGCAGAGGTGCGACTGGCCCGGATGCGCAAGCCGCTGGTCACGGCGATCAATGGGGCCGCCGCCGGGGCGGGCCTGGGCCTGGCCGTCATGGGGGACGTGGCCATCGCCGCTGCGTCGGCGACCTTCGTGGGTGCCTATAGCGCCATTGGGCTGTCTCCGGACGTGGGGGTCAGTTGGTGGTTGCCCCGGCTGATCGGTCTGCGCCAAGCGCAACGCCTCCTCCTGCTGGGCGACAGGATCGATGCAGTGGAGGCCGAACGGATCGGCTTGGTGACGCGGGTCGTCCCAGACGATCTGTTGATGGCCACTGCCATGGCCGCGGCCGGGCGTCTTGCGCATTTATCCTTGCCAGCCTTTCAGCGGACGCGGGCCTTGCTGCTGGAGGCGCCGATGACTGGCCTTGAACCCCATCTGGAACTGGAAGTGCAGGCGCTGACTGCTTGCGCCGAAGGGCCGGATGCGGCCGAGGGAATCGCCGCGTTCCAGGAGAAGCGGCAGGCTTGCTTTCAGGCCTAGCCCTGCTTTCAGCCAGCTGGAAACAGGGCCGGCTTTGATGTTCCTCAAGCATGCGGGAACGGCTGTGGTCAGGCCGGAGCCAGGACGTGAGTTCGGACCAGATGGGCGATATGAACAACGCGTTCCATCGAAATGCCGTGCCGCACCCCTGGCAGGATGGATAGACGCGCGCCAGGGATCGCCTGGGCCAGAGACCGGCTGACCTCCAGCGAGATGATCGGGTCGAATTCACCCTGCAGTACCAGGGTCGGCGCGCGGATATGCGACAACCGGTCCCGCACGTCATGTCCCTTCAGCGCCGCCATGCGCCGGGTTCCCGCCTCCGGTGACCGTTCGCAGAAACTGTCGGCCACCGCCTGCATCAGCGCCCGATCATGATCGATGGCGTCGGGCGTAAAGAAATGTTCCAACACGAAGAGCCGGACCGCATCCGGGCCCCGATCCGCGACCGACGCCACGTCTGGCGCCTTGAACTGGTCGAAACAGGGTGCGGTGGCGCCAAGCGTCAGGGTCTTCACCCGGTTCGGATGCCGGATGGCCAGCGTCATGGCGACGGCGCCGCCATAGGATGTACCGAAGACATGGGCAGCACCACCACAGAGCTGTGCAATCAGGTCGGCCGCGTCGTCGGCATGGTCGACCATCGCATAGGGGGCATCGAACGGGCTGTCCGGCCCATCCCGCTGATCAGAGGCGATGGCACGGACGCCGTCGCCCAGATGCGGCCGGAAACAGTCGAACTGCCGGCGATCGGCATTGAATCCGTGCAGCAGCACCAAGGGTTCACCCTCGCCGCTTTCATCATAGCGCAGCGACACACCATTGACCTCGACCTGCGCCATCGCACCAGCCCCTTTCAATCCTTCCCGCGATGCGCGACCCTATCGCGGCGGGCGGCGGAGCGTCCAAAAGCTTTGGGCAATGCATGCCATGAGCGTCCGGCATTGCTGGCGGCGTCCGAGTCCCAGGTGCCTATAGCGGTGGCTGTGCCGTCGGCCAGCTACCCTGGGCCAATTGCGCTTTCACGCTCTCGATCAGCATGGCCTCCACCTGCTGGACGGCCCGCAACCCCCGGCGCTGCCAGTTGGTCGCAATCACCCAGGCGACCCCTAGATTTTCAACGGGCACGAAGGAGAGGCCGGCGGGGGACTGTGCCACCACGCAGCAGGGGGCAACACCGAACCCGACCCCCCTCAGGACCAGATCGACCAGGGATGTGGAACTGTTGACCTCGCTCCTGAATTTCAACCGGTCGGCCAGGTGCGGTGCCTGGCGCTCCAGGAACAGCCGCAAACTGTCGGGATAGCCGGTCAAGATCAAGGGAAGGGTCAGCAATTCCTCCACCGCGACCACAGGCCCGAAGGCGGACCGGTCCTCTACCCGGCAGATCAGGCAGATCTTCTCGCGCACCAGGGGCGTCAGGTGCATTCCCGCATCGATGCTGTGGGGCAGGACAGCCAGATCCAGAGTACCTTCAAGCACCTGCTCCTTCAGGCGCGCACCGGAATTCTCCACTAAGTCTAACTGGCAACCGGCATGCGCCCGCAGGAAATCAGCAGCGACGGGCATGACCAACTGGGCAAGGATGGAACGCGGCGCGCCCAACTTCACCATGCCGCTCAGTTCCGTCTCCTCGGCGGCGACACCGTCCATGAGGTCGCGCACGCTGGCCAGCACACGTTCCGCATGCTCATAAACCCGTCTTCCGACATCGGTCAGCGTCACGCCCGCGCTGTGACGGATGAACAGGCTGCGCTTCACCTCATCCTCCAGCTTGGCAATGGAACGGCTCAGCGCGGGCTGCGCCACCCGGAGCTGTTGCGCGCCGGCCGCGAAGCTGCCCGCATCGGCGATCACCTTGAAATAACGAAGCTGGCGGAGCTCCAACGCATCTTCTCCCGATCATCGCTTTCCAGCATCCCAGGCCGCGCGGCGGCCGGCAATCATGGCCATGATGCTCGCGGAGCGCTGTATCACGCAACAGGTCTTGGGCAATTCCTTCGCTATTACAATGCTGAATGAGGTCGATGAGGAAGAGGTCTTGGCGCTACTGAAACCTCTTGAGGATACTCGCCCCTATTCATGCAAACAAATCCAAACAGGGGTTTAGACTAGATGAAGCGGTTCACGGCCCGGCCTGAGCTCAGTGGAACTTTCGGCGCGGTCGCTTCGACCCACTGGATCGCATCGGCGGTCGGAATGCGCCTCCTGGAAGCGGGCGGCAATGCCTTCGATGCCGCAGCAGCAGCCGGCTTCACCCTGCAGGTGGTAGAACCGCACCTAAACGGCCCCGGCGGCGACGCCCCCATCATCGTGGCCCGCACGGATGACGAAGCACCCACGGTGATCTGCGGGCAAGGCGTAGCGCCTGCCGCTGCAACGATCGAGCATTTCCAATCCCTGGGCCTCGACCTCATCCCGGCAACCGGTCTGCTGGCGGCCTGCGTCCCTGGTGCCTTCGGGGCCTGGCTGACGATGCTGCGCGACTGGGGCACGGTTCCGCTCCGCCAGGTTCTGGAACCGGCCATCCATTATGCACGGCACGGGCACCCACTTCTGTCCAACACCGCCAACACCATCGCCTCAGTGCGGGATCTGTTCGTCGATGAATGGCGCAGTTCCGCAGCCATTTTCCTGCACAACGACGAGACGCCCCAGGCCGGCAGCCTGTTCGCCAATTCGGCGCTGGCCGATTTCTACCAGCGCCTGCTGCGGCAAGCGGAAAGCGCCTCCTCCTCGCGTGAGGGGCAGATCGATGCCGCGCTGCGCTACTGGTACGAAGGCGAGGTGGCAGAAATCATGGACGATTTTTGCCGCACCACGGAGGCCATGGATGTCAGCGGCCGCCGCCATGGCGGATTGCTGCGCGCCACGGATATGGCTGGCTGGCGGCCCCCGATCGAACAGGCATGCGGCGTCGATCAGGGCGATTACACCGTCTACAAATGCGGGGCCTGGAGCCAGGGGCCATCGCTTCTACAGGCGCTGCGCATCCTGGACGGGTTCGATATCGGGCAATATGCGCCAACCAGCCCAGACTTCGTCCATCTTGTCACCGAAACCCTGAAGCTGGTCATGGCGGACCGCGATGCATATTATGGCGACGACCCGGATGTGCCGCTGGAGACCCTGCTGAGCCGCGGCTATGCCGATGAACGCCGGGCCCTGATTTCCGACCAGGCCAGCATGGCATTACGACCTGGGGCGATCGCCGGCCGCCAAACTCCCTTCCCTCCCGTCGTGTCGCCGGGTGGTCGCCAACCGTCGGCCGCCGCCGGCGGCGGGGAACCGACCATGGCCCGCACCGCCAACATGGACAGGCTCCCAGCCGAGGACGGCCCCCGACTAACGGGCGATACATGCCATGTGGATGTGGTCGATCGCTGGGGTAACATGGTTTCGGCCACACCGTCGGGTGGCTGGCTTCAGTCCAGCCCCGTGGTTCCGGCGCTGGGATTTCCGCTTGGCACCCGCATGCAGATGTTCTGGTTGCAACCGGGTCTGGCCAGCAGCCTGCGCCCGGGGCGGCGCCCGCGTACCACACTTACCCCCTCAATGGCGTTTCGGCACGGACGGCCCTATCTCGCGTTCGGAACACCCGGCGGCGACCAGCAGGACCAATGGTCGCTGCTGCTATGGCTCTATCATCGGCATTGCGGCTTGCCTCTGCAGGCGGCGATCGAGACCCCGGCCTTCCACACCGACCATATGCTGGCCAGCTTCTGGCCGCGCGAAGCGGCATTGGGGACCTTGATCGTCGAAGGACGCTATCCGCAGCATACGCTTCAGGAACTACGACGCCGGGGGCATGCGGTGACGGTCGGCGGCGACTGGTCGGAAGGCCGGCTTTCCGCTTGCGCCTTTGATCGCGACGGCGACGATCAGATCATCCGCGCGGCCGCCAACCCGCGCGGCATGCAGGGCTATGCCGTCGCCCGCTGACGGTTGGCCGGTACCTTCTGAACCACCCTTTCAATGGGCCGGGACACGTTCGTCCGTTTTCGGTCACGACCTCGACGATCTGAACCGCGCCGTGTTTGCCGGAGGCTCCAACTCTTGAGTAGGATGGAGCATCATGAGCAAGACGACGAACAAGTTTTCTCTGAGGTGCGCGAACGCGCGGTGCGGCTGGTTCTGGATAACGAGGGCCAGCACGGCTCACGTTGGCAGGCCATCTGACCGAACCGGGGACAAAA
This sequence comes from Niveispirillum fermenti, assembly GCF_048066175.1. Classification (GTDB taxonomy): domain Bacteria; phylum Pseudomonadota; class Alphaproteobacteria; order Azospirillales; family Azospirillaceae; genus Niveispirillum; species Niveispirillum fermenti. Next base: position 38,376 of record NZ_JBLTXA010000027.1, on the reverse strand, counting down.
GCTCCTGGCGCTAATACGTCTGGAAGTGCGGGATCGCCGTTCCCTACGCCCAAATTCACTCTCTGTTGTTACCTATATGTTACCTGCGGGGTTTTGGCGGATGTTTGGGCCAGACAGCAAAAACCCCTGAAAGACGTTGTCCTTCAGGGGTTTGGCCTTGGATGCGGGGGCTCGCCTCGACCGATGGTATGACAACTTTTCGGTGATTATCTGATTAATTATTTCATCACCGGATCGGGAAGCTTGCCTCCACTCAAATCAGTCACCGTCCGGCCAATCACAGCTTGTAGCGAACCGTCAGACCATAGGTGCGGGGCTCGTTGTAGACGGGGAAGTAGAAACCCAGGCTCGACAAGTCGTTCATGTCGGTCAGATAGCGTTTGTCCGCCACATTCCGCACGAACAGCGTGAAATCGATGCCCGAACTGTGGGCCATGCCGACATGTAGATTGACCTCGCCATGCCGGTCGCCAACCATCGGCGCCTGATTGGTCGCGCTGAAATTGACCTTGGACTGGTAGGAGAAGTCGGCCCCTAGCCGGCCTGTCCAGTCCGGGCCCAGATCAGCGCTGTAAGTGGCGCTGCCGTTCATCTGCAGGCGCGGCGCCTTATCCAGGGTGTTGCCCTTGAAGTTGCCCCGGATCGGATCGATAAAATTCGTGTAGGTGGCATGGACATAGGCGGCGCCGAACGCAAGGTCGAGCCCCTGTACCGGCCGGGCCTGGATTTCGATCTCGGCACCATAGATGTCGGCGTCGGCATTCTGTAAACGTTGCAAGGGCACGCCGCCTGCCGGGTTCGGCTCCAGGCTGAAGACCTGCAAGTTACGATAATCATAATAGAAGCCGGCCATGTTGAGGCGGACGCGGCGATCCATCAGGTCGGTCTTCAGCCCGGCCTCGTATGCATCGATGCTTTCGGAATCCACGGCGTTGAACTCGATCCCGCTAAACAGGGCGCCGGTATTATAGCCACCGGCCCGCACCCCGCGTGAATAGCTGGAGTAGAGATTGGTTTCATCGTTCAGTTCATAAGCCAGCGCCAAACGCCAGGTGGGCTTCTTCAGGTCGGTGACGGTGCGGCTGGGCAGGTCGATGGTCAGGTTGGACGGATTGGCATCGACAAAGCCGACCAGCCGATCCCGCAACCGGGCCCGTGAACTGGTATCCGGGTTTACGGGGCCGCCATAGGTGATGAAGCTCAGTTTCTTGCGGTCATCCGTGTAACGCAGGCCGGCGGTCGCCGTCAGCTTGTCCGTCAGTTCATAATCGGCCTGCGCGAAAATTGCCTTGCTGCTGGTTCGCTGCGTAAAGACGCGTTCCACCGTCAGGACCGAATTGGCGGGATTGAAATAAGGTTTGGTGCGGTCGGGGTTCAGTTCCCGCAATGCACTGAGATTGGTCAGGCTGGACAGTTCTTCCTGCAGGTAATAAAGCCCGGCGACCCATTTGAACGGACCTTCACCATTGGAGGTGAAGCGCAGTTCCTGGCTGACCTGACGCGAGCTCTCCTTCCATAGCGGCAGTTCGGCCACGGCATAGGGGGAATAATCGATGTCCTGATTCAAATCACGCTTATTATAGACATAGGCAGTGATGGAGGTGACGTTCACATCATCACCATCATGGATCACCGACAGCCGGTCGGCGAAATTGTCCAGCTTCTCGTAATTGTCCAGGACGTTGGTGTTCAGCGCATCGATATCCTGGTTGGCGATGTAGCGGGTGATGGGGTTCGCGCAAGTCGTGCGCGCCAGGATTTCCTCACCGGTGCAAGGCTTGCCTGTGCGGGCATTGACAGTGCCCATGGATTGGTGTCCCAACGCCGAGGACTTGCTTTTGCCCCCTTCGATCTTGTTATGGATTTCCAGATCGGCGGAAGGCGTCAGCATGAATTGCAGGCGGCCCGCATAGGTCTCGATACCGTTGATGTCGCGGCTGTCCTGCAGGTTCGTGGCCCAGCCATCGCGCCGCTTCACCGTCAGCGATGCCCGTGCCGCCAGCGTATCGTCAATCAGGGCGCCACCGCCGGCCGCATCGAAGAAGATCTGGTTGAACCGGCCCGCCGTGACGGACGCGGAAAAATCCGGGGCGAAGGTCGGCCGCCGAGTCGTGTAATTGATGACACCGCCCGTGGTGTTGCGTCCATAAAGCGTGCCCTGTGGTCCCTTCAGCACTTCGACCCTGTCCACATCGAACACGGCGAACAACTGGCCGACACCGGAATTCAGGAAAACATCGTCCACCGTCACGCCGACCGCGCCGGAAGAGGCGGCATTATAATCGTTCACACCGACGCCACGCAGGAAGATGGTCGGGTTGGAAGACTGGAACAGATTGTTGATCTGCAGACCAGGCACCGACCGGGTCAGGTCCAGGCCGTTGCGCACGCCCTGCATCTCCAGCGCCTCACCCCCCAGGGCCGTGATGGAGATCGGCACTTCCTGGATATTCTCGCCGCGCTTCTGCGCCGTCACGATGATTTCGTCCAACTGAAGCGCCTGCTCCTCAGCCGCCATCGCAACGCCCGACATGGCGCCGGACAGGCCCAGCACCGCCAGCAAGGCGGTGCGGCTGGCAACATTACAATGCCGCATAGACATGTTCCCTCCCGAGACATCATTTGCTTGTGATTTTTGCGGTGGGCAGAGCCGCCCGCCGTTCCGTCAGATAATTTCATTATTTGTTAGTATGTAAAATATCGAAATGCGATTTTTCCGCTTCCCAGCACCTGGACCCGCAATCAGCAGCCGACGATGAATCTTTCAATTCATTGATATTATTAAGTGATTTTGACACGACGCTCATGGTTCGCCACTGTGTCGATCCCGTTTCGTGAATGAGGAAAGAGCGGTCACCCGTCTGAAAATCTTGACCGCAGCGGCTTTACAAGCATTCGAAAACATGTCAAATAACGAAACTGTTTTGATATTTGAAATCGCAACGGCCTCGATCCCTGACCTCCCCTTTCCTGACCAGTCCGTCGTCAGGCTGCCGTGGACACTCACGACGGGGCGAAGTCACCAAATGGCCGATGAAACGGAGACATCCCAATGCCAGTTACTGTCGCGGAAGCCGTCGCTTCCGCCCTTGTGCGCCACGGCGTCGAGTTCATTTTCGGGCAGAGCAATCCGACTGCGCTGATGCTGGCAGCCGAGGATGCCGGCATCCGCCAGCTTCTGTACCGGACGGAGAATGCCGCCGGCGCCATGGCCGACGCCTATGCGCGCGTTTCAAACCGGATTGGCGTGGTCGCGGCGCAAAACGGCCCCGCCGCCGCCCTGATGGTGGCGCCGATGGCAGAGGCGCTGAAAGCATCCATCCCGATGCTGGTGCTGGTGCAGGAGGTTCCGGCCTCCCAACGCGACCGCAACGCCTTTCAGGAACTGGACCATTTCGCGCTGTTCGCCGGGGTTGCGAAATGGGTTCGCCGGCTGGACGATCCCGACCGGGCCGCCGACTATATCGATCTGGCCATGATCGCCGCCAATAGCGGGCGCCCCGGTCCCGTCGTCCTGCTGCTGGCCAAGGACATGCTTCAGCAGCCGTCACGGGCGCCGGATGTCGCACGCAGGCAGGACTTGGGCCTCTTCCCCTTGGACCGTCCGCGCCCCGATATGGAAAGCATTGAACGGGCAGCCGAACTGCTGGCCAATGCCAGGTCGCCGCTGGTGATCGTCGGTGGCGGCGTCCATACGGCACAGGCGGTGGACGCGCTGGACCGCCTGATCAGCACAGGCTGCCTGCCCGTGGCGACCACCAACATGGGCAAGGGTGCGGTGGATGAAACCGGCCCGCTGTCGCTGGGCGTCGCTGCCAACCTGCTGGGGCGCAACGGCCCGGCATCCGCGCACCGGGATCTGATCGCCAAGGCGGATGTGGTGCTGCTGATCGGCACCCGGACCAACGAGAATGGTACAGATGCCTGGAGCCTGACAGCGCCCGGCGCTTCCTATATCCATATCGATATCGACGGGACCGAGGTGGGGCGCAATTATGAGGCGCTGCGTCTGGTGGGCGACGCCCGCGCCGCCATCCTGGACCTGACAGCAGCCCTGCAGCGGCAGGACCTGACCAAGCGGCGGGACGGGGCGGGTGCGCTGATGGCGGAAATCGCGGCGGCACGGCACCGGCGCAGCGACGCCATCGCACCGCAATTGCAGGCTGATACCCAACCGATCCTGCCACAGCGCCTGATGGGGGACCTGGACAGCCTGATCGGGCCGGACGATATCGTCGTGGCCGATGCCAGCTACTCCTCCGTCTGGGTCACGGGATACCTGACGGCACGCCGCGCGGGGCAGCGTTTCCTGACGCCGCGCGGTCTGGCCGGGCTTGGCTGGGGACTGCCCTTCGCCATGGGGGCAAAACTGGCCCGGCCCGGCGCGCGGGTTGTGGGTCTGGTCGGCGATGGCGGCTTTGCCCATGTCTGGGGCGAATTGGAAATGGCGGTGCGTGAAGGCATCGCGCTGACCCTGATCGTCCTGAACAACTCGCAACTGGCCATGCAGCGGCATGGAGAGAATCTGGGCTTCGGGCGCAGCACGACGGGCATCCGTTTCGTGGAGGTCGATCACGCCGCGGTGGCGCGGTCGGTCGGCGCGCAGGGGCACCGGATCGATGATCCCAACGCCTTCGGTCCCGCCCTGGAACTGGCGCTGGCATCCGATGAGGTAACGGTGCTGGAGGTGATCAGCGATGCCGACGCCTTCGCGCCCTTGCGCATTTTCGATGGACAGGACGCATGTCTGGGCATCCCCGCCGGACCGCACGCGGCCGCCCGCCGACAGGGTGCGTGATCGCCATGCCGGGACATCGACATTCCCATGATGATCTGTCTTGTCTGCCCCTGCGCTTGCTGATTGATGGGGACTGGCGCGATGCGGCGGACAATCGCCGCATCACAGTAGAGAACCCGGCAACGGGGAAGGAGATCGCGCAGGTGGCCGATGCCCATGCGGCGGATGCGACCGCCGCCCTGGATGCCGCCTGCCGCGCACAGGCCCCATGGGCGGCACTGCCGCCCCGGCAGCGCGCGGACCTGTTGCACCGGGCCTATGAAGGGCTGTGTGCCGACCGGGACCGGTTCACACGGGTCATCAGCCTGGAAACGGGAAAGCCACAGGCAGAAGCGCAGGCGGAGGTCGATTATGCCGCCGGCTTCCTGCGCTGGTTTGCCGAGGAGGCCGTGCGCATCCATGGCCGGGAGCAGCAGGCACCGGGTGGCGGGTCGCGGCAGATCATCAGCCGCTGGCCGGTCGGCCCCTGCCTGCTGATCACGCCCTGGAATTTTCCGCTGGCGATGATCACCCGCAAGGTCGGGCCGGCGCTGGCCGCCGGCTGCACAATGGTCCTGAAACCGGCGGAACAGACACCGCTGACCGCAATCCTATTCTGCCGTTTGATGCAGGAGATCGCCCTGCCCCAAGGCGTGCTGAACCTGATCACCACGACCCGCGCGGATATCGTCGTGGGCACCCTGCTGGCCGACAAGCGGTTGCGCAAACTGTCCTTCACCGGGTCCACGCGCGTCGGCCGCCTGCTCCTGGCAGGGGCGGCGGCAAGCATCCTGCGCACCTCCATGGAACTGGGCGGCAACAATCCGTTCATCGTCTTCGACGATGCCGACCTGGACCGGGCCGTGGACAGCGCCGTGCAGGCGAAACTGCGTAATCTGGGTCAGGCCTGCACGGCGGCGAACCGCTTCCTGGTCCAGGACGGTATCGCCGCCCCCTTCACCGAGCGGCTGGTCCAGCGCTTTGCCGCGCTGTCCGCAGACAATCTCGGGCCGATGATCGGGGCGGCAGCCAGAGCCAATACGCACGGGCTGGTCCAGGATGCGGCCGCGCGGGGGGCCAGGCTTGTGCTGGGTGGAAAGATGCCGGCGGGCCACGGCTATTATTATCCCCCGACGATCCTGACGCAGGTTCCGGCCGATGCGCCCCTCCTGCATCAGGAAATCTTCGGCCCCGTGGCGCCCATTCAGATATTCACCACGGAGGCAGATGCCCTCGCCATGGCCAATGACAGCGGCTATGGCCTTGCCGCCTATGCCTGCACCCGCGACCTGGACCGGGTGATACGCCTTCAGGGCGGGGTGGAAACGGGTATGCTGGGCATCAATACCGGCATCCTCTCCGATCCGGCCGCCCCGTTCGGCGGGATCAAACAATCGGGCCTGGGCCGCGAAGGCGGGACGGAAGGCATCGATGAATATCTGACCACCCGTTACACCGCCATCGCCACGCCGGCAACGTCCGGCACCTGAACAGGAGGAAACGACATGCCGCTCAGCGAGATCATGCTGCAACGACTGGAAGACTGGAAACAGGCGGCCATGCAACTCGCCCCCCTGCTGCTGGGGGAGACGCCGGAACGGCCGCTGGTGGACATCCGCGCCGACTACAATCGTGAACTGGCCCGCAACCGGCCGCCCGCCGGGATTGTCAGCACCGCGGTGGATATGGGCGGCGTGCCGGGCATGCTGGTCACGCCGGACAAGGCGCGCGGCGGTCGCGTGCTATTCTATATCCATGGTGGCGGCTATATCAGTGGCGGGCCGTCCGGCTATCTGGGCATTGCCGGCCATTATGCGCAGCGGCTGGGCGCACGGGTTTTCCTGCCCGATTACCGGCTGGCCCCCGACCATCCCTTTCCGGCCAGCCTGGACGATGTCGTCGCGGCCTGGCGCTGGCTGGTAGCGCAGGAAGGGGGTGCTGACAATATCGTCATCTCCGGCGATTCTGCCGGCGGTGCCATGGTCGTGTCCAGCATGGTGCGGGCGCGCGGCCTGGGTCTGGCCCTGCCCGCCGGCGGCGTGGCCATCTCCCCCTGGGCGAACCTGGAAATGACGGGCGTGTCCTACACCACTCGTGACGGCATCGATCCGCTGTGCAACCGGGAGATCTTGCTGCTGATGGCCCGCTGCGCCCTGGGCACCACGCCCGCCGATGATCCGGATGCTTCCCCCGTCTTCGCCGATGTTCGGGGCCTGCCGCCCGTCATGATCCAGGTCGGCGAAAGCGAGGTGATGTTGAGCGACGCGTTCCAACTGGCCGCCCATCTGGCGGAAAACCAGGTGCGCATCGCGCTGGAGGTCTGGCCGGAAATGTTCCATGTCTGGCCGATGTTCACGGACATCCTGCCGCAAGCGGGTCAGGCGCTGGACAGTGCCACCCGGTTCCTGGACAGCCTGCTGCCATCGCCGCGATGAAAGGGCGTCCGGCCGGCGCCGTGCCGGCCGGGCGTCAGGTCTTTTCGACCAGAAGCCGGGTTGCCTCCGCCGCCGCCGACATCACGGCATCGGTGAAAGCCTCGCGCGACTTGTCCATGCGGAAGGTGGGAGTGACAATGCCCACCGCGCCCAGCACGGTACCGGCCGCATCAAAGACCGGGGCGCCCACGGCGACGATCCCATCCTCCGTCTGCCCGTCATCGGCGGACCAGCCCCGCACCCGGATCTGCGGCAGTTCCTTTTCCAGCGCCTTCACAACGCTCTTGCGTTGACGTTCCGGCAGCGGGGTCAGGGCTTCTGCCAGCATGGCTTCCCGCGCTGCGTCGTCCAGGTGCGCCAACACCGCCTTTCCCGACGCGCGACGATATTCAAACCCCTTCAGGCCCACATAAAGGCCCGATACGCGCAACTTCTGCGTGCCTTCAACCAGTACCTTCAGGACGACATTGTTGCCATCGCGCAAGGACAGGAACGAGGTCTCCAGGGTCTGCGCCGACAGGCGGCGGACGATATCAGACAGGGATTGCTCCGTGCTCTGCGACCGACGGTAACCGCGGGCCAGCATGCCGATCCCGTCACCCAGTTCCAGTCCGCCATCGTCATTGCGCTCGATATAGCCACGGGCCATCAGGGTGCGCAGAAGGTGGTAGCAGGTGGTGATGTTCAGCTTCAGCGCCTTGGACACGTCGCGGATGCTGGGCGGTTGCGGCGCGGCGGCGACGAACTCCAGAAAGGAGAGCGCGCGTTCGACAGTCTGAAGGGTGTAGCCGTTTTCCATGCGACCTACATAAATCAAAACATATTCGCTTGGAATGGCGTATCGGAAGCAGGCTGTCGAACGCAAGCCGCTTAGAGAAGACGGGGAACATTCAGGCCACCCGCCACCCAGATGGGCTGTCCCGTCATATAGGGAAGCGCGCCGGACGCCAGCGACAGGACCGTGCGTCCCACATCCTCTACCTCTCCCCAGCGGGGAATCGGCACGCGCCCGCTGGCCAGCAGCCGTTCGATGGTGTCGCTGCCGACCTTGGCTGTCATCGGCGTGCGCATCAGGCCCGGCCGCACCTCATGCACATGGATGCCGTCCGCCGCCAACCGGGCCGCGAACAGGCCGGTCATCATCGAAAGGGCCGATTTCGTCACGCAATATTGCGAGCGGTCGGTGAACACGATCTCCGACGCGATGGAGGTGATGGTGATGATGGAGCGGTAGCTGCCGGCATCGGCCGGACCGGATGCCAGCAGCCGGTTGGCGAAGGCCTGGGTCAGGAAGAAGGTGCCCCGCAGGTTCACCTCCACCGACCGGTCGAAAGCGGCGGCATCCAGGTCCAGAATGTCGGTCAGGGGCCGCGCCGCAATCCCGGCATTATTGACCAGACAGTCCAGCCGGCCGAAATCCGCCGCGACGGCATCCAGGACGGGCTGGTGCCGATCGATCTGCGCGATATCCATCGGGTAATAGCGGCAGGCCGCTGATGCCAGCGCATCGGGCAGCACCGGATTGTCCGGCAGGTCGATGATAGCGACATGGAAGCCGCCGCCGATCAGCGCCTGGGCGATCCCCAGGCCAAGCCCCTGCAACCCGCCCGTCACGATGGCGACGGGCCGCTCCATATCCTTATCGGGCATGATGCTTCCTTTTGGGAAAATTCTACTTGATGGCGACAGGATTGACGGGCGCGCCCGTGCCCTGGACGATTTTCAGCGGCGCCGCCACATAGAGGAAATCATACTGCCCATCCTCGGCGCAGTCGGCGGCCAGCTTTGACAGGTTGCACAGCTCGGTGAAGGCCACGCCCAGGTTCCGCATCAACGCGCCGTGCAGCGGCAGCATCACGCCGCTGACCGGGTCCAGGGTCACCTCGTTCGCCATGGTGTCGGTGACCAGATTAGGGATTTCCATCTCGTGAAACCAATGTACCAGTTCCGGGGAATAGGTCAGGCCCGGTTCCACAAAATCGGCAAAGAAGGCGCTGGCCCCGGCGCTGTAATAGGATTCAATGAAGCCGGTGCGGATGACGATGATATCGCGCTTGCGGATTTCCACCTTCTGCGCGGCCGCCGCCGCCAGCACATCCAGGTGGCTGAAGGTCTCGCCCTTGTCCAGATAGGGTTTGCCGCGCAGCCGCGCGATGTCCAGCAGCACGGCGCGCCCCACCACGCCCCGTTCGGCGATGGCCTGAACGCTGGCCTTCTGCAAGCCGCCGATGGTGGTTTTGGCGTCATAGCCGTTATAAAGCTGCCCGTCGTACCAGACATGGCCCAGTGCGTCATATTGCGTGGACCCTTGCAGATAGGCGGAGATGGCGTCATCGGCATAATGCTGGCCGCCGGGGAATTGCGGGCCCTTGCCGCCGATCCAATGCCCCTCGTCGATGATCTGATACCGTTCGGCCCCCCGCCGGCCGGGCCAGACGGGGTCGCCCTTGGGGTCGGCCATGGGCACCTGCAAGGTGAACAGCTTGCCCGACCGCACCGATGCCATGGCCGCCAGAACCTGGGGCGCGCCTAAGTAATTCAGGGACCCGACCTCATCCTCCGGCCCCCATTTGCCCCAGTTCTTGGGTGCGTCTTTCAAAAGCTCGCCGATTTCGGGCGTACAGATGTTGCACATCTCAATGTCTCCTCAGCCGGCAGCAGCAGCCAGCGGCCGGCTGGTGATGGTCTGGATATTGGTGAATTCCAGCAGGCCGGCCATGCCATGTTCCACGCCCACGCCCGATTGCTTATGCCCGCCGAAGGGCGCATGTGGGGAAAAGGCGAACATCTCGTTGATCCAGACGGTCCCTGTCTGCAACCGCTCGCCGATGCGGCGGGCCTGATCGATATCGTTGGACCAGACGGACCCGCCCAGGCCGCTCTCGCTGTCATTGGCGCGGCGGATCACATCCTCGATATCATCATATTTCAGCAGCGGCAGGATGGGGCCGAACGCCTCTTCCGTCACCACCCGCGCATCCTCCGGCGGATTGTCCACGATGGTGACGGGTATGAAATAGCCCGGCCCCTCCGGCACCTCGCCACCGATCAGGAAACGGTGGCCTTCCGCCTTGGTCTGTTCGATCAGGCTGCTCACCTTGTCGAACTGCATGCGGTTCTGCACGGGCCCCAGGTCGCTGCCCTGCATCGACCCGTCGCCGATGCGGATGGTCCGGGCATAGTCCACCAGCTCTCGCGCCACATCATCATAGATATCGGCATGGATATAAAGACGCTTGATGGCGACACAGACCTGGGCGCTGTTGAAAAAGGCGCCCCAGAACAGGGCGGGCGCCACGGCCTTGGGATCGACATCCGGCAGGACGATGCCGGCATCATTGCCACCCATTTCCAGGGTCACGCGCTTCAGGGTGCGAGCGGCACTTTCCATCACGCGCTTGCCCGTCGCCGTCGATCCGGTGAAGGAGACCTTGGCGATGCCCGGATGGTCGGTGATCCACTGGCCCAGATCGTTGCCGCCGGTGACGATATTGACGACACCGGGCGGCAGCACATCACGCAACAGTTCCCCCAGACGCAGCGTCGTCAGCGGTGTATAGGGTGACGGCTTCAGGACCAGCGTATTGCCCGCCAGCAGGGCCGGCGCCATTTTCCAGATGGCCATCAGGATGGGCGCATTCCAGGGCGTGATGGCGCCCACGACACCCAGCGGCGTATGGCGGATTTCCACCCGCCTTCCCGCTTCCTCCCGCACCTCCACCGGCAGGGTGAAGGTGGAAACGGCGTGGCACCAATCGGCACAGGTCGCAACTTCCCAGTCGCAGCCCGCCCGTGGACGGCCCTGCTCCGCCGTCAGCAGGGCCGAGAAAGCGTCCTTGCTGGCCAACAGACAGTCGCCGATGGCCGCCACCAATGCCTGCCGCTCCGCCATGGGGCGGGCGGACCAGGCGGGAAACGCCGCGCGCGCAGCCTCCACGGCTGCATCCAGTTGGGCCCGGCTGGCATCGGGGACATGGGCGATCACCTGCTCAGTCGCGGGATTGACCACGGGCAGGGTCTTGTCACTGACCACCGGCCTGCCGGCGATGGTCATCGTATAGTTGCCATCGAAGATCATCGAACCCACTCCTATCGGGCGGTCGCATCCGCAAAAAAGCGGAGGGCCAGGGGAATGACGGTGTCAGGGGCTTCCAGGATGGGGGTGTGGCCCACCCCCTCCAGCACGATCTGTTCACCGCCGGGAATGCCGTCAGCCACCTCCCGCCCCCAATCCGGCGGACGGGCAATATCCTCCGCGCCTGAAATGACCAAGGTCGGCAAGCGGATATCCGGCAGCAGGCTGACAGCACTGGAACGGTTCAGCACCCCCATCAGCGCCGGCCAGCGCGATGCCGGCGTCAGTTCCAGCTTGTTGCGCCAGGGTGTCAGCATCGGCTGCGCCTCCGCCCGCCCCCGCGTCGTGGCGCCGAACATGATGGACATCAGCACTTCCAGGCTCTCACCGATAAAGCCGGTCCGCCGCGCCCCTTCCAGAAAGGTGGTGAAATGTGCCAGCTGGTCCGGCGGTTCGTCGCGGACCGACGATCCCAGCATGGCCAGCGACGCGAACAGGTCCGGCCGCCGGGCGATCATGCGTACCGCCACATCACCGCCCATCGACGCGGCTGCCAGATGAACCGCCCGCAGACCCAGCATGTCGATCAGGGCGTTCATATCGTCGGCACAGCAATCCATGTCGACCACATCGCCTGTGTGCGGGGCGCTGCTGCCCTGCCCCCGGAAATCCGGGCGGACAACACGGAACCGTCCCGCCGCCGCCGTGACCAGCGCGTCGAACATCGACCCGTCCAGCCACAGCGAATGCAGGCAGAAGATCACGGGCAGGTCCGCTTCCGCCGTATCCTCGACCCACAGGATGGTGTCCCGCACCGGAATGCCACGTGCGCTCGCCATGTCGTCTTCTCCCTCGCCGGTTTTTTAGAAATTGTAGCCCAGTGTGACACCATATTCGGCCGGGCGCCCGGTGTAGCGCACGATGGTGTCGAAGGCCCGCAGGCTGTTGGTCCAGTAGAAGGTGTTGGTGACGTTGCGGCCCCAGACGGAGACTGTCCAACTGTCGTCCGCCGCCTTCAGACCGGCGCGCAGGTCCAGCGTCGCATAACCGTCAATGCGCGCGTCCGCCCGATCCTGCGCCGACAATTGCGGGGAGCCGTAGCTTTTGCTCTGTGCCCGCAGGCTGGCACCCAGAAAGGCGTCACGCTGGTCATCCAGGGGGAATTCATAATCCGCGCTGACTGCCAGGGCCAGTTCCGGGGCGAAAGGCAGGGTCGTGCCCGCGAACGACGCCCGCGTGGGGAACAGCAATCCGCCGACATTATTGGCCCCGACGATCCCGTCATAGGTCTTGATCTTGGCATCCAGCCAGGTGACGGCGGTGCGCAACGTCAGCCCCCGGGTGGGCACGGTGGTCAGTTCCAGTTCAGCACCATAGGTCCGTGACTTGGGAATGCTGACCAGTTGTTCCAGGGCGCCGAACAACGGATCGACGGTCTTGCCGCGCGTCTGCTTGTTGGCATAATCGTAATAGAAGGCGGCACCGTTCAGCATGATACGACGGTCCACCACGGTCGACTTGAAGCCCATTTCATAGGCTGTCAGCTTTTCCTGCGGCACCGGATAATATTGTTCCTGCGATGCGCCATTGGCGATGGGGAAGGCCCCGCCCTTGAACCCGCGCGAGGCGTTGGCATAAAGCAGCAGGCCATCCGTCGGCTTGAAATCCAGACCCAGGCTCCAGGGCAGATTGTCTTCCTTCAAGGTGCCGTGATAGTCGCCCGACACACAGGTATCCGGGTTGATGGAGATGGACTGGCCCGGCACCACGGGAGTGAACGTCACGCCCGGACAGAAGATCGGGACGTAGACGGCCGGCATCACGATGTTGAAGAACCGCGTCAGGCCGGGACTGTTCGGGTTGGGCTCCACATAGCCCGGCGTGTCATAGGCGCGGTTGACGGCCGTGCGCTTGCTGTCGGAATAACGGATGCCGGCCTTCAGCGTCAGGTCGTCCGCGACATCATATTCCAGATTGCCGAAGGCCGCCCATTGCTTGAAAACCTGCCGGCTGTCGAAGCTGTTGGCGGAGAAGCCGTCGCGCGTACCGGTCGATGCCTGCGGGTAGATGGCGTCGATATTCTCGTAACTGCCCGTCCGCTGGTAATTGGCGCCGACCATCCAGCGCAGGGTCGCGCCCGCATCGGTACTGGCCAGGCGCAATTCCTGGCTGACGTCATCGGCATCGGCATTATTCGACGCCTGATCAAAGGCCGGCAGATCGGTCCCGGAATAGGATGACGCCTTGCGCTGCCGCAGGTCGCTGTACCCGGTCAGGGCGGTCAGGCTGATATCTTCGGTCAGGTCGTAACTGATATTCAGCGCGGCCTGATAGAAACGATCATCGCGATAGGGGCGATAGTCGGGTGACCAGTTGGCGGCACGGGCGTCACGCGGGGCGGCCGGCAACGCCAGCAGTGGCAGCGCCGCCGTCACCGTCCCGCCGAAGCCGGAAGACCCGATGGGTGCTTGCAGATCGGACGGCAGGGTCTTGCGTGCCAGTTGCGGTGCCTGCGGGTCGGACCGGTTCAACCAGCCATTCAGGTTCAGTTCAACCCGCAGCGCATCCGACGCCTGCCAATCCAGCAGCATCCGCCCCGCCGCATCATCCAGTTCACCCATCGTATCGTCGCGGGTGTAGCTGCGCTGCCAGGCATCGCCGCGGTTCAGCTTCACCGCCACGCGGCCGTTCAGATCATCCGTGATCGGCCCGCTGACAAAACTGTCCAGGCGGACGGTGTTGAAGCGGCCATATTCGGCCTTGATGCCGCCCTGGGCCTGTCGCGTGGGCTTGGCGGCGATCAGGTTGATGGCCCCGCCGGTGGCGTTGGTGCCGAACAGCGTGCCCTGCGGTCCCTTCAGCACCTCCACCCGCTCCAGATCGAACGCGGTCAGGGCGGAAAAGGCCGGAATGGCCAGCGGCACCTGATCCAGATAGATCGCCACATCGGGGGCCGAACTCAGCGAGCTTTCGAAAAAGCCGACGCCGCGCAGCGTATAGACCGGGGAACCGCTGGGGCTGGGCGTCACGTCCAGGCCAGGCACCATCTTGGCCAGATCGGTGACCGCGTTCACCCCCTGGCTGGCCAGCAGGTCCCCATCGAAGGCGGTGACGGTCAGGCCGACATCCTGCAGCCGCTGTTCACGCTTCTGGGCGGTAACCACGATTTCCAGCAGTTCGGGTTCATTGCCGGTCTGTTCGGCCGGCTGCTGCGCCTGCGCCAACATGGGCAGCACCAGACCCAGCATCGTGCCGACAGCAACCGGGCTCACCCGCCGGCGATCGCCGGCAGCCAACTGCTTCCCCTTGTTCATTACGTCCTCCGATCGCGGGCGGTCATCGCCGCCGCTTGTTGTTGTGGCCACTATCCGGCCCCACGGCCGTCGCGTCAATATCTGTATCATGTGCAGATAATGAAATATCTGGATTCCAGAATCAGGCAACGGCCATCCATCAAAATTTCATTATTTGCACAAAATTTCATATTTGACACGTTGGCACTTTCCCCGCATAGGAGGGGCAGCGACCAGGAACCCTGAGATAAAGGGAGATCCACCATGCCTGACCGGCCCGATGGCAGCCGATTGCTGACCAGTTCCTATTGCCCCGCCGACCCCTCCGTGCCCCTGATCGAAGAACCTGTCGGACAAGCCCTGCTGCGTGCCGCCCATCTTTATGGCGATGCCCTGGCATTGATCGACGGACAGGTCGACCGGGGCGCGCGGCGGCGCTGGACCTTCAATGAACTGGCCGCCGGTGCGCAACGGGTGGCGCGCGCCCTGCTCCGGCATTTCGAACCGGGGCAGCATGTGGCGGTCTGGGCCGGCAACCGGCCGGAATGGGCCCTGATCGAATATGGCGCCGCTCTGGCGGGACTGGTGTTGGTCACTGTCAACCCAGCCTATCTGGCCCAGGAACTGGCTTATGTGCTGGAACAGTCGCAGGCCAGCGGCATCATCGTTCAGGACCATTATCGTGGCCGCGACCTGTGCGATCTGATCGACAGCGTGCGCCCCGCTCTGCCCCGCCTGCGCCATGTGATCCCGCTATCGACCTGGGATGCGTTCCTGGCGGCGGCACCCGACGGAACCCTGCCCCCCGTGTCACCGGATGCCGTGGCCCAGATCCAATACACCTCGGGCACGACCGGCTTCCCCAAGGGCGCCTGCCTGACCCATCGCGGGCTTGCCAATAACGGAAGGCTTTATGCACAGACGATCGGGGCCGGGCCGGGCGACATCTGGATCAACGCAATGCCGATGTTTCACACGGCCGGTTGCGGGCTGGCCACGCTAGGTGCGCTGCAGACGGGTGGAACCCAGGTGATGGCCCCCGGTTTCGATGCCGGCCTGATGCTGGACCTGTTCGAACAGGAGCGCGGCACCACCATGATCTGCGTGCCCACCATGCTGATCCGGATGTTGGAGGAACAGGCCCGAAACCCCCGCGACCTGTCAAGCTGGCGACTGGTCACGCTGGGTGGGGCGCCGGTGCCGCCGGAACTGGCCCGCGACGCCGAAACAATCCTGGGCGTGAAGGTCGCCATCGGTTTCGGCCAGACGGAGGCATCACCCTATCTGACACATACGGCGGTCGATGATGGCCACCCCGCCTGGGTTGAAACCGTGGGCCGGCCTCTGCCGCAGACGGAGGTGAAGATCATCGACCCAGAGACGGGCGATATTGTGCCCCTTGGCGCGACTGGCGAGATCTGCGGACGGGGTTACGGCATCATGACCGGATACCATAACGCACCGGACGCAACGGCGGCGGCCATCGACGCCGATGGCTGGCTGCATACCGGTGATATCGGCAGCATGGATGGACAGGGCTATTGCCGGGTTCTGGGCCGCCTGCGCGACATGATCATCCGGGGTGGCGAGAACATCTATCCGCGCGAGGTGGAAGATGTGCTGATGACCCATCCTGCCATCCGCGACGTGGCCGTGGTCGGCCTGCCGGACAGGGATATGGGGGAAAGCGTGGCGGCCTGCGTGCTGCTGACGGCACCCGGTGCCGCCGACCCCACGGGGCTGGAGGCGTTCTGCCGCGAACGGCTGGCCGGCTATAAGGTCCCGCGCCGCTGGCACTTCATGGATGCCTTCCCGCAGACGGCTTCCGGCAAGGTGCAGAAATATGTCCTGCGCGACCTGCTGTCGAACGGGTGATGCGTGCCTTCCCCGACGCTGGAATTCTATTTCGACTTCATCTCCCCCTATGGCTGGATCGGGGCTGAGCAGGTCGGCGCCCTGGCCCGCCGCTTTGGCCGTGAGGTCCGTTGGCATCCGATCCTGCTGAAAATGACCGTGATCGAGGCCATGGGCCTGCCGCCGCCTCTGCAAACCCCGCTCAAGGGGGCATATATGCGGCACGATATCGGGCGGTCATTGCGTTACCACGGCCTGACCCTGGCCCCGAACGCCCGCTTCAGCTTTCCGCCCCTGAACGCGGCCCGTGCCGTCCTGTGGGCCAGGGCATGGGCGCCCGACCGGGTGGAAGCACTGGTCCTGTCACTCTATCGCGCCCACTGGGCGCAAGCGCGGGACATCTCCGTCGCCGAAACGGTGCTGGATATCGTGGCCTCGACAGGCCTGCCCCGCGCTGCGGCCGTGGATGCTCTTCAAAGCGATGGGTTTCGCGATGCCCCCAAGGCCGTCACGGCCGATGCCATGGCCGCCGGCATCTTCGGTTCTCCCACCCTGGTCATCGACGGGGAGGCGTTCTGGGGATCGGACCGGTTCGCCATGGCGCAGGCCTGGCTGGAAACCGGCGGCTGGTGATCGTTTGCAACTTCAAGAGGCTTTCATGACCCGTTCCCTGAAGGACAAGACGCTTTTCATCAGCGGTGGATCGCGCGGCATCGGCCTGGCCATCGCGTTACGGGCCGCACGCGACGGCGCCAACATCGCCATCGCCGCCAAGACGGCGGACCCCCATCCCACCCTGCCCGGCACCATCCACACCGCCGCCGATGCCATCCGCGCCGCCGGCGGCCAGCCCCTGCCCCTGCTGTGCGACATCCGCGAGGAGACGCAGGTGGAACAGGCCGTGGCGCAGACCGTGGACCGGTTTGGCGGCATCGATATCTGCATCAACAATGCCAGCGCCATCAGACTGACCGGCATCCTGGACACGCCCATGAAGCGGTTTGACCTGATGCATGGCGTGAATGGCCGCGGCACCTTCCTGGTGACGCAGAAATGCCTGCCGCATCTGTTGCGGGCGCCGAACCCGCATGTCCTGTCGATCTCCCCACCCCTGCACATGGAGGAACGCTGGTTCGGTCCCCATGTTGCCTACAGCATGGCCAAATATGCCATGAGCCTGGTGGTTCTGGGCGTGGCGGGGGAATATCGGGGACGGGTCGGCGTCAACGCGCTGTGGCCGCGCACGGCCATCGACACCGCCGCCATGACCGAATTCAAACCCGCACAGGATAGCCGCCCCCTGCGTTCGCCGGAGATCATGGCCGACGCCGCGCACCTGATCCTCACCGCACCGGCGACGGAAACGACGGGGAACTTCTTCATTGATGATGAGGTCCTGCGCGCCCACGGCCGCACCGATCTGTCGGGCTACGCCCTGCCGGGCACGGACGATATCGACCTGCTGCCCGACTTCTTCGTACCCAGCCTTCGGGAATTGCGGGGCCTGTCCGACCCCGGCAATCACGATCGCCCGCAGAAAGCCGGTTGATCCTCACCGCACGGCAATGGCCTCGATCTCCACCAGATACTGGGGCGAGGCCAGGGCCTTGACGAAAACCAGCGTGCCAGCGGGTGGCGGGGATGGCAGGCAGGGGGTGAAGGCGCGCACGAAGCCCGCCATATCCTCCTCCTGCGTCAGATAGACGGTCAGCTTGGCGACATCCGCCATGCCCATGCCGCCGGCCGTCAGCACGGATTCCACATTGACCAGTGCTGCCCTGGTCTGCGCCTCGATCCCGTCGGCGGCGCCCCCGTCCCCGTCGATGCCGACCTGCCCCGCCACATAGAGCGTGCGGGTGCCAGTGGCGACCATGCCCTGACTATGGGCGGGATTGGGGCGGGCACCGGGCCGGTTGACGGCTTGCAGCATGATCGTCTCCGTAGTTTTGAAAGGATGGGTGTCAGCCGCCCAGTTCAGCGACCATCAGGTCGATGAAACGCCGGACGCGCGGTTCCAGGAAGCGTTTGGTTGGATAGAGGGTCACAATGGACACTTCATCCATCTCCAGATCGGGCAGCACCGGACACAGGCTGCCGGCGGCCAGATGGCCGGCCACCAGGAAATCCGGCAGGAAGCCGATGCCCAACCCGGCCAGGGCCGCATCGCGGATCGCCTCCCCGCTGTCCAGTCGCAGCCGGCTTCGCCCTTGCGCACGCACCCAGACACCGTCCGCGTCACGAAACCGCCAGGCCTGACGACGCGATCCGCTGCTGAAATAAAGGCAGTCATGCGCCGCCAGATCGTCCAGGCATTCAGGCCGTCCCCGGGCAGCCAGATAGGCCGGGCTGGCGCACAGGATGGCCTTGTATTTGGCGATGACGCGGGAGACCAGCCGGTTATCGGTGCTGTTGAGACCGATGCGGACGGCCAGATCGAAGCCATCCTCCAGCAGGTCGGCGACCCTGTCGCTGAAACTCACCTCCACCTGGATATCGGGCCAGGTGCGCAGGAACTTCGCCAACAAGGGCAGCACGATCAAACGGCCGAAAGCGTCCGGAACCGTCATGCGCAGCACGCCGCGCGGCGTGCCGGCGGGACTGGCAACGCTGGCTTCGGCATCGTCGATGGCGGACAGGATCTGCTGCCCCCGGTCATAGAGGACGCGGCCTTCATCGGTCAGGGCCAGGCTGCGCGTGGTCCGGTTGAGCAACCGGATGCCCAGACGCCCTTCCAACCGGCCAACGGCCTTACCGGCCGCCGACCGCGTCAGCCCCATGGAACGGCCACCGGCCACAAAGCTGCCCGCGTCAACAACCGCCATGAAGACCAGGATGTCGTTCATGTTTGCCCGTAGCATGCCGCACCCCAGCTTTCCAACTTCATGAGTTTTCATATAATGAAATTATTCAGTATGTTGCAACACAAGACATCAATGGAAGGACAGAGACGTTGTGCCCGATGTGGCGTCAATTCTAATCAGTAGGGAAATCCGTTCGCCAAATATTCCCTTACTGTCCGGGAAGCCGCCACCCATCCCTGGGCGTTGTCGCGGCCTGTCAAGCCAACGGAAACAACACAATGACCAACATCGTCCGCACCTTCGATCACGGCGTCTCCTGGGAAAAGGAATTCGGCGTTACCCAGGCCTATGCCGTGAACGGCACGATTCATATTTCCGGCCAGTTCTCCCACGACATGCAGGGAGAATTCGTCGGTCCCGACGACATCCAGGCGCAGACCCGGCAGACCTTGTCGAATCTGGATCGCGTGCTGACCGGCTATGGCGTGTCCAGATCGAACATCGCCTATATGGAAATCTATCTGACGAACCCGCAGCGGGATTTCGGTGAGTGCATTGCGCAGTTCAAGGAGTATCTGGGCACGCACCGGGTCGCCGGAACCTGTCTCGGCGTGCCCAGCCTGGTCTTCCCAAACCAACTGATCGAAATCAGCGCCGTGGCCTACACCTGACCAACGACCATGCCCCGCGGGGGCATAATCAGAGGTGACCCCGTCACGACGCTGGGAGTTCTGTGCTTAGACCTGTATTGCGCGCGGGGCTTGAACCGCGCTGGGCTTGCCGGAGGCTCCAACTCGTGACCACAGGGTGCCGGCAGTGTCAGGTTGGATGCGGGTGTCGGCACCCTCGATTTGAACCTGCGTAGCTAACTTGTTGATTTTGATAGATTCCGGGCGATAGCCAGGAACCGGATCCAAAAACAAAAGCCCCATAACCTATTGAGGTTACGGGGCTTTTGCTGTGTCATGTTGGATGCGGGGGCGCGCCTCAACCGATGGCATGACAATTTATCCGTGAATATCTAATCGGGTAACTCCCCCTCAAAATCCGATGGCTTTTTTTCGCCTTCCGGCTGGAATGGGGCCGGAAGCGGACGAGCGGGTTTTCGCACCCACACCGGGATTCCGGACATTCCCGCCCGCCCCGAAGCCCTTACCTTGAACACCCCCTCTATATCTCCGTTGTCTCCGCCAGTTGCAGGGCGTCTTCGACATCGACGCCCAGATAGCGCACCGTTGTCTCGATTTTGGTGTGGCCCAGCAGGATCTGTACAGCGCGCAGGTTGCCTGTCTGCTTATAGATGAGGGCAGCCTTGGTTCGCCGCAGGGAATGGGTTCCATAATCCTCGCGGCGCAGGCCGATCCCGATCACCCATTCTTCAACGAGGCGCGCATATTGGCGGGTGCTGATGGGTTTTGTATGGTCGACCCGGCTGGGGAAGACATAATCGGCAATCGTCCCGCCCCGACGTTCCAGCCAGGCCTGAAGGCTTTTACGGGCTGTCTCCAACAGTTCGAACTGGACCGGCCGACCTGTCTTCTTCTGAACAACCAGCGCACGTGACCGGATTTCTCCACCGCGCACGATGTCGCCGATCTTCATCTTGACGAGATCGCATCCGCGCAGCTTGCTGTCGATAGCCAGATCAAATAGAGCGCGATCACGCACCCGCTGCTGGTGGTCCAACCAGAAACGGATGGCCCAGACCTGCTGTGGCTTCAAGGCGCGCTTGGCACCGATCCGCCGACCAGCATTCCAGGGCAGGCGACCTTTGGCCCCCGGGTCGAATTGCGAGCGTCCCATGGCATCCTCCCTTTGAGCCGGAATTGGCTCAATAGGAGAATGGGCACCGGTTCCGGTCCGACACCGCCGAAACCGTGATCAAGGCATCACACAACGCCCATATCTTGGCATGATAGGCTGACGCCGGCCGAGAGCTTGCGCCCGGCTGTATCATAGACATGGATGCGAACCGTCGCCGCCCCCGCCTTCTCCGCCACCACCCGGTCCAGGATATCCAGCCCGTGGCTGGTAATGGGGAGGCCGGGACGGGTGATGCTGACCGGGCGGTTCAGCGCGTCATAGGCGGTCGCGCTGAGTGTCCCGTCGCGTTGGGTAAAGCCCATGCGGTTGTCGTTGGCGTCCCCGGATTGTCCGTCGTCGAAACAAATGGGACAGTGGATTGATTTTGTGAACGGAGGCTCTGGCTCGTTGCGGGATGATGTTAGCATTACAGTTGCGTATTTCTTCTGATATGGGCGTCCCTTGCGTGTGCTTGGTGGGCGCGTCGCCAGATTGACCATGCGATGATGGTGGCAGGCTGGATCTAGCGCTGTGCCATCCTGGTGGCGATGCGCCTGATCTCCTGCATGGACCATCGGATCAGGGGTGGGGCGGCGGTGTCCACCGCCGCGCCCATTGGAGCGTTTTTTGGGGTGTCTGGCGGTTCAGGTGATGTCGGATGGTTGCCAGCATGGCAAAGGCGAGCATGACCAACGAGACATGCCGGTGCCATCCATGCCAGGAGCGGGTTTCGTTATGGTCGAGGCCGAGTTCGTTCTTGGCGGTCTCGAAACTATCCTCGATGGCCCAGCGGTGGCCTTCGACCCGGACCAGGGTTTCGATGCCAGTGCCCGCCGGGCACCAGGTGGTAAAAAAGGCCAGTTCGCCATCGGCGATGTGCCGCCGGACCAGCAGGCCGCGGGTCCACGGGCCGGTGCGATTGTCGCTATACTCGGCGGCATCCAGGTCGGCCAGTTCCAGATAGGCCCAGTCATGCAGGCGGGGTCCCTTTGTGCCCTCCCCGCAGGAGAGGCGCTGCCAGTCGCTGGGTTCCAGCCCCCCGGCGATGCTCTGGGCCGTGCCGCCGACTGGCCTGGGCTTGCCCCAGGAATTGAACCGGTGATCGGCCTTGACGCCCAGCACATAGCCCTTGCCCCGCCGGCGCAGGAGCATCTCCAGGCTGCCGACGCCATAGACGCTGGCGGCCGCGACCCAGCCGAACGGTGTCTGCGCCGCCACCGCGCGCTCGATCATCGCCATGGCCAGCGCCGGCTTGGTGGCAAAGCCCGTGCCCTCCGGGACATGCGCGGACGCCAGCCGGAAAGCATCGTCGGTCCAGGCCTTGGGCAGGTACAGCGCCCGGTCGATGAAGGCATGGCTGTGCCGGGACACATAACAGGCGAACACACCGATCTGGCAGTTGGTGATCTTGCCCGCCGAACCCGTATATTGCCGCGCCACCCCGCACGACGCCTTGCCCTGTTTCAGGAAACCCGTCTCGTCGATCACCAGCACCGCGTCATCATCGGCCAGCGCCTCCAGCGCATAGTCACGCACGATATCCCGCAGCGCATCGGCATCCCACCGGCCACGACCCAGGATCGCCTGCTGCCGCCAGGGACCAGGGTCACCCGCAGCCTCCGCCCGCATCCATCCTGTCTTGCGCTGTTCTGCTCCCAACAGCCCGTCCAGGAACAAGCCCGCCGAGTCCGCAACCCGATCCTGCGTGAATAATGGCCGGATGCGGTCCTTCACAGACCGCAACGAAACCGACCAAAAACCAAGCGTGTCCTCAAGCGAACCTGACATTCCATGATCCTTCGAATCATGGTCGCCCATTGATTCAGAACTTCAAAAAATACGCAACTGTAATGCTAGGCGGCTTGGCTTTGGTGGCACAAGCGCCTGTGCTGGATGGTTTGCTTCTTGATTTTGGCCCGCCGTTCCAGGATGGCGGAGCCACGGCCGTAATAGACGTCGGCAGGCGTCAGGCTGCCGATGCTTTCATGATATCGGCGGTGGTTGTAATGGTCGACGAAACCCTGGATTCTGGCTTCCAGGTCACCGGGCAGGAAATAGTTTTCCAGCAGGATGCGGTTCTTCAGGGTCTGGTGCCAGCGTTCGATTTTTCCCTGGGTCTGGGGGTGGTTTGGCGCACCGCGAACATG
Organism: Niveispirillum fermenti; assembly: GCF_048066175.1. Classification (GTDB taxonomy): domain Bacteria; phylum Pseudomonadota; class Alphaproteobacteria; order Azospirillales; family Azospirillaceae; genus Niveispirillum; species Niveispirillum fermenti. The sequence goes on along the minus strand of NZ_JBLTXA010000027.1, from coordinate 15,191 downwards.
GTCCATGCCCTTGTCTTCCAGCCATTCGGCCAGATCGCCAGCAAATATGTCGCCCCCATCATGACCTCCAGTGTGACGCCAGTCGGAAACCATAACCTGGAAACCAACCATCCCCAGGTGAAGGGGCATCCACACCATCAGTTCAGGCATCGCGGACGGGGCAAGCTAGGAGCGCTCAGCTCTGCTGCATAAGAGACCCGGAGAAGACCCGCTTCGTCGAATGGCCGAGCAACAAGTTGCAAACCGTAGGGTAGTCCTTCCGGGTCGAGCCCGTTGGGCAGAGACAGGGTCGGATGACCGCTGAAGTTGAATGGCGCGGAGAAAGCGATGGCAGCCGCAACCGCTTCTGCAGGAACCTCCGGCTCCACCGCCAACATGGCCAGAGGCGGAACACGCGATCCGATACCCGGGAGCAGCAGATAGTCAGCCTGTTCAAACGCGACGTCCAATAAGGTGTTCGTCCGACGACGCGCGGCCGCGGCACGCAGTAGGTCGTCCACGGTTGTCTGATCACCAACGGTCATGAGTTCGCGCACGTTTCTGCCAAACAGTCCGATATTTTGTCGAAACCGCTCGCGCCCATATGCCTGCAAGGCCTCGGACCCCGCCACCCCGAGCCAATGGTGACAAACCTCTGGTATCTTCAAGAGGTCGACGGGCACCACCACCATGCCCGCCTCCTCAAGCCGTGTGACGGCAGCCAGCGTCGCCTGCACGATCTCGGGCTCGGCATAAGTCTCAAGGTAACGGACATCAATGCCGAGGCGCAGGCCGCGAACGTTCCCTGAAATCGTCGCCAACGGATCGCCAATCTCGGCTGCCGCGCTGAAGGGATCACCATTGTCGTGGCCGGCGACGGCCTGATAAAGCAGGCCGACATCCGTCACCGATCGCGCGAACGGACCAACATGATCAAGGGTGGTGGCGAATGGGTGCACGCCGCGCCGACTGATCCGGCCGAAGGTCGGCTTCAGTCCAACGATACCATTCACGGCACTTGGAAATCGGATCGAGCCGCCTGTGTCGGAACCGAAGGCCCCGAAGCAGAGCGAGGCCGCTACAGCCACCGCCGATCCCCCCGATGACATGCCAGGCGTCCTGTCTGCAGCCCACGGATTAACAGGTGCGGGCGCGACCTGGGGCGGGTAGCCAATAAAGGCAAACTCCGCCGTCGCCTGCTTGCCCAACATGACGGCCCCGGCCGCGTTCAAGCGATCAACGACATGGGCGTCATGTTCCGGCATGCGCCCGCGTAACTGGGCGGAGCCGCACGCGGTCACCATCGTCGCCGTGTCGAAAATGTCTTTGATGCCAAGCGGAATGCCATGAAGCGGACCGAGATAATCGCCGGCAAGAATCCGGGCTTGGGCCAGTTCGGCCGCCCGCAAGGCCCCAGCGGCATCAACATGCACATAGGCATGAAGATCAGGATTGATCCGCTCGATACGCTCAAGCATTGCGGCGGTCAGCTCGACGGGCGAGACCGACTTGTCTTCGATCAGCGGCGCGATTTGCGAAATCGATCCGCAGCAGAGATCATCAAGATCCATGGTCGTTCCTTTACTCGAATTCCGGTGGTGTTTCTGGTCTGTTGCTCCGGTCGGGAGATGGCACCATGAGGGTCGGTGAAGGCGTTCCCCGTGCCCTTCACCCGGCAATGAAAACCCGCATTTCCACCAATGTCTGATGTGACCCGCCATTGATCTGTCGAGCCGCCACGGAGTGGACAGGCGCGACATCAGGCGCGCGATCCCGGCTGCACAAATTGGCGCACCTGCGACCGAGCATTTCGATCGTCGCCTTGTGAAACGGCTTCTGCGGATCATTCGCCACAGATTATGGCATCAGAGCCTTCTATAAAATCGATGCTCCCCCATTACGCATGACAGGTGGATTGGTGCCATGCGTCATGGTTATTTATAAATTTTTTGTTGTCCAGGGAATTTTTCGGCGCATATCGACATATTCATCGCAGGTATATATAAATTCCCAAAGACGGACGACCTCCTATGACGGCATCTGAGGCAAACGTGGAAAGGGAAATCGTTGGCGGACCAAGAACAGGACACGATGATCTCATTCCTTGCGCGACCGACCGGTCGCGCGGGCGTGGATCGCGCACTTCGAGAGATCGTGCTGGGCCTGGTAAATGGCCGCTATCAGCCGGGTCAAAAGCTGAACGCCAACAAGATCGTCAAGGAGATCGATGTCGGTCTGGTGCCGGTGCGCGAGGCCCTTCACCTGCTTGCCGGCCAAGGCGTGATCGAGCTTCTTCCGCAGAAAGGTGCCCGGGTCAAAGGTATGTCGCGTGGCGAGACGGAGGAATGGCATGAGGTATTCCGCGTGCTCACGCTCATCGGGATACGTAAGGCCGCGCGGCTGCTCCGCGAACAGCCCGCGTTGCAGTCGGCGTTGGCCCATGCGCGTGCTGCGCTGGAGCCGTTGCCATCGGCGGATTCAAATGCACGAATTGTGACGGCCTTGCTGGAGTTTCATCGTCGCATCAACGCCTTCTGCGGATCCGAGTTGCTGGATGAGGCATCACGCCGGCTGCAGGTCGTCCACTGGATCAGTTTCGTTGCCCAATATGCCTCGCTCGTTCCCCACCGGATCGTCATCATGGAAAACTATTTCCGGTTGGCCGATGCGTTGAAACGCGGCGATATTGAGTCCGCTGTCGCCGCCTATAATTATGAATGCGCCTTTCTCAATGCGCTGATCCGTGGCGAACACCCTGACGCCGGGATGAACTGGCTCCAGAACATATCGTTCTAAATTTCCTGGCACGCCGCCGGTTGCTGTCGAACTCTTTGTAACAAAGATGACAGAACGCGGCCTTCTGTCCGCCTATTCAGAAGATCGAGAAGGCGCGGTGACGGTCGGGCATATGCCGGGGCAGGTTCTGCTTTGGCTGTGGATAGGCTGCATCGGCTTGCCGGCTTCTGGATTGGTCACCGACAAAGCTGCCGACATCAAGGGCAGAAGACGAGAACGGATAACCATGGCGATGCATGCGATCGGTCCCTTGTCACCAGCTGTTCTGCCCTCCGGTATAAGATCTCGGATCGTCGAGAATGTGAACGGTCTCCACATGCACCTATTGGAGGCCGGGCACGCATCGGCCCCCAGGGGCACCATCCTGCTGCTCCACGGGTTCCCTGAGTTGGCCTTTTGTTGGCGACGGGTCATGCCGCTGCTGGCGGAGCACGGCTATCATGTGATCGCACCCGATCAGCGCGGCTATGGTCGGACCACGCCGGATCCGGTCTCTTACGACGATGCCATCGAGCCCTATTCCCTTCTCAACCTTGCTGGTGACATGGTCGCGCTATTGGGGGCGCTTGGCTTGAACGGTGTGGACGCCGTCATCGGCCATGATTTCGGCTCGCTCGTCGCGGGCACCTGCGCATTGGTGCGCCCCGACCTCTTCCGGCGACTGGCGCTGCTGGGCACCCCATTTGCTGGAGCGCCCGCGCTGGGCACGCGCCTCGGACCGCCGCCGGAAGACGACATGATCCATGCAGCGCTTCTGGCACTTGCCGTTCCACGGCGGCACTATCTGCTCTATTACGCCGGTCCCCAGGCCAACCACGAGATGTGGAAATGCCCGCAGGGTGTGTCGGACATGCTGCGCGGCTATTATCATCACAAGAGCGCCGACTGGTCAGGCAATCACCCTCGCCCACTCGGTGGGTGGAGCGCAGAACAGCTTGCCCTCATGCCCGATTACTACATCATGCCGACGAACCGGACGATGGCGGAGATCGCCGCCGCGAACATGCCCGCTGATGAGGTGGTCAGAAAATGTTCATGGCTGGACGCGGCCGATCTGGCGGTTGTCGCGGATGAATTTGCACGGACCGGCTTCCAGGGTGGCATGCAGTGGTATCGAAGTGCGATGCGCGGCGACATGGCCCGCGGCCTTGGATTGTTCGCTGGTCGCCAGATCGAATGTCCAACGCTGTTTGCCGCCGGTGAGGGAGACTGGGCGGCCTATCAGGCACCCGGCGCCATCGAAGCGATGTGCGCGCGCCTGACCCCAAGGCCGCTCACGCCGCATTTCATCGCCGGCGCCGGTCATTGGCTGCAGCAGGAGCAACCCGTGCTCCTGGCCGACATGCTGGCGGGCTTCCTGGCCGGAGTGCCCACAGGCAGTTAGGCCGGGACGGTCCTTTCCCGCATCAATAGGCAGACGAGGCCGTCCCGCCCGGGGCCTCCGCAAACCGGCGGACATCACTCAGGCCATTCATCAACATATGACCGAGATCGCTGCCAACCGTGACGAAATCAAAGCCAAGCCGCACCATCCGCCGGGCATAATCCGCGCTGTGATTGTGGATACCGGCGATCTGGCCCCTCACCTTGGCGGCGGCCGCCAGCGTTTCGTATATCCCGAGCAGCTCGGGTTCCGGCCGGTCAAGCATCGCGGGAAGGCCCATCGAGAGGCCCAGATCACCGGGACCGACATAGATGCCGCCGATACCCGGTGTGTCCATGATCGCCTGGGCATTGTCCACCGCCTCGCGGGTCTCGATCTGCGGCAGAAGAATCAGGTGCCGATTGGCGTCGCGGTGCCGGTCATTGTCCGGCGGCGGGAATGGCGCACCACGCACCGGGCCGGATGACCGCTCCCCAAGAGGCGGATAGAGCGCATGGCGAACCAGGCGCCGGGCATCCTCGGCCGAGTTGATCATCGGGCAAATGATGCCGATGGCACCCGCGTCGAGCATTCGCCCGATTACACCGGGCTCATTTATCGGAACGCGGACAAAGGGAAAAACCGCAGCCCCCTGCAGAACGGCCAGTGCGGTGACAGCACCGGCATAGTCCCACCAGCCATGTTGCATGTCGATCGTAACGCTGTTCCAGCCCAGTTTGGCATAGGCTTCGATCGCGACCGGCGACGGCATCACCGACCAGCCGTTAAGACATGGCTTTTGATCAGGAAGCCTGCTTCTCACGGAATCCATTTGTCAGCTCCGATTTACCCCGGACAAGGCGGCGCATATGGCGGGGCCTTGGTCTTGGACCAGTACCAGCGTCGACGCGTCTTTGAGAAATCACGAAGAATCCGCTCATCCCAACTGCGACCATTCCCGGATCGCCTTCTTATCGATCTTGCCAACGCTGGTAAGCGGCAGATCCTCGACGATCTCGACGTGATCGAGCCTGGCGTAACGACTGATCTCGCCCCGCTCCACGGCCGCATCGACGGTCAGCAGAATGCGCGTGATGTCGGGCCGGGCGCCCGCTCGCGGGACGATGAATGCCACGGGGCGTTCCTGCCATTGCGGATGGGGAACGCCGACGACGGCGACCTGCGCGACGTCGGGTTCTGCCAGGATGAGCGTCTCCAGTGTCTGCGAACAGATCCATTCACCGCCGCTCTTGATCACATCCTTGATGCGGTCCCTTATTTGAAGCGCGCCATCTTCGTGCAACGTCGCGACGTCCTGGGTGTGCAGCCAGCCGCCATGCCATAGCTGCGCGGAGGCCGTCGCATCGCCGACATAGCCCGGCGTCAGCCATGGCGACCGCACGACCAGTTCGCCATGGCTGCGATCATCGCGGGGAACCGGCTGCATCGCATCATCGACAACGGAGACCGTTACAAGCGGGATCGGATATCCGCTGCGCGCGGCACTATGGCCGCTCTCCGGCGGCACCGACGCCCGCATCAGGCTCACAACCGGACCGGTCTCGGACATGCCATAGCCGGCAAGAACCCGCAGCCCGGCAGCCTGCGCCGCCGCCAGCAGATCGGGTGAAAGCACAGAGCCCCCGATCAGCATCTTCCAGCCGTCAAACTTGATCCCTTGGCTGTCGGCAGTGTCCATCACCATGCGCAGCACTGTCGGCACGCAGTGTGAGAGCGTAACGCCGTGTCGTTGGTGCAGATCGACGATCAAAGACGGCTCGTAGCGTCCCGGGTAAATTTGGGTCAGGCCCAGCATCGTCGCGACATAAGGAAACCCCCATGCATGAACATGGAACATGGGCGTGAGCGGCATATAGACATCGCGATAGCCGATCTGGCCATCGGCGCCGAGTGCCGCCGCCACCGACAGGCTGTGCAGAACGAGCTGGCGATGCGTGAAACACACGCCCTTCGGGAGCCCCGTCGTGCCGGTCGTGTAGAAGGTCGTCGCGACATTGTTCTCGTCGAGCGTCTCATCGAACGGAAAATCAGCCCGCGAACGCGCCAGCAGATCCTCATAAGAGCCGCCCGCCCAGCCCGGCAAGGCATCGCGGGCTCCCTCCGTGATCACAACATGGTCGCGCACATCGGGAAGGTCATGCCGGATGGCCTCGACAAGCGGCGCGAAGTCGCGATGGATAATCAGGATGCGGGCGCGGCTTTGCTGAAGCGTGTATCGGATCTGATCCGGGGACAGGCGGACATTCACCGTCTGCAGCACCGCCCCCATCATTGGAACGGCGAAATAGCTGGCGAGATAGCGATCACTGTCCCAGTCCAGCATCGCAACCGTATCGCCGGGCCCGACACCACGATCACGCAAGAGGGAAGCCAGCCGTCCGACACGCTCCCGCAGGTCGTGGTAGGAAATCGGCGGTTGATCCCGATAGACGATTTTCCGTTCGGCACTGCCCACCAGGGCGGCGTTGAGCAGTGACCCTATGGTCAGCGACGACATAGGGTCCGCCGTCGGGGCGGTTGGTCGCGAACCGATCATATCCACAGCTTCCTTCATGTCAAACTTGCTCCTGCGCACGGCCAGGGTGGCGCCTGCCGGCGATCGACGGAAGAGAAGCAGGGCCGCAGGCCGCTGCCGCTCCCTCTGTCCGACGGGCGCTCTGCCCCGCTCAAGCCACCTCTTCGAGCCGTCGTTCGCTCGGCTCGGCCCCAATGAACCCGGCGAGCCTTTGCTGAATGATCCACGAGGCTTGTTCCATGATCCGATCAAGCAAATCCTGAACGGATGGGATATCAGTGATCAGGCCAGCGACCATGCCGCAACTCCAGGCACCGGACTCGACATCCCCGTCACGCATGACGCGGGGGTAAACGCCAGCCACCTGATCATGAATATCGTCAATGGTCAGCGTGTCGCCGCGCTGGCGCTCGATTTCGAGCAGCGAGGTGACAGCAGCATTGTTGAGCACACGCTCCGTATTGCGCAGCGAGCGCATGACCAACCGGGTATCAAGCTCCGTCGCCTTGAGCAGGGCCTGCTTCACATTCTCGTGAACCGGCGCTTCGCGCGTGGCGAGGAACCGCGTTCCCATCGCCATCCCGTCGGCGCCCAGTGCCAGGGCAGCGACCAGGCTCCGCCCGTCGGCCATGCCGCCAGACGCGAGGAATGGTACCTTGAGCGCGGCGGCAGCAGCAGGAAGCAGGATCATGTTGGGGATGTCATCTTCGCCAGGATGTCCACCGCATTCAAAGCCGTCGACGCTGACTGCATCGCAGCCGATCCGTTCGGCCTTCAGCGCGTGTCGCACCGAAGTACATTTATGGATGACTTTCACCCCGGCCTTCCGAAGCGCAGGCAGGTGGGCTTCCGGACTCCGTCCGGCAGTCTCCACGACGCCCACCCCGCCCTCGATGATCGCCTGGACATATTCCGCATAGGGCGGCGTCGCGAAGGTGGGCAAGAAGGTGAGGTTGACGCCGAACGGTTGGTCCGTCATGGCCCGACAGCGGCTGATCTCCTGCGCCAGCAATTCCGGCGTGCGTTGGGTCAGCGCGGTCAGGATGCCCAGCCCGCCGGCATTCGAGACGGCGGACGCGAGTTCCGCCAGCCCGACATAATGCATGCCGCCTTGAACGATGGGCCGGCGGATGCCGAGCAGGTCCGTTATGCGAGTGCGCATTTTTCATCTCCAGGAGCGCTACAGTCGAAAGATGCGATGCCCTTGCGTCACCGCGTTCGGCCGTCTCAGCCGAAATCGCTTGCGATCAGAACCTTGCCGGGCCCCTGTTCGTAGGGCGTGAAGGATTTGACAAACAGCGTCATGTTCGCAAATTTCCAGCCGCCGGCGTCGCGGCGATACTGATCGGAATAGCCGGCCATCAGCCAATAGGCCTGGGTGGTCCGGCGGGCGACCGCCGGCTCCCACAGGTACCAAGTCCCGGTCGCGGTATCCCCGGTCACCTCGATGACGGGATTGGTCAAATAGTGGGCAGCAAAAAGCAATGCCTCCGGTGCGGCGGCGAAGAACGTGCGAATCGCCTCGCGTCCTTCATATCTGCCGAAAGGATCGCCATGCCAAATGGCATCTTCTGTAAACAGCGCCGCCAATTCATCCGCCGGGTAGCCTGCGTCGCACAGCCGGGCATAGTGATGTTTCAGCGTTCGTATCGCCTCGATGTCCAACAGCCGCTTGATGCTGTCCTCAATTGTCTCAACCATCGTCGTCCCCCAAGGCATCAAAAGTTGCTGCGGACCTGCACAACGAAACTGCGCGGCGGAAGCGGGACATGCAGATAGCTTGGCGCACCAAAAATCGCGGCTGCCAGCGGCGTATTGGAGGCGAAGGCGACAACATGCTGGTTCGTCAGGTTGCGCGCACTGAAGCTGACATCCCAGTCCTTCGTATTCGACCCAATGGCCACGCGCGCATCCACCATCGCGTAGCTTTTCTGCCGCTGAAGCGGATTCAGATCACCCTGAGTATAGTAGGGTCCGGAGAATCTGGTATCGGCATTCAATGACAAGAGCAGGTCATTGAAGATGTCCTGCTCCCAGGTCAGGCCGATATTGCCATTCCACTTGGCAACATACTGGTTATTTTTTCCCTTATAATTACAGTGCATACCGTCCGGCGCGTCGGGGATCTGGCCGACATAGCATAGACCATAGAAGGTCCCGAATTCGAAGTCGGTATAGGCGAAGGCACCGTGGGCCGTCAGGTTGGGCGTGATGCTCCAGCGCGAATCAACCTCCAGCCCCTTGATCCTGGCGCTGGCCGCATTGCCGACATTGTAACCGAGACCGCCATCATAGAGGCTGATCTGCAGGCTTTTGAAATCCTGATAATAGGCAGCCAGATTGATTTCGGCCTTCCGGCCGATCGAAATCTTGGTGCCTGCCTCGAACGCGTCGTTGGTCTCGTTCTTGAATTCAAAGGCACCGATTGCGTTCGCCGGCAAACCGGGCGCGGCGTAGGGAAGATTGTTCGACCGGGCATCGAAGCCACCCGACTTCGCTCCCCGTTTCCAGGACACATACGCCATGACATCGGCAGCCGGATTTCCCTCCAGCGTCACGGATGGCAGCAACGCCTTGTCGATCCGCTTGCCGCCGATCGTATGCCTATTGGCATTGAAGATGTTCGAGTAGGCGGCGAGCGTGCCCGGGCCGGCGGGCAAACCGTTCTGCGTGAAGCCGACATCGCGCGTCGCACGCTTTTCACCCCAGGAATAGCGCAGGCCGCCAATCAGACGGAGATTGCTGCTGAAATGATAGGTGGCCTGGGTGAAGGCACTCGCCGTATTGTTTGACTGGTGGACATGGCGGACGATGGCCGCGTTGTCGAGCAGGCTGCCCAGTCCCGGCGATACACCGTTGAAGATCGGGACGATGATGCTGCCCGTCGGAAACGGTGCCGCTTCGTCATAGGTATATTCGTTGTTTTCGAAATATACGCCACCAATATAGTCAATATCGCCACCATCATTCGATTCCAGACGAATTTCCTGACTAAATTGGTCATATTCTTCCTGGCCCTGCGCATAGAAGACGTTGGCCGCCGTGAAGTCCGCGTCGAACAGATCGCGATATTTGTAGCCTGAATATCCCGATATTGCGGTGAGTGTGAAGGGATCGAACGTCCGGGTGGCCGTCAGGACAAATTCCTTGGCGCGGTTGATCGAATGGGTTCCAATTGCGGAACCCTGCCAATTGCTGACATTGTCCAGCACACTCGTCGGCTGCCCGAACTGCGTCAGGATTTGCGCATAGGTCAGCCCTTTGAAGGGACCGGCAGTGGCGGGACTTTCATCGGCGGTCTCTTCCGGCAGTCCCAGGCGCTTGTAATAGTCGTATTCGCCTTTCAGGGAGACGGTAAGATCGTCCGTCACATCATAGGTCAGAATGCCGCGGACCTGGCGTTCTTTCAGCGACGGGAAGCCCTTGCCCGTCTGGTTATTGTTCATGAAGCCGTCACTGTCATTGTAGCGTGCCGCCACGCGGAAACGCAGCGCTTCCGTCAGTGGACCTGAAATGGCGCTTTCCGCCGAATAGCTCTTGAGGTTCGTATCAAAGTGGGTGACCTCCCCCACCGCATAACCCTCAAAATCGGAGGTGGGCTGCGCAGTCGTCACGTTCAGGGCGCCCGCGACACTGTTTTTGCCGAACAGGATCGACTGGGGACCGCGCAGGACCTCCACGCGCGCAACGTCGAGGAAGGGGATACGCGCCTGGAACGGGCGACCGCGCGAAATGCCATCGACATAGGTGCCGACCGACTGTTCAAGGCCCTGGTTCTCGCCGCTGAAAATGCCGCGAATGCCCAGATTCTGTGAGAATGCGACCTCAACGAAGGTGAGGCTGGGTGCCAGCTTCGGCAAGTCGGCAATCCTTTCGATGCCGGCCGTCTGCATTGCCTCAAAACTCACAGCCGTGACCGCGACCGGAACGTCCTGAAGGCGTTCGACCCGGCGCTGGGCCGTCACCACGATTTCCTCCAGAGCGCTCTCGTGAGAGGACGCTTGGGCGTTCTGCGACGCTTCGGATGTCTGGGCGGCCACCGGACCGGTCATGGCAACACCCACTGCCAGTGCAGCGGCCCCTGAAAGGAGGCGCGTGGAGAGCGACCCCGATGTCGGGACGGAAAATTCCAACTCACTGTACATCGTGTTACCCCCTGTAATTATAAATTATTGACGACCCGCATATTGAATGCTGGGTTCAGACCCTTCTATCGGCAGTCTCTGGGCGCCTGTCCGATGGGGAACAAGCCTACACGCCGCCCCTTCGCCACCAATGTAGAGTTTGTCACATTTGGGGCATTTTTGTTTTGATATTCAGCGACTACTGCGGAGCGAGACCGGCCCTTGGCATGAATGGCACTCCAGCGTGATTGCCGCCCCAAAGCCATGCGTGGTTGCGTGCTTGCAAATGGCAACCTATAGTCCTGCGCACAGAAATTATAATTTCTGACCTATAGCCGAGCCACAGCGCAGACACGGCGCGGCGGTCCTCAAACGGCACTCACTGACCCACGAGGTACGAAAGATGCGACTGGCAAGATATGTTTTGGACGGCCTGCAAGGTGTGGCGGCCGCCGGTACCAATGGCGCCTTTTACGGCTTGACCGTGCATGACGAGGGCTTCCCGGGGGATATCGACGAACTTGTTGCCCAAGGCCCTGCCGCACTGGCTGCGGCAGCCATGACGTGCCTGAAGGGAAAGCCGATCGATCTGGAGCGCGCGTTCCTGCTCCCGCCGCTGGCCCGTCCAGGCAAGATCCTGTGTATCGGTCTCAACTATGCTGATCATTCCGCCGAATTCGAAGCACTGGTTCCGGACTATCCTGTGGTTTTCGCGCGCTTCCACTCTGGTTTGATCGGGCACGGTGACATCATCGAACGGCCACGGATATCGAACAAGCTTGACTATGAAGGCGAGTTCGTCGCCGTGATCGGCAAGCGCGGAAAGCACATCGCCCATGCCGATGCGCTTGACCATGTCATCGGGTACTCGTTGTTCAATGACGTGTCCGTTCGCGATTATCAGATGCGCACACCGCAATGGACGATCGGCAAGAATTTCGATCGCAGCGGACCGTTTGGTCCCTGGTTGATGACCGCCGACGAACTGCCTGCGGGATGCAAGGGCTTGCGGCTGCGGACACGCCTGAATGGTGCAGTCGTCCAAGATGCCAGCACCGATGACATGATCTTCGACGTGGCGACATTGGTCGCGACATTGAGCGAAGGCCTCACCCTCGAACCGGGCGACATGATCGTGACTGGCACGCCAGCCGGGGTGGGAGGAGCGCGCACCCCTCCTCTGTGGATGAAGGATGGCGATATCGTCGAGGTCGAACTCGACGGCTTCGGGACTTTGCGCAACAGCGTCCGGGACGAGTAACGGGACGACAGGTGCGTCGGGATAACATCCCGGCGCACCTCATCCACGCAGCTGGATCGGCCATGGCTTCAGGAAGGCGCTTGGTCAGCGGCGACGTGTCGAACAACCAAGCCACCGCGCGGACCTACGAACTGGTTCCGCTGGCCAGCACCATATCAATGGACGTAATCGGTTAATCACGCAAGCGGATGTCCGATGATCATAAGAATTCCGCCCTGGCCCTTAGTCCTTCGAGGTTAAGCAGCTCGATCGACCCATAGTGCAACGCAATCAGCCCATCGGCGGCGAAGCTCTTGAGGATTCTATGGATGGATTGCCGTGATACACTTACAAACATGGCAAGATCCGTATGCGTTACCGTGACGACGAGCCGTCCGCGCGCATCGCATCTGGCCAGTTCCAGAAGCCGAAGAGCAATCTGACTTGTCAGGTCGGCCAGTCTGGCGGTCGCGATTTGGATGCTGAGCGTCCGAAGTCGGCGGGCGAGCAGATGTAGCAGAGCGTCATCGAACTCCCGATGATCCCTCCTCAGTTTGGCGAATGCGGCCGCACTCACCACCTGAAGCTGGACATCATCGAGCGCCTCTGCTGTCTGCGGAAGAGGATGGTTGTCGATCAGACTACTGGCAGCAATGCATTCGCCGGGTCCGAGCAGTGCATAAATCATCTGATGGCCATCTACGCGCATCAGTGAGAGACGAACCGTTCCTTCAAGGACCCGATACATGGCGCTACCCGTGTCGCCATGCTGGAAGATGAACCCACCGGCACCAACGTGCCGCCGCACGGCCGCGTGCGCGACCGCTTCCCGAACCTCCGGCGGCAACCATTGCAGGAGGTCCGTTTCGACGCCCGGAACCGGCATGCGCTCGAATGAGGTCGCCGGTTGATGCTGGCCTGGTGTTCCCGATACCGAACCCGAACGCCGGATCATAGCGGCCGCGGCATATGAGCGTGGTCACAAGCCATGGGAGCCTCATGCTGAGTCATGGGTGTCAAACCGCGATGGGGGTCTGTGCGTGGAGGCAGGTTATCCAGCCAGTTGCCGAAAATCCAGCCATTGTAACAAGCTTGACAGTAGCGGCCGCCTGGAACGCGTAACCAAGCAACACGGTCAAGATAAATCGAGGGCCGACCCTACATCACTCTAGTTTCCAGCGCGCGCTGAGCATTGATGGCAGGTGCGGAGCGAAAAATTCGGCTCCGGCGCCATCCTCGTCTCTGCGCCGACGGGAGACTACAATCCTGGAAATGGACAATGACAGAGGAAATCGTGTCTCCTTCAGGCGCGTCGGACTCCGCAACGACGCACTCATTGGGAAAACCAGCGGTACTATCGCTGAATGCCGCAGACGATGTCCTGATCGCACTGCGGCCCATCGCCAAGGGCGAGCGCGTATATGATGGAATTGTCGTGCAAGATGACGTTCCCGCCGGCCACAAGATCGCGCGACGAGCACTTGTGAAGGGTGAGGAGATCAAGCGATACAATTCCTTGATCGGTGCCGCTTCTGCCGACATCAGAGCCGGTGAGCATATACATCTTCACAATCTGGAGATGCTCGACTTTACGCGCGATTATTCGTTCTGCTCGGAGGTCCGTCCGACCCCTGTCGCGACCGAAACACGCATGTTCGAGGGGATCGTGCGTGACGACGGCCGCATCGCGACCCGGAACTATATCGGTGTGATCTCAAGCGTGAACTGTTCGGCAACGGTCGTCCGCATGATTGCCGATCACTTCCGCGGGCGACTTTACAACTACCCGAACGTCGATGGCGTCGTCCCGCTGACGCATAAGCGCGGATGCGGTCTCGACGCCAAGGTGGAGGGTATCAAGGCGCTTCGCCGCTGCATTGCGGGCTACGCGGCGCATCCGAACTTCGCGCAAATCATTATCGTCGGCCTGGGTTGCGAAGTTGGCGATCTCTCCGCTGTGCTTGGTGGTGCTTCGGGAGAGGCGCTGGTCATTCAACAGTCGGGTGGGACCGCTGCAACCGTTCGCGCGGGCATCGAACGTGTGGAAGCCGCCCTGGAGCAGGCAAACAAGGTCCGCCGCGTACCCGTGCCGGTAAGCGAGTTGAAGGTAGCCCTGCAATGTGGCGGCTCGGACGGCTACTCGGGTGTCAGCGTCAATGCCGCACTTGGCGTCGCGGTCGATCTTCTCGTCGCCCAGGGCGCCACCGCCATCTTGTCGGAAACGACCGAATGCTATGGCGCAGAGCATGTGCTGACCCGTCGTGCCATCAGCAAGGAGGTCGGCGAAAAACTCGTCGCCCGCGTGAAATGGTGGGAGGAGTTCGCCTCTCGCAACGGAATGGTGATCAACAACAATCCCTCACCGGGGAACAAGGCGGGGGGACTTACCACGATCATCGAGAAGTCGCTGGGATCCATCGCCAAAGGTGGCACCACCAACCTCATGGCGGTCTATGACTACGCTGAGCCGGTGACCGAGCATGGGCTTGTCTTCATGGATGCACCGGCTTTCGATCCCGTCGGCGCGACGGCCCAGGTAGCGGGGGGCGCCACCGTCATGTGCTTCACCACCGGACGTGGCTCCGCCTTCGGTTGCAAGCCAACACCCTCCTTGAAGCTGGCCAGCAACTCCGATCTTTTCCGACGGATGCCAGATGATATGGACGTCAATTGCGGAACAATCCTCGATGGAGAGGAAACAGTCGAGGCCGCCGGCGCTCGAATCTTCGAGCACATCATCCAGACGGCATCCGGAAAAAGAACGCGCAGCGAGCGCCTCGGTTACGGGAACGAGGAGTTCGCCCCTTGGGATATGGGGGCAATGCTTTAGGCAGTGAGCGACCGGACCGAGTTTGATAGCCCCATCGCGGCGAGAAATGGTGTCCGAACATGCCAGTAGTCCGAACTAGAATATGTCAGGCCTATACTGAAGCGCTCTCCCCGTCATTCCCACGAAGGCCGGAACGACGGAGAGAGCGTGCCATCCGCTGTGAAGCATTCGATGAATGCTTCGACATCCTGGCGCTCGGCGGTTTCATAGGCCGAGCGGACAATCTTCTCGTTCTCTGTCATTTGTGATCTCCTAATACAGTTCCCGGTGAGTACAACTCATCGGGAACTGGACGGCGGCGACTGCCGCCGCGCGCCACATGG
>NZ_JBLTXA010000026.1:0-69904 GCF_048066175.1 Niveispirillum fermenti | reverse complement strand
AGGGGTGGTTCTTGTTCATTACATGTTCCTTGTTCGATTGTCACGACCGGGGCCGGGTCCCCCCGTGAAGCCAACCGGTGGTGCGGGCCGGACGATGGCGGGTGAAAGACCGGCCATCGTCCGGCCCGCTTTCCGGATGCAACGCGGACGTGGCGTCAGAACCGCCAGCCCAGCGTGGCGCCGTAGGTGCGGGGCGGGTTGTAGGCGCCGAAATTGGCGCCCAGGAAGACGGCCTGGAAGGTGCGCGTGACCTCGTTCGTCAGGTTCTTGCCCCAGAGCGAGGCCGTCCACTGTCCCGATGCCGCCGTGTACACGATGCGCCCATCCACGAAATGGGTGGCGGGACGCCGTTCCGGCCCGTCATTGGCATTGTCGTCGAAGATCATGCTCTCATACCGGTAATCGGCCGCGAACAGCAGGCTGCTGCCATCGGCAAACCCCGTCTCGTAGGAGGGGGAGAGGACGATCTTGTGCTTGGGCGTGCGGGAAAGGCGGTTGCCGGCGTAATCTTCTCCCGGTTCCGGCTCGAACCGGTCGAAGGTCGCGTCGGTATAGCCATAGGTGGCGGTCATGCGGGCACCGGCGAACAGCCGCCAGGACAGGTAGGTTTCGTACCCCTTGATGGTCGCCTTGCCGGCATTCTCGGTCACGATGGACAGGTTGGGCAGGGTGCGGCGTGTCTGCAGATCCGTGTACTTCATCAGATAGATGGTATTGTTCCAGACCACCCGCCCGTCGAGGAAGCTGCCTTTCTGACCCAGCTCATACTGGGTGGCATATTCCGGCTCGAACCCGTCGGCTGCCTCGGCCGCCGAGCCTGGCGTATCCTGGAAGCCGCCGCTTTTGAACCCGCGGGAGACCATGCCGTAGAACTGATGGTCGCGATCCAGCTTGTATTGTCCGCCGGCTCGCCAGGTCCAGGCGTTGTAGGTGTCGGAGACGCTGACGGCGAACCGTTCCGACCCGCGCAGAACCGCCGTGCCGGCCGTGTTGGAGACGGTGTATTCCTTCTCGTCGCGTGAATAGCGCAAGCCGGCGATCACGGAGAACCGGTCGTCCAGCGGCACCGTCACGTCGCCGAAGGCGGCATAGCTGTTCAGCTTGGCGGCCTGATTGTAAATCTCGGTCGCCGGCCTGCCCATGTCGATGACAAGCGAATCCACGCGATCGGTATCGCTGTTGAAATTGTAGAGGCCGGCCACCCATTGGATGCGACTCTCGGGCAGGGCGCCCAGCCGCAATTCGTGGCTGGAGAAGCTGCTCGCCTCATCATTCCCGCCGCTGATGCCGACCGGGTTCGTGCTGGAATTGCCACCATCGAAATCATAGGCGGCGTGGTAGTCGAGATCACGCCAGGCGCCCAGATAGGTCACGGTGGCGAATGGCAGATCCCAATCCAGTTGGCCGCGCACGCCCCAGGTATCGCGGTCCTGATAGCCCTCCTCGGAACCGGCCGTGTATTTGCGATTGCGATCCACGGTCCACAGTGCCGACATGGGATCGGTCGGGTCCAGGTCCAGAACATGCTGGGCCGGGCCGGTGGCCCGATCGCGGGTGCCATCCACGGTCAGCAGCAGACGCACCGCTTCAGACGGTTCGCCGTAAAGGTGCAGCCGTCCGCTCCTTGTATCCTGATCCTCCACCCGGCCGCCGGTGAAGGTGTTGCGGACGTAGCCGTCATGGGTACGCCACGCCCCGCTGGCGCGGGCCGCCCATTTCCCGTCCACCAGCGGCACATTGACGACACCGGCCGCCTCCAGCCGCTCATAATTGCCGGCCGTGAGTTCCACGCCGCCTTCCGTCCGGTCCAGTTGCGGCCGGTTGGTGACGACATTCACGGCGCCGCCCACGACATTGCGGCCGTAAAGGGTGCCCTGCGGGCCCTTCAACACCTCGATCCGCGACACGTCGAACGCATCGAAGGCCACGGCGGCCGGGCGGCCCAGATACACCTCGTCCAGGAAGACGGCGGAACTGGGATCACCGGCAGCCCCGCGGTCGCTGGACCCGATGCCGCGGATCGTGATGCGCGGCTGCGAGGCGGGGAATGCATCGAAATTCAGGCCGGGCGTGCGGCTGGCGATATCGTCTATCTGACGCAGGCGGGCCTGTTCGATCTCTTCGGCGCTGAAGGCCGTGACGGTGACGGGCACGTCCTGCAGGCGCTCGCTGCGGCGCTGCGCCGTGACGATGATCTCCTCCAGATCGCCGGGCGGCGCGGCCCCCTGGCCCATGGCGGCGCCCGTCGACAGCATGATCATGGCGGATGTTCCGCAGGCCAGGGCCCGGCGGCTGATCGCACGCATTCCTTCCTCCTCCCTATGGGTTTCTTATGCCGGTCTCTTATCGCCTGGCAGGACGGGAGATTAGGCAGACTGGATACGCACGGTCAATGGATTGGATGCAAAATTTTATTCTGTGGATGTTTTTATTGACGAAACGAAGCCATCCACACAGTATGACGCCCATTGAATTGCGACGGTCGCAGGCGGAATGCGCTGGGGCCCGGATACGCATGGTCGGGGCCGGCGGTGCTTTGCAAGGGCGCCTGCCTTTCCTGGTCATTGCTTCCTGGCCATTGCCAGGCTTTCCGGCGCCCGCATGCGGCGGGCGGCATTTCCCACCCAACCAGGCCCAAGGCGACAGGCAACCGGCCCGTACCGGCCGGACCCTGTTGCGGTCACGGGAGACAGTGCCTTGATTGAAATGATGCTCTCGCCCGCCATGCTTGGCACGCTGATGATCGCCACCTTCATGGTGCTGATCATGACCAAGCGGATGTCGGCGATCACCGCCCTGCTGGCGGTGCCCATCCTGTTCGGCCTGATGGCCGGGGCGGGTGCCGGCCTGGGCCGCATGATCCTGGATGGCGTCCTGCAGGTGGCGCCAACGGCGCTGATGCTGACCTTCGCCGTTCTCTATTTCGCGATCATGATGGATGCGGGGCTGTTCGATCCGCTGGTGCGGCGCGTGCTGGCCGCCGTGGGGGATGACCCCGTGCGCATCGCTCTGGGTACCGCCCTGCTGACGACTGTGGTGTCGCTGGACGGTGACGGCACGACGACGGCGCTGATCATCATCACGGCCTTCCTGCCTGTCTATCGCCGGATCGGCATGAATCCGCTGATCCTGGCGACATTGCTTGGCCTGTGCAATTCGTTGATGAACTATATCCCCTGGGGTGGCCCGTCGGCCCGCGCCGCGGCTGCCGTGGGTGTGGATCTGATGCATGTCTTCGGCCCCCTGATCCCGGCCATGCTGGCCGGATTCGCAACCATCTTCCTGCTGGCCTGGATGTTCGGCCGGTCCGAACGGCGGCGGCTGGCAGTGGCGGGGCATGTCACCAATGGTGGCATCACCGGTCCGCAGGCGGGCGGCAATGCCCCCGTTCCGCCGCCGGTAGAGGAGGGTATCCGCCGGCCGCGGCTGTTCTGGTTCAATCTGGCCCTGACCCTGGCGCTGGTGCTGGGCATGGTGCTGGGGCTGGCCCCGCTGCCGGTCATGATGATGGGCGCCTTTTCCATTGCCGCGACGGTGAATTATCCGCGCCTCAAGGATCAGAAAGCCCGCATCGCCGCCCATGCCGACAATGTGGTCAATGTCGTGGTGCTGATCTTCGCCGCCGGTGCCTTCACCGGCATCCTGAACGGTACGGGCATGGCCGATGCCATGGCCGGCGCCGCGCTGTCGGTGATCCCGCCGTCGATCGGTTCGTATCTGGCGCCCATCACGGCTCTGGCCAGCATGCCGCTGACCTTCGTCATGTCAAATGACGCCTATTATTTCGGCGTGGTGCCCGTGGTGGCCAGCACCGCCGCCGGCTATGGCATCGCGCCGGAGGTGATTGCCCGCGCCTCGCTGATCGGCCAGCCGGTCCATGCGCTGAGCCCGCTGCTGGCGCCGATCTACCTGGCGTGCGGGCTTCTGGGGGTCGATGTGGCGGACGCCCAGCGCTTCGCCCTGAAATGGGCCATTCTGGTCTCGCTGGTGGTGCTGGTGGCGGCATTGGCCACGGGTGCCATCCCCTTGTACGCCGGTTGACCGATGGAACGGTCGGGGATGCGCAAATTCGGGCAGTGGCTGGTGCTGGCCGTCGTAACGGCCGGGCTGGTGGCCGGTCTCAAGGCCGCCTCCGTGCCGGCTGCCCTACTGCTGGGCCCGCTTCTGGCCGGCATTGCCTTCGGCCTCGGCGGTGCTGTGGTACGGCCCGCGAAGTCGGTCCTGCTGGGCGCCTATACCATCGTCGGCTGCATGGTCGCGGTGGCATTGGCCCGGGCGGTGGGACCCTCCATGCTGGCCTGGATGCCGGTTTTCCTGCTGATGGCAGCATCCACCCTGCTGATCAGCGCCGGCCTGGGTTGGGCGTTGGCGCGGCGGGGCTGGTTCCCCGGCTCCACGGCCGTCTGGGGGCTGGCACCGGGCGGGGCGGCCGGGATGGTGGCCATGGCACAGGAGCGGGGCGGGGACGGCCGTCTGGTGGCCGTGATGCAGTATCTGCGCATCCTGATGGTCACCGGTGCGGCCATCGCCCTGGCCCACGCGATGACGGGACCATCCGGAACCCTGCCTGTGGCTGACTGGTTTCCTCCGCTGGAAGGCCGGTCGCTGGCGGAGACGCTGGCATTGGCCGGCCTGGGCGGTTTTGTCGCCCACCGGCTGGGGTTTTCGGCCGCGGCCTTTCTTCTGCCGGGTCTGGCCGGTGCCGCGCTGATCAGCATGGGGCTGGCGCGACCGTCGGTGCCGCCGCTGCTGGCGGCGGCGGCCTATGCGCTGATCGGCTGGAACATCGGCCTGGGCTTCACCCGGTCGACCTTGCGCGATTGCGTGCAGGCCCTTCCCCGCATCCTGTCGGCGGCGTTCGCCCTGATCGGTCTTTGTGCCGGCATGGGCCTGCTGGTCGGCATCTTCTGCGATGTCGATCCGCTGACGGCCTATCTGGCCACCACGCCGGGCGGCATCGACGCGATTCTGATCATCGCCACCACGGTCCCCGTCGACCTTCCATTCATCCTGTCAGCGCAGGTGGTGCGCGTGCTGCTGGTGCTGCTGGCCGGTCCGTCGCTTGCCGCCTTCGTCGCCCGCCATCTGGGCTGATGGCTGCACAATCTTCCAAGGGAGGAAAACCCGATGTCGAATAATGACGATTTGCGTACCGGTATCCCGCCGGAGGAATGGCGCCTGCGGGTCGATCTGGCCGCGGCCTTCCGGCTGGTGGCGCACCATGGCTGGGACGATCTGATCTTCACCCACATGTCCGTGCGCATCCCCGGACCCCAGCATCATTTCCTGATCAACCCCTTCAATCTGCTGTTCGGGGAGATCACGGCCTCGTCCCTTGTGAAGATCGATGTCGAGGGCCGGGCGGTGGAGCCGACGCCCCATATGGTCAATCCGGCCGGGTTCACCATCCATTCCGCCATCCACATGGCGCGTGACGATGCGCAGGCCGTCATCCATCTGCACACCCCCTATGGCCAGGCCGTATCCGCCATGCGCGAGGGGTTGCTGCCGCACACGCAGACGGCGATGACCGTGCATCATGACATCGCCTTCCACGAATATGAGGGTATCGCCACCGATCTGGATGAACGCGAACGGTTGGTCGCCGACCTGGGCACGAAGAACATCCTGCTGCTGCGCAATCACGGCACGCTTGCGGTCGGCTCCTCCATCCCCACGACGTTCATGCGCATCTACATGCTGGAGCGGGCATGCGAGGCGCAGGTCCACATGCTGGCGGCCGGTCGCGACAATCTGCATGAGCCGCCGCCCGACGCAGTGGACAAGGTGCGGGTGCAATCAACCGGACCCCTGGCCGATATGGCGGCGGAGAAACTGGCCTGGCCGGCCCTGCTGCGCAAACTGGACCGTATCGATCCCGGTTTCCGCCAGTAATGCGGCTCCTGGGGGTTTGCCGGCAGTCAGATGCAAACGTCATCGATTTTTTTTGCATCCAAAACTTGACTATATGGATGCATTAAATCAAGCTTCCATCATGGGCCTTGCAGACAGGCCCTCCCAATCACTGGATTAAGCAGACATGTTGGACGGTCCGATCAAAATCCTGGTTCCAACCGGGTCGTTGGGTGCTGGCGCACGGGAGGAGGAGGTGCGGTACGGCATCGCCCAGGGGGCGCATGCGATCGCCACCGACGCCGGTTCCACCGACAGCGGCGCCGCCTATCTGGCGCTCGGCATTTCCAAGAACAATCGTGGTTCCGTCAAACGCGACCTGACCATTCTGATGCGCGCCGGTGCCGATGCCGGCATCCCGCTGATCGTCGGCACCAGTGGTCAGGCCGGCGGTGACCTGAACCTGGACTGGACGCGCGATATCGTGCTGGAGGTGGCAGGCGAATTGGGGCTGCGGCCCCGGATCGCCCTGCTTTATTGCGAGCAGGACAAGGACCGGCTGAAGCAATATAATCAGGCGGGCAAGGTCCGTCCGCTGCCGCCGCTGGGGGCGCTGGACGATGCGACGATCGATGCCTGCGACCATATCGTGGCCGCCATGGGGCCGGAGCCTTATATCGCCGCCCTGCAGGGCGGGGCGGACATCATCCTGGGCGGGCGTACCACGGACACGGCCGTCCTGGCATGTTTCGCCCTGATGAAGGGCGCGCCCGCCGGCCCGTCCTGGCATGCGGCGAAGATCGCGGAATGCGGTGTCCAATGCACCGTCAAGCCGGTCAGCGGGGCCGGCGTGCTGATCAGCATCGGGCCGGACGGGTTCGAGGTGGAGCCGTTGTCCATGGGCAACCGCTGCAGCCCCGAAAGCGTATCGGCCCACATGCTGTATGAGAACAGCAATCCCTTCCTGCTGACCGAACCCGGCGGTGTGCTGGACGTGACGGACGCGGAATATCGCCAGCTTGACGACCGCACGGTGAAGGTCACGGGCTCTGTCTGGAAGAACCAGCCCTATACGATGAAGCTGGAGGGGGCGGGCAGCCGTCGTTTCCAGACCGTCATGCTGATCGGCATCCAGGACCCGCATGTGCTGGAGGCGGTGGACACGTTCCACGACAGGATGCTGGCTGCGCTTTACGACCGGGTTCACAAGACCATCGGGCCGGCGGCGGGCGATTTTCATATTTCATTGCGGCTTTATGGCTGGAACGCCGTGTCGGGCGATCGTCCGCCCCCCGGCACGCCGGCCCCGCGGGAAATCGGCGTTCTGTTCGTCGCCACGGCGGACAGTCAGGAAATGGCCTCCCAGATCGCCAAGGCCTGCAACCCCTATTTCTTCCATTTCCCCGTCGTGCTGGACGAGGAACTGCCCAGCTACGGTTTCGCTTTCAGCCCCGCCGATATCGACCGGGGCCCTGTCTATGAGTTCCTGCTGAACCATGTGGTCGAGGTCGATGACCCGATGGAACTGGTGCGCACGGTGTGGATCGACCTGGGGGAAGGGGAGAAGGTGTGATGGTCAAGTTGAAGGAAGTCTGCCGGCATGTCCGGTCCAAGAATGCCGGCCCTTTCTGGGTTACCTTCGACCTGTTCTTCAACGGGCCGGAGAATTTTGGCAAATATCACAACCACCCCGCGCTGGGTCCGGACCTGTTTGAACGCCTGTATGGTGCGGACCCGGCGCTGGTCCGGCATTATCCCGTGCCGGGGCTGAACATGGTCAAGATCTCCCATGCCCGCACAGCACCGCAGGGCGGCGTGGTGGAACGCGACATGCATTGCGGGCAGCAGTTCGTCCGTCTGCTGGATGTGGAACTGGGCTGAGACCGGCGGCGCCATCGGAAGGGGGGCGGTCAGGCTTCCGATGGGTTGCACCCGTCGGAAGCTTGGTCCTATGGCGGATCGGAAGATATCCCCTGTTCACGCAGGTCCAACACATAGGCCAGTGTCACCCCCATGCGTTTCACGCGCAGAATCTCCCGTCCCGGTGGCACGGCGCCGCAGGAACTGCGCGTAAAGGACAGGTAGAAATCGGCCTCTCCCTTGCCATCGGGAACCGCCTTCCAGGTCGGGGGCAGGAAATAGAGGGCAGAGGCATGCGGCCCGCAGATACGGACGCGATAGGGGCGGACCAGGGCGGCGCTGCCTTCGCGGGCCACGACATGGTTGCGCAACCGGCTGGCGGCTTCCGACAGGGGGCTGCCCCAGTAATCCAGCTCGAACCGCCCGGCCGCCCCCGCCACACCTCCGGCCAGCCGGTTGTACCAGATGGCCTCATAAGGGTGGAGGCGGATCATCGTCACCACCTGCGACCCCGCCCACACGATCAGCAGGGCAGCACCCAGGATCGCGGCCTGTGGCAGGCGTTCACGCAGGCTCGGTCCCGTCAGCGCTGCGGCCAGCCGGTCAAGCCCCAATGCCGCCGCCACCGACAGGGGCGGCAGCAGGAATATCAGATGCCGGATACCGTCATAAAGAACGGTGCCCGCGACGATGACGATCGCCGGCGGCAACAGGATGGCGGCAGCCAGGCCCACCCGTTCTTGTGTCAGCGCCATCGGATGGCGCCATAGCGCGCGCAGACCAGCCAGCGTGGCCACGCCCAGGCCTAGCAGCGTCATCTCCGGCAGCTTCACGGCAAAGCCCACGGGAACATACCACCAGGGCAGGTCCGTGGAGACCAGCGTGCGCCCCGCGAAGGGGAAGCTGAATTCCAGGGGGAAATGGGCAAAGCCGGCCAGTACCTGGAAGGGACGGGTCACGGGTTCCAGCTGTGCCCATGGCCAGAAACCCAGCATCAGCAGCCAGGCCAGCCCAAAGGCCGGCAATAGCCGCGCGGCGGCCCAGGCCCCTTCGCGCAGGGCGGTGGCGGGTGGATGCACGCGCATGTGCCGTGCCAGCCAATAAAGGCAGCCGACCGCCAGCGGACCGGCCAGAACCACCCCGCCCACGCGGATGCCGAGTGCCGCGCCAAAGGCCAGCGCAAAGCACAGCAATGTCGACAGGCGCTGCCGCGGTAATTCCCGCAGCAGCCGGATCTGGAACAGACCCAGCCAGGCGGCCGCGGTGGCGAAGGGCACATCCTTGGGATTGCTGAACGCCTGGCCCATCCATTCGGGCGTCAGCAGCAGAAGCACGATGGCAAGGGCACCGGCCCGCGGGCCGGCCAGTTCCCGCGCCTGGGCCCGCACGGCCGCCAGTCCCGCCACGCCGACCAGACCACCCACCAGCCGCCGCGTTTCATAGGCATCGAAAGGCAGAGCGGCGCCGGCCATGGCCGACACCGAATCATACAGCGCCCCATAGAGATAGAGGTTCTGAAAGGCCAGGACGCGACGGTCCTCCCCCAATGACAGATACCATTCAAGGGCCAGCCAGCCATTTTCCAGGTGCAGCGGCTCGTCCCAGGTAATGCCGTAATCCTTGAAGGTCACCGCCACGAACAGGATGGCGGCCGCCAGGGCCATCTGCCCCACGCCTTCCCAGAACGACGAGCCGTTTCCGCCCTCAACCGTCATGCCATACCCTTCGAGCCGGAACGAAGCCCGGCCTTCGCAAGAAGCGTCATGCGGCTCCGGATATACCTCAGTCGCCTGGCTTCTCCCACAAACTTGCCATGATAACCGCTTCAACCCGTCGCGCCGGTCGGAAAGAACGCGGATGTCTGGCCCTTCGCCTCTTCCCCGGTGCTGCTGCCGGCGGCCGGAAAACCCAGGGCGTCGGCGATGAGATACAGGGGGCGTCCCTTCACCTCCGTGAAGACCCGTCCCAGATAATCACCCAGCACGCCCAGGCAGATCAATTGAACACCACCCAGAAACAGCAAGGCAACCATCAAGGAGGCGTAGCCCGGAACGTCGATGCCGAAAATCAGGGTTTTCAGCAGGACGAGGGCGCCGTAGAGCACGGCGATGGCCGCCACGCCCAGCCCCAGCCAGGACCAGACCCGCAGCGGCAGGGTGGAGAAGGACACGATTCCATCCATGGCGAACCGGAACAGCTTCCATGTGCTGAAGCTGGTGCTGCCGGCATGACGTGCCGCCGTGTCGAAGGGCACGGCGACCTGGCGGAACCCGACCCAGCCATAAAGCCCCTTCATGAAGCGCGTGCGTTCGCCCATCCGGTTCAACGCATCCACCACGGCCCGGTCCATGAGGCGGAAATCACCGGCGTCACGGGGAAGCGGCACTTCGGACATCCGATCCAGCACCCGGTAGAAGCTGCGGGTCAGGATGCGGCGCAGGGGCGGATCGGTGTCCCGGTCGCGGCGGACGCCATAGACCACCTGCGCGCCGGCCTGCCATTGGGCATAGAACGTCTCGATCAGCTCGGGGGGATGCTGCAGGTCGCTGTCCATCAGCACGACTGCGCGTCCCGTGCTGTGGCGCAGGCCGGCCGTCATCGCCATTTCCTTGCCGAAATTGCGGCTGAAGCGCAGCAGGCGGATACGGGGATTGGCGGCATGGACCACCAGCAGCCGCAGCCACGTGTCGTCGCGCGATCCGTCATCGACGCAAACCACCTCGTAAGGCACGCCCAAACGATCCATAACCGGCTGAAGCCGCTGGAAAAGCGCAGCAATATTGGCGCTTTCGTTATGCATGGGCAGCACCACGGACAGCACCGTCGCCTCGGTCAGCGGGCGAAAAGGGGTAGGTGGCACAGTCGTTTCCTGCGGTGTCGGCATGGTGCTGGTTCCTGACAGACGGGCCGGTCTGGGTTGTGAACCTGCACATTAGTACCGACCCGACCTATCCGCTATCCAACCGGATGGTTAGGCGTCGCGGGTCGGCAGCATCACCCCTGGCTATCCTGTCCGGAGGGTATAGTGCTGGCGGCCGGTCGTTATAATACCGATCAGGCAATAGGCAGGATAGGCCATAAGTCCCCCGGAATTGGCCGAAAGTTTCCTGGATTGTGAACGGTTTTGCCACAATCTAAACATCGTCTGTTGGAAGAATTCAGACCATCAAGAGTGGGGATCGACGATAAACTTTTAAGGACGGTAACACCGACTTCTGGTGGTACTGGCATCATTTCTAAAATCGATGCATATCCTTTGTTATGTCGTCTTTTCCTTTGAGAAAAGGAGATGATCATGGCCAGCACTCAGCAGTTTCCTTCGCAGGTGAAGGTGAACGCCAGCCTGTCGATGCGCGTTGCCGCCGAACGTGACTATCTGCGCCGCTTCGCTCTCAGCCTTTGCAGCGACCCGGTTCTTGCCGACGACTTGGCGCAAGAATGTGTCGAGCGTGCCCTGACCCGCCTGCATCTGTGGGAAGAGGGGACGAACCTGCGGGCCTGGTTGTCCACCATGCTGCGCAATCTGTACATCAACGGCCTGCGCCGCAACCGCTCGCATGTCGCCCTGGACGATTGCAGCGCCTCGGACATCGGCGGTCTTCCGGCCCGGCAGATGGAGCGTATGCAGTTGCGTGACCTTCGCCGTGCCATGGCCCGCCTGCCGTCCGACCAGCGCGACATGGTGGTGATGGTCGGCCTGCAGGGCATCAGCTATGAACAGGCCGCCCAGCGCGCCCAGGTGTCCGTGGGCACCGTGAAGTCCCGCCTGTCGCGTGCCCGCGGCACCCTGCGCCGCCTGATGGATGGCGAAGCCGGGATGCATGCGGTCTGATGTCCGGCAAAGCGCACCTGCGGGAACAGTCTGCGGGACAGAAGGTGCGCATCAGCGGACATTGCAGATAGGAACAGGGCAGATAGGGACAGGGCAGGTGGGAACAGGCCGGTATGGGGCCGGCAGATATGGCCACGCATGCGAACAGGCATGGCCATTCCGGGATGGGTTTCCCGCCGCCGATCAGTCCGCTACCGTTCTCCGCCGCCGTCTTGCCGATGGGGATGGCGATGGTGGGGCAGGGGGATTAACGCAGCGCTGCAGCCCGTGATAGGCCGACTGGATGACATTCGCGATGTTTTCCGTCGGTGTGGGGTTGGCCTTGCTGTAGGCTGAGGCGATCCTGGCTGCCAGGCTTCGCAGTTCCAGGGTTGAATTGTCATTCATCTCGGCGT
Source organism: Niveispirillum fermenti (assembly GCF_048066175.1). Taxonomy (GTDB): domain Bacteria; phylum Pseudomonadota; class Alphaproteobacteria; order Azospirillales; family Azospirillaceae; genus Niveispirillum; species Niveispirillum fermenti. Next base: position 57,964 of record NZ_JBLTXA010000026.1, on the reverse strand, counting down.
TTCCTCTCCAGCGCAAGAGGTTGTCTTGGCCCCGCTATTTGGAGCCTGACGCGCCGTCATGTCCATTTGGCCCGATTGCCAGCCCGGTTCCGACAATGGAATTATGACCGGGTTATGACCAATGGCATGTCCGTCGGCCGGGGGCGGCCCGAGCCACCCCCGACATCTGGAAAACCCTTGGTGAAAAGCCCTTTGTCCGTCCGCTCAGAACTGATCGTCGGATAGCCCCATGACACTGCGGTGTCCATCGGTGACGATTTTCAGCAGGCCGCGCACCGACGGCAGGATCTGGTCGGCATAGAAACGACCGGTAATGATTTTTCCTTCAAGGAAACTGGTGTCGGCACCGGGTTCACGCAGCAGATTATTGGCGGCGATCATCGCCTTGGCCGTCAGGTAGCCGCCGATGGCAACACCGAACATGCGCAGGTAATTCACGGCACCGGCCGCGACGGCCGTCATGTCCGCCTTGCCGGTGTCCAGCAGCCATTTCGATGCCGTTTCGACGGCGTCGATGGCATCAGTCAGGTTGGCCGCCATGGTGGCAAGGTCATCACCCGGCTGGGCGGCGGCCTCTGCCGCGACGGCACGCATATCCTTGATCAGGGTGAACGCCGCCTCACCCCCGTCACGAAGCACCTTGCGGAAGGCCAGGTCATTGGCCTGGATGCCGTTGGTCCCCTCATAGATGGGGGCGATGCGGGCATCGCGATAATGCTGGGCGGCACCCGTTTCCTCGATGAAACCCATGCCGCCATGGATCTGCACGCCCAGGCTGCTCAATTCCACGCCCAGGTCGGTACACCAGGCCTTGGTGACGGGGGTCAGCAGGTCGTTCAAGGCTGCCGCGGCCTTGCGCGCACCCTCGTCGGGGTTGGTGTGGCCATTGTCCAGGGCTGCCGCCGTGAAATAGACCAGGGCGCGGGCTGCCTCGATCTGGGATTTCATGGTCATCAGCATGCGGCGTACATCGGGATGCTTGATGATGGCCACCGGTGCCGGATCCTTGCCGGTCAGCGCCCGGCTCTGCACGCGGCCCTTGGCATAGTCCACCGCCTGCTGATAGGCGCGCTCGGCGATGGAGACGCCCTGCAGGCCCACGCCCAGGCGGGCATTGTTCATCATCGTGAACATGTACTCGATACCGCGATTCTCCTGACCGACCAGGTAGCCGATGGCACCGCCATTGTCGCCATAGGCCATGACGGCCGTCGGGCTGGCATGGATGCCCATCTTATGTTCCAGGCCGGCGCAGCGCAGATCGTTGCGCTGCCCCAGGCTGCCATCCTCGTTCACCATGAATTTCGGCACGACGAACAGGCTGATGCCCTTCACGCCCGGCGGGGCGGTCGGGGTGCGCGCCAGCACCAGATGGATGATGTTGTCGGTGAAATCATGCTCGCCATAGGTGATGAAGATCTTCTGGCCTGTGATCAGCCAGGTCCCGTCATCCTGCGGCACGGCCTTGGTCCGTACCGCACCCACGTCGGAACCGGCCTGCGGCTCCGTCAGGTTCATCGTGCCCGTCCATTCGCCGCTGATCAGCTTTTCCAGATACAGCTTCTTCTGCTGGTCCGATCCATGGGCCTGCAAAAGTTCAACCGCGCCCTGGTTCAGCATGGGGCACAGCGAAAAGGACATGTTGGAGGAGGCCCACATTTCCTGGATGGGCAGGGCCAGCGTCCAGGGCAGCCCCTGGCCGCCATATTCGGGGTCGAAGGGAACGGCGTTCCACCCACCCTCGGCATATTTCCAATAGGCGTCCTTGAAGCCGCTGGCGGTGCGCACGACGCCATTGTCCAGCTTGGCGCCTTCCTGGTCGCCGACGCGGTTCAGCGGGGCCAGCACATCGCGCGCCAGCTTGGCCGCCTCGTCCAGCACCTGGTCGGCGAGGTCGGGCGTAACCACGTCGAACCCCGGCAGGGTGGCCACCTGCGGCAGGCCGACGACATGGTTCAGGGTGAAACGCATGTCCTGAAGGGGCGCGTTGTAAGCGGTCATTTCGCCTTATCCTCCCAAGAAGGGTTCAACAAACAAGCAGAATCCCGGCAGCGGGCATGGGCACAAGATTGCGCCAAACATCCTTCACGGCAAGCCTTGCCGTTTAATATGTCCGGTCAAAATTAGTTGCGTCCCGCAGCGTGGTTATTTTGGGCATTACGTTAACGTAATAGGAAGCGATTGTCATCGCCTTCCGCGCGTGCAGGCGCCGATCACGCAGGGCCGGGCAGGTTGGCACGCTGATTGCTTTCCCAAACCAGCAACGGCAGATCAGTACCAGTGGAGTTCGCCCCGTGACCAACAGCCTCGCCATCCTGAACCAGGGCCGCCCCGCCGAAACCCAAGGTGCGGCACGCCATGCGCCGGCGCAGGTCGTTCGTGCTGTCCAGCAGGCCAGCGCGGCGACCGGGGTCAATTTTGCCTATCTGATGGACAAGGCGGGGGTTGAAAGCGGCTATCGCACCGATGTGAAGGCCGCCACCAGCAGTGCCACGGGGCTGTTCCAGTTTACCGAAGGAACCTGGCTCAGCATGATCGAACAGCACGGGGCCAAGCACGGCCTGGGTGTCTATGCCGACAAGGTGTCACGCGGTGCCGACGGGCAGGCCCGGGTATCGGACCCGGCCACCCGGCGGGAAATCCTGAACCTGCGCAAGGATCCGCGGCTTTCCGCCATTTTCGCCGCTGAACTGGCCAATGACAACAAGCGCTATCTGGAAGGGGAACTGGGCCGGCCCGTGGGCAATACCGAGCTGTACATGGCCCATTTCCTGGGGGCCGGCGGCGCCTCCCGCTTCCTGAAGGCGCTGGACCGCAATCCCAACCAGCCGGCCGCCAGCCTGCTGCCCGATGCCGCGAAAGCAAACCTGAACGTCTTCTACGACGGCACGCGGCCCAAGTCGGTCGGTCAGATATTCGACCGGTTTGCGGCCAAGTTCGATGACAGCCCGGCACAATTTGCCGATAGCAGCGTGCTTGGCACCATCCAGGCGGCCGATACCTCCTCCCAGCCCTGGCTGACGGGCATGCGGTCGGCCGTGTCGGGCAAGGAACCGATCTCCACGTTCACCATCATGATGCTGGACAGCCTGGCCCTGCCGTCCGAAGACGAGGAGGAGCGCAAGCGGTCCACCGGCAACGGCGCCCGTGGCGGCAACCGGGAAGAGGAGGCCAGGCGCCAGGCCGGCGGCAATTCCCAGGTGGGGCCCAGCATGACGGGTGGCGATCTGGTTGCGGCCTGATTTTAAGCCGCCGGTAAGCGGATCATCACCGCCCGCCAGATTGCGGCCGGACCGGGCGAGGGGCAGCGTCTTTCCGTTGACCGGAAACACGCACTAGACGGCACGACTGCCACCGCCGAACAGGATACCGGACCCCAGGACGAAGCCGGCATCGTACCAAAGCCCGTCATTGGGGAACGCATACATCCTTATATCCAGGAACAGGCTGCCGATGAAGGAAAGCGGCGCCAGGAACCCATGTACGACGCCCCAGAGCAGGCCGGGCAGGGGTTGCACCACGTCCGGGGATGGCTGGTTGGCGCAGGCCGTGACGGACAGGGCCAACAGCAGCAGCATGGCGGCGCGCATCACCGGTTTCGCATCGAATTTCATGGGGTGTGGTCCTTCCTCAGCGCAAGGGGCAATCTTCTCCGGGTAACACCTGCCATTGCCCGGCCGTTCCTTGGGCCCATTTTGGGGACAGGCCCATTTTGGGGACAGGCATGGTGACCGGAAAGCAAAAACCCCCGCCGGTTGACCGGCGGGGGTTTTGGAATGGTGGCACTGGGGTGATTTGAACACCCGACCAAGGGCTTATGAGTCCCCTGCTCTACCGCTGAGCTACAGTGCCTCAGGTCCGTCATCCGGCTTACCGTCGAACGGGAGCCGCTATTTATGAAAATGCGCCGACCCTGTCAACAGCCATTTTCAAGAAATATCGTCGATCCGCATCAGCCGTTCCAATTCCGCGCGGTAGCGGCCCAGCCGCGTGCCGTCATGGCCGGGCCAGCCTGCCCGGCGGGCAGCATCTTCCGCCTCTGGCCGGCCGCGGGCCCAGCAGGACACGGCCGTGACCTTTCCGGTGCCGTCCATCCAGCAGAATTCGTAGAGCGCGGGGGAGGCTTCCGACATGCTTCCTGGGTCTCGTCAACGCAAAGCGCCTGGCAACACAATGCTGTGCCGGGTGGACGCTGTCCACGACCCTAAGGTTGTGCTGTCGGCACATGCCAGTTCTGGTAGGCAAGCGGTGCAGTGACCACAAGACTTTGATAGGTTGCTCACGGTAGAATGGGGTTCCTGTCCATGCCCTGCCGGTTGGTCTTCCATGTTGCGCCTTGTCCTGACACCGCTGCGCTGGTTCTTCCGCTTCGTGCTGTATGGCGTGGCCATTGCCACGCTCCTGATCATGCTGGCCCCTTTCGCCTTCGACATACCGGGACGGGCGGAACGGGTCCTTCAGGCAGTGAATGACAGCGGGCTGCGGGGGATGCGGGTGCATGCCCTGCCAGAGACGGTGCGGGGCTTCCCGCCGGAACTGGAGATACGCAACCTTCGGGTGACGACGCAGTCGGGCACGGCGACGGCCATGACGGCATCGGTGGTGCGTGTGGGTGTGAACCTGATCGAAAGCATCACCCGGGGACGGGTTGTGCTGGTTGCCATGGTGCAGAACCCTGTCATCTTCGCAGACCAGCCATTGAACCTGGGCGCCATCGCTACGGCAATCAGTGCCGCTACGGGCCTGCAAACGCAGATCCAGCTTGTCGGGGGGGAGGTGATCAATCCCGCCAGCCATACTGTTGTCGCCTTGGGTGACGACACCTTGACCAATATCGGCAGGCCCCGTGACGACGACCGGCAGGTGGCGGAACTGGTGGGACAGGATGACCGCGGTGCCGCCTCTGCGCTGGGGGGCGGGGGGGGAACCACGGTCGGCGCCGGCACGGTTGCCGGCATCGCTGCGGGTGTGGGTGGGGTCATCGCCGGCACGACCGGTGGCGGCGGGACGAACCCAGGCGGTGGCACGAACCCCGGCGGCGGGACGGATCCCGGTGGTGGGACGAACCCCGGTGGTGGCACGAATCCCGGCGGTGGGACGAACCCCGGCGGTGGAACGAACCCTGGTGGTGGCACGAACCCTGGCGGTGGCACGAACCCAGGCGGTGGAACGAATCCGGGCGGTGGGACGGACCCCGGTGGTGGAACGAACCCCGGTGGTGGCACGAATCCCGGCGGTGGGACGAACCCCGGCGGTGGAACGAACCCCGGTGGTGGAACGAACCCCGGCGGTGGCACGAACCCCGGTGGCGGGACGAACCCCGGTGGCGGGACGAACCCCGGTGGCGGGACGAACCCCGGTGGCGGGACGAACCCCGGCGGTGGGACGAACCCCGGCGGTGGAACGAACCCCGGTGGCGGGACGGACCCCGGTGGCGGGACGAACCCCGGTGGCGGGACGAACCCCGGTGGTGGCACGAATCCCGGCGGTGGGACGAATCCGGGCGGTGGGACGGACCCCGGTGGTGGAACGAACCCTGGTGGCGGGACGAACCCCGGCGGTGGGACGAACCCCGGTGGCGGGACGGACCCCGGTGGTGAGACGGACCCCGGCGGTGGCACGAACCCCGGTGGTGAGACGAACCCCGGCGGTGGCACGAACCCCGGTGGCGGGACGGACCCCGGTGGCGGGACGGACCCCGGTGGTGAGACGAACCCCGGTGGTGGGACGAACCCCGGTGGTGAGACGGACCCCGGTGGCGGGACGAACCCCGGCGGTGGCACGAACCCCGGTGGCGGGACGAACCCCGGCGGTGGCACGAACCCCGGTGGCGGGACGAATCCGGGCGGTGGTACGAACCCCGGTGGTGGTACGGACCCCGGCGGTGGCACGAATCCCGGTGGTGGTACGAACCCCGGTGGTGAGACGAACCCCGGTGGCGGGACGGACCCCGGTGGCGGGACGGACCCCGGTGGTGAGACGAACCCCGGTGGTGGGACGAATCCGCCTATGTGTACCTGCCCGTGCGGATTCTAGACGTGCATCGCGGCCCTGCCCAACTTTGATGGGCGGGGATCAGGGGGTGCCCCGATGGCGGCGTGCGACACGGTCCAGGAACAGACACAGCGCCACGACGGGAACACCGACGGCCGCCGTCCCCGCAAAGAACAGCGCATAGGCCGACATCTGCCCCACCAAGGGTTCCATCGCTTCCACTGCCTGACCCGAGAAGCCCTTCAGCACCTTGCCCAACACGGTATAGAGCGACGAAAGCAGCGCATATTGCGTGGCCGTGTACCCGATACTGGTCAGACTGGACATATAGGCCGTCAGCGCCACGCCCGCAAAGCCGGTGGCGATGTTGTCGACGATGATGGCCACCGTGAACACGCCGATGTCCGGCCCGGCCATGGCCATGGCCGAGAAGGCGAGGTTGGAGAAGGGACCGAGGATGGCACCCAGGATCAGCGTGCGCCGGAATCCCAGCCTGACCGAGCTGATCCCGCCCAGGGCAATACCGGCAACCGATGCCCAAAGGCCGACCGACGCGCGCACCGTGCCCACCACCTCCTTGGTCAGGCCGAGATCGACATAGAAAGGGTTGATCATGGGGCCGATCAGGAAATCACCCAGCCGGTACAGCATGACGACCGCCAGCATCAGCATGGACAATTGCCCATGTGTGCGCAGGAAACTCGTCAACGGCCCGATGAAGGCATCGACAAACCCGGCCCGCGTCCAGAGCGGGGCGGTGGTGACGCCCCCGGCCGGCACCTGACGCACCGGTTCGGTCGCCATCAGCGTGGCGGCGATGCCCACCGCCATCACGGCCCCGGCAACCCCGTAGGAGGATTGCCAGCCGATCCCGGCTGCCAGCAGCAGGATCAGGCTGTCGGTCGCCAGCATGGCCGCCCGGTAGCCGATCTGATAGGAGGCCGACAACAGGCCCTGTTCCTCGCCATTGGCCGCACTTTCGATGCGCCAGGCATCCACCACGATATCCTGCGTGGAGGAGGCGAAGGCCGCCAGCAGCGCGAATCCGCCCAGTGCCCAGAGGTCGCCCCCGCCCGGCCCCACACTGGCCATGCCCAGCAGGCCGGCACCGATGATGAGCTGGGCCAGCAGCATCCAGCTTCGCCGCCGGCCCAGGCGGCCGGGCAGGGGGGCGTCCATCCGGTCCAGGATGGGTGCCCAGAACATCTTCAGTGAATAGACGATGCCGATCCACGACAGGAACCCGATGGTCGCCAGATCGGCCCCTTCCTCTCGCAGCCAGAATCCCAGCGTATTGCCCGTCAACAGGAACGGCAGACCGGAGGAGAAACCCAGCAGCAGCATCACCAGGACCTTCGGCCGCCCCAGGGCCCGCATCACCTGCCGCCAGCCGGCGGCGGCGGGCGGTGCTTTCGGCGGCGTCTGGGCGCTGGTCATCGGCAAATCCTGCTGGCAGTCGAAGGGCTTCGGCGCGAGTATAGGCAAGCTGCGGTCTGGCCGCGCGGCCTATTTGCGCACGAACATTGCGCAAAACGCAGGTTGATTGGACTGGAAAATACCCCCCCGAGTCGCTTACAAAAGTCGACCCGTGGGTGAGAGCCCATTGCGGGGAACCCAAAATGCTGATGCCCGCCGGCAAGGGAGCCATGGCCGGGACGGGATTAGAGAGAAGGATGAGGTAAGGATCATGCCAACGGATACGCAGAAGGTGGGGACCGCCGGGCGCTGGACGCCTGATAGCTGGCGCGCCAAGCCGATCCGGCAGGTTCCCTCATATCCCGACGAAGCCCGGTTGAAGGCCGCGGAAGCCAAGCTGGCGGCCTATCCGCCGCTGGTTTTTGCGGGCGAGGCGCGGCGCCTGAAGGAACATCTGGGCAAGGTGGCGCGCGGGGAGGCCTTTCTGTTGCAGGGGGGCGACTGCGCGGAAAGCTTCTCTGAATTCCATCCCAACAATATCCGCGACACGTTCCGCGTGCTTTTGCAGATGGCGGTCGTGCTGACCTTTGGCGCCGCCACGCCGGTGGTGAAGGTGGGCCGTCTGGCCGGCCAGTTCGCCAAGCCGCGCTCGGCCGACACCGAGGTGATCGAGGGTGTCGAACTGCCCAGCTATCGCGGCGACATCATCAACGGCTTCGATTTCACGGCCGAGGCCCGCGTGCCCGATCCCGAACGCATGGTCCAGGCCTATAACCAGTCGGCCGCCACGCTGAACCTGCTGCGTGCCTTTGCCCAGGGCGGCTATGCCGACCTGCACAAGGTGCATCAGTGGAACCTCGGCTTTGTGGAGAAGAGCCCGCAGGGCGAGCGCTACCAGGATCTGGCCAACCGGCTGGATGAGGCGCTGTCCTTCATGGCGGCCTGCGGCATCACGGGCGACAACATCTCCCAGATTCGCGAAACGGAACTGTTCACCAGCCATGAGGCGCTGCTGCTACCCTATGAGCAGGCGCTGACCCGCATCGACAGTACCACGGGCGAATGGTACGACGTGTCAGCCCATATGCTGTGGATCGGCGACCGCACCCGCCAGGCCGATGGCGCGCATGTGGAATTCCTGCGCGGGGTGAAGAACCCGGTGGGCCTGAAATGCGGCCCCAGCATGGACGGGGATGACCTGATCCGCCTGATCGACACGCTGAACCCGCTGGACGAGGCGGGGCGCCTGACCCTGATCGTGCGCATGGGGTCCGACAAGGTCGCTGACAAGCTGGCCCCGCTGGTGCGCAGGGTACAGCGCGAGGGGCGGACCGTCGTGTGGTCCTGCGACCCGATGCACGGCAACACCATCAAATCTTCCACCGGTTACAAGACGCGCCCGTTCGACCGGGTGCTGGCCGAGGTCCGTGGCTTCATGGATGTCATCCGGGCGGAGGGGGCGCACCCCGGCGGCGTGCATTTCGAAATGACTGGGCAGGACGTGACGGAATGCACCGGCGGCGCGCAGGCCATCACCGACCATGCGCTGGCCCTGCGTTACCATACGGCCTGTGACCCGCGCCTGAATGCCAGCCAGTCGCTGGAACTGGCCTTCCTGATCGCCGAGGGGTTGAAGGCTGTGCGCATGGGGCAGCCGCGCCCGCGCGTCGCGGCGGAGTAACCCTGACCTTTCGGGAATAGTTGGGGGCGACGGCCTGTCCGGCCGTCGCCCCTTTTCTATTTCAAACCGGCCTTCGCATCGCCAGTTCGGCTGCGCGGTGTCCGGACAGGATGGCGCCCTCTATGGTGGCCGGCAGGCCCGTGGCGGTCCAGTCGCCAGCCAGGATCAGGTTGCGGCCCTGTGCCGGGCCGGGCCGCCGCCGGTTCTGGGCTGGTGTGGCGGCAAAGGTGGCACGCCTTTCCTTGACGATGCGGCAGGGTGGAACCGGTGCCGGCGGAAGGTCCAGGACCCGTGCCGCTTCCGCCCACAGCAGACGGGCGAGATCGTCGTTCGGCCGGTCCATGTGGACGTCGGCGGCGCTGACCGTTGCCGACAGCACATCGCCGCGCGCGAACAGCCATTCCGTCACGCCGCCGACCAGTCCCACCAAAGGCATTCCCGCTGGAAGGCGGACAGGCGCACCCAGGCGAAAATGGGCATTCAGGATCGCATGAAAGGCATCGGGGACCGGAATGTCCGGCAATAATGCGCCCGTGGCATCGGCCGGAAGGGCCAGGATGACACAGTCCGCCCGGTCCAGGGCCACCTGCCGGCCGTCGGTGAAGCGAAGGGCTGCGATCGTTCCATCGCCGGCCCGCTCGACCGCCCGCAGCCGATGGCCGAACCGCACTGCCGCGCCGGACCGGGCCAGCACGGTCAAGGCAGGGCCGACCAGTGCCCCCGACAGGCCGCCGGGCCCGGCGATGAACGGCCGGCAGGCATCGCTTCCCCCAAGCAAAGTGCGGCGGAGGACACCCCATAGCAGACGGGCCGATGCCGTATCCCACGGTGTGTTCAGGATCGAGACAGCCAACGGTTTCCAAAGCCGGCGGGTGATCACATCATCGGCCCGCAACATGTCGGCCACGGTGCGCGACGGCCCTGCCAAGGCCAGTGCCAGGACGCCCAGATGATCGATCGGTCCTGCACCCGCCACCCGCCGCGCCGGGTCGGCAAGCCAGAACGGGATCCGGCCCGCGCCCGGACGTAGGGTCCATGCGCTGCCGTCCGCCAGATCCTGGAACGGCAGCGCCACGGGATCGATAGCCAAAAGCTCGCCAGCCCCGCCAATGCGCGCCAGATAGGTCATGCATTCCTGGTTCGCGCCCAGGATCAGGTGGTTGCCATTGTCGATGATCCTTTCCAGCAGCGTGTCGTGCCAGCTTCGGCAGCGACCGCCGGCGTGGTCCGTCGCCTCGTAAAGGATGACCGTATGACCGGCCGTGGCCAGACGGGTGGCGCAGGCCAGCCCGGACAGGCCGGCCCCGACGACGTGGGTGACGCCGGAAAGGCTCACAGGCGCGGCGAACGGCCCAGGGCGCAGGCCAGGGCCACGCCGATCTTCTCCACCCCGCTCAGACGGGTGCGTTGTCCCAGCACATCCGGCGACCAGCCGCGCTGACGCAGGCGGACCAGCAGCCGGTGATACAGCATCATCATGGCGAACGCCGGCCACAGGCGACGATTCGGTTTGCCGATCAGGGACAGGGCCTGTTCAAAGGCCGCCTGGGTGCGGTCGGCCAGGGCATCGCAGACCACGGGCAGGGCGGGATGGGTCAGCACCGATTGGGGGTCGGCCTGCACCATTTCCACATCGATGCCGGCGTCCTCCAGCATCTCTTCGGGCAGATAGCATCGGCCATCCTTCGCATCCTCTTCCACGTCGCGCAGGATGTTGGTCAGTTGCAGCGCCTCTCCCAGCGCCAGCGCGAAGGCATCGGCGCCGGCATCGCCGCGCCCGAACACACGTATCGACAATAGCCCGACAGCACCCGCCACCCGCCGGCAATACTGGGCCAGCGTGCCAACCGACGGCGCGCGGATGGGACCATCCACATCCATCATCATGCCATCGATCACGGCATGGAATTCGGCCTGGGGCAGGTTGTACCGGCGCATGGCGGCTGCCAGGTCGCGCAGCCGGCCGTGATGGCGGCCAGGGCCAGGCAGCCCGTACATGGCATCGATACGGCGCATCCAGTCGATCAGCGCGCCGCGCTTCACATCCTGCTTTTCCTGGCCGTCGGCGATATCGTCCACGGCGCGGCAGAAGCCGTAGATCGCGAACATGGCACGGCGCCGCCGCTGCCCCAGCAGGCGAAGGGGCCAGTAGAAGGTGGAGGTGCCGCAACTGCCCGCCCTGGCCAGGCTGCTTTCCGGTGTCAGGCGCGGCGGCCGGCGCGACATGCCGCGCAGCACGCCGGTCAGAACGGCGGCCAGCCGGCCCACCGGTCCCACCTGCACCTTGCCGGCCAGCGGGTCGCGGCGGCGCAACTGGCGCGACAGGGCCATGGCCATCTCAACGATCACTGCCGCTTCCAGCCGCAGGCCGGGATTGGCGATCTGGCGGGGCAGGGACCCCGCCCGGCGCAGCAGCGAGTCGACATTGTCCAGCGTGCGATCGATGACGGCGCGTACCGGCGGCGTCGCCTCCATCTCCACCAGATGTTCCACCGACCCGCCGGCTTCCTTGAACCAGTCGGTCGGCAGATAGCAGCGCCCCAGTTCGACCCAGTCGTTCCGGCAATCCTGAATGTGGTTGAGGATTTGCAGGGCTGTGCAGAGCGCATCAGAGGCCGGGGACGCCGTGATCCCCTCGCCGTGCAGTTCAAGCAGGAACCGGCCGACCGGATTGGCCGAATAGCGGCAGTAAAGCACCAGATCCTGCCAGGTCTTGCAATGGCTGCCCATGGCGTCCCGGCGGAAGGCCTGCAGCAACTGGCGCGCATGGACACCGGAGACGCCGGTGGCCGTCAGCGTCGCCTTCAGTGTCAGGGCTGGTGCCAGCCAGGGCTGGTTGCCGATGCCGCTGACCAGCGCCCGTTCCAGCGCGTCCATTTGTGCGATCTTCATGTCGGGTTCGACATGGGGGTCGTCCGCGATGTCGTCGGCCAGCCGGGCGAAGGCATAGAAGGCGAGAACATGTGGCCGGTAGGGGGCCGGGATCAGACGGGAGGCAACCGGGAAATTCTCTCCCTCCATCCCCTTGCGGGCGGTGGGTTCGCCCGGTTTTGCCGGGGTCTGGACGGACAGGTGGAAGTCGGCCATGGGAGGAACGGGCCCTGTCTTCGATCGGGACGATAGTTTGCCACGTCCAGCATAGTTGTAGAAGTGGCGATAATGCGGCAAACGCCCACGCCCCCCGTCATGCCGATCAAAGAAAACCCCGCCAGCGGCCTGCCGGCGGGGTTTTCTGGCACACCAAGGCTTTCCTGCCGGAAGCCCTCATAGCCTGCATCCCGGCGGGCTCGCCCACCGGGATGCAGGCTATCATCAGATGACGGCGCCGGCCTTGATCTTGGCCAGACGGTCGTTCACGGCGTCCCAGCTCACCACGTTCCACCAGGCGGCCAGGTAATCGGCGCGGCGGTTCTGGTACTTCAGGTAATAGGCGTGTTCCCACACGTCATTGCCGAACAGGACCGGTGTGCCGTTGAACAGCGGCGTGTCCTGGTTGGGCTGGGCGACGATGGCCAGCTTGCCGGCGGTGTCGGCCGTGACGAACACCCAGCCGGAGCCGAACTGCTTCGTGCCGGCTTCGTTGAACTTCTTCTTGAAATCCTCGAACGAGCCGAAATCGCGGGTGATGGCCTGCCCCACCTCACCGGTCGGGTCGCCACCGCCGTTCGGCCCCATGATGGACCAGAACATGGAATGGTTGGCGTGGCCGCCGCCATTGTTGCGCACGGCGGTACGGATGCCTTCCGGCAGTTCGCCCAGACGCTTCAGCAGGTCTTCCAGCGACAGGCCCTGCAATTGGCTGTGGTCGGCAAGCGCATTGTTCAGGTTGGTGATGTAGGTCTGATGGTGCTTGCCATGGTGCAGGCCCATGGTCTGTGCGTCGATATGCGGCTCCAGCGCCGCGGTGTCGTATGTCAGTGCCGGCAGGGTGAAGGCCATGGTGATGGCTCCTGTTCTCTCGAAGGGTTGAAGCCGCCCCTGACGCGGGGGCAGCCGGACACGGGGATGAGGAATACGACCGCCAAGGGCACGGGTCAACCCGAACGACCCCTGAATATTCGGTCTACCAACCATATGGAACCGATATGCTTTCCGGCAAAGACAGGAAGGCCTATAAGGCGGCATACCTTTGGATTGGACGAGTATCATGGCGACCCCCGCCTTGTCCGCCTGCGCCGAGGCGGTCCGCAAGCATGACAATGACCGGTTCCTGACCGCGCTGTTCGCCCCCGCCGACCGGCGGGAGGATCTGTTCGCGCTCTATGCCTTCAACCACGAGGTCGCCAAGACCCGAGAGGTGGTGACCGAACCCATGTTGGGCCAAATCCGTCTTCAATGGTGGCGGGAGAGCATCGAAGGAGCATTCCAGGGCGCCCCGCGCCGGCATGAGGTGGTGGAACCGCTGGCCGCCGCCATCGCCCGCCACGATCTTGAACGCCGGCAGTTCGACCTGCTGATCGACGGTCGGGAAGCGGACATGGACGACGAGGCGCCGGCCGACATGGAATGTCTGGTCAATTATGCACAGGTCACGGGTGCCCCCGTGGTGGGGCTGGCCTGCCAGGTGCTGGGCGCCCGCGACCCGGCGGCGATGGAGGCGGCCCGGCTGGTGGGTACCGCCTGGGCGCTGACCGGCATCCTGCGTGCCACGCCCTTCCTGGCGCGGGGACGCCGTTCGCGCCTGCCGATGACGCTGATGATCGATCATGGCGTGACCGAGCCCGCGCTTTTCGAACTGAAACCGGAGCCGGGTCTCGCCAAGGTTGCCGCAGAGGTCGCAGAAAGCGCGCGCGCTCTGCTTGTCCGCGCGCGCGCGTTGCGGCGCGAGGTGCCGAAGGCCGCCCTGCCGGCCCTGTTGCCGGCCATCCTGGCGGATCATTATCTGGGACGGCTGGCCAGGGCCGGCCATGATGTGATGTCTTCCACGCTTCTGCGTCCCACACTGGGCCGTCCCCTGTCGGTGGGGTGGGCCGCAACCGTGGGGCGCTGGTAGGACAGGCGGGCGGGCGCGGGGCTTCCCCCTTTGTAAGCACGCTGCGGCACGAATGACCCGGACCGCCGGGCATGTTATGTCAGGGCCATGATGAACGACGTTGCCGAACAGCCCCACATCCTTGTCGTCGACGATGACACGCGCCTGCGTGAGGCGCTGCGCCGCTATCTGGGCCAGAACGGCTTCCTGGTGACGGCGGCGGCGGATGCGGCGGATGCCCGCGCCCGTCTGGCGGGCCTGGTGTTCGACCTGATCGTGCTGGACGTCATGATGCCGGGGGAAAGCGGGCTGGACCTGTGCCGTCACCTGTCGGCCCAGGGTGATACCCCCATCCTGCTTCTGACCGCCCGTGCGGAGGCGGAGGAGCGCATCCAGGGGCTGGAAGCCGGGGCCGATGATTATCTGGCCAAGCCGTTCGAGCCGCGCGAACTGGTCCTGCGCCTGCACGCCATCCTGCGCCGCCGGGCCCGCCCCGCCCCGGATAGCGGGACGGAGAAAGCCATCCGCCTGGGCCGGTTCCTGTTCGATCCGGCGCGGGAGGAATTGCGGTCGGGGGATGAGGTGGTGCGCCTGACCACGATGGAGGCGGGCCTGCTGCGCGCCCTGGCTGCCGAGCCCGATGTGGTGCTGAGCCGCGAAACGCTGGTGGAAAAGGCGGGGGCGGATGCCGCCAACGCCCGCACGATCGATGTGCAGGTCACCCGCCTGCGCCGCAAGCTGGAGGATGATCCGCGCGAACCGCGTTATCTGCAGACCGTCCGGGGCGAAGGTTACGTGTTGAGGCCTGATTGAGCGAAGCGCTGCGCCGATTTTGGAACCAACGTCCCCGGCCGATGCGGCTGTTGAAGCGCTATGTGCCGGCGACGCTTTTCGCGCGTTCGCTGCTGATCATGATGACGCCCGTCGTGCTGGCCCAGGCCATCGCCACTTTCGTCTTCTATGACCGGCACTGGGATACGATGACGAACCGGCTCGCCAACAGTGTGGCCGGCGAGATCGCCTTCGTCATCGAGCAACTGGGCCGCGACACCGACGAGGTGGCGCAACAACAGACGCTGGCCATGGCGGCCCGCAACACCGACATCCTGTTCACCTGGACGCCGGGGGAGCAGTTGCCCCCGCCCCCGCCGCGCCTGCGCGGCGCGCTGGAGGAGACATTGGGCCAGGCGCTGGACGACCGGGTCCGCCGGCCCTGGCGCATCAACAGCAATGTCGCCCATAAATGGATCGAGATCCGGGTGCAACTGCCCGACGGGGTTCTGTCGGTGCTGTCGCCGGAACGGCGGCTGTACAGCTTCACCAGCTATCTGTTCATCATCTGGATGCTGGGCAGCTCGCTGGTGCTGTTCTCCATCGCCACCTTGTTCATGCGCAACCAGATACGGCCCATCCGCCGGCTGGCCATTGCTGCCGATGCCTTCGGCAAGGGGCGCGACATCCCCGATTTCCGGCCCGAGGGCGCGCTGGAGGTGCGGCAGGCCGCCCATGCCTTCCTTCTGATGCGCGACCGCATCCGGCGCCAGATCGCCCAGCGGACGGAAATGCTGGCCGGCGTCAGCCACGATCTGCGCACCCCCCTGACGCGCATGAAGCTGCAGCTTGCCATGATGCCCGACATGGCGGAGGTGGAGGAATTGAAGGCCGATGTGGCCGAGATGCAGGTGATGATCGACGGCTATCTCTCCTTTGCCCGCGGGGATGGGGAGGAGGAACAGCGCAACATCGACCTGTCGCTGCTGCTGGCCGAGATGGCCAGCAATGCCCGGCGCGAGGGGGCGCGGCTGACGCTGGACCCGATGGTGACACAGGGCGACCCGGTGGTACTGCCCTTGCGGCTTCTGTCGGTGCGGCGCTGCCTGTCCAACCTGATCGGCAATGCCGCGCGCTATGGCCGCCATGTCTGGCTGAGCCTGGAGCGCAAGGGCAGTTTTGTGGAAATCCTCATCGATGATGACGGGCCGGGCATTCCGCAGGAACAGCGCGAGAATGTCTTTCGGCCATTTTACCGGCTGGAGCCGTCGCGCAACCAGAAGACGGGCGGCGTCGGCCTGGGCCTGACCATCGCCCGCGACATTGCGCGCCGGCATGGCGGCGACGTTCTGTTGCGCGACAGCCCGCAGGGTGGCCTGCGCGCCGTGCTGCGACTGCCCCTGTGATGCCCGGCTATATCCCGCTTCCATTCCCGGCTGATCCCCTCTCTGGACGCGGTCCCCCATCCGCCCCTATAAACGGGGGCACAGACTGAACCCCTATCCATCTGGTTTTCCATGCACGATATCCGTTCCATCCGCGACAATCCCGCTGCCTTCGATGCCGGCCTGGCCCGGCGCGGATTGGAACCGCTTTCCTCCCGCATCCTGGAACTGGATCAGGAGCGCCGCGCCTGCCAGACACAGTTCCAGGAATTGCAGGCCCGCCGGAACGAGGCGTCGAAGCTGATCGGCAGCTACAAGAAGGAAGGCAGGGACGCTCAGCCCCTGCTGGACGAGGTCGCCGGCCTGAAGGAGAGCATGCCGCGGATCGAGGAGCGGGAACGCCAGCTTGCCACCGAACTGGACGGCATCCTGGCCGGTATTCCCAACCTGCCGGCCGCCGACGTGCCCGAGGGCAAGGACGAGCATGACAATGTCGAAATCCGCCGCGTCGGCACGCCGGCGGATATCGCCGGCGCGAAGCAGCATTTCGAACTGGGCGAGGCGCTGGGCCTGATGAGCTTCGATGCCGCGGCCAAGCTGTCCGGCGCGCGCTTCACGGTGCTGCGCGGCAAGCTGGCCCGGCTGGAACGGGCGCTGGGCGATTTCATGCTGGACATCCACACGAACGAATACGGGTTCGAGGAGGTGTCGCCGCCGCTGCTGGTGAAGGATGACGCCGCCTTCGGCACCGCCCAGTTGCCGAAATTCGCAGAGGACCTGTTCCAGACCACCAACGGTTTCTGGCTGATCCCCACCGCAGAGGTGCCGCTGACCAATCTGGTCAATGATGCCATCCTGGATGCCGAGGAACTGCCCCTGCGGCTGACGGCCCGCACGCCCTGCTTCCGTTCCGAGGCGGGATCGGCCGGCCGCGACACGCGCGGCATGATCCGCCAGCACCAGTTCTACAAGGTGGAAATGGTTTCCATCACGCGGCCCGACCAGTCGCAGGCCGAGCATGAGCGCATGACGGATGCGGCGGAAACCGTGCTGAAGCGCCTGGGTCTGCCGTTCCGCACCGTCACGCTCTGCACGGGCGACATGGGATTCGCCGCGCAGAAGACCTACGATATCGAGGTCTGGCTGCCGGGGCAGGGGGCCTATCGCGAAATCTCCTCCTGCTCCAACTGCGGGGATTTCCAGGCCCGCCGCATGAAGGGCCGGTTCCGCGCCAGGGGGGAGAAGGCGACGCAGTTCCTGCACACGCTGAACGGGTCGGGCGTGGCGGTCGGTCGCTGCCTGATCGCCGTGCTGGAGAATTACCAGCAGGCCGACGGGTCCATCCTGATCCCCGACGCGCTGGTGCCCTACATGGGCGGGGTGGAGCGGATTTCGGCCCATGGTTGAGCCCTTCGATTTCAGCGATGCCCGCATCCTGATCAGCAATGATGACGGCATCCATGCCCCCGGCCTTGCCGTCCTGGAGAAGATCGCACGCCAACTGACCGATGATGTCTGGGTGGTTGCGCCGGAACTGGAACAGTCGGGGGCCAGTCACAGCCTGACCATGCACCGGCCCCTGCGCCTGCGCGAACTGGGACCCCGGCGGTTCGCCGTCGATGGCACGCCGACCGACTGCGTGCTGCTGGCCATCAACCACCTGCTGGCGGACAAGCGTCCGACCCTGGTCCTGTCCGGCATCAACCATGGCAGCAACCTGGGCGAGGATGTGACCTATTCCGGGACCGTTGCCTGTGCCATGGAGGCGACGCTGCTGGGGGTGCGCGCCATCGCCATGAGCCAGCGCCTGCCCCAGGATGGCCCGCCCAACTGGGCCGTGGCGGAAGCCTATGGCGCCGATGTGGTGCGAAAGATCATGTCGATGGCCGATTGGCCCCGGCTGGTCCTGATGAATGTGAACTATCCCGACCGTGCGGTGGCCGATGTCACGGGTATCCAGGTGGTGCGCCATGGCAACCGCAAGGTCGGGGATGAACTGGACGAGCGGGTCGATCCGCGCGGCCGGCGTTATTTCTGGATTGGCCCCGTGCGGGGGGACGCGGATGTACCCCATGGCACCGATGTGCATGTGGTCAACCATGGCGGCATCGCGGTGACGCCCATCTTCCTGGACCTGACCCATTATGGCTGCCTGGAGGGGCTGAAGGGGGCGTTCGCATGACAAGCGGCGCGGCGCGGAAGATCAGGCTGCTGATGCTCCTGCGCCGCCAGGGGGTGACGGACGTGAATGTGCTGCGGGCGATCGAGCTGGTGCCGCGGGAATTCTTCGTGCCGCGCCCTTTCCGCGATCAGGCCTATGAGGATACGGCGCTGCCCATCGGCAATGGACAGACCATCAGCCAGCCACAGGTTGTGGGCCTGATGACCCAGGCCCTTGAACTGGGCGACCGGCACAAGGTGTTGGAGATCGGAACCGGCAGCGGCTATCAGGCCGCGATCCTGGCCCGGATTGCCCGGCGGGTCTACACGATCGAACGCCATCGCCCGCTGGCGCAGGAGGCCGAACAGCGTTTCACGGCGCTTCGCCTGCACAATATCACGGCGCGGGTCGGCGATGGCATCAAGGGATGGCCGGAGGCCGCCCCGTTCGAGCGGATATTGGTTACCGCCGGTTGCATAGGCAACCCGCCCCCCGATCTTGTGGACCAATTGGCGGTGGGCGGTATTATGGTCATCCCGCTGGGGCCGGATCATCGCGCGTTGAACGTCGTGCGCATCCGGCGCGACGAGACTGGATTGAAGCGAGAGACATTGTGGCCTGTCAGGTTCGTTCCCCTGCTGCCGGAGATCGCTCCGGACCCGGTGTCGGCATGACGGGCCGTCGGCATCGGACATGGTTGCTGGCGGCAATCCTGGCGGGCCTGCCGCTGGCCGGCTGTTCCACCCAGGGGGATTTGCCGACCCCGGCCATGCGCGCCCCCGCCGCGCCCGCCAACAGCATTTTCGTGTCGCGTGGCGATACGCTTTACCGCCTCTCTCAGCAATATGGCGTTCCGCTACGCGACCTGATCGAGGCGAACCGCCTGGCCCCGCCCTATCTTGTCCAGCCCGGTCAGCGTCTGACCCTGCCGGTTCCCCGCACCTATGCCGTGAAGCCCGGCGACACGCTCTATGGCTTGTCGCGGCAATTCCGCGTCGATATGTCGGAAATGGTGCGGATGAATAATATCCAGCCGCCCTATACCCTTCATGTCGGGCAGAATCTGCGGCTGCCGGGGCAGAGCCCCATGCCGGCCGCCCCCGTTGCGGCTCCGCCGCCATCCGTTTCGGCCCCCCCGCCATCCACCACCACGGCCTGGGTTGCCCCGCCACCGCCTGCCCGCAAGCCCGAGCAGCCGCCGGCCACATCCCTTCCTGTCGAACGGTCGCCCCGTCCGGTCGTTACGGCGCCCCCACCGCCCGTTACGACGGCACCGGTTCCCCCCGCCCCGGCACCGGTGACAGGCGCCGGCAGCGCGGCCGGCCGCCGCAGCATCGAGGCGGAGAGCCTGCCCCCGCCCCCCGCCGCCGGTCCGGCAACATCCGTTTCCCCGCCGCCGGCGGCTGCACCGGTCGTGCCCCTGCCTGCCGTGCCCCCGCCTGCCGTGATAGAGGCGCCGCCAACACAGATCGCCGCGGCTCCCACCACGCCGCCGCCCCGTCCCGATACCCCGCCGCCGCGCGCCGGCAGCCGGTTCCTGTGGCCGGTCAAGGGGCCGGTCGTATCGGGTTTCGGGGAGAAGCCGGGCGGCCTGCGCAATGACGGGATCAATATCGGGGCGGCACGCGGCACGGCCGTTGCCGCGGCGGATGCCGGCATCGTCGCTTATGCCGGCAATCAGTTGAAATCCTTCGGTAACCTGGTGCTCATCCGGCATGAGGGCGGCTGGGTCACCGTCTATGCCCATCTGGAGGATGTCGCTGTGGAGCAGGGACAGCGCGTGACGCGCGGGCAGGGGATCGGCACGGTCGGCCAGACCGGCAATGTTCGCTCGCCGCAACTGCATTTCGCCGTGCGCAAGGGCGAACAGGTGCTGAACCCGCTGGATCAGTTGGAACGCTGAAGCGGGGGCTGGCTGATCGGGTGCAGGTGGGGGGCGGTCCGCCCTTTCTTGTACGTCTCAGCCGCGGGGCCGGTATCAGCCCTTTTCGGCAGCGTGACGGATGAACTCGGCAAAGGCGTCGGCGGGCATCGGCCGGGCAAAGAGATAGCCCTGGCCCTCTTCCACCCCCAGCCGTTTCAGGATTTCCCACTGGGCCGGAGTCTCGATGCCTTCTGCGACCACCTTCAGGTCCATGGCCTGGGCCATGGCAACGATGGCTTCCACAATGTGACGGGTGCTCTGGTCCCGCTCCATGTCCATCACGAACTTGCGGTCGACCTTCAGGCAATCCAGCGGCAGTTCGCGCAGATAGGAAAGGGACGAATAGCCCGTGCCGAAATCGTCCAGGGCCAGGGCCACGCCCCGGTCGGCGATCCAGCGCATCTGCTGCAACGCACCTTCCAGGTCGTCGGGCAGGATGGTTTCCGTGATCTCAAGCTGGAGCAGATGTGGCGGAATGCCGCTTTCGGCCAGCAGCACATCGATCAGGGCCGGCAGATGGCCCCAGCGGAATTGCCGTTCCGAGACGTTCACGGCAATCTGGGTGGGGGGATAACCGGCATCCAGCCAATCGCGTATCTGCTTGATCGCCGTGCGCAGCACCCATTCGCCGATGGGTACGATCAGCCCGGTCTCTTCGGCGGTGGGCACGAAGATACCCGGCGCCACCATGCCGCGCCTGGGATGGCGCCAGCGCAGCAGCGCCTCCCCGCCGACGGGCTGTCCGCCCTTGATGGCGACCTTGGGCTGATAATGCAGAAGAAGCTGGTCGTCGCGGATGGCGGCCCGCAACTCATCCTCCAGGTCCAGCCGGTCCTTCAGATCGTCGCGCATCGAGCGCACGAAATGCAGATAATTGGCCGTACCCGATTTCATCGCGCATTCAAGTGCCACACAGGCATTGCGGATCAGGGCAGGCCCATCGGTGGCATCGTTGGGCGACACGGCGACGCCGATCTTTGCCGATACGAAAAGCTGCTGCCCCCCCACGATGATCGGGTCGCCCATTGCATTGGCGATGGCCGATGCCGCGAACAGCGCCTTGCCGGCATGCTCCAGGCCCGGCAGGAACAGCGCGAACTGCGTCTGTGCGAATCGGCAGATCAGGTCGTTGGAACCGCAAATGGGCGTCAGGCGCTTGACCAGCGTGGCCATCGCCTTGTCCAGCGCATCCTGCCCATGGACCCGGAAAAGCTGGGTCATCCGGTCGATCTCGACGACCAGCAGGCCGGCGATCAACTGACCTTCATGGGATTGCAGGATTTCCGTGACGCGGTTTACGAAAGGCCGCATCTCCCACACGCCGGTGACGGCGTCACGGGGGACAGGGTCGGCAGCCAGGATGCCATCCGGCGTCATAATCTGGGGCAATGTCACGACGGCCTAATTCTGTGGTCCCGGCAAAAACTGGATGGATCAACCGGCCAAAGCCGGCTATGCCGCCCCGAACAGGCGACGAAGCACGCATCTTCAGCCACTGGTCCGGCGCTGCACCAGGAGAAGCGCACGCGCTTTCCCAAATGCAAACCCGACAGCACTTGATATGATTGCACAAACCCATCGGACTTGGAACGCATCATTGATGCCACGCGGCATTTTTCACCCCTGTCGAGGGGCGGCCGATCGTTCGTATCTTTTATGTAAATGGGTATTATCTGGGGAAGCCGGTCGATGGATTTCGCGTTTGGAAAGGCACTTGCGGCGTTGACGTCACCGGCCAATCTGCTGCTGCTGTTGGCGTTGGCGGGTGTGCTGGGCATGGGCCGGCGATGGGGGCGGGGGTTGCTGTTCCTGTCGGTGGCCGGCTTCATGACCATTGCGGTGACGCCCTTGGCGACGTGGCTGCTGTTGCCCCTGGAACAGCGTTTCCCGCAGCCTGGCCCGGAGGCGCTGACGGGCATCGATGGCGTCATCGTGCTGGGGGGCGCCATAATGCCGGTGGCCTCTGCCGAGCATGGCAGCCCCCAACTGACGCGCGATGCCGAACGGATGACGGTCCTGCCCGGCCTGATGCGCCAATTGCCGGGAATACCCGTGGTCTTCACCGGGGGCAGCGGTGATCCGCGCCGTCCCGATGCGAGGGAAGCCCCCTTCGCTGCCGCCCTGTTTCGGGACTGGGGGCTCGACGAGGGGCGGCTGTTCTATGAGGGCGCGTCGCGCAACACATGGGAGAATGCCGTGAACAGCCGCCCCCTGGTTGCGGGCGGCCGCTGGCTGCTGGTGACTTCGGCCGCGCACATGCCGCGATCCATGGGCGTCTTCCGGCAGGTGATGCCCGGCGTGACCTTCGTTGCCTTCCCCGTCGGGTATGAGGCGAGCCGGTCGGAGGCCTGGCGTTTCGGGCTCAACCTGTCCCGCAACATCACGGTGATGGAGACGGCCGCCCACGAGTGGCGGGGGTTGCTGGCCTATCGCCTCTCCGGACGGATTGCCACCCTTTTGCCAGCGCCATGAGGCTTGCGGGGGTAAGGGGGCGCATGCCACAAGCGAAGGCAGCGCTGCATCAGGAAAGGCCCCATCGGATATGACGCGACCGTCCCTGAAAATCCGGTTCCGGCACCTGGCGGCCGCCAGCCTTTTGGCCCTGGCCTGGAGCCCGTCAGTCCTGGCTGCCCCGGATTTCCAGCAATGGCTGACCGAATTGCGGGCAGAGGCACGCCGTGAGGGGATAAGCGAGCCCATCATCTCCGCGACCCTGACGGGGGTGGAACCCATCGCCCGCATTCTGGAACTGGATACAAGACAGCCGGAACGGACCGTTACCTTCGACACCTACCTGTCCCGGGCCGTCAATCAGACGCGCATCAACAGGGGGCGGGAAATGATGCGGACCCATCGCGCCCTGCTGGATCGCGTCGCGGCGCATTATGGCGTGCAGCCGCGCTTCATCGTGGCGCTTTGGGGCATGGAGACCGATTTCGGGCGCAACACGGGCGGGTTCAAGGTGGTCGATGCCCTGGCGACGCTTGCCTATGACGGGCGGCGCAGCGCCTTTTTCCGGGGGGAGTTGCTGAAGGCGCTGACCATCCTGGAGCAGGGCCATATCGCACCGGAGGACATGAAGGGATCCTGGGCCGGGGCCATGGGCCAGTGCCAGTTCATGCCCAGCAGCTTCCTGAGCTATGCCCAGGATTTCGACGGTGATGGCCGGCGCGACATCTGGGGCACGCATGCCGATGTCTTCGCGTCGGCGGCCAATTACCTGCGCACTGTGGGATGGAATGCCAACCAGACCTGGGGCCGCGCCGTGCGCCTGCCCAAGGGGGCCGATTCGGCCGCCTGGACCGGTTGGGACAAGCCGCAGCCCCTGTCCGTCTGGTCCCGGCGCGGCGTGCGCAACGCCGATGGCGGACCGCTGCCGCGCGCGGACATGGAGGCTTGGCTGGTCACACCGGATGGGGCGAAAGGCCGGGCCTTCCTGGTCTATGGCAATTACCGCACCATCATGAACTGGAACCGGTCGACCTACTTCGCCACTGCGGTCGGAATTCTTGCCGACCATATTGGCGCGGGCAAATGAGTTGATGTAGGCTGCGGCCACAATCGGTTGGGGTAGGGAAGTATGGCGCGGGCAAATCTTGTTAGAATGGCGGTCCTGGGTCTTGGTATCGCCGGCCTGTCCGGCTGTGCGTCCGCTCCCCCGCCGCCAGCCCCGGCGCCGGCCGCTCCCGCCGCGCCTCAGCAGCCGGCTGCCATCCCCGGCGGCAGCTACAAGGTGGGCAACCCCTATCAGATCAGCGGCGTGTGGTATTATCCGCGCGTCGATTACGGCTACAACGAAACGGGCATCGCCAGTTGGTATGGTCCGGGCTTCCATGCCAAGGTCACGGCCAATGGCGAATTGTATAACGAGAACGAACTGACGGCTGCGCACCAGACGCTGCCAATGCCCAGTCTGGTGCGCGTCACCAACCTGGAGAATGGCCGGTCCATCGTCGTGCGCATCAATGACCGTGGTCCGTTCGTGTCGGGGCGCATCATCGACATGTCGCGGCGCGGTGCCCAGCTTCTGGGCTTCGACCAGCAAGGCACGGCCAAGGTGCGGGTGGAGGTGCTGGCCGATGAAAGCCGTGCCATCGCCGCGGCGGCCATGAATGCCGGCACCCAGGTTGCGGGGTCGCCCGATGGCGGCCCGGTGCCGCAGGCCGCACCACGCCCGTCGGTTACCGTTGAAGGCGTGCCGCCGCCGGCAAGCCCGCCGCCGGCCCGTACCGTGGCACCGCCGACGACGCTGGCCGGCAGCACCTCGCCCGACGGCCGGTTCCTTCCGGCACCCGTGGTGCAGCAACAGGCATTACCCGCCCGGCCCGGCCGCATCTATGTCCAGGCCGGTGCCTTCACGAACTATGACAATGCCAGCCGTCTGCGGGCGAAGTTGAGTTCCATCGCACCGACAGCCGTTTCCGACGCCACGGTCAACGGCCAGCAATTCTATCGCGTGCGGCTGGGCCCGTTCGATCAGGTGGAGCGCGCCGACGCCGTGCTGGCCCAGGTTCTGCAGGTCGGCACCAGCGAGGCGCGCATTCTCATCGACTGACGGCTTGCCCATCGGAGCGTGATGCCGCGCCGGATCCCCGTGTCGGCAAAGGTTGCATTGGCCCCCGCCGCCCTGGAAGAATGGCGATGGTGAGTGTGCCGCTGGTCGCCGGGGCCTTGTTCCCCGTCTGTCCCGTTACTGTAAAGGATTGATTGCTGACATGGATATTCGGATCGCACATCGGATGAAGGGTGCCGCCCGTCGCCTGACGGCGGCCCTGCTGTTCACCGTGGCGGCGCTGCCCGCGACGGCGGCCGATCTGGAGACCATCGCCGCCCAGGCGATCCTGGTCGATGCCGAGACGAATACCGTCCTGTTCGAGAAGAGCGCGGACGACCGGATGCCGACATCTTCCATGTCGAAGGTGGCCACCGCCTACATGGTGTTCGAGCGGCTGAAGGAAGGCCGCCTGTCGCTGGACGACACGTTCCCCGTATCAGAGCGCGCCTGGCGCGTGCAGGGGTCCAAGATGTTCGTCGAACTGGGTAACAGCATCCGGGTGGAGGATCTGATCCGCGGTGTCATCATCCAATCCGGCAATGACGCCTGCGTCGTGCTGGCCGAGGGCCTGTCGGGCACGGAGCCGGCTTTTGCCACGGCGATGACGAAGCGGATGAAGGAAATCGGCCTTCACGGCACCAACCTGATGAATGCATCCGGCTGGCCCGATCCGGACCATTATTCCACGGCCCGGGATCTTTCCCTTCTGGCCCGGCACCTGATCCGCGACTTTCCAGAATTCTACCATTATTATGCGGAAACTGAATTCACCTACCACAACATCAAGCAGGGCAACCGAAATCCCCTTCTTTACCGCAACATGGGTGTGGATGGGATCAAGACGGGGCACACGGAAGCCGCCGGCTATGGCCTGATCGCAAGTGGCGAGCGTGATGGCCGCCGGCTTGTCCTGGTCGTGAATGGTCTGCCGAACATGCAGGCCCGCGCCGATGAAAGTGCGCGGCTGCTGGAATGGGGTTGGCGGGAGTTCGACAATTTCACCCTGTTCAAGGCCGGGGAGACGGTGGACAATCTGCCTGTCTGGCTGGGCACGAGCG
Source organism: Niveispirillum fermenti (assembly GCF_048066175.1). Classification (GTDB taxonomy): domain Bacteria; phylum Pseudomonadota; class Alphaproteobacteria; order Azospirillales; family Azospirillaceae; genus Niveispirillum; species Niveispirillum fermenti. The sequence continues at coordinate 32,047 of NZ_JBLTXA010000026.1, read as the reverse complement.
AAACCGTGCCCGTGGTCATTCAGGATCAGGTCAAGATCACCATGACCCACGAGCAGCGCCAGAAGATGAAGGTGGCCGTGCTGGCCAATGCGCCCATCCCGGCGCCCGTGGCCAAGGGTGCGCCGGTGGCGACCCTGGTGATCTCCGCGCCCGGCATGCAGAACGTGGAACTCCCCCTTCTGGCGGCCGTGGATGTGGAGGAGAAGGGTCTCTTCGGGCGTGTCGGCGCCGCCTTGTCGAGCATGTTCGGCGGCGGCGCCCCGGCCGCCCCGACGCAGCCATGACCCCCCCGGCGCGCGGGCGCTTCATCACCCTGGAAGGCGGGGAAGGGGCGGGAAAATCCACCCAGATCCGCCTTCTGGCCGATGCGCTGCGCGGGATCGGGATCGATGTTGTGACCACGCGCGAACCGGGCGGATCGCAGGGCGCGGAGGCTGTCCGCAACCTGCTGGTCAATGGTGACCCCGGCCGCTGGCTGCCCGTCAGCGAGGCTTTGCTGTTGTCTGCCGCCCGGCATGACCATGTTGCCCGCACCATACGCCCGGCGCTGGAGGTGGGGAGGTGGGTGCTGTGCGACCGTTTTGCCGACAGCACCATGGCCTACCAGGGTTACGGCCATGGCATGGACCGCGGCGTGCTGGACAGGCTGCGTGACATTGCCATAGGCGACACGGTGCCCGACCTGACCCTGATCCTGGATATCGATCCCGACCAGGGGCTGGCCCGGGCAGCGGCGCGGCGCGGCGGCGAGGACCGGTATGAACGCATGCAGGTGGATTTCCATCGACGCCTGCGCGACGGCTATCGTGCCATTGCGGCGGCCGACCCTGTCCGCTGCGCCGTCATCGATGCCAGCGCAGGGATCGACACCATCCAGGGCCATATCCGTGCCACGCTGGCATTACGGCTGGGGGTGGTGTGGTGAGCGGGGGTGGTTTCGACCCGGAGGTATTCAACCCCCGTCGCAATAACTTTCTGGAAGGCCACGCAACAGCAGAGAAATTACTGCTGGACAGTTGGAATTCCGGCCGTATGCATCATGCTTGGCTGATCGGCGGGCCACCCGGTATCGGCAAGGCGACGCTGGCCTTCCGCATGGCGCGTTTCGTGCTGACCAGGGGGCTGCCGGGAGAGCAGGAGATGGGGTTGTTCGGCCCTCCACCGGACCCGACCAGCCTGACTGTCGATCCGGAAGGGCCTGTCAGCCACCGCGTTGCATCCGGCGGCCATGCCGATCTGCTGACCATCCAGCGCACATGGGATGAAAAGCGCCGGCGCTTCAAGCGTGATCTGGCCGTGGAGGAGGTGCGCAAGATCGCCCCTTTCCTGCGCCTGACCTCGGCGGAGGGCGGGTGGCGGGTCGTCATCGTCGATGGTGCCGACCAATTGAACAGCAGTGGCCAGAATGCCATTCTGAAAATACTTGAGGAACCACCTTCCAAGACATTGATCTTACTGGTTGCGGACAATGTCGGTGCCTTGCTGCCGACCATCCGGTCTCGCACGCGCAAGCTGGCGCTGGAGCCGTTGACGGAGGCGCAGGTGCGCTCCCTGCTGTTCCGTTACCTGCCGGATCTGGACGATGCGGAACGCACGGCCCTGGCGCGTCTGGCGGAGGGCAGCATCGGCCGCGCCATCGAGTTGCACACAGCCGGGGGGCTGGACCTGTATAAGGCCATGCTGGGTGTGTTCGACAGCCTGCCGCGTCTGGACGTCCTGGGTGCCTATGCCTTTGCCGACGCCACGCTGCGCGGCGGGAACGAGGAAGCGAACTGGATTGCCGTCACCGAACTGATCGGCTGGTGGCTGGGCCGCATTGCCCGCGCTGCCGCGCGCGGCACCATCCCGGCCGAAGTGGTGCCGGGGGAAGCCGCCCTTGTCCATCGCCTGATGCAGGGGAGCCACCGGGCCGGTGCCCTTGATCGGTGGGTGGAGGTGTGGGAGAACACCAACCATATGTTTGCCAAGGCGGAATCCGCCAATCTCGACCGCCGGCAGACGCTGATGTCCGCGCTGGCGCGGATCGAGGCGGCTGCCGGCTGATACCAACCGTTCCGTTGCTGCGGAGAAATCTCATGTCCGGGCGCCCGCCCTACTACATCACCACGCCGATCTATTACGTGAATGATGCGCCGCATGTCGGCCACGCCTACACGACGATCGCTTGCGACGTGATGGCCCGCTTCAAGCGGCTGGATGGTTTCGACGTCAAGTTTCTGACCGGCACGGACGAGCATGGCCAGAAAGTGCAGAAATCTGCCGAGAATTTCGGCACGACGCCACAGGCGCTTGCTGATAAGAATTCCCAGAATTTCAGGGACTTGGCGAAACTTCTTAATATCAGCAATGATGACTTCATCCGCACGACGGAACCGCGCCACATTCGCTCGGCGCAGGCCATCTGGCAGAAACTGGTCGAAAACGGCGCCATCTATCTGGGCAGCTATAATGGCTGGTATTCCGTTCGCGACGAAGCTTACTACGGCGAGGACGAACTGAGCGAGCGCGACGGACAGCGCTTCGCCCCGACCGGGGCGCCTGTGGAATGGGTGGAGGAACCCAGCTACTTCTTCCGTCTGTCGGACTATACCGACAAGCTGATGAAGCTCTATGAGGAGCAGCCGCAGTTCATCATGCCGTCTGGCAAGCGGTCGGAGGTCATGGCTTTCGTGAAGCGAGGCCTGAAGGACCTGTCGATCAGCCGCACGACCTTCGACTGGGGGATCAAGGTTCCCGGTGACGAAAAGCATGTCATGTATGTCTGGCTGGATGCGCTGGTGAATTACGTCACTGCCATCGGCTACCCGGACACGGACAATCCCGCCTTCAAGACCTGGTGGCCGGCCGATCTGCACATGGTCGGCAAGGATATCCTGCGCTTCCATACCGTCTATTGGCCCGCCTTCCTGATGGCCGCCGGCCTGCCGCTGCCCAAGCGTGTCTTCGCCCATGGCTGGTGGACCGTGGAGGGGGAGAAGATGTCCAAGTCGCTGGGCAATGTCGTGAAGCCTGGCGACCTGCTGGAAACCTATGGTCTGGACCAGACCCGCTACTTCCTGCTGCGGGAAATCCCGTTCGGCAATGATGGCGACTTCTCCAAGCGCGCGATGGTGCAGCGGATCAATGGCGAATTGGCCAATGATTACGGTAATTTGTGCCAACGTGTTCTGTCGATGATCCAGAAATACCACGAGGGCAGGGTGCCGGTGCCCGATGCCCTGACGGATGCGGATCGTTCCCTTCTGGGTGCCGCCGCCGGCATGCTGGATGCCGTGCGTTCCGAGCTGGACGTGCAGGCCTTCAACAAGGCGTTGGATGCCGTGTGGCGTGTCGTCGGCGATGCCAACCGCTATGTCGACGAGATGGCGCCCTGGACCTTGCGCAAGACGGATCAGACGCGCCTGGGCACGGTGCTGTACAATCTGGCAGAGGTCATCCGCCAACTGGCGATCCTGACCCAGCCCTTCATGCCTGATGCCAGCAACCGTATCCTGGATCAGTTGGTCGTCCCCGCTGATCAGCGGGGCTTCGGCGATCTGGGCGCCCACCCGCTGGTGCCCGGCACGCTGCTGCCGGCCCCGGCCCCGGCCTTCCCGCGCCTTGTGGTGCCGGAGGAGGGGAAATGATGCTGGTCGACAGCCATTGCCATCTGGACTTTCCGGACTTCGCGCCCGAGCGCGATGCCGTGGTGCAGCGGGCCCGTGATGCCGGCGTTGGGCTGATGCTGACCATCTGTACCCATATCAGCCGGTTCGGCCAGGTGCATGACGTGGCCATGGCCTATGACGACGTCTATTGCACCCTGGGTGTCCACCCGCACAATGCGGAGGAGGAGTTTGCGCTTTGCGACGAGGCGGAGCTGCTTCGCCTGGCGCAGCGGCCGAAGGTCGTCGGCATCGGGGAGACGGGGCTGGATTATTTCTATGACAAGTCGCCCCGCGATGTTCAGCAGGAAAGCTTCCGCCGGCATATCCGGGTCTGCCTGGAAACCGACCTGCCCATCATCGTTCATACCCGCGACGCGGACGAAGATACGATCCGCATCCTGAAGGAAGAAGGTCAGGGGCGGTTGCGCGGCCTGCTGCACTGCTTCAGCAGCAGCCGGCAACTGGCTGAACAAGCTTTGGAAATCGGCTTTTACATTTCCCTGTCCGGTATCGTGACCTTCAAGAAGTCGGAGGATCTGCGGGAAACCGCGGCAATCGTCCCCATGGATCGGCTGCTGGTGGAAACCGATGCGCCCTATCTGGCGCCCGTGCCCATGCGGGGCAAGCGAAACGAGCCCGCGTTCGTGGCCCATACGGCCCGGCATCTGGCCGCCGTGAAGGGGGTTGATGCAGCCGTGATGGCCCAGGTGTCGACCGGCAATTTCTTGCGCCTTTTCAACAAGGTGCCCCAATCAGCGGTGAAGGCGGCCTAAGCGATTGGACCTGCGTGTCACGATATTGGGTTGCGGCGGTTCCGGCGGGGTGCCGCTGGTCGGCAATGTCTGGGGCGATGCCGATCCGGCTGAACCGCGCAACCGCCGCCGCCGCCCGTCCATCCTGGTCCAGAACCACGACACGACCATCCTGGTCGATACCGGTCCCGATATGCGGGAGCAGTTGAATGATGCCGGCGTTTCCCGGCTGGACGGGGTGCTGTACACCCATGCTCATGCCGACCATGCGCATGGTATCGATGATCTGCGCGCCGTGAACTGGCTGCAGAATGCACCGGTCCATCTTTATGGTGACGCCGCGACGATGGAAATCCTGACCCGGCGGTTCGATTACTGCTTCGATCCGGTGCCGGCAAAGCCGCCGCACTATCCGCGCCCCGTGCTGGTGCCGAACATCATCAATGGGCCCTTATCCATTGGTTCCATTGATATTCTTCCCTTCTCTCAGGATCACGGCTATTCCCGGAGCTTAGGATTCCGCTTCGGGCCCATCGGTTATTCCACCGACGTGGTGCATCTGGATGACACGGCTTTCGCTGTCCTGGAGGGGGTAGATACCTGGATCGTTGACTGCGTGCGGCTGGCGCCCCCACATCCGGTCCACGCGCATTGGGAGATCACGCGCGGTTGGATCGAACGATTGCGCCCGCGTCGCGCCATTCTGACCCATATGAACCAGACGATGGACTATGCCACGCTGCGCACCCTGTTGCCGGCGGGCGTGGAACCGGGCCATGATGGAATGGTCATCGTGCCGGGCGGGCGGGGGGATTGACGTTTCCGGACAGTATCGGCCTATAAATTATTGTTCTGAAAGGACATTGAAATGGGATCGATACGCACCGCACTCGTCGGGTTCGGGTATGCCGGGCAGACCTTCCATGCCCCGTTGATCGCCGCGACGGCCGGTTTGGAACTGGCCGCCATCGTGTCGGGAAACCCGGCAAAGGTGGCACCGTACTGGCCCAGGGTTCCCGTCAGGGCGCAGATTGGCGAGGTGCTGGCCGATCCCACCATCGATCTGGTTGTCATCGCCACGCCGAACAGCCTTCATGCCGAACAGGCAAGCTTGGCGCTGGCCGCCGGCAAGCATGTTGTCGTGGACAAGCCGTTCACCGTAGCGCTGGCCGATGCACAGGCCCTGGAACGACAGGCGGGCGCCAGCGGCCGGGTGCTTTCAATTTTCCATAATCGTCGGTGGGACGCGGATTTTCTCGCCCTGTCGGCACTGATCCGGCAGGGTGCCCTGGGCCGGGTGACACAGTTTGAAAGCCATTTCGACCGGTTCCGGTCCGAACGGCGTGATCGTTGGCGGGAACGGGCCGATGTGGCGGGCGCCGGCCTCTGGTACGATCTGGGATCGCACCTGTTGGACCAGGCCTTGTTCCTGTTCGGGCTGCCACTTTCCATCTTCGTCGACATCGCGACCCAGCGCGCGGGCGATGGGGCCGCGGATTATTTTCATGCCTTGATGCGCTATCCTGATGGCTTGCGCATCATTCTGCACGGCAGCATGCTGATCCCCGACAGCGGGCTGCGCTTTGCCGTGCATGGCGATGGCGGCAGCTTCATCAAACATGGGTTGGACCGGCAGGAAGACCAGTTGAAGGCGGGGCTTCCGCCCGGGTGTGACGATTGGGGCGTCGATCCCCTGCCGGCCTGTTTGACACGCCCGGCACCGGATGGTCTGCGGTCCGGTCCGCATGCGGGGCCGGCTGGCGATTATCGCCGGTACTATGCCGGGGTGCGCGACGCGATAACGGGCGACGGCCCCAACCCGGTAACCGCCGCGGAAGCCATCCAGGTCATGCAGCTTCTGGCGCTGGGGATCGAAAGTGCCGGGCAACGGCGGGAAATCGACCTGTCGGAACCGGTCTGAGCAGATAATGCCCGTCATCCGATGGGCACCACCATGGGGTTGTCCACCCCCTCGGCATGCCATTCGGCGATGATGCCGCCATCGTCGCGTCCGGTCAGCGTCAGATAGTTGCGGGCAGCCAGCAGGCAGCGGTCGGTGCCGGGCATGGGCAGCATGGACAGGTGCAGCCGGTCGAACAGGTCCTCCTGCTTGCGCGTGAGCCTTTCCATCATCTCCACCGCCAGCATGGCAGGCGGCGGATGCACGATGCCTGAACTGACCAATTGATGGATATCGACACCGGGTCCGGTAAGCTGACCGTGCGCCGCCAGATGCACCTCCCCCGACAGGATCGTGACGCGGGTCTCTGTCCGGCCGGCGAAATCGACCAGATGGCGCAGCATGGTCTGCCATTGTGCGTGGTGTGCCGGGCTGCGCCATTGGTCGCGGAGATCATCCTCCATCGCCTGGCGGCCGGGCAGCAGGTTCAGCAGCCGCTCTGCCAGCGCGAAGCTGGGGAACAGCAGCGGCACGCTCGACATGACCAGAAGGTGGGCGCAGGGTGCGAAATCCGCCAGCCATTCCGGCAGCTTGTCGAGGGTAGCCGGGTCCATCACGCGGTCCAGCCGCCGCTCGCTGCGCAGGTCGGGGGCAAAGATGCCGATGCCGTTCAGGCGCATGCCCAGGGTGAAGGAGGGCGGCTGGTCGGAAAGCAGCGTGTCGGCCGGGTCGTCGTCGGTCATGCCGATCTGGAACAGCCGGAAGGCCCGGCGGGCCGCGGCATAGATGGCCTTATAAACGGGACTGTCCAGCATCTCCGCCGGGTGGGAGCCCCAGCCATCGATGATGTCATGGTCGTCCCACATGCGAAGGCCGGGGACAGAGGCCAGCATGGCCGCTGTTTCCGGCTGGTTCCAGCCGTGGCGGTAGCTGGCGATGAACCAGGCGTCGAGCTGCCGTTCCAAATCCGGCTCGGCGATGGCAGCCGACCGTTTCATCGGCTTCAGTTCGGTGGCGGGACGCAGGGCGGGCACCCGTTCCCACAAACCGTCGGCATAGATCTGGTCGCCCCCCATCAGCATCAGGTGCTGCGGCGTGGCGCGATGACGGCTCAACAGCCGGGCCCAAAGGCTGTTGCGCTTCAGGCCCGCCTCTTCGATATGCGCTTCATCCTCGCAGCCGCCGCAGGCCGTGTAGGCGATGCGGGGCGGGATGGCGATGCCCGGTACGCAGACCTGCCAGCGCCGTTCATCCCCTGTGAAGCCATAGGCGATGCGTCCATCCTGCAATCCGCGCGGCACGGCGAAATCATAACGCCACAGGCGCAGCAGACCGCCGGGACAGGGCTCCCCCACCGGGCCGACGGGGGGCAGGTCGCGCCATTCCTGCATGAAACGCGGGGGAACAGGCAGGCTGACGCCCGCCACCTGCAGGTCCGGCGGCTCCTGTTCTCCCCCCAGCAGGAAGACGGCGGACAGGCGCCAGCGTGGTCCTGACCCCGTCGGCCCCTGTGCGCCGCGGGCATGCAGGATGGGGCCGAGCAGAATTTGGGGCGGGGCCACTTTCTGCCGGGGTCTGGACTTGCGTCTGGCAATGGATCGGTCGGTCATCGGGGGATGGTAAGTGTTTTGCCTGTCCTGCCGCAATTTCCGGAAACGCCTATGCCGTCCGGGGTGGAGGAATAGCCGGAACCTTATCGGCAGGTTTTCATATTTTCATTGCCAATTGGGCATTGTCAGGGCGGAATGACAAGCTTTACGGCCTTTGATTGCAGTGAAAGCCCTTCCCCCATGGATGCCCGCTACCGTTCCCGTGACCTCGGCCGCAAGGCCGTCGATGTCGATGCACTGAAACGCTCCTTCCTGGAATGGCTGGTCTATTCGGTGGGCAAGGATTCCAAGACGGCGACGCGGCGCGACTGGTTCGCCAGCGGTGCCCTGTCGGTACGCGACCGGGTCGTGGACCGCTGGATGGATACGACACGTGGTGTCTATGCCAGCGATGCCAAGCGCATCTACTATTTCTCGATGGAATTTCTGATCGGCCGGCTGTTGTCCAACAACCTGGCCAATCTGGGCCTGACGGACGCCTGCCGGGAGGCGGTGGACCGGCTGGGCCTGCGGCTGGAAGAGGTGCTGGAGGCGGAACCCGATCCCGCATTGGGCAATGGCGGGCTGGGACGGCTGGCCGCCTGTTTCCTGGACAGCATGGCGACCCGCAACCTGCCCGCCTACGGCTATGGCATCCGCTATGAATATGGCCTGTTCGAGCAGCGCTTCGACCAGGGCTGGCAGGTCGAGTTCCCCGACAACTGGTTGCGCTTCGGCAATCCGTGGGAGTTCGCGCGGCCGGAGGTTCTCTATCCCATCCATTTCCACGGACGGGTTGAGAATTTCATCGACACCAAAGGCCAGGAGCGACGGCGCTGGGTGGATACCGAAACCGTCCATGCCATGGCGTTCGACACGCCGGTGGTCGGTTTCGGTGGCGAAACGATCAATACGCTGCGCCTCTGGTCGGCCCGCGCCACCAGCGATTTCGATTTCCACCACTTCAACGACGGCGACTATATGAAGGCGGTGGAAAGCAAGGTCCTGTCGGAGAACCTGTCGCGCGTGCTGTACCCCAACGACGCGACGGCGGTCGGGCGGGAGCTTCGCTTCAAGCAGGAATATTTCTTCACCAGTGCCAGCTTGCAGGACATCCTGCGCCGCTATATGCAGCATCACCAGAATTTCGATGCGCTGCCGGAGAAGGCGGCCATCCAGCTCAACGACACGCATCCGGCCATCGGCATCGCCGAGCTGATGCGCATCCTTCTGGACATTCACGGGCTTGATTGGGACAAGGCCTGGGACCTGACGCGGCGTACCTTCAGCTATACCAACCATACATTGCTGCCGGAAGCACTTGAGACATGGCCCGTTTCGATGCTGGAGCGGGTTCTGCCGCGCCACATGCAGATCATCTATGATATCAACGCCAGGTTCCTGGAGCAGTCCTGGGGTCGGTACGACATGGAAACGATCCGCCGTCTGTCTCTTATCGATGAGAATGGGGAACGGCGGGTGCGCATGGGCGGGCTGGCCTTTCTGGGCAGCCACAAGGTCAATGGCGTATCCGCCCTGCATACCGACCTGATGAAGCGGACCGTGTTCGCGGATTATCATCGGGAATTCCCCGACCGCATCACCAACAAGACCAATGGCATCACGCCGCGCCGTTGGCTGCACCAGGCCAATCCGGCCCTGTCCCGGCTGATCACCAGCCGCATCGGGGAAGGGTGGATCACCGACCTTGAACAATTGGCCAGCCTGCGCGATCGCGTGGATGACGAGGTGTTCGTGGAGGAGTTCCGCCGTGCCAAGCGGCAGAACAAGAAACGGCTGGCGGCCTACATCGCCCGGCATCTGCGGATCGATGTCGATGTGGACAGTCTGTTCGATGTGCAGGTGAAGCGCATCCATGAATATAAGCGGCAATTGCTCAATCTTCTGCAGACGGTCGCCCTCTACAACCAGATCCGCGACAATCCCCTGGGGGAGTTCGTTCCCGTCACGAAGATCCTGGCGGGCAAGGCGGCCCCGGCCTATCATCAGGCCAAGCTGATTATCAAGCTGGCCAACGACATTGCCGGCGTGATCAACAATGATCCGCAGGTGCGCGGGCGCCTGAAGCTGGTGATGCTGCCCAACTACAATGTCAGTCAGGCGGAAATCATCATGCCGGCGGCCGACCTGTCGGAACAGATTTCCACGGCGGGGATGGAGGCATCGGGCACCGGCAACATGAAGCTGGCCCTGAACGGTGCCCTGACCATCGGCACCCTGGACGGCGCCAATGTCGAAATCCGCGAGCATGTGGGAGCCGACAATATCTTCATCTTCGGCCTGACCGCGGCCGAGGTGCAGGATCTTCGGCAGGGCGGCGCGTTCGATCCCCGTCAGGTCGTGGCGGCCAATCCGCATTTGAAGCGCGCCCTGGACATGATCGCCACCGGTGCCTTTTCCCCCGACGATCCCGGCCGTTTCCGTCCCATCGTGGACAGCCTGCTGAATGGCGACCATTTCCTGGTCACCGCCGATTTCGAGGATTACCGCAACGCGCATGCCGCCGCCGCCGCCCTTTATCGCACCCCCCGCGACTGGGCCGAGAAGGCCATCTTGAATGTGGCGGGCATGGGCTGGTTCTCCTCCGACCGCACCATCATGGAATATGCCCGCGACATCTGGAACGTATCGCCGGTGCTGCCGATGGCGGGCGAAGCGGATTGATACCAACTTGCGATGAGTTCTACTCATCGCAAGTTGGTTCGGCGGCGACCGCCACAGCACCGCTCGTGCGGCGTCGCCAAGCCAACGAATGATGGCGCCGGCGATTGAGGGCAGTGATCAGAACCAATAGGTTCTGATCACCGCAAAATAGTATGATACCTGTCCCGAGTGAGTTCGAATCGCCGGGACAAGGCATGACGCCCGCCGGGCCAGCCTTTTTACGCCAGCCACCATCGCCCTGATATTCCGTGGATTTTCCCCAGAGGCGCGGAGCGCGCCCGGGGCCCCCATGCTTTCCACTCCAATTTTCGACGCCAACGCGGCTGGTGACAGTGCGCGACCGGTACCCCCGTGCCTGCGACCGGAATGCGCAAAGGGCCGTGCTTGGGACCGTTGACTTCCCGCATTACAGTGAATTAATATTCAATGAGCAAAAATTCAATATGGCAGGGAGCCGTAAAAATGCGTGGCTTAGGAAACATGAGCGGGAATGGTCGGTGTGGGCATCTGCGGTGGGCGGCCAGCCTGGTGGTCCTGGCGCTGGCACCGGCGGCCGTGGCGACGGCGCAGCCGGTCACTGGCGATGGTGGCCGCCTGGTGCTGGAAGAGATCATCGTGACGGCGCAGAAGCGGCAGCAGCCCCTGCAGGCAGTGCCGCTGCCCATCTCCGCCGTCGCGGCCGAAACGCTGGAAAAGCGCGGCATGGATGAATTCACGGACTATGCCCGTGCCGTGCCGGGCCTGTCCTTCGTCGATCGTGGCGCGGGCAAGAACAAGGTGACGCTGCGTGGCATCTCCACCGGCGTCGACCAGAACCATCAATCGCCCGTCGGCATCTATATCGACGAGACGCCCGTGTCCTATCCCAGCAACGAACCCGATCTGCGCCTGTTTGACGTGGAACGGGTGGAGGTGCTGCGCGGGCCGCAGGGGACGCTGTATGGTGCGGGGTCGATGGGCGGCACGATCAAGATCATCACGGCCAAGCCGGATCTGACCAGGGTCGCGGGCGCCGCATCGGTCCAACTGTCCAGCACGCGCAAGGGCGGCGAGAATTATGCCCTGAACGGCATGGTGAATGTGCCGCTGGCCCAGGACAAGGCCGCCATCCGCATCGTCGGGTATTACCGGAACGAGGATGGCTTCATCGACAATGCGCAATTGTCCAGCAGGGATGTGAACGACAACGAGACCTGGGGCACCCGTGCCGCTGCGAAATTCGCCCTGTCGGAACGGTTCGCGGCGACGGCCAGCCTGTTGATCCAGCGCACCGATGTGGGCGGCAGCCAGGAGATCAACCCCGCCCTGCCGGGCCTGACCCAGAGCCGGGCCGTGCCGGAGGTGCGCAACGACGATCTGGATCTCTACAGTTTGGGCCTGACCTATGATCTGGATTGGGCGGAACTGTCCTCCTCCACCTCCTATCTGGACCGCATATTCGATGATGTGCGCGACGTAATGGCCTTCCTGGGCGCTCCGGCGCCGGTCTGGCTGAACAATGTCGTGCCCGATCGCAATTTCGTGCAGGAGATCCGTCTGGCCTCGGCCCCGTCCGACAGCGTGGAATGGATTGCCGGCCTTTTCTATTCCCGTCGCAAGAGCGTGCTGAACCAATATGCATGGCATGGCGGCGTGTTTGGTGTGCCGGTGGGTACGCCCTTGCTGGACAGCACCATCCGCAGCCGGCTGACGCAGAAGGCCGCGTTCGGCGAACTGACCGTATACCTGGACGACCGGTTGAAGGTGACGGGTGGTTTGCGGGCCTTCCAGGTGAAGGAAAAGGTCTTCAAGCTATCCGATGGCCTGATCGCCGGCGGTTATTCCACTGATATGAGCGACAGTTCGGAAAAGAAGATCAATCCGAAGGTCAACCTCTCTTTCCAGGCCACACCAGACATCCTGCTCTATACCCAGGCGGCGCAGGGCTTTCGCGTGGGCGGACCCAATTCAACCCTGCCGCCGCTGAACGGCGTGGCGGCGCCATCCTCGTTCGACAGCGACAGCCTGTGGAACTATGAGGTCGGTTTCAAGTCCACCTTGTGGAACGGTCGCGCCACGCTGAACCTTTCCGCTTTCTATATCGACTGGACGGACATCCAGGTGACGGTGACGCGCGCCGACGGCTTCTCCTACGTTACCAACGGTGACAAGGCGGTCAGCAAGGGGCTGGAAGGCGAATTCTCCGTCAGGCCCATGGCGGGTCTGGAAATCGGGGTGGCTGCCGCCTATACCGATGCCTATCTGTCAGCCGACAGCCGCAGTGGTGCCGGCCGGAAGGGCGACCGGATTCCCGCGGTGCCGCGCTTCACCTATGATTTGTTCGGCCGGTACGAATGGGACATGACGGCGGGCTGGTCGGCCTATACCCAGGCCAATCTTCAGCATGTGGGCGCCAGCTATAACGGCTTCACCAGCCGCGTGCCGGCCCCCGACCGGCAGCGCGGCTATGAACTGGCCAACGCCAAGGTCGGCGTGATCTATGGCGAAACGGACATCAGCCTGTTCGCCAACAATCTGTTCGACAAGCGGGCCGAACTGTTCGTGGATCGCACGCTGGGCGATGCCCGCGTCAATGTTAACCGTCCGCGGACGATCGGCGTGAATGTCATGCGCAAGTTCTGACCATGCCCGAGGCGGGCCGGTGCCGGGCGCAGGTGCCCCGCACCGGCCGGTGACCTGGGGTCAGGGGGCTGGCACAGTGCCCGGTACGGCCAGCAGTTCCTTCGTGGCAGCCAGCTTTTCCGGGGGCGGGTTGGTCAGGAACACCGCGCGATAGGTCAGGACGGCCAGCATTTCCGACAGCGCATCGATGGATGGGGTGCAGGCCAGCAGGTCGGGATTGCGCTGCACATAATATTCCTGCAGCACCCCGTCGGACATGGAGCCCAGGCAGTAGGCCATCATGGTCAGGGTGGCGTCGTCCAGCCGTGCCGGCTTGCAGCATTCCCCCAGATAGCGCGCAAAGCTGGCAGTCCATTGGCGGTTGGAACTGTCCCATATCTGCCCGAATTCGGGGATCTCGTCGGATGCCTGCAGCATGCAGCGTACCAGGCCGGGATGTTCTTCGAAATGGCCGATCAGAATCTTGTACTGCTCGTAAAGCGTGTCGAACAGGTCGCCACCCTGTGGGATCTGGCGGGCTTTTTGCGTCATGCCCGCCATGAAGTCGGAAAGAACCTCTGCCGTAATGGCCTTCAGGTCTGGGAAGTAATGGTAGAACAGGCCAACAGCAACGCCCGCCTCCGTCGTGATATCGGCAATGCGCATCTGGCGGTATCCGATGCGACCCAGCACGGACCTTGTCGCATCCTTCAGCCGCGCGCGGGTTTGCTGTGCTTGTTCCTTGCGGCTTTTTGCCGGTGCCCGGGCAGTGCGCGGCGTTCCCTTTTCGGACATCGTCAAATTCCCTGTGATTGCGGTATCGCCATTTTTCTCCCGCTAATAGCTAGGGTATCCTGAACTCAGGTTCAATGAATTTCTGCGTCGACCCCTTTTGGTTATTGACAGGAGATTGGTTATGAATTCTAACTCATTGAATATTAATTCATCCAAATAAGGGCGATGAACCATGCGTGTTCCCTTGGCTTTCCGCGTGGCGCTGACCGGCCTGCTGTGCCTGCCCGTCCTGTCGGCCCGGGCGGACGCGCCGATGGCGCCCATGTCCCCAACCGCTGTGACCGATCCCCGTCCTGATGCCGCAACGGTGGCTGCCTGGGCCGATGACCTGTTCGGTCCGGCACTGGCGGCGCGCCGGTTCTCGGGGGCGGAGATCGTGGTGGTGAAGGACGGGGAGGTGTTGGTCGCCAGGGGATACGGCCTGGCCGACCCTGCCACGGGCCGGGCCATGGACCCGGCGACAACAGAAGTGCGGATCGGATCGACCACCAAGTCCGTGACGGCCACGGCCATCGCCCAGTTGCTGGAGCAGGGCCGCATCGCATCGCTGGACGATGACGCCAACATCTATCTTAAGCGGGTGCAACTGCCCTCCTGGCAGGGGCGGGAGATCACGGTACGCGACCTGCTGACCCATCGTGCGGGGTTCGAGGATTTCGCCTTCTCGCTGGGGACCGATCGGGTTGTGGCACATCCGGTGGATGCCGACCTGATCCGTCGGTACATGCCCGACCTGGTGCGCCCGCCTGGTGCCACCATCGTCTATTCCAATTTCGGCACGGCCGTGCTGGGCCTGATCGTGGAAGACGTGTCGGGACAGCCGATCGATGCCTATTTCAAGGCTCACATCTTCGATCCGCTGGGCATGGCCGACAGCCGCCTGGATTTGCGCATGCAGCCGTCCGAACGGATGGCCATCCCATATGCGGCATTGCCCAACGGGGATTGGCAGAAGATCGGCTTCATCCCCATGCATCCGTTCATCGCGCCGGCGGGCGGCATCACGACCACGGGCCTGGACATGGCGCGTTTCATGAATGCCCACATCGCCGGGGAGGGAGGAAAGGCGGGCATCCTGACGCCGGAAGGTTTCCGCCGCATGCATGCGCGCGATGCGACCAACCATCCCGCCGTCAGTGGCGTCGGCATGGTGTTCCTGGAAAGCCTTTGGAACGGCGCCCATGTGGTCGAACATGGCGGTGGCTGGCCCGGCTTTCAGACGGTCATGCTGATGGTCCCTGAACGCGGCATGGGTGTCTTCGCGTCCATCGTCGGGGAGGGACCTGTCGTGGGGCTGGAGGAACAGCTTGCCACACTGGTCACCCGCACCCGCCTGACCCCCGATCCTAAGGTCACCACGCAACCGGTCCTCTCCTCCTCCGTGGTGCGGGAAGAGGCGCTGGCCCTGCTGCTGGGCGCCTACCGGCCCGTGGCGGGCGCGGAAGGGCCGGCGGCGTCCCTGTTCGCCGGTTCCTATTGCCGGCAGCGCCGGTCGCACAGCACGATCGAGGCGGTCTTCGATTTCTTCAATGCCGGCTATGGCGTCCACAAGGTGGCGGCCGGCGCCGACGGAACGCTGACCATCCGGGGCGTGGCCGGTTACCGGCAGGTGGCGCCGGGCGTTTTCTGGAACCCGGCGGCGACGCCCGCCCGCCAGGGCGACCCCGATGTCTCCGCCGTTTACGCCTTCACCATCGCCGATGGCCGGGCAGTCGCCCTGGCCCCGCAATTGTCGGTCGACAGTTGGGAGCGCTGTGGCGATGTCTGGAACCCGGCCACGGCCGGGCTGGGCCTGCCGCCGGCATTGCTGCTGTTCCTGGGCGGCGCATGGTGCCTGTTCTGGCGCACGGGGCGCAGCCGTGCCGAACGGGCCGCGCGGGTGATGCCTGTGGCCCTGCTGGCGACCATGGTGGCGCTGCCCTTTGCTCTTCTGGGCTTCTACGGTCCGGACGACGGGTTGATGTACCATCTGCTGGAAGGCCGGCCGGCCCGGTTCGTCACCACCATCCTGATCGCAAATCTGGCCGGCATGCTGGCGCTGGGCATCATCGCGGCATCGGTCCTGGCCTGGCGCGGGGACTGGTGGGGGCAGGGGCGCGGCGGACTGGTCCGGCGCGGCTTCTACAGCCTGATCGCCGTCGCGTCCCTTTACCTTCTGGCCTTTCTGGGCACTTTCAACCTGCTCGGGGTGCATCTGCCATGACCGCGCCCGTGATACGCCGTTCCCATTACATCGCGATGCCTGATGGGGTGCGGCTGGCCCTGGATGTCTGGCTGCCGATTGAGATGGACGGGCGTCTTCCGGCTTTCCTGCTGTCCACCCGTTACTGGCGGGCCTTCGATCTGGTCGAAGGGGATCCGCAATACCAGCCGGCATTCGCGATGGCGGGCCATTTGGCGGCCCGTGGCTATGCCCTGGTGGAGGTGGACAGCCGCGGGTCCGGCGCATCATTCGGACAGCGGGCTTGCGAATGGTCGCCGCAGGAACGCGACGACCTGGGTCTTGTCATCGACTGGATCGCGTCTCGCGACTGGTCGGATGGCCGCATCGTGGCGACCGGCTATTCCTATGGCGGGAACACCGCCTTCATGGCGGCGTCCACGGGGCGCAAGGCTCTGGTGCTGACAGCACCGCAATTTGCCGATTTTGACATCTATCGCCACAACCTGTTTCCCGGCGGGGTCGCCAATATCTTCCTGAACGACCGCTGGGCGGCCCTGACGGCCGCGCAGGACCGGGGCGACGTGGAAGGCGTGGCCGACCAGTTGCCCGGCATCGACAAGGCACTGTTCCGCCGGCTCGTGCGGGGTCCGGCCCCCGTGGGGGGCGAGGACCCGGCGCGTGCCATCGCCGGGCATGCCGGCAATTTCAACATCGGTGCCACGGCCCGCAGCGTCACCTTCATCGATGATGCCGCACGGCTGAACGCGGGCTGGGACACCGACCTTGTGATGGACAGCGAGAAACTGTCCATCCATGCCCTGCGCCCGGCCATGGAGGCGGCGGGCACGCCCATTGCCTATTGGGCCGGCTGGTTCGACGCCGGCACGGCGGAAGGGGCGCTGGAACTGTTCAACAGCGTCGACGGCCCGATGGAGGTCTTCATCGGGCCCTGGAGCCATGGAAGGCGCTGGCATCAGGACCCGTTCGCCATCGGACAGACACCCCGTTCCCTGCCGGCATCGGAAAACCTGGACGACCTGCTGTCTGCCGCCGCCTGTCCGCCGACGGCCAGGCGGCTTCATTACTACACGCTGGGGGCCGATCAATGGCGGACCACGACGGTCTGGCCGCCCGACGGTCAGCAATCGTGCCGGTTGTTTCTGGCAGGCGACGGGCTTCTGTCCGAAGTGCCGCCCGTCGATGGCGGGGCGGATGTCCACGCCGTCCGGGCCGATGCCAGCACCGGCCGGCAGAACCGCTGGTGGACACAGATCGGCTGCGCACCTGTCCATCATCCCGATCGCGCGCCGGCCGACGCGCTGCTGCAAACCTATGACAGCGCACCGCTGGACAGGGCGGTGGAGATCACGGGCGCGCCCGTGCTGCACCTGTGGATGGCCTGTGACCGGCCGGACGCCGCCCTGTTCGCGTATCTGGAGATGGTGGACAGCCAGGGCCGCGTCGCGCTGCTGACCGAGGGGGTGCTGCGCCTGATGCACCGAAGGGTCCTGCCGCCCGGCGAGCATTCGTTCCAGGCCGATCCCGCCCACGGCTACCGCGCATGCGATGCGCTGCCCGTCATGCCGGGGGAGGTGATGCAGGTCGTGGTCCGGCTGCTTCCCATCTCCATCCGCATTCCCGCCGGCTTCCGCCTGCGCCTGGCACTGGCCGGGGCCGATGCCGACACGTTCGCACCTGTCACCGGTTCCGACGGTGCACATTTCACCTTTCATCGCGACGATATCCATGCCTCCGCGCTGGAACTGCCGCTGATCGGTCTTTGAGGAGACGCCGGCCCCGACCGGGGCCGGACCCATGACAAGAGAAAAAGACAATGCAAGACAAGATTGGCCAGAAGCTTGGCACCTCCCGCTGGTTCGACGTGACGCAGGGCCTGATCAACCAGTTCTCCGCCTCGACGCTGGACGAGGATCCGATGCACCTGGACCCCGACTGGACACGCGCCAACACGCCGTTCGACGGGTCCATCGCCGCCGGTTTCTGGACCACTTCCATGCTGATCACGATGTCGCACGATATCGGCTTCATCGAGGCGTTCGGCGAGCAGACCGGCCGGCATTTCTATGCCCTGAATTATGGTTTCAACCGCCACCGGCTGATAACCCCCGTGCCCGTGGGCAAGCGCATCCGTTCGCACATGAGTTTGAGGGATTTCGCCGACAAGGGGGCCGGCAAGTACCTGCTGACCATCGATGTGGAGGTGGAGATCGAAGGGGAGGACAAGCCGGCCCTGATTGCCGAATGGCTGGCCATGGTGGTGGTGCAGGAGTGACAGCCCGGCGCATGAGGACGGCATCGATCAGGACCTACGGTCCTGATCGATGCCGATACGTATTAAAACAGCACAGGTCAATGAAGCCACGGCCGTCAGGGCCGTCAGTGAAAGGACAGCCATGACGGCGTCAGGAGAACCGATCGAGGCGGCCCCCGTGCTGTCCCGCATCAGTGACTATGTCGGCGCACACGCCACCCGCTTTCCCGACCGTGAGGCTGTGGTCGCGGGTGCCAGGCGGCTGACCTATGCCGATCTGGAGGCGCTGGTGACGCGCTGTGCCCGCGCCCTGGTTGCGGCGGGGGTGGAGAAGGGGGACCGTGTGGCGCTGCTGGGCAACGCCACGCCCGAATATCTGGTGGTATTCCTGGCCACGGCCAGCATCGGCGGCATCTGGATGGGCCTGTCGCCCCGCTACAAGATCGATGAATACCGCTATCTGCTGGGTGATGCGCGCCCGTCAGTCGTCTTTTCCATCCGCGAGTTCGAGGGGCGGGACTATCGTGCCGACCTGGACCGGCTGGCCGGGGAATTTGGCTGCGTGCGGACCTGGGTCGACCTGGACGCCGATGGCGGCTTCGACGATTTCCTGGCATCGGGGGACGGGGTTCCCGACGCGGCGCTGACGGCACGGCGGGACGCGGTGGGCCGGTTCGATCCGGCGCTGGTCGTCTATACTTCCGGTTCCTCCGGCAAGCCCAAGGGGGCGCTTCTGTCCCATCACGGGCTTTGCTTCGGCAATGCCATCCAGGGGCGGGCCTTCGGCGTGGACGTGCCGCGCGCCGTCTGTCCGTTTCCCATCAACCATGTGGCCTGCGTGGGCGATACCTGCTGCACCACCCTGATCCGGGGTGGTACGCTGGTGCTGCTGCCGCGTTTCGACGCGGGCACGGTCCTGGACACGATCGAGGCGGAACGCATCAATCTGTGGATCGGGGTGCCGACCATGTTCATCCTCGCCGCCGACCGGCCGGATTTCGACGCACGCGACCTGTCCAGCCTGCGGTCCGTGGTCTGGGGCGGGGCGGCCATGCCGCGTGACTACATCGCGCGTTACCGGCGGCTGGGGGTGCGGCTGGTCACGCTCTATGGCCTGACGGAAACCACGACGGACACCACCTTCACCGGCCCGGACGCCAGCAACGATGAACTGGCGGAAACCGTGGGCAGGCCCTGCCCGGAATATCCGTGCCGCATCGTCGACGAGGACGGAAACACCGTGCCGCCGGGTGAACAGGGGGAAATCCAGTTCAAGGGCGACTACGTCATGCTGGGCTATTTCAACCGCCCCGAGGCCACGCGGGATGCGTTCACGCCCGATGGCTGGCTGAGATCGGGCGATATCGGCTGGTTCCGGCCCGATGGCAACCTGGTCTTCGTGTCCCGCAAGTCGGAGATGTTCAAGTCCGGCGGCTTCAACGTCTACCCGCGCGAGATCGAGGACGTGATCGAGGCCCATCCCGACGTAGCGCTCGCCGGGGTGATCGGCGTGCCCGACCCGCTTTTCCGCGAGGTCGGCGAAGCCCATGTCCTGCGCCGGCCCGGCAGTGCCCTGACGGCGGACGAGATCGCCGCCTGGTGCCGGGAGCGCCTGGCCAACTACAAGGTGCCCAAGCGGTTCCATGTCCGGGACAGCCTGCCGATGCTGCCCGTGGGCAAGATCGACAAGCCGGCCCTGAAGCGGGAAGCCGCCAATGGATAGGCGTGGCTTCATCACCGGCACGGGCGGGTTGCTGCTGCTGGCGGGCTGTGGCGGCGACCGGGCAGCGGTTGCCAGGCGCACGCTGGTCATCGGCAAGGCCGGCGATCTCTCCGGCATGGACCCGGCCGTGACGGTGCAGGCCAACGATTTCGCGCCCATCGGCCTGGCCTATGAACGGCTGCTGCGGTTCCGGATGCAGGACGGACAGCCTACGGGCGGGCTGGACGGCGAACTGGCGGCCGACTGGCAGGGGGAGGATGGGGGCCGGTCCTGGCTGTTCGCCCTTTCGCCCGGCCATGCCTTCGATGATGGTACACAGGTGACGGCCGAGGCCGTGCGGTTTTCATTCGACCGCGCGCTGCGCATCGGGCGCGGCGTGGCCCAGGCGCTGGACGGGCTGGACAGGGTGGAGGCCCTGAACGACATGCGGGTGCGTTTCACCCTGCGGGGCCCCAACCCGGTATTCCCCTATATCCTAGCCCTGCTGCCCATGGCCGTCATCAACCCGGCGGTGATGGCGCATGAACGCGGTGGCGATCTGGCGCGCGGCTATCTGTCCGAACGGACCGCCGGCAGCGGCCCCTATCGCGTGAAAAGCTGGACGCGCGGACAGCGCGTGGTCCTGACCGCCAACCCTTACAGCCTCCGCCCCCCGCGTCATTTCGATCGCGTGGTCATCAAGGTGGTGAAGGACGAGGCGGCCTGGCGCACGCAGTTGCGCAAGGGCGACCTGGACATTTTCGACAATGTGGCCCCCGATGCCGCGGCGCCCGTGTCCCGCCTGGACGGTGTGACGCTGCTGTCACGGCCGACGCCGGCCGTCATCGCCCTGATCCCCAACAATGAACGCGCGCCGCTGGACAGGCCGGCCGTGCGCCGCGCGCTGGCGCTTGCGGTCGATGCGCCGCGCATCGCCGATACCATCATGGCGGGTCGCGCCTCGCCCATCCACGGGCTGCTTCCCGATGGCGTGCCGGGCCAGGACAGCAGCATTCCTGTCATCATGCGCGACGTGGCGGCGGCCCGCGCCCTGCTGGACGCCGAGGGGGTCGGGCCAGGACTGCGCCTGACCCTGTCGTATGTGCAGGCTTCGGCGGCCAGCGACGCCGTGGCGCTGGCCCTGCAAAGCCAACTGGCGGAAGCGGGTATCGACCTGCGGCTGGAAGTGCTGGCCCCCAGCGCCATGGCCAAGGTGGTGAAGGGGGATTTCGACCTGACCATCTTCAGCTGGTACGCCGATTTTCCCGATCCCTGGCCCATCCTGAAGTTCGCGCTGCATTCCGCCAACAAGGGGGAGGGGCTGAACCTCGCGCGCTATGCCAACCCGGCCGTGGACGCGCTGCTGGAACAGGCGGAAGCCACGATGGAACAGGCCCCGCGCGTGGCGCTTTACGGCCAGGCCCAGCGCCTGGCCATCATGGACCAGCCGTTCGTGCCGCTGTTCGCGCCGCATGGGCTGATGGCCCATCGCCGCGACCTGTCCGGGCTGGAATACAGTTTCTGGCAGCCCGGTCTTTATAATGCCGCCCGCATGGGCCGGCTGCGGGGAGGTGCGGCATGAGGGTTCATCCCGTTATCAAACGCCTGATCGGGCTGGTCGCGGTGGTGCTGGGCGTCACCATGGTGACCTTCATCATCTCCCGCCTGATCCCCGGCGACCCGGCACAGATGCTGGCCGGTCCGCGCGCCAGTGCCGAGGCCATCGCCCGCATCCGCGATACGCTGGGCCTGGATCAGCCGATGCTTATCCAATATGGACGCTACCTGGCCGATCTGCTGCGCGGCGATTTCGGGACGTCGATCGTGACGGGAAGGTCCGTGGGCGCCGATCTGGCCGCCGTCTTCCCGGCCACCATCGAACTGGTGCTGGTGGCCCTGGCCCTGTCGACGACGGCGGGCATCATGCTGGGTACGCTGGCGGCCGTGTTCCGCGAGGGTCCTTTCGATTATGCCGTGCGGCTGGTCGCATCGGCTTCGATCTCCATGCCGTCCTTCTGGCTGGCCCTGGTCATGCTGTTGCTGTTCTACGGGCAATTCGATCTGCTGCCCGGTGACGAGCGGATCGGGGTGGATTTCGATCCGCCGCCGACCGTCACGGGCTTCTTCCTGGTCGATGCGCTGACCACGGGGGATTTCCGCCTGTTCTGCGACGTGCTGCGGCATCTGGCGCTGCCGGCGGCGACGCTGGCCCTGGTGTCGGTGGGAAGCATGATCCGGGTTTCCCGCACTGCGATGATCGAAGTGCTGCATCAGGATTACATCCGCACCGCCGTGGCCGGCGGCCTGTCCTGGGGGCAGGTGGTGTTCAACCACGCCCTGCGCAACGCGCTCGTCCCCGTCGTCACCCTGCTGGGGATGGAGGCGGCGGGCCTGCTGTTCGGTGCCGTCATCGTGGAAAGCGTCTTCGTCTGGCCGGGTGCCGGCTCCTACGTGCTGAACGCCATCTTCACCCTGGATTTTCCCGTGATCATGGGTTTCACGGTCATCGTCTCGGTTGCCTATGTGATGATCAACGCCCTGACCGACCTGGCCTACCGCTGGTTGAACCCCCGGATGGCGGAGGTGGGGTGATGAACAGGTTTCCGCTTTCCCTGCATCTGGGTGGCGCCATCGTGGCGCTGGTGCTGCTGGCGGCCCTGGCCGGGCCGTGGCTGGCCCCGCATCCCCCCGATGTCATCGCGCTGGACATGCGTCTGCTGCCGCCCGGTCCCGGCCATTGGGCGGGGACCGACGAGGTGGGGCGGGACATCCTGTCCCGCATGCTGTGGGGCCTGCGCGCCTCGCTGCTGGCCGGGCTTTCCATCGTGCTGGCGGCCAGCCTGACGGGAACGCTGATCGGCGCCGTTTCCGGCACGCTGGGCAGGAACGTCGACATGGTCCTGATGCGGGCCATGGATATGGTGATGTCGCTGCCAGGCCTGGTCGTGGCCATGGCCCTGACGGCGGCGCTGGGCGCCAGCCTGGGCAATGCCGTGCTGGCCCTGGCGGTCCTCTCGGTGCCCTATTATGCCCGTGTGGCCCGTGCCCAGGCCATGGAGGTGGCATCCATGAACTATGTCAGGGCGTCGGCCACCATGGGCGCAGGCCTGGGCCGTCAGTTGCGCATCAACATCCTGCCCAATATCGCGGCGCAGGTGCTGGTGGTCATGACCCTGCATATCGGGTCGTCCATCCTGGCCGTGGCGGCGCTGGGCTTCATCGGGCTGGGCGCCCAGCCGCCGATGGCGGAACTGGGCATGCTGGTCAATGCGGGGCGGCGCTTCATCCTGGAACAATGGTGGTACTCGGTCCTGCCGGGACTGCTGATCATGGTGGCCGTCCTGGGCTTCAACCTGCTGGGGGACGGGCTGCGCGACCTGCTGGACCCCAAGGCCCGCAACCGTTCGCTGGTGAGCTGACCCATGACAGACGCCCTGTTGCGCTATCGGAATTTCAGCCTGGAATTCCCCTCGCCGGACGGCCCGCGCCGCGTGCTGGACGGCATCGACCTGGAACTCCGCCCCAACGAGATCGTCGGGCTGGTCGGGGAGTCCGGTTCCGGCAAGTCGGTGGCCGCCATGTCGGCTCTGCGCCTGCTGCCGCGCGGCTCCTTCCATGTGGCCGGCGGCTCGCTGGAGGTACTGGGTCGCGACGTGATGAGCCTGAAGCAGGCCGAACTGGCGACCCTGCGCGGCGGGCAGGTGGCCATGGTGTTCCAGGAGCCCATGAACGCGCTGAACCCGTCGATCCGCGTCGGGCGGCAGGTGGCCGGCATCATCCGCCGCCATCGGCCCGGCATGGACAAGGCGGCGGTGACGGCCGATGTGCTGCGGCTTCTGTCGGACATGCGCATCGATGATCCAGCCCGCGTGGCCGGGCTTTATCCTTCCGCCCTGTCCGGGGGCATGCGCCAGCGGGTCCTGCTGGCCATGGCATTCGCCTGCCGTCCGCGCATCCTGATCGCCGACGAGCCCACCACCGCGCTGGACGTGACGGTGCAGGCCCAGGTGCTGGACCTGATCCGCGACCATGCCAGGGCGACGGGCACCGCCGTGCTGTTCATCAGCCACGACCTGGCCGTGGTCGGGCAATTGTGCGACCGGCTTTATGTGCTGCACCGGGGCGTGATAAAGGAAAACGGCCCGGCCCGGCAGATATTGTCCCGGCCGGCCGCCCCCTATACGGCGGCGCTGCTGGCGGCCCTGCCGGACGGCAAGCCGCCGCGCAGCCCCTTGCCCGTCATCGGGGCGGAGCCGGTCTGCGATGGCGAAGCCCTCCCGGCACCCGCGCGGGCTGCCGGGGAAGCGATCCGTGTCGCCGGGCTGACGCTGCACTATCCCGGCCGGGCAACCCCCGTCGTGGATGGGGTCGACCTGTCGGTTGCGGCCGGCAGCACGCTGGGCATCGTGGGGGAGTCCGGATCGGGCAAGAGTACGCTGGCCCAGGCGCTGGTGGGGCTGTTGCCCCCCAGTGCCGGACGGATCGTCTTTTATGGAAGCCCGCTGGTGCCGCCCCGACGCTGGTCATGGGGCCAGCCGCCGGTACCACCGGCCCAGATCGTCTTCCAGGACCCGCAGAGCGCCTTGAACCCGCGTCTGCGGACCTGGGATCTTGTCACCGAACCGCTGGCCATCCGCGGGGTGGACCGGGCCGGTCGCCGGGCCGGGGCGGTCGGGCTGCTGCGGCAGGTGGGTCTGGCGGCGGAACATCTGGACCGTTTCCCGCACGAATTCTCCGGTGGGCAGCGGCAACGCCTGGCCATTGCCCGCGCGCTGGCCGCCGATCCGTCCATCCTGATCCTGGACGAACCGACATCGGCGCTGGATGTGTCGGTGCAGGCGCAGGTGTTGAACCTGCTGCTCGACCTGCAGCGCCGCCATGGCCTGACCTATGTCTTCATCAGCCACAATATCAGCGTTGTCCGGCACATGTGCGACCATGTGGCGGTGATGCGCGGCGGCCGGCTGGTGGAACAGGGGGCGGCGGACAAAGTGCTGTCCGCCCCCACCCATCCCTATACCCGATCCCTGCTTGCGGCGGCGCCGGTGCTGCCCCTGGAAGGTGCTGCATGACGTTCCTGACCGGAAACCACCCGCTGCTGAGCGTGGCCGTGACCCGCGGCGGCTGCATCGAAAGCAGGCACCGCGTCGCCGTGTCGCTTGTCGGCCCGTCCGGGCCGGTCGCCGCCTGGGGTGATGTCGATGCCCCCGTCTACAGCCGGTCCGCGCTGAAGCCGCTGCAGGCGCTGGCCCTGCTGGACCACCAGCCCGACCTGGACCGGCGGCGGCTGGCGCTGGCCTGCGCCTCGCACAATGGCGAAGCGGTGCATACCGAACTGGCGCTGGCCTGGCTGGCCGATCTCGGGCTGGGTGCCGGGGCCCTGGAATGCGGCGCGCACGACCCGATCGACACCCCGACCGCCCGCGCGCTGGACGCGGCGGGCTGTGCATGCGGGCGCCAGCACAATAATTGCTCGGGCAAGCATTGCGGCTTCCTGGCCCTGGCCCGGCATCTGGGCGTGGATCCTGCCGGATATACGCACCAGGACCATCCGGTGCAGGTGGCCATGCGGCGGGCGGCGGAACCGTTCCTGGGCCTGGACCTGGAAGCGGTTCCCTGGGGCATCGACGGCTGCGGGGCGCCGAACCCGGCCGTGCCGCTGCGGACCCTGGCCGGCGCCTTCGCCCGGCTGGCGTCGCAGGGAAACGGGCCATCCCGCCGCATCTTCGACGCCATGGCCGGAGAACCCTATCTGGTGGCCGGGCGCGACCGGTTCGATACCGCCGCCATGCAGGCATGGCCGGGCCGGGTGATCGTCAAGGGCGGGGCCGAAGGTGTCTGGGTCGCCGGCATCGCCGGCACGGGCCTGGGCCTTGCCCTGAAAGTGGAGGATGGCGCCAAGCGTGCCGCCGAGGTGGCTATCGCGGGGCTTCTGTCCCGGTTGATGGCTGATCTGGACGCGCTGCACGACTGGTCGCACCCATCCGTGAAGAATGCCGAAGGGCGGCAGGTCGGCGATATCCGCCTGCTGTGGGAGGAGACACCATGAAGATCAGTTTCGAGGCAGGGGACGCACGCCGTACCCTGGTCCTGGCCCTGTTCGCGGACAAGGATGTCCAGGGCGTGACCCCCGACATTGCCGAACCGCTGGCCCCGCTACTGGCAAGCCGGGACAAGGACCAGCCGGTCGATCTGCTGCTGCCGACCGAGGGCGGAATGCGCCGTATCATCGTCCTGAGGGCGGACAGCGCGACGCCCCTGGCGGCAGAGGCGCTGGGTGCGCGCATCGCGGGGCTGCCGGTCGCCGCGGGGGCGGATGTCCTCGACCTGCTGGTTCCGGCTTGCCCTGTGTTGGCCGGTCATGTGGCACTGGGGGCGCGGCTGTCCGCCTACCGCTATACCCGGTTCCGGACCAGCCCGCCCAAGGGTCCCGCCCGGCCGGCCGGATTGAACCTGCCGCATGGCGATGCCGCCGCGTTCGAGGGGCTGGCGGCCCTTGCCGAGGGCGTGGAATGGGCACGCGACCTGTCCAATGCCCCGCCCAATGCCATGGTGCCGGCCCTGTTCGTCCAGGAATGCCGCGCCCTGGCCGATCTGGGGGTGACGGTGGAAGTGCTGGAGGAGGCGGAACTGCGCCGTCTTGGCATGGGGGCGCTGTTGGGGGTGGGGCAGGGCAGTGCGGCCCCGCCCGCCATCGCCATCCTGCGCTGGCAGGGTGTGGCGGATGGAGGTGCCCCGCTGGTCCTGGCCGGAAAGGGAGTGACGTTCGACAGCGGCGGCCTGCTGCCCAAGCAGGCGGAGGAAATGTGGGACATGAAGTATGACCGCGCCGGTGCCGCCGCCGTGGCCGGCGCGATCCGTGCGCTGGCGCTGCGCCGGTCGCCCGTGGACGTGGTCGGCATCGTGGGCCTGGCGGAGAATATGCCGTCCGGCGGCGCGCAACGGCCGGGCGACATCGTCACCAGCCATGCCGGGCTGACGGTGGAGGTGCTGCATACCGACGCGGAGGGGCGGCTTCTGCTGGCCGATGTGCTGAGCTATGCCATCGACCGGTTCAATCCGCGCGCGATCATCGATATCGCCACGCTGACGGGCGGACTGACATCGGTGCTGACCGACCGGTTCGGCGGGCTTTATGCCAATGACGATGAACTGGCCGCGCGCCTGACACGGCTGGGTGACGGAGTGGGGGAACGACTGTGGCGCCTGCCGCTGGACCCGGCGTTCACCCGCATGCTGGACAGTCCCGTCGCCGACCTGGGCAATATCTGCAAGACGCGCTGGGGCGGCACGGCCACGGCCGCCGCCTTCCTGCACCGGTTCGTGGGGGGCGTGCCCTGGGCACACCTGGATATTTTCGGGCCGGCGTGGAACCGGGGCTCTGCTGGTGTTCCAGGCGCTACCGGCTATGGCGTGCGCCTGCTGACGGCGCTGGCGGAGGCGGGCTGACGCCCTCCCACACACGCCGGGCACCGCCTTCCGGCGGGCTGGCATCGGTCCAGCTTCGACCTTCCATCCCTTCCACGTCCAGGACGCGGGGAGAAAGCCATCATGCATCTGGCAACAGCGATCGAGAACTGGCCCTTCAAGGAACCGATCCGCATCACGGGCTATACCTTTACGGGCTTCGACTTCCTGGTCGCCCGCCTGTCTCGCCATGGCCGCACGGGCCGGGGGGAGGCGACGGGCGTCTATTACCGTCAGGACACCCCCCCCAAGGCTGCCGCCCAACTGTCGGCATTGACGCAGGCCCTGGGCGACGGGCTGACACGGCAGCGGCTGCGGGAATTGTTGCCACCCGGCTGCGCACGCAATGCGCTGGACGCCGCCCTGTGGGAATTGCTGTCGCTGGAAAGCGGGCGCCCGGTCTGGGAACTGGCGGGGCTGGCGGCACCACGGCCCCTTGTCACCACCCACACGCTGGGGGCGGAGCGGCCGGAGGTGATCGTCGCCACCACGCTGCGGGATTATCCCCACGCCAGGGCCTTGAAGCTGAAACTGACGGGGGAGCCGATCGACGCGGATCGGGTGCGGGCCATCCGCCATGTGCGGCCCGATGCCTGGATCGGCGTGGATGCCAACCAGGGGTTCACACCGGCCAGCCTGGGCGCCCTGCTGCCCACGCTGCTGGAATGCGGGGTCGGGCTGATCGAACAGCCGTTTCCCATCGGGCGGGAGGCCGACCTGGAGGGACTGGACCTGCCCATCCCGGTGGCCGCCGATGAAAGCGTTCAGTCGCTGGCCGACCTGCCTTCCATGCCCGGCCGCTTCGACATCATCAACATCAAGCTGGACAAGTGCGGCGGCATGACCGAAGGGCTGCTGATGGCGGCCGAGGCGCGGCGGCTGGGGCTGGGCGTCATGGTCGGCAACATGGTCGGGACGACGCTGGCCATGGCGCCGGCCTTCCTGCTGGGCCAGCTTTGCGACTTCTGCGACCTGGACGGGCCGCTGGCCCTGGCCGGGGATCGCGATCCCGCCGCAATCTATGAGGACGGACACATATTTGTGCCTGAAGCCTCCTGGGGGGCGTCGCGCAACTGACCGGATGCGTGGCGGCCTTGCGGTGCGGTCATCATGGTGCCGTTCCTGTCAAAGCCCCCATAAGGGGACGTTGTTCCAGGACCTTCTTCAGGCAGATGCGCGTGGAGAAGGAGCGGACCCCCGGCAGCCGCCCCATCTCCGACCGCAAGAGCCTGTCCAGCGCCGCCACGTCGGCCGCGACCACGCGCAGCATGTAATCGAACTCCCCGGCTGTGGTGTAGCAGTCCAGCACGGCCGGGACAGTGGCCACGGCCTGTTCGAATTCATCATGCCGCCCAAGGTCGATGGTGACGCTGACGAAGGCCAGAATGGACAATCCAAGCCGTTCCCGGTCCAGCCGCGCGCCATAGCCTTGGATCAGCCCCGCCTTTTCCAGCCCCTGCAGACGGTTCCAGCAGGCGGTCTTGGACATCGCAGCAGCTCCGGCGATATCGGCGAAGGAGGCGCGCCCGTCCCGTTCCACCAGGGACAACAGGCGCCGGTCGGTCTGATCCATCGAAGACGTTCCTATATATTACGATTTAGAGGAACATTGTTCCAAAAATCCGGCCAATGGCAAGCCAAAATCCGACAATGTTCGGGCCGATCCCTGATATCATGCACAATGTCTGAAGGGAGGGGTCTGAAGGGAGGGACCATGACCATTACCCGTGCCATGCTGGAAACCCTGGACAGGGACGATATGCTGGCTCCGTTCCGGGCGGAATTCGACCTGCCGCCGGACACGATCTATCTGGATGGCAACTCGCTGGGTGTGCTGCCCGTTGCCGCCAAGGCGCGCCTGCGCCGGGTGGTGGAGGATGAATGGGGCAGGGGCCTGATCCGGTCTTGGAACGATGCCGGCTGGATCGATCTGCCGTCGCGTGTGGGCGGCATGATCGCCGGCCTGGTCGGGGCCGCGGCAGATGAGGTGACCGTTGCCGACAGCACATCGGTCAACCTCTTCAAGCTGGCCGCCGCCGCCGTGCGCATGCGCCCCGGCCGCCGGGTGATCCTGTCGGAACCCGGCAATTTCCCGACCGACCTTTACATGCTGCAGGGCCTGTCCGGCCTGCTTGGCGGCGCAATTGAACTGCGCACCGTTCCGGCCGATGCCATGGCGGACGCGCTGACGGACGAGGTGGCGCTGCTGCTGCTGACCCAGGTCCATTACAAGACGGGTCATGTGCATGACATGGCGGCATTGACGGCACGGGCCCATGCCGTGGGGGCATTGACCCTGTGGGACCTGTCGCACAGTGCTGGCGCCCTGGCGGTCGACCTGAATGGTGCCGGGGTCGATTTCGCCGTCGGCTGCGGTTACAAGTACCTGAATGGCGGCCCGGGGGCGCCGGCCTTCCTGTTCGTGGCCCGCCGGCATCAGGATCAGGCGGTGCAGCCCCTGTCGGGCTGGATGGGGCATGCCGCACCCTTCGCCTTCGGCGATGATTACAGGCCCGCCCCCGGCATCCGCCGCCACCTGTGCGGCACGCCGCCCATCCTGGGCCTATCCGCGCTGGAAGAAGGCGTGGCCGTGATGGCCAGGGCCGACATGGGCCGTATCCGGGAGAAATCATCCCGGATGGGCGACCTGTTCCTGGCTCTGGTGGAGCAGATGTGCGGACCCGATTGTTTCGGGGTGATCAGCCCGCGGGATGCCCGCATCCGTGGCAGCCATGTCAGCCTGTCCCATCCCGACGGCTATGCCATCATGCAGGCGCTGATCGCGCGCGGCGTCATCGGTGATTTCCGCGCGCCCGACGCGCTGCGCTTCGGCTTCACCCCGCTTTACCTGCGCCATGCCGACCTGTGGGACGCGGTGGCGCATCTGGCGGATATCATGCGGACCGGTGAATACCGGCAGGAACGTTTCCAGACCAAGACGGCCGTGACATGAGCGAACAGGAAAAAGGCAATCCCGATGGCGTGACGGCCGGTGGCGACAGATTCCATGCCCGCCCGGACATATCCTATGGCCAATATCTGGGCCTGGACCGTTTGCTGTCGGCACAGCATCCGCTGTCGCCCGAACATGACGAACTGTTGTTCATCATCATCCACCAGGCCAGCGAATTGTGGATGATGCTGTGCGTGCATGAACTGAAGGCGGCGCGCGAGCAGATCCGCAAGGACGAACTGGGCCCCGCTTTCAAGATGATCTCCCGCGTGGCGCAGGTGCAGCGGCAGATGATCCAGAGCTGGGACGTGCTGACCACCATGACGCCGGCCGACTATGCCCGCATCCGGCCGCATCTGGGCCAGTCCAGCGGCTTCCAGTCCTGGCAGTACCGCCTGCTGGAATTCATGCTGGGCAACAAGAATGCCAGCATGATCGAGGTGCATCGCGCCGACCCGCCGGCCTATGCCGCGCTGGCCGCCGCACTGGCGGAGCCGTCGCTTTACGATGAAAGCCTGCGCCTGCTGGCGCGCCGCGGCTTTTCCCTGCCCGATGAGTGCCTGGAACGTGATTTCAGCCGGCCCTATCAGCCGCACCCGGAGGTGGAGGCGGCATGGCGCGCGGTCTATCGCGATACCGGCCGGCACTGGGACCTGTACGAACTGGCCGAAAAGCTGGTCGATCTGGAAACCCGGTTCCAGCAATGGCGGTTCAGCCATATGAAGACGGTGGAGCGCATCATCGGCTACCGGTCGGGAACCGGCGGCACCAGCGGTGTCAAATATCTGGTGAAGGCACTGGATATCGGCTTCTTCCCCGAGCTGTTGAGCCTGAGGACATCGCTGTGAGGCGGATCTATGACATCACCCAGCCCGTCCGGACGGGTATTCCCGTCTGGCCGGGGGACACGGCCTATGGGGAGGAAAGGGTCTGGACCATCGATCCGCCCTGTCCCGTCAATGTCAGCCGGCTGACCCTGTCCACCCATACGGGCACACATGCCGACGCGCCGCTGCATTACGATGCGGGGGGCGTGCCCATCGGTGACGTGGGGCTGGAAACCTATATGGGGCCGGCGCTGGTCCTGCATCTGCCATCCGGCCTGGAACGGGTGGAGGTGGAACATCTGGCGGGCCGGGTGCCGGCGGACACGCGGCGCGTGCTGCTGCGGACCTATGACCGGTTTCCGCATGAGGCCTGGGACAGCCGCTTCACCGCCATGGCAGCGGACGCGATCGACTGGCTGGCCGGGCAGGGCATCGGTCTGATCGGCACCGACGCCCCCTCCCTGGACCCCGAGACCAGCAAGACGCTGGATGCCCACATGGCTGTGCGTCGCCATGGCATGGCCATCCTGGAAGGGCTGGTGCTGGACGGGGTACCGGAGGGTGTGTTCGAACTGATCGCCCTGCCGCTGCGCCTGTCCACGGCCGATGCGTCGCCCGTGCGCGCGGTGCTGAGAAGCATCGGGGAGGCGTGATACCAACTTCCGGTGATCGCAACCGATCACCGGCCTCAGG
>NZ_JBLTXA010000025.1:0-73129 GCF_048066175.1 Niveispirillum fermenti | reverse complement strand
GCGGCAGCGCCAACCTGACCGGCTTCACCAGCAGTGGCCTGGTGAACAGTGACAGCATCAGCAGCGTCAGCCTGACCTCCACCGGCAGCGGTACGGCGGCGAGTGTGGGCAGCTACACGATCAGTGCGGCCGATGCGTCCGGCACGGGCCTGTCGAACTATTCGATCACCTATGTTGACGGTACCCTGACCGTCAACCCGGCGGCCCTGACCATCACCGCCAGCGATGCGACCAAGACCTATGGTGACGGCATCAACCTGATAGGCTTCACCAGTAACGGTCTGCTGAATGGTGACAGTGTCGACGGATTGACTTTGTCTTCCGTCGGTTCCGACGTCACCACCAATGTCGGCAGCTATACGATCACCGCGTCCGGTGCTTCCGGCGACGCGATGGCAAATTACTCTATCACCTATGTCGACGGCACCCTGGCCGTCACGGCCAAGGCGCTGACGGTGACGGCGGCCAATGCCACCATGGTCTATGGCAGTGGTATTGCCTTGACCGGCTATGCCGTTGATGGCCTGATCAATGGCGATAGGATCACCGGTGTTTCCCTGAGCAGCGACGGGGAGATGGGGCGTGCCGGGGCTGGCACGTTTGCCATTAACGCTTCGGCGGCTACGGGTGAAGGCCTTTCGAATTACGCCATTACCTATGCCAGCGGCACATTGACGGTTGAGCGGGCGGAACTGACCATCACGGCTTCCAATCAGGTGAAGGCCTATGGCCAGGAGCTGGCGCTGACGGGCTTCACTGCTTCGGGTCTGGTCAATGGCGATACGATCTCTGCGGTCGCGCTGTCCAGCGACGGCGCTGCGGCGAATGCCGTGCTGGGTGTCTATTCGGTCAGGGCCAGCGGGGCCACGGGCACCGGTCTCAACAATTACAATATCAGCTACGCTGACGGGTCGCTGACTGTCGGCAAGGCGGTGCTGACCATCACCGCAACCAACGCCAGCAAGGTTTATGGCGGCAGCACAAGCCTGTCCGGTTTCTCCGTATCCGGCCTGCTGGGCGGGGATAGTGTCAGTTCGGTCACGCTGTCCAGTGCGGGTCTTGATGCCACGGCCGCGGTCGGCACCTATGTCGTCACGGCCAACGGGGTCAGTGGCACGGGCCTCGACAATTATGCCGTATCCTATGTCAATGGGTCACTGACCGTGACGCCGGCTCCCCTGACCGTGACGGCCGGCAATGCCAGCAAGGTTTATGGCAGCACGCCCGGTCTGACCGGCTTTAGCGTCGCCGGGCTGCTGAACAATGACAGCATCGCGGCAGTCAGCCTGTCCAGCGCCGGTGTTGACGCCACCGCCGCCGTTGGCACCTATGCTGTCCGGGCCAGTGGGGCCAGCGGGTCCGGCGTCGGCAACTACACCATCACCTATGTCGATGGGCAGATGACGGTGACGCCCGCCTCGTTGACCATCACCGCGGATAGTACCTCCAAGATTTACGGCACCAGCGCCAGTCTCAGCAATTTCACCAGCAGCGGCCTGCTGAATGGTGACCGGGTCGACAATGTCGCCCTGTCCAGCAGCGGCGCCGATGCCGGGGCCACGATCGGGACCTACCGGATTTCCGCCTCCGGGGCATCGGGTTCGGGTCTGGATAATTACACCATCACCTATCTGGACGGTAATCTGACGGTCGACAAGGCGACGCTGACGGTCACTGCCAATGATGCAAGCCGCACCTATGGCACACGTGGGGACGGCTTGGCCGGGTTCAGCACGTCCGGTCTGGTCAATGGTGATCAGGTGACAGGTGTCAGCCTCACAGGGCCGGCGATTGATGTCACCACGCCTGTCGGCCGCTATGACATCACCGTGTCTGACGCGACCGGCACGGGTCTGGGCAACTACACCATCCTTTATGCCAGCGGCAGCATGACCGTCACACCCGCAACCTTGACCATCACCATGGCGAACGTTGTCAAAACCTATGGCCAGACGGTGGATCTGTCAGGGTACAGCGTCGCGGGTCTGGTCAACAGCGACGCTGTCACAGGCGTCAGCCTGTCCAGCGCCGGTACGGTCGCCACAGCATCAGCCGGAACCTATGCCATCAATGGCGGGGGGGCCAGCGGCACCGGCCTGGACAACTATACTGTCAACTATGTCCCCGGAACGCTGGCCGTCAACCGTGCCCCGCTGACTGTTACTGCCGGCAATGGCAGCAAAGTCTACGGTCAGACAGCCGGCCTTACAGGCTTCACCGCTGCCGGTCTGGTGAATGGGGACAGCGTGACGGGTGTCAGCCTGTCCAGTGCCGGCAGTGCGGCGACGGCATCGGTAGGCACCTATGGTGTGACGGTGTCGGCGGCTGCCGGGACGGGTCTGTCCAACTACACCATCACCTATGCCAACGGCACCCTGTCCGTGACGCCGGCAGCACTGACCATTACGGCAAGCGCCGCTACCAAGACCTATGGTGACAGCCTGTCTCTGACGGGCTTTACCAGCAATGGCCTGGTCAACGGCGACACGGTGGGCACCGTGATCCTGACGTCCAGCGGCACGGCAAACACGGCCGCTGTCGGCGCCTATACCGTTACCGCATCGGGTGCCGACGGTATCGGTCTGTCCAACTACACGATCATCTATGCCAATGGCATCTTGACGGTGAACCCGGCCGCCCTGACCGTCATGGCAGGAAATGCCAGCAAGGTGGCCGGGACCGCTCTGGTGCTGTCTGCCTTCACGACCAGTGGTCTTCTGAATGGTGACAGCGTGCAGCAGGTGACCCTTGACAGCCCTGGCGCACCGGCGGCAGCGGTGGCCGGCAGTTACGTCATCACCGCTGCCAATGCCACCGGCACGGGACTGGGCAACTACGTGATCCAGTATCAGACTGGTACCCTGACCGTCACGGCACCGGCCCCCGTTCTGACGGCCAGCACGGTTCAGCGTCAGGTGGTGGCGGCCATTGTGCCGACTGCCAGTCTTGCGGCCCCCACCACCAGTGTCGCGCCGACCAGCACGGCAACGACAGCAAGTACCACATCGACAAGTTCAACCAGTTCGGCGTCCAACTCTTCTTCCTCTTCCCCGACGTCCACCTCGTCGTCCGGTGGAACCTCGGTGGAAGCAACGGGCACGACCGGCGGATCCACCGCGACCGGCCAGAACCTGCCAATCGCGGTGGCTGGATCGGAAGGCGGCGGTGTATATGAACAACTGCAAATGACCTCCGACCCCATCAAAGGCGCTGAACAAGATGAGCGTAAGTAACAATGTCGACTTCTCCATCCCTGTGGTGGAGCGTGCCGGCGCGGTGTTGATGGAGATCGGGCGTCGGGTGCCGGCATTTGCCCAGGGTTTGCACCTGCAATCCGCGGGCAAGCTGCCAGAGGCGCGCAACATCTTTCTGCAATTGACCGAGCGGCCGGAACTGACGGCCCCCAGCCTGCACCAGTTGGGCGTGATCGCCGCGTTTGAAGGCGACAATATACGCGCCGCCGGCCTGTTCGAACATGCGTTGAAGCTGGAGCCTGAAGAACCGCTTTATTACTGCTCGCTTGGCACGGTGTTCGAGCGGATTGGGGATATGCCGCGTGCCGCAGCGGCGATGGTCAATCTGGCCGTGATGCTGCAGACCAAAGGCCGCCATGCCGACGCAATTCCGCTTTATCACCGTGTCCTGCATCTGTCGCCGCTGAATTACTCGGCCTGGGTCAATATGGGGACCGGGCTGGCGTGGATGGAGCAGTCGCGTGAGGCCATTGTTCCCCTGATCATCGGGGTCATCCTGTTCGGCCGTGTGCTGCCGGAAGCGCGCGACCTTGGCAACCAGCTTGTGGACGAAATGGGCGACAGGCTGCCCGAACTGACAGCAGCCCTGGCCCAGTTGCCGGACGGCATGCCCGATGGAAGGCTGGAGCGGCTGGAGGAGGTGTTGCAGACGCTGGACAAGGCGCTACGCACGGCCGGGTTCATCGATGCCACCGTCATGGCGCTCAACGTGGCGCTGAAACTGGCGCCCGGCAATGCGCTGGCCCGCTGGAACCATTCACTGGCCTGTCTGGCCCGGGGCGATTTCGCCACCGGCTGGGCGGATTACGAATGGCGCTGGGTCTGGGATCAATTCCCGGAACCGCGCCGTCTGTTGTCCGCCCCCCGCTGGCAGGGGGAGACGCTGGAGGGCAAACGTGTCTATGTCTGGGGTGAGCAGGGGTTCGGTGACATTCTGCAATTCACACCCCTGGCCCGCATCCTGAAGGAACGCCATGGCCTGGCCGAGGTGATCCTGGAAGTGTCGGCCCCGCTGGTCCGTCTGATATCGTCGGTTCTGGAGGGGCCGGGCTTCCGTGT
Organism: Niveispirillum fermenti; assembly: GCF_048066175.1. Classification (GTDB taxonomy): domain Bacteria; phylum Pseudomonadota; class Alphaproteobacteria; order Azospirillales; family Azospirillaceae; genus Niveispirillum; species Niveispirillum fermenti. Next base: position 68,816 of record NZ_JBLTXA010000025.1, on the reverse strand, counting down.
CGTGTCGCGCCCGGACAATCCGCATCAGTTCAGCATTGATGATACACCCGACTATCATGTGCCGCTGCTCAGCCTGCCGCATATGCTGTCGCTTCGGGTTCCGGATCTGCCGCTGCTGCCCGGCTGGCTGACCCTGCCAGCGGCGGAGGTGGCGCGCGGTGCCTCATTGTTGCCGCCACGTCAGGAGGGCAAGCGCCGGATTGGCGTGGTCTGGGCCGGCCGGCCACAGCATTCGGAAGATGCGCGCCGGTCCTTGCCGCTGTCGCTGCTGGGGTCCATTCTGGATGCCGTGCCGGATGCACAATGGATCTCTTTGCAGGTAGGTCCGCGGGCGGCCGACTGTCTGGCCTTCAAGGGAAGGCTGCATGACATGAGCCCGGTTCTGCAGGACTTCATCGACACGGCAGCGGTGATTGCCAATCTGGATCATGTGGTGGCCGTGGATACAGGTGTCGGCCATCTGGCCGGGTCCATGGGTACGCCTGTGTCACTGCTGCTGGCACATTCGGTTGACTGGCGCTGGGGCATCGGGGGGGAGCGCTCTCCCTGGTACCCTAATCATCGTGTCCACCGGCAGGCAGCATTGGGCGATTGGAAAAGCGTGATCACCGCCCTGCGCGAAGAACACGCCGCACCAATCACTGGTGACGAACCAAACCTGGCCCCCCGGCGCAGGAAGTCCGGCAACGCGGCTGACAAGTGATCGATGGCAGGGTGACTGCGGGTTCCTATGCCCTCCCGTAGCTACCACCACCCCCGTGTTTCGATGACTGATGCCAGATCCCGGTGAGAGCAACTCACCGGGATCTGGTCCGGCGGCGACCACCGCCGGTTTGTCCTGACCGGAAGGCCGGAGACTTTCGTTTTCATCAAGAGTCGGCGCCGCGTGCGCGCCTTCATGCGGCGCGGCAGAGGGCTCCTTCACTGTCGGCTGGTGGATCCCGGTGCCGTTTCGCCCGGCCGGGCCCGGCCCGTCCCCGGCAATGTGACGCGGTCCCGGAAATGCAGCAGTTCGGCCACGAAGCTTCGGACCAGCCGGTTCTTCTGTGTGTCGGGGCGGAACAGCAGATAGGATTTGAACTGCACATCCGGCTTGAACGGCCGGAATACCAGCCCCCGGTCCGCATAGCCGTCGGCGGCAGCCGGGTTGACCAGACCTACCCCGACACCTTCCAGAGCCAGGGCGCAGATCGTGCCGGCGCTGGGGGTTTCCACGATGATTTCGGGTCTGGCACCGGCATTTTCCATGATCTCGGTGATCCTGTGGCGGGCCCGGTCTTCCGGTGCCAGCGCGATGAAGGGCTGACCGTCCAGATCGGACGGCCCCACCATGGACCGCGTCGCCAGCGCATGGCCGGGCGGGATCGCCAGCACGGCCCGGAAACTACTGAAGATACGATGCTCCACCCCGGAAAGGTCGACCTCGTCGGCGGCGATGCCGATATCGAACTGCTGATTGGCGACAAGGTCGCGTACCGACGAGGATGACAGGACCTGAAGGGTGATGGCGATATGCGGGTTCTTCTGCCGGAAGGTGTGAACGGCCTTCGGCACAAGTGTGGAACCGAACGCTGCCATGCTGGCGATGCGCAGACTGCCCGATCCGAAATCCCGGATGCGGGCGGCCGATGCGCGCAGGCGGTCCAGTCCGATGAAGCTGCTGTTCACGTCACGGAAGAACATCTGTCCTTCCGGTGTGGGCACCAGCCTGCCCTTTATCCGGTCGAACAGCCCGAAACCCAGGCTTTCCTCCAGCTCCACCAGCGCGCGGCTGACGGCCGGCTGGGTGATGCGCAGCAGTTCGGCTGCCCGCGATGCCGAACCGCTGATCATCGTGGCGCGATAAATTTCCAACTGGCGGAAATGCATGGCAGTGGGTCCGGGATGGGGAGGGGTATAAGGTCTATGCATGGACCTGTGTGATCAGGTCAATTGAATTTGTACCCTTATGCCCACACATTCGTGTAGTCAACATCACGAGGAACGTCATGCGCGACCTGTCCCGGTGCGTCATCCACCCCGCCGTTTCGCACGAAGGTTTCGCCAGTCTGGGCGTGCCGACCTATCGCGCTTCCACCATCGTTTTCGAGGACGCCAAGTCCTATACGAACCGCAAGTATCGGGGGCCGGACGGCTATACCTACGGCCTGCATGGCACGCCGACGACCCGCACCCTGGAAGCACAGCTTTCAGCGCTGGAGGGGGGGGAGCGGACGGTGATCGTGCCGTCGGGTCAGGCGGGTATCACCATCGTCTTCCTGACGGTGCTGCTGCCGGGCGACCATGTGCTGATCCCGGATACGGCCTATCCGCCCTGCCGGGGTTTCTGCGAGAATTACCTGAAGCCGCGGGGTGTGGAATACACGGTCTATGATCCGCTGATCGGCGCGGGGATCGCGGCGCTGATCAAGCCGAATACCAGGCTGATCTGGATGGAAAGCCCCGGTTCCACGACCATGGAATTCCAGGATGTGCCCGCCATCGTGAAGGTCGCGAAGGATCGCGGCATCCTGACCGGATGCGACAATACCTGGGCCACGCCGCTGCTGTTCAAGCCGCTGGCCCATGGGGCGGATTTCTCGTCGGAGGCCCTGTCCAAATATGTCGGCGGCCATTCCGACCTGCTGATGGGGTCGATCAGCGTCAAGGATGTGGCCCTGTTCCGCCGGATGAAGGACACGATGCGCATGATCGGCATCGGCGTGTCGCCGGATGATTGCGGGCTGGCCCTGCGCGGGTTGGAGACGATGGGCGTGCGCATGCGCCATGCCGGTGCGGTGGCGACCGAGTTTGCCCGCCGTCTGGTGGAACTGCCGGCGGTGGAGCGGGTGCTGCACCCGTCGCTGCCCACCTGTCCGGGGCATGAGATCTGGAAACGGGATTTCGCAGGCGCGTCCGGCGTCTTCTCCGTCGTGCTGAAGCCGCCGGCCAACGCGGTGATCGAAGAGGCATTCGGCGTTCTGAAGACCTTTGCCATCGGCGCATCCTGGGGCGGCACGCGCAGTCTTGTCGTGCCCATGGCGATCAAGGCCGACCGGGTGGCGACCAACTGGACCGACGAGGGCCTGATCCTGCGCATCTCCATCGGGATGGAAGATCCGGAGGACCTGTGGACCGATCTGGAGGCGCTGTTCGCGGCGCTGGCCATTCCCGTCCTGGGTGGTTGAGGCGACAAGCGGGGAGGGCGGGCCCATGCGAGGGATCGGCAAGCGGCTTCTGGCGGGGGTGTGCCTGTTGGCACTGGCCGCCTGCGGCCAGCCGGCGGCGGAGCGGAAGCAGACGGCAAGTGGCCCGGCGGGCGGCACGCTGAAGGCCGTGCGTGATCGCGGTTACGTCAATTGCGGGGCCAGCACGGGCACGGTGGGATTTGGCGCACCGGACAGCCATGGCTATTGGCGCGGGCTGGACATCGAGACCTGCCGCGCCGTGGCGGCCGCCGTGCTGGGCGACAAGGACAAGGCGCGCTTCGTGCCCCTGACGGGGCAGCAGCGCCTGACCGCCCTGCAAAGCGGGGAGATCGACATTCTGCCCCGCACCACCACCTGGACCCTGTCGCGCGACGCCAATGGCGTGAATTTCACCCTGCCCAATTACTACGACTATGACGGGATCATGGTCCGCCGGGACAGGGGCGTGACCAATTCGCGTGAACTGGACGGTGCGTCGGTCTGTGTGCAGACCGGATCGACGACGGAGGTGACCTTCACCAATCTGATGGCGTCCGTGGCGCCGAACCTGAAGGCCGTGATCTTCGACAGCACGCAGGCGACAAGGCAGGCGTTCTTTTCCGGCCGCTGCGACGCGCTGATTACGGATGCGTCGGGCCTGGCCTCGGTCCGCGCCACCATGGCCAGCAACCCGGACGATTTCATCATCTTCCCGGCGGATGGCAAGCTGTCCCCCCTGACACCGGCCGTGCGGCATGGCGACGACCAATGGTTCGACATCGTGAAATGGTCGTTCCAGGCGCTGCTGATGGCCGAAGAACTGGGCATCGATCAGGCCAATGTCGATGAGATGCGGCAAAGCCAGGACCCGACCATCCGCCGGTTCCTGGGCGTGGAGCCCGGCAATGGCGCGGCACTGGGCCTGGACGAGGAATGGACGTACCGCATCGTCAAGCAACTGGGCAATTACGGTGAGATGTTCGACCGCAATGTCGGTGCCGGCAGCCCGCTGAAGCTGGATCGTGGTCCCAACCGCCTGTTCCGCGATGGGGGCCTGATGGTTCCCATGGCATTCAATTAAGGGGGGCGGGGATGACGAGCCTTTCCGCCCTTTTCCATGACACCCGCACCCGGCACATCTTGCTGCAGGCCCTGCTGCTGACGGCGGTTGCCGGTGGTGTCGGCTGGCTGGTTCACAATACCGCCAGCAATCTGGATGAACGCGGCATTACCGGCGGCTTCGGCTTTCTGGAACGGGCCGCGCGCTTTCCCATCGCGGAAAGCATCATCAATTACCGCCCCACCGACAGTTTCGGGTGGGCCTTCCTGGTGGGGTTGGGCAATACGCTGTTCCTGGCCGTGACCGTGGCACTGACGGCGACCTTCCTGGGCCTTGGCGTGGCGCTGGCCCGTCGGTCGGCCCACCCGCTGACCAGCGGGGCCGCCACGGCCTATGTGGAGGCGATGCGCAACACGCCGCTGGTCGTGCAATTGCTGTTCTGGTACGCGCTGCTTACCCTGGGTCTGCCCAATATCCATGCGGCCTTCATGCCCCTGGACGGTGTGATCCTGGCCGATCGGGGGCTGTACCTGCCCCGGCCTGTGATCATGGGTGACAAGGGACCGTTCCTGGTTTCGCTTTTGCTGGGGCTGGCGGGTGCTTTGGCCGCATGGCGGTATGGCCGGATGCAGCGGTTGCGCACGGGCATTTCCAATCATTATGGCCGGATCGGCCTGGTTTCCGCCCTGCTGCTGGCGGGTCTGGCCTGGGTTTCCTCCGGCCTGTCGCTTGTGCTGGACCGGCCCGTCATCGGGCGGTTCAATCCGACAGGCGGCATCGGCCTGTCGCCGGAATTCACGGCGGTATTCGCGGGCCTTCTGCTCTATTCCGCCGCGTTCATCGGGGAAATCATCCGCGGTGGCATCGACGCGGTGGACAAGGGCCAGTGGGAGGCGGGGCGGGCGGTTGGCCTGACTGAACGCACGATATTGCGCCTGATCATCGTCCCGCAGGCCCTGCGTGTGATCATCCCGCCCATGACCAGCCAATATATCAACATCACCAAGAACACGACCCTGGCCCTGGCTGTCGGTTACCCCGACATCGCCCTGGTGGCGGCCACGACCATCAACCAGACAGGCCAGGCGGTGGAAGGCATCCTGATCCTGATGCTGGTCTTCCTGACCATCTCCATCACCGCCTCACTGTTCATGAACTGGTACAACCGGCGGATCGCCCTGGTGACGCGATGACGGATATGACCCAACCCACGCCCGTCTTCGTGCGCACGGCACCCACCCCGGCCCGCGCAGCCCCCCTGGCCGAACGCCGGCCCCTATGGCGCCTGCTGTTTGGTGACATGGTCAGTGCCGGCATGACCCTGATCGGGCTGCTGGGGCTGGCCTGGATGCTGCCGCATCTTCTGTCCTGGGCCGTGATCAATGGTGTATGGGCCGGCGCGGGCGCTGAATGCCGGCAGGCCGGCGCCTGCTGGGCCTTCCTGGCCGAAAAATATCCGCAGATCCTGTTTGGCATCTATCCCCCGGCCGAACAATGGCGGCCCATCGCCGTCTGCGTCCTGATCCTGGGTCTGGGATTATGGAGCCTGCCGCCGCGTAACTGGACGAAGCTGACGCTGGGCCTGTGGGTGGGCGGCATGCTGGGCAGCCTTGTCCTGATGGGCGGCGGCGTTCTGGGGTTGAGGCCGGTGCCGACATCGGCCTGGGGCGGGCTTCCCGTCACGCTGCTGCTGACCGTCTGGTCGCTGGGGCTGGGTTTTCCGTTGGCCGTGCTGCTGGCGCTGGGCCGGCGGGCCAGCCTGCCCGTGCCCCGATACCTCTCCATCGGCATCATCGAGCTGATCCGGGGCCTGCCGCTGCTGTCGCTGCTGTTCATCGCGTCGATCCTGCTGCCCATCATGCTGCCGGAGGGGGTGAGCATCGACAAGCTGGCCCGTGCGCTGGCCGCCATGACCCTGGTATCGGCCGCCTATATCGCCGAAGTGCTGCGTGGCGGGCTGCAGGCCATTCCGAAGGGCCAGACGGAAGCGGCTGCCGCGCTGGGCTTGAACTGGCGGCAGACGACCCGCCTGATCGTGCTGCCACAAGCGATTGCCAAGGTCATCCCGCCGCTGACCAGCACCGTCATCGTCATGGTCAAGAATACCAGCCTGGTCCTGGTGGTCGGCCTGTTCGACCTGTTGAGCGCGGGCCGCGCAGCACTGGCCGATCCCGACTGGCCGGCACCGTTTGCCGAGACCTACCTGCTGATCGCGCTGATCTATTTCACGATCTGCTTTTCCATCTCCCGCTATGCGCGCTGGCTGGAAACGCGGATGTCCAAGGGGAACCGCCGATGAACGCCGTGGAACTGTCCCGCGTCAATAAATGGTATGGCGACTTTCATGTCCTGCGCGACGTGGACCTGACCGTGGCCAGGGGGGAGCGGATCGTGATCTGCGGCCCGTCCGGGTCCGGCAAATCCACCCTGATCCGCTGCATCAACCGGCTGGAGGAACATCAGGCCGGAAAGATCGCGGTGGAGGGCACGGAGCTGACCGGCGATGCCCGCAGCGTGGAGGCGGTCCGCCGCCGTGTCGGCATGGTGTTCCAGCAGTTCAACCTGTTCCCGCACCTGACCATCCTGGAGAACTGCACGCTCGCCCTGACCCAGGTGAAGCGCATGCCCAAGGCACAGGCGGAAGAGATCGCCATGGCCTATCTCACCCGCGTGCGCATCCCCGATCAGGCGCGCAAATTCCCCGGTCAATTGTCGGGCGGTCAACAGCAGAGGGTGGCCATCGCACGCGCCCTGTCGCTGTCGCCGGAGATCATGCTTTTCGACGAACCGACCAGCGCGCTTGACATGGAAATGGTCAAGGAGGTGCTGGACATCATGGTCGAACTGGCCGGTGAGGGCATGACCATGCTGTGCGTCACGCACGAGATGGGCTTCGCCCGGCAGGTGGCCGACCGCGTCATCTTCATGGATGCCGGCCAGATCGTGGAAGCCGCAAAGCCGGCTGATTTCTTTACAAATCCGCAGCATGAGCGGACCCGGACGTTCCTGGGCCAAGTGCTGCATTGACGGGAATGACAATGCCAGCCCGACAGGCACCGCCATGATCTCATAAACCCGCCATCACCCCGACCGCATCGGACCTTTTTTCCACGGAAGCCCGCCTTCCGTGAACGGGCAAGCCTTGCCCGAAGCCCCAGGCGCGTTCCGAAGACAGCCGCAAGAGCCGTCGTCAAGCCACCGACCAACCAGATCAACAGGGAACCTTCATCATGGGAAACAAACTGAAGCATCTGACATTCACCGGCGTCTCCGCTCTGGCGGTGCTGGCGGTATCGCCCGCGCTGGCGCAGCCGGCGGACCTGGAGGAGATCATCGTCATCGGCTCACGCTTCGAGCCGCGTATCGTGACGCAGAGCCCGACACCGATCGACAGCATCTCAGCCGATGAACTGACGCGCGGCGGTGCGCCCGACCTGCAAAGCATGCTGAAAGTGGCCGTGCCCAGTTTCAGCACGCCCCGCCCCGCGGCGGCGGGCTCATTGGACTTCCTGACGCCGCCCACCATGCGCGGCCTGTCCACGGGGCAATTGCTGGTGCTGATCAATGGTAAACGCCGGCACACGGCGCCGGACCTGAACGGCAGCAGCCAGATCGGCCGCGGCGACGTGGCCTATGATTTCAATTCCATCCCGGCTGCCGCCATTTCGCGGGTGGAGGTGCTGCGCGACGGTGCGGCCGCGCAATATGGCTCGGATGCCATTGCCGGCGTGCTGAACGTGCAGCTTGCCAGGGGTACGGACGGGTTCGCGTCCGCCCGGTTCGGTCTCACCGAGAAGGGCGATGGTGAACATACTGAAATCGCCGTCGCCAAGGGGATCGAACTCGGCGATGACGGCTTCCTTCGCCTGACGGTCCAGTATCAGGATCATAATGCCAGCGACCGCGCCGCGCCCGATACGCGCCAGCAATATTTCGGCCGCAACGCCGCCGGGGCCCTCGTCATGCCGTCGGGCAATTACGGGTCGGGTACCGGATTGACCCCGTCCAGCGGTACGCTGGACCCGCGCGAAGCCACGGTGGACCGTGATATCTGGAAGTTCGGTGACCCGAAATATGAAAACCTGTCCCTGTTCCTGAACGCGGAAAAGCCGCTGACCGATGGCATCACGGCCTATGCGTTCGGGGGTTACAGCCGGTTGAAGGGCAACAGCTTCAATTTTTTCCGCCGTGCCGGCCAGGATGAGACGGTACGGGCCATTTATCCCGACGGGTTCCTGCCCTTGCAGGAGATCGAGATCACCAACGGTTCCGGTGCCTTCGGTCTGAAGGGTGATGATCTGGCGGGGTTCGGCTGGGATCTGTCCAGCGCCTATGGCGGAATGTCAGCTTCGTGAATGGCCAGCCGCTGCGCATCCGGGCCGTGTCTGTGAACCATCCCACGGCCCCGCTGATCGGCGCCACGGCACTGAAGCCGGAGAAATCGGACAATATCTCCACCGGCGTGGTGTTCTCCATGGATGGTTTCGATGCCACGGTCGATTACTACCGCATCAAGATCGAAGACCGCATTGCCATGTCGTCCAACTTCCAGTCCACGACCCTGACCAGCATGCTGGCGGCCCAGGGCTATCCGGGGGTGGGGGCGGTTTCCTTCCTGACCAACGCCGTGGACACCACAACCAAGGGCGTGGATGTGACCCTGCGTTACCGCCACGATCTGGATGAGTGGGGCACCCTGACCGGCATGCTGGCCGCCAATTTCAACGATACCAAGTTCGACCGTATCGCTGGCACGCCCGCCCCGCTGGCCGCCATTGGAATCAATACGGTCCTGTTCGACCTGTCGCAGCAGGTGCGTTTCACCGACAGCATGCCCAAGGACAAGATCACCGCCAGCCTGAACTGGCAGAAGGATGCGCTGCGCCTGAACCTGTCCGGCACTCGCTATGGGGAAGTGGCGCAGGTGGCCCTGACCAACCGTACCCCGGCCCAGGTGGCGGCCCTGACCCCCGGCTACAAGGTGAAGCTGGTGCCGGCGGCGCCCGGCTCGGCCAATTCCGACATCATCCAGTATTTCCGTGCCGACATCGTGGTGGATTTCGAGGCGGGCTATGACCTGACCGATGATTTCAGCCTCTCCGCCGGTGTGTCGAACCTGTTCGACAAATATCCGGGAAAGCAGATCGCCTCGACCGCTGCCTCCGTTGCCGCCGGCACCAATGGCGCCGACAATAACGGCATCTTCCCCTACGCCTATATCGCGCCCTATGGCGTCAACGGCCGGTCCTTCCATGTGAAGGCCACTTACCGGTTCTGATCCCCAGCCCTTCAGGAGAAAGACCATGCGTATCCATCGCCTGCTGCCGGCCGCCGCCCTGTCGCTGCTGCTGACCGTTCCCGCCATCGCCCATCCCAAGCTGGTCGCCGCCGATCCGGCGGCCGGCAGCACCGGTCCGGCCCCGTCCACCCTGTCGCTGTCCTTTTCGGAGAAGCTGACGCCGGGTGCGGCCACCGTCACCCTGTCGCCCGCCCCCGGCGGCGGGGTTATGGTGGCCGACGGGGCGGACGGACAGTCGCTGACCGTGACGCCCCAAGGTCCCCTGGCTGCCGGCACCTACAAGGTGGACTGGACGGTGGTGGCCGCCAATGGCCATCAATCGACCGGAAGCTATCAGATCACCGTCAAGTAAAGGGACCCGAGCCATGCGCCCCCTCCGCCTTGCCATTCCCGCCCTGGCCCTGCTTCTCGCCGCCCCGGTCACCGCGAAGGACAAGGCGGAAGGGGACAGGACCGTCGCCCTGTTGCAGGAACTGATCCGGTACGACACCACCAACGCACCGGGTGACACCACGAAGATCGCCGCCTATCTGGAAAGCCTGTTCAAGCCGCATGGGGTGGAGACGGAGATTATCACCGCCCCCAACGGCAAGGCCGCGCATTTCATCGCGCGGCTGAAGGGCGATGGCAGCCTGCCCCCCGTCCTGCTGGCCGCGCACACCGATGTCGTGCCGGCCCAGCGGGAGAACTGGACCGTCGACCCGTTCGCCGCCGTGATCAAGGACGGGTTCGTCTATGGCCGCGGCGCCCTGGACAATAAGGGTTCCGTCGCCATCTATGCCCGCGCCGTGCTGCGGCTGCTGGAAGACAAGGTGAAGCTGAAGCGCGACGTCATCTTCCTGGCGGAGGCGGATGAGGAGCAGGGACAGTACAATACCGGCTGGCTGGCGCAGCACCATTGGGACAAGATCGACGCGGCCGTGGCCCTGAACGAAGGGGGCGGCATCCTCACAGGCGCGGACGGCACGGTCCGTCAGGTGAATGTCTCTGTCGCTGACAAGCAGACCTTGAATCTGAAATTGGTGGCCAGGGGACCGGCGGCCCATTCCTCCTTCCCCCTGCCGCCGCTGACGACCGCCAACGGGCAGTTGATTGACGCCCTGCAAAAGATCGCCTTCGCGGAGACGCCGATCCGGCTGCTGCCGCAGACCGTCGCCTATTTCAAGGGCCTGGCCCGGATCTATCCCGGCCCGCTATCGGTGGCGGTGGAGAAATTGCTGGCGGCACAGGACGATGCGGCAAGGCTGGTCGCGGCGAAGGCCGTCATGGCGGCCCGTCCGGATGATGCGGTGACCCTGTCTGCCCTGATGCGCGATACGATGGTCGTTACCATGATCAATGCCGGGGTGAAGCCCAACGTCATCCCCGGCGAGGCCGAAGCCATCATGAATGCCCGCCTGATGCCGGGTGTCGATGTCTATGAATTCGTCGACCAGGTGAAAGCCCTGATCGGCAATCCCGCTATCGAGGTGGAGATCGTGAACTCACGCCCCAAGGAGGAACAGGCTGCCTTCTTCCGCGTGCGCAGCGCCATTCAGCCATCTTCCATCGAAACCGACCTGTTCCGGGCGCTGGAGGATCAGGCCAGACGGGTCTCGCAGGCAGAGGTGCTGCCCATGATGCTGCAGGCCTCCACCGATGCCGGGGCCTGGCGGTCACGGGGCATACCCGTCTATGGCATCTGGCCCTATCCTGTTGATCCCGACACGATGAGCCGCATCCACGGCCATGACGAACGTATCGCTGTGAAGTCCATCCATGAGGGGGTGGACTATGTCTATGGTGTGCTGAAACAGGTGGCGGCTGCACGCTGACCATGTCCCAGCCGGGAATGGCGACAGAACCTATGCTTTTGCGCTTTTCCGGAAATTTCCGGCGACAAGGCTGGGTCGGTTTGACACCGAAGAACCAACCCAGCCATATGCCCATATCGTTTCCTGCGTTTGGGTTCACGATTTTTGATGAGGATTCATCCATCAATATCAATGACTTTCCTTGATATCAGGGTGCAATTGTACCGTTTTCAATACAATCCGGGATATTTTCTTGGGGTTTATTTGCAGGAAAAATTTTGTATCCGAACGTATAAGTTCATATCCATTAATAAATATTAATTTGGTGTCCGGTGTTCGAATTAAAATCCGTCGACGAATGATTATAACCTTCCGATATGCTGAAAACGTCGAAAAGCTGCCGTAGGATTTATTTCGTTCGGTGGTGGTGCTTTCTGACGATCGGGGGGTAGCGATGTTGTTCGGTGGCAATCATGATGCGGAGGCGGTGCTTGCCGCCCTGAGCAAGGCGCAAGGCATTGTCGAGTTCACGCCCGATGGCGTGATCCTGGGTGCCAATCCCAACTTCCTGAAGCTGGTGGGCTACAGCCTTGAAGAGATCAAAGGCCGGCACCACAGCATGTTCGTGGACGAGGCCACGCGGAAGAGCCGCGATTATGCCGATTTCTGGCGGGCCCTGGGCGAAGGCCGCAACAGCGAGGTGCAGATGATCCGCCGCCTGGCCAAGGGCGGACGAGAGATCTGGATCCATGGCTGCTACAATCCGATCTTCGACCGGCGTGGCCGTGTCACCAAGGTTGTGAAGGTGGCGGCCGATGTCACGGCGGAATGGAAGCGTTCGCGTGAGGTCCATGGGCAGCTGGAGGCACTGGACCGTTCCCAGGCCGTCATTTCCTTCAGCATGGACGGCACCATTCTGGATGCCAACGAGAATTTCCTTAAGGTGATGGGCTACAGGCTGGATCAGGGGCAGGGCCGCCACCACAGCATGTTCATGGACCCGGCCGAGGCGGAGAGCCCTGCCTACCGTGCCTTTTGGGACGGGTTGCGGGCGGGGCGCTTCAGTCAGGCCGAGTTCAAGCGGCTGGCGGCTGGCGGACGCACGGTTTACATCCAGGCGACCTACAACCCCATTCTGGACGGTGACGGCAAGCCCTTCAAGGTTGTGAAGTTCGCTTCCGACGTGACGGCGGCTGTGGAGGCCCGTCACCGCAAGGAAGAGACACTGGAGGCCGTCCAGGCCTATTTGGGCGAGATCGTCTCCGCCGTGGAGCAATCCAACGACAAGGCCGAGAACGCTTCTGCCGCATCGCAGCAGACCTCCGTCAATGTCGCAGCCATCGCCAGCGGTTCCGAACAGCTCGACGCCTCCATCCAGGAAATCGCGCAGAGCATGACCCGGTCCAAGCAGGCGACGGAGAAGGCCTTCCAGGAGGCGAGTGTTGTCGACGAGGCCACCCGGCGTCTGCTGGACGGCACCCAGTCGATGGATGGCATCGTCAAGCTGATCGGGGAGATCGCCGGACAGATCAACATGCTGGCCCTGAACGCCACGATCGAAAGCGCGCGGGCGGGTGAGGCCGGGCGCGGCTTTGCGGTCGTGGCGGGAGAGGTCAAGTCGCTGGCCCGTCAGGCTGCCGATGCAACCCAGCGCATCTCGCGGGAGATTGTCGGGCTGCAAACGGTGGCCGGCGATGTGGCGGAGAAGCTGGATGCCATACGCGGGGCCATTGATGCCGTGCGCGGCTATGTCATCGGTACTTGCTCGGCCGTGGAGGAACAGAGCGCGGTTGCGCGCCTGATGAACAGCAACATGCATGGCGCGTCCGGCGCGGTCGCACAAATCCATCAGAACATGGACGAGATCACGGTTTCAACGCGCACGGCCAATCAGCGCATCGGCAATGTCCGCGATGCGCTGCGGCTGATCGCATGACCCTTTTTGCGGATCATCATGCAGGCGAGCCAGGGCCGGGGCCGGAATGTTTATCGGTCCCGGCCCTGGCTTTGCGCCCCTTGCCGCGGTTTTCCGATCACGCCGCGTCGCTGACCGCGGCGCTTTTGGCCTTGGCATAATCCCGCAGGCGCGGTGCCACCTGCTCGGCGAACAGGGTCAGGCTGTCCACGGTTTCGGCATGGTCGAGATAGCCGGCCTGCCCCAGCATCAGCATCCGGCCGATGCCGCCCACCTTGTCGGAGAAGCGTGACATCTGGTCATAAAGCTGATCCGGCGTGCCGGCGAACATGATGCCGCCATCGGCCATTTCCGCCAGGGACGGGTTGGCCGGCAGGCCGAAATTGATGCGCCCCGTCTTGCCCATGCGCAAGGCCATGGCGTTCATTTCCACGCTTTCATAGCCCGGCGGGTTGATCCATCCCTTGGGCGTGCGCGGCTGCACCTCCAGGTAGGGTTTCACCTTGGCCACGCGCTCCTGCACCTCCTTCTCGGTGCGTCCGCAGACCATGATGGCCAGATAGGCGAAACGGTCCAGCGGGGCGGCGCGGCCGTGGGTGTTGCGATATTCCTCCTTGTAGGCGTCAAACAGCGGCCTGGTTCCGGCGCCGTTGAAAAAGGTGGCACAGACATAGCCCAACTGGGCGATGCGCCGGCCCGTGGCTGCGCCCGATGCCGTGATCCACATGGGGGGCATGGGCTGCTGCAAGGGGCGGGGCCAGACATTGACATTGCGATAATTATAGAATTCCCCCTCCCAGGAGAAGGGGCCGCCCTTGTGGGTCAGCGCCTTGACGACGAAGTCGTGCGCCTCCCAGTACCGGTCCATGATGCGGGCCGGGCTCTGGTTTGACAGGGCCAGTTCGAAGGGCGAGGCCTTGACCAGCCCGATTTCCAGCCGCCCGCCGGAAATGGTGTCGATCATCGCCAGTTCCTCGGCGACGCGATAGGGGTCGGTCCGGTTGGTGACGGGCACGCCCAGGCACAGCAGGCGGGCGTTCTTCGTCTGCCGGGCCAGTATGGCCAGCGTCAGAAGGCAGGATGCTGACATGCAATTGGCCGAGGCATGGTGCTCATTCACCATGATGTTGTAGCCCAGCCTGTCCGCGACGACCCATTCGTCGAGATAGCGGTTATAGAGCTGGTGCGCGATTTCCGGGTCGCAATGGGCATTGTCGACCAGCACCTTGGTGGGGCCGGAAATGTCGTTCCAGGCCGGATGCATGGATTGTTCGCTGAAATGCCAGAATTCCATGGGTGCTCTCCCCTCGGGGCGTGGTTTTGGGGGACGGGGCGGGCCCGCGGGGTCCGCGGGCAGCGCCATGCCGGTTCAGGCTGCCAGGAACGTGTCGATATGGCTGGCGAAGGCGTCGGGTTGTTCCAGATAGCCGTAATGACCGGCCCCCCCGATCACTGCGAACTGCGCATCCTTGAAGGCGGCGGCATAGCGGCGGCCATATTCCACGCCCACCACCTTGTCATCAGCGCCCCAGAGCAGCAGGACCGGGACATTCACCCGGCGCAGGCGCCCCAGAAGCTTGGGATTGTAAAGGGTGGGAGACCAGCCGTAGAGCAGCAGCGCCTCGCGGTTGCGCACGAAGCGCGTCACTTCCGCATCGGTCATGTTCTTGAAATCAAAGCCGTGAAACAGGGCCTTGCCCTTTTCCGGGTCGTGGAAGAACAGCGACGGGATATCCTCCACCGTGGTGGCGAAGATGTCGGCGATGTCGCGCGTTTCCCGGTCGGAGACCTTCACCCCCACCGCGTCGATCAGGATCAGGCGGCGGATGCGGCCCGTGCCCATGGTCGCCAGTTCCGCCGCGATCCAGGCTCCGAACGATACGCCGACCAGAACCACATCCCGCAGGTCCAGCGCCTCCATCAGGTCCAGATAGATGTGGCAGAGATCGTCCACACCTGTCACCCCGGGCGGGCGTGGGCTGGCGCCGAAGCCGGGATGGGAAGGGACAATCACCTTGTGACCGGCTGCGGCCAGCCGTTCGACCAGCGCATCGCCGGCATCGACCCCGTGCCCGCCATGCAGGAACAGGAGCGGCCGCCCCGCACCCCGGGTCAGAAGTTCGATCGATGTTCCGGCAATATCAAGCCTGTCGGGAAATGCGGATCTGAACATGGCGTTTCCTGCTTCCTTCCTGTTCTTGTGTTGCCACCGGGACGGTTCAGGCCAATGCCTGGCGCAAGGCGGCACCCGCCCGGTCGATGGTTTCATGCGGCCGCTGGCGCAGGTGCTGGGCCAGATCGGCAATGGTGACGATCTTCAGCCCATGCCGTCGGGCGAAGCGCAGCAATTCGGGCGTGCGGGCCATGGACCCATCCTCGGCCACGATCTCGCACAGCACCCCGGCGGGACCACAGCCGGCCAGGCGCGCCAGATCCACCGCTGCCTCCGTATGGCCGGGCCGTTCCAGGACGCCGCCCGGCCGCGCGCGCAACGGGAACATATGTCCCGGGCGCATCAGGTCGTCCGGCCGTGTGGCGGGGTCGGTCAGGGCGTGGATGGTGGCGGCCCGGTCGGCGGCCGATACACCCGTGCTGGTGCCCCGGCGTGCATCGACGGAAACGGTGAAGGCGGTCTGATGGCGGTCGCTGTTGCTGGCCACCATCGGGGGCAGGTCCAGCGCGTCCACCCGTTCCCCCGTCAGCGCCACGCAGACGATCCCCGTCGTGTGGCGGACCATGAAGGCCATGGCAGCCGGCGTCGCATGCGCCGCCGCCATGATCAGATCGCCCTCGTTCTCCCGATGCTTGTCGTCCAGTACCACGACCATCTGGCCGCCGGCGATGGCGGCCAGCGCCTCATCGATCGTGTCGAAACCGATTTCCACAACATTATCCGTCACGATCATCCTCGTCATGGAATGAAATACGTAATACATTCCATTTAATAGAACGACTTCGATGGGTCAATAGCTGTCCGGGTGAGGATTTCGCATGTCGCCATGCGGTCCGGTCGGTCTCCCGCCGGTTCAGGCCCGTTCAAAGATCGCAGCCAGTCCCTGGCCACCGCCGATGCACATGGTTTCCAGCCCATAGCGAGCGTTCCGACGCTGCATGGCATGGAGCAGGGTGGCCAGGATGCGTCCGCCCGTTGCCCCGACCGGGTGGCCGAGCGAGATGCCGGAGCCTTGCACATTCAACCGGTCGAAATCGCCCGGTGTGAAATGCCAGCCGCGGGTACAGGCCAGGACCTGTGCCGCGAACGCCTCATTCAGTTCGATCAGGTCGATATCGGCCAGCCGCAGACCGGCGCGGTCCAGCGCCCTGGTGGTTGCCGGCACGGGGCCGATGCCCATCCGGTCCGGTGCCACCCCCGCAACGCCCCAGGAAACCAGCCGCGCCATGGGGTGCAGGCCAAGGGCGTCGGCCTTTGCCCGCGTGGTGACGATGCAGGCCGATGCCCCGTCATTCTGGCCGCTCGCGTTGCCCGCCGTGACGGTGGCGTCCCGGTCTTGGCGGATCAGAATGGGGCTCAGGTTGGCCAGGCTGTCCAATGTGGTCTCCGGACGGGGATGCTCGTCCCGTTCGATGATCACGTCGCCCCGGCGTCCCGGGACCGTCACGGGCACGATCTCGGCATCGAACAGCCCGGCCTGTTGGGCTGCGACGGCCTTTTCATGCGAGCGGCAGGCGAACTCATCCTGTTCCAGCCGGCTGATGGCATGGTCGCGGCGCAGGTTTTCCGCCGTTTCCAGCATGCCACCCGGTACGGGGAAGTTCAGCCCGCCGGCCGTCACGCGGCCCCGCGCCAGCGCGTCATGGAACATCATGCCGTCCCCGCGCACGCCCCAGCGATGGCCCGTGCTGTAGAAGGGCGCATTGCTCATGCTCTCAGCCCCGCCGGCCAGAACCAGATCGCTGGCGCCCGTGGCCACCTGCATCGCGGCATAGATCACGGCCTGCAATCCCGACCCGCAGCGCCGGTCGACCTGCAGGCCCCCGACCTCCACCGGCAATCCGGCGTCCAGCGCCACGACCCGGCCCAGGGCGGGGGCGTCCATGGATGGATAGCATTGGGCGAACAGCACATCCTCCACCGCCGCCGGTGGCAGGCCCGTGCGGTCCAGCAGGCCGCGCAGCAGGGCCGCGCCCATGGCCTGGGCCGACAGCCCCTTGAATTGTCCGCCGAAACGTCCGACGGGCGTGCGCAGCGGCACGCAGATGACGGTTTCTCGCACGGGAAAGGGCCTCCGGTCCTGTTGGGATTGCAGCGCCGCTTCCACGCCTCCTCTTCGGGTGTGGGCGGGTCGTATCGGGATAAACTATTGAAAGCGCTGGAAATATGGGGCCGACATTTTCTCATTTCGGCGCGAGAATATGGATGCCGCCGCACCGCGATGAAGAGATGTTGTGATGCAATATGGCATATATTCCATATTTCTTGCCTGTCGGCAGGGCATGAGCTAACCTCACCTCCGGGAGTGAAAGCCTTGGGCCAAAGAGGTGTGATCATGACGATTGGAAAAGGTCGTGTTACCCGCCGTATCCCCCCGTTGAACCCGCTGCGCGCCTTCGAGGTGGCGGCCCGCCATCTCAGCTTCACGCAAGCGGCCGACGAATTGTGCGTGACGCAGGGTGCCGTCAGCCGGTCGGTCAAGGCGCTGGAGGATTACCTGGGCGAGCCATTGTTCGAGCGCACGGGATATGGCCTGGCGCTGACGGAGCGCAGCGAGGCCTTCGCCATGCGCCTGTCTGACGGGTTCGTGCGCCTGTCGGAGGCCACGGATGAGTTTCTGGGCGTGCAGCCGCCGCCCGTGCTGACGGTCCGGGCCTACACCAGTTTCCTGATCGGCTTCCTGATCCCCAACCTGCCACACTTCCAGGTGCGGCATCCGGATATCAAGGTGAAGCTGATCTCCGCCACCGACAGTACGGAGTTCGGCCGCGACCAGGTGGATGTGCGCATCCGCTATGGCCGGGGACACTGGAAGAATGTGGACAGCACCCTGCTGTTCCGTGACGAGTTGCGGCCCGTCTGCAGCGCCAAGCTGCTGGACCCGGCGCGCCGTCCCTATCCCATCGACATCCTGAAGAACCATGTGCTGCTGCATCAGGAATTGCGGCGCGCGGACTGGCCCAACTGGCTGGCCCTGATGGGGGCGGAGGGGCTGACCCCGCGCGATCAGCTTGTCTTCGACGAGTTGAGCGTGGTCTACCAGTCCGCCATCTCCGGCGTCGGCATCGTCATGGCCCAGAAAGCCTATTTCCAGCGGGAGATTGCCGATGGCCACCTGTTCGAGCCGTTCGACGGTGTGCTGACGCGCGAACTGGGCTATTACCTGACCGTGCCGCACAGCCGGCGGGAGGCGCACCATGTCCGCGTCTTCAAGAAATGGCTGCTGGACACGCTGGCTGCCGCTGGCATCGGGGATCGTGCGCCGCCGGCCGCCGCTGCCGGCCCGGCCGACGGGGTGCGGCGTCCACCACCGCCATGGCCCGCCAACAGCCCCCTGGCCGGTGCGGGCGAGCGGCGGCTGGGCTAGAACTGTCCCTCCTGTCCAACAGGCGGATAGGCGGATATCCATTCTGCGACCATGACCCCCGCCCCTTGGCACCATCATCCCGACGCATCACAAGCAAGGGGCAGGGGGCGGGTATGGAAAAAGGGGTGCCGATCCGGGCCATCAGCCGGGCCATCGCGGCCTTGAAGGCCATCAACCGTCAGGGCTCGCTGACCATGATGGAGATCGCGCGGGCGGCCGACGTGCCTTATCCCACCGCCTGCCGGCTGGTCCAGACCCTGGTCTATGAAGGGCTGGTGGAGCAGGAGCCCGACCGCAAGCGCTATCGCCCCACAGCCCTGGTGCAGTCACTGGCCTATGGCTTCCAGGATGATGACCGGCTGGTGGAGGTGGCGCGGCCGCATATCGTATCGCTGACCCGGCGCATCGGCTGGCCCGTCGCCATCGCGTCGCGCGTGGGGCGCAACATGATGCTGCGTGACAGCACCCATGCCAACACCGCACTGACCTTCGAGCGCTATTATCCGGGTTTCACCCTGCCGGTGCTGGACAGCGCATCGGGCAAGCTGTCCATGGCCTATACGCCAGATGATGAGCGGGAAACCCTGCTGCGCTGGATGAAGGTGTCGCAGGAGGTCGATCCGGAATATCTGTCCGTCGCCCGTGCCGCCCTGAATGTGGAGCGTATCCGCGCCGCCGGCTATGCCGTGCAGGGCCGCAACCAGCACAATCTGACACCGGGAAAGACGGCTTCCATCGCCGTGCCCATCTTCGTGGGTGAGCATTTCAAGGCGGCGATGACCATGGTGTTCTTCGCCACCGCCATGAAGGTGGAGGCGGCGCTGGATCGCTATCTGGACGATCTGAAGGGTACGGCGGCCACCATCGGTACAGAGTTGAGCCTGGTGGCCGCGCAGAACCAGAAATGACGGCGGCAGGGCCGTACCCTGCCGCCGTCATCACCACTTCACTGCGCCTGGGGCGCCAGCGTGACCGGCTTATTCAGGCCGCCCAGCAGCAGGTTGGGCAGACGGCTATTGTCCCAATCCACCTCCTTGGGTGGATTGGGTCCCATGCGCAGCACGATCAGGCCGGCGGCGCGGGAAATCTGGACTGTCTGGTTGCTGTTGCCGTCGAACATGAACAGGTCCCGGTCCAGATAGGGCGCACTGTGCAGCACCTGCGGCCCGGGCGCGCCGGGCGCCCCGAAGCCACGCCGTTCCTGATAAGGCCCCGCAACCCAGACGCCCAGGCCGTAATGCGGGTTCTCCGCCGTGGCCGTCGCCATCTGGCGCACATAACCCTCGGGCAGCAGCCGCTTTCCGTCGGCCACCCCGTCATCCAGCAGCAGCCGGGCCATCAGCAGCCAGCTTCGCGCCGGCAGCATCATGCAGCAGCCCGAATGCGCCAGCCCGCCCGGCCGGTTCACCCAGACCTCGCCCCCCGGCGCGCCGATGGGGGCCAGCAGCTCGGTGCCGACAAATTCGGCATAACGCCGGCCCGTGGCGCGTTCGATCACCAGAGCCACCAGTTCGGAGGTGACGTTGGAATAACCGTAGCGGGAGCCCGGCGTCTGGGTCAGCGGATAATCGTTGACGATATAGTTCTCGTGATCGACGGCCAGGTAGGAAAGGTTCCAGGGGCTTTGCGGATCGGCGCTGAAGCCCTGGTCCAGCAGGCCCGTGCGCATGTCCAGCAGGTGGCGGATGAGGATCGCCTGCTTGGGTGTTCCCTTCCATTCGGTGATGAAATCCGACACGCTCTGGTCCAGCGAACGGATATGGCCCATCAGCAGGGCGCGGCCGATGATCATGGCCGTCATGGGCTTGGACAGCGACTTGGACACAAGCGGCGTGTCGGCCGCCGCACCATTGAAATAGGTCTCATCCTGGATTCGGTCATCATGCCAGACGATGAAGGCCTGTGCCCCGCTTTCGCCGGCATAGGCGCGGGCGGCGTCCAGTGCTTCCTGACGGATGGAACGGTCCTGTGGCCTGGCGGCGGGCAGGGTCGCCATCTGTTCGGCCCCGGCCACCTTTTCCCGCGGCTCGTACAGCTTTTCCAGCGACCCGCCGCCCATCAGGATGGACAGCCGCTTGGCATAGATTTCCGCGGGGCTGTCCTGCGCGACGCAGGCGCTGGCCGCGGCCAGCAGGGACAAAGCGGTGAAGGTGCCGGTCACAAGACGCTTCAAGCTCACATCCTCCCGTTTTACGCGGGTCCCCTTGGCAAGGGCCCGGCATCAATCCCGTATGCAGCTTCCCGATCAGGGAAAAAGACTGCGGGACCGCCTGAGGCGTCCCGCAGTCAGTTTTCGGGAACTGTAGTGTGCGGCACTGCGCGCAGCAGGCCGCAGGTGAACGATAGGCGTCCCCGACGGGGGCGCCAACCGTCCCGCCCCCTTTATCCACCCTGTGGCCAAATCGGGAGGCGCCGGTCGACCGAATGTACGACGGCCCGTCAAATGGACCCCGTGCAAAGCGCCTCGTCCGTCCATAGGCGGCGGGGATGATTACAGGATCCGGGGCGGGAGGTTTCATTGGTCGACGCGATTGTCAGGAAAGAGACGTTCAGGGTCGCGGTGCGCGCCGCCATCCACCTGGCGCTGGCGCTGGTCACGGCCGGGCTCGTGCCGGTGGCGGCAGCCCAGACCGGTCCCGACAAGGGGGAGCGCCTGTTCCTGCGCTGCCGCACCTGCCACGAGGTGGCCGAGGGCCGGCCCAACAAGGTCGGTCCCAATCTGCATGGCTTCTTCGACAAGCCGGCTGCCCAGGTGTCCGGCTTCAAATATTCCCAGGCCTTGCGCGACAGCGGCGTCGTCTGGGACGACGAGGCGATGCATGTCTGGTTGACCCACCCGACCGATCTGGTTCCGGGCACGACCATGGCCTTCATCGGCCTGCCGGACAAGGCCGACCGCGACGCGCTGATTGCCTATCTGCGCAAGGCCACCAACTGACATCACCCAGGATAAGATTAGAAAGGTTCTCCCATGATCCGAACGCAGGTGGTGATCGCCGGCGCCGGCCCGGTCGGGACGGTCGCGGCCTATTACCTGGCCCAGCAGGGCATTGATGTCCTGGTGCTGGAAGCCGGGCCGGACTGTGCCCATGACCTGCGTGCCTCCACCTTCCATCCGCCCACGCTGGAGATGCTGGACGAACTGGGGATCACGGATTTTCTGCTGGAACGCGGCCTGAAGGCGCCGGTCTACCATTACCGTGACCGGCGCACGGGTCAGGTGGTGGATTTCGACCTGGGCGAACTGGCGGACATCACCCGTTATCCGTACCGCCTGCAATGCGAGCAGTATCATCTGGCCCGTGCCCTTGCGGAACGGCTGGAAGCCCATCCCAAGGCCGACCTTCGCTTCAACAGCCGGCTGGTGTATCTGTCCCAGGGCGACGGGGGGGTCGATCTGGCCTTCGAGACGCCCTATGCCATCGAGAAGGTGCGTGCGGACTGGGTGATTGGTGCCGACGGTGCCAATTCCGCCGTGCGCAAGTGGCTGGGCATCGGGTTCGAGGGCTTCACCTATCCGGAGAAGTTCCTGTGCCTTTCCACGGCTGAACCGCTGGAGGATTACTTCCCCAATCTGGCGCATGTGAACTATGTCGCCGATCCGGAGGAATGGCTGGTGCTGCTGCGTGTGCCGTCGGTGTGGCGCATCCTGCTGCCGGCCGGTCCCGACTCCTCCGATGCGCAACTGGTGTCGGACGAGAACCGCGACCGTGTGTTCCAGCGCCTGATCGGAAAGACCGGCGTGCCCACCTATCACCGTACCATCTATCGCATGCATCAGCGCGTGGCGGA
The DNA here is from genome assembly GCF_048066175.1 of Niveispirillum fermenti. GTDB lineage: Bacteria > Pseudomonadota > Alphaproteobacteria > Azospirillales > Azospirillaceae > Niveispirillum > Niveispirillum fermenti. The sequence goes on along the minus strand of NZ_JBLTXA010000025.1, from coordinate 46,250 downwards.
AAGCTTCCGCCAGGGCCGCGCCTTTCTGGTGGGCGACAGCGCGCACCTGAACAATCCGCTGGGCGGGTTCGGCATGAACAGCGGCATCCATGATGCCTTCAACCTGTGCCGGCGCCTGACCGCCATCATCAAGCAGGGCGAGGACGAAGCCAGCCTGGACCAGTTCAGCCGCCAGCGCCGGGGTGCCGCGCGAAGCTTCGTGCAGGCGCAGACCATCCAGACCATGGAGATGATGAAGGAAGGTCATGCCTCCGCGCAGGAGAAGCGCCGCGACGAAATGCTGGCCATCCGCAACGATCCTGCCCAGCGCCGTCAATTCCTGCTCCGGCAGGCGATGTTCCAGAGTTTGGCCGATGCCGCGGCCATCGCGTGAGCCATCTTCGACAAGCAAGGGGGACCCCGACCGATGCAGGGTGAAGGCAAGGACAGCCGCGGCTGGCGTAAATTGTTCGGCGTGCTGGGGCCCAGCACCAACACCACGGTGCAGCCCGATTACGATGACATGCGTCCGGCCGGGGTGACGAACCATTACAGCCGGATCATCGTTTCCAACGCCCAGGCCATCAGCAACGAGACGTTCCTGGCCGGCACGCAGGAAATCGCCAACAACACGGTGGAAGCCGTGAAATCGGTGATGAGCTGCAATCCCGACTATCTGGTGATGGGCATGTCGGCCATCACCTTCTATGGCGGGGCGGAAGGGGCGGCCAAGTTCCGCCGCCAGATCCGCGAGATCAGCGGTCTGTACCTGTCCACGGGGTCGGAATCGCTGGCAGCCGCCATCGCCGCCTATGGCGGGGTCAAGAAGGTGGCTTTCGTGTCGCCCTATTATCCCGTTGCCAACGAGCAGGTGCGCAACTTCCTGTCCGACTACGGGTATGAGACGGTGCGTGACGTGCCGCTGCAATGCCCGTCCTGGACCTCCATCGCCCAGGTCGGCACCCCCCGGCTGCGTGACGTGCTGAAGAAACTGGATGGCGACGACGTGGACGCCATCCTGCAGGTCGGCACCAACCTGTCCATGGTGAAGCTGGCGGCCGCGGCGGAGATGTGGCTGGGCAAGCCGGTCATTGCCATCAACACGGCGACATACTGGCACGCCCTGCGCGCCAACGGCATCCAGGACAAGGTTTACGGCTTCGGCCGGCTGCTGGAGGAGTTCTGATCCATGCTGAGCTATGATTACGTGCCGCTGCCCAAGCGCGGCCCCCTGCGCTGGCCTGATGGCAAGAAGGTCGCGCTGATCCTGACCTTCAACCTGGAAACCTGGGATCTGACGAAGGACACGGACAAGCCTTACTATGCCGGCGGTCCGGCCATCCTGCCGGACGTGCTGCCCGGCGACACGCCCGACTTTCCCAATTTCACCTGGCGTGAATATGGCCAGCGCGTTGGCATCTGGCGGCTTTACGACCTGTTCGATGAAATGGGTGTGAAGGCCAGTTGCACGACCAACGCCGTCACGTTCGAGCGGCGCAAGGAAATGGTCGATGCCTGCCTGGAACGCGGCTGGGAACTGCTGGCCCATAATTACGAACAGGGCGAGCTGCTGACCAATTTCGCCAAGGACCCCGCCAGGGAACGCGACATCATCCTGCGGTCGATCGAGATGTATGAGCGGCATGTGGGCCGCCGGCCCATCGGCTGGCTGTCGTCCTCGCTGCGCGGCACCTTGAACACGGCGGGCATCCTGGCCGAACAGGGTTTCCTGTTCTATTGTGACATCATGAATGACGACCAGCCCTATCCGTTGCGCACGGAGAACGGGCCGCTGGTGTCCGTGCCCTATTCCAACGAGATCAATGATTTCACCCTGCTGACCCGCCGCAACCTGACCACGGATGCCTTCCGCGATACGCTGATCGAGGAATTGTCGGTCCTGCGTAAGGAAGGGGCGAAGACGGCGCGGTTGATGAATGTCGGTCTGCACCCGCATGTCACGGGCCGCGCCTATCGTATCCGGGGCCTGCGGGAGTTTCTGGAGTATGCCAAGGGCCTGGACGATGTCTGGTGGCCGACGCGGGAGGAACTGGCCCGCTGGTATCTGGCCAACAGTGAAGGCCATATGCCGGGCTGACCTACCGGTGCCCCTGGCAAGGGGGGCGGTGAAGTCAGTGGTCTGACGGATGGGCGGCAATCCCGGTGATGACGGGGTTGCCGCCCATTTTCGCTTCCGGCCTGCCCCGTGGACCAGTTCATTCCTCCGTTTGCCCGTTCAGGGGTGATTTCAATGCGCGCAAATCCGCCCGACGGCAAAGACAGGTGAAATTCTTCCATCCGATCCGCCTAACCTTGTCCCAGAACGACAAACAGGCGGTGCCGGGGGCGGAACCTGGCACCGGATGGAGGATGAGAGGTTGGCTTTTACCGAGGCGAGCACGGCGGATCCGTCCGATGCGCAGACTTACACCGGCTGGTCCATCGATGCGGCCGCCAAGGTACGGGGGCGGCCGGACTCGATCGCGTTGTTCGACAGCACCATCGCTGAGCCCGTCGGTCTTCTGTCCGGGCTGCTGGCGGGGGGGCTGACGGGTGGCTTGCGCAGCCGGTTCGCCAGCGTCTTCGGGTCCGGTAACCCGCATCTGATCGCCGCCATCGCCGCGCGCTATGGACTGGCAGAACAGAGCGTGCTGACCACGACGGGGGCGATCAGCGGGCTGGATCTGTTGCTGGACATGCTGGTGGTGCCGGGGGCGCCCGTGCTGGTGGAGCGGCCCTGCTTCGATATCCTGCCCATCCTGGCCACCAGGGCCGGCGCGGCGGTGCGGTTCGTGGATCGTGCCCATCCCGGCTACGATATCGACATGGAGCAGGTGGAGCAGGGGTTCGCGGCCGGGGCCGGACTGTTGCTGCTGACCAACCTGCACAACCCGACGGGACGCCATCTGGGCGATGACCGGCTGCGGGAGATTGCAGCCCTGGCCGACCGGTTCGGCGCCCTGATCATCGTCGACGAGGTCTATCGCGGCTTCGCGGACCCGGCCGGCTGTGCGGCCACGCTGGCGCCCAATATCGTGACCGTCAACAGCCTGACCAAGCTTTATGGCCTGTTCAGCCTGAAATGCGGCTGGGTGGCCGGCGATGCCGGCCTGATCGCGCGTCTTCGCGCCCACCATGCCCATCGCGACCTGGGTGTTTCCAAACTGGCCCACGCCGTGGCGGCGGAGGTCATGGCCGACAGCGCGGCTTTCGATGCGCATTGGCGGGCCGTGCTGGAGCGAACCCGTCCGGTGCTGCTGGCCCATGCCGCCGCCATGCGCGCCGATGGCCTGATCGAGGGGGAGGTGCCGCCCCATGGCTGCATCTGGTTCCCGCGCCTGTCTGTGCCGCTGACCGGGCGGCAGGTTGCCGGCCACCTGTGGCAGGCGGCGGGGGTCCTGCCCGTGCCCGGGGAATTGTTCGGCGACGGCCGGCATCTGCGCATCGGCTTCGGCGCGGATGCCGGGCGGCTGGACCGGGGGCTGGGACTGCTGCACGCCCTGCTGCGGGGGGAACGGCCGTGACAGAAGATGAAAGTATCGCGCATCGATTTTGTCGTCTGACGGCCCTGATCCGGTAATCCATACCCGGGCGGCCGCCTGCTGGGTGGCAAACGGACCGGATCATTTCCAGGCGTGCATGGCAGCCTGAAAGCAATGCAAACACCGCCGGCAGCAAACCGGCGGAACAGGTCGAGAGCTTCGAAGGGGGAGCAAGAGGAAGATGAGGAACAGGTTGGCACTGGCCCTGATGACGGGCATTTCCTTCACCGCGCTGGGTTCCGTGGCCCCGGCGCAGACGGGTGGCGACGATCTCCAGCTTGAGGAAATCGTCGTTACCGGATCGCGTATCGCCCGCCCGGAACTGACGACCAGCCAGCCCGTGCAGGCGCTGGACGGGTCCGTCATCAATGCACGTGGCTTCCAGACGGTGGCGGACGCCATCAATGAACTGCCGTCCATCGGCATTTCCGACACCCCGCGTGGTGACCAGACGGGCAACAGCGTCGGGCGCAACTACATCAACATGTTCAACCTGGGCTCCCAGCGCACGCTGACCCTGGTGAATGGCCGGCGCTTCGTGTCGTCCAACCCGCTATCCACCGACGGGGCCAGCCCCGGCAACCAGGTCGACCTGAACAATATCCCGTCGGCCATGATCAAGCGGATCGAGACGGTGCAGGCGACCGGTGCCTCCGTCTATGGTTCCGACGCCATTGCGGGTGTGGTGAACCTGATCCTGAAGGATAATTTCGAAGGGGCCGAGGTCGATGTCCAGGGTGGCATCAGCGACCGTGGCGACCGCGAGAGCTATCGCGTGTCGGCGCTGGTCGGCGGCAATTTCGATCAGGGCCGCGGCAACCTGACCTTCGCCTTCGAACGGTCCAGGGAGCGCGGGCTGCTGAACACCGACCGCCCGTCCACGGCACGGGCGACGGCCACACCGGGCAATGCGGCCAATACCGGTCCCAATGACGGTATTCCGGCATCCATCACCATCAACGACCACCGCCTGTCGGAATTCAACCGCGACGGCGTGCTGTTCACCGCACCGGCACCTGTCCCGGCCCTGGCACTGACCATCCCCGACCCCAACGACCCGACAAAGCGCGTGCGCGCCCGGTTCGATGCCAACGGGAACATCGTGCCCTACAATGTCGGCACCTATTACACCTTCGCCTATGCTTCCGGCGGGGAGGGCTACAGCCTGGCGGAGGTTACATCCCTGCTGTCGCCGGTGGAACGCAACGTCGCCTATCTCAACGGCCATTACGACGTGACAGACCGGGTGAAGCTGACCTTTGAGGGGTCGGCCGCCTGGGTGGACGCCACGGAGCCGGCCAACCAGGGCGAGTTCAACACCACCTTGCAGACCGGCTCGTCCGCGGCCCTGCGCATCACGACGGAAAATGGCTTCCTCAGCGATCAGGCGCGGCAGGTTCTGGCCAGCCAGGGGCGTACGGCCTTCTTCCTGTCGCGTGCGCTGGATGACGTGCTGCCGGACAATGCGAAGGTATCCGCCAAGTCCGCCACGCAGCGCGCCGTGCTGGGCCTGGAAGGCACTTTCGATGTCGGCGACCGGGAGTTCTTCTGGAACGCCAGCGGCGTCTATGGCCACACGGGCGGCCATTACAGCACGGTGAAGGTCAACCAGACCCGCTTCACCTATGCCGTGGATGCCGTGAAGGATGCCTCGGGCGCCGTCGTCTGCCGTGTCACGCGCGACAATCCCGGCTCTGCCAACCCCGACATCGCCAATTGCCAGCCCTTGAATCTGTTTGGCTATGGCGCGCCGAGCGATGCGGCGCGTGACTATGTCAACGCCCTGTTCCGGCAGGATTACGACCTGGACCAGGCTGTGGGCACGCTGAACCTCGGGGGTGAGGTCTTCTCCCTGCCGGCGGGCGACGTGCGCATGGCGATCGGTTTCGAGCATCGGTACGAGAAGTCGGTCTTCTCGCCTAACGACGCCTCACGCAATGGCATCGGCCGCGACGTGCCGGTGGTGCCGGCCCGCGGTTCCTATGACACGAACGAATTCTACGGGGAAATGCTGATCCCCGTGATCGATCGCGACATGGAAATCCCGCTGGTCCGCAGCTTCGAGATCGAAGGTTCCATCCGCTATATCGACCATTCGCTGACGGGCAAGGACACGGCCTGGAACATCGGTGAGCGCTGGCAGGTCACGTCCGACCTGATGGTCCGCGCGTCCAACAGCCGCACCTTCCGCTCCCCCTCCGCGCTGGAACTGTTCCTGCCGCAATCCAGCATCGATGCCGACGGCCAGGACCCGTGCGACAGCCGTTTCGTGAATGTGGGTCCCAACCCGTCGGCGCGCCTTGCCAATTGCGGCGCGCTGTACAGCCAGATCGGCATCGGGCCGGGCGACACCTTCACCTCGCTGATCAGCAATGTGCCGCGCGCCGTGACCAATGGTGGCAATCCCGACCTCAAGCCCGAAGTGGCCGATAGCTGGACGGTCGGCACCGTTATCACCCCGTCCTTCGTCCCCAACCTGACGCTGACGGCCGACTGGGTGGATATCAAGATCAAGGATGCCATCACGACCTTCGACCTGACGGCCATCTTCTCCACCTGTTACGACGCGCCCACACCCGACCCGGCCATCTGCGGCCGTGTCACCCGCGATGCGGCGGGGCAGGTGATCGATGCCCGCCTGGGCTATGTCAATGCCGGCTACACCGACTTCGAGGCGCTGACCCTGACGGGGGACTACCATTTCGCGCTGGAGGATGTGGGCGTCACGGCCATTGCCGGCGACATCAGTCTGAACGCCATGGTCCAGTATACCAACAAGCTGGAAACCTCCGTGTCGGGCCTGGGTTACGATCTGGACAGCACGAACGGCGAATATGCCAACCCGAAATGGAAGGGACGCTTCACGGTCGGGTACAGCGACGGCAGCCTCAGCCTGGCCTGGACGACCAATTATCTGAGTGCCGCCGTCCACAACGTGACCTACACGTCGGAAGATCGCGACATCCTGGGGGTTGGCGCCTATTTCCGCCACGACCTGACCGGCAGCTATATCGTGAACGATACGCTGACGCTGCGGGCCGGGATGACCAATGTCTTCGACCGTGACCCGCCCTATCCGGTCGGGGCACAGGGCCTATACGACATTCTGGGTCGCAGCTTCTTTGTCGGCGCCAAGGTCAGTCTCTGGTAAAGGCGGTGGCCGGGCACGCGCCGCGCGCCCGGCCACATGTCTTGATGCAGGAGGGATCGACCATGGAAGGCAGCGGACTGATCACGCTGGATGCGGCGGCCGTCAGGGCGGGGCTGGATTATCCCGGCTGCATCGGCATGGTGCGAGAGGCCATGAAAACCCTGTCGGCCGGTGTGACGCTGCAATTACCGCGCAGCATCATCGACCTGGGCGGCGGGCGGCTGTTCGGGCAGATGCCGGGGGCGCTGGCCGGTGACGACCTGTTCGGTGCCAAGCTGGTCAGCGTGTTTCCCGAGCCCGAAAGACCGTCCATCCGCCGGCATCGCGGTCTGGTCGTGCTGTTCGACCCCGTCGATGGCCGGCCCGTCTGCGTCGCGGATGCCGAGGAAATCACCCATATCCGCACGGCAGCCGCCACGGCGGTGGCCACCGATGCGCTGGCCCGGCGCGATGTGCGCAACCTGTTGCTGATCGGCACGGGCAGCCAGACCAGGACCCACCTGAAGGCGTTGCCGCTGGTCCGCGATTTCCAGCATATCCTGATCTGGGGACGCGACACGGAAAAGGCGGCCGGCTTGGCGGCCGATGCCGCCCGGCAGGGCCTGCCGGTCTCCGCCGTCACCGATCTTCCATCCGCGGTGGCCGATGCGGAGGTCATCTGCACCCTGACCGGGGCCAGCCAGCCCGTGCTGCTGGGGGAATGGTTGCGGCCGGGCGTTCATGTCAATCTGGTCGGGTCCAGCGTGCCCGGCCCCGTGGAGGTGGATGGCGAACTGGTCCGCCGCTGCCGCTACATTGTCGACAGCCGTGCCAACGCGCTGGTGGCCGCCGCGGAATTCCTGGCCGCCCGGCAGGCCGGGCTGGTCGATGACCAACATATCGTGGCCGAGATCGGCGAGGTGCTGCTGGGTCGTGTCACGGGCCGGCGCGACGATACCGACATCACCGCCTACAAGTCGCTGGGCCATGCCGTGCAGGATCTGGCCGCGGCCGCCCACCTATACCGGAGATCCCTGGAAAGATGACGTTTCCCCTGCTGCGCGCGGGCCTGCTGGCCGGCACCATCCTTGCCGGTCTGGCCCTGACCCTTCCGGCCGCTGCCGGCATCGAGCGCCTGAGCGTTATTGCCGGCGGGGAGAAGGTCGGGTTCGTCGAGGCGGTGATCGACGGTGACAGCGTCACCATCCGTCATGACGTGAAGAATAACGGGCGCGGCCCGACCATGGCCGAAACGCTGGTCCTGGACCCGGCCACGGGGCTGCCGCAGCAGTGGGTATTGTCCGGCACCTCCACCTTCGGCAGCCCTGTGACCGAACGGTTCACCCGCGACGGGACGGGGGCCGCCTGGGCGGATTCCATGGGGCAGGGAAGGGCGGCCGGCCATGACCGGCCGCTTTATGTGGGCCAGTATGCCAGCCCCTGGGCCCTGGGTCTCTATGCCCGCGCGCTGCTGCGCGATGGCGACCGGCGCATTCCCACCCTGCCGGCCGGTGAGTTGAGCCTGGAGGAACTGGGCAAGGTCGATGCCGGCAAGGTCAGCTACGACGCCTATCTCATCAAGGGTATCGACCTGGAGCCGTCCATCGTGCTTCTGGACGGTGATGGCGGGCTGTTCGCCGAGATATCGGCCGGCGGGGTGGTGGTGCGCGAAGGGCACGAGGATACGGCCGACACACTGCGCCATGCCGCCGAGCGCATCGAGGCCGATCGTCATGTCTCCCTTCAACAACGGCTGGCCCATCGTTTCGACCAGCCGGTACGCATCCGCGACGTGCGCATTTTCCAGCCGGAGACGGGAACGCTGTCGGACCCGGTTTCCGTCGTGACCTTCCGCAACCGCATCGCCGCGGTACAGCCGCTGGACACTCCCGCGACGCCGGGCGAGGTGCTGGTGGAAGGGGAAGGCGGCACCCTGATGCCGGGGCTGCACGACATGCATGCCCATGTCAGCCTGCAATCGGCCCTGCTTTACGTCGCCGCCGGCGTCACCAGTGTGCGTGACATGGGCAATGGCAACGACGTGCTGCTGAACCTGACCGACCAGATCGAGGCCGGCCGCGTGGCGGGTCCGCGCATTGTGCGCAACGGCTTCATCGAAGGTCGCAGCCCCTATTCCGCGCGCAACGGTATCGTGGCCGACAGCCAGATGGCGGCGCTGGACGCGGTACGCTGGTACGCCGCCCGAGGCTACCGACAGATCAAGATCTACAATTCCGTGAACCCCGAATGGGTCCCGGTCATGGCTGAGGAGGCGCACAGGCTGGGGATGGGCGTGACCGGGCACATTCCGGCCTTCACCAATGCCGATGCCATGATCAGGGCCGGCTATGACGAGGTGACGCATGTCAACCAGGTTATGCTGGGCTGGGTGCTGAAACCGGACGAGGATACGCGCACCCCGCTGCGCCTGACGGCCATGGCGCGTACGGGCGGGCTGGACCTGGACGGGCCGGCCGTGCGACGCACGCTGGCATCCATGGTGGAGAGGGGCGTCGCCCATGACCCCACGGCCGTGACGCTGGAATTGCTGATGCTGAGCCGCAACCGGGTGGCCTGTCCCTGCGTGGCCGACTATATCGACCATCTGCCCATCGGCCTGCAGCGCCGCCGCATGAATGCCATCGCCCCCATCCGGGATGCGGCGGACGATGCCGCCTATCAGGCCGGATTCCGCAAGGTGCTGGAGGTGCTGAAGCTGTTCCATGACAGTGGCATCCGGCTGTTGCCGGGCACTGACGACCATACGGGCCTGTCACTGCACCGGGAGCTGGAACTCTATGCCAAGGCTGGCATCCCGGTTGCCGAGGTGTTGCGGCTGGGAACCCTGGGACCGGCCGAATATCTGGGGCGCGACCAGCAGCTTGGCAGCATCGCCAGGGACAAGCTGGCCGATTTCTTCCTGGTGGACGGCAACCCGCTGGAGGAACTGGGCGCCATCCGTCGCATCCGCATGGTGGTGAAGGACGGCGTCGTCTATTACCCGGCGGAGATTTATGATGCCGTGGGCATCCGGCCCTTCGCGCCGCCGCCCCGTGTCACCGTGCCCGACGGGCCGGGGCGGCGGGCCGATGCGCTTCAGGCGCCGCCGCACGACCATGCACATGAATACGGGGTGCAGACCGCTTATTGACCGGCGGTTGCCGCAAGACCGGTGCCTATCCTGCGCGCAGCAGGATGCGGCGGGCGCGTTCCACAACGGGCAGGTCGATCATGGCGCCGTCCAGGGCCGTGACACCCTGCCCCGTGGCGGCGGCCTGTTCCCATCGGATCAGGATGGCCCGCGCGGCATCGATCTGGGCTGAACTGGGCCTGAAACTCTCGTTCAGCACGGCGATTTGCGCCGGATGGATGCACAGGGCACCGGCCAGCCCCATGGCCCGTGCCCGCCGCGCGCCCGCGCAATAGGCTTCCAGATCCTGGAACCCGGCCAGGGAGATGGGCAGGCCCCAGGCCGGCAGGTCATGGGCTGCGGCAGCCAGGGCCACCTGGCGGCATGGCAATTCCAACACTTCCGGCGTCGGTTCCACGGCCAGGGCGGCGGCGAAATCCTCCCCCCCGAAGGCCAGCCCGGCCAGCCGGGGTGCGTCGGCGATTTCCGCCAGCCGGGCCAGCCCCAGCGGCGTTTCGATAAGCGGCACCAGACTGATGCCGCCGACCGGCAGGCCGGCATCGGCCTCCCCTTCCGCCAGCATGTCGGCCAGGACCGAAAGCCGGGCCACATCTTCCGCCTTGGGCACCATCACGGCGGCCACACCGGGCAGGATGGCGGCGGCGAGGTCCGGCACCGCTGCCCGCCAAGCGGCGTTGATGCGGACCAGCACGGCCACGTCCTGGGCGGCCAGGGCCGGGACGTGGCGGGCAAGCCCGGCCCGCGCCATTTCCTTGCCCCCCGGCGGCACCCCGTCCTCCAGATCGATGATCACGGCGTCGGCGCCGCGTGTCGCCGCCCTGGCCAGCTTGGCCGGTGCGTCGCCGGGCACGAACAGCAGGGAACGCCAGTTCGCGGCCCGCATCATGCCACCTCCAGCTCGGCCTGCATGGCGACGCCGCCTTGCATGTCCGCCGTCCATAGCAGGCAGGGGCCCGCCGCCGGCCGGGTCAGGCAAAGCTCGAACGGATCGGTATCGAACAATGGGGCCCGGCCCCGGAAATCGAACCGCGCCACCGTGGCACCGGGCACGCTGCGCCGGAAATGGTCGATCAGCAGCACGGCCTGATAGGGTCCATGGACCACGAGACCCGGATAGGCTTCGACATCGCGGGCATAGTCGCGGTCGTAATGGATGCGATGGCCGTTGAAGGTCAGGGCGGAAAAACGGAACAGCCGTACCGGATCGGCCGTCAGGCGCCGTTTGGCATCCGGTGTCTGTGCCGCCGGCAGGCGGCGCACCGGCGCCGGACCGGCGGAGGGGTCGGCGGCCACGCGATAGACGATGTCATGTTCTTCGGAGACGGCCGACCGGCCATCGGCGCTTACCTCATGCTGCACCGTCACGAAGACCAGGGGGCCTTCCTTGCCCTGCTTGGTCGTCACCGACAGGATCGTGGATACCCGTTCCAGCATCGCGCCCAGCGGGATGGGCGCCTGGAAGCGCAGGCGGCCGCCGGCCCACATGCGGCGCGGCAATGGCACAGGCGGCAGGAAGCCGCCCTTTCGCGGGTGCCCGTCCTCCCCGATGCCGGCCTGGGCCACAGAGGGTAGGAAATAGAGCCAATGGCCCAGAGGCGGCAATGTGTCTGCCGGTGCCCCTTCATGGTCCAGCAACGCCTCCAGCCCCCGCAAGGGGGCTTCCGTGGCGATGTCGGTCTGCCGTTCAGTGCGTCCGATCCAGTCGGCGTAATCGGTGATGCCGTTGGCCGGATGGCCTGGCGCGTCGCTGTTTGTCATGAGGTGCCCGGACAGCCAGAAGATTGGGGCCGGAATAGTAGGCGCGCCGGATGCCATGCGTCCAAGATAGAGTGGGGGCAATCACCATGCCGGAAAGGTATGGGCCGAAATATGGAAGCCACCGGCCATGGGTGATGGCCGATAGCATCCATATCCGGCCTTTACTGCGCCAGTTCCTCGCCGATGGCTTCGCTGGTCTCATCCCTGACGGACAGGGCTTCGGCCTCCTGCTGCACGACACGCAGCACGCGGGCGATGAATTCCTGGTTCCAAAGGCCGCGCTCCGCCGCCTGCGCCTTGGAGGGAACGAAGGTGTCGATCTCCTCCCCGGTCACGATGCCCTTCGCCGCCAGAAGCCGTTCCAGCGTGTCCAGCCGCTGGCGGGTGACCGCCAGTTCGCCGGCCAGCGTCATGGCGATGGCCATGGCGCGTTCGGCCTCCCAATTGTCCAGGAATTGCGGGCGCTTGCCCGTGGGTTTGGCCGATGCGCCGGCCAGGGCCTGTTGGATCGACATCACGCAACCTCCTTGCGGGCACCCACGACGTGCCATGCGGCCTTGCGGCCATAATCCTCGCCATTGTCATCGGCGGCATCGGGGAAGACGGACTTGTCCACCACGGCCGTCACGCCGCCATGGATCAGGTTTTCCTTGGCAAAGCCGGCCTGCACTATCCAGGCATTCAGGTCCGCCTCGTGCATCTTGGTCCAGAACGGCTCGGCATTATAGAAGGCGTCCCAGTCACGCATCGCCTGTTCGAACAGCGGCATTTCCGGGGAATATTGCGGCTGTTCGACATGCAGCACGATGCCGCCCGGCGCCAGCAGCCGATGCGTCTCGTTGAAGATGCGCTGCATGGAACCATAGCTGGTTTCGTGCAGGAACATGGTCGTCTGCACCCAGTCGAAGCTGCCATCGGCGAACTGCGGCAGGTTCTCGACATTGGCCTGCACGAAACGCACATTCTCCACGCCCAGGCTTTTGGCACGGGCCAGACCATAGCGGAGCATGGGCGCGCCGACATCGACGCCGATCACCTCGGCTTCGGGGAAGGCCTGGGCCAGGGGCAGCACGTTGTGGCCAAGCCCGCAGCCCATATCCAGGATGCGCTTGGGCTTGAAGTCCGGCAGGTTGCGTGCCACCCAGCGGGCTACGGCCTGACCGCCGCCATCAGACCATTGCCCCAGCATGCCGCCGGTGGTGGCGAACAGGCCGCTGTCGTAATTGGCGGCATTGGCCACGTCGCCGGGCCCATATTCGGTGTGGTAGCTGCCCGGCATGCAATGATGGTCGATGGCAGCCACATAGCGCGGCAGTTCCAGCGACGGGTCCAGTTGCAGGCGCGGATCACCATCGGTCAGGGCGGCGGCGCGTGCGGCCAGTTCCTCGCGCTGACGCAGTGCCACCCATCGGCCGGCCTGCTGGCGCATTTCCATGGTGTTGCGGCGAAGCGCCGACCAGACCTGCCAGTACGGGTCCTGGACCAGGGCGCGGCGCACGTCGTGGCGGTTCTTGAAATCCCGGCCGGGCGCGATCCGCGCCTCGAACGCCGCCTTCACGGCCGGCATCACGCGGCCGGCCAGATGGCGGTTCATATGGGCCAGGAAATTGAACCGCTCGATCTCGTCATGCGTCATTTCCGGGAAGATGCCGTGCCGGCCGACGACGCGGTAGTCGGGAGGGCCATCATAGGCCGCCACCAACGCCCCCTCGCGATCATCCACGGGCTTGCCAGAGCCATCCATGATCAACCTCCACCATTCTTGGAACAGGCGACATTGCCGTTTCGACAGGAAGCTTAGGGCCGGTCTCGCCAGCGTGTCCCACACCCAGTTGTCATTCAGCACAAATCATATTTGTGTGTGTGGTCCCTGTTCCAGCCATAACCCTGTTATTTGTCCGGACATATTGACCTGTGTCAATGATTGTCTTTCCGCTTCCCGTCATTGTGCGGCGGGCTGGGCCGGATGGTTCCGGCCGGCACCAGGACAGACAAGGGGAAGGGGTTATGGAATTTCTGGGCATGTATCTGGATGAGCATCTGATGCTGCGCTGGGCGCACATCATCGCCATGGCCTATTGGCTGGGCGGGGAATGGGGCGTGTTCAACGCTTCGCGTGCGTTGACCAATCCGGCGCTGTCGCTGGCCGAACGCAAGCGGCATATGGAAACCGCCTACCGCATCGACGTGCTGCCGCGCACGGGGATCGTGCTGCTGTTGCCGCTGGGTCTGCATCTGGGCCACAACATGGGCGTACAGCCGTTGGGCGGCGGCTGGCTGGTTGGCATGTGGATTTTCACTGCGGCCTGGGTCGCGCTTGTGCTGACGGCATTCTTCAAGCGCAAGTCGCCCGTCTATATGCTGCTGACCAAGACGGACGAGGCCATCCGCTATGTCGTGATCCCCGCGCTGTTCTGCGTGGGTGTCTACAGCCTAGTCACGGGCGGGCCGTTCGTGGCGGGCTGGTACGCGGCCAAGGCGACCATTTTTTCCGGCCTGCTGATCATCGGGCTGCTGCTGCGCTATATCATGCGGGACTGGATCGTCATCTTCAACCGGTTGGAAGCCCAGGGCGGTTCCCCCGACCTGGAAGCCAAGCTGGATAGCGCGCTCGCCTTTGGCCGCAAGCTGGCTTACGTCTATTGGGGTGGCATCATCACCATGGCCTTCCTGGGCACGGTGAAGCCGTTCTGACCCCCGGGGCCGGCCCCGCCGGGGCCGGCCAATGGAAACGGACCCATGGAACTGCGTGATCTGGAATATTTCCTGGCGGTCGTCGATACCGGCAGCCTGACACTGGCCGCCCGCCAGAAGGGGTTGAGCCAGCAGGCCCTTTCCAAAAGCCTGGCCCGGCTGGAGGACGAACTGGGCGTCATGCTGCTGGAACGCACGCCCAAGGGCGTGCGGCTGACGCGCATGGGGGATGCGCTGCTGATCCGCGCACGCTCGATCCTGGGAGAGATGGGGCAGTTCCGCCGGGACCTGGATGTGGCGCTGGGGCGCAGCAGCACCCAACTGGCGCTGGGTGTCAGCCCCGCGGCGGCGGCTGGCATCGGGCGGCATGCCATTCCGCGCCTGCAGCGGCTGTTTCCGCGCCTGCACCTGCGGGTGGAAGCGGGGGTGGAGCCGACCTTCATGCGCATGCTGCTGGCCGGAGACATCGACCTTGCCCTGACGACCAGCGCTTCGGCCAGTGATCCGCAGATTGCAACCACGGTGCTGGGCCATGAACGCTGGGTCGTGGCCGGCCGGCAGGACCACCCGTTGCTGTCCAGGGCAGAAGGGCTGGCGGACCTGACGGGTGGTGACTGGATCTATGGTCCGATGCCGGACGGGCTGGACGCCCGCATCGACCGTTATTTCGAGGAAAAGGGCGTGGCACCCATCAAGCCGCGTATCACCTCATCATCCATCCTGTTCGGCCTGTCCATCCTGGCGGGGACGGACCTGCTGGCCTTCCTGCCCCGATCCATGGTGGTGGGTGCAACGGGGTTGATGGGCCGGGACCTGGCGGAAGGGGCCTGGACCACACCGCTGATCGTCATGCGCCGCCGCCGTGCCGCGCCTTCCACCTTCGAGACCAGCCTGATCGAGATCTTGACGGAAGAAGCACGCCGTCCCGGCCTGGGGCTGTAACGCAAGGGGCCGGGGCCCGCGCAAAAGGCGGACCCCGGCCCCTGTTTCGCCCGATGTGACGGGTCGACCTCAGCGGGATGCGGTCCCGGCGGGCTGTACCGATTTCAACCGGGCGGCATCGGTCCAGATGCGGCCGCCGATGGCCGTGCCGATGGCGACGACGGCGGGCACGATCTCCACCCGGCCATAAAGGCCGGAACGGAAATAGGGATCGCCATTCATCAGGGCTTCCGCATCGGCCTTGTCCTTGGCCCGGACCAGGAACATGGACCCGACAAAGCCCTGGCCGTCGTCGGTGCGCATCGGCCCGGCGCTGACATAGCGGGTCCAGTTGGCTTCCGTGTGGGACAGATGGCCTTCCATGAAATCGTCCCGCAGCTTCAATGCCTGGGCGGTGTCGGCGATATCATAGGCCAGAACCAGGAAGGTGGGGCTTTCCAGGCGGGGCACGACGGGGGGGATGTTGCTCATCTTCTCGCTCACGGATTGAGGACCATCTTGCCGAAATTGCCGCCGGCCATCAGGCGCACCAGGGCTTCCGGTGCGGCGGCAAGACCGTTCACCGGCTCCTCCCGCACGATGATCTGGCCGTCACGGACCAGCGGGGCGACGCGGCGCCGGAACGTGTCGATCTCATGCCAGTAATCGTAAACCACCAGCCCTTCCATATGGGCGCGGAACTTGATGATCGGCACCAGGTTGGGGCCGGGCAGGGGGGTGGCGGCCTTGTACTGTTCCATCATGCCAACCAGCACGATGCGCGCGCCCATGGCCAGATGGGCCATCACGCCTTCCAGGATGCGGCCGCCCACACCGTCATAATAGCAGTCGATCCCGTTCGGGCAGGCCTTGGCCAGATTGGCGGCCCAGTCCGGATCGCGGTGATCGATGCACTCATCAAAGCCCAGCGTCTCCTTGGCGAAGGCGCATTTCTGCGGGCCGCCGGCAATGCCGACGACGCGGGCACCCATGCGCTTGGCCAACTGCCCCGCTGTGGCACCGACCGGGCCGGTGGCGGCGGAAACGACGAACGTGTCACCGGGGATGGGCTTCAGCACGCGCACCGTGCCGGCCCAGGCCGTCAGGCCGGGCATGCCCAGCACACCCAGCAGCGCGGTGGCAGGAACGCCGTCCAGCAGGTCGATCTTCTGGGCCGCCAGGCTGAGCGGGCCCTGCGGCACGCCGGCGGCCGGCACATCGGCCACCACATATTCCTGCCAGCCGGCACGGCACAGCACCCGGTCACCGGGGACGAGGCTGGCATGCCTGCTTTCCACCACGGTGCCCACCGATTCACCCGGCACCACCGCTTCCACCGCAACCGCACCGGACATGTGACGGCCCCGCAGGGCGCTGGCGATATAGGGATCAAGCGAGACGTGATCGACCTTGATCAGGACCTGGTCGGGGCCGGGGCTGGGGCGGGCAACCTCTTCCAGCCGGAAATCCTCGATCACAGGCGACGTCCCCACGGGACGGGCCAGGACGATGCGCTTGTTCATGCGTTGGGGTCCTTCGATTGAGCGCGACAAACCGCTTGTAATTGGTATAATGATATATCATCCATTCTACGCAAGCACATTATCCATCATTCTTCGACAGGCGGAGGAAACTTATGGCAACGCGCATCATCGCCCTGTTCAACCTGAAGCCCGGCATCGATCAGGCCGCTTACGAGGAATGGGCGCGCAGCGTCGATCTTCCCACCGTCAATGGCCTGGCTTCCATCCAGGAATTCACGGTCTTCAAGTCGCTGGCCCTGCTGGGCAGTGATGCGGCCCCGCCCTACCAGTATGTCGAGATCATCGATGTGGCCGACATGGACCAGTTCGGCAAGGATATCGCGGCGGAAGCCATGCAGCAAATCTCTGCCCAGTTTCAGGGCATGGCCGATGTCACCTTCATCCTGACCGACAAGCTGGGCTGAGGAGCGCGCGACATGGGCAACACCAAGCGTTTCGCCGGCAAGGTCGCGGTCGTCACCGGGTCCGGCCGCCGCAAGGGGCTGGGCGAGGCCATTGCCCGCCGGCTGGCGGCTGAGGGGGCATCCGTCGTGCTGTCGGATATCGGCCGGTCCGCAGATGCGGCCACGCCGGACAGCATGATCGGCGGCCTGTCGGAGATGCAGGCCCTGGCGGCAGAGATCGCCGCTGATACCGGATCGCGGGTGGAGACCTTCACCTGTGACGTGCGCGACCTTGCCTCCATGCGGGCCATGGCGGCCTTCGCGGTGGAGACGCTGGGCGGCCTGGATATCTGGGTCAATAATGCCGGCATCGGCTATATCATGAAGCCGCTGTTGGAACTGGAAGCCAGCGAATGGCAGGCGGTGATTGATGTGAACCTGACCGGGTGCTTCAACGGCATCAAGGCGGCGGCGGAAATCATGGTCCCGGCAGCCAAGGGCGGGCGCATCATCAATATCGCCAGCCAGGCGGCCAAGTCGGGCTTTCCGTTCGCGGCCGGCTATTGTTCCTCCAAGCATGGGCTGGTCGGTCTGGTGCGTTCCACGGCGATTGAGCTGGGGCGCCATCAGATCACGGTCAACAATGTCTGCCCCAACCATGTGACGACGGGACTGGGCGCCTGGCAGAATGAATATTTCAGCCAGAAGCTGGGCCTGTCGCTGGATACCTATCTGGAAAGCATGAAGGGCCGCATCCCCATGGGCCGGCCCGGCTTGCCGGAAGATACCGCCGGTGCGGTGGCCTTCCTCTGCTCTGACGATGCCCGCTATATCACGGCGGAAAGCATGAATGTGTCGGGCGGGGAAGAGCCGCATTGAGGCACCCTTGGGCTGTATCCGCCAGATTGCAGCTTGAGCGTCACGTATAACCTGCTTTCCCCGGATAGGGTTTGAGTTGTCAGATTTAGGTTGGATCACCCCTACCGTCACCCCGGCCTGCGCCGGGGTGACGCTAGTCAGGGTCGCGTCCAATTCTATTAGAACTCAAGACTCTGATTGCACCCTTGCACCATTGAGGTCACCCATGCCCGCACCCGCCGATTTCACCTGGCCCAACGGGGCGAAACTGGCCCTTTCCATCGTCGTGAATGTGGAAGAAGGGGCCGAGCAGAATATCCGCGACGGCGATAAGGGGCCGGAGCCGGTGGACGAGCTTTCCGTCCATGTCGCCAAGCCCATTCGCATGCATGGCAATGAAAGCAATTACCAGTATGGCATCAAGGCCGGTGCCCCGCGTGTGATGCGGCTGCTGAAGGAATATGGCGTGGAAGCCACCTTCACCGCAGCCGCCGTGGCGCTGGAGCGGGCGCCGCATCTGGCGGCGGAGATCGTGGAACAGGGGCACGAGATCTGCTGCCACGGCCACCGCTGGACGCACCAGTTCTGGATGAAGGAAGACCGGGAGCGGCAGTTCATCCGTGACGGCTGGCAGTCCATCGAGAAGACCACCGGCACCCGGCCCCAGGGCTGGCTGTCCCGCTATCTGCACACGGAAGCCACCCGCCGCCTGCTGGCGGAAGAGGGCTATTCCTATCACATGGATGATTATTCCGACGATTTCCCGTTCTGGGATCATGTCCCGATGAGCGATGGCACGACCAAGCCCATGGTCATCATGCCCTATGCCATCGACAGCAACGATATGAAGTTCTGGCTGTCCCCATCCCTGACCCCGCGCGACTGGGCGCAATATGCCATCGACAGTTTCGACTGGCTGTATCGTGAGGCCCAGACCGAGGGCGCGCGGATGATGAGCCTGGGTCTGCATCTGCGCATCATCGGCCGCCCTGGCCGCATCGGTGCGTTCCAGACCTTCCTGGATCATGTGAAGCGCCGCCCGGATGTCTGGGTGACCAGCCGGGCCAATATCGCAAAGGCCTTCGCCGACGCCGTGCCCGCCACGGCGGGTTGAGGCGGATATCCGGTTTTATCCGTCAGGCGGGCATGGATGCCGGTCCACGGGGACGGGGGCCGGCATCCGGCGGAATGATGGGCACAGGGGTGGGGGGCTTCCGAGGAGGTGGCCTTACCGACCCCTTTCCCCTCATCAAAAAGGCCATGCCCCATGCGCAAATCCTTCCTGGCCACGACCCTCTGGCTTGCGATGTCTATCGTTGTCCCGCAGGCTTTCGCCGAACGGCCGATCACGGCGGAGGTTGGCAGCGGCTGGAGCCAGGCCGACAGGCTGCCAAAGGTGCGGGTCGGCTATCCCGACGGCGTTGTCGCCGTGCCGGACCTGACCTATTCGACCATCGTCGGTTACCGGCCGTTGAAGCTGGATGTCTATTTCAAGCCTGGCACCAGCGACCGGCCGCTGATCGTCTATGTCCATGGCGGCGGTTGGGCCCTGGGCAATTCGCGCGGGCTGGCCGCCTTTGCCAACTTTCCCGCCGTTCTGGCTGATCTTGCCGCGCGGGGCTATGTGGTCGCCGCCGTCAATTACCGGCTGAAGGCCGAGGCACCCTATCCCGCCCAGGCGCAGGACGTGGATGCGGCTATCCGCTGGCTGCGTGACAATGCCGGACAGTATGGCATCGATCCCGCCCGCGTCGGCGTGTTCGGTGACAGCGCCGGCGGCCATCTGGCGGCCATGGCCGCCGTGGATTGCGACCGGAGCGTGCCGTTGGAGAAGGGCGACTGCGTGCAGGCCGCCGTGCCCTGGTATGGCATCTATGATTTCACCGTGACCGACCGGCCCCGCCCGCCAGAGGATTTCAAGCCGATCTATGATTTCCTGGGCTGCAAGGATGCCGGGGATTGCGTGGAGGAAATCCACGCTGTCAGCCCGATCAACTATGTGGACGCCCAGACCCCACCCATCCTGTTGCTGCATGGCGAGGTGGATCAGGCCGTCCCCCTGATCCAGGCGCAGGTGATGCTGAAGAAGCTGAAGGATGCCGGGGTTGACGGTCGGCTGATCGAATATCCCGGCGCCAATCATGGCTGGATGTCGGCCACGCCGGAGGCAACCCGCGACACCCATCTGAAGGCGCTGCAGGCGACGGTGGGTTTCTTCGACGAGGTGCTGGGTGACCGGTGACGGGGAAGAGGTGGGGGCGCCCGGCCCCCTTCCTGATCCCTCTGCCGAGATGCAGGGCTCTTGACCGGGGGACTTTTTGCCCTATTATGTCCGGACAAATAGAGGTGGGGATGAGCATGGCGGAGCGGTCGTTGTTGTTTGTGCCGGGATCGCGTCCGGAACGGTTCGGCAAGGCGTTGGCGGCCGGCGCCGACATCGTCTGTATCGATCTTGAGGATTCGGTGGCGCCCGAAGGCAAGGCGGCGGCGCGTGCGGCGGCCATCGCCTTCATCGCCGAACAGGGCGCGCCGTCCGGCCTTTGGCTGCGTATCAATCCGGTCCGCAGCAAGGTGGGCCTGGCCGATCTGCTGGCCGTGCTGGACAGTTCCGTGGCGCCCGCCACACTGATGCTCCCCAAGCTGACCGACGCTGCCGATCTGGCGTTGCTGGATGAGGTGATCGGCGACCGTGACATCACGCTGGTTCCGCTGATCGAAACGGCGGCCGGCCTGCGCAATGCCGCCGCCATCGCCACGGCCCGCCGCGTTCGTGCCCTGCTGTTCGGTGCTGTCGATCTGTCGGCGGAACTGGGCTGCACCCTGGATTGGGAACCGCTGCTGCATGCACGTGCCACGCTTGTGGCTGCCGCTGCCGAGGGCGGTGTCGGGCTTTTCGACGTGCCGCATATCGATGTGGCGGACGCCGATGGTTTGCGGGCTGGTACACTCCGGGCCAAGGCCTTGGGCTTCACGGGCCGCGCCTGCATCCACCCGGCGCAGGTCGATGCGGTGAACACTGTTTTCACGCCGACGGAGGCGGAGATCGCCCGCGCCCGTCGCGTGCTGGAAGCCTTTGAGCAAGCCGGTGGGGGGGTCGCCCTGCTGGATGGAAAACTGATCGAAATTCCCGTGGTGCGGGCGGCCCGGCGCGTGCTGGGCGTTGCAGCGGGTTGATGAAGGGATGGAAGAGAAAATGGTGCAGAACTGGAAGGAAGTCGGCCCGAACCGCTATCGCGAGACGTTCGGCCGCTATTTCGAAGATTTCAATGTCGGCGACATCTATGAGCATCGCCCGGCCAAGACCGTCACCGAATATGACAACCACCTGTTCACGCTGCTGACGCTGAACACGCACCCGATGCATTTCGATGCGGAGTTCGCCAAGGCATCCGAGTTCAAGCAGAATCTGGTGGTCAGCCCCTATACGCTGGCGCTGCTGATCGGCATGAGCGTGACGGACGTGTCCCAGAAGGCGATTGCCAATCTGGGCATGGATGAGGTGAAGTTCACCGCCCCTGTCTTTGCCGGCGACACGCTGTATGGCGAAAGCGAAGTGCTGGCCAAGCGCGCGTCGGAAAAGCGGCCCAACCAGGGCATCGTCACCATCCGCACCATTGGCAAGAACCAGAACGGCGTTACCGTCTGCTCGTTCAAGCGCAACATGCTGATCCCGTTCCGCGGCCACGCCGTGGAAGACCGGGTTGAAAATTACTGATCCAGCAAGGGGATTAGAACCATGACCACGCCCCATCCCGGCATCCATCCCGATGATGAAGCCGCCATCCTGGACAGCGTCGAGCGCTGGCTGGCCCGCGAAGTCCGCCCCGTGGCGGAAAAGCTGGAACATGACGACATCTACCCGATCCAGCTGGTCGAGCAGATGAAGGAACTGGGCCTGTTCGGTGCCACCATCAGCCCGGAATATGGCGGGCTGGGGCTGCCGGCATCGACATATACCCGCATCGTGGCCCTGATCTCTGAAACCTGGATGTCGCTGACCGGCATCTTCAACAGCCATATCATGATGGCGACGGTGGTGGAGAAGTTCGGCACCGAGGCCCAGAAGGAATATTGGCTGCCGAAATTCTGCGCCGGTGAAATCCGGGGCGGTCTGGGCCTGACGGAAGCCGATGCCGGCACCGACCTGCAGGCCATCCGCACCCGCGCCACCCGCACCGATCGCGGCACCTATGTCATCAACGGCACCAAGACCTGGATTTCCAACGGGATCGAGGGTGGGGCCGTGGCGCTGCTGGTCAAGACAGACCCAGATGCCCAGCCGCGCCATCGCGGCATGTCCATGATGATCGCGCCCAAGATCGACCCGGACAATGGCAAGCGCTATGAAGGCTTCCGCACCGGCAAGAAGCTGGAGAAGCTGGGCTATAAGGGCATCGACAGTGCCGAGCTGATCTTCGAGGATTACGAGCTGGATGCCGAACGCCATCTGGTGGGCGGGATTGAGGGCAAGGGCTTCCTGATGGCCGTCGGCGGCCTGGAACTGGGCCGCATCAATGTCGCGTCGCGCGCCGTTGGCATTGCCCGTCGTGCGTTGAAGGAAAGCGTGGCCTATGCCCAGACGCGCAAGACTTTCGGCAAGCCGATCGGGGAGCATCAGGCCATCCAGTTGAAGCTGGGTGAGATGGCCACCAAGGTCCGCGCTGCCGAACTGCTGGTCCAGGATGCCGCTGCTGCCTATGACCGTGGCGACCGCTGCGATATGGAAGCCGGCATGGCCAAGTATTTCGCGTCTGAGACGGGCGTGGAAGTGACCTTGGAAGCGATGCGCATCTTTGGCGGTTACGGCTATTCCAAGGAATATCCGATTGAGCGCCTGTATCGCGACGCGCCCCTGATGTGCATCGGCGAAGGCACCAACGAGATGCAGCGTATCATCATCGCCAAGCAGATGATTGCGCGCAATCCGGTGTAATACCAAGGGGCATGGACAATGCCCCTTGGTATCCGCGCCGACCGGCGCAGCGGCGGCTCGTGCCGCCGAAGCCTTTGATCTCGATGGCGTCGAGATCAAAGGCACAGGGTATAAGGGGTGGGATTTTTCCCCCTCCTTTAACACCGTCACCCCGGCGAAGGCCGGGGTCCAGTTCGTAAAGCGAGACGCCTGTGACCCTGGATCCCGGTCTTCGCCGGGGTGACGGTGGGAGAATGGGAGCATCGCGCCCGCCTTGAGAAGGATTGTCCATGACCCGACCCCTTTCCGGCATCCGCGTTATTGCGGTGGAGCAGTATGGCGCCGGGCCCTATGGCAGCATGCTGCTGGCCGATCTGGGCGCCACGGTGATCAAGGTGGAGAATGCCGCCACGGGGGGGGATGTCTCCCGTTCCACGGGGCCGCATTTCCTGGGCGACCAGGACAGCCAGTTCTTCCAGACCTTCTCCAAGGGCAAGCAATCGGCCAATATTGACCTGAAAAGCCCGGAAGGGCGGGCGGCCTTCAACCAACTGCTGGAAGGGGCCGATGCGCTGATCAACAATCTGCGCGGTGACCAGCCGGCCAAGCTGGGCCTGACCTATGAGGCGGTGAAGGCGATCAACCCGCGTCTGGTCTGCGCCCATCTGTCGGCCTATGGGCGGGGCAACAGCCGGCAGGCCTGGCCCGGCTATGATTATCTGATGCAGGCGGAAGCCGGTTTCATGGCCCTTTCCGGGGAACCGGATGCACCGCCGACCCGGCTGGGCGTCTCCATGGTCGATTTCATGACCGGCACCATGATGGCATTCGGCACCGTATCGGCCATTCTGGGTGCCAAGGCGTCGGGGGTGGGCTGTGATGTGGATGTGTCGCTGTTCGACACGGCCTTGCACCAGCTCTCCTACCCCGCCACCTGGTATCTGAATGCCGGCGATCAGATCACGCGCCTGCCGCGCGGTGCCCATCCTTCCATTGCCCCCAGCCAGTCTTTCAAGACCAAGGATGGCTGGGCGATGCTGATGTGCCAGACGCCGAAATTCTGGGAAGAATTTTGCCGCCGGGCAGAACGACCAGACCTGCTGGAACGGCCGGAATTCAAGGACATTCCCGCCCGCCGCGTAAATCGGCAATTGCTGTCCGACACGCTGGACGCGGTTCTGTCGGAGCGGACGACGGCGGAATGGCTGGCGCTGCTGGGCGGGCATGTGCCGTTCGCCCCCATTACAACGCTGGATCAGGCGCTGGATAATCCTTTCGTGGCCGAGGTGGGGATGGTGGAAACTGTCGATCATCCGGATGCCGACGGGGGGGGCTTGCGGCTTCTGTCTTCGCCCATCCGTATCAACGGGCAGCGGCCCAAGGGCGTGCGCGCGCCCAAGCTGGGGGAGGGTGCGTGATGAAGCTGGAAGGGATCAAGGTACTGGACCTGTCGGCCTTCCTGCCCGGTCCGCACATGACCATGATGATGGCCGACCATGGCGCCGACGTCATCATGGTGGAACCCGCCAACGGCCAGGGGGAGCCGACCCGCGCCATCGGGCAGAAGACGGCCGATGGCACCACCGTCTGGTTCCGCAATATCGGGCGCGGCAAGCGGTCGGTGACGCTGAACCTGAAGGATGCGGCGGATCACGCCCTTTTCATGGAACTGGCCGCCTCCGCCGACGTGGTGGTGGAGGCGTTCCGTCCCGGCGTGGTGAAGCGGCTGGGCGTGGATTATGCCGCGATCCGCGCCGTCAATCCGGGGGTTGTCTATTGCTCCATCTCCGCCTTCGGGCAGGAGGGGGCCTATGCGCAAAAGCCTGCCCATGACATGACGGTGCAGGCGCTGGCCGGTCTGGTGGACTTGAACCGGGGCCTGACCGACAATAAGCCCGCCAGCCCCAATATGCCGGTTGCCGACATGGCCGCCAGCCTGATGGCGTTGTCGGCGGTGCTGATGGCGCTGCTGCGCCGGGGACAGACGGGGCAGGGGGATTATATCGACCTGTCCATGTTCGATGCCGCCCTGGCCTGGACCCCCAATGTCACCGGCCCGGTCTTCGCGGAAGACCGCCACCCGCCGGTAAAGGAGATGCGCAGCTTCGGCGGCTCCGCCATGTACCATATCTATGAAACGGCTGATGGCCGTTTCATCGTGCTGGGCGGGTCGGAGATCAAGTTTGCGGAAAACCTGCTGACTGCCCTGGACCGTCCGGACCTGTTGCCGTTTGCCAAGCAGCAGCCGGGACCCGAGCAGGAACCGCTGCGCGCTTTCTTCAAGGAAACCTTCCCCACCCGGACCTTGGCCGAATGGCAGGATTTTTTGCGCGGGGTTGATTGCTGCTGGGCGCCGGTGCGCAGCCTGAAGGATGCATTCGACGATCCGTTCGTGGCCGAACGCGGCATGGTGCTGACCGACAAGGACGGCTATCGCCATATCGGCGTGCCGATCCGCTTTCAGGAGGAGCCGGCCCAGCCCCGGTTCCAGCTGCCCGCCTTCGGGGATAAGTCGGCCCGGTTCCGATAAAGCGGCCGGTTCCGCGGGGTGGCATCTGCTGGGCTGCTGAGGGCGGCCCTGTCATGCAGCCCCGCCCACTGCCTGGATTGTCCGCGCGACATCGGTGATCAGGGACCGCAACCAACGGTGGGCCGCGTCGTGCCGGTAGCGGACATGCCACGCCATCTCCACGGGGAAGGTACCGAGATCGACGGGGGCGGGGACGATCTTCAACCGCGGGTCGCGGGCCAGATGTCGGCAGATCAGGCGCGGCAGGGTGGAACAATAGTCGGTCACCGCGACCAGTTCCGGCACGGCCAGGAAGTGCGTGACCGACACGGCCACGTCGCGCCGCAGGGATTGCTTGTGCAGTGCCTGGAACAGGCCCGCGCGCAACCGGCCCGGCGGCAGCATGTTGACATGCTTCAACGCCTCATACTGCGCGCGTGTCATGCTGTCGCCGATCTCCGGATGGCCAGCCCGCACGATACAGGCGAACCCGTCATCCATGATGTGCTGCACCACCAGATTGTCAGGGGGATCGACGATGCGGCCCAGCACCATGGCCGTGCCGCCCGATACCACCCCCGTTTCCGCCAGGTCCGTGCCGAACGGCACCATGCGCAGCCTGATGCCCGGTGCGAGATCGCGCAGCCGTGCCACGACGGCCGGCATCAGAACGAATTCCACAAAGCTGTTCGGGGCCAGCGTGAACAGCCTTTCCGCCCGTGCCGGGGCGAATTCCTGTTGTCCCAGGATGACATCATCCAGTCTGGCCAGAGCCGCCGCGATCACGGGCGCCAGTTCCAGCGCCTTTTCCGTGGGCTGCATGCCATAGCGTTCGCGGATGAATAACGGGTCGTGCAGCATGGCGCGCAGCCGGGTCAGGGCATTGGACAGGGCGGGCTGTGTGATGCCCAGCCTTTCCGCGGCACGGGTCACGTTGCGTTCTTCCATCAGGGCGATGAAGGTCGGCAGCAGGTTGAGGTCGTAGCGCATGAGTTATATTGTCATCTGAATATCTTGAATAGGAAAGATAAATTTCCAAAATAAGTCAGGGGGAGACATGATCGGACCATGCAAAGCCAAGGAGCCGAACCAATGTCCAACATTCTTTTCATCCTGACCAATCACGGCCACATGCTGAACGGGGAGCCGACCGGCCTGTGGCTGGAGGAACATGCCGTTCCCTATCTGGCCTTCACCCGCGCCGGCCACAAGGTGACCGTCGCCTCCGTCGCCGGTGGCCGGGTCCCGGTCGATCCGAAAAGCGCGCCGACGCCCGAACAGGCCGACGCCTGGAAGGAACCGGCGGCACTTCTGGCCGATACGCCGGCCTTCGACACGCTGGACGCCGGCGCATATGATGTCGTCTATCTGCCGGGCGGCCATGGCACGGTGTTCGACATGCCGTATAACAAGAAGCTGCACGATCTGCTGTTCCGGTTCGACGCGACGGGCCGGGTGATCGCGGCGCTGTGCCACGCCCCCGCCGTCTTCGCCGGGATGCGTCGCCCCGACGGCTCTCCCTTCATCGCCGGCCGCAACATTGCCGGGTTCACCGATGCGGAGGAACGGGCCGTGGACGGCGTGTCGAAGGTGCCGTTCCTGCTGGAAAGCCGGCTAACGGAACTGGGCGCCATCCACCATCCCGCCGCCGACTGGGCGTCCAACGCGATCCGGGACGGGCGCCTGGTGACGGGGCAGAACCCGCAATCCTCCGCTGCCGCGGCGGAACTGGTCCTGGGCCTGCTCTGAGAGCCGTCCCCCTGCACTTCCACTTGTCGAGGACATGATCATGGCACTGAAGGATATCCTGCCCGGCCGCCTTGGTTTCGGTGCGGCACCATTGGGCAACATGTTCCGCGCCATTCCGGAGGAGGAGGCGCTGGCCACGGTGGATGCCGCCTGGAATGACGGCATCCGCTATTTCGACAACGCCCCCTTCTATGGCGCCGGTCTGGCGGAAATCCGTATGGGCCGGGCGCTGACGGGGCGGCGGCGGGAGGATTACGTCATCTCCACCAAGGTGGGGCGCCTGGTTCTGGACGAGGTGGAGGATGTCGCCGCCCGCGACCAGGGTGAGAAGGGGGGCGTGTTCAGGGACGGGCTGCCCAACAGGGTCATCAACGATTATTCGGCCGATGCCACCCTGCGGTCGATCGAGGACAGCCTGAAGCGGCTGAAGACCGACCGGATCGACATCGTCTGGGTTCATGACGTGGCCCAGGATTTCTATGGAGATGAATGGCTGGCCATGTTCGAAAGCGCCCGCAAGGGAGCCTTCAGGGCCCTGGACCGTCTGCGCGACGAGGGGGTGATCAAGGCCTGGGGCCTGGGTGTGAACAAGGTGGAGCCCATCGAACTGCTGCTGGACCTTGAAGGACCGAAGCCCGACGGGTTCCTGCTGGCCGGGCGCTACACGCTGCTGGACCATGGAAGGGCCCTGCAGCGGGTGATGCCCAAGGTGGCCGAGCGGGGGTTGGGCATCGTTGTCGGCGGCCCCTACAGTTCCGGTGCCCTGGTCGGTGGGCCGCATTTCGAATATGCGCCGGCTCCGCCGGTCATCCTGGAGAAGGTGGCCCGCATCAGGGCGCTGGCTGACCGCCATGGCATCAGCATGAAGGCGGCCGGCTTGCAGTTCGCCCTGGCCAATCCCGCCGTTGTCGCCGTGATCCCCGGTGCCAGCCGCCCCGGGCGCATCGCGGAGGATGGTCGCGCGCTGAGGGAGGTGGTGCCCGCCGATTTCTGGCGTGAACTGCGTGCCGGCGGACTGGTCGATCCGGCGGCGCCGCTGCCCGTCGATGGCTGACACCCTGTCCCGGTGATCGGGACCGGTCACCGGCATCATTGCCGGTGCGTATCATCTTGCGATGGGACCGGAAGGGGGAGACGGGCATTGCGCCACCCATTTCCGGTCAGGGGGCGGCGTAGCCGCCGATCTCGATCGTAAGCATGTCCGGCGTGGTGCCGGGCGGAAACAGGAACGCGCCCCGCCGGATGGCATGGGCCGCGATATAGTCGAATTCGATCTGCTTGGCAGCGGCATTGCCGGTCCGCCCGTCGGCGGTCGCGTTCACGGTGACGGCCGCCGCCGCCTCATCCCCGCGGTTGACGAGGGCCACCATGACCATCGTGCCATTATCCACCGTGCGCATCCGCTCTATGGTGACCTCCAGTTCGGCGGGTGTGTCCGCCCCGAACAGGGCCTGGTATCCCAGGAAAAGGATCAGGCCGGCCACCATCACGCCGGAAATGCCGCTGAACACCCATTCGCTGACCGGCCGGCCCATCTGTTGCGCATCCGTATCCATCTTCCCGTCCATGCCCGCCATCCTCACAGGATCAACCTGGCCGCCGCCGCGCCGATTGCCGACGGAAAGGCCAGAACCACCATCGCCATCACCACGCTTTCATGGTCAAGCCCGTCCACCCGTCCGAAAATCCACAAGAGGTAGAGGCTGATCAGCATGGCGATGGCGTAGCCGGGCAGGGTGAAGCGGACGAACGCGCTCCACCACGGCTCGTCGGCGGATATCGTCGAGCCGCCGGCAAAGCCGACCGCGAAGACGAAGCCATGCATCAGGGCCAGTGACAGCAGCACGAGCAGCAGGGCATGCCATTCCGTCATCTGGTAGGAGATCAGCACCATCTCTTCCGTCGGGGCCAGGTTGAAACCCAGGAAAAGCGCCCCCACCCCCATCAGGAACAGTTCGCCGCCATAGGTCTCCCGGCAATCGGGTCCTTCATCCTCATCCTTCGCCGCGAACTCGCTCTTGGCCAGCAGCGCGCCGATGGCGGCGGGGATCATCTGCACCGTGATTTTGCCGATGATCTCATCCGGGGCGCTGTCGCGCGTGATCGTTCCGAACAGGACCAGCAATCCGGCGCAGATGATGGCCGACACGCCGATCGCCATCAGGGCATCGGCGATGTCGTCGCAATAGCCTTCCGTATGTTCAAAACCGATATAATGCGACAGTTGGACCAGCAATGGCAGCGAGGTGCAGAACAGCACGAGCAGGCGCAACCGGTCCATGGACAGGCCGAGCGACCATAATTCCATGGTCATCAGCATCGGTAGCGAGAAGATGAGCGCGCCGCCGGCAGCCCGTCCGAAATCCCGGGCGGCCTGCCGGGTGGTTGTCCTGCCCTTCCTGGTGCGCGATGATGCGGGTGGCGTCATTCCTGTCCTTGCGGCCTTTCCAACCGCTGCCGTTTCGAGGTGGGATTCATTCCGCCGTCAGCCGGACCGGCACCGATTTCGCCGCCGGGGTCTTGCTCTCTTCGGCATGTTGCCAGAGCGGGATCAGGGGATTGCATTCCGGATAGTAGCCGGCGAGCGTGCCGCGCGGGATGTCATAGTCGATGAGCTGGAAGCCCCCCATGCTGCGCCTTACCCCGTCATCGGCCGCCGTGGTCAGCCGCGCGGTTGCCCCGTCGGGCAGGCCCAGGCGCATTCGGTCCTCCCGGTTGATCAGGATCACCATCCGCGAACCATGGATGCCCCGCAGCCGGTCGTCGTAATCATAGATGGTCGTGTTGAACTGGTCGTTGGAGCGCAAGGTCACCAGCCGCATTATGCCGGTGTCCGTGCCGTCGTCGAAACTCGCCGACAGTGCGCGGGGAAGCTTGAAATTGGCTTTGCCCGTGTCGGTTTCCCAGACGCGCTCACGGGCCGGCACGGGTCTGGCGAACCCGCCGGGGATGTCCAGCCGCCTGTTGAAGCTGTGGAAATCCTCCGGAAAGCATTTTTCGATCTCATCGCGGACCAGGGCGTAATCGGCCACCCACTGGTCCCAGGGTACGTTCGGGTTGGCGGGCAGGACGGCTTTGGCCAATCCGGCGACGATCGCCGGTTCCGACAGAAGATGAGGGCTTGCGGGCTTGTGCTTCCCGCGGGAGGCGTGGATACGGGTCGTGGAATCTTCCATCGTCACGATCTGGGGACCCGATGCCTGCTCGTCGATCTCCGACCGGACGAGTGTCGGCAGCAGGTAGGTGGTGCCGGCTGTGACCAGATGGGTCCGGTTCAGCTTCGTGGCTACCTGTACGCTGAGGTCCAGCGTGCGCCAGGCCTTTTCCATCAGGTCATGGTCGGGGATCGCACGCAGGAAGTTCCCTCCCAGGCCGACAAAGGCGCTGACCGTGCCGGCAAGGATGCCTTCGCAGGCCTCCACCGTGTTCATGCCATCCTCACGCGGTGGGGCGAAACCGTAGAGGTCGGCCATCCTGTCCAGCGGGACGAGCGCTGTCTTCTCCGCGATACCCACGGTGCGCTGGCCCTGTACGTTGGAATGGCCCCGGACGGGGCATATCCCGGCGCCCGGCTTGCCGATCTGGCCGCGCATCAGCAGCAGGTTGACCAGCATCTGGACATTGTCCACCCCCAGCTTGTGCTGGGTCAGGCCCATGCCATAGATGGCAATGACGGCCTGCGCCTGGGCATAGGTCCGGGCTGCTTCCTCCAGCATGGTCTGCGAAAGGCCTGATTCTGCGACGATCTGCTGCCACCCGGTCCGTCGGACCATCGCTTCGAACGACGCGAAGCCCTGCGTATGCCGATTGATGAAATCCATGTCCAGCACGCGGCGGCCGCCTGTCATGACGGCATCGTCGTCCAGGGCCAGCAGCGCCTTGGCCATGCCTGTCATGGCCGCGATATCGCCGCCGGCCCGGGGCTGATGATATTGGGTGGCAATTCGGGTGGGGCTGTTGGTCAGCATCTGTCCGGGATGCTGCGGATTGACGAATTCCTCCCACCCGCGCTCCCGCAGCGGGTTGAACACGATGATGGGCACGTCGCGGCTGCGCACCTGTTGCAGCGTGTGCAGCAGGCGGGGAGCGTTCGTGCCGACATTCTGTCCGAAGGAAAGGATGCAGTCGGTCCGGGTGAAATCCTCCAGCAAGACCGTGCCGACCGGGGTGCCTATGCTCTCCGGCAGGGCCACTGACGTGGTCTCATGGCACATGTTGGAACTGTCGGGCAGGTTGTTGTTGCCATAGAGCCGGGCCAGAAGCTGGTACATGAAGGAAGTCTCCAGGCTGGCCCGGCCCGAGGCATAGAAGATCACGCCTTCCGGCGCGCAGTCGCGCAGTCTGGCGCCGATATCGGCGAACGCTTCTTCCCAGCTGACGGGCCGGTATCTGTCGCTTGCCGGGTCATAGCGCATCGGCTGTGTCAGCCGGCCCGCATTTTCCAGGTCATGGTCGGACCATTCCAGCAATTCCGAGACACGATGCTGATCGAAGAAGGCCGGTGTCACCCGTCTGGCCGTCAGGTCCCAGAACGTGGCCTTGGCACCGTTTTCGCAAAACTCCGCCAGGTGCGGTTCGGCCGGCTTGGTCCAGGCACAGCTTGTACACATGTAGCCGCCGGTCTTGTTATGGTCGCGCACAAGGCTGACAGAAGTGGAAACCGCCTGCTGTTTGACGGCCTGCTTGACCAGGGACTTCACGGAACCCCAGCCGCCCGTCGGCTGGCCGTAGCGTTGATAGCGGGCCCGTCCCGGCATGACACTCTCCTCAAGATGCTTGCCTTGATAATGCTGATGGCGGCCGCATGTTCCCCTGGCGGACGGATTACGGCGCGCGGGGCGGCGGCCCGCATCGAGGGCATATGCCCCCGCGTTCGGTGGGCTTGCCGTCGGGCCTTTTCATCTGCTGTCCGCGACTATGGCGGTTTCTGTTTCTCGATACGAAACGGGGTGGGCCATCTGTGGGGCCATCGTCACGGTCATCATCCCGACTGCTGGTCGGCAGTCCGGCTTCCCTGGCCCGGCCGGGGCTGGCGGGCACGGTCCTTCGGCGGGCGGCCGACGGATGAGCGGATGGCTCGCCTGCTGACCTTTGTCCGCACGGGCGTGGGGCAATGACCTGCCACCCGTCTCGGTGGAAAATCGCTTCCGCGTGCGCGATGCCGTGCTGCGGGAGGGGCGGGGATAACGGTGCGGTTCCGCCCCGCCTGTTGGATCAGGGCCAGTCGCAACCGCTGATGAACAGGGCAGCCAGCGCTTCGATCCCGGCCTGATCGTCGGCATCGAAGCGGGCCGGGGACGGGCTGTCCAGGTCGATGACGCCCAGCACGCGCCCGTCACGGACAAGCGGCACGACCAGTTCGGACCGCGATGCCGCATCACAGGCGATATGGCCCGGAAAGGCATAAACATCGGGGACAAGCTGTGTCCGGGCCGTGGCCACCGCCGTGCCGCAGACCCCGCGGCCCCGCGCGATGCGCACGCAGGCCGGCCGGCCCTGGAACGGACCCAGCACCAGTTCGTCCCCTTCGCGCACGAAATAGAAACCCGCCCAGTTCACGTCGGGCAGCGAGGTGAAGAGGAGGGCGGACAGGTTGGCCGCATTGGCCACGAGGTCCCGTTCCCCATCCAGCAAACCGCGCGCCATACCCGCCAGGTCCCGGTAAAGGCTGGGCTTGTCGGTCATCGTCAGCGGGGCGGCCTGGAACATGTCTAATCCTTCGGACGGGCGGCAGGGCGGGAGCCCGTTCGTTATACCGGCGGCTGCCCGGCTGCAAGCGTGATGGCGAGGGTGGCCGGTCAGTCCGACTCGAAATCCAGCGCGACGCCGTTGATGCAATAGCGCAGATAGGTTGGCGGCGGCCCATCCTCGAACACATGCCCCAGATGGCTGCCGCAATTGGCGCAATGCACCTCGGTTCGCACCATGCCATATTGGCGATCAACGCTGGTCCCCACCGATCCGGGCAGGGGATCGTTGAAGCTGGGCCAGCCGGTGCCGCTTTCAAACTTGCCACCCGACTGGAACAGGGGTTGGCCGCAGCCGGCGCAGCAGAAGCGGCCCGGCCGCTTTTCCCGCAACAACGCACAGCTTCCCGGCGCCTCCGTCCCATGGGCCCGCATGATCCTGTATTGCTCGGGCGTCAGCAGGCGGCGCCATTCCTCGTCGCTGCGGGTGAAGGGAAAGCTGCTGTCCATCATATCCTCGATCCTGCGGGTTCCGGGCTGTGCCCTCGGAGGAATTTAGGCGCTCGCCGCCGGACTTTCCACCCGACGCTTTCGGCTTGTGTCCGGTCCTTGCGCCCGCACGGGACCTTTTGTCCTGGGGGCGCCGCCTTGACAAACCCCATTTTCCACAGATTTTGGTGGGAATTGTAACAAGGGCTGCACAGGAGCGGGGCAGGACCGTGAAACAGTCGCAGATCGACGCCGCCTGGAGAGGGATTGCGGCCTGCCAAAGGTGCGGCATCCGGCATCTGGTATTGTTCGCCGACCTGCGGGAGGAGGATTTCGACCATATCCACGCCCCGATCGAGGAGATGAGGCTGGAAGCGGGTGCCCAGCTTTATGGGCTGGATGATCCGGCGGCGGCCATATTCACCGTCCGCGACGGGCTGCTGAAGCTCGTGCAGTTTCAGCCGGACGGCTCGCAGCGCATCGTGCGGCTGGTTCGTATGGGCGGGGTTGCCGGTCTGGAGGCGCTGTTGCAGCCGACATATGCACATATGGCCATTGCCTTGCAGCCGCTGGAGGTCTGCCGGATTCCCGTCGCGACGATCCATCGCCTGCAGGCCAACAGCACCCGGCTGCACACGCGGCTGATGGAGAAATGGCACGAGGCGCTGACCACGGCCGATGGTTTCCTGACCGGCTTGTCCACGGGCAGCGCCCGTCAGCGCATGGCGCGGCTGCTGCTGCTGTTGTCGGAAGAAAGGCCGGAAGAGCCTGTGCGCCTGTTCACGCGGGAGGATCTGGGCTCCATCCTGGCCGTGACACTGGAAACGGCCAGCCGCACCATTTCCGAATTCAAGAAAGCGGGTGCCCTGCGGGAGGCCGCGCCGAACCGCATGCTCTGCGACCGGGAAAAGCTGACGCGCATCGCTGCGGCCTGAGGGGCCGTCGGAGAAGTCTTCCGTTCGCTCACTGGTGCTTTTCATTCCATCACCCCGGTGAAGATCGGGGTGATGATGAAAGACATGCATGATATCGAAGTCGTCTGGCACGTTTCCGGATCGATGCTGGCCCTGCAATCCTCTGCATGGGAGGTTGATCGTCCCGCGCCTGCCCTTGTCGGGTGCCCTGCCTATCGCACCCGGTTCAGCGCGTCGCGGATGGTGGCGACAATCGTGCCGATCTGTGCGCGCTCCACGATCAGGGGCGGAGAAAGGGCGATGATGTCACCGGTCACGCGGATCAGCAGGCCTTGCTGGAAGCAATCAACGAACACGTCATAGGCGCGGGCCGCCGGCGCCCCGTCGCGGGATGCCAGTTCGATGCCGGCGACCAGGCCGATGGTTCGGATGTCGGTCACATGGGCCGCATCGCGCAGCGACAGCATGGCCTGGCGCCATTCCGTTTCCAGTTCGCCACCACGGACCAGCAGCCCTTCACGCTCATAGATGTCCAGCACCGCCATGCCGGCGGCACAGGCCGCCGGATGGCCGGAATAAGTGTAGCCGTGGAACAGCTCGATCAGGTTCTCCGGGCCTGTCATCAGCGCATCCTGGACGTGCCGGGCGCAGAAAACGGCCCCCATGGGGATGGCACCGTTGGTCAGCCCCTTGGCTGTCGTGATCAGGTCGGGCGTGACGCCGAAATAGCCGGCGGCGAACGGGGTGCCCAGCCGGCCAAAGCCGGTGATCACCTCGTCGAAGATCAGCAGGATGCCGTGACGGGTCGCAATCTCCCGCAGCCGTTCCAGATAGCCCCGGGGCGGCAGCAGCACGCCTGTCGATCCCGCCACGGGCTCCACGATCACGGCGGCGATGGTTTCCGCCCCGTGCAACTGCACCAGCCGTTCCAGATCGTCGGCCAGTTCCGCCCCATGTTCAGGCAGGCCCTGACAGAACCGGTTGCGGGCGGGGTCGTG
Organism: Niveispirillum fermenti; assembly: GCF_048066175.1. Taxonomy (GTDB): domain Bacteria; phylum Pseudomonadota; class Alphaproteobacteria; order Azospirillales; family Azospirillaceae; genus Niveispirillum; species Niveispirillum fermenti. Next base: position 11,032 of record NZ_JBLTXA010000025.1, on the reverse strand, counting down.
GGTGTGGCGCAGATGGTCGCTGCCGGGCAGGCCGATGAAGGTGCGGCGGTTGTTGAGGATGCCGCCTACCGACACCCCGCCGAATCCGACACCGTGATAGCCGCGTTCACGCCCGATAAGGCGGGTGCGGGTGCCCTGGCCGATGGCGCGTTGATAGGCCAGGGCGATCTTCAGCGCGGTGTCCACCGATTCCGAGCCCGAACCGGTGAAGAATATCCGGTCCAGCCCCGGCGGGGCGATCCTTCCCAGCCGTTCGGCAAACTGAAAGGCCAGCGGATGGCCCATCTGGAAGGATGGCGCGTAATCCATATCCCGCAACTGGTCGGCCACGGCGGTTGCGATCTCCCGGCGTCCATGCCCGGCATTGACGCACCAGAGCCCGGCCGTGCCGTCCAGCACCTGCCTTCCATCGTCGCTGGTATAGTACATGCCTTCCGCCCTGGTCAGCAGGCGGGGGGCCGCCTTGAACTGACGGTTGGCCGTGAAGGGCATCCAGTATTCATCGAGCGACAGCGTATTGGCCGGAGATTGCATGGGACCGTACCTTGGCAATGGTTCCACGACAGTAGAATGGACCGGCATCCCGCCGACAAGATGTAATACCGATTTGCGGTGAGTTGAACTCATCGCAAATCGGTTGGCGTGTTTACCGCTCACGCGCCCATGCGCGCGTGGGCAAAGCCGCCGGATGGCGACGCCCGACGGATCGGGCTGCATTGATCAGGACCATAGGTGCTGATCAATGCAGATACGGATAAAGGTGGGGAAGGGCCGTCGTGCGATCGTCCGGCCCTGTTTCCGCCATGCCCGTCATTGCGGGAAATGTTCGACATGGGTTTCGGCCGTGCGGCCGTAATAGACGACGCGCCGGCCACAGAAGGACACCATGTAACCGGCGCAGCCCGCGGCTGCAACCTTGTCGCAGAACCCGTGGTAGGTGTAGCCGGGCCCGCCCGCCTGCGCTTCCTGCACGGCTGCTTCCACCTTGTCGGCCCGGAAAAGTGGGGCGATATCGGTCCGGCCCTGGCCGGACGGCAGCACGATATGGTTGCCGCACGGCAGGTGATAGGTGCTGGTCCCGCACCGGTAATCGACATGGTAGCCTTCAAAGCCGGCATCCATCAGCATGCCGACAATGCCGGGAAAATCCATCGTGCCGTCATGGGCTGCTGCAAGGCACCGGCGGGCAATATCAATCCGTTCCGCGTCCATCGCGGTTCTCCTTATCCGAAGGGTGGGTCGAGGTCGGGGGGAAGGGAAGGGTCAGGTCAAGGGCGGGTCGTTCAGGCCCCGCGCCTGTGCAATCTTCTTCAGCGCCTGTTCCAGCCGGCTGCGGTCTTCGGCGCAGAGGCAGCCGAAAATCGCGGCCTCATTTTCATCCGCCAGCCGGGCCAGCATGGGAACGAGCCCCAGGCCGGCCGATGACAGGGACAGGCTGTGCGCACGGCCGTCACGCGGGTCGTCCGCCCGTGCAACCAGACCCTTGGCCATCAGCCGGTCTGCCAGCTTGCTGATGGCGCCCCGCGTCATGCCCAACCGTTCGGCCAGCCGGCTGGGCGCCAACGGGTCGGTTCCGTACAATTCACGCAGCACGACCCATTCGGCCACCGTCACGCCTTCCCCCTCCAGCCGGCGGGAGAAGCTGTGGGAAACATGGTTGGACACCATGCGCAGCCAGAAGCCGAGATGATCCGTCAGCTCTGCGACCTGTTGGGGACGGGACATGGGGGCGCTCCATTTGTTGACTAGGAAACTATGTGAATTTAGTTTCCTAGTCAATTATATATCCGGGGCTTGTCCGTCTTGGAAATGTGTCAGCGCCGTCGCGGCGTCAGATAGGTGCGGGCCAGGACCAGGGGCGCCGCGGAGACGGTCAAAAGCCCGCACCAGGCGACGCTGCCGGTTGCGGCCCCCCACGCGACCGCGGCAGCGATCCAGGAGCCGACCAGAAGCAGGGTGCCGGCCAGTTGCAGCCGGCGCCGCGCGGATGGCGTGGGATCACGGCCCCGCAGCCAATGGTGATGATCCGGCATGGCCAGCGCCAGGGCGGCGAATCCGGCCAGTGCCAGCAACCAGGATAGAAGGCTCATTCTCCGGCCACGGCCAAGGCCGTCCCTTTCGATGCGCGCGGCGTGCGGGCCGTGGCGCGTGGTTTATGGCAGTACACTTTCCAGGCGATGGCGGCCAGCGACAGGGCCAGGCCCCACAGCGTGACGTCGGTCCAGAATCGCGTTGTGTCTCCGTGCAGCACATGCTGCCACAGGCCGTTGCCGGTTATCTGGTCGTAAAGCGGCAGGCCCAGCAGCATGACGGCGCACAGGGTGAACTGTTCGACCCAGCCCCGCTTGGGCGGCCGCATGAAGGCATGGACGATGCATAGTCCCCAGGCGATGAACATCGCGTTCACCTCTGCGTGCCAGCGGCCTTCCAGGCCCACCGGCAGCAGGCGGTTGGCCCAGAACATGGCCACCATGCCCACGGGCAGGCCGGCAACCGTGGCGACATTCAGCCGTTCCACCAGCCGGAAGCCGAAGTGGGGCCGGCCGGGGTCGGGCAGTTTTTCCCGCCGCTTGGCGGTCCACATCACCAGGCCTGTGGCAACCATGGCGGTGCCGGCCAGGCCCGACAGGAAATAGAGCCAGCGGACGGTCGTGGGGGCGAAGCGGCCGGCATGCAGCCCGACCATGGCGTCGCGGGTGGCGATGCCGGCACCGCTGTGCGGCGGCCTGGCCAGCATCTGACCCGTCACGCCGTCGAAAGTGATGGTCTGTGAACGGTCCAGGACCCTGTCACCCAGATGCCGGCTGATCTGCACGCGGGCCGCGGCGTCGCCGGGGTTGCTGATGCGGACGCCGCCGACGGTTCCGCCCTGCCACAGGGCGCGGGCCTGTTCCAGCATGGGGGCGATGGGGGCCTGCGGGGTCGGTGTCGCGGCATAGCTCGCCGGTGGCAATTGCGGCTGCGTTGCTGCGAAGAATTCAGCGCTGTCGTTGAAATTGGCCAGCATGCCCCAGGGCATGTACAGCGCCATCAGCGTGACCAGCCCCGTATAGGTGATCATCAGGTGGAAGGGCAGAGCCAGCACGGCCGTCGCATTGTGCCCGTCCAGCCAACTGCGCTGACCCTTGCCGGGGCGGAAGGTGAAGAAATCGCGGAAGATTTTCTTGTGCGTGATGATGCCCGTGACGATGGCCACCAGCATGAACATGGAGCAGAAGCCCACAAACCAGCGTGCCCACAGCACAGGCATGTAGTGCAGATCGAAATGCAGGCGGTAGAAGAAGTCGCCGCCGCGCGTTTCCCGCACCTCAACCGGCCTGCCATCATTGCCCAGCCACAGGCTGTTCGTGGCGTCGGGCCAGCGAAAGCGGATGCGCTCCCCCGGCTTGGCCCTTTCCGCCCAGACGAGCTGTGTGCCGCTGCCGCGCGAACCGGGAGGAATGATGGTCCAGCTTGCGGCATCCGGTGCCTTGGCCGACAGCGCGGCCAGGGCACTTTCCATCATTCGCGTCTCGTCGGCCGGGGTGATGATCGTGGCGGCAGCCGGCAGTTCGGGGCGCATCCAGTGACTGATCTCCTCGCGCCAGAAGGCAGCGGTACCGTTGATGAAGATCAGGAACAGCACCCAGCCGACCACCAGCCCGGTCCAGGTGTGCAGCGATGATTGAGTCTGGCGGAAACCCTTCATGCGGGCCATCCGAACCGGATGGAGAGCCATGCCGCCATGCCCGTGGACAGCGCCAGCCCCACGACCCAGCCCATGGCGGCCAGGGCGTTGCGGGCGGCAAACACCCAGACCACGATCGCCGTCATCACGGCGAAGGACAGGGTGGTCGCCATGAAGGTGGCCTCCACGGGGGGAACTGGCAGCAGCCGCGCCAGCAGTGCCGTGACCGTGCTGGCCAGCCCATAGCCGCCGACTGTGGCCGTCACGATGCGGACCGGCACGTCCCAGGCGGGCCGCCTTGGTGCAAAGGCCCGACGGGGCGGCGGTGTGGCTATTCTTGACACGGGAACTTTGACCATCAATGGGAGAGGATGAGAATAACTCGCATATGCAATTGAGTGTACGCTGTCAAGCACCTGCGTGGATGGAGTGGTGGACTGATGCCACAGGCTGCGGGATTATTCGATTGGGCCGGAACAGCCTGATCAATGACCTGATCCGTCATGGATTTCGATATTGGAAACATTCGATATTGGAAACAGCGGGAGAGGCGCTGGACCCGTCGAATTTCATCCCCTGGAGAAACTATCCGGATGATCGACCAAGCAGCCTTATCCAGTCGAGTTACCACTGTCAAGTTACGCGCCGGACGCGACTGCGACATACCGCCGCATCCTGTGATCGTCCCGTCAAAGTCTAGGCCGCCTCTTGGTCCACATTTGAAAAATTAGCTGACAGATTGCTCCCTATGGCAGACGCGCTCCGGATGGCTGCGGAGGGTGAATATCAGTACTGTCGAATATACTGATATGGATGAAAACGCCTTGTCTCTCCGTATGATGCATTCTCCACAAGCTCTCTGCCACCCTGTATCAAAAGGCGTGGACGCAAGTTTCTGTCGGATTTGGTTCTTGGTTCGGCCCGTTTGCATAATTTAGCCATATTCCGAAGACCGAGGTGATTTATTTAATTAAGGAGGAAAATTTTTTTAAAAAACCTAAGTTAATAATTTTATTTATTCAATAAACTTCCGGTTATTATCGGAATATATAAGTATATATTTATTATACGAAAGATACAAATTGCCCACTGGTCAGTCCGGTGGAATGGAGTCAGTAGTTTTTCGCAGAAATCATTCGGCTGGGGCTGGCCATGACTCATGTGGCGAAATCGGATATGCGCCCTTCATCCCGGGCGTGGCGTGTAAATCCATACATACTTTTGTCTAGCATCACCATAAATCTGCTGTCCTTGTCCATGCCGGTTGCGATATTGTAGGTATATGATCGCGTGATTCCCAATCATGCGGCTGACACGATGTCTGTTCTTGCAATCGGTGTCGTTGTTGCACTGATTCTAGACTTTTGCTTGCGGCTGTTACGTCAGCGTATTTTCGGCGCTCTTGGGGCAAAATTCGAAGCCGGGGAGAATATACGCGCCGTCTCTCATATGATGGATGCGGATCTCCGGACGTTCCAATCACATTCATCGGGCGCCCATATGGAGTTTCTCGGCTCCATTGCCACTTTGCGTGATTTCGCCTCCGGGCAGATCATGATCAGCCTGTATGATATTCCGTTCATCGCGATATATCTGGCGCTGATATTCTATATCGGGGGGCCGCTGGTCCTGATCCCCATCGTGGGGGTGGCATTCCTGTGCATCACGGCTGTGCCTGCGCTGCGTCATGCCCGTGATGCCCTGTCGCGCATCACGAAGGTGGAGGACAGGCGGCTGAGTTTCGTGATCAGCCTGTTGACGGGCATCCAGTCGGTCAAGGCCATGGCACTGGAACAACCCCTGCTGCGCCGGTACGAGAACCTGCAGGAGAGCCGGCTTGAAGAACACCGTGCCGCTGAGCTGTCGGCGCAGCACCTGGCCGAACAGGGCCAGTTCACCGTGCAGTTCGCCAGCCTGCTGACGGTTGGGTTCGGCAGTCTGCTGGTGCTGAACGGCAACCTATCCGTTGGTGCTTTATCTGCCTGCATGTTGCTGGTCGGGCGTTCGCTGGCCCCGATGCAGAGCATCATGCAGTTCTGGTCGCGCCTGCAATCGGCTTCCATCGCCCGCGATCAGTTGAACCAGATCTATGCCATGCCCAAGGCGGAGATGGCAGGCGGTGTGGAGGATGCAACCCTGACCGAACCGCACCTGGTCCTGGAAAACGTGCATTTCGGTTTCAAGTCCGATGATGATCTTCTGGCCGGGATCGATCTGGATATCCGCCGGGGAGAGATCATTGCCCTGGTGGGCGCCAACGGCAGCGGCAAGAGCACCTTGTTGTCCATCGCTGCGGGCTTCTACCAGCCGACGCAGGGGCGGGTGCTTCTGGATGGACGCGAATTGTCGGCCTATACGCCGGACAGTCTGCGTCAGGCCATCGCCCTGCTGCCCCAGCATGAAATCCTGTTTCGCGGCACGATTACCGAGAACATCACCATGTTCCGGCCGGAAATGGAAGATGCAGCCCTGGCCGCCGCGGAGCGGGTGGGCATATCCGAACTGATCCACGCCCTGCCGCACGGCTTCTCCACCTTTGTCGGTGACGGTGCCACCGAGCCGCTGCCCCGCGGGCTGGCCCAGCGTATCGCCGTGGCCCGCGCCCTGATGAACCGGCCGCGCATCGTCCTGTTCGACGATGCCAGTTCCGCCGTGGATGACGAGGGTGACCGCTGCCTGTTCACCCTGCTGAACGAGGTGCGCGGCGACTGCATCATCATCCTGGTCAGCCACCGGCCCGCGTCCTTGAAACTGGCCGATCGCATCTACAGCCTTGCCGACGGCAAGCTCGACCTGACGCAGGAGTTCCTGGCATGACCCTGTCCCTGGAGGCCGGGGTTGCCCGGTCGCAAGACATTTCCGTTAATAACCCCGCACGGTCGACGGATGCGGCCGGCAACGACATAAATGCGAAGCTGGAGCCGCTGGGCCTGCTGCTGCGGCAACTCGGCTGGCCGATGACGCAGCGTCAGATGCTGGAAGCCATGCCTGCCGCGTGCGGGCCCGATCCGGTCGCCGATCTGCGCGACCTGCTGGGCCGCCTTGGTTTTGCCGCGTCGGTGCAGGCGCAGGACGCCTTTTCCGTCCCGGCGCTGCGCCGGCTTTACGATGCCGGGCGTGAGCGTCGCCTGCCGCTGCTTTACCTGCCGGCACAGGGCGCGCCCCTGCTGGTGGAACCCAAGGGCAGCCGTCTGACATAATCAGGCCCCAGCCCGGTGGTGTTGCCTATCGCTCCGAACAGGGTGAGGGGCTTGGCCCCGGCGTGGCCATCTCGATCACCCCGGCCGCCTCCCAGTCATCGGGTGGGGAGAAACAGCCCTGGTTGCGGGGGCGGCTGGCGGAAGGGGCGCCGCTGGTGCTGGTCTCGCTGCTGCTGACCCTGCTCGCCAATATGCTGGCGCTCGCCAATCCGCTGTTCGTGATGGCCGTCTATGACAAGGTGATCGCCGCCAACCAGCCTGACCTGCTGATCATGCTGGGGGTTGGCGCCATCGGCGCCTGCCTGCTGGAACTGGCCATCCGCCGTGCGCGCACCCGCACCATGGCCCATGCCGGCGCCCGGCTGGGATATCTGGTCGGCAACGCTGTCCTGGGCCGGTTGCTGAACCTGCCCAGTGCCATGACGGAACGGGTCAGCATCGCGGCCCAGCTTGCCCGGGTGCGTGACATCGACCGGGTGCGCGACCTGCTGACCGGTCCGCTGGCCCAGGCCTGTCTGGACCTGCCTTTCATGCTGCTGTTCATCGGTGCCATCTTCGTGATGGGTGGATGGCTGGGGCTGGTGCCGTTGCTGGGCGTGGGCGTCTATGCGCTGGTGGGCATTGTGGCGAATGCCGTGATCCAGCGCCGTGTCACCCGGTCGGCCCATGCCAATGCCCGCCGTCAGGAACTGGCGCTGGAGATCATCGAAAGGATGCGTGCCATCCGTATCCTAGGCGACCTGGATATCTGGCGCCACCGGTACGAGAATGTGGTCCGCGATGCCGCGCGCGCCAACCTTCGTTATTCCCAGGCATCGGCCACGGTCGGCACGATCAGCGTGGCGCTGGGCACCCTGACAGCATTGGCCACCCTGCTGACCGGCATCCATCAGGTGCTGACGGGGGTGCTGACCACCGGCGGCCTGATCGCGTCCATGATGCTGGTCTGGCGCATGCTTGGTCCTTTGCAGGCGGCCTTTACGGCCAGCGCGCGGGTGACGCAGCTCCGCTCCTCCATGAAGCAGATCGAATCCCTGATGGCCACGCCGCCGGAGCGGTCGGAGGCCGCCCGCCCCAATCGCGCCGGAGAGATCCAGGGCCGGGTGACCTTCAGCCGCGTCACCTTCCGCTATGGCCGGGAGAGCGAGCCGGTGCTGGCCAATCTCTCCTTCGAGGTCGCCCCGCGTGAAGTGGTGGCCCTGGTCGGCCGGTGCGGCGGGGGTAAGTCCACCGTGCTGAAGCTGATTAGCGGTCTTTACGCGGCCCAGGGTGGTTCGGTGCGTATCGACGGGCGGGATATCCGCCAGTTCGATCCGGTACAGCTTCGCCGCTCCATCGCTTTCGTCACCCAGGTGCCGCAGTTCTTCCAGGGCACGCTGGCCGACAATCTGCGTCTGACTGCGCCCACGGCCAGCGACAATGAACTGATCGACGCGCTGGACCGTGCCGGTGCCATCGATGCCGTGCGTCGGCTGAAGGACGGGCTGGAAACCCGCTTCGACCTGCATGAGAAGCCGTTGCCGACGGCCGTCCTGGCCCGCCTTGCCCTGGCGCGCGCCTATCTGCGCAATGCCCCGCTGGTGTTGCTGGATGAACCGATCAGCGGCTTCGATTTCGAGGGCGAGTTCGCCTTCATGTCCGCGATCGAGGCGCTGCGCCAGCAGGCGACCGTCTTCTTCGCCACCCATCGCCGCAGCCATCTCGGGATCGCCGACAAGGTGCTCATCCTGGAGAACGGCACCACCCGCTATTTCGGCACCGCGGACAAGGTCCGGGACCGTATTCCGAAGGGGATGATCTGATGCGTTCCGCCCTGTCCTTTTCCTCGCCCCCGGGCTTTTCCGCCCAGCCCTCCTTCGCCACCGACGAACTGGTGGAGGATCCCGGCGTGCGCCCGCTGACGCGCGCCGCCATCCTGCTGGCCGGTGCCAGTGTGGCAGCCTTCATCGCCTGGGCGGCCTTCACGCCTGTGCAGGAAGTGGCAGTCTCCTTCGGGGAGATCGTGCCGGCCGGCGCCGTCCAGACGGTGCAGCACCTGGAGGGCGGCATCGTGGCCGAGATGCTGGTCAAGCCCGGCGAACTGGTCGAGGCCGGCCAGCCGCTGGTGCGGTTCGAAGGGGCCGCCACCCAGTCCAGCCGTGACCAGATGCTGGTCCGCCAGCTTGCCCTGCGAGCCCAGGCCGAACGGCTTGCCGCCTTTGCCGATGGTCGCGCGGCCGATTTTTCCGCCTTTGCCGGGCAGCCCGAACTGGTTGTGGAAAATGAGCGGCTGTTGGGCAGCCAGTTGGAGGCGCGGGAGAGCCAGCGCCAGGTCCTGGCCGATCAGGCGCAGGAACTGCGTTCCGTGCTGCAATCGAGCCAGGCCCAGCTTGCCAGCATCAATACCAATCTGGGCTTTATCGACAGCAAGGTGGCCATGCGGGCCGACCTTGTGGAGAAGGGCCTGAATTCCCGCCTGATGCTGATCGAAGCAGAGCGCGAGCGGGCGGCGGCCATGTCCGAACGCCAGCGGCTGGAAGGCGTCATCGCTTCCACGCGCAGCAACCTGAACGGTAATGCCTCGCGCCTGGCCGAACTGGACACCCGGCTGCGGCAGGAAACGCTCGATAAGCTGGGCGTGGTGAACGCCGAGCTGGCGGAACTGGCCAAGGCGTTGGACGGGCAGGAAGATCGGGTGGAACGCCTGGTCTCCACCGCGCCGATGCGCGGCATCGTGCAGGAGATGCCCGTGAAGACCATTGGCGGTGTCATCTCGCCCGGCGGCGTGGTTGCCCGGCTCGTCCCCGTTGATGACGAACTGGTGGCCGAGGTCCGCGTCTCTCCGCGCGATATCGGCTTCGTGAAGGTGGGCCAGACGGTGAAGGTCAAGATCCAGGCTTTCGACTATACCCGGTTCGGCCGCGTGGACGGGACGCTGGAAAGCGTGTCGCCCACGACCTTTCTTGATGAACAGAAGCAACCTTATTACCAGGCCAGGGTGAAACTGGCCGCCAACCATGTCGGAAGCCAGGAGATGCATCACGTCCTGGTCCCCGGCATGACGGTGCAAGCCGATATCACGACGGGCGAGAAATCACTGATCCAATATCTGCTGAAGCCGATTTACACGACGGTTGATGGTGCGTTCCGCGAACGCTGATCCGCCTTCCTTTTTTAAAAACCAAAACCAGCTTCCGCCCACCATCCATTTGGCTGGAGAACCGCCATGGCCGCTCCCATCGGTGACAAGACCGCTCCCATCGCTAAGGCCCCCGTCATCCGCGACAGCGTCGCCGATGCGCCCGACCGGCCGCTGAAGGCCCTGGAACGTCCCGCGGCCGAGGCCGTGCGTCCCAACGAACCGGGCAACGCCTATCTGGGCACCGTTCATTACGGCAGCCAGCAGGAAGGCGGTACGGGCGAGACCTTCACCACGGCCACCGGCGGAACAGGCGACAACGGGCTCCCCTTGCCCGCCCACCAGACACCGGCCGGCCCGGTCCGCGCCCTTGATCGGGAAATCGACGGTGCGGGCCAGATCGTGCCTGCGCAGGAGATACAGGGCACAGCCACTGGTTCGGGCATCGCTGTTTCGGGTACGGAAATGGTTGCCGGCGATACGGCAGGGATCATGGCGGCGCCCGACCCGACCCAGATCGCCTCCGCCGCGACCAGCCCCGCCACGGCCTACGCCGCCCCCGGCATCTCTCCTGCCAGCGCCCCCAACCCCACCGCCCGCTCCAACGCCGACATCTCCGATCCGAGCACCGGCACAGGTGACACGGGCGGTACCGGCACGACGCCGACGGATCCGAGCACCGGCACGGGTGGCACGGGCGGTACCGGCACAACCCCGACGGACCCGAGCACGGGCACAGGTGACACGGGCGGCACTGGCACGTCTCCGACGGACCCGAGCACGGGTACGGGTGGCACGGGTGGTACCGGCACGACGCCGACCGACCCGAGCGCGGGCACGGGTGACACGGGCGGTACCGGCACGTCTCCGACGGACCCGAGCACCGGCACGGGTGACACGGGTGGTACCGGCACGTCTCCGACCGACCCGAGCACCGGCACAGGTGACACGGGCGGTACCGGCACAACCCCGACGGACCCGAGCACGGGCACGGGCGGCACGGGCGGTACCGGCACGACCCCGACGGACCCGAGCACGGGCACGGGT
>NZ_JBLTXA010000024.1:0-77857 GCF_048066175.1 Niveispirillum fermenti | reverse complement strand
ATTGAGGCCCGTGATCGGTTGCGATCACCGGGACATGGCATGACAGCTTTATAGGTAGTTCACCAGCGACAGGCGGCCCAGGTTGCTGGTCACGGCGAAGGTCGCCTCCAACTGGTTGCGCAGCACGTCCAGACGCAGGGTGGCCTCGTAGGGGTCGGCCTCTTCCAGCCTGACGATCTGGGTGGATACCAGGGTCTGTTCCACGGCCAGCCTGTCCTGCGTGCGCGTGATGGTCTGTTCCTCAAGCCCCAGGATGCTCTGCGTCTCGGTCAATTGCTGGGTGGCGCTGTTGATCAGGCCCCAGGCGCGCTCAGCCACCCGCTGATAGGCCGCGTCCGGCACGCTGCCGGCCGGGATGGCGTTCAGCAGGTGCAGGCCTTTCAGCATGTCGCGCACGGCCGGATCGCCGGCCGTGGCACCGTATGTGACGGTGACGGACCCTTCGGCCCGCGCCACCACGGGGTCGGTGGAGCCATGGAAGAAGGTGTTGGAGAAATTGCCCGCCGCCGGGACCCGCGTGTCATCGAACAGGGCGGTCAGCCCGTTCGGTCCGTCGATCAGCGCATCGACATCGGCGGCGCTGGTGATGGGACCGAAGCCGGCCAGGACCTGCTGCACGGCCCCGTCGGGTGACAGGCCCGACGGGGCCGGCTGGTCCGCGGCCTGGATGGGTGTCTGGTCGAAGCGCGTGCCGCCGAACAGGAACCGGCCGCTCATAGAGCTGTTCAGCATGTTGGTGACGGTGCGCAGCGCATCCCGCGCCGCCTCGTCGATCACCGACATGGTCGTTTCCGATCCGCCGCCCGATGCCGCCAGCGCCAGGTCGCGCACCTTGGTCGTCGCCTCGCGCATGGCTGAAAGGGCGTCCTGCATGGTGGCCATGCGGGACGCCTGGGCGGCCATGGCGGTCTGGAACTGGCCGATCTCGTTGCGCACGTTGCGCAGGTCCAGCAGGGCTGCGGCCCGGCTGCCCAGGCTGCCGGCCACGTCGATCCGGCGGCCGGTGGACAGTTCCTGCTGAAGGGTCTGCATCTCGGTCTGGGTCTGCCGCACATTGTTGCGGATCTGGCGGGCCAGGGACAGGGTGGAAACGGTGCTCAGCGTCATGGATCAAATCTCCAACAGCTTGTCGAGCATGCGGGCGGCGGCCTGCATGATCTGGGCGTTCGCGGCATAGCTGCGTTCCAGGACGATCAGTTCCTGCAGCTCTTCATCGATGTTCACACCCTCCCGCCCTTCGCGTGTGGCCCGCACGGTTTCCAGCTGGATGTCCAGCGACCGTGTGCTGTTTTCCGCGGCGGCCCTTACCGTGTGCTGCTGCCCGATGGCGGCATTGGCGAAATCCTTGATCGTGCCGCTGGTCATCAGCCCCGCCTGCGGGTCGAAGGAGACGTTGGCGGAAAATACCTCCAGGAAGCGGCGGACCTGCGTGGTGTCGCCCACATTGCCGGCGGGGGCATGCAGGCCGGTGCGGACCAGGGACGGATCGCCGCCCATGTCCAGCCGGACAAGGCTGTTCACCCCGATCAGCCCGGCCATGCCGGTGACGCTTCCTGTGCCGCCGCCCAGCGTGAACAGGCCGGTATGGGTCGGCGGCGTGCCCGGCGTGACGGAAGGGTCGGCATTCTGGAAGCCGGTGACCAGCTTGTGTGCCAGTTCATCGACCTGGCGCTGCATTTCCGGCATGATCTGGTCGCGCACAGCAAACAGGCCTTCCAGCCGGCCGCCGCGGACGGGGTTGGGATAGCCGCCGCCCGGTGCGATATCCACCCCGTCCACCCGCAGCCCGGACAGGCCGCCGGGATAGGTCGCAGCGGCGGCGATGACCGGCGTGCGGGTGAATTCGATCTGCCGCGCCGTGTCGTCCAGCAGCGTCACCCCGCCGGTCGTCATGACGATGATGGCGTTGGCATCGCGCGTGAAATACTGGATGTCGATCTGCTCGGACAGGCTATCCAGCAGGCGGTCACGCTCATCCTCCAGCTCGGAGGTGTCCTGGCCGCTGCCCGTTCGCACCGCCACCTGGCGGTTCAGTTCCTCCAGCCGCTTCAGGGCGCCGTTGATGCCGGCCACCGCGTCGCCGATGCCCGCATCGGCCTGCTGGCGCGCCTGGGCCACCGCCGCATCGGTGGCGACCAGCCGGTCGGCCAGGGTGACCGCCGCATCGACGACGGCCCGCTGCTGGGTGGTGCTCTCGGGCAGGTCCTCCAGCCCTTGGAAGGCCCGCTCCAAGGCAGCCAGGGCGGCGCTGAAGCTGCGTTCCTCCTGCGGCTGGCCGATGGTCTGGGTATAGACGGACAGAATCTTGGCCCGGGCCGACTGTGCGGCCATGGCCGAGGCCTGAACCCTGACCTCCCGTGCCAGCGAGGCATCGACATTGCGCCGGATGTCGCTGATCTGGACACCGCGCCCCTCGCCGCCGATGGACACGGAGGTCAGCACCGCCTCCTTGCGGGTATAGCCCGGCGTGGTGGCGTTGGCGATGTTGCGCGACAGGATCGCCGACTTGGTCTGGTTGGCCTGCAGGCCGCTCAGAGCCGTCTGGAGAGCAAGACCGATGCTCATGCTGGCTGCCTTTCTGGCGAGGGGCCTGGGATCAGCGCATCAGGCGCGTGATCTCGTCCATCATCTCATCCGCGGTCTGGATGATCTTGGCGTTGGAGGAATAGGCGCGCTGCGTCTCGATGATGCTGGTCAGTTCCTCCGCGATGTCGACATTGGACGCCTCCAGCGCCCCGCCATCGATGGTCCCGGCCGAACCGGCACCGGCATCCCAGAGATAGAAGTCGCCCGACGCCCGGCTGACCTGGAAGGCGTTGCCGTCGGCGCGGATCAGCCCGTCGGGATTGGTCACGTTGGCGACGGGCAGCTTGTAGGCCGCCTGGCGCAGGCCATTGCGGTAGATGGCCGTCAGCACACCGTCGGAACCGATCTCTACCCTGTCCAGCGGGGCATAGCCGGCGCCGTCCTTGTTGATGGTGCCGGGCGCGTACTGGTCGCCCCACTGGGTCAGGCCGGCGCCGTTCTCCCCCAGGTTCAACTGGATTTCCTGACCGGAATTCAAGGTGAGGGGGATCACGCCGTTGGTGCCGGTATCCATGGATTTGATGCGGCCGGCCGGCACATTGGCGCCGATCCCGTCATTGAATTCGATCTGCACGGTCTGGATCGTGGTGTTGCCGTCCTTGACGTTCAGCGTCCACATGTTGCTGGGCGTGGCGACGGCCGGGGGCGGGGGGGCCGGATTGGGATTGGGCACCCATTCCAGCTCCAGCTTGCTGGTGAAGCCCAGCGGCGAATAATAATCGATGGAGGTGGAGAAGGGCTGGCCGGGCGCCTCCACCGTCTTGGAGGCCGGCAGGTTGGCAGCGAAGGTGATTTCCGTGGTCGCCTGCGCCGTGCCGGTCAGGCTGCCCAGGCTGACGGTCTGCAGACCCTCGAAGCTGGTGCGCGACGGATCGCCGCCCCCGATCACCTGGCCCGTATTGTCCAGCGGCCAGCCCTGCAGGTAATAGCCGCCGGTATTCATCAGGTTGCCGTTCGCATCGGGCCGGAAGGAACCGCCGCGGGTCAGCAGATGGGTGGTGCCCTGGATGTTGTTGCTGTCGATGTTGGTGCCCACGACGAAGAAGCCGTTGCCGGAAATGGCAAGGTCGGTCGCCACGGTGGACCGCGTGACGATGCCCCCGCGCGATACCTCGGTGCGCAGCGACGCCTCCACCCCGCCGGCCGAATAGGTGCCGGCACTGGAATTGTTGGTGACCAGCGTGGCGAACTGGACGTTCGTGCGCTTGTACCCGACCGTGCCGGAGTTCGCGATATTGTCGGAGATGGCGCTGAACTTGGCGCTTTGCGCTGCCAAGCCACTGACGCCCGAGTTCATTGCGCTGTAGATGCTCATGGGAACGAACTCCGTTTTCGGGATCGGTTGGAAAACCCTTGTCCGGGGGATGGTTCTCGTGCGGCGGCCGGGACCGGTTCGGGGGCCTTGGGCAACAAGCCGGGGGTGGCGCCCCGTCTGGCGCCTGGACCTACCCGATGGGTTCTCCCACCGTCCGCCATCATAGGGCGGCCTGCTTAAAGCCGGATAAAACCGGCGCCTATTGTGGGGCCGCGCCGGTGGGCAGCGGTACCTGCCGTAGCAGGATGATGGAGATCCGGCGGTTGCGCGGGTCCTGCGGTGCGGCCGGGAACAGGTGCAGCGTGTCGGCCAGTCCCTCCACGCGGGCCAGGCGGGATGGCGCGATGCCGTGGGCAGCCAGCAGGCGCCGGGCCGCGTTGGCGCGGTCGGATGACAATTCCCAATTGCCGTAGCGCGCGGTGGCGGCGAAGGCGCGGCCGTCCGTATGGCCGGCAACGGCAACCGGATTGGGTACCGGGGCCAGCGCCTGGGCCACCACCCGCAACAGGGCGGCCGCCCGGCCGTTGAGGTCGATCGATCCGACATCGAACATGGAAAAATGCGGCCGGTCGGTGATCTGGATGCGCAGACCTTCGGGCGTGATGTCGAACAGCAGGCTTTCCGACAGGCCGGACAGCTCCCCCCCGTCGGCCAGGATCGCGCGCAGTTCGGCCTCGATCCGCTCGAACGCGGCCTGTTCCATGGCGACGCGGGCCATCTGCTCGGCCAGGCCGGGATCGATGGTGGGGCCGGCGGGGATGTCGCCGCCCGCCACCTCGCCCAGCGCCAGATCACCCTGGGCGCCATCCTGTCCTGCCGGCTGGCCCCGCTCCTGTCCGGGTTCTCCCTCCCGCATCTGCGGATCGGGGCCGGGGGGCGACAGGGCCGGCACCCGCGCGGCCGGGATCGTCTCCCACGCGCTGCTGGCGCTGCTGGTCAGGCTGCCGCTCTCCGCCACGCTCTGGCCGGACAATTGCCCGTCGGCGCCGGAATTGCTGCTGGACACGCTGATCGGGTTGAAATAGTCGGCGATCCCCTCCTTCTGCTCCGGCGAGGTGATGTTGACCAGCCAGAGCAGCATGAAGAAGGCCATCATCATGGTCGTGAAGTCGGCATAGGCGATCTTCCACGACCCGTTGCCATGCTCCTCCTCCTCCTCGGCGTGGCGGCGGCGGATGATGATGCTGGTCCGGGTGAGACGGCCGCTGATCGCCATGGGTCAGGCCGCCTTCTGCCGTTCGCCCATGCGCTGGGCGGCGTTGGTGGTCACGTTTTCCACTTCATGGAAGCTCGGCTGCACCTCGGCATAAAGCACCTTGCGCGCATGCTCCACAGCCACGGCCGGGGCGGAGCCGTGCAGATGCGCGACCAGCGCCGCCTTGATGCAATGGAAGAATTTCATCTCCTCGTCGCGCATGCGGTTCATGGCGCCGGCCAGTGGCCCGACCACGCCATAGGACAGCAGCACGCCCAGGAAGGTGCCGACCATGGCGCCGGCGATCAACTGGCCCAACACATCGGGCGATTCGGAGATGGCGCCCATGGCCTTGATCATGCCCAGCACGGCGGCCACGATGCCCAGCGCCGGCAGCCCCTCGGCCACCGTGTGCAGGCTGCGCGGTGCCCGGTGCAGCTCCTTCTTCAAGGTCAGCAGCTCTTCGTCCATCAGCGCTTCCATCTCCGCCACGCGGTCGGCGCCCAGCGACATCAGCCGCAGATAGTCGGTCAGGAAGGAAACGGCCCGCTCCTGTTCCAGCGTGCGGGGGAATTGCTGGAAAAGCGTGCTGTCGGCCGGCTTCTCGATATCCTTTTCCAGCCCCATCAGCCCCTTGGTGCGCACGGTGCGCAACACGGTATAGAGCAGGGCCAGCAGTTCCAGGTAATCGGCCCGGCGATGGGCCGTGCCACGGAACAGGGCGCGCAGGCCGCCGCCCGTGTCCTTGATGATCTGCCAGGGATTGGCGATCACGAAGGCGCCCAGCGCCGCGCCGCAGACGATCAGCACCTCGAAGGGCTGCAGCAGCACCGATATGTGGCCACCCAGGGCCAGGAACCCCCCCAGGACGGAGGCGAAGACGATGGTCGCGCCGATGAGAAGGTTCATCGCGATATCTCCGAAGAAGGCGACGGCAGAAGGCCTCATCCTGACAAGGCGCGGTTAAACCTGCTTTTCAGTTGGCCCCGGACGGTCCGACCAGGCGCCCCAGGGCGGCGGCATCGTCCAGCAGGCCGCGCAGGGCCGCCTCGCCGGCATCGGCGGCCGGCACGGGCCGCGCCAGCAACCGCAGCCCGTCCGCCCAGCCCTGCCCGTCCAGGGCCGCGTCCTGTCCGGCCAGGATGTGGTGTGCGGCGGGATCGCCGGCCAGCATGGCGGCCAGGGCCAGCCGTGCCGCGTCACGCGGCGGCAGGGGGCCTTCGGCCGCCAGCGCCTTGTACGCCGTCGCCGCAGCACCCCATTCGCCCCGCTGCCACAGGCCCGCCGCCCGGATCGCCAGCCTGTCCGTGCCGGCCGCGTCGCCCATGGCCGCCAGCGCGCCGTCGGGGTCACCGGCCAGCAGCAGGGCGCGGGCCCGCAATCCACGCCCGCGCCGTATCTCCTCCTGTGCCGCGTCCTCGCCGGCGCCGTCAAGGGCGGCCAGGGCGGCCGCGGCGTGGCCCGCCGCCAGTTCCATGATGGCAAGATCGTGGGCGATGGCCGCCCGTTCCGCCGCCGGGACCTGTTCGGTCAGCCGCGCCAGTTCCTCCCTGGCGGCGCGCTGCACGCCGGCCGCCGACAGCATGGCGGCGAAGCGCCGCCGCACGGCCCAGCCGGCGGGCTCGGCGGGCAACAGGTCGCGATGACGCTGGAAGGCGGTGATCCGCTCGCTCAACGGAACCTGTGCGGCCGCGTCGCCGGCCAGCCCGTCGAACAGGTCGACGGCCAGATCGGCCTGTGCGGCCATGGCGGCCGGGGGGCGGTCGGGAAAGCGCAGGGCCAGCAGGCGCAGCTTCTCCAGCGCCCCGATAGTGTCGCCCTGCTGCTGTTCCAGCAGGGTCAGTTGCCAGAGGCTGTCGGCTTCCAGCGGGCTGCCAGGCCAGTCACGGATGGCCGTTATCAGCCCGGTCCGGCGGTCGGCCTTGGTCTGCTCCCCGCGTTCAACCCGCAGGGCCAGGGCCGCCAGTTCTGCCTGCGCGCCGGCCGGCCCGCCCAATGCCGCCGCCTGATCCCATTGCGCCAGCGCCAGGGCCGGGCGCGCGGCTGCGGCATGCAGGCGGCCCACCTCCGCATGCAGCCGTGCCTGCGCAACCGGGTCGGTGGCGTCCGGGTCCAGGGTGCGTGCGATGGCCCGCGCCATGCCGTCCAGCCCCGCTTCGGCCGCGATCGACAACAGGTCAAGGCCCAGGGTCCGGCGCAGGTCCGGCGGCAGGGAGGGCAGGGCGCGGGCCGCCGCCGGCAGATACCGCACAGCGTCGCGACCCTGGCCGCGGCGTTCCAGAAGGATGGCGGCCCAGAACGGGCCGTCGCCGGCCCGCAGTGACGGGGGCGTCAGCACCCGGTCGGCCAGCGGGTCGCGCGGGTCGGCCAGGATTGCGGCGATGGCGGTCAGCGGCTGGCCGGTATCGCCGGGCAACCGCTCCCGCACAAGGGCCAATGCCTCCACACCCCGGTTCCAGGCCAGATGAAACCGGACCAGATCGCGCAGCGGTCCCTCATCGCCGGGGGCGGCCTGGGCCAGCGCCAGGCGCAGCCGGTCGCGTGTGGCCAGGAACGGCCCCTGTCGCCATGCCGCCAGATCGACCAGCGTGGCTTCCCGGCCCCAGGCGGGGTCAGGCAGGCGCGGGTCATGGGGTGTCGCCGACAGTGCTGCGGGTTCCCGCACGGGTGGGGTCATGGCCTCGCGCGCGCCATCGGCAACGGCCTTGCGGGCGAATTCCGCCTCCGCCGGCGTCAGTTCCGGTGGGATGGGCTGGCCGGCGCCGGGTGGTGGTGTCGATGCGGTCCGGTCGGCGGGGTCGGGCGGGGCTGGCTTGCGCCCCGGTGTCACGGGTGCTGCCACCGTCATCACCATCTTCCGGTCCCGCCGCCAGATCGTGATGACGGCACTGCATTGGGTGGCGACGTTCAGCGTCCGCCGGTCGATCAGTTCGACATGCCGGATGCGCCCGCCGCCATGCGCGGCCGGGGTGATGTCCAGCGCGTCGCCTTCCGCCAGCGGCAGCGACAGTAAAGCCCCGCACTGGTCGCGGCGGAACCGGCGTGGTGTCAGGTCGCCGCTGTCGATCAGCAGTTCCGTCACCGCCCCCGTCACGCGGATATCGACGGGGATCGGCCCGGCCCAGGTCGGTCCCGCCAGGCACAGGCCGGCGGGAAGCGAGGTCATCAGGATGCGCAGAAACTGTCTCATTGCCCGTCCGCAGCCGATCTTGAACGCGGATTTAACCTAGCCGCTGCACATTAAAGCCGGGTCAAAGCAGCGGCCATGCGATCCGGGACACCGGTTCGGCCGCCGGATGAAGCTGGAGGCCGGAACCTTGGAAAACGCGCTTTACGTCGCGCTGTCACAACAGATGGCGCTGCGCCGCATGCTGGACGTCACCGCCAACAATGTGGCGAACATGAATACGGCGGCCTTCCGTGCCGAACGGCCGGTCTTTGACGATTTCGTCAGCCGGACCGGCCGCGGGGCCGATCCCACCGCCTTCGTCATCGACCGGGCCACCTATACCGACACGCGCGAGGGGGCGCTGTCCACCACCGGCAATCCGCTGGACATCGCCATCCGCGGCGACGGCTGGCTGCAGATCGAAACGCCGGACGGCCCGCGCTACAGCCGAGACGGCCGCCTGGGGCGGTCGCTGGAAGGCGACCTGATCACCGTGGACGGGCGGCCCGTGCTGGATGCCGACGGCAACCGCATCACCGTGCCGGAGGATGTCGGGCCGCTGACCATCGCCGCCGACGGCACCCTCTCCTACACCGTCGAAGGCGGGGGGCAGGAGATACAGAGCGTCGAACTGGGCCGCCTCGGCCTATACACGCTGCCGGGCGCCCAGGGACTGGCCCGTGGCGGCGACGGGCTGGTCACCGCCACGGGCACGCCTGAACCCGCCACCAATGTCACGATCGTCCAGGGCGCCCTGGAAGGATCCAACGTCCAGCCCATCGTGGAAATGGTGCGGCTGATCGACCTGACGCGCGCCTACGGCCAGGCCAACAAGCTGACCGAGGCGGAGAATGACCGCCAGCGCAACGCCATCAACAAGATCGGCGGCCCGGCGACCTGATCGCCGACGCCCGCCGGCCCTGCCAGAAGGAACAGACCCATGCGCACGCTCGACATCGCCGCCAGCGGCATGATGGCCCAGCAGATGAACGTGGAGGTCATCTCCAACAACATCGCCAACATCAACACCGTCGGCTTCAAGCGGTCCCGCGCCGAATTCCAGGACCTGATGTACCAGTCGCAGTTGCGGCCCGGCGCCACCGCGTCCGACCAGGGCGACATCGTGCCGGCGGGCATCCAGCTTGGCCTCGGCGTCAAGCCGGGGGCCGTGGCGCGCCAGCATGTGCAGGGCACGCTGACCCGGACGGAGGGGGATTACGACGTGGCGCTGGACGGCCGCGGCTATTTCCTGGTCACCCTGCCCACGGGGGAGACGGCCTATAGCCGGGCCGGCAATTTCAAGCTGTCGCCGGAAGGCACCATCGTCAACAGCGACGGGTACGAGATCAGCCCCGGCATCACCGTGCCGGAGAATACCCGCGACGTCATGATCAACAGCAATGGTGAGGTCCTGGCCTATGTCGACGGCCAGATCGAGCCGGACAATGTCGGACAGTTCGATATTGCCATGTTCGTGAACGAGGCGGGGCTGGAGGCCGTGGGGGGCAACCTCTACCTGGAGACCCCGGCTTCCGGCGTGCCCATTCTGGGTATCCCGGGGCAATTGGGATTCGGCACGGTGCGCCAGGGTTATGTCGAGGCGTCCAACGTCAACATCGTGCAGGAGATCACCAACCTGATTTCCGCCCAGCGCGCCTATGAGATGAACAGCCGCACCGTCGAAGCCGGCGACCAGATGCTGAACACCCTGGTCCAGATGCGGTGAGGCGGAGGATGCGGCACCTGCTTTCCCCCCTGGCGCTGGCCCTGCTGCTGGCGGTCGGCCCTGCCGTCCCGGCCCGGGCCGACGCGGACGCCGATGCGCTTTTGCGCGCGGCCATCCACAACCGCTATGGCAGTGCCCTGGGACAGGGCGAGCTGCGGCTGCGCATCGTCACCGCCATTGCCGGGGGGATGGAAAAGGTGGAGGCACTGAATGTCGACCCCGGCAGCCGGCGTTTCGCCGCCATCCTGTCCGGCCCACACCAGCGCCAGCGCGTGGAGGGCGAGATATGGACGGAGATCGAGATACCGGTTCCCAACCGGCGGATGGCGCCCGGTGAGATCATCACCGACGGGGACCTGACATTGATACCGGTCCGTACCGACCAGGTGGGGCAACGCACCATCACCGACCGGGCCGGCCTGATCGGTATGGAGGCGCGGCGGGTGCTGTCCCCTGGCCGGCCCGTGCCCGCCAGTTCCATTGCGGCCCAGCCCGTCGTGCAGCGTAACCGGCCGGTTACGCTGGAATACCGCCAGGGCGCCCTGCTGATCACGGCGCGCGGCCGGGCGCTGGCCGATGGTGCCCTGGGCGAGATGATCAGGGTCCAGAACCTTGACAGCAACCGGACCCTGGCCGCGACGGTCACCGGTCCGGACACGGTTTCCGCGGCCGAATGACCGGCCGCCCTATCGCCAGACAGCCAATCGCCTGACAGAAGGAACGGCCCGCCCATGTCCATTCTCCGACCCACGGCCCTGATGCTGGCGGCCCCGTTCTTGTTGGCGGTGCCATTGCTGGGGGGGTGTGCCGATCGGTTCGACCATATCGGCCGCGCCCCCGACATGACGCCGATCGATGATCCGCGCCGCCAGACGGAGGCGACGGGCGTCACCATGCCCATGCCGGAACGGTCCACCACCATGCGTCAGGCCGCTTCGCTGTGGGAGGCCGATGTGCGCGGCTTTCTGCGCGACATGCGGGCCAGCAAGATCGGCGATATCGTGACCGTGGAAGTCGACATGGCCGAACAGGCCCGGATCAGCAACCAGACCTCCCGTTCCCGTGGGGCGGGTGAAAAGATGGGCGTCCCCAACCTGTTCGGGCTGGAAACGGCGCTGCCGAACAGCATCGACCCCGACAATCTGGTCAATCTGAATGCCACCGGCAGCAGCAATGGCGCGGGGGCGGTGAACCGGCAGGAGAATATCCGCCTGAAGGTGGCCGCCGTGGTGACCGACATCCTGCCCAATGGCAATCTGGTGATTGCCGGCCGGCAGGAGATGCGCGTGAATTATGAATTGCGCGAACTGCGTATCGCCGGGGTCATCCGCCCCCAGGACATCACGACGCGCAACACCGTTTCCTATGAGAAGATCGCGGAGGCGCGCATCGCCTATGGCGGCCGGGGCCAGATCATGGACATGCAGCAGCCCCGGCTGGGCCAGCAGGTCCTGGATGTGATTTTGCCCTTCTGACCGCCGGGCCGGGGGGCGACCTAATTGCGCTGATTAGACCTTTTACCCATCCGCCAAAGGTCAAACCTTCGGCGGATGGGTACGGCGGCGACTGCCGCCGTGCCGCTCGTGCGGCGCGCCCAAGCCCTTGGCATGTTGGCGCCGGCGATTGCGGGCGGTGATCAGAACCAACAGGGTCTGATCACCGCATGGTATAAGCTGATAAAGACGGCAGGCATCACGCGCGGGCGCAGATGGTCGATGGCGTCTTGATCAGTGCGGGGATGGGTGGGCGGCCGGCCCTCATCGGGGCCGGGTCGCCGGGGTCGCGGTCCTCGTCGGGCGGGGCCTCGAACTTGTAGCCACGGCCATAGACCGTCTCGATATATTTGTCGCCACCCGTCGCCTCGGCGATCTTCTTGCGCAGCTTGCAGATATAGACGTCGATCACCTTGTCGAGCGGGTCCGACCCGGACAGGGTATAGACCGTTTCGTAGATTTTCTCCTTGGAGACGACGCGGCCCACATTCAGCGCCAGCACGCTGAAGATCGCATGTTCACGGTGCGACAGGCGCAGGCGCTGCCCGTCCACCGCCGGGTCCCGGCCATCCAGGAACACGGTCAGCCGCCCGACGGTCAGTTCCGGAGAGGAATGGCCATGCGTCCGGCGCCGGACCGCGTGCAGGCGCGCCTCGATCTCCTGCGGGTTGATCGGCTTGACCAGCACGTCATCGGCACCGGCGCGCAGATGCTGGATGGTGGAGTTGACGCAGCGGTGATCCAGCAGGCTGACGATGATCGCCGCGCCCACCTTGGCCCGCAGACTGGCGATGAACGTATCGCCGCTGCTGGCATTGCCCACCAGGATCGCGTCGTAGTTCTCCAATGACCCATCGCGTTCGGCAATCAATGTTTCCACATTTTCCTGCGACTGCTGCTCGCAACGAACGCCGATGCGGCCAATGGCGCGGGAGATTGCCCCAGCGATGGTCTGATCGTTCTCGATCAACAAGACTCGCATTGCCCCAACTCCTGATTTAAGTAAAATTCTACAGGAATTTTACAGGACCGATTTCGGTCGAAGAAAAAACTTCTAATTTGGTTGTATTTCTGTCATTCTTCCGTCCGATGTCCTGATACAGACGAGCAATGGCTACCTATGATGTCGTAGTCAAGTCGGGATCGACTCCGAAAATTAAACCAGTATTAACGCGAACGGATGATCTGTCTTGGAAAAGCCGTTTTAACCCCATCGCGCTATGATGTGGCCATCAACTACATCTTGTGGGGTCGGAAATGGCTCAACCTCGCCATGTCGGTGGCTTTCTCGCCTTGATCACCGCCGGCCTGCTGGCCTTTCCCCTGGCCGCGACAGCGCAGATGCGCATCAAGGATCTGGTGGAGGTGGAGGGCGTCCGCGGCAACCAGTTGCTGGGCTACGGCCTTGTTGTCGGATTGAACGGCACGGGGGACCGGTTGCAGAACTCTCCCTTCACGCAGCAGAGCCTGGAAGGCATGCTGGAACGCCTGGGCGTGAATATTACCGGCCTGAACGTGAAGACTCGCAATGTCGCGGCCGTGATGGTCATGGCGGAGCTGCCGCCGTTCCCGCGTCAGGGCACGCGGGTCGATGTCTCGATCTCCACCATGGGGGATGCCAAGAGCCTGGCGGGCGGCAATCTGATCGCCACGCCCCTGATGGGGGCGGATGGAAAGATCTATGCCGTGGCGCAGGGCCCGGTGGCCACGGCCGGCTATGCCGTCGAGGGGGCGGCAGCCAGCGTGACGAAGGGTGTTCCCACTTCCGGCCGGGTGGCCAACGGCGCCATCGTGGAACGTGAGGTCGATTTCGACCTGGATTCGCTGTCGCGGGTGCGGCTTGCCTTGCGCAATCCCGATTTCTCCACGGCCAACCGCATCGCCACGGCCGTCAATCAGACGCTGGGCGCGGGCACGGCGCGGGCCACCGACCCCACGACGGTCGATCTGATCGTGCCTGCCACCTATCAGGGTGACGTCGCCGCCTTGCTGACGCGGATCGAGACGATCCAGGTCAGGCCCGACCAGGTCGCCCGCGTCGTCATCGACGAGCAGTCCGGCACCATCGTCATGGGCGAGAATGTGCGGATCAGCACGGTGGCCATCGCCCAGGGCAACCTGACGGTCCGGGTGGAGGAGACTCCCCAGGTCTCCCAGCCCGGACCCTTCGCACAGCAGGGCCAGACCACAATCGTTCCCCGCACCCAGATCACCGTGGACGAGGGGGAGGGCCAGCGCATCAATGTGCTGGAGGGCGGGGTTTCGCTCAACGACCTTGTCAATGGGCTGAACCGGCTGGGCGCCACGCCGCGCGATGTGATCGTCATCCTGCAGGCCATCAAGGCAGCAGGGGCCCTTCATGCCGAACTGGAGGTGATGTGATGGAGATCGCCGATATCCCCGGCATCCGACAGCCGCCGCTGCCCCAGGCGGGGCCGGCCGGGGCGGCCGAGGCGGCCCGCAAGTTCGAGGCGTTGCTGCTGTCCCAGGCGCTGAACTCCATGTTCGAAGGTGTATCGACGGAGGGGCTGTTCGGGGGCGGCTATGCGGAGGAGGTGTTCCGGTCGATGATGCTGGAAGCTGTGGCCGACGGCATGGCGTCCAGCGGCGGCGGATTGGGCATTGCCGGCCATGTCCGCGCCCAGATCGCCCAGTATGGCCAGGCGCAGGAAGGGTGAACCGATGAATGCCGAGAACCTGTCCCCCGACATGCGGCTGCGCCTGGCGCAGGCATTCGAGATGCTGGCCGCCCTGCTGGACGAGGAAACCGACCTTGTGTCGACGGCCCGTACCGACGGGCTGGAGCTTTATTTCAACACCAAGCGCCGTCTGTTCGAACAGCTGGGCATCCTGCTGCGGGAAGCCAGCCGCGCACCGCCGCTGCCGGTCTTTGCGCCCGATCCGGCGGCCCCTGTCCTGGCCCCCGCCGGCGATGCCCGGGAGGAAGCCGCCGACACCGACCCGGCGCCGCCGGAACGGGTACGCCTTGCCGCGGCCCGCCTGTGTGCCGCCACGCGGGCCAATACCATCGCCCTGCAGGCAGCGCAGGAGGCCGTGACGGCCGTGGCCCGCCGGCTGGGCCGCGTGGCGGAACGCCAGCGCGCCGATGGGGTCTATGGCCGAACCGGCACCGCCGGTCCCCGCGCCATCCCCGGTTATGGCCGCATCGACCATAATCTCTAAATCCCAAGGGTCTGTCCGGGAATTTTTTTCACTTCAATGTTTTACACCATTCTGCTTTCGGCACCGCCATCACCCGTGCTGTGGCCGGGATCCAGAATGCCCAAGCGCCTTGCTTTCCAAACCGGGCCCGGCCACAGCACGGGTGATGGCGGTGCGAAGGAAAGGGGATGCAAAACGTCGGGAGCATGGAAGATTTTCCGGACGGACACTAAAGGCGTATGTCTCCGGAAGGATACCGCTTTTTAAGCGGATTTAATCCGGGCCTGCCAAAGTCGAAACAGCTCCCGGGCCTGTCGGAAACCCCATGAGGTCCCGGGGGTGGCTGCGTCAGAAGGCGCTTGATCCATCATCCATCCACGAAGGAAACGATCATGGCCGCTTCTATTCTGACCAATGTCGGCGCGATGGTTGCGCTGCAGACCCTGAACAAGACCAGCAAGGATTTGCAGACGGTTCAGGACCGTATCTCCACCGGCATGAAGGTGGCGACGGCCAAGGACAATTCGTCCTACTGGGCCATCTCCACCGTGATGAAGTCCGACGTGTCGGCGCTGAAGGCGCTGAACGAGAACATCGCCATCAACGCCGCCACGGTGCAGACCGCCCGCGTGGGTGCCGAGAACATCCAGAAGCTGCTGAGCGAGGTGAAGAACCAGCTTTCGCTGGCAACCTCCGCCTCGGTTGATCACGCCAAGATCGGCGACGAACTGGACAGCCTGGCCGCCAACATCCAGAACACCATCGACAGCGCCAGCTACAATGGTGAAAACCTGCTGGACAATGCCGACACCCGGACCCTGACCGTGTCGATCAACCGCAGCGGTGCCGCCATCACGGCGGTGACCGACACGATCGATGGCCAGGACATGTCAGCCGTCCAGACCTTCGTGGCCGGTCTGGCCGCCGCCATCAGCGGCGGTGCCGACGGTTCCGCCAACGCGGCCGCCGCCCAGACCCAGCTTCTGGCGCTGGAAACCCACATGGACACCGTGATCAGCGCTGCGGCCGAGTTCGGCAATGTCGGCAAGCGGCTGGACCTGCAGGCCGATTTCACCAGCAAGCTGGTGGACAGCCTGAACGAGGGTATCGGCACGCTGGTCGACGCCAACCTGAATGAAGAGTCCGCCCGCCTGCAGGCCCTGCAGGTTCAGCAGCAGCTCGGCATCCAGGCGTTGTCGATCGCCAACCAGGCACCGCAGAACATCCTGTCGCTGTTCCGTTGAGCCCACGGAACCGTTCATGGGAAGGGAGGCCGGCCGAAAGGCCGGCCTTCTTTATTTGAATATTTGCTTTTATTTTGCATTTCACCGCCTTTTAATAGGCGGGTGTTATTATCCCTTCATCTCTTCTTGATAAGGGAATAAGGAATAATGAGCGTCGCAGCCTATAGACAGTCCATCATGGACACGGCCACGCCCCGACAACTGGAGCGCAAGGTCTTTCAGCAGGTCACCATGGATCTGGAGACGGCCACCCGCAGCAACGACGCCATGGCCCGGATCCGCGCCATCGATCGCAACCGCCGGCTCTGGATCACCTTGATCGCCGATGTGTCCGATACGGGCAACCTGCTGCCGGATGCGCTGAAGGCGGGCCTGATCTCGCTGGGCCTCTGGGTCGACCGGTATAGCGGCCAGGCCCTGTCCACCGACCATCCGCTTTCGCCGCTTGTCGATGTCAACCGGGCCGTCATGCAGGGGCTGGGACCGGCGCCCGCGCGCTGATCCGGTCCGCATGCCGGTCCGAGGCCGGGCTGGCCCGCATGTCGATCTGGGCCCGCGTGTTGATCTGGGCCCGCGTGTTGATCTGGGCCCGCGTGTTGATCTGGCCCCGCGTGTTGATCTGGCCCCGCGTGTTGATCTGGAAGGTGTTCCATGGGACTAAAGCTGAAGCTGAAGCCCTTCGAGAAATTCATCGTGAACGGTGTGGTGATCGAAAATGGCCGCCATCGCAATACCGTCACCGTTGCCAACCATGCCCAGGTAATGACCGGCCGTTCGATCCTCCAGCCGGAGGAGGCGACGACACCGGTCAAACGCACCTATTACGCGGTACAGGCCATGCTGCTGGACCCGCCCAACGCGGAGCAGCAAAGGCCGCTGTACAATGCGCTGATCGCCCAGTTGCATGCCGCAATCCGTGACCCGGACATGACCTATCACCTGGCCGACGCGGACCGTTACGTACGCGACGGTGATTTCTACAAGGCGCTGGCGGCCCTGCGGCCCGTCATCGCCTATGAGGCGATCCTGCTGCCGCCCATGCCGGCAGCCCCGGTCGAACCGCTGCCAGAACGGGCGGCTGGTATGTAGGCGTCCCCGTGACGGGGGTGCGCAAGACCGGTCTTGACGCGGCGTGCCTGGCCGCGGGTGGAGGGACCATGAGTGACCCGAAAGCGATTGAACCGGTTTCCGGACCGGACGCGGCACGGCGAAGGCCGGCCGAACCCATGGTGCCGATCGTTCGGTCGTCTGAAAAGCGGGAGCGGGAGGCACCGGAGCCGCCGCCGGCACCGGTATCAGTGCCGGAGCCATCGCCCGCCTTCCGTCCCTATCGCGTGATGCTGGACCCCGAGACGCGGCGGCTGTTCACCGAGGTGATCGATACCCGCACGGGTAATGTGCTGCTGCGCATCCCGCCGGGCTATGTCCCGTCGGAGGAGGGGGCCGGCGATGCCGGCACCAGCGGCCGGCGGGAGGTGGAGCTATGAGCATCACGGGCTTCGGCGCCAATCTGGTCACCGGCGGTTCCGGTTCCTCCCTGCTGCAATGGCGGCTGCTGACGCGCACGCAGGACCGGCAGAAGGCCATGATGATGGCCGACCCCGTCAACAGCGCTGACACGGCCTATGCCCGTGCCCGCCTGCCGCATGTGGGCACGGTGGACGACCTGATGTCCGACCGCCGGCTTTACACCTATGTGATGCGTGCCTTCGGGCTGGAGGATCAGGTCAATTCCCAGGCCCTGGTCCGCAAGGTGCTCGAAAGCGACCTGTCGGACAATGGCTCCGTTGCCAACCGCATGGGCGATCCACGGTTCCGTGAACTGGCGGGTGCCTTCAATTTCGGCCCCGCTGCGGGCAATGGCACATCCGGGCCGTCCTTTGTGGGTCAGATATCCGACCGCTATGTCACCGCCCTTTTCGAGCGCGAGATCGGTCAGCGCAACAAGGCGCTGGAAATCATGCTGGATTTCAGCCGCAAGCTGCCGGACAAGGCAAGCTGGGCTGACCTGATGGACGATCCGGACATGGCGTCCGTCGTGCGCACCGTCTATGGCCTGCCGCCGCCGATCGGCCCGGCCGATGCCGCCTCGCAGGCCCGCGACCTGGAAAACACCATCCCCTTCGCCGAGATGCGGTTGCCCCCCACGCAGGCCCAGTTCCGCCGCGACTTTTTCGATGTCTGGGATTATGAGGGCAATCCGCGCGGCGGCCCGGTCGCCAGCCGGGTGCAGTGGGACATGATGACCAGCACCTATGACCGCGACAGGGCGGCCTTCGCCGCGCGGCCGGATGTCCGGCGCGGGCTGGCCGAACTGGCCGCGAAGCTGCCGGCGGTGACAACGGCCGGCGACCTGCTGGCGGACCGACGGCTGCTGGTGCCCGTGCTGACGGCCTTCGGTCTGGAGGATATGGCGGCCGACACCAACCGGCTGCGTCTGGTGCTGGCCAGCGACCCGGCCGATCCCGGCAGTTTCGCGGCCAAGGCGGGGGACCGGGAGAAAGCGCTGGCGCTGGCCTTCGGCACGGCCAACAGCGGCGCCAGGCGGCGCGGCAGCCCCGCCTTCGTCACCGACATCGTGAAACGATACGAGACGCAGAGCTTCGAGGTTTCAGCTGGCAATGCCAACGAGGCCCTGCGCCTGGGCCTCTATTTCCAGCGCAAGGCCGGCGGCATCACAAGCTGGTATCAGGTGCTGGCCGACAAAGCGCTGGCCGAGTTCGCCCGCACCGCACTGGGCCTGCCCGACCAGGCCGCCCAGATCGACCTGGACCGGCAGGTGACGATCCTGCAGGGCCGGCTCGACATCAAGAAGCTGGCGGACCCGGCAGAGGTCGCCAAGCTCGTCGAGCGGTTCATGATGATGTACGACATCAATGGCGACGGCGCGGCGGCGGTGGCCTCCAGCCCCGCCATCCAGTTGCTGTCCGGCAGCGGACGCACCACCATCGATCCATCCACCCTGATGGCGCTGGCCACGACAAGGCGGTGGTGAGGGGCGGACAACGCCTTCCTTAGCGCTACCCCCGCCGCCGGGCCGGAACGCCTGGCTTGCCGGCCGGTTCGGGCGGCGGCGGGGCCGGTGCGGAAAGGTCGGCCTGGATGGCATCCAGCACGGCGAAGGACCGGGTGGCGGCGGTGGTTTCCGCCTTGCCCTGCTTCAGGAATGCCTGAAGCGCCGGATTGGCCTTGATGGCGCGGTCCACCTCTTCGTCGCTGCCGGCGCGATAGGCACCCAGGCGGATCATCTCCTCCATCGCCTCGTACCGGGAAAGAAGCGCGCGGGCGCCGGCCACGGTCTCGTTCTCCTGTGGTGAATGGCAGCCGGGCAGGGCGCGCGACACGCTTTTCAGCACATCGATGGCGGGATAGCGGCCGCGCTCCGCGATCTTGCGATCCATGACGATATGGCCGTCCAGGATGCCGCGCACGGCGTCGGCCACCGGCTCGTCATGGTCGCCGCCATCGACCAGCACCGTGAAGATACCCGTGATGTCCCCGGTCCCTTCCCGGCCGGGACCTGCGCGTTCCAGAAGACGCGGCAGTTCGGCGAAGGTGCTGGGCGGATAGCCCTTGGTGGTGGGCGGCTCGCCGGCCGACAGCCCGATTTCCCGCTGGGCCATGGCGAAGCGGGTGATGCTGTCCATCATGCACAGCACATCGCGCCCGCCATCACGGAAATGTTCCGCTACGGCCATGGTCAGATAGGCGGCCTGCCGCCGCGCCAGGGCCGGCTGGTCGCCCGTCGCCACGATCACGACGCTGCGGGCCAGTCCCTCCGGCCCCAGATCGTCCTGGATGAATTCCTGCACCTCGCGCCCGCGTTCCCCGATCAGGCCGATGACGTTGACATCGGCGGCACTGGACCGGGCCAGCATGGCCAGCAGGGTCGACTTGCCCACCCCCGATCCGGCGAAGATGCCCAGGCGCTGGCCCCGGCACAGCGGGGTGAAGGCATCGACGACGCGGATGCCGGTTTCCAGTCGCGCGCCCATGCGCCGCCGGTCGAAGGCCGGTGGCGGCATGGCGCGCAGGGGCCGGTTGGCATCACCCTGGTTCAGATGGCCCTTGCCGTCGATGGGGCGCCCGAAGGCATCCACCACCCGGCCCAGCCAGCCGTCACCGGGCCGGACCAGTCCCGAGGCGCGCCCCGCTTCCACCCTGGACCCCAGGCCGATCCCGTCCAGCGAGGAGAAGGGCAGCAGCACCGCCCGACCCTGGCGGAAACCGACGACCTCGCACGGGACGGTGCGGCCGTCGCGGGTGATGGCCATGCAGCCATCGCCCACCGACAGGCGGCGTTCCACGCCCGTCACCTCCATCGACAGGCCGGAACAGGCGACGACCTGGCCATGGAAACGCGGGCCGGGCAATTGTTGGATATCGGCCAGAAGGCCGGCCAGGATGGTCATGCGGGCTGTTTCCCGGTGGTGGGTCTGCTGTGCCCCCATCCTTGGCCGGCGCGGTTAAAGCCGGTTAAAAGCCCCCATCGCCGTCCCTTCCGCTTAAACGCGGCTTTAAGCCCCGCATGGAACCATCCCGGCTGCATCCCGCCTGTGAAGGGGAGTTTTGCCGAGATGGATCTGTCAACCATCGGCCTGTTCAACCTGGCAAGCCGCCGCATGGATTACCTGTCGGCCCGGCACAAGGTGCTGGCAGAGAATATTGCCAATGCCGACACGCCGGGCGCCAGGGCGCGCGACCTGAAGCCGTTCACCTTTGCCGAGGCGCTGAAAGGTGCGGGGGCCGGTCCGGTGCGCACCGATGCGGCGCATCTGGAACCCCTGCGCCCCGCCGCCGCCTTCCGCGATGACCGTCGCGCCGCCGTCTACGAGACGGCACCCGACGGGAACAGCGTGATCCTGGAAGAGCAGATGACCAAAACCGCCGAGGTCCGCCAGCAGTATGATCTGGCGGCCAACCTGTTCCAGAAAGGTGTGGGCATGATGCGCTTCGCCTACACCGGCCGTTGAGGGGGAGGCCCGCGTCATGAGCATCGATAATCTCGCCGCTTCCTTCGGTATTGCCGCGTCCGGCATGAAGGCCCAGACGACACGGCTGCGCGTGGTGGCGGAAAACATGGCCAATGCCAATTCCACATCCGAGGTGGCCGGCGGCGACCCCTACCGGCGCAAGACGGTGGTCTTTTCCAGCGCGCTGGACCGGGCGCTGAAGGCCGATCTGGTGGCGGTGAAGCGCGTGGGGCGCGACATGGGCGATTTCACCCTGGAATATAATCCCGGTCACCCTGCGGCCGACGGCAACGGCTATGTCAAGATGCCCAACGTCAACAGCCTGGTCGAAGCCATGGACATGCGGGAGGCCGGCCGTTCCTATGACGCCAACCTGAACGTGATGCAGCAGGCCCGCTCCATGCTGGGCCGCACCATCGACATGCTGCGCGGCTGAACCGCGGCCAAGCGACAGGAGATCCGATCATGGTCGTCGTCCCCCTTTCCGGCGTTGCCAACGCCTATGCCGCCGGCAAGATGCCCGGCATTGCCGGGGCCGGCGATGTCGCCGCCCCGGCGCAAGGGTCCTTTCCGGAAATCATCGGCAAGGCCGTCAAGGACGCCATCGCCACCATGCGCAACGGCGAGCAGGTGGCCGCCGCCGGCCTGCAGGGCAAGGCCAGTGCCCAGGATGTCGTACAGGCCACCCTGTCGGCCGAACTGACGGTGCAGGCCGTCACCACCGTGCGCGACAAGCTGGTGAACGCCTATCTCGACATCATGCGCATGCCGATATGACGGGGGCGGGCCGATGAACCAGGCGGACGTGCTGGACCTGCTGCGCAGCGGCATCTGGGCCGTGATCTGGGCAGCCACGCCGCCGCTGGTCGTGGCCCTGGTGGTCGGCTTCGGCATCTCCCTGATGCAGGCACTGACCCAGGTGCAGGAAGCGACCCTGTCCTTCGTGCCCAAGATCGTGGCCATCATGGTCACCGTGGTTCTGGCGCTGCCCTTCATGTTCCATGTGCTGTCAGGCTTCTGGGAGGAGATCATCACCCGCATCGGCGGCGTGCCGCCATGAGGGGGCGGGCGGCCCTGTTGATGCTGGCCCTGCTGTCGGGGGTTTCCGCCGCCGGGGCCGGCGATGCCGTGGCCTGCCTGTCCGCCATCCGCGACGCGGAACGCCAGATGCGCATGCCGGGCCGGTTGCTGATCGCCATCGGCGTCACGGAATCCGGACGGGAGGTGGATGGCCGCTTGACAGTCTGGCCCTGGACCGTCAACGCGGAGGGCAGGGGCCGCTATTTCGACAGCAAGGAGGCGGCGCTGGCCCATGTCCGGGCGCTGCGCCGGCGCGGCGTGCGGTCCATCGATGTCGGCTGCATGCAGGTCAATCTCCATTGGCATCCCGCGGCCTTCCCCGACCTGGAAACGGCCTTCGACCCGCAGGCGAACGTGGCCTATGCGGCGGGGATGCTGAAGGCCTTCCATGGCGACCTGCGCAACTGGACGCGGTCGGTCAAGCACTACCATTCGCGCACACCCGACAGGGGCAGCGCCTATTTCGACCGGGTGGCCGCGAACCTGCGGCTGGTGCTGCTGCGCCGCAATGACCTGGCCGACATGCCGCCGCCCCGCAGCCGCAAGCCGGAACCGGCCGGCGAACCCTGGGCCCTGCCGGCCCGGACGCGGTGACTTGAACCCCAGTTTTACCGCGCGCCGGTAACGTTGCCGGACATAAAGCCGGAGAAGCCCGCCCGATGTCTGCCGCCACCGCCCTGCCCGAAGGCATGCGCCACCGCGATGTGTTCTTCGCGCTGGGGCTGGTCTTCATCCTTACCGTCCTGATCCTGCCGGTTCCGACCTGGATGCTGGATGGGGGGCTGGCGCTGTCCATGGCGATCAGCGTTCTGATCCTGATGGTGGCGCTGTGGATCAACAAGCCGCTGGATTTCTCCAGCTTCCCGACCGTGCTGCTGGTCGCCACCATGCTGCGGCTGGCGCTCAACATGGCTTCGACCCGGCTGATCCTGTCGGGAGGCCATACGGGCACCGATGCGGCCGGCCATGTTATCATGGGTTTCGCCGATTTCGTGATGGGCGGCAATTTCATCATCGGCCTGATCGTCTTCTGCATCCTGATGCTGGTGAATTTCATCGTCATCACGAAGGGCGCCAGCCGCATCGCGGAGGTGGGCGCGCGCTTCGCGCTGGATGCGATGCCCGGCAAGCAGATGGCCATTGATGCCGACCTGTCGTCGGGCCTGATCGACGAGACGGAGGCGCGGCGGCGGCGCTCGGAACTGGAACAGGAAAGCCAGTTCTTCGGCGCCATGGACGGCGCTTCCAAATTCGTGCGGGGCGATGCCATTGCCGGCCTGATCATCACGGCCATCAATGTGCTGGGCGGCCTGATCATCGGTGTCGCCCAGCATGACATGGCGTTCGGGGATGCGGCCCACAATTACACCGTCCTGACCATCGGCGACGGTCTGGTGACCCAGATCCCGGCGCTGATCGTGTCGCTGGCCGCCGGCCTGCTGGTGTCCAAGGGCGGCAACCAGGGGTCCATCGATCAGGCGCTGCTGAACCAGTTGGGTGGCTATCCCAAGGCGCTGGGCGTGGCCGGCGGGCTGCTGCTGTTCCTGGGGCTGGCGCCGGGCCTGCCGTTCCTGCCCTTCTTCGTGCTGGCGGCGCTGGCCGGGGGGCTGGCCTGGTATCTGCCGCGCAATGCCGCGCGCCTGGCCGAACAGAAGCGCCATGACGAGCTGCTGGCCGCCAAGGCGCCGACGGCAGAGGAGCCGGTGGCCGACATGCTGCGCGTGGATGATATCCGCGTGGAACTGGGCAGCGGCCTGATCTCCCTGATTCTGGATCCGGCCATCGGGCTGTCGGCCAAGGTGCGAAGGCTGCGCAAGCGCTTCGCCACCGAATTCGGCTTCCTGCTGCCGTCGGTGCGCCTGCGTGACAGCGCGGCCGTGGCCATGAACATCTACGAGATTTCCATTCAGGGCGTGGTGGTGGCCAAGGGAGAGGTGCAGGTGCGCAAGATGCTGGCCATCGACCCGCGCAACCAGGGCATCGACATTCCCGGCACCGACACGCGCGAACCCACTTTCGGCCTGCCGGCCCGCTGGATCGAGCCGGTGCAGGCGGAGGAGGCGGAGTTGAAGGGCTTCACCGTCGTCGATCCCGACAGCGTCATCACCACCCACCTGGCCGAAGTGATCAAGGAGCATATGCCCACCCTGCTGGGCTATGCCGCCACGCGGCGGCTGCTGGACGAGATGGACCGTGAGCATCAGAAGCTGGTGGCCGACCTGATCCCCGGTCAGGTCAGCCTGTCGGTCGTGCAGCGTGTGCTGCAGGCGCTGCTGGCCGAGCGGGTATCCATCCGCAACCTGCCCCTGATCCTGGAAGGCATTTCCGAGGCGGCGGCCTGGACCCGCAACGTCACGCTGATGACCGAGCATGTCCGCTCCCGCCTTTCGCTGCAGATATGCCAGGCCCTGGCCATGCCGGACGGGTCGATCCCCGTCATCACCGTCGGCCCGGAATGGGAACAGGCCTTCCTGGACAACATCATCGAACAGGGGGAGGACCGGCAGTTCGTGATGCCGCCTTCCACCGTGCAGGATTTCCTGCTGGCGGCGCGCACGCGCATCCAGGCCCATGCCACGTCGGATTACTGGCCGGCCGTGCTGGTCACGCCGGCGGCGCGGCCCTTCGTGCGGTCGCTGCTGGAACGGGTCAGCCCGTCCACGCCCGTGATCTGCCATTCCGAACTGCACCGCAAGGCCCCCGTCACCACCATCGACCAGATATGACCCTGCCCCTTGTCCAATTGCTGACGGCCGAGATCTACGGCCTGTTGCTGGTGCTGGTCCGGGTGGGGGCGGCGCTGTCCATGCTGCCCGGATTCGGGGAGATGGCGGTGCCCGTGCAGACGCGGCTGGCGGCGGCGCTGGGCCTGTCGCTGGCGCTGGCCGCCATCGTGCCGGGCCTGCCGGCCGCCGCACCCGACGCCGTTACCGACCTGCTGCGCCATGTCTTCGCCGAACTGATCGCCGGGGCCGTGCTGGGCGTCTGCGCCCGCATCCTGTTCGCCTGCCTGCAGATGGCGGGTCAGGTCATCTCCCAGTCCATGGGCCTGTCCAACATCTTCGCCCTGCCCGGCACGGGGTTCGAGGGCGGGTCGGTGGCCGGCTCCTACCTGATGCTGGGCGGGCTGGTGCTGATCTTCGTCACCGACCTGCATCATGCCGTCATCCGCGCGCTGGTCGACAGCTACCGCCTGATGCCGGCCGCCACGCTGCCCGACATGGGCATGCTGGCCCGGATGACGTCGGAGGCGGTGGCCCTGTCCTTCAGGATGGCGGCCCAGTTCGCGGGGCCCTTCCTGGTGCTGGGCTTCGTCTATAATGCCGGGCTGGGGCTGATCAACCGGGCCATGCCGCAATTCGCGGTGTTCTTCATCGGCCTGCCCATTTCCATCCTGGGCGGGCTGTTCATCCTGGCTGTCACCATCGCCGCCATCCTGACGGGCTTCCTGGACGGCTTCGCGGGCTGGCTGCTGCGGTTCGGCGGGTGAGATGAGCGAACAGACCGATGACAGCCAGAAGACGGAGGAACCCACCCAGCGCAAGCTGGACGAGGCGCGCCGGCGCGGCGACCTGCCGGTCAGCCGGGAGGCGGGAGCCGCCATGGTGGTGCTGGCCGCGCTGATCATGGTGGGGGGGCTGGGCCCGTCCATCGGTGCGGGCCTGGCGGCGGCGTTCCTGCCCCTGGTGGAAAATCCCGGCGATATCGTGCTGGCCAGCCCGCCCGATGCCTTTGCCCTGATGGCGGAGGTGGCGGCCGGGGTCGGGCTTGTCCTGCTGCCGGTCGCCGGCCTGCTGCTGGCGGCCGGCTTCCTGGGGGCGGTGGGGCAGGGGAGCGTCGTCATCGCCGCCGAGCGCATCCAGCCCAAGCTCAACCGGCTGTCGCCGCTGGGCGGCCTGAAACGCCTGTTCTCCTTGCGCAACCTGGTGGAGTTCCTGAAGGGGCTGGGCAAGGTGGCCGCCGTCACCCTGGCCTTCCTGCTGGTCGTCGCCCCGATGCTGGACCAGGCCGAGGCCATGGCCCTGGGGCCGCCGGCGGCGCTGCCGCTGCTGCTGGTCGATGTGACGGTGCAATTGCTGCTGGCTGTGCTGGCGGCCAGCATCATCATCGCCGTGCTGGACCTTCTGTGGCAGCGCCTGTCCTGGCGCCGGCAGCAGCGGATGAGCATGCAGGAACTGAAGGAGGAGTTCCGTCAGGCGGAGGGTGATCCGCACCTGAAGGCGAAGATCAAGCAATTGCGCCGCGACCGGGCGCGCAACCGCATGTTCGCCGAACTGCCCAATGCCACCGTGGTCATCACCAACCCCACCCATTATGCCGTGGCGCTGCGCTATGATCTGGACAAGGCGCCGGCGCCCGTCTGCGTGGCCAAGGGCCGCGACCTTGTTGCGCTTCGCATCCGGGAGGTCGCCGCCACGCATGCGGTTCCCGTGGTGGAAAATCCGCCGCTGGCCCGTGCGCTGCACGCGGGTGTGGAGATCGGCGACGAGGTGCAGCCCGAGCATTATGTCGCTGTGGCCGAACTGATCGCCTATGTCCTGAACCTGAAGGCCCGCAATACGGTGGTCTGACAGGCCCGCCCGCCCGGCGGCGGCCGACCTTGCGGATCAGCAGCGGCCGGCGGCCGTGGCGGTCAGCAGGCTCTGGGTCAGCAGGGTGCGCTGCAGGGCCGGCACATGGCCCAGCCCGTCCGGCACGTCCAGTTCGTAGCTGACCAGACTTGCCCCCTCGGCCAGGCAGGTCAGCATCTGATGCAGGCGGGCCAGTCCCTGCTCGTCGCCAAGCTGGGCGGCCCGGTCGAGCAGGTGGTGCAGTTCGATTTCAAGCGAAGCGGCGGTGGACATCGGTTCCTCCATGGCGGGACGAAGGCGGAAGGCGCTCTCTCTTCCGGTCTGGATTTTTCTAAAATTTGATACGAACCGGTTTAAAGCCACGTTAAAAGTCACGCGCGCGCATCGCATGTCACAGCAGCCCCGTCGGGCATCAGGTCGGCCATGAAGGGGGATCGTCCCCAATGCAGGCGCAGGCTGGCCGGGACCGCCAGCCCGGCCAGCGCCTCGTCCACCACCCGCTGGAAATGGGCGCGCTGGTCCGGGTCGGGCAGGCTGGCGACCGACAGGTCCATGACCAGCCGGCCCGGCAGGCACAGCCCGCGAAGCTGCACCGGGCCCAGGGTGCTCAGATCCAGCCCCAGGGTGAAGAGCGTGGCGGTGGGCTCCTCCGTTCCCGGCTCCGGCTGTTGCGTTTCCGGGTCGCGGGGCAGGGTGACATCCGGCATGGTGGCCAGCAGCAGGACGGATGGGCGGTCGCCATCCATGAAGGGAACCAGCAGGGTGGACCAGACCGACCCGTCGGACGCCAGACGCGGGGCGGGGGTCATCGCCTCCTCGATCCCGGCCAGGGCCTTGGCCTCGCTGCGGGTCAGGTGGCGCACCTGCTCCTCCCCCAGCCAGGCCCGCACCCCCCCATTGCGGGCGCCGAACAGATAGAGGAGCAGGGCCACGCCCCCCAGCCGGTCGGGACGCGGCAGGAAGGCGGCCATGCGGGCCACCATCCCCGGATGGGCCAGGGACTGGGCCAGGATCAGGTCCGGCCGCGCGGCCTGGGCGCCGGCCATCGCGGGCAGGTCGGGCAGCGGCGGGGACGCCAGTGGTGCGGCGGGCCGGCGGGGGCCGGTCGCATCGTTCTGCGGCTGCAGGGCCGCCTGCTGCTGAAGGTCTTGTGTCCCCGCGCGGGCGCCCTTGCCGATATCGGCTACGGCCTGCGCGCTCTGGGCCGCGGCGGCGGCACGCGGCGCATCGGGCGCGGCCGTTGCCGCCGCGGCGATGAC
Organism: Niveispirillum fermenti; assembly: GCF_048066175.1. GTDB lineage: Bacteria > Pseudomonadota > Alphaproteobacteria > Azospirillales > Azospirillaceae > Niveispirillum > Niveispirillum fermenti. The sequence continues at coordinate 50,084 of NZ_JBLTXA010000024.1, read as the reverse complement.
CGGCCCGACCCGGGGCGGCAGCACGGCCCCGGCACTGGCCACCAGTTGCGGATTGCTGGCCGGGGCCGCGGCGACCTGCGCAGGCGCCGCGACGGGGGTGGCGCCTGCGGCAGCGGTGCCGGCGGCGGCGGGCCGCGCCGCGGCACCCGTGCGGATGATGGCATCCCCACCGGCCGCCAGCAGACCGCGCAACGCCTGTTCGGCACCGATGGCGGGGGGACGGGCGCCGGGGCTGGCGGCCTGTCCTGTGCGTTCGGGCGCGGCCATGGCCTGCGCCTGCACATTGCCGGCCCGCGCGCCGGGGCCGACGGTGACGGACAGCGTGCTGCCCGCCGGCAGGTCCGACGGCCAGGCCCCCTGCACGGGCCGCAACAGCAGGGTGCCGCTGCTGGTGGTCAGGGGCAGGTCGCCATCGGGTGTGGCGGCCCCCAGCACCCCCGTCACGGTGACGGCATTGTGAAGCGGCATATCGGGCGGGCGGGCCAGGACACCGGCCTGCATGGCCATGGCGGCAGGCGGGCGCGGGGTTGCCCCCAACCCGGCCTGGGCCGCCTGCTGGCCGGCACCCGCCGCCTTGATGGCGGCGATGGAAGAAGGGCCGCCGAACCTGTCCGTGCTCATCCTCGCCTTCCCCGCCGGCCGGTCAGTAGATCAGGGAATTGTTCGGGTCGCTGCGGTCGGTGATCAGGATTTCCCCTTCCTCCGCCAGTTGCTTTGCGGTGCGCAGGATGGACAGCCGGGCCTGCTCCACGTCGGCGATGCGGACGGCACCCATCAGGTCGATCTCGTCGCGGATCAGGTTGCCGGCGCGTTCGGACATGTTGGTCAGGAAACGCATCTGAAGGGGCTCGTCCAGCCCCTTCAGCGCCAGGGCCAGTTCGCCGGTGTCGCAATTTCGGATCAGCACCTGGATGGCCTGCGGCTCCAGCATGGTCAGATCCTCGAAGGTGAACATCAGTTGCTTGATGCGCTGGGCGCTTTCCGGCAGGCGGCGCTCCAGCGGTTCCATGATCGTGTCGAACAGGGTCTTGTCGGTGCGGTTCAGGATTTCCGCCATGATGGCATGGCTGTCATGGCCCAGCGTGCGGACATAGTTGGCCATGAACTCGCTGCGCAGGGTCTTTTCCACATCCTCCAGCACATCGCGGGACACGGCTTCCATCTTGATGATGCGCGATACGATCATCTGCACCAGGCTGGGCGGCAGCAGGCCCAGCACCTTGGCCGCATGTTCCGGCCGGATCTTGGTCAGGACCACGGCGATGGTCTGCGGGTGCTCGTTGCGCAGATATGTTGCCAGCACCTGTTCGTTCACATTGCTCATCTTCTCCCACATGGTCCGGCCCGCGGGACCGCGGATGTCGGCCATGATCTCCTGCACCCGGTCGCCCGTCAGGAACTTGGACAGGAACCGTTCGGTGGTGTCAAAGGTGCCGGCCAGTTCGCCCGTGCCGGCGAACCGTTCGGTGAAATCCCGGATCAGCCGTTCCACCACCTTGCCCGACACGGTGCCCAGGCCGGCCATGGCATAGGAGACCTCGCGGATCTCGTCATCCTCCAGCCGTTCCATGAGGCGCGATCCGCGCTCCTCGCCAAGCGCCAGCAGGATGATGGCCGCCTTCTCCAGCCCGTTCAGGCCCTTGTGGTCGGTGCGCACTTTCAGCATCGGATGATCTCCCGCAGGGGCGTGAAGAAGGTCAGGGGGCAGGAGGGAAGGGGCCGGCGGGTTTTATCGTCTCCCCGCCCAGCCGGTTGTTCAGGCGATAGATGTGGCTCAGCACCTCGGCCACGGCCAGAACCGCCTCCATGGGAATGTCGCTGCCGGGTTCCACGGCGGCCAGCAGGGTGGCCAGGTCGCTATCCTCGCGCACGGGGATGCCATGCGCGAAGGCCAGGGCCACGATCCGTTCCGCCACCGCACCCCGCCCGCCCGCCGTCAGGCGGGGCAGCGTGTCGTCGCCGCGGCGCCAGGTCAGGGCTGCGGCGCGGGCATTGGGATCGGGCGGCGGGCGGCGGGGATGGTCGTTCATCCCGTCCCCCCATAGGAACGGATCAGGCTCTGCGCCACCAGCAGCCAGCCATCGACCAGCACGAAGAAGATGATCTTGAAGGGCAGGGAGATGATCACGGGCGGCAGCATCATCATGCCCATGGCCATCAGCACCGCCGCGACGATCATGTCGACCACCAGGAAGGGCAGGAACAGCATGAACCCGATCTCGAACGCCCGCCGCAGTTCGGAAATGACGAAGGCGGCGATCAGCGTGCGCAGGTCGGGCTCGGACGGTGCTGCCTGTGCCGGCGGTGGTGCCTGTCCCGGCGGAACACCGGCGATGCCGGCCAGCGACTGGAAGGCGGCCAGATCCTTGGGCCGCACATGCGCCTTCATGAAGGCGCGGAACGGTTCCACCGTGCGCTCAAGGGCCTGTTCCTCGGTGATCTGGCCATCGACCAGCGGCTGGACCCCGTCACGCCAGGCCTGATCCATGGTCGGTCCCATGATATAGGCGGTCAGCAGCAGGCCAAGCCCCACCAGCACCATGTTGGGCGGTGTCTGCTGCAGGCCCAGGGCGGACCGCAGCAGCGACAGCACGACCACGATGCGCGTGAAGCTGGTCACCATCACCAGCAGGCCGGGCGCCACCGACAGCACGGTGACCAGCGCCATGATCTGCACCAGCCGCCCGGAAAAGGAGGCACCGCCCTGGCCCGCGTCCAGCGTGATGGATTGCGCCAGGGCCGGCGTGGCGGCCAGCAGCAGGGCCGCCAGGACGGGCAGGAACAGACGGAGCAGGCGGGCCGCGAAGGGGGATTGCATCCGGGACCGTCCTTCTGAACGGGTGGCCATGGCTCACACCAGCCGGAGTTCGCTTTTGACGATCTCGGTCATGGTCACGCCGAGATGACCCTTGTCGACGATCACCACCTCGCCGCGGGCGATCAGCCGGTCGTTGACATAGACATCCACCGCCTCGCCGACCTTGCGGTTCAGCTCCACCACGGCACCGCGTCCCAGTTTCAGCAACTGGCTGACGGGCATGGTGGTGCAGCCCAGCACGACCTGGACATTGACCGGCACGTTGAAGATGGCCTTCAACTCCTCCCGCTCCTGCGGGGCGGCGCTTTCCTCCTCCGACGTCGCGGGGGCGGGGCTGGCGCCGGGGAAGGTGGCCTGCTGCGTTGCCATGGGCTTGGTATCCTTGCGAAATGGGGCGTGAAGGTTTCGGGAAGGGTCAGCGCGCGGTACGGCCGGCCAGGGTCAGCCGGCTGACGGCGATGGCGATGGCATCGCCCAGGGCCCGTTCAAGCGTGCGGGGATCGTGTTCGGCCCCGCCCGTCTCCCAGTCGGCGGCGGCGGCACCGGCCGGCAGGGCGGCGTCGGGGACAAGATGGATGTCGCCGCGGAAACCGGCCTGGGCGGCCATGGCGTCGATGTCCGGCCGCATCCGCTCCACCGCGGCGGGGGTCAGCCGGATATCCAGGCGGGGCCTGCCGATGGCGGCGTGCAGGATGTCCTTCACCAGCACGTCCAGTTCGGCATCGGCGGCGGCGTCCAGCAGGGGCGGGGCCAGCCGTGCGACCAGGGCCGTCACGACGCGCACCGCGTCGCGCTCCACCTGCTGCCGGAAGGCCGACAGCTCGCCCAGCGCCTCCGTCACGGCCTTGTCGATGGCGGCCAGGGATTGGGCGCGCTGGGCTTCCACCGACTGGCGGGCCGCCTGCTGGCCCCGCTCGAAGCCGTCGCGCTCGCCGATCTCCATGCCCTGCCGGTAGGCGCGATCGCGGACGGCGGCCAGATCCTCCTCGGAGAACCCGCCGGTCTGGAAGGCGGGTTCGGGCGGCGGGGCCGGCTCGCCGGCGCTGTCGTTGGGGAAATGGGTGTCGAAAAGGAAAGGGCGCATGGGTCAGTTCGTCCCTTCATAGATCCAGGCCCGCAGCACATTGATGCTGTCCTCGGGGTGGGTATCGACCATGGCCGCCAGACGCCGCAGCGCCGCGGCGCTGACGCCGCCCTCCACCGACCGCAGGTCGACCAGTTCGTCGAAGGCCTCGCCGGGACCCTCGTCGATATCGGCCGATGCGGAACCGGCAGCCAGTTCGGTGCCCGGCACGGCATCGTGGCCGAGAAGGGGGGCCTGTGTGGTGTCCGGATCGGCTGGCAGTTGCGGTGCGCCGGGCCCGGCACCGGCCAGCGCCGGTTCGGGGACAAGCCCCGGGAAGGCCCGGCCCAGCATGGGGCGCAGGGCCAGCACGACCAGCAGGGTGGCCGCGATGGCCGCGATGGTCCAGGGCAGCCAGGCAGGCCAGGCCGTGCCCGTTCCCGCCAGGACCATGCCATCCCCCGGCGGGGGCGGTTCGGCCAGGAATTGCAGGTTCTCCACCGTCACCTGATCGCCGCGCGCCTGGGAAAAGCCGATCGCCGTGCGCACGACATTCTCCACCTGGCGCAGTTCGGCGTCGCTGCGCGGCTGGTACTGGCTGGTGCCATCGGCCGCCGCGGCATAGGTGCCGTTGACCACCACCGCGACGGCCAGCCGGCGGATGTCGCCGGCATCCTGCACCCGCTCGCGCTGGCGGCTGCTGATCTCGTAGTTGGTGGTTTCCTCGTCCCTGGCCGTCTCGCTGCGCGAACCGGCAGCCGTGCCCTGGTTCACATCCTCCAGCGGCAGGTTCTGCTCCACGGTCGTCGGCGTGTCCCGGTCGCGGTCGCTGCTGCTTTCCCGCTCGTTCACGGACTGGATGGAACGTTCGACGCGGCCGTTGGGGTCGTAGATCTGCTCGCGCAGCGTCTCCCGGCCCAGGTCGATCTCGGCAGCCACCCGCACCCGGACATTGCCAGGTCCGAATTTCGGTACCAGGATCTCCTCCACGGCGCGGGCCAGCCTTTGTTCCGTGGCGGCGCGCAGTTCCTCGGCCCGCACCAGGGCCAGGCCGTCGGCGGCCTCCCCCTCGGCGGCCAGCACCACCCCGTTGGCATCCATCACGGTCACGGCGCCCGGCCGCATGCCCGGCACGGCCGCGGCCACCAGATGGCGGACGGCCAGCGCCTGGGAGCGTTCCAGCCCTGCCGTCACGGTACGCACCACGACGGAGGCGGCCGGCGGTGCCGTCTGCGCCTGGAAACTGTCGCCATCGGGCACGGACAGGTGAACCCGTGCCGACCTGACGCCGTTCAGGGTCTGGATGGTGCGGACCAGTTCACCCTCCGTCGCGCGCAGCCGGTTCACCTTCTGCATGAAGGAGGTGAGGCCCAGCGCACCCTGGCTGTCGAACAGCTCGTACCCCACGCCGCCGGCGCTGGGCAGGCCCTGCTGCGCCAGTTGCATGCGCACGCGGGGGATGCTGTCGGCGGCTACACGGATCGCCCCGCCATCGCCCCCCACCTCATGCGGGATTTTCATGGCCTGGAGCTGGGCCAGGATGCGCCCGGCCTCCGCGTCGTCCAGCCCGGCATAGAGGATGCCCATGGCCGGCCGGGAAACGGTGTAGGCGAGGATGCCCACCGATGCCAAGACCGCCATCGCGACCGCGCCCAGCATGACCAGCCGCCGCGGTCCAAGCGCCATCAGGTTCTGAAGGAGGTTCGCCACCCTGGTGCCTCGGCTCTTTAACGTTTCTGGAAACCAGCCCCGGTATGTTTCACCCGTGGACCGGAAGCCACCTTAGCCGACGCACTTTTAACGGGCGTAAAAACGGCGATGCAGTTCGGATGGTAAAAGACAGGGAAAAATACTTCCGTTCTTGAAGCATGTCCTGCGGCGGGGGATGGGATGACTGAAAGTACATTTGACCGGCTGGAGAAGAGATTGCCGCCACCGGGTCTCAATATCCGCAAACATCTATTTGTGGTTGTCGGCGTCTTTCTGTTGGGGGCGGTCGGCGGCCTGCTGGCCGGGCGCATGAACACCGTGCCCGCCCCGCCGGCAGCGGCCGGCCCCGCCACGCCTGCCGACCGTTTCGTCATGCTGCCGGAACTGACGGTCAACCTGCGGTCAACGGCGTCGGTGAAGCTGATGAAGATCGGCGTCACCCTGACCACTGCCCCGGACCAGAACCGCAAATTGTCGGAACTGGAGCCGCTGTTGCTGGACGAGATGCAGCAATATCTGCGCGCACTGGACGAGAACGATCTGGAAGGCCGCATCGGCGTGGAAACGCTGCGAGCCGAACTGCTGCGCCGCCTGCGGGCGGTCGCCGATCCGGTGCCGGTTGAATCGGTGCTGTTGCGCACCCTGATCCTGCAATAGGAGGCCAGCGATGAGCGACCCGGAAATGGGGGGCGTGGATGGTGAGGATGTCCATGCCGTATGGGAAAGCATGCTGGCGGCGGAAGCCGACAAGACCCTGAACCAGTCAGAGATCGACCAGCTTCTTCAGTTCGAGGAGGGTGAGGGCCGGCAGCCACGCAGCGTCATCGACCAGATCGTCAACTCATCCTTCGTGAATTACGACCGGTTGCCCATGCTGGACGTGATCTTCGACCGGCTGGTGCGGATGATGAGTTCCAGCTTCCGCAACCTGACCTCGGGCAATGTGGAGGTGACGGGCGTGGTCCCGGCCGCCGTGCGCTTTGGCGATTTCCTGTCCAGCATCCCGCTGCCCTCGCTGATCACCGTCGTGAAGGCCGAGGAATGGGACAGTACCCTGCTGCTGACGGTGGATAGCGAGCTGATCTATTCCGTCGTCGATATCCTGCTGGGGGGGCGGCGCAGCGAGCCGGCGCCCATCGACGGGCGCCCCTATACGGTGATCGAGCGGGCGCTGGCCGAACGGATCATCAAGATGGTGCTGCGCGACTTGGGCACGGCCTTCGCGCCGCTGACCGACGTGCATTTCACGGCGGAGCGGATCGAGACCAATCCCCAGTTCGCCACCGTCACCCGGTCCAACAATGCCGCCATCGCCGTCACCTTCAACGCCCAGCTCGACGGGCGTGGCGGTTCCATCAGCCTGCTGGTGCCCTATGCGGCGCTGGAACCGGTGCGCAACGTGCTGTTGCAGCAGTTCATGGGCGAAAAGTTCGGCCGCGACAGCATGTGGGAGAACCACCTGAAAAGCGAGTTGCGCCGTACCAATGTCGATCTGTCGGCCGTGCTGGCACAGACCACGGTCGACCTGGCCGACATCCTGGCCTGGAAGCCGGGCACGCAATTGACGCTGGATGTGCGCGCCGATGCGCGGGCCACGCTGAATTGCGGCCATGTGGCGATGTTCCAGGGGGAGATGGGCCAGCGCAACGGCCGGGTCGCCATCCGTATCGAAAGCGACCTGGGCACCCAGGACGAGGTGATCCATGGTCTCCTTCAGCGTTGAGACGCTGGCCCCGCTGGTCAGCCTGAGCCTGGCGGTGCTGTTCGCGGGAACCCTGTTCTTCCTGGCGCGCCTGCATGGACGGGTGGCGGCCATGCGGGGTGCGCAGTCGGAACTGCGCGGCCTGTTGCGGGCCTGCTCCGACGCGGTGGACGGGGCTGAACGGTCGATCACCGGCCTGCGCCAGGCGGCCCATGACATGGCCGGCGAGCTGGACCGCAGCATGGAAGAGGCCGAAAGGCTGCGGGTGGAGATAGACCGCACCTGCGATGCCGCGCGCCGCGCGCTGGAACGGCTTGGCCCGCTGACGGCCGGCAATGCCGGTGCCACCCCGCCAATTCCTGCCGCCGCGCCCGGCTTTTCCCCGCTGCCGGCGGGTTCACCCACGCCAACCGGCGGCGGGGGGGAGCGTGCGGCGATGCGCCTGTTCCGGGAGACCATCCGTGGCCTTTGATCTTGCCAAACTGAAGCAGATGCTGACCCAGGGGCCCCGTCTGCTGCCGCTGGCCGCCACGGCCGCCGCGCTGGCCATCCCGCTCTATGCCGCCACCATCATGGTGCGCATCGGCGATGCCGCCGCGGAAGTGGCCGAGCCGGCGCAGGCCATGCCCGCCGCACCGGCCCCGCCCGAGGCGGCGGGCATGGCCCGGGGCTATACCGACCTGCTGGCCGGTCCCGTCGCCTCGGCACCCGAAGCGCCGGCCACGGCCCGCTGCGATCCGGCATTGGCAGACCTGCTGGCAGCCGAACGGCAGGCCCTGGCGGACCGGGAGGCCGAACTGGAACTGCGCGCGCAGATGATGGCCGCGGCTGAAATGAAGGCCGCGGCGCAGATTGCCCGCCTTGAACAGGCGCGGCGCGACGTCGCTGGCCTGCTGGACCGCCGTGCCTCCATGGCACGTGCCGATCTGACGCGGCTGGTTTCCATTTATGAAAACATGAAGCCGAAGGATGCAGCCCGCCTTCTGAACGAAACCGATCCGGAAATCCTTGTCGACCTGCTGGACCTGATGCAGGAGCGCCGGTCCGCGCCCATCCTGGCGGAGATGGATGCCGCGAAGGTCAACAGGCTGACACGCACGCTGGCCCTGCGGCGGGTCCTGCCGGCCGACCATCCCGCATCCCGGACGGCCAGCCTGCCGTCGCCTTGATGGCGTGGTGCCGTGCCGTCTTCTCCAGGTTGCTTCTTGATCATCGTGGCCGCGTGCTGTGATGCACACTTCACTTCCGCCCCTCTCCCAAGCGGCTTAGCCGAATGGTGTGGTGCGCGCGCTCTGCGGGTCCGGCATGCGATGCGGGCGGGGGTGGGCATCGTGACGAGTGGCTATCTCGACTTTGCCCAAGAAGGAAAGATCGGGAATAATGAACCTGCCTAAACCCGCATGCATTGACCTGGGGACTGCCGTGATTGTGGGGATGTTTCGCAGGTATGGGAAGTCTGATTCGATATTTATTCAAATAATTATCTGAAGATGTGAGAAGAAATCGAGACAGTTTTTTAAATAAAATCAGATAAATATAAGATTTTATTCATATTCCGTATCTTTTTATTTTACATTTCATTGTATTTTTCTTTGTCACATTCCATTAATGTGATGTTAATGGCGCATAATGGCCGGTACATGAGCCAAAGGAGGTCAGCTTTTTATTGATCCTTCCTTTGCGGGCCCATAGAATGAGAAGGGCATATCCGGGTATGATTCTTGCTCGGACATGTTAACAAATTAACATGGTCGATTTATGGGCCGGTTTGATTTGGGTTTCTCTAAGCCAGGGGCGGGGTATGGTTTCTTCATTCAATGGTAGTGCCAATCATTATTCCCGCCCGCCTTTCCACGACAGGGGCGCCCTTCGCAAGGGCGCGCTTCTGGGGGTCGCTACCCTGGCTTTCGGCCTATGCCTGGGCTCGGCCCAGGCGCAACAGGTCCAGCCAACCCTGCCATCGGGGGTGGAGCCGGGGCGTGAGTTGCCCCGCCCGGTGATGCCCACCCCGTCCGCCCCGGGGCAGGCCATCACCGTTCCTCAGGGCTCTGCCGCCGAGGCGCCCGACGGGGCCGAGAATTTCCGCCTGACCCTCAATGCCGTGACGGTGGAGGGCAATACGGCCTTCGACACCGCCTCGCTGCGCCCCCTCTATGCCGACATGATCGGCAGGGAGGTGACGGTGCGCGACCTGTTCGGCGTGGCCAACGCGATCGAACTGCGTTATCGCGGTGAAGGATATGTCACCAGCCGCGTCATCGTGCCCGAACAGACGATCGAGGACGGGACTTTCCGTATCATCGTCGTTGAGGGTTCGGTTTCCGATATCGTCTATGATCTGGATATCGGGCCGGCGCGGGCCACCGTGGAGCGTCTGCTGGAGCCGCTGCGCGGTGTGAAGCCGATCAGCATCGCCGCCATCGAGCGCCGGCTGCTGCTGGCCAACGACCTGCCGGGCCTGACCGTGCGGGGCAGTCTGGAGCCTTCCGCCGATGTCGTGGGCGGATCGGTGATCCGTGTCACGGCCGACCGCAAGCTGGTCGATGCGTCACTGACTTTCGACAACCGCAATTCACCTTATCTGGGCAGTTCGGAACTGATCGCGTCCGTCACGGCCAATTCCATTGCCGGGAACGCGGACCGGCTGGGGCTGATGGGCAAGATGTCGACACCGGCCAAGCGCTCCTGGATGGTGGCGGGCAACTATCAGGCCAACCTGGGTAGCAACGGGCTGACGGTGGGCCTTTCGTCTTCCTATTCACAGTCGGAGCCCGGCCGGGAACTGGCCACACTGAATATCGCCAGCGAGGTCGTGTCGGAAGTGGCGACCGTCGCCTATCCGCTGATCCGGTCGCGGCTGGAGAATTTGCGGCTGGTGGGCGAGTTCGAATACCGCAACGTGAAGACCGACCTGACCGACCTGCCATTCAGCAAGGACCGGCTGCGCATCCTGCGCGCGGGCTTCTCCTATGACCGGTCCGATAATTGGCAGGGCATCACGGCGGCCCGCGTCACGCTTCACCAGGGGTTGGATATTTTCGGCGCCACGGACCATGGCTATCCGCTGGCGACCCGCATCGCGGGCCATGCCGAGTATCTGAAGGTCACGGCCGACCTGACCCGCGTGCAGCAGATTTCTGACAATTTCAGCCTGCTGGCGACGTTCACCAGCCAGTTCACGAAGACGCCGCTGCTGGCGTCGGAGGAGATCGCGCTGGGCGGGCCGAATTTCGGCCGCGGTTACAATGATGGCGAGATTTCCGGTGACAATGGCTGGGCCGGTTCCATCGAGCTGCGATATTCGCCGCAACTGGCGCTGTTGCCGCGCGGTGTGCAGTTCTACGCCTTCTATGATGGCGGTCAGGTCTGGAGCCTGTCGAACACCAGGCCGTCCGGCCATGTGACGCTGGCCTCCGCCGGCGGTGGCGTCCGGGCCAATCTGCATGAAAACCTGTTTGCGACCTTCGAGGTCAACAAACCGCTGAATCTGGACGTGGCGACCGAGAACGGCAAGCCGACACGCGCCTTCTTCAGCCTGACGATGCATTATTGATGAGCGGTGGGGATTTGATCATGGACAAGCGTCGCGGCACTCACTCCACCCCCTCCGTTTCGGTCGGCCTGCCCGGTTCCCGTCGGCAGCGGCACAATCTGCGGGACAATCTGATGGCATCGGCCGCCGCCCTGCTGGGCCCCGGCGGACGTGGCGGGCCGAAGGGCACCCGTCGCCAGCGCCGGGCCGGCGTGGCCGTGGCCGTGGGCGGCTTCGCCTATGCCCTGTCATCACTGTTCACCCAGGCGGCCTGGGCGAACCCGACGGGCGGCACCGTCGTGGCCGGCCAGGCCAGCATCGTGGCGGCCACGCCGCAGACGCTGAACATCATCCAGGGCACCGACAAGGCCATCATCAACTGGCAGGGCTTCTCCATCGCCGCCGGCGAGACGGTGAATTTCCTGCAGCCCGGGGCGCAGTCGGTCACGCTCAACCGTGTCGTCGGCAACGACCCCTCGGCCATTTTCGGCTCGATCACCGCCAATGGCACGGTGATGCTGGTCAATCCCAATGGTGTGGTGTTCGGCAAGGGCTCGCGCGTCGATGTCGGCGGGCTGGTCGCCACCACGGCCAACATCACCGACGCGGATTTCCTGGCCGGCAACTATGCCTTCAACCAGGCTTCCGCCAACCTGAATGCCGGCATCGTCAATGAAGGGCTGATCTCCATCAAGGATAGCGGCCTGGCCGCGCTGGTGGCGCCCTCGGTCCGCAATTCCGGTATCATCCAGGCCCGGCTGGGCAAGGTGGCGCTGGGCGGTGCCAAGCGCTTCACGCTGGATTTCCAGGGCGACGGGCTGCTCAGCTTCGATGCCGGTTCCATCGTTACCGATCTGCCGCAGGGTGCCGATGGCAAGGCCCAGGCGCTGGTCGTCAATTCCGGCCAGATCACGGCGGAGGGCGGCACCGTCGTGCTGTCGGCCCGTGCTGTCAAGGGTGTGATCGACAATGTCGTCAACACCGACGGCATCATCACGGCCACCAGCATTTCCGGCAGCAATGGCCGCATCGTCCTGTCGGGCGGTGATGGCAAGATCGCCGTGGCCGGCACCGTGGATGCCAGCGGGCGCCAGGACGGCCAGTCGGGCGGTACGGTGATCGTGGATGCCGCCGATATCGCCGTGGCGGCCGGCACCCGCATCGACGCTTCCGGTGACCTGGGCGGCGGCACCATCGCCGTCGGCAGTGCTGGCGACCGCGACGGTGCCTGGGCTGCCGGTCAGGTGACGGTCGGCGCCGGCGCCGTGCTGGCTGCCGATGCCGTCACGCGCGGCGATGGCGGCACCGTGACGGTCCTGTCCGACATGCGCACGGCGTTCGCCGGCTCCATCACGGCCAGGGGCGGGGCGGAAGGCGGCGATGGCGGCTTTGCCGAGGTGTCCAGCCGTGACCGCATCTCCCTGACCGGCGGGGTCGACCTGACGGCGGCGAAGGGCAAGACCGGCACCTTCCTGCTGGACCCGTCCACCCTTAAGATTGTGGCGGGCAGCACCGGCAGCCTGAACGGCAATGCCGGTGACGGCACGATTGCGGCCGGCGACGCGGATTCCGGCGACAATACGGTCGCCGCCGCCACGCTGGAGGCCATCAACGCCACCACCAACATCGTGCTGGAGGCCACCGGCCTGATCACGGTGGATACCAGTTTGGACCTGCAGACCGGCACCGGGAACAGCTTCACGCTGCGCTCCACGGCTGTCAATGGCGGCATCACCTTCACCAGCGCCACGCACGAGATCAAGACCGCCGGGGGCAGCATCACACTGGACGCCTCGCTGGCGGGTTCCAGCCTGACCAATATCGGCCGGCTGACCAGCAATGGCGGCAACATCACCCTGATCTCCGGCGACAGGGTCAGCCTTGCCGGTGCCATCGATGCCGGTGCCGGCGCTGTCAAGATCGACGCTTCGGCCGGTAATATCACAAACGTGGCCGGCAGCCCCGTCCTGACGGGCGGCAGCGTGTCCCTGTCGGCGCTGGGCGGCCATGTCGGTGCCTCGGGTGCCGCCATTTCCACCAGCACGGGCGTGCTGTCGGTCGCCACGGGCGGCAATATCCATGTCAGCAACGCCACAGCCCTGTCCGGCCTGTCCATCACGGCCAACCATGTGGCCAGCAGTGATGCGAACATCTACAGCATCAGCGCCACGGGCCTGGCCTTCACCGTCACCGACGGGGCGAATGGCCAGACGCTGACCAACATCTCCTCGCCCGGCAACCTGAATTTCAGCTTCACGTCCGACAAGGGACTGGCCATCGGCATCCTGAATGCCGGGTCCGGCGATGTGGCCCTGACCGCCAATGGCGGTGACATCACCAGCACGGGCGCCAGCCCGTTGATCACCGGCAACGCGCTGACCCTGGTCGCACGGGGAACGACGGGGACCAACGGTGCCATCGGCGCCACCGGCTCGCCGCTCTCCACCGCGGTCACCAGCCTGACCAGCACGTCGGGTTCCGGTATTATCAATATCGACAATACCGGCGCCCTCTCGCTGAACAGCGTCACCACCGGTTCCACCGTTCTGTCCACGATCAAGGCGACCGGCACGATCACCGTTGGCGCGATAACGAATCAGGCTTTCAGCCCGGGCAATTTCAGCCTGCAAAGCACCACCGGCTCCATCATCGACGATGGTGACAGCGCCACTCTGATCAGGAGCAGCGGCGGTCTGGTTCTGCAGGCGGGCGGCGCCATCGGTTCCCCCACCGACGCCATCACGGCCGTCGGTGCGACCAGCCTGCTGGCCAATGCCGGCAATGGCGGGGTATATTTCACGAACGCCGGGTCGTCGGACAGCGCCAACACCATATTCTCCGAAGTCAGAGCCAATAATGGCGACATCGTCCTGAAGGTGACCCGGGGCAGCGCCAATCTCCATGACATCGCCATAGCGTCAGGTGCCGGCAATATCGATGTCAGCGTTGCCAACAACCTGAGCTACGGCACCATCAATGCCGGTAGCGGCAACGTCACCCTGACAGTTGACGGCACCACCACCAGCCAAAGCGGCGGCACGGGCATCACGGGCGACAAGCTGAAGGTCGTCGCGACCAACGCCACCCATACGATGACCCTGCTGACCCAGGTCAATGAGATCGACGCGGTCAGCGCCTCATCGCTGACCTTGACGCAGACGGGTTCGGTGACGCTGAAGCGTCTGGCCTCTGCAACCATCAATGCTACCGTCGAAGGCGACGGGGCGGAAACCACCGTCGGCACCCTGGGTACGGCCACATTTTCGGGAACGGTTTCGCTGACCACATCGGGAAAGATCATTGCCGCGGCCGGCAACAAGGTGGGCGGTACGGGCGTCACGATCACTGCGGGCGGCGATGTCGGTGCCGATGCCGCACGCCTGGACACCCGGACGGGGGTGCTGAGTGTCACAAACACGGGCAGCTTCTTTATTGATAATGATTCGCACCTGACCAGGCTGACCATCAACAACAAGCATACGGGCTCCACCCCTAACAGCTTCGTGCTGACCGCGCTGAGCCAGACATTCGACGTTACCGACAATGGCACCACGGTGACGATCAGCGATATTTCCAACAGCTTCCTGACCAGCTTCAGCTTTACCAGCGACAAGAACCTGGTTCTGGGCCGGTTGCGCATAGCGGACTCGACAACCGGCAACGCCGCGCCTCCCTCGGCATCCATCACGACGACCGAAGGGTCGATCCTGGACGATGGCAACCGCAACACCTTCCTTTCGGCCAGTGTGCTCAAGCTGTCGGCGACGGAAGGTGTGGGGGCCAACGGGGCGGCGTTGGGTATCAGTACCCAAGACCTGGAAGTGACCACGGCCGGCGATCTGGTCATCGCCAATGAAAGCTATTTCAACCGGCTGGTGATCGCCAGCACCCACAAGGACGCCGACGCGGACTACATGTTCGGCATCACGGGTCAGAGCCTGGATGTGTCCCTGACCGACGGGCCGGACGGTTACCTCTTCACGCGACTGATCAGCAACGGCGGTTGGGATGAAAGTCGGGGCCTGAACATCTTCAGCTTCACCGGCGACCGCGACATCACCCTGGGCGAAGTGAATATCGGCAGTCTTGAGTTCAGCATGCCGTCCCCGATGGGGGGGGCGTCGACGAAGACCCTCAACACCGTCCTGTTCAAGTCCACCACGGGTGCCATCAAGGATGATGGCAGTGACAGCACCCGCGTCCTGGCGGGGGCTGTCAACCTGCAGGCAGCCAAGAGTGTCGGTGCGTCCGATGCTGGTATGGACATTGATATCGTGGCCCGCGCGATCGCCGTCTATGCCGGTACGGGCAGCGGGCTTGCGGACGGAGAGGCCGGCATCTACGTCACGGCCAGTTCGATTGTCAATCCGACCAACGCCGATAGTGCTCTCCTGGTCGGCAAAGGCGGCGCCTTCACCGATAATTTCCGTACCAGCAATGGCGATATCGTGCTGAGGCTGCTTGCGGGCGACATCGAGATTTCTTCCAGTACTGTCGGCACGACCAAGGGTGCGCTCACGATGGAGGCCCTTTCGGGCTCCATCCTCTCCTCCACGAGCAGCAACACCATCCGTTCCACCGGCAAGATGGAATTGAAGGCGTCGCAGAACATCGGCACCAGTGCCACTTTGCTCCAGGTGGATGCTGGCGAACTTGTTGCGGAAGCAACGGCCGGTATCATCAATGTCCGGGCCAACGCCTTCACTGGCGGCGACACGCTGACCCTGACCAAGGTGGTGGCCGGTGGCGACAGCCTCACGCTGAGCAGCAGCGGCGCGCTGGACCTGGGAGAGATCAAGGCCGGCGGCGGCACCGGGGCGATCAGTATCACCGCCAGCGGTGCCATCAACGATGACAGCGAAACCGATGCGCGGGTCGAAGGCGGTTCCATCAGCCTGCGGGCCAGCAGCAGCAACAGCATCGGCAGCAGCCGGCAGCTCAAGCTGAAGACCGGGAAACTCACGGTCGAGGGTAAGAGCACCATCGACATCGATAATGACCAGGCCCTTACCAGCCTGGATATCATCCGCGACAGCGGCAGCGGCAGCGTGTCGATCAGTGGCACTGGTCAGACGGTCAGCATCAGCGGTGCCGGCAGCCTTGCGACATTGACCAGCGCCACCGATCTGGATTTCTCGCTGACGGTCAAGGGTGGGACCGTCGGTCTGGGGGCGGCCAATGTGGGGGCCGGCAAGTTCGTGGTCGTCGGCGATGGCGCCATCACCAAGACCGGCGGGGGCAGTGACCGCATCGTCGCCGGATCGGTCAGCCTGACGGCCGGGACCAGTTCGTCCATCGGATCGTCCAGCAGCCCCATCCTGATCAGCAGTACCAAGCTGGACGTGTCGGCCGGCCGCGACATCTATGTTGGCAGCGATGTGGGACTGACCCATCTGACCATCGCCAGCACCAACAGCACGACCGCGAGCAACACGGCAAGCCTTTTCGGCATCACGGGCCCGGCAGGGGAAGTGGTTGCCCTGACGGATAACGGGACGACGCTGACCGTCGATGTGGTTGGCAGCGCCGGGCTGACTGATTTCGGCCTGAGCGCGAGCAAGAACATCGCCGTCAGCGAAATCGTCGTCTCCGGCGCGGTCACACTGAAGACGGAAGGCGGTGGGGCCAATTCCAGCCTGTCGCTTTCGGGCGGGGGTACGGTCATTGCCAGCAGCGTCACGTTGGTTGCCACCGGCACCGGCAGCGATGGCGGTGCCATCGGCTCCTCCAGCCGGGCCTTCAAGACCAGCGCGGCGTCGCTGAGCGTCACCAATAACGGCAATATCTATATCAACAACAGCAATACGGCCCTGACCACACTGGCGGTCACCAATACGCACAAGACCACGTCTCTCACAGACATCAATACCATCAGCTTCATCAATGTCGGCTCGGGGCGGAGTGTTACCGTCACCGAAGCGGGTGGCGTGACCACGGTGGGTGCCAATAGCGGCGCCGGCATCATGGATTTCAGCTACAGCGTCGATCGGGCGATCCGTGTCTCTTCGATCGATGCCGGGACGTCCACCACTGGCAAGGTGACTTTGAAGAGCACGGGGAGCGCCGGGTCCGGCGGCTCCACCGTTTACAGCTTCATCACTGGCAACAATCAAGACGGTACCATTACCGCTGGTGAGGTTTCGCTGACGGCCACGGGATCGAACACGGGCGGTATCGGCAACAACGATGCAATGTTCTTCGTGGATACGAAGAAACTTTACATCAAGTCTGGTGGCAGTGTCCGTTGGGACAACGCAACAACCCTGACCGATCTGACGCTGGATCTTTCTTTTGAGACGACCGGTTCGGTTAATAGCGGATCCTATACATATGAAGTGTATGGTAGCAATAACCCTTCGCTCAGTCTGAATGTTGCTGTTTTAAACAATAGTGTATCGGGCCTGAATATTCAGAATATCTCGCAGACCTCGTCCCCCCTCAATCTGACTGTTCTTTCAACCAAGCAGATCAATGTTTCGGGAATCAATGTCGGCACCGGAACGGTGAAGCTGCAGGCCGGCACGACGTCCGGTGATACCTTCAGCGGTGCCACCGTTAACGCCAGTCGGTCAACCAGTGTGATCACCGCTGGCCGCCTGGAAATCATGGCCAGCTCCGTTGGCAATTCACAGAGCGGACAATCGACGTTCTTCGGTACAGTCGGCACGTTGAAAATCAATGCTACGGGTGACGTGAATTACCAGAATGCGGGTGACCTTGTACTGGATGGTGTAAGCAATCGCACCACCTCCGACGGACGTTCAATCACATTGGCTGTCACCAACGGGAACCTGACCCAGGCCGTCGGTAGTACGGGGGGGCTGTTCACCAATGATCTGACATTGAAGGTCGAGAACGGCAGTATCGGCACTAGTGAAACATCGCTGCTGATCGAGGCGGAAAGCCTGACGCTGACAAGCGGCCTGAATGTCTATTTGAATAATCTGGCCGATCTGGACAAGTTCGATTGGACATTGAGGCATTCCAGTGCGATCAACCAATATAGCATTACCGGCGTGAACCTTACGGTGAACATGCCTGCCAGCCTTGCGTCGGGCAGCACCACGATCAATACGTTCACCGACACGTCGGGTCTTGATCTCAGCATCAGCACCGATACATCCCTGGTCGTGGGTAACATCGACGTCCAGAAGGGGCGGTCACTCAGCCTGACGACGACGGGCACCGCCAAGAGCATTTCCACGCTGGGTGGTGGGATGACCATGCGGGCCGGCAGGATCAACCTGACGGCAACCGGATCGGCCGGTACGAGTGCCAGTACGCTGAGGACCCATACCGAGGCGTTGTTCATCAACACCGTGGACGATGTTTATATCAATAACAGCGCTGCCGACCTGCAGACCCTGTCCATCAAGAACAGCCGGACATCGGGCGATGGCGCCGCCGCCTACAGCCTGCTGTCCGGTAATGCGACCATTTCGATCTCGGGCTCCAGCTCCTATGCGCTCGCCGTGACCGACACGACCGGCCTCGACTTCACCTTCGAAACCAAGATCTCGCAGATTGTCGGCATTGTCGACCTGACCAAGGCCGGGACTCTGACGCTTAAATCCGAAGCGTCGCTTTTCGGCGGCGCCAACAGCAGCCTCTCCCGCATCACGGCGGGTTCGCTGTCCCTGGATGCCATGCTTCTCGGGTCGACTGGCGCCAGGTTCTATATCGACGCCCCTGTGGTGACGCTGAAGGCGCAGGGTGACGTTTATGTCACGTCCAGCACCCATATCGACAAATTGTCGCTGACCAACTCCAGTTCTAGCAGCACCGCGGACCGCACGTTCGACATTGTCAGCGCGGGGCTGGATGGAACGGCGGGGACCGTGCAGGTCCAGGCGACCCACACCAATACCGGCGGCACAGTGTTCAGCCAGATCACCGACACATCCGGGATGGATTTCAGCTTTACCGGTGACCGTTTGGTCACTGTGGACAGTGTCGAAATCGGTGCTGCCAACAGACTGACACTGTCAGGCAATTCCGGTATTCAGGAACTTGACGATGCATCATACATCAAGGCGGGTGTCGTTCATTTGATCGCTTCCTCTGGTGCGGTTGGTCAGACGGCGGGCACCGGCGGCGGCTTGCTGGATATCACCACCGGCTATCTGAAGATTTCTGCCAACAACGGCGCCCTTGTCGACCTGAAGCAGAAGGCCAAGGTCGCGGGAATCACCGTGGCCGGCACCAGCGTTTTCCAGATCAGCAGCGGCGATCTGGATATCGGTTCGCCCGATGATACCGATGGAGGCTGGTCGTTGAACGGTGCCGCCGTGACGGTCAATGTGGTCAATGGCTCCATCCTGGGCGGTGGCTTCATTTCCGGTTCCGGCGACCTGACCCTGACGGCATCCGGTGCCATCGGTGCGGATGGCAAGGCATTGGGCATCAGTGCCGCCAGCAACGGCACGACGACCCTGACGGCGACGGCAGCCGGGGGCGGCATCTATCTCACTGAATCCCAAGCCCTGACCATCAGCAGCATGAATGCGGCCGGTGATGTGGTGGTGGCTGCCGGTAATG
This sequence comes from Niveispirillum fermenti, assembly GCF_048066175.1. Classification (GTDB taxonomy): domain Bacteria; phylum Pseudomonadota; class Alphaproteobacteria; order Azospirillales; family Azospirillaceae; genus Niveispirillum; species Niveispirillum fermenti. The sequence continues at coordinate 30,721 of NZ_JBLTXA010000024.1, read as the reverse complement.
GTCAGCAGCAGAAGGACCTGACCATTGCCGGCGCCATCACGGCAACGGGCCACAAGGTGACGCTGACAGCCGCCAACGCGGCGATCAAGTCCGACACCAGTTCCGTTATCGACGCGGCCGAACTGGTGCTGACGGCGATGGGCGGCGCCAATGCCGGCGCCGGCGCCATCGGCGCCAGCACGAACGCCAATACCAGGGTCAAGACCACCGCCACGAAGCTGACCATCAATACCGGCGGCAACATCGTTGTGGGCAGCAACAGCGACCTGACCGACCTGACCATCGACCGCAAGACATCGCAGAACAACACGAGCAGCAGCGGTACATTGTCGGTCACCGCAACCAATCTGACCTTTACGGCCAGTGACAATGGCACAACCACGACCCTGACCAACATCTCCGACACGACGGGCCTCAACCTGACCATCTCGGCCAAGGGGAACATCGCGGTCGGCACCATCTCGGTCGGCAGCGGCAGCGTGGACCTGAACACGGCGGCCTTCACGACAACGAATGCCGCCACCAGCATCACGGCCATCAATGGCAGCAGCCTGATCACGGCCGGCAGCCTGTCGCTGGCCACCAACAGCTATACGGGTGCCGGCATCGGCACCAGCAGCCAGGCAGTGCTGACCAGCGTTTCCCGCCTCACGCTGAATACCGCTTCCGGTGGCGCCTATGTCTCCAATGCCGGCGCGCTGACCACGGGTGCATTGACCAGCAACGGTGCATTGTCCGTCAAGACCGGTTCGGGCGATCTCACTCTGGACGGGGCGGTAAGCTGGGGTTCCAGTGCCGCATTGACACTGGAGGCTGGTGGTCACCTGCGCTCCAACGGGATCGGCCTGACCGCCGGCGGCACCAGCGCCAGCATCAATCTGAAGGCCGGCAGCGGCATCGGCACCGCCAGTGACGTGTTCCGGATCACGGCATCTAACGCCGGTGGCACTGGTTCACTCGTCTCGGCCACGGTGACGGGTGATGGTTCGGCCTATCTCGCCTTCACCGGTGGTGTGAACGGCGGGCTCAGCACCTCCGTCAAGAATGGCAGCACGATCGTCACGGCCGGCGGGACGGTGGTGATCGGCACCATGACCATCACGGACGATGCCGCGGGCAATGATATCCGCGTCACGGCCAATGGCAGCATCACCATCGGCAGCACGGGGACGGCCGGCAGCGTCAGTACCGGCATGGGCGAGGGTCAGGTGGTGCTGACCGCGCTGTCCGGCGGGATTCAGCAGGGCAATAACGGCAGCAGCATCAGCGGCGGCACCGTCACGCTGAATGCGACCGCCGGTTACGGTTCCAGCAGCGCGGCCCTGGGCGTCAACAGCCGCGACCTGACGGCCGTATCGTCCACCGCCGGGCTCGGCACCTATCTGAAGGCCACGGGCACGGAACTGGGCCTGTCCAACATCGTCACCAATGGCGGCGTGATCAGTGTTACCGGTGCCAACACGGCCATTTCACTGGGCCGCCTCGTCTCCGGTGGCAGCGACATCAATGTCGAAGCCACGGGCATTTCCAACCTGCAGGTGGGCATCGTCGATGCCAGCGGCGGCGGTACCGGCAATGTGACCCTGTCCGCGGGTTCGGGCAGCATCACGGATGATGAACTGTCCAGCACCGGGATCACGGGCAACACCGTGACGCTGACGGCCGGCACCGGTATCGGGACCAGCACACATGCCGTCAATACGCATGCTGTCACCCTGCTGGGCGGCACCAGCGGCACCGGTTCTGTCCATCTCGCCGATGGCAACAGCGCGGGCGTCAGCCTGGGCAACAGCAGCACGGGCCTGACCGTCAATGACGGCTCGCTCACCGTGACGGCGGCGGGACCGCTGGCCGTGGTCAATGTCGTGCAATCGACCGATGGCGCGGGCAAGGACGTCACCCTGTCCACCACCAGCGGCGATGTCACCATCACCAAGCTGTATGCCGGCGCCAGCGTTTCCACCGGTGCCCCCAGCAGCAGCCAGGCCAGCGTCACGGCCGCCGGGGGCATCACCACCGTCGGCAACGATACCCATATCATCGCAGGCAAGCTGTCGCTGACCGCCAATGACGGAAATATCGGCGCGGTCACCAATATGGCCACCGGTGACGGCACGCCCGTGCTGGTGAAGGTGTCCAGCATCACGGGCCTGTCGGCGGCCAAGGCGGCGGCCGTCGTTTCCATCTCCAACAGCGGCACCGGCACGTCCACGCTGGGCAGCGGCGCGCTGACGCTGGGGACGGGGGCTTCGGCCTATATCAAGACGGCGGGCGATCTGTCGGTCGAAGGACTGTCGCTTTCCAGCGGCAACCTGCTGCTGGAAAGCGGCGGCACCCTGACGCTGCCATCCTCGGGCAGCTTCAGCACCACCGGCGCTGTGACGCTGAAGGGCACGACCGACATCGTGAGCAGCGGCGGCGGCCGCACCGTGTCGGTGACGGCCTCGGCGCTGACCTTCGTCAGCGGTTCGGCCGGCGGTGACACCACGCTGACCACCACGGTCGACACGCTGGATGCCAGCCTGACCGGCAACGACAAGAACCTGATCGTCACCAACACCGGCGAGGTTTCCTCCCTCACGCTGGCGGCGAATGGTGATGTCACCTTCACCAACAGTGTCGGCTTCACGGCTACCGACATATCGGCCACGGGTGCCAACCGCACCATCACCCTGACGGCGACGACCGGTGATCTGACGCTGGATACCATCAATGCCGGTGCCACGGGCACGCTGACATTGCTGGCGGCCACCGGCAGCGTCCTGTCGGCGGATGGCGGCGCCACCTTGACGGGCGAGACGCTGAATCTGACCACCTTCACGGGCGTGGGCTCGGCGGATGCGGCTTTCGATACCACCTTCACGAAAATCTCGGCCAATGTGACGGGTGTCGGCGGGATCTACCTGTCGGGCACCAGCTTCCAGCTTGGCGACCTGACCACCACCAATGGTGACATCGTCGTCACGACGACGGGCAACATCACCGACACCAACATGGTCAACGGTTTCTCGGCCGGGACCAGCGGCAATGTCACGCTGAAATCCACCGGCGGCTCGGTCACCCTGACCAAGGACTTCAACTCCACCGGCAGCGATGCGACCAAGGCCGGCCTGGCGATCGAAGCCAACAGCATCACCGTGGCCGCTGTCGGTACGGCCGGTGCGCAGGAGTATAAGGGCAATACGACGCTGACCGGCGACCTGACCGGCAAGTCCGTCACCATCACGGGCAATGCCACGCTGGGCGGCAGCAACAGCGCCGTCACCATCAACACCAGCCCGTTCAACGGCGATATCGGCATCAGCGGCACGATCACCGGTGGCGGCAAGGGCCTGACCCTGACGGCCGGCACCGGCACCGCCACGCTGGGGGGAGCCGCGACGGGCCTGGCCAGCCTGGCCGCCACGGCCGGCACCATCAGTGCGGCCGGTGCGAGCAGCACCGGCGCCCAGGCCTATACCGGTGCCACCACATTGTCGGGGACCTATGCCATCACCGGCACAGGCAATTTCGGCGTGACCGGGGCCCTGACCCTGGGCGGCGACACGACCATCGGGGCGGGCGCCAACCAGATCAACCTGTCCAGCACCGTCAATGGTGCATACGCGCTGGCGCTGAACGGCACGGGCGCCGTGACGGTCGGCGGGGCGGTCGGCGGCACGACGGCGCTGGCCAGCCTGACCACGGATACCGGCGGCACCGGCTCCTTCAAGTCGGTGCGGACAACGGGCACGCAATCCTATGGCAGCGGCGTTACCCTGGACGGCACCTATGCGACCACCAACAGCGCCGTCACCTTCTCCGGTGCCGTGACGCTGGGCGGGAACACCACGGTCAGCACCGGCAGCGGCAATGCCACCTTCTCCGGCGCGGTCGACGGGGCCCGTACCCTGACGGTCAACAGCACCGGGGCCACCAGCTTTGCCGCGGCGGTCGGCGGCACCACGGCGCTCAGCAGCCTGACCACCGATGCCGGCGGCACGGTGTCCCTGCAGGCTGTCACCACGACCCTGTCGCAATCCTATGGCGAAAACGCCACGCTGAACGGCAACCTGACCACCACGGCCAATGGCGCCGTCACCCTGGCCGGCGCGGTCCAGCTTGGCGGAGCCACGACGATTGCCACCGGCAGCGGTGCCATCCAGGTGACGGGCACCATCGACGGGGCGCACGCCCTGACCCTGAACAGCGCTGGCACCACGGCCCTCAGCGGCGCCGTGGGTGGCACGACGGCGCTGGCCAGCCTGACGACCAATGCCGGCGGCACGCTCACCCTGAAGTCGGTATCGACGACGGGTGCGCAGACCTATGGTGAGACCAGCGTCACGCTGGACGGTATCTATACGGTCGGAACCGTGGATTTCACGGCAAGCAACAACTTCATCCTGGCCGGCGACACCACGATCAACGCCGGCGCCAATGCCATCAACCTGACGGGCACCATCAACGGTGCCCATGCCCTGGCGCTGAACAGCACGGGGGCGACGACGCTGACCGGCGCCGTGGGCGGCACGACGGCGCTGGCCAGCCTGACGACCAATGCCGGCGGCACCAGCAGCCTGCGGTCGGTCACGACGGCCGGTGGCCAGACCTATAATGACGCGGTCACACTGAATGGCACCTACACCACGGGCAATGGCGACTTCCTGACCGCACAGGCCCTGACACTGGGCGGCAATGTCACGGTCAGTGCGGGCACCGGTGGCGTCACCTTCCAGGGGACCGTCGACGGCACCCACGCCCTGACCGTCAACAGCCAGGGGGCGACGTTGTTCAGCGGTGTCGTGGGTGGCACGACGGCGCTGGCCAGCCTGATCACCGATGCCGGCGGCACGACGACGCTGGGCAATGTCACCACCAACGGTGTCATCACCATCGGTGATGCCGCCACCATCGGCGGCACCTATACGTCCAACAACAATTGGACGATCAGCTTCGCCGGGCCGGTCACCCTGACGGCCGATACCACGGTTGCGGCCGGCAGCGGCGCCATCACCTTTGGCGGCACAATCGACGGGGCGCATGCCCTGGTGCTGAACAGCACGGGCGTGACGACGCTGTCCGGTGTGGCCGGCGGCACGACGGCGCTGACCAGCATCACCACCAATGCCGGGGGCAGCGCCATCCTGACGGGTGTGATCACGACGGGTGAACAGACCTACAATGACGATGTGACGCTGAGCGGGCTGTTCCAGACCAGCGACGCGACCTTCGACGCCAAGGGTAATGTGACCCTGGCCGGGGCCACGACAGTGGAAACCGGAACCGCCGGCCTGGAATTCGCCGGCACGGTGAACGGCGGCCATGCGCTGACCATCACCACCAGCGGTGACACGAAGTTCAACGCGGTCGTCGGCGGCACGACGGCGCTGGCCAGCCTGACCACCACCGGTTCGGGCAATGTCACGGCGATATCCGTCTATACCAGCGGCGACCAGACCTATGCCGGCAACGCCACCCTGAACGGCACCTACAGCCTGGCCGGTGGCGCGTTCCTGACCAGCGGCGGGCTGACCCTGGCGGGCGATGTCACCATTACGGGTGGCAACGTGACGTTCAGCAGCAATGTCGATGGCGCCCATGCCCTGACCATCAGCAGCACCGGTGCCACGACGGCCAATGCCGCGATCGGCGAGGGTACGGCGCTGGCCAGCCTGACGACCAGCGGTGGGGCGATCAACCTCCAGTCGGTCACCACGACCGGAGCGCAGTCCCTGGGCGGCTCCGGCGGGTCGCTGAACGGCACCTACGGCGCCGGCAGCTTCACGCTGACCAGTGCGGTGTCGCTGGCGGGCAACACGACCGTTTCGGCCGGGTCCATCACCATCAGCGCCACGATCGATGGCGGCAGCGACCTGACGCTGAACAGCAGCGGCGCCACCAATGTCAGCGCGGCTCTGGGGGGCTCGCAGGCTCTTGGCAGCCTGACCACCGACAGTGGCGGCACCAGCAGCTTCGTCGGCGTCAGCACCAGCGGGGCCCAGACCTTCAACGACGCGGTCACGCTGTCCGGCAGCTTTGCCGCCGGCGGGCTGGTGGCCAATGCGGGGGCGACGCTGGCTGGTGCCACCACCATCGACAGCGGCGCGACGTTCAATGGTGGCATCGGCGGCGGCTTCGACCTGACGGTCAATGCCGGTTCCAGCGATGTGAGCTTCAACGGCGCGGTGAACGGGCTCGGGGCGCTGGCGGTCAATTCCGGCGGGTTGACGAAATTCTCCTCCGCGGGGGTCAGCGCCTTCTCCATCGTGACGGATGGTGCCGGCTCGCTTGATCTTGGCGGCGCCACCACGGTCACCACCACGGGCGCGCAAAGCTATGGCGAGGTGCTGAACCTTACCGGCGACACGGTGCTGACGGCCAGTGCGGTCACCCTGTCGCAGGGGGCGCAGGGTTCCCATGCGCTGACGGTCAACAGCGACCTGACGCTGGGCGCCGGGGCCAGCATCAACAGCCTGACGGTCAGTGGCCTGACCAGCATCAACGGCGGCGTCAACACCTCCGGCAAGCAGGATTACAAGGGCGGCGCCCTGATCACGGGTGATCTGGAACTGAATGCTGGCGGCGGCGTCGATTTCGGCGGTTCGGTCGATGGTGACGGTGCGCTGACCGTCAACAGCGCCGATACCACGCGCTTCGGCGGCACGGTGCGGCTGGGGTCGCTGACGACCGATGCCGGCGGCACCGTGGTGTTGAGCGGCGCGGTCACCACCAGCGGCGCCCAGACCTATGGCGAGCAGCTCCGGATCGACGATGAGACCGTGCTGACGGGTTCCACCGTCACCCTGTCCGCCGGGGCGGAGGGCAGTTCCAGCCTGACCATCAACGGCGATGCCGACATTGCCGGCGATGTCGGTGCCCAGACGGCGCTGGCATCGCTCTCGGTGAGCGGCGGCACGCGGCTGGGCGGTGGCACGGTGCGGACCAGCGGCGACCAGCAATATGGCGGTCTGCTGACCCTGTCCGGCGACACGACCCTGTCCGGCACCAGCGTCACGCTGGGCGACGGCGCCACGGGCGGCGGCTTGACCATCCAGGGCAATGCGGTGCTGCAGGGCGGCCAGGGTGTGACCCTGGACAGCCTGTCCGTCACTGGTGCCACGCTGCTGGATGGCGGCACCATGGCTACGACCGGGTCGCAGACCTATGGCGGGGCCGTGACCTTGACGGGCGACCAGATCCTGACGACCAGCAGCGGCCATATCGATTTCGGCGGCACCATCGATGGCGCGGCCGATCTCACCATCAATGCCGGCGCCTCCGATGTCATCTTCACCGGGGCGGTCGGCAGCACGACGCGGTTGGGCACGCTGACCATCAACAGCGCGGGGCTGACCAGCTTCGCGGCGGCCGGCATGAACATGACGTCCGTGGTCACCGATGCGGCGGGCACGCTGAACCTTAATGGCGGCGCCATCACGACCGTCGGCGCCCAGTCCTATGGCGAGGCGGTGACGCTGACCATCGATACCGTCCTGACCGGTTCCAGCGTCACGCTGGGGCAGGGGGCCACGGGTGGTCGTGTGCTGACCATCAATGGTGATGCGGATCTGGCAGGCAGCATCGATGTCGCCGCCCTGGCGATCAGCGGCAACACGCTGCTGCGCAGCGGGGCGGTGAAGACAAGCGGCACCCAGACCTATGGCGGTGGCCTGACCCTGGCCAGCGACACGGTGCTGGAGGGCGCGCTGATCACGGTTGATCAGGGGGTCGATGGTGCCTTCGCGCTGACTATCCGGGGCAATGCCGCCTTCGGCGGCGCGCCGGGTGCCGGCACTCCGCTGGCAAGCCTCGATATTGCGGGTGACACGCTGCTGAATGGCGGCAGCATCACCACCAGCGGCGCGCAAAGCTTCACCGGCACGGTCACGCTGGGCGGCGACGCCACGCTGACCGGCGGGTCGGTCGATTTCCAGGGTGCGGTCGAAGGACCGGCGGGCCTGACCGTCAACAGCCCCGGCCTGACCCGGTTCGGCGGCACCATCAATGTCGGGTCCCTGACCACGGATGGGGCCGGCAGCCTCTCGCTCGCCAGCAGCGCCATCACGACCACCGGCGCCCAGAATTACGGCGAGCGTCTGACCCTGGTCGCCGACACGGTCCTGACGGGCAGCTCGGTGACCCTGAACCAGGGGGCTGACGGTGCCTTTGCGCTGACCATCCGGGGCGATGCCGGGTTCGGCGGCGCGCTGGGTGCCGAACAGGCCCTGACCCGCGTGGATGTCAGCGGGGGGACCGTCCTGTCCGGCGGCAGCATCACCACCAGCGGCAGCCAGGCCTATGGCGGGGCTGTGACATTGAACGGCTCCACCGTCCTGACCGGCGGCTCGGTCGATTTCCAGGGCGCGGTCACCGGCCCCGCCGGCCTGACGGTCAACAGCGACGGGCTGACCCGCTTCGGTGGTACGGTCACGCTGGGCTCGCTGACCACCGATGCCGGTGGCAGCCTGTCCATGGCCGCCAACAGCGTCACCACCACCGGGGCCCAGAATTACGGGGAGCGTCTGCTCCTGACGGCGGATACCGTCCTGACCGGCTCCAGCGTGACGCTGGCCCAGGGGGCGGAAGGCGATCATGGCCTGTCCGTGGAGGGTGATGCCGTGTTCGGCGGCACCGTTTCCCTGGGTTCCGTCGCTGTCAGCGGCACGGCCGACCTGAATGGCGGCGCGGTGACCACAACGGGTGACCAATCCTATGGCGCCGCCCGTCTGGGCTCTGCCGCCGTCCTGGCGGCGGGGGGCGATGTCCTGTTCGCCGGCACGGTCACCGGGGCCCATGCCCTGACGGTCGATGCGGCCGGCCTGACCCGCTTCGGCGGGGCGGTCGATCTGGCATCGCTGGCCACGGATGCGGCGGGCTCGCTGCTGCTGGGCGGTTCCGTCACGACGACGGGCGCGCAGACCTATGGCGAGCGGGCGCTGATCGGCGGCAATATCGTCCTGACCGGCAGCACCATCACCCTGTCGCAGGGCGCGGATGGCAGCGATGCCGCCGCGGCCGCACCGGCGGGTGCCCTGGCGGCGCCCGGCCGCTATGCCCTTGTCGTCACCGGCGATCTGGTCACTGGCGGCGCTGTCGGCGGCGTGACCGCGCTGGAAAGCCTTGCTGTGTCGGGCAGCACCGTGCTGGGCGGCGATGTCACCACGACGGGCGACCAGACCTATGGTGGCGCGCTGACCCTGGCCGGCGACACGCGACTGACCGGTGGGTTGGTCACCATCAACGGTGCCGGCAGCGGCCATGGCCTGACCATCGCCGGCGATGCGGCCATCAATGGCATCGTGTCGCTGGCCGGTCTGAATGTCAGCGGCACCACGCTGCTGAACAGCGACGTTGCGACCCTTGGCGGGCAGACCTATGCCGGTCTGGTCACCCTGGGCCGTGATGCGGTGCTGACGGGCAGCCTGGTCAGCCTGAATGGTGCCGATGGTGCCCATGCCCTTGCCATCACGGGTGATGCCGTGATCGCCGGGGCGGTCGGTGCCGGCACGGCGCTGGCGGGCCTGTCGGTCGGCGGCACCACACTGTTGTCGGCCAATGTAACCAGCACCGGGGCCCAGACCTATGCCGGTGCCGTCACGCTGGGTGACGACGTGGCCCTGTCGGGCGGCACTGTCGCCTTCAACGGCACCATCGACGGGGCGCATGCCCTGTCCGTCACCGGTCCGGTCGGCTTTGCCGGCGTGGTCGGCGGGCAGCAGGCGCTGTCCGGTCTCGTCGTGCGGGGGGCTGCCCGCGTCGATGGCGGTGCCATCGACACCACGGGCACCCAGCATTGGGAAGGGGCGGTGACGCTGGGCCGGGACACCCGGTTCGGTACGGCCGGCGGTGACGCCCTGTTCGATGGCACGATCGATGGTGCCTTTGCCCTGTCGATCGACAGCAGCGGCCTGACCCGCCTTGGCGGGGCGGTGTCCGTTGCCAGCATCGTGACCGATGCCGCCGGCTCGCTCACGCTGACGGGGGGCAGCATCACCACCAGCGGCAACCAGACCTTCGGCGAGCGCGCCGTGCTGGGGTCCGACATGCTGCTGACCGGCGGTCTCGTCACGCTTGCCGGCGGGGTGGACGGTGCGCATGCCCTGTCCATCACGGGTGACGGCGTGATCAACGGTGCCGTCGGTGGCACGGCCGCCCTGACCTCGTTCAGTGTCGGCGGCCGCACGCAACTGAATGGTTCCGTCGCCACCACCGGGGCGCAATCCTATACCGGGCCGGTCACCCTGCTCGCCAATGCCGGTCTCACCAGCAGCGGCGGGTCCATGACCTTCGGCGGCACGGTGGACAGCAATGGCGGCGCCAGCCTGACGATCACCGCCGGTGGCGCGGTTGCCTTCAATGGTGCTGTCAACACCGGCGCGCTGGCGGTCACGGGGCAGGACACCACCTTCGGCGGTACGGTCACCACCGGAAATCTGGTGGTGACCGGGCACAATGTGACCTTCAGCGGTGCCATCACCGCCGCGGACATGACGGTCACGGGCCGCGACATGACCTTCAACGGGGCGGTCACCAGCAGCGGCCGCATCAGCCTCACCAGCAACAATGCCAGCGGCACGATCACATTCGCCGGATCGGCGCATGTGCAGGCGGCTAGCGGCTTCACGCAGGCCGGTGGCGCCCGCGTGCTGCTGCCGACCACGGTAACGGTGACGCTGGGCGACATTACGCTGGAGGCACCGGCCGAACTGCCGGCCGGTGCCGCATCGATCAGCACCAGCGGCAACATCACGATGGCAGGCCTGGTTGGTCCCGGCACCAACCTGACGCTGTCGGCGGGAACCGGTGCCCTGAAGATCGGCGTCAGCGGGGGTGCGGCGGCGCAGACCCTGCAGGTCCTGACGCTGACCGTTCCCACGGCGGGGTCGGCCAGCATGTTCGGCACCATCGGCACCAACGCAGGTGCCGCGGCGGCCAAGGCGGTGGACAGCTCCTATCGCGGGGCGCCCTACTTCCTGAACAATGTCGCCTGGGGTCCGGTGGAGGATGTGACGCAGGTCGTGTCCACCATCGTGCCGCGCAATCCGGTGCCCAGCACGCCGACCGTCGCGTCGCTGTTCACGGGCACCGTGACCAGCAGCGGTGTGACCCCGAACGCGCTGTCCGCCTATCAGGCTCCGCAGGTCCTGACCAATGTCGGCTTGCTGGAGACCGGCGGGTCGGTGTCGGTCCTGCAAACCTCACCGGCTGCCGGTGCGGCGGGTGGCGTCGGCAGTGGTGCGGCGGGCAGCAGCAGCCCGTCGGTCCTGGCTGCGCCGGATGGGACGGCCCCCGCCGGGGCCGGCAGCCAGCCCTCGTCCGAAGCCACGTCCGATGGCCAGGGCACTGCAAATAGCGAGGAGGAAGAGGGGCGTCCCCGCAATTGATCGGTTTTCCTTGAAATCGCCCCGATACCTTGTGCGAAACTGGCCGGGCCCGGCCCATTTTCTTGCCGGCCCGGCATTCACACCATCTCAGAAAGTCCCGGAAGATGAGCGAGCCCACCCTTCCCGTCCTGTACAAGACGCCCCGCCCCGTTCTGGCGGGCCGTGATGCCGATACGTCCCTGGTCAGCAGCAATGATTTCAGCTTCGCCGCTCAGACCAATTCCGTGCCGGTGATCGGCACGGAGTTCACGCTGGCCTGCAAGCATTTCCCCATCCTGTTCACCGAAGGGGAGGCCGCCCAGCCTGTGGTGCTGCTGGGTCTCCGGGATGGAGAGAACCTGTTTGTGGGGGCTGATGGTCAGTGGGAGCAGGATTTCTATGTCCCGGCCTATATCCGTCGCTATCCCTTCATCTTCCTGGAGGACAAGGACCGGGGCGAGTTCGTTCTGTGCCTGGATGAGGCGAGCCCGGCCATCGTCAAGGATGACAGCAATCCGCTGTTCAAGGATGGCAAGCCGACGGAACTGGCTCAGCGCGCCCTGGATTTCTGCCAGCAGTTCCAGGCCCAGCACGCCGCCACGGTTGAATTTGCCAAGGCCCTGGCCGAGCATGATCTTCTGGTCGACAATCGTGCCGACATCACGCTGGTGAATGGCGGCAAGTTGAGCCTGAACGGCTTCAAGGTGATCGACGAGGCCAAGTTCAATGCCCTGCCGGCCGAGGAATTCCTGCGCTGGCGCGAGCGCGGCTGGCTGCACCTGGTCTATTGCCACTTCATCTCGTTCAGCAACTGGGCCGGTCTGATCGATCGCGTGGCCAAGCGCGCGTAAATGGCATAACCGGTTATCGGCCTGCCGTCCCGCCGGGGTGATGGGCTGGCCCGGACGGTGCGGGGATCACCGCCAGAACAAAGGGCCGGGGATGCGGATGCATCCCCGGCCCTTTTCCCGTGAGCGTTCCACCGGCGGCAGTGTCGCTGGTGCTACCGGTGCTATCCCATACTGCGCACGAAGCGGGCGTTGATCCACCGGGCGAGGATTTCCACCTCGCCGGGTTGGAACCCGCTCTGGGCGGCGGCGCTGACCGTGCGGCCCATCGCCTTGTCGTCCGGCGCCAGCGATTTGCCCGACCAGGCCGATTTGAAGCTGGCCTGGGCCGCGGTAAAGCCGGCCGCCCATTCGCGCTGCGCCTGTCCCGTCCGTACCGACAAAGCCTTTTCCATTCTGGTGCCGTCATCGGCCAGTTCCGCGCTCATGTTGAAGCGCAGAAGGATGATGTCCAGGAAGCGCTGGAGACTGGCCGGGTCCAGGACGTTGACCACCTTCTCCATTATCGGGGCGATCCAGCGGTTCGGTGGCACGCCCTTCGGTGCGATCACGATGCCCACGAGATACCCGTCGATCCAGTCACCGGAAACGCCTTTCCCCTTCAGCAGTCGCGAAAGCTCCCCCTCGCGTTCCGGCTTTGGGTCCGACATATCCATGTTGGCGGACGTCAGCGGGTCTTCGTCGATATCGCCGTCGTCCGGACCGTCATGCAGCCAGGCCTGCACCGTCTGCTCATGTATATAGGACATTACGGGAATGTCCTTCAGCTTCTGGCCACCCTGCAGGGCCAGCGCCGTGGCGGTGAAGCTGTTGGCGTCCGGATGGCCCGCCGCATCCAGCACCATGGCGGCCTGCGCGATGATCCGCGTCCACCAGACGCGCCGCAATTCCAGCCATTTCCAGAGCGCGCTGTTCCTGGCCCGCGCGGTCTTGGCGCCCTCCAGCGCCGCATGCGCCTCGTCATTCTCCTCGAACCAGCTCTGGGCGATTGGATGGCGTTGCCACCATTGACCGCTGGCGCTGACCAGTTGGTCGCGCAGGGCCGCCGGCAGGGTGGGGATGGTGGCAGCCGGACCCAGGGCCGCGATCATGGCCTCTGTTTCCAGCGGCTCGGGGCGCAGGTTTGTCAGGCCGCAGAGGGCCGCCACCTCGATCAGGCCGGGGGCGGGGGGAAGGTTCCGGGCAAGCCCGTCCGCCAGCGCCTGCGACAATAGTCGCGCCAGCACGGGCGGGGGAATATCCTGGGCGCCCGTATCCTCTGCCATCTGCCGGGTCATGCGCTTCTGTTCGCTGGCCGAGGTGCAGGGAAGGACGAAGGCGTCCTTGATCCCGAAGCCCTGCTTCAGCAGCACCATGCCCATCTTGCGTTCCCGGCCGAGCTGCAGCGCCACGGCGATGCTTTGGGCGCCGCCGCCATCGGGCAGGGTTGCCTGAATGCGGTGGCATGTCCAGGTGGCCGGGGTGGCGGCGGGGGTGGCGATACCGGCCCGCATGGCGTCGCGCAGCAGCCGGTCGACGGCGGCCCGCGCCGCATCCTCCGGCATCCAGCTCCGCAGGATCACCAGCGTGGGCATGATGTCGCCGGGCAACTCGCCGCGGGCCAGACGGGCCGCCAGCCCTTCCGCGGCGTCGAGGCGCAGGTCCGCCGCTGCGTCGAGCAGCCAGAAGCAGGCCAGCCGCAGATTGATGGCACCCGGGCGTGTCAGGATATAGGCGACCAGATGTTCCCGCATCCCCGGCGGCATGGCGGGAAAGCTTTCCTGCAGCGCGGCGTGCAGTTCCCCGACATCACCGTCGGCCTGTTCGATCAGGCTGTCGAACAGGCTGCCGACAATGGCATCGCCGTCCTGCCCCAGCGATGCCTGCGACAGGAGTTCCGCCATCTCTTCATCCGTGTCATTGATCGCCAGCACGTCCGGGGCCGGCAATCCGTTGCGGGCCCAGAGACCGGCCAGCATGAGCCGGTGCGTCGACCCCAACCGGCCCTGGCCGTCGGCCAGGATGATCGCGTCGTCCACGGCCCGCAGGAAATCCCGGCCGCGCTTCAGTCCCCCTTCCTGGGCCATCCGCGCGTTTTCCAGCGCATGGTCGAGAAGGTCGCCCAGATCCTGCATGGCTGGCGCGTCCTGCGGCGCCGCGCAGAAACGGGCCACGAGCTGCCCGCCCAGCGCCGGACGGCGCAGCAGGGCGGCGCCGATGGCGGTCAGCGCCTCGTGCCGCTGGGTCGGATCGGCCGACAGGCCGGCAAGTTCCACCAGGGCGGTATCAATGAAGTCGTTTGCCAATCCGGCCCCCTTCCGGCTGTGCCGTCCATCGTATCCAGGGCCGCAGGTCGCTGGCCCCAGGCTGGTGAGAATGACTGTTACTGGTATAGGCGGGGTGGGGGGCGCCAGCAATCCCGGATCAGGGGGAGGGTCCCTGGACAATAAATACTGACTGACACATCAGTCAGTATTGACGGCTGCGCCAGGTCATGCCACTGTTTGCCTGCATGCGAAACAGCGTCACCCAAGACGCGGGCGCATAAGGGAGGACAAATTGAGATATCTAGCTTGGACGGCGTCGGTCGCGGCGCTGCTGACCGGCGTGCCCGCGTCCATTGCGCAGACGACCCCGTCGAACGAGGGGTTCGCGCTTGAGGAGATCGTGGTGACGGCCACCCGCCGCGCCGAACGCCTGCAGGATGTACCCCTTTCCATCACGGCGTTCACGCAGGCCGACCTGACCCAGAAGGGCATCGTCAGTGTAGAGGGGATCACGCGGGAAACGCCCGGCGTGGTCATGGACCATCGCAGCAGCAACAATCTCAGCATCACCACCCGCGGTATTTCCGTAAACGGCTATGATGCCGGGCTGCAAAGCACCACAACCATCTATCTCGACGACCTGCCGCTGACCACCATCGGCAATTCGGTGACGCTCGACCCCACATTGTTCGATGTGGAGCGCGTGGAATTCCTGCGCGGTCCCCAGGGCACGCTGTTCGGATCGGGTTCGCTCTCCGGCGCCTTGCGCATCCTGACCAAGAATCCCGACCTGACGCGCACCGACACGGCCCTGTCCGTGGATGGCGGCTATACGCCCGCGTCGGAGGGCATCCGCCAGCGCTATAACGGCATGGTGAACGTGCCGCTGGTGGAGGACAAGCTGGGCCTGCGCATGGTCGGCTTCTATCGTCACGAGGACGGCTATGTCGACAATGTCGGCACGGGTGTGAAGAATGCCAATACGCTGGAAAGCTGGGGTGGCCGGGCGACCCTGCTGTGGAAGCCGACCGACCGGCTCAGCCTGCGCCTGATGGGTCTTTACGAGGACAGCCAGCCGCAGGATGCCTCGCTGGTGACGCCATCGCTGGGCAAGCGCAAGCGCTACACCACGATGCCCGATCTCTATACGTCGGAAACGCAGCTCTACAACCTGACCCTGGATTATGATTTCGACTGGGCGCACCTGACCAGTTCGAGCAGCTATGGGCACCAGAAGGGGCATTTCGACGTCGATCTGTCCGGCACCTTCAACCTCGCCATTCCCTACAACCTGTTCAATACGGGGACCTGGAAGAATTTCGTCCAGGAAACGCGGCTGGTCTCCAACACGGGTGGCAGGCTGGACTGGACGGTGGGTGCCTATTATCTGCACCGTGACCAGTTCCTGGATGCGCGCCAGGCATCAACGCCGGAATTCCTGGCTGCGCGCGGGATCACGGGTTTGCGGGCCGATGGCACCTTCATGTCCAACGTGACCGATGCCAGTTCCTATGAACTGGCTGGTTTCGGGGAACTGACCTATCGCATCACCGACAAGCTGTCCGCCATCGGCGGCCTGCGGTATGGCAAGTACAAGACCAAGGTGGATGTGCTGTCGGGCTTCAATTCGGCCTATTTCACCTATGCCCTGGGCGGTTTCAGCGGGCCGCTGGCCGTGGTGCCCACCACCCCGGTCACCCGGGAGAACCCGTCGGCGGAAAAGGGGTCCTGGAAGGCCAGCCTGAGCTATGAGCCGTCGCGCGACCTGACCCTTTATGCGACGGTATCCACTGGCTATCGCACGCCCGTCTACAATGTGCGTGCCGGCAGTGTCAGCACCCTCAACCCCAACGACCTCGTCATTCCCTCCGGCGCCAGTTCCGACGACCTGACCAATTATGAGGCCGGCGTGAAGGGTTATTGGCTGGGTGGCAAGCTGACCGCCAATCTGGCCGCCTACTACATCGACTGGAAGAACCTTCAGGTGCAGGCCAACCGTGTGTCGGACAGTGTCCAGTTCGCCACCAATATCGGCGGCGCGGTCAGCAAGGGGCTGGAGGCGGAGGTGACGTTGCGGCCGATCCCCCGGCTGACCCTGGGGCTGAACGCCGCGTTGAATGATGCGAAGGTGACAAAGCTGTCCCCGCAGGAGGCCCAGATTTCCGGTGCGGTGAAGGGTGTCCGGCTGGCCTCGCCGCATGTCCAGGGGTCGTTCTTCGGCAGCTATGGCTACACCCTGTTCGCCGACACGCCGGCCTTCACCAGTTTCCAGATCCAGCATGTCGGGTCCTTCCCCGTCGGTTTCCCCAACACCCCCGGCTCGGCGGGCGTGCCCCGGCCGACCTATGCGCGCACCGACGCCTACACGCTTTTCAACCTGCAGACGGGCGCCACCTTCGGCGACGTCACCATGACGCTCTATGGCGAGAACCTGACCAACCGCCGGGCCGTCACCTATGTTCATCCGGAAGCCTTCGTCTATAGCCGCCACACCATCACACGGCCCCTGACGGTCGGTGTCCGGCTGGGGTACAGCCTGTGGTAAGGGCGGCGGTGAAGGATACGCTGCGCCGGGGATGGCTGGCGGCGGCCGGTCTCTGTCTGGTCATCGCCGCCGGGACCGTCACGGTCCCGGCCCGGGGAGAGCTGGCGGCGCAGGTGCGCGTGGCCGGAGGCGTGCTGCAGGGCACGGCACTGGCGGATGCTGCCATCCTGTCCTACAAGGGCATTCCCTATGCCGAGCCGCCGACCGGGGACCGCCGCTGGCGGCCGCCGGTGCCGGCCGGGTCCTGGCAGGGCGTGCGCGATGCAACGGCGTTCGGAAAATCCTGCCTGCAGCCGCCACCGGTGCCCACCAGCATCTATTATGGCGGCATGACCCCGTCGGGGGAGGATTGCCTGACCCTGAATGTCTGGGCTCCGGCCGGGGCCAGGGAATTGCCGGTCATGGTCTGGATCCATGGCGGCGCCCTGATGGGCGGCGGCAGCTCGGAGCCGCTTTATGATGGGACGAAGATCGCGCAGCAGGGCGTGGTCTTCGTCTCCATCAATTACCGGGTGGGATTGCTGGGCTTCCTGGCCCATCCGGCGCTGAGCGCGGAAGCCCCGGATGGGCTTTCCGGCAATTACGGACTTCTCGACCAGATCGAGGCGTTGCGCTGGGTTCGCGATAATATCGCCGCCTTCGGCGGGGATCCGGCCAAGGTCACCATCGCCGGGGAATCCGCCGGTGGTCTCAGCACCATCGCCCTGATGGCCAGCCCGCAGGCCCATGGCCTGTTCCGCGCGGCGATCACGCAGAGCGGCTACATGCCGGCCTATCGTGCCCTGCGGGAGGAGGTGCTGGGCCTGGCCTCCGCCGAGGCGATGGGCGCGGCGCTGGGCGCGGCGGCGGGTGCCACCGATGTCGCGTCCCTGCGCGCCGCCGATCTGGTGGGCCTGTTCCGGGCTGGCATGGCAACGGGCTGGGCGCCGGAGCCGGTGATCGACGGCGTCACGCTGAAGCGGCAACTGGCCGACACCTTCGCGCTGGGGGAACAGGCCAGGGTTCCCGTCCTGGCGGGCTTCAACGAGGGGGAGATCCGGTCGCTTCCCTTCCTGATGCCGAAGAATGTGCCCGACACCAAGGCGGCCTATCAGGCGGACGTGCGGCGGCGCTTCGGCGATGGGGCGGCGGCTTTCCTGTCCCTTTATCCCGGTGACGATCCCAGGGAGGATGCCGCGGCCTCCATCCGTGACGGGCTGTATGGCTGGGCCGCGCAATATGTGGCTCGCCAGCAGGCGGCAGTGGGGCAGGCGGCCTATCTCTATTATTTCCGGCACAGCACGCCGGCACAGCGGGAACGGGGTCTGGCGGCCTTTCATGCCAGTGAGATCCCCTACATCTTTGGTCAGGTCGGACCGGAGGCCGCCCTGGGCCCCAACTGGCCCCGGCCTCCCCTGACGGCGGACGAGACCCGGTTGTCGGCCGCCATGATGGGATATTGGCTGTCCTTCGTGCGTGACGGCGTCCCCCGCGCGCCGGGGGAGGCCGCCTGGCCCCGCTATGCCGCACGGGAGGCCCCCTATCTGGATATCGCGGGGCGTCCCGTGGCGGGAAGCGGCCTGCAGGCCGGTCCCTTCGCTTATGCAGATGCGCTGGTCGCCAGCCGGCGTCAGCAGGGGCGCGGTTGGCGTCTCGACATCGGGTTCTCAGCCTTTTAACCGTATCTGGCGAAGCAGGGCGGATGGCGTGGCAGCCCTCCGCCCCGCGACCCCAGTTCGGGAGTTTGGAATTCATGAGCGACATTGAACAACCTGTCCGTGGCAGAAACCATAAAGCCCGTGTCCGCGAGGCATCGATCGAACGCATCCTGGATGCGGCCGAGCAGCTTTTTGCCGAATTCGGCTATCACGGTTTCACCTTGAAGGATGTCGCTGCCCGTGTCGGCGTCAGTTCCACGCTGATCCATTACCATTTCAGCGGCAAGGACAGCATCTGCGAGGCGGTCTGGGCCCGCAAGGCCCCCATCTCCGCCCGCAACCGCCTGGAATCGATGCGCCGCTATGCCGAGGAGGCGGGTGACAGGATCACGGTGGAGGGGGCCCTGGCCGCCTGGATAGATGCCGACCTGGATGTGCAGATCGAGGAAACGGACCAGTGGCGGGCCTTTGGCAAGATCGCGGCCCAGGCCAACAGCGCCGCGGGCTGGGGTGCCGAGAAAATGACCAAATATTTCAACCCCGTCGTCCTGGCCCTGATCGATCTGCTGAAGAAGGCGATGCCGGATTGCGACGAGGAGACGATCTTCTGGGGCTATCATTTCGTCTCCGGTGCCATGACGCACAACATGGCGCGCACGGGCCGTCTGGACGAACTGTCCCACGGACTCTGCTCCTCCGACGATTTCGTCTCCATCCGCCGGCACATGGCGAAGTTCATGGCCGCCGGTTTCGAGGCGATCTGCCGTGAGGCGAAGGCCACTAGGCAGAAGGAAATCACATAGTGTCCTGCGGGAGTGACGCAACAACATGACCATGCCTTTGCCGGCCGGCGCCATGCAGCCCTATGCGCTGACGCTGGACCGTTTCATCGACCATGCAGCCAAATGGCACGGCACCACCGAGGTGGTGACGGCCGGCAGCGGCGGGGTCACCGGCCGGATCGGCTATGCGGACCTGCGCGACCGTGCCCGTCTTCTGTCCGGCGCCCTGCAGGCGCTGGGCCTGCGGGCGGGTGACAATCTGGGCCTGCTCGCCTGGAACAGCCAGACGCACATGGAATGCTGGTACGGGGCCGTCGGCGTCGGGATCGTCTGCCACACGCTGAACCCCCGCCTGTCGCCGGACCATCTGGCCGCGATGATCCGTCAGGCCGGCAACCGGGTGCTGGCCGTCAGTCCCGATCTGGTGGGGGTGGCGCGGACCCTGGTGGCTGCCTGTCCCGGCATCGGGCATGTCGTGGTGCTGGACGAGCCGGGCCACGCACCGGACCTTTCCGACTGCGGTCCGGCCCGCGTCTGGCGGTACGGGGATCTTCTGGCCAGCCATGGCCGGGCAGCCGGCTGGGGCGGGTTCGACGAGAATGCACCCGCCGGCCTCTGTTTCACCTCGGGCACCACGGGCGCCCCCAAGGGGGTCACCTATACCCACCGGTCCAATTATCTGCATACTGTCCATCAATTGCAGGCCGATGCCTGCGGCCTGACATCCGCCGACCGCGTCCTGGTCGCCGTGCCCATGTTCCATGCCAATGGCTGGGGCTTTCCCTTTTCCGCGCCGGCGGCGGGGGCGGCACTGGTGCTGCCCGGCCGCTACCAGGACGGGGCCAGCCTGGCCCACCTGATCAACCGGGAGGGCGTGACCGTGGCGGCCGGCGTGGCGACGGTCTGGCTGGGGCTGGCCGACCATCTCGACCGGACGGGTGGTGAGACGCCATCGCTGCGGCGGGTGATGATCGGCGGCGCGTCGGTGCCGCAGGCGCTGATGGAGCGGCTGGAACGGCGGCTGGGCGTCATTATCCAGACCAGTTGGGGCATGACGGAACTGTCGCCGCTGGGCACCGCCTCTCCCCCGACGGCGGCGGTGCGCAGGGCCTCTCAATCCGGCCGCCCGCCCATCGGCGTCGACCTGCTTCTGACCGATGCCGACGGGGTGCCGCTGCCCGAACAGCGGGACCGGGAAGGAAGGCTGCGGGTGCGGGGCGCCGCCGTCGTCCAGCGTTATTTCGGGCGGGAGGAACCGGCCGTGGATGCCGATGGCTGGTTCGATACGGGCGACCTGGCCAGCATCGACGCCCAGGGCAACATCACCATCACGGGCCGTGCCAAGGACCTGATCAAATCGGGTGGCGAGTGGATCAATCCCGGCGAGATCGAAGCCATCGTGGGCGCCCTGCCGCAGGTGGCCCAGGTGGCCGTCGTGGGCCGGGCCGATCCCAAATGGGGTGAGCGGCCCATTCTGATCATCGAGGCCAGCATGGGGGCGGATATCGCCGACGCGGCCTTGCTGGATACGCTGCGTGCCCGTGTCCCCTCCTGGTGGCTGCCCGACGCCGTGGTGCGGGTGCCCGCCATGCCCGTGGCGGCCACGGGCAAGATCGACAAGGCGCGGCTGCACGCGGAGTACGGCGGCGTTGCAGAGGTCCCGGTGCGAGCAGATATCGGCACCGGCGCCGCTCCGTCCCGCTGACCATCGGCGCCGTTCCTCTCCCGTCCCGACGGGAGAGGAACGGCGATTGCCCGTCGGCACCATCGGCCGTAACGACAAGAACGAGGGAGGATGACATGACTGGATTGTGGAAAGGGGGGCTGCTGGCGGCCGCACTCTGGCTTCCGCTGCCGGTACAGGCCCAGGAGGCGGTGCCGGCGGCCGATTACAGCATCGATGCCAACTGGCTGTGCCGTCCCGGCCGCGATGATGCCTGCGCCCACGACCTGACCAGCACTTCCATTGCCGCCGACGGGACGGTGACGCGGGAAGCCTTCGTCCCGGCCACCGACCCGGCCGTGGACTGCTTCTATGTCTATCCCACCGTATCGACCGATCCCGGCGGCAACAGCGATCTGGTGGCGGGGCGCGAGGAAACATTCGTGGCGCAGGTGCAGTTCGCCCGTTTCGGGGCGCAGTGCCGGACCTTCGCACCGCTCTACCGGCAGGCGACGCTGACCTCGCTGCATGCCCGCATGGGCGGCAGGGCCGGACCCGTGGCCGACCGTGACCTGGCCTATGGCGATGTCCTGGCGGCCTGGCGCCACTACATGGCGCATGACAATAAGGGCCGCGGCGTCGTGCTGATCGGCCACAGCCAGGGGGCGGCCGTGCTGCTGGCCCTGATCCAGGCGGAAATCGATGGCAAGCCGGTGCAGAAGCAGCTTGTGTCGGCCATCCTGCCGGGCACCAACATCGTCGTGCCGAAAGGGGCCGATGTCGGCGCTTCGCTGAAGCATATTCCGGCCTGCCGCGCAGCGGACCAGACGGGCTGCGTCATCTCCTATGCGGCGTTCCGGGACACGGCCCCGCCGTCGGACAGCAGCCTGTTCGGCCGGGGGGTGGAGCCGACGACGATGCGCGCCTTCCCCGATGCCCGTGGCCTCTGCACCAATCCCGCCAGCCTGGCCGGTGGCCCGGCGCCGCTGGACAGCTATTTCCAGACCGATCTCGGGCCCTGGGCGGATGCCGGCTTTGCCTGGACACGCAACGGGCAGCATATCGACACGCCTTTCGTGTCCATGCCCGGCATGCTCAGCGCCCAATGCGTGACGACGGCGGATGGCAGCTACCTTGCCGTGCATATACACGCGGCACCGGATGATGTGCGCACGCACGACATTCCCGGCGACGTGGTCGTGAACGGGCGCCGGTTTTCCGATTGGGGCCTGCATCGCATCGACATGCACCTGGCCATCGGTGACCTGGTCGGGATCGTCGGCCGCCAGGGTGCGGCCTACGTCGCCGCGCAGCGTTGAGCCTTTGCCGCGGATGCGGAAGAATTGAAGGGGACCAGCCATGACGGCGGGGAAAAAAACGGCGTCCACCACCAAGGTGGCGACCACGGCAGGGGCCGCGGCGGCCATAGAGTGGTATGATTTCTTCATCTACGGTACGGCTGCGGCACTGGTGTTCCCGGCCAAGTTCTTCCCGGCAGACCTGCCGCCCCTCATGGCGCAGATCGCGGCCTTCAGCACCTTTGCTGTCGGCTTCATCGTCCGGCCGCTGGGTGGCATCCTGTTCGGCCATCTGGGTGACATGTTCGGCCGCAAGCGGGCCCTGTCGACCGCGCTGCTGATCATGGGGATATCCACGACCTGTATCGGCCTGTTGCCGACCTATGATCAGGCGGGGCTGCTGGCGCCGCTGGCCCTGGTGCTGCTGCGCTTCGCCCAGGGGCTGGCCGTGGGCGGGCAGTGGGGTGGGGCCGCGCTGATGGCCATCGAAAGTGCGCCCGCAAACAGGCGCGGCTATTACGGCAGCTTCGTCCAGATCGGCGTGCCGGTCGGCCTTGTCCTGGCCAATACCGTCTTCCTGCTGGTCAGCGAGGCGGTTTCGCCGGCGGCATTCCAATCCTGGGGCTGGCGGGTTCCCTTCCTGCTTTCCGTGGTCCTGGTCCTGATCGGCTCCTATGTGCATCGCCGCCTGGAAGAACCGGAAGAGTTCAGGAAGGTGCGGCCCGAGGCGTTCGGGCCCAAGCCGGAGGCGGTGGGGGCCAAGCCGGAGGCGGTGGGGCCCAAGCCGGGGGCGGTGGGGGCCAAGCCGGAGGCGGCTGGCAAGGCCAGGGAGTTGCCGCTGACCAAGGTCCTGCGGGAGCATTGGGCGGATGTGCTGCTGGCCGGTGGCGCCTTCGTCGCCAACAATACCTGCTTTTACATCGCCATCACCTATATCGTCGCCTATGGCACGGCCACGCTGGGCATCGCGCAGGAAACGATGCTGATGGCAGTGATGACTGCCAGTGGCATGATGCTGCCGGTTCTGATCATCTGCGGCGGCATTTCCGACCGGTACGGCCGGCGGGGCATCTTCATGATCGGCGCCGTGTTGAGCGGGCTGTGGGCCTTCGCGCTGTTCCCGTTGGTGGAGACCGGGTCGCCGCTGCTCATCACCCTGGCCATCGCCGTCAAGATGCTGTTCATCAGCATGATGTACGGGCCGCAGGCGGCGCTGTTCGCCGAGCTTTTCCCGGCGGATGTCCGCTATTCCGGGGCATCGCTGGGCTATCAGGTCGGCTCCGTGGTTGGTGGCGGTTTCGCCCCCATCAT
The DNA here is from genome assembly GCF_048066175.1 of Niveispirillum fermenti. Classification (GTDB taxonomy): domain Bacteria; phylum Pseudomonadota; class Alphaproteobacteria; order Azospirillales; family Azospirillaceae; genus Niveispirillum; species Niveispirillum fermenti. The sequence goes on along the minus strand of NZ_JBLTXA010000024.1, from coordinate 7,046 downwards.
CGCCACGGCGCTTTATGCGCACTATCAGTCGACTCTGTCGATCTCCTGGTATCTGTTCGCCATGTGCGCCGTTTCCTTCTTCAGCATCGTGGCCTTGAGCCGGCGATCCCGGCATATGCCGGTGGAGCACGGGGCATGAGAGGGCCGACGAGACGGGGCCTCATGCTGGGTCTGGGTGCCGCCGCCCTTCCGGTCTTTCCCGCCGGAGCCGGTGCCGGTGCTGTCGCCGGGCTGGACCGGGTCAGGCGGGACTGGATCGTTTCGGAAGCCGAAGCCACCCGCTGGCACCGGATCAAGGATGAGCCGGGACCGGCCCTGACCGGCAACGCCTCCTGGCACCATTTCATGGGCTTTCTGGAAACGGCGCTGGAAGGGCTTGGCTGTGTCGATATCCATCGCTCTTCCTGGCACTTCGCGCGGCGGGAGAGCGGGATCTGGCCGGATACCTCCAAATGGGGACTGGTCCTGGACGGCCGGCCCGTGCCGGTGGCCAGTGTCGGTGCCAGTTGTGCCCTCACCGGGCCGCAGGGTGTCACGGCTCCGCTGGTCCTGTGGGACCCCGTGGCCCGGCCGGACGTGACGGGCCGGATCGTGGTTTTCCGCCCCGTGCCGCGGGCGGAATTGCGATCCGCCTTCGTCGATAGCGATTACGAATGCGCGACCCCCTTTGACAGCCACCCGGTCGAAGGGCAGCCGGTACCGCAGGCCCAGGATGGAACCGGGTCCATCTCCGCCGCTGTATGGGATGAGATGACCGCGACCTCGGCCTTCATCGCCGAGATCGCCACCGGCCGGCCGGCCGGTGTGGTCTTCGCCATGAACCTGAACCGGGCGGCGACGGCCGGCCTGCACACCTTTCCCGTGCCCGACCATTATGATTTCCCGGCGATCTATCTGGATCGCGCCAACGGCGACGCGCTTGTCGCTGCGGCGCGGGCGAACCGGGCGGCGACGGTCCGGGTGGAAGGCGTGGAGCAGCAATCGGAGGCCTATCAGCTCGTCGCCTTCCTGCCGGGCCGGGATTATGGCACCGGCCGGGACCAGCAAATCCAGTTCCGCACCCATACCGACGGCCCGTCGATCAGCCAGGATGACGGGGCGCTGGGGTTGCTGGGCGTTGTCGGCTATATGGCGAACATTCCCCGGCAGGACCGGCCCCGGACGCTTTTCCTGGAGCTTGACTGCCGGCACTTCATGCCGGGGGCGGAAAAGCGCTGGGAACAGCAGGATTATTTCGTGAAGAATCCCGGTGCCCGCGACAAGGTCATGGCACTGGTCGCCATGGAGCATATGGGCCAGATCGAATATGTGGCCGACGGGGAGGAGATCCGGCCCAGCGGCCGGTCGCTGCCCACCTGGATCTATGCCAGCGCCAACCGGACCATGATCGATCAGGCTTGCCGGGCCGCGGCGGAAAACCAGGTGCGCTCGGCCGTGATCCGCTCGCCCGGCCGGCCTGGCCGGCGCGGCGCCTCGCAGGGGCGATGGTACGGCATGTCCAAGGAGGGGCCGGCATTGGGCCTGCCGACATACGGCGTGCAGGGCGACCTGGGTGCCTATTGGGCCTTTTCCGGACGGCTGGACCGGTTCGATGCCCGATCGTTCTGCCGGCAGGTGGCCATGTTCGTCCAGTTGACCGCCTTCCTGATGACGGCCGACCCGGCCGCGCTGGCCACGGGGCGGGGATGACCGGACGCCGCTGGAACGGGGTGTTGCTTCATTCCAGCGGCAGGCTTTCGGCCTCGTCCAGCTTGTCGACGCATTTCGGGCGCATGACCAGATACAGCACGACGATACCGGCCAGCAGCCCGATGGCAAGCGCCGGGGCCTGCCAGTCGCCGGTGAAAAGCCGGTTGCAGAACAGCAGCGCGCAGATGGCGGCACCAGCCGCCGGCACGAAGGACGGCACCTCGAAGGCGCCCTTGACCTCCGCCGTGCGTCGCTGCAGCACCAGCAGCGCCACATTGACGATGGTGAAGACGGCCAGCAGCAGCAGCACGGTGGCCGACGCCAACTGGGCGATGTCACCCGACAGCATCAGCGCCGTCACGATGGCCAACAGGACCGCGATGGCCACGTGCGGCGTGCGCCGCCGGGCATGCACCCGGCCCAGCGCGCGGGGCAGCAGGTCCAGCCGCGCCATGCCATAGGCCAGGCGCGAGGCCATGATGTAATTCAGCAGGGCCGTATTGGACACTGCGAAGACGGTGATGACGACGAAGACGGCACCCGGTATCCACGGGGCGGCGCGATGCGCCACTTCCACCAGTGGTGCCGACGCCGTTGCCAGTTCCTGCCAGGGCACCACGGACACGGCAGTGACGGCCACGGCCAGATAGATGACGGTGGCGCAGGCCATGGCGATGATGATGGCCCAGGGCAGGGTGCGCTGCGGGTCCTTCACCTCCTCGGCCACATTGTACGTATCCTCGAACCCGATGAAGCTGAAGAAGGTCAGCACGGCACCCTGCAGAAGCAGGGTGGGGCCGATGCCGCCCGACGCGGGCGGCACCTCCAGCAGGTTCACCCCGCCCCAATAGGGCAGGCCGACGGCAATGACGATCAGCAGGCCGCCCGCCTCCATCACCGTACACAGAATGTTGACCCACATGCTCTCCCTGATGCCGCGATAGACGATGCCGGCAATCAGCAGCAGGAAGCCAAGCGCCAGGGGCAGCACGGGCGTGCCGTCGAACAGCGGCAGCCGGGTCAGGGCTTCCGCCACCACCCGGCTTTGCGTGGCCACGGAGGTCAGGCCCGATGCCATCACCGTCAACCCCACCAGATATGTGAGCAGCGGCAGCCCATAGGCCCGCTGGGTGACATAGGCCGCCCCGCCGGCCCGCGGATAGCGTGATCCCAGCGAGGCATAGGACAGGCCGGTCAGCAGGGCCGCGACCATGGAGACCAGGAAGGCCAGCCAGACCGCATTGCCCATCTCCCCCGCGGCCTTGCCGATCAGCCCGTAAATGCCCGCACCCAGCATGCTGCCCAGGCCATAGAGCGCCAGCTGCGGCAGGTTGACGGTGCGTGCCAGGGTGGGGCCGCGCTGGCTCTGGTCTGTCATGCCTGTGCTCCTGCACTACGGGAAGAAGGGAAGAATAGGAAGAGATAGGGGAACACTGCCATCCATCTCCATGGGACCGGACCGGCAACGGACAGCGCCGGCCACCGGTTCCACGGGCATGATCAACACAAACAGGCCGGGTCCTATCCGGCCTGTTGCTTGCGATGCCTGTACAACGCCTCGAACCCGCCCGCCATGAAGGTCACGAACCGTTGGCGCGCCGCCTCGAAATCATCGGACGAGCACAGGTTGTCCGACAGCCGGTCGATGCGGCCCGTGCGGGACAGGATCAGTGTATAAGCGCCTGACGTGAACTGGAAACACCAGAAGAGATCCTCCTGCGTCGCGTCGGGCAACGCCTTGTTCAGGATCTTCAGCAGGCGCAGGACCAGTGGGTCGAAATAGGTGTCCATCTTCTCCGCGCCATAGCCGGGCGCGTTGTTCACCTGTGCGAAGATGCGGCCGAAATTGCGCCAGCCGTCACCACCATTGATGTAGATGTCGAACGCCCCCTCGTAAAAGGCGCGCAGCACCCCCTCGACCGTCGGGTGATCCCCGACCGCCGCCTCATATTCATCCAGGGCCGCGGTCCGGGTGGTGACCGCATATTCGACGCGGCGTTCGAAGACGGCATCGAACAGCGCCTGCTTGCCGTCGAAATAATAATGGATCAGGGCAGGGTGGATGCCCATCTTGTCGGCGACGTCCTTGATCGTCACCCCGAAATAACCGAGCTGCGAGAACAGGTCTTCGCTCGTGTCGAGGATCAGTTTCACGGTTGCCGCCCGCTGCTCCGCGCGCGTGCGGCGCCCCTCGATTTTCGGCTTCGCTGCCATAACCTCCGGCCTTCCCGATCGAAAGCGTCCGGGCAGGACGCCCCATCCGATCATTCAGCAGGGACGATGGGGCGTCGGCCCCGTCCGGTCAAGTGAGGAGGTTCCGTGTGCAGAATTTTCATTTACTGCTAAATGAATGAACTTGACGGGCGGTCCGACCCGCGGTATCGCTTTGAGAAAGCCAGAAATAAACCCCAGGGAGGAAGTTGAATGCTGAAGACCTTGCAGACCGCGAGGCGGCTCGCGCTGTCCGGAACGTCGCTTGTGGCGGTGATGCTCGCCGTGGCCGGGCCGGCATCGGCGCAGGTGCAGGCGCCGGTGGCATCGGGCGAGCTGCTGGAAGAAATCATCGTGACGGGGTCGAGAATCCGGGGCGTGCCGCCGACGGGTTCGAATCTCATCAATGTCTCGCGGGCCGATATCGACGCCGTCGGTGCGGCCACCACACCGGACCTGCTGGCCAGCGTGCCGCAACTGAACAGCTTCAACACGGCACCGCGGGCCAGCAGTGCCGGCTTCGGCCCCTTCGCGCCGGGCCTGCGCGCCCTGCCGGCAAGCGCGACCCTGGTACTGATGAACGGGCACCGGCTGGTCGGCGCCGCCGCCAATGACACCAACCCCGATTATCCCCATATTCCGGGCCTGGCGATCGAGCGTGTGGAGGTTGTGGCCGACGGGGCGTCGTCGGTCTATGGCTCCGACGCCATCGCGGGCGTGGTCAACTTCGTCACCCGTCAACGCTTTTCCGGTGCGGAAGCCGATGTGCGCTATGGTGTGGGCGATGGCTACCATTCCACGTATGCCGGCGGCCTGATCGGGGAGGATTGGGGCAGCGGGTCCATCCTGGCAGCCTATCAATATACTCAGAACGACAACATCACCGGCAGTGACCGGGACTACCGGGTCCAGGATTTCCGGCCCTTCGGCGGCGTCGACAGCAGGCTGATCAATTGCCCGTCGCCCAATCTGGTGATCCCGCAGACCGGTGCCGTCACCTATGCCGCGCCGGGCTTCGCGCCGAACACCACGAATTATTGCGACAATGGGGCGACGGTCGACCTGTTCCCCAGGACCCGCATGCATAGCGGCTTCGTGACCGGCCGGCAAAGGCTGGGCGAACTGGTCACGGTATGGGGCGAACTGCTCTATTCGGACCGCAAGGACAAGATCCAGGCCGCGCCGGCCATCCAGGCGGTGACGATCAACAATACCAATCCGTTCTTCGTGGCGCCGGCCGGCACGGGTGCGACCCAGGCGACGGTTCTGTTCCGCACCGACAATCTCTATGGCAGCGACCATGTGATCAACCGCGACCGGGCGAAGGTGGGCAATTCGTCGATCGGCGCCGATGTGGAACTGCCGCGGGGGCTCAATCTGAGCGCTTATGGCACGTTCGGCTGGACGACCAATACCGCCTTCATACCCGACATCAACCCTGTGGCGTTGGCCATTGCGGCGGCCGGGACCACGCCGGCCACGGCGCTCGATCCGTTCGGTACGCGCACGGCACCGGCGGTCGCCGCGGCCATCACCGATTATTCGACCAGCGTCACGGTCAAGCAGCGGACATCGCTGGGGGCGCTGAAGATCGACGGGCCGCTGTTCGACCTGCCGGGCGGTGAACTGAAATTCGCGGTCGGTGCGGAATATCGCCGGGAGACGTTCGAACAGCAGGGCTTTGTCGGATCGTTCCCTGTGCCCGAGGATCTGGGCCGCAATATCCAGTCGGTGTTCGGCGAGATCTTCGCGCCGATCGTCGGACCGGAGAACGAGGCGCCCTTGCTGCATCGCCTGTCGCTGTCCCTGTCCGGGCGCTATGACCATTACAGTGATTTCGGGTCCACGACCAATCCGAAGGTCGGCTTCAACTGGGACCCGGTTGCGGGGCTGACCATCCGCGGCACCTATGGCCGTTCGTTCCGGGCGCCGGGCATGCGTCAGGTCGGGGCGACCGTTGGCGCCTACTATCTCGACGCGGCGTCGGCGGCCGTGGTCGCCCGCGATCCGACGCGCGGTGCCGGCCAGGTGAACACCATCTATTTCCGGGGCGGCAATCGCGGCCTGCAGCCTGAAAAGGCCCGGACATACTCGGTCGGCGTGGACTGGCTGCCCGATTTCCTGCCGGATATGCGTGCCAGCGCCACCTTCTATGACATCCGTTTCACCGACGCGATCGGGGTTCCCGCCGCCGATCTCATGTTCACCGATCCGACGCTCGCCTCGATCGTCTATCGCAATCCGTCCGCGGCGCAGCTTGCCGCCCTGCTGGCGCAGGCGACGCCGGTCAACCTGCCCACGCCACTGCCGTCGATCGGCAACGTGCTGGATCAGCGCCTGGGCAATTTCGGCATCCGTGAGACCAATGGCCTGGATTTCGATCTCGGCTGGCGGCGGGCGACCGATTTCGGTGCGGTGTTCGCGGGTCTGGCCGGCAATTACATCCTGAAGTTCGACACGCAATTGTCGCCGGGCGCACCCGTGGCGGACAGCCTGCATCTGGGCCTGCCGCGCTACACGGCGCGGGCATCGCTGGGCGCTTCGGCCGGGCCGGTCGGTGTGATCGGCTTCGTCAATCACCGCGCCGGTGTCCGAAGCACCTACAATACCCCCACGGGCTTCGGCGAATACAAGGCCGATCCCTATACCACGGTCGATCTGCGGGTGTCCTGGACCTTGCCGGACGACGGCATGACCGCGGGCACGCAGTTGACCTTGCAGGTGAACGATCTTTTCGACAAGAAGCCACCCTTCTTCCCCGCCACCGACGGGATCGGCGGCACCTATAATCCCATCGGCCGGTTCGTGGCCCTCAACCTGCGCAAATCCTTCTGACCGGATTTCTGGTCTTATGTCGGGGACACCGGCTGCTACCCGTCTTTCCGCATGGGGGATGGGAAGCGGCCGGGACCCCGGATCTCCGCAGCAGCCAAGAGCGTCAAGCCATGACCACCGTCTCCCCGACCTCGCCGCCGTCCGCCACGGCCCCGCCCCCTGATGCCCGCGCCTGGTATGTTCTGGGCATGCTGTGTTTCGTCTATGTGCTGAACTTCCTGGACCGGCAGTTGCTGTCGATCCTGGCCAAGCCCATCCAGGACGATCTGGGCGTCACGGATGGTCAGCTGGGCCTGATCAGCGGGCTTTAT
>NZ_JBLTXA010000023.1:0-77949 GCF_048066175.1 Niveispirillum fermenti | reverse complement strand
GACAACACATCCTCCCAGCGCAACAGGTTTTTTGCGCCCAAATCTCACTTTCTTGAAAACAACCATCCCTGGTGCCAGCACAAACAACATATGGGGCTCGCCACCCAGCCACCGGGCAACAAAAAGCCCCGGTCCAACGGGACCGGGGCTTCACAGGGGGAAGAGAACCTATCTCGTCGCTTCGAGGAAATCGTTGGCCTTGTCGTCCGTGACGATAAATCCGCGGACCACATCCATCCCGCGTTCTTTGGGCGGCGGCGATCAGTCGGCCGGCTTCACGAAGCGCAGGGTCATGCGATCGCTTTCGCCAATGGCCTGATACTTGTCGCGGTCCTGGTCCTTCAAGCCCAGGGTCGGGGGCAGGGTCCAGACGCCACGCGGATGGTCCTTCGTGTCCCGGGGATTGGCATTGATCTCCGACAGGGCCACCAGCTTGAAGCCGGCGTCAGTGGCCAGCTTGATCACATGATCCTCGCGGACATAGCCGGAGGCGGCCTTGGGGTCCTGCGGCTGGTCCTTGGAAGCGCGATGTTCCACCACCCCCAGAACACCGCCGGGCTTCAGTGCCTTGAACATGGCCTTGAACGCATCTTCCGCCCAGCCGGCGGCCATCCAGTTATGGACATTGCGGAAGGTCAGCACCCGATCCGCACTGCCTTCCGGCACGACATCCAGGGCGCGGGGGCCGAAAGCCGCCAGCTCCGCCTTGCCATAGAGATCGGGATTGGCGGCCAGCTTGTCCTTGAAACGCTGAATGCCAGCCAGCATGTTCTCCGACGCGCCATTCGGATCAGCCGCCGCGGCGATGTAACGGCCTTCCCCATTCAGCAGCGGAGCCAGCACCTCTGTATACCAGCCGCCGCCGGGTGAGATCTCCACCACGGTCATTCCCGGCTCCACGCCGAAAAATTCAAGCGTTTCAACCGGACGGCGCCAGACATCGCGGGCCTTGTTCGCATCCGACCGGTGAGCCCCCGACAGAATCGGCCCCAACCGGTCCGACAGGGACGGGCCGGCAGCCTGCGCGACCTGGTTGTCGGCGGCAACGGCCGGCGTCAGGGGAGCGGCCATCACGGCTGCCAGCAACAGCGCCTTCAGGATGGTGGCGTCTTTCTTCATGGGGCATTTCCTTCCGGGGTAAGCGGGATGGCGCCGCAAAGGGCGGCTTTGGGTCCGGAAGGCTACCCATGACAACAGCCGGCGCCAAGACGCCGGTTCGGCCTATGAAAGACGGACCATGCCGGAACAACGGCTTTTGCCGGACCTGTCCGCCACACGAATATTGAGATGTCAGTATTGAAGATAAATTGGTGCCCCCGGTCGGACTCGAACCAACACGCCCTTTCGGGCAACAGATTTTGAGTCTGCCGCGTCTACCATTCCGCCACGGAGGCACCGTGCGTTTGAACGCGAGGCGGCACTATAATGATGCCGGGAGGCCGGTCAATGAAATCCTGCGGGCTGCCGGCGAAAAGCTGAGCGCCACGATCCGCTGCACCATCGGGCCGCTGCACCATCGGGCCGCTGCACCGTCGGGCGGCGACCCGGTGCCCTTGCCATGGTGCCCTTGCGGCATGGTGGGCCTTTCCGGCCGCACGGGCCGGGCCTATAGTCGGGGGATGAAGACGGATACCCCATCGCCCCTGCACAGGCTGGCCACCGGCCGGCGGTTGCCATCCATCCTGCTGGTCCTGGCATCGCTGGGAGCGCTGGGGACGGCGTTTGCGTCCCAATATTGGGGCGGGCTTCCGCCCTGCGAGATGTGCTGGTGGCAGCGATATGCCTATATGGCAGCCATCGTACCGCTTCTGCCTTCCGCCCTGCTGCGGCTGGATCGGGCCTGGCGGCGCATCAGCCTGCTGACGGGCGGCCTGGTCTTTCTGGTCGGGGCCGGTATCTCCGTCTTCCATGCCGGTGTGGAGCAGAAATGGTGGCAGGGGTTCACGGCCTGCACGGCCCCGCTGGCCAGCGGCAGCCTGGAGGATCTCCGCGCTGCCATCCTGGCGGCGCCCGTCGTGCGCTGCGACGAGATCCCCTGGTCACTGTTCGGCATCTCCATCGCCGGCTTAAGCGCCATTGCCAGCCTGATGCTGGCCCTTTACGCCGTGAAGGCCGCCTTTTCAACGGAGTCGACGCGATGAGCCCCCACCAGCCCGGCATGCAAGCCCACCTTCTGTCCCCGCGGCCGCTGAAGGACGGTCCCGCAGTGCAGCCGGCCGGCGACCAGTCCGGACCAGGCCGGCCGCGGCACCTGCCGGGGGATCCCATTGCCCCGCTGGAACGGATGATCCGCGTCGATCAGGCCGGCGAATATGGCGCGGCCCGCATCTATGCCGGTCAGTTGGCCGTGCTGGGCAAGGGTGAAAAGGGGCCGATGATCCGTCACATGGCCCAGCAGGAGCAGGAACATCTGGACACGTTCAACCGGTTGGCGCGAGAGCGTGGCGTGCGGCCCACGGCGCTGCAGCCCTTCTGGCATCTGGCCGGCTGGGCCCTGGGTGCCGGCACGGCGGCCATGGGCAGCCGTGCCGCCATGGCCTGCACCGTAGCCGTGGAAGAGGTGATCGACCAGCATTATGCCGAGCAGGCCGCCAGGCTGGGGCCGGAGGAGGAGGCGTTGAAGGCCACGATCGAGAAATTCCGCGCCGAGGAGCTGGAACACCGCGATATCGGCCTGGCCCATGAGGCGGAACTCGCCACGGGCTATCCCGTGCTGTCCGCCCTGATCAAGGCCGGATCCCGCACGGCTATCTGGCTGTCGGAACGCCTTTGAAGGCCGCCGGGCCGGGCCAAGAGCCCGGCCGGCCCGGTGTCAGCGATAGCGCATGGCGTCGGCAATTTCGCGGTCCACGATGGTCTTGCCGATGGGGGCGAAGGCCAGGCCAGCGAACTTGAAGTGCTGCAGGCCGAACGGGATGCCGATGATGGTCAGGCAGAAGCCCAGGCCCAGCAGCAGATGGCCCAGGCCCAGCCAGATGCCGCCGAACAGGAACCAGATCACGTTTCCGATGAAGCCCAGCGGGCTGGTGCCGATATCTTCCCGCCCGGTCAGCGCTTCCCGGTCGATGGCGATCCGGCCGAACGGCCAGAGCATGAAGATCGCGATGTTCACGGCCGCCCGCGCCCAGGGAATCCCGACGATCGAGATGACCATGATGATGGCCGCCCCCAGCCAGCCCAGCGCCGCGGTCCATCCAAACAGGATCAGCCACAGGATATTCATCAGCAGGTTGATCATGGCAGCGCCTCCACCGGGTCCTTAATGACAAGGGCATTATCACCCGTCAGGCGATATTGGAAATGACCGTTACGACCACGCCGATTGGTGCCACTACGCGCACCAGCAGGTGCCAGAGGCGATAAAGCAGCGGGTTTCTGAAGCCCAGCGCCTGCACCGAGTCGGCCCGCGTGACGATCCAGCCCGCGAACAGGGCCAGCAGCACCCCGCCGACCGGCAGCAGGATGTTGGAGGTCAGGTAGTCGATCCAGTCGAACCATGTGCGGGTCCCGCCCAGCGGATGCACATCCGACCAGATGTTGAAGGAAAACAGCGTCAGGAAGCCAAGGGCCCAGGTGACGAGGCCGCCCGTCCAGGCCAGCGCCGTCCGTGAAAGGCGCGTCCGGCTGGCAAAGGCCGCCACGATGGGTTCCAGCAGCGATACCGACGAGGTCAGCGCCGCAATGGCCAGCAGCATGAAGAACACCGTCCCGACCAGCGCCCCGCCCGGCATGGCGCCGAAGGCCACGGGCAGGGTCACGAACACCAGCCCTGGTCCTTCCGACGGGTTCAGGCCATTGGCGAAGACGATCGGGAAGATGGCGCCGCCGGCCAGCACCGCCGTGAGGATGGCGGCGAAGACGATGACGACGGAAGTGCGGGGGATGGAGACATGCCCCGGCAGATAGGCACCATAGGCCAGCATGGTGCCGAGCCCCACCGACAGGGAGAAGAAAGCCTGCCCCGTGGCGGCCAGCACCACATCCATGGTGATGGCCTCGAAATCCGGCTTGAACAGATAGACCATCCCGGCCGCGAAATCCCCTTCCACCGCGGCATAGAGCACCAGGAAGACCAGCAGGGCAAACAGCAGCGGCATCATCCAGACCACAGCCTTTTCAATACCGGCCTGGATGCCGCGTGCAACGGGGATGATGGTCAGCAGCATGAACAGCGCATGCCAGAATGCCAGCGCCCAGGGGTCGGCCAGCAGCGCGCCGAAGGTGGCGGCCGTCTGCTCCCCCGAGAGGCCCGACATCTGCCCCGTCAGCAGTTTGGGGATATAGGCCAGCGACCAGCCGGCCACAACGGAATAGAAGGACAGGATCAGCACCGCGGCCAGCACGCCCAGACAGGCGATGGCCCCCCAGCCGGCCTTGCCGGTATAACGGCGCCCCAGGGATACCAGCGTATCGATCGGGCCCTGCCGCCCCATGCGCCCCAGCGCCAGTTCAGCCATCAGGATGGGCAGGCCCACCGCCATGACGCAGGTGAGATAGACCAGCATGAAGGCCGACCCACCGCTCGTGCCGATCATGTAGGGGAACTTCCAGATATTCCCCAGCCCGACCGACGACCCGATGGCCGCCATCAGAAAGGCGAAACGCGACGACCATTGCCCGGCGGGAACGCCGGCATTCTGCGCAGATTGCAAGTGCCCTTACCCCTGTTCCGCGGTCCTTGGCGTCCGTCCGGGCGGTATGGACCGTCATTCTGTCCGATGGGCAAGCAATAAACCCTGATCTTGCCCAACAGCAAGGACAAGTGTCCGCCGCCGGCTCCGTCCGACCGGCACCGGCGCACGGCCCTTGCAAAACCGCTCCTTGCGCAGTGCATGACGCACGGTTCCGCCCTGCGCGCCGATCCATTGACGGCCGGTGGTGCTTGGGCGTAATTTAGCGACAACAAGTGAGGTGTGTGATGGCCATCAGCGGCGTTTCCGCTTACAGCTCCGTGTTTCAGACTCCGGGCGTCCGTCCGGCCGATACCGCGCGGGTGCAGCCCGTGCCGCCGGCCGAACAGGAAGCGCAGCAGGCTGCCACCACCCAGCAGGAAAATCAGCAGACCAACACAAACCCGACCGATAACGAGCGTCAGGAGGCGTTGACCGCCGGCCGGACGCGCGGAAGTTTTGTCAATATCACCGCCTGATCCTCCCGGAACAGGTTGAAACCTGCATGAAGGCGTAGCCCCCAGGGGCTGCGCCTTTTTTGTTGGGGGTATCACCGGCTCAACCGGCGCCCACCGCATCCATTGCGGTATCGATCCGGGCGCCAGCACCGTTCAGGGCCGCGACAGCCGCCGCCAGCCGGTCGCAGGATGGCACCTGCGTCACCCGCCCGCCGGCCCGGCATCCGCCGCCGAACACCGACAGCGCCAGCGCCAGGCCGGCGTCGCCATGGGCCGGCAGGTCGATGCCACCCCGCACCGGCCCGCCCGCGCCGTCGATCACCAGCCGGGCACCGGTGCGCAGCACGCCGACGCCGGCCGCCGCCAGCGCCTGTTCCAGGCAGGCCAGCCGGCGGATGATATCGGCTGGCAACCGGTCCAGCCCGTCCAGGACGCTGCGCCCGGTCGCAAAGGCGGCGGCAACCAGAAGGGCCGGCAGGTCCGGGGCCACCGCCCCCACCTGGTCGGCGGACAGGGCCGTGCCGCGCAGGCCGCCGCCCTGGATCGAAAGGTCGGCCGCCAGGCCATCCGGTCCCCCCACGCCGATCCGCGCGCCCATGCTTTCCAGCGCCGGCAACAGACCCGCGCGCAAGCGCGGTCCCCCAGCCCCCGGCAATGACAGCCGGCTGTCGGGCCGCAGCAGGGCGGCGACCAGCACGGAACCCGCCGGAAAGGCATCGGCCGGCACGCAAAGGGCGCCTCCGGCCAGATCGGCATGGCCGGTGATGCTGGTGGCGCGGCTGCCATCACGGCAATGGCTGTCCACCGCCGCGCCGAAACGGCGCAGCAGACGGGGCATGGAGCCTTCCGCCATCCCCGATTCGGTTACGCTGGTGCGCCCGGCGATATTGGCACCGGCCAGAAGCAGGGCCGCCGCGGTCCAGTCCTCCCCCGGCGGCATGGTGTGCAGGGCCGGCAGGGGAAAGGCCGTTCCCTGCACCATGCCGGGCAGGCGATCCATCGACCGCAGCACCGTCTTCGCCCCGATTCGGGCCAGGGACCGTGGCAGGGATGGTGGCAGGGCGCCCCCCTCCCCCCCCGACCCGCCCAAGGTGGCGGCGAAGGCATGCGTGGCGACCGACCCGGCCAGCAGGGCGGCGACGGCGACACTGCCGCCGGGGTCCAGTACCCGGTCCGGCTCGGCCAGCCCGCCGGTGCCACGCCCGGTCACCTGCCAGCCATCCTCCCCCGTCCGCGTGACGCGGGCCCCCAAGGCGGTCAGCGCGGTCGCCAGTGACGAGACCGCCGGCACGGCGGGCAGGCCGTCGATCTGTGTCTCGCCCAGGGACTGGGCAGCCACGGCCAGCGCACACAGGCCGAAATCCACATCCGCCGGCAGGCGCAGGTCACCCGCCAGCCTGTCGGCCGGTGCGATGGTGAGGGTGTGGGAGGGCTGGGCGGCAACCGGCATGGATCGGACCCGTTGGGGCGGAAAAGGCGGTCGGGCCGCCCTGATGGCGACATAGCATGGACCGGCCAGGGAGCGGAAGGGAAGGTCCCTGGCAGGCCGCCCGCCGCCCGCCGTGACGGAGCCTTGACACGGATAAGGGGACAGGTATCGCTACTTCCGTTTGACAGGGGGCGCCCGTCATGGCAGATGCGGCCGGACTGCGGCGCGATTCATGGGCGCGCGCGATTGATGGAGGATTGCCATGGCCAAACCCGAATGGGGTATCAAGCGCATTTGCCCCAGCTGTGGCTCGCGCTATTACGACATGAAGAAGGAGCCGCCGGTCTGCCCGTCCTGCGGCACCGTTTTCGATCCTGAAGCCTTGTTGAAGTCGCGGCGCGCCCGGCCCATGCCGGCGGAGGACACCAAGAAGGCAGTGCCCAAGCGCGATAGCGAAGAGGCGCTGGATACCGAGAACGAAGAGGAACTGGACGGCAACACGGAAGAGATCGACGAAGGCGATGTCGATGTCTCCGACGATCTGGATTCCGATGATGTGGATGACAGCGTCGGCGAGGATGAGGACGTCCTGCTGGAGGATGCCGACGAGCTTGACGATGGCGACGACATGGGCGAAGTCGTCGATGTCGAAGGCGACGACGAGCGCTGAGCACCGGAAAGGGCGTCCGCGGAAAAAAACGTGACCGCCCTATTTTCCGCTTGCATCCGGGACGGAGTTTCTAGATAAACCCGCCCACGGCGCTGACGACCCAGACAGCGACGACAGGTTTCGGGGCCATAGCTCAGCTGGGAGAGCGCTACAATGGCATTGTAGAGGTCAGCGGTTCGATCCCGCTTGGCTCCACCAAATCGAAAAGGGCTCCGCCGGGAACGGCGGGGCCCTTTGTCGTTTCCGGCCTCCATACGGTACGTGTTGCATGCGTTGCGTGTTGCCGGTTCTGTCCGGCGCATATGGCCCGCCTGCGTCCGCCGGCATGCATCCATCGGCATGCCTGCCTTGTCCGCAACGGCGATCTCCGGGCTTGCAACCGGCCCCGGGTTTGTCCATAAAGCCGCCCACCGCGACGGCGACCCAGACGACGTGGACAGGGTTTCGGGGCCATAGCTCAGCTGGGAGAGCGCTACAATGGCATTGTAGAGGTCAGCGGTTCGATCCCGCTTGGCTCCACCAAATCGAAAAGGGCTCCGCCGGGAACGGCGGGGCCCTTTGTCGTTTCCGCTCCCTCCGGGATAGGCCTGCCCCGCCGCCCCCCTGTCCTTGCGCGTCGATTTATCCGATGACAAGCGGGACGGATCGGCGTAGCAGCAGCAATGACGCGGGCATCGCCGGATGGACGGCCCCGCATTCTGCGCGCAGGGTGTGCGATGTATGTGATCTATATGCTGCTGGGCCTGGTGGTCGGGCTGCCCTTTGCGGGCGCGTTCTATTACGTGATGTGGATGTTCCTGACCGGGGGTGATCCGGGTGGCGGCGACAACAATCCGTTCTGATATCCGTTCAGGCCGCCGGTGGCCGGTCCTGGCGGTGGCCTGGCTGTGGCTGGCCCTGCTGGCGTTTCCGGTCGCCGGTGCCGCCGGCACACCCAGGGCGCCCGGCGTGGCCGATGACGACCGGCGGCAGGTCGTTGATATCACCACGCCACCCTGGAACAGCATGGCGCGGGTGCAGACCAATATCGGCGGCAAATGCACCGGCACGGTGATCGCCCGGCGCCTTGTCCTGACAGCAGCCCACTGCCTGTACAATAGCCGCACCCGCCGCCTGCTGGCGCCGCAATCGCTGCACGTGCTGCTGGGCTATGAACGCGGCGACTACAAGACCCACCTGACGGTCGCGGATTTGCGCGTTTCCCCCCTTTATGACGGCACACGGCCGGGTGAGAGCCTGCACCATGACTGGGCCTTGCTGCGCCTGTCGGCCCCTGCCGGGGTGCCGGCCCTGCCGCTAGCGACCGCCCCGGCCGCGCCGGGCGACAGGGTGGCCGTCGCAGGCTACAGCCAGGACCGGGTCCATATGCTGATGGCCGACCGGCAATGTGCCGTGAAGACGGCGCTGCCGGCCCCGTCACCGGAAGCGGCCCTGCTGCTGCATGATTGTTCGGCCAGCCGGGGGACCAGCGGCGGGCCGCTGCTGGTGGAACGCAACGGCACCTGGAGCGTGGGCGGCATCAATATCGGCATCATGGGCGGGGCCGGCAACCTGGCGCTCTGGCCCGACGGGCTGGCGGCGGCCGTCGCGGCGCTGTCCGGCCCGTGACGGGCAGCCCTGCCGGTGCGGGGCCTTTCCCCCCCGCCCCGGAATGCCTTATAGTCTGGCCCCACATGTTCCCCCGTTGGTTTTCGTTGGAAAGAGCCCCTGCGCATGGCCGACCCGATGTCCGGCGACGATCTGGACCGTTCTTCCATCCTGTCCGTTCCGGTGCAGGTGTCGGTGCGGCTGGGCCGGCGGCGGCTGCGCATCAGCCAGTTGCTGCGCATGGGACCGGGCGACATCGTGGATCTGGAACGGGTTGTCGGCGACCCCGTCGATGTCTTCGTCAATGACCGCATGGTGGCGCGTGGCGAACTGGTCGTCGTGGACGGCCGCCTGGGCCTGACCATCGTGGAACTGATGCCCCAGGCGACGCGCGGACGCGAACCGCTCGGCCCCGGCCCCGGCGAATAAGACCGGCGGGCGGTGCCGGGAATGCGGACAGGGGGCAAATCCATCCTGCTGGTCGATGCCGACGACGCGCTGCGCCGGTCGCTGGCCGAACTGCTGGCCGGCCAGGGCGGTCTGACGGTGGTGGAAGCCGGAACGGCCGCCGGCGCGCTGGCCGGCCTGCCCGTGCCCCCCCCGGATGCCGCCCTGGTGGATGCCACCCTGCCCGACATGGCGGGGGGCGACCTGTGCCGGGTACTGCGCGCGGCCGGGCTGGAGGGGCCCCTGTTCCTGCTGCTGTCGCCGGGTATGCCTGCCCCGCCACCCGATCCGGACGGGGCCGGGGAACATGTCGCCAAGCCCATCCGTTTGAGTGCCCTGCTGGCACGGCTGGGGGAAAAGCTGTCGCGGGTCCCGGGGGGCGGTGTGGCCATCGGCCCCTACCGTTTCGACGCCGCCGCCAAGCGCCTGGAAACGACCGATGGCCGTCGCATCCGCCTGACGGAGAAGGAGACCCGCATCCTGGACCATCTTCACCGCCACGATGCCCCGGTCCCGCGCGAAGCCCTGCTGGATGCTGTCTGGGGCTATGGCGCGGGCATCGACACGCATACGCTGGAGACGCACATCTATCGCCTGCGCCGCAAGATCGAGCCGGACCCCGACCAATCCCGCCTGCTGGTCACGGTGGCCGGCGGCTACCGGCTGGTGCCGTGATGGGACCCCGGTTGCCCGTCCCCCGGCGCCGGCTGCTGGCGGTGGCCCTGCTGGCGCCGCTGGCCGCCTGCGCCAGCCGGCCGCCCCCCATCCCGGAGGAGCCGCCGCCGCCGCCCCTGCCCCCGCTGCCCGACGTGCGGCGCATCGTCCTTATCCATCCGCGCAGTGGGGAGAAGGCCGATGTGATCTATTATCACAACGGCGCCTACGACCCCCGCGCCATGCAGAAGATCGAACTGCTGCTGCGCGACCGGCGGACGGGGCAGGTGGGCAGGATCGACCCGCTGCTGATGGATTTCATGTTCGACCTTCTTCAGCGCACCGGCCTTCCCCCCTCCACGGAAGTGCATGTCAGCGACGGCTTCCGCTCCCCCGGCACCAACGCCGATCTGGTGCGCAACAATGCCAACGCCGCACGGGAAAGCTACCACCTGACCGGCCGCGCCATGGATTTCAAGGTGCCGCTCCTGCCCGGCGCGGCACTGGGCGAAATCGCCAAGACCATGCAGCGCGGCGGGGCGGCCTATTATCCTTCCACCGGCCATACCCATATCGATACCGGTCCCAACCGCACCTGGAAAACGCGATGAACATCCGGGCGGCCTGCCTGCTGGTCCTGTCGCTGCCGCTGCTGGCAGGGTGCCGGCCCGTGCTGACCGCCCATGTGCCGGTCCTGCCCACGGGCCAGGCGCTGCCCGACGGTGTGCTGCCCCGCGACCTGCCGACCGGCACGGGCGACACGCTGACCGTCACGGAGGAGGTGATGCGCATCGGCGCGCGCTATGTTGTCAGCGCCCCGTCGGGCCGGGTGGGCAGCATTGCGTTCCAGCCCGTGCAGAACATTCCGCTGGGCCGCATACAGGTGCCGGGCGGGGAGGCGCGGGCCATCTATCTGGCCCAGGGCCGCGTCACGGCCGCGGGGCTGGAACGGCTGCTGCGCGGCACACGCCATGCCAAGCGGCTGGCCGAAAGCCTGGCGAGCCAGGGCGAAGATGGCAGCGACGAGGAGCGCTATCTTTTCGCCTTTTTCGCGCTGATGCGGCAGGGCACGGACGCGCCGCGCCTGGCGCTGGTCCAGTGCGGACCCAGCCATTCAGGCCAGGAACCCATTGCCGACGCCGTGCGGTCGCGCGCCGCGCGCCGCGGCGTGCGGCTGGACGGGCGGGGCGAGCTGCGCCGCCTGCCGGGGCGCGACCTCGTGCTGGAGGTGCTGGCCGACGGGCTGCGCGACGCCGTGGCGGCCGGCACCTGCCGGGCCGACATGCCCCTGCAGCTTCCCGACCTTTGAAGCCGGCATCCGCGCATCGGCGCGGGGCGCAAGCCTACTCCATAATCGGCACCCGTGATGGGCATTAAGTCCGGTGTGGCGGACCGCTTCATGTGGTAGGGATATCCCGTCCGGTCGCCCATTCATGGGGGCCGGTGCTGGTGCTTCGCGAATGGAACTGGACTGGCGATGACGATGATGAGCGGCACCCCGACGATCCTGCCGGAAACGGGGCGCAGTCCCGACCCGGCGGCGGGTGCGCGGCGCCTGCTGGCGCGGTTGCGCGACGTCATGGCCGGCAGCGGATCGGCCCAGGACCGGCTGGACAAGATCGTCATGACCATCGCCCACGAAATGTCGGCCGATGTCTGCTCCTGCTACGTCATGCGCGCGGGCGAGGTGCTGGAACTGTTCGCCACCATCGGTCTGAACCCCGACGCCGTCCACAAGACCCGCATGCGCGTGGGCGAGGGTCTGATCGGTGACGTGGCGGCCCATGCCCGGCCCGTGGCCCTGGCCAACGCCCCCAGCCATCCCAATTTCGCCTACCGGCCGGAAACGGGGGAAGACCCGTTCAACGGCTTCCTGGCGGTGCCCATCCTGCGCGGGGGCCGCGTGCGCGGCGTGCTGGCCATCCAGCACAAGGACCGCCGCGACTATGACGAGCAGGAGGTCGAGACCCTCCAGACCATCGCCATGATCGTGGCCGAACTGATCGTGGCGGGCGAACTGGTCGACAGCCGCGAACTGTCGATGGTCAACGACCTGGTCCTGCTGCCGTCGCGCGTGGAGGGCACCAGCCTGAACCGTGGCGTGGGCATGGGCGTGGCCGTGCTGCACCGGCCGCAACTGACCATCCGCCAGATGGTGGCCGACGATCCGGAAACGGAACTGGCCCGGCTGAAGGAAGCCGTGACCAGCATGCATTCGTCCATCGACCAGATGCTGATCGCAGTCGGCGAGTCGGACAGCGAGCATGCGGAGATCATGCAGACCTACCGCATGGTGGCCGCCGACCGCGGCTGGCTGAACCGCATCCGCGAGGCCATCCGGTCCGGCTTGACGGCGGAGGCCGCCGTGCAGCGGGTGCAGGACGACAATTCGGCCCGCATGGCCCAGGTGGCCGATCCCTATCTGCGCGATCGGCTTCTGGACCTGAACGACATCACCAACCGGCTTTTGCAGCATCTGGCGGGCAAGCCGGCGGAGGCGGTGGGCGGCACCCTGCCCGACGAGTTCATCCTGGTGGCCCGCAACCTGGGGCCGGCCGAACTGCTGGATTATGACCGCCGCCGGCTGCGCGGGCTGGTGCTGGAGGAGGGATCGGCCTACAGCCATGTCGCCATCGTGGCGCGTGCGCTGGACATTCCCGTCGTGGGCCAGGCGGCCGATATCCTGCGCCGCGTGGAACCGCTGGATTTCCTGATCGTCGATGGCGACAATGGCCAGGTCTTCGTGCGGCCCGCCGACGATATCCAGGCCGTCTTCGCCGCCAGCCTGGCCGCCCGCCAGCGGCGGCAGGCCGAATATGCCAAGCTGCGCGACCTGCCCGCCATCACGATTGACGGGCGGCAGATCACCTTGATGCTGAATTGCGGCCTGCTGATCGACCTGCCGCATCTGACCGCCACGGGGGCCGACGGCGTCGGCCTCTACCGCACGGAAATCCCCTTCATGGTCCGCCCCTCCTATCCGGATGTGGCGACCCAGCTCGACAATTACATCAAGGTGCTGGACGAGGCGGACGGCAAGCCCGTGAATTTCCGCACCCTGGATGTCGGCGGTGACAAGACCCTGCCCTATTTCCCCGAACTGGGGGAAGAAAACCCGGCCCTGGGCTGGCGCGCCATCCGCATCGGGCTGGACCGGCCGGCCATGCTGCGCAAGCAGTTGCGCGCCATGCTGCTGGCCGGGGCCGGGCGGCATCTGCGCATCATGTTCCCCATGATCGCCACGGTGGCGGAGTTCATCCAGGCCCGGCGCATCCTGGACCTGGAGGTGGGGCGCCTGCGGCAGGGCGGCACCCCCGGCCCGGCCAGCCTGAAGGTCGGCGTCATGATGGAAGTGCCGGCCCTGCTGTTCCAACTGGACGCGCTGCTGCCGCTGGTCGATTTCATGTCGGTCGGGTCGAACGACATGCTGCAATACCTGTTCGCCAGCGACCGCGGCAATCCCATGCTGAACAACCGCTACGACCTTTTGTCGCCGGCCCTGCTGCGCGTGCTGAAGATGCTGGTCGAGAAGTGCGGGGAGGCGGGCGTCACCCTGTCGCTGTGCGGGGAGATGGCCAGCAAGCCGCTGGACGCCATGGCCCTGCTGGGCGTGGGCCTGCGCCACCTGTCCATGTCGGCGCCCGCCTTCTTCGAGGTGAAGAGCATGCTGCGGTCCCTGCATGCGGCGGACCTGGCCGCCTATATGGACCGGCTCTACCACCTGCCGGTGCGCACCCTGCGTCCCTATCTGCGGGCCTATGCCGCCGACCATGGGGTGCGGCTGGGATAGGGCAAGGGGACGGGGCAAGGGGACGGGGCAAGGGGACGGGGCGGCGCGGCCGCGGGCGCCTGTCCGCGGGTTGCACCCCGTGACCTTGGTTGTTAAGACTGGCCTTTACGGCACAGGCCAATCCGGCGGGGAGCCATGGCGGATCAGAACGGACGGCACCAGGATATGCGCGATATGCGCCAGCAGGCGGGAGCGGCCTCGGCGGAAGCGCCGGCCGCCCCCACCGGCCCCCGTCATGTGGGCGAGGCACTGAAGGCACGGCGGGAGGCACTGGGCTATGCCCTGCCCGACCTGGCGGCCAACCTGCGCATCCGCGCCGCCTTCCTGGAAGCGATCGAGGAGGGGCGCTGGGGCGACCTGCCCGGCCATGCCTACAGTACGGGGTTCCTGCGCTCCTATGCCCAGGTGGTCGGACTGGACCCCACGGCCGTGCTGATGCGCTTCAAGCAGGATGCCGCCGGCCATGAACCACCGACGGAGCTTTATTTCCCCGAACCCGTGAATGAAAGCCGCGTCCCCGGCGGGGCCGTTCTGCTGATCGCGGGCCTGCTGGCCGTGGGGATCTATGGCGGCTGGTACGCATTGTCGGCCGCCGACCGGTCGGTGAGGGATCTGGTTCCCGAATTGCCGGAACGGCTGTCCAAGCTGATCTATGGTGACGGCACGGTGGAATTGCCGGACCCGTCCCCCACCCCCGTGCTGGAACCGGGACAGGTGGAAGCGCTGGTCGAAGGCGCACCGCCCTCGGCACCGGAAGTGGGGACCGCCACGGCGGGCCTGCCGGCTGCCCTGCCCCTGCCCGGCGGAAGGCCCGGCGCGGACACGGCCGCCCTTCCCGCCACCGATACCAGCCCGGCCGCCCCCGTCGCCGCGGGGGAGGAGGAGAGCGAGGTTCCGCAACTGCCCGACCTGGGCCAGGGCCAGGCCCCGGCCGCCGTGGTGGAGCCGGCGACCCCCGACGTGGAGCCCGTTGCCGCCGGGGAGGTGCCGGGCGCGCCGACCGTGCCGGCCAATCAGGCCCCCCCCGCCGCCGAACAGGTCCCTGCCACGGGCCGCGTCTTTGGCCAGGCCCAGGGCGATGTGCGGGTGGTCATCCGCGCTGTGGAGGATAGCTGGATCGAGGTGCGCGACGGCAAGGGGACCCTGTGGGCTTCCCGCGTACTGCGCCGCGGCGACGTGTTCCGCGCGCCCGACGCCCAGGGTCTGGTGATGCAGACGGGCAATGCCGGTGGTCTGGTCGTCAGCCTGGACGGCCGGGACCTTGCCCCGCTGGGTCCGAAATCCCAGGTGATGCGCAACATTTCCCTGGCCCCCGACGCGCTTTCCGCGCGCTGAGGCCTTTTCAGGACAGTCCATCCATCATGACCGCCGAACACGATCCCGCCGCCCATCGTCCCTGGCGCCAGATTCAGCGCCGCAAGTCCCGTCAGGTGCGGGTCGGATCGGTGCTGGTGGGGGGCGACGCGCCGATCAGCGTGCAGACCATGACCAATACCGTCACGGCCGACGCCAAGGCGACGATCGAACAGATCCGCCGTGCGGAGGAGGCCGGGGCCGACATCGTCCGCGTCTCCTGCCCCGACGAGGAAAGCACGGCGGCGCTAGCCGAGATCGTGCGCGCCGCCCAGGTGCCTATCGTGGCCGACATTCATTTCCATTACCGCCGGGCCATCGAGGCGGCGCGGGCGGGTGCGGCGTGCCTGCGCATCAACCCCGGCAATATCGGGTCGGCCGACCGCGTGCGCGAGGTGGTCGCCGCCGCGAAGGACCATGGCTGTTCCATGCGCATCGGCGTCAATGCCGGCAGCCTGGAGCGCGAGCTGCTGGAGCGCTATGGGGAGCCCTGTCCCGATGCGCTGGTGGAAAGCGCGCTGACCCATGCCCGTATCCTGGAAGACCATGATTTCCTGGATTTCAAGATTTCCGTGAAGGCATCCGACGTCTTCATGGCCGTGGCCGCCTATCAGGGACTGGCGGAGGCCTGCGACTACCCGCTGCATATCGGCATCACCGAAGCCGGCGGCCTGCGGGCCGGCACGGTGAAATCATCCATCGGGCTGGGCATGCTGCTCTGGTCCGGCATCGGCGACACGATCCGCGTTTCCCTGTCCGCCGATCCGGTGGAGGAGGTGAAGGTCGGGTACGAGATGCTGAAAAGCCTGGGCCTGCGGCGCCGCGGCGTGACCGTCATCTCCTGCCCGTCCTGCGCCCGCCAGCAGTTCGACGTCATCAAGACGGTGGAGGTGCTGGAGGAACGGCTGGCCCACATCACGACCCCGCTGACGGTATCCGTCATCGGCTGCGTCGTGAACGGGCCGGGTGAGGCCACCATGACCGATATCGGCTTCACCGGCGGCGGCAAGGGCACGCACCAGGTCTATCTGGGTGGTGTGCCGGCCCACCGGCTGAAGGACGAGGGGATCGTCGATCATCTGGTCAAGCTGGTCGAGGCCAAGGCCGCCGAGATCGCTGCCAAGGGCTGATATTCAGGAGGCATGGATCATGCCTCCTGGCTTTTTATACCAATCCGCCGAAGGTTTGACCTTTGGCGGATTGGAGGCCGGCGACTGCCGGCCCCGCGTTGAGGGGCATTACTGACCCGTCGCGATCCGGTCGACAAGCTGCTTCACACTGGGCACGAACCCGTCCCGGTACCAGGGGTCCTGGGCGAAGCGATAGGCATTGTGGCCGGCGAACATCAACTGGTGTTCGCAATCTTCCGAATGGCTGATGTTCTGCAAGGTCTTCTGGATGCAGAAGGAACGCGGATCGGCACGGCGGCCCGTCGTGCCCTCCTCATTCTGCGACCAGTTGGAAAAGGCGCAGGCCGACAGGCAGCCCATGCAGTCCACCTGATCCTTCAGGATGGCGCGGGCATTCTCCGGCGTCACGAAGACCAGCGTCGTGTCGGGTGTCTTCAGCGCCGTCGTAAAGCCCTGGGTCATCCAGCCTTCGGCATGTTCCTTGTCGGCCCTGGTCAGATAGACGGGCCGGCCGCGCGGGCCGATGGCGAATTCCTCGGTCAGCTCGCCCACCGGCTCTGTCGCGAAGGCGACCTGCCGTTCGGAACGCAGGCGCAGATCCTCCAGGAACGGGTTGCGCACCGCCGACGAATAGAAGCCCGTTGGCGAGAACCGGTTCAGATAGACATCGCCGGGCTGAAGGGTGAGCAGCTTGCGCTTCCAGGCGTCGGAGATGGGGCTTTCCTGGGTCAGCAGCGGGCGCGTGCCGAACTGGAAGGCGACGGGACCGATCTCCGGATTGTCCAGCCAATGCTCCCATTCCGACAGCCACCAGACACCGCCGGCCATGATGATGGGCGTCTGCGACAGGCCGAAGCTGTTCATCATCTGGCGCAGGGCCGCGACGCGGGGATAGGGGTCTTCCGGCGTCTGCGGGTCCTCGCTGTTGGACAGTCCGTTATGGCCGCCGGCCAGCCAGGGGTCCTCATAGACCACGCCGCCCAGCAGGTCGGCATGCTTGTTGTAGGCGCGCAGCCACAGGGCGCGGAAGGCGCGGGCCGAACTGACGATCGGGTAATAATAGATACCGTGGCGGACCGCGATCTCCGCCACGCGGTACGGCATGCCGGCACCGCAGGTCACGCCGTGGACCAGGCCCTTCGCCCCTTCCAGGATGCCTTCCAGGATCGGTTCCGCCCCGCCCATCTCCCACAGCACATTGACATGCAGGCGGCCCTGGCCGTTGGACGTCTCGTGCGCGATGCGGGCCTGGGTGATGCCGCCCTGAATGCCATAGGCGATCAGTTCCTCGTGCCGTTCCCGCCGGGTGCGGGTGCGATAGACCTGCGGAACGGGGTTGCCGTCCGCGTCATACGTGTCGGCATTCACGCCGGAAAAGGTACCCACGCCGCCGGCCGCCGCCCAGGCGCCGGAGCTTTGTCCGTTCGATACAGCGATGCCCTTGCCGCCTTCGACCAGGGGCAGCACTTCCTTGCCGGACATGAGCAGGGGCTTCAGCGCCTTCACCGTACTTCCTCCGAAAGACCGAACGATACCTTCCCGCAACCGGCAAGCCGCGCGGGTTCCCATCGGGTGCATATAGGAAAAGATATCGGAGCGAAAGAGGGGTAGCCCCCGCCGTCGCATTATGTTGACGTAGCGGAAGCCCGGAAAGGGCCATGAACCGTGGGGAGAAGGCGGGGATGCCAGGATCGGATGGGGCGGCCGGGAACCGTAACGGGCAGGTCACGCCCTGCCTGCGCTACAGGGACGCAAGGGCTGCCATCGCCTGGCTGTCCCGCACCATCGGCTTCGTCGAACAACTTGTGGTGCCCGACGCCGGGGATGGTATCACCCATGCCCAGCTTGTCCTGGGCAGCGGCATGGTGATGCTGGGCAGCGACCGCAAGGACCAGTACGGTTTCCGTGCGCCGGGCCCCGACGGGGCCGGTGCGGCCCTGAACTGCTTCATCATCACCGATCTGGATACGCTGTACGCCCGTGCCGTGGCGGCGGGGGCAACGGCGCTGGAGGGCGGCATCGTGGAGACCGGCTATGGTTCCCGCGCCTTCACCCTGCGCGATCCCGAAGGCCATCTGTGGCATTTCGGAACCTACGATCCCTGGCAGGCGCCCTTATAGGCGTCCTGCCGCACCCGTCAGGGCCGGCTGCCGCGTGCCACATGGGCCCGCACGGCATCGCCGAAGGCGGAAAGCAGGGCGGCATAGGCCGGGTTTTCCCAGAAATGCCATTCGGGATGCCACTGCACCCCGATGGCAAAGCCCGGTCCGCCGATGAAGCGCACGCCCTCGATCTGGCCGTCGGGCGCCGTCGCCTCCACCGCCAGCGTGTCGGCCAGCCGGTCGATCCCCTGCTGGTGCAGGGAATTGACCATCATTTCCCGCTCACCGGTGATGCGCGCGAACTCCCCCCCCTCGGCCAGGGTCACGGGGTGGACGGGAGCATACTGCACCTCCACGGGTGCATCCTTGGGCTCCCGGTGGTCCATGCGGCCCGGGACATCCTGCACACGCGGGTGAAGCGTGCCGCCCAGTGCGACGTTCATTTCCTGAAAGCCGCGGCAGACGGCGAAGACCGGCACGCCACGGGCGAGGGCCGCCTTCAGCAGCGGTAGGGTCGTGGCATCGCGCGCCGGGTCCAGCGGCGGGGTGATCATGTCGTCCGGCAGGCCGTAATGGCCCGGATGCAGGTTGCTGGGGCTGCCGGTCAGGAACAGGCCGTCCAGCCCGTCCAGCAGCGCATCCACATCCCACCAGTCGCCCAGCGCCGGGATCAGCAGGGGCTGGCAGCCGGCCCCATGGCTGACGGCGCGGATATATTTGTCGCCCACGACATGAAACGGATGCGCCCCCAGTTCACGCGCGTCGCAGGGCAGGCCGACCAGCGGTTTGCGGGCGGCGGGCACGGGCTGGGTCATGTCTCGGGCTCCCGTCAGTCGCGGCCGCGGCGGCGGCCGGGGTCACGGAAATAGAACTGGTCCTTGTCCAGGCTGACGCCGAATTGCGGGTTCTGCAAGGCCACCTGCGTGGTACGCCCCTGCGCATCCAGCACCCGCCATTTGCGCAGGCCGAAGGGCTTTTCCTCGAACACCAGGGTCAGGCTGCCAAGACCGGGATCCTTGGTCTGTACCAGGGTCAGTTCCAGCAGACCATCTTCCTGTTCCAGGCGGGTGACCGTGACATCACCCGACAGGCTGATCCGTTCCCGCAGCAGGAAATCGGCCAGCGTGCTGCCGATCGGGGCATTCTGCTGCTCCCGCACCTCCGCATCCCAGAAATAGACGAAGCGGCCGTCGGCCACGATGAAATTGGCGTTGGGCGGGTCGTAATCGATGCGCATCCGTCCCGGCCGCAGAAGCTGGAACGTGCCGGCGGCCATGGGGCCGCCATCGTCGCTGGACTGGATGAACTGCGATTTCAGGCTGCGGATGCTGTTCAGATAGGCTTCCACGGCAGGCAGGCGCGCCTTTGCCTCTGCCGAAAGCGGCGGCGGCGCCCCCTTGGCGGCGGCGGCGGACGGAACGGCGAAGGCAATGGCGGCCAGCAGGGCCAGGATGGAAAAGCGCATGGGACCTGTCTAGCCGCCGATCATGGCTGGATTATGTATGCGCCGTGTCATCGCCGCGGCGCTGGTCCACGGCAGCCACCGTCGTGGAGGACAGGGAGGCATGGAAGCGCGGACGCGGGGTCGGGGGTGACGCCGGCTGGAACAGCCCCGTCTCCCCGTCCAGGACGTACAGTTCGGCATCCGCCACGTCGAACAGCATGCCGCACAGCAGCAGCCGGCCTTCCTGCTCCGCCTCCCGGATCCAGGGGAAGGTACGCAGATTCTCCAGGGACAGGCGGACCACAGCCCTTTCCAGTTCCGACAGGTCGAGCTGCGCGCCCTCCGGCATGTCGGCGCGGACCTTGGCCAGGGCCGGATCGGCGATGGACACCCATTCGGTGACGAAGTCGTAGGTCTGGTTGCTGCGGTCCTGCGGCAACGCGGCAACGCCGCCGCACTGCGAATGGCCCATGACCACCAGCAACTGCACGCCCAGTTCCTTCACGGCGAATTCCAGCGCAGCGCTGGTGCCGTGGAAGTCCTTGTTGGGCTGGTAGGGGGGAACCAGATTGGCGACGTTGCGGACGACGAACAGATCGCCCGGCTGCGCCGCGAAGATCAGGGTCGGGTCGACCCGGCTGTCGCAACAGGTGATCAGCGCCGCCTTGGGCTTCTGCCCTGCCCAGGCCAGGGTGCGGAACAGGCCGCGCTGCTGCTTGAAATTGGTCCGCCGGAACTCCCGGAAGCCTTCGATCAGATCCTTCAGCATGGAGCGCCCCATTTCTACGGAAGGTCAGTAGACCGGAATTTTGCGCCTGCACCATGACGGGCCGGCCCGCAACTGTCCAGATGGCCAATGACATTTCCATGTCATGGGGGGCCTGCGGTGATGCCGGGTCATACCAGGGGCATGAACTTATGACTCATGCCCCTGGTATGACCCGGCATCACCGCAGGCCCGGCGCTTGAGGTGCCGAAAACCTTGACCATCGGTCAAGATTTTCGGCCGCTGGTATCAGTCTGGGGCAGCCGCCACGATCACCTTGTTGCGCCCGCTGTTCTTCGCGGCGTAGAGCGCCGTGTCGGCCCGGTGCAGCAGGCTGTCCAGGCTTTCCGACGCGCCGCGCCACCCGGCCACGCCCAGGCTGGCCGTAACACCCACCTCAACGCCGTCCAGAACGGTGCGGGCCGCCGCCAGGGACAGGCGCAGCCGTTCGGCCAGTTCGGCGGCACCGGCCAGTCCCGTTTCCGGCAGCAGGATAACCAGTTCCTCCCCGCCGAAGCGGGCGGCCAGGTCCGGCCCGCGCCGTCCGGCCTCCAGCGTGTCGGCCGCGGTGCGCAGCACGGCGTCGCCCATGCGGTGGCCATGGCTGTCATTGACCTGCTTGAAATGGTCCAGGTCGATCAGGATGACGCTGAGCGGCCGGCCATAGCGGCAGGCCCGCATATGCTCGTGCAGGGCCAGTTCCATGAAACGGCGGCGGTTCAGCAGGCCCGTCAGCGGGTCGGTGCTGGCCAGCATGTCCAGCCGGGCATTGGCGGCCATCAGGTCGCGTGTCCGGGCCGTCACCTCCGCCTCCAGGTGCCCGCGCTGCCGGCGCAGGGCGCGGGTGCGGGCCTGGACGATGGCCGCGACCAGTACCATCACCACCAGCAATCCGCCGATCCGTGCCCACAGCGTCTCGTACCAGAACGGAGCCACGGTGACCGACAGCCGCATCTCGCCCGCCAGCGCATCGGGCCCCTCGGTCAGGGCCTGCACGACCAGAACATAATCGCCGGGCGGCAGGTTGGTGTAGCTGGCGCCCGGTGCGCGCGGCGGGCTGTCCACCCAGCCGGCATCGAACCCTTCCAGCCGATGACGATAGCGCAGGTCGGCGGCCGATCGGAAATCCAGCAGCGCGAAATCCAGCGCCAGCGTGCGTTCCAGCGCCGACAGCCGGAGCACCCCGCCCGCCGCCGGCAGAAAGGAGGGCAGACGCCGCTGGTGGTTGACCGACAGGCCCGTCAATTGCAGCCGGCCGGGCGGCGGCGGATCGGCGGCCCCGTCGGTATCCAGGATGGCCAGCCCGCCCAGCCCGCCCAGCAGCAGGCTGCCATCGGGCCCCCAGGCCAGGGCCCGCAGGACATAGTATTTCATGGTCGCCCCGTCACGGGCACCCAGAAGGGTGAAGCGGCCGGTGGGCGGGTCCAGCATGCCGATGCGCGACGGGGTGGTGAACCAGATGCGGCCCCGCCCGTCCACCCCCACCCCGCCGACATTGTCGTGCGGCAGGCCGTTGCCCCGGCGCATGGCGCGGAACCGCGGCGTGCCGGCCATATCCTCCACATCCGTGACGACCAGGCCACCCCCGGCCGTGGACAGCCACAGCCGGCCATGTCCATCCAGGGCCAGCCCCGTCACGAAGCCGTGCGGCAGGGTACCCGGGACCGCCGGATCGGGCCTGAAATTGCGAAACCGTCCCGAGCCGTCGCCGACGCTGAGCCCCGCGGCGGTGGCCACGGCAACGCGCCCGTCGGGCAGGCGCAGCACGGCGCGCACATGGTCGCTGACCAAACTGTCTGGACGGGCGGCGTCATGGCGGTGGACGGTGCATTCCCCCGTGGCGGGACTGTAGCGCAGCAGCCCGTCGTAACTGCCCAGCCAGACGGTGCCGCCATCCACGGCCATGTCCACGATGATGCGGCCTTCGGCGCAGGGAACGGCGCCGGGGGTGATCGCCAGGCTCGCGGGGTCGATGGCCACGACGCCGCGGCCACCGGCCAGCAGCGTCCCGTCCTCCAGTCGCCGCAGCACCTGCACGTCGCGCCCATTGTGCGGCGCCGGCATGCGCAGCCGGTGGATGCGCCGGGCCGGCAGGTCCAGCACATCGATGGCACCATCGGCCAGCCCCACCCAGACCCGCCCGCGGCCGTCATCCAGGGCGGAGAACACCTCCCCATTGGACAGGGTCATGGGATTGAGGGGGGAGGATGGCACGATGCGGACACGCGCGGCATGGGGATCGTGCCGTTCCAGCCCCTGGCTGGTCACCAGCCAGATATTGCCCGACCGGTCCACCATGCTGGCCCGCATGCGGTCGCTGCCGATGCTGCCGGGCAGCACGGGATCGTGGCGGACCGCGCGGGTGCTGCCCGTGCGCGGATCATGGATCAGCAGGCCGGCCCCGTCGGTCGCGATCCAGATATCGCCGCCCGGCACCTCGGTGAAACCGCGGACGGTACGCCGCCCGGCCAGCCCGTCCGGCCCCGAAAGACCGGCGACGACCCGCGGCTTGCCGTCGGCGGGATGCAGATAGGCCAGTCCCGCGTCGCCCGACCCGACCCAAAGGCGGCCCGCACTGTCGCGCAGGATGGCCCAGATGTCGCCCGCCAGCACGGCCGCCGCCGCCCCCTGGCCGCGGATGCGGGTGAAATGTGCCTGACCGGCACGCCGGTGCAGCAGCCCCGCGACACCGCCCAGCCAGAGATCGCCGTTGGCATCCTCGAACACGGTGAACAGGCGCGGGTTGGCCGCGCTGCCGTCGGCCAGGCGGATATCGACATGCCGCAGCCCGGGCTCTCCCGCCTGCCACTGGAACAGCCCGTCATCGGTGGCGATCCAGGCGCTGTCACCCCCGGCGGTGCGGCTGGGCTCGATCGCCAGGACGCGGCCCGAATCGCCATCGGGGGGCAGCAGCCGGATGAACTGGTCCCGCCACGGATCGTACCGGGCAACCCCGCCGGCGCCCGTGCCGACCAGCATGCCGCCATCCGCCAGGGGCAGCAGGGCCCGGATATAATTGTCGGGCAGGCTGCCGGGCCGGCCGGGATCGGCTTCCCAGCGCTGCATGCGGTAACCGTCGTACCGCGCCAGTCCCGCCTGCGTGCCGACCCACAGCAGCCCGTCACGATCCTGGGCCACAGCGCTGACCGTATCGTGCGGCAGCCCGTCGGCTGTTGTCAGTCGGGAAAAGGAAAGGGCCGGAAAATCACCCCAGATGTCCCCGTCGCCGGCCGCACGGGAGGGCATGCACAGCACCAGGAGCGCCAGCATCAGCCCGAGGGCGGGAAAGGTGCGCGCAAGGGAGGGCGAGGGCATGGGGATTTGGCATCGGTCGGCGTTCATCCACTATGCCGTGCGCCCCCCGGCAAGGGAAGGGCCACCCGCCATCAAAGCGAGGTCATGGCGAGCAGCAGCCCGGCCCCGATCAGCAGGGCGCCCGTCATGCGGTTCAGCCAGCGCTGGGATGACGGTCCGGACAGGCGCAGGGCCAGCCCCCTGCCCCCGATGGCATAGGTCATGATCCAGCCGAACTCGATCACCAGCATGCCGGCGACCAGGATGGAAAGCTGCGGGGCCAGCGCCCGCTGCGGATCGATGAATTGCGGGAAGAAGGCTGCCATGAAGATCAGCGCCTTGGGATTGGACAGGGTGATCAGCAGCCCCTGGCCGAAAAGCCCCGCCAGCCCCCGCCGCCGCGCCGACCGGGCCTGCACCGCGGCCTCGGCCAGCGCCGCCGGGGGTGCTGGAACCGCCCGCCAGGCCTGCACGCCCAGCCAGGTGAGATAGGCGACCCCGGCCCATTTGAAGATGGAGAACGCCAGCGGCGACGCCTTCAGCAGCAGGCCCAGCCCCAGGGCCGACAAGGCGGCCAGCCCGCCCAGCGACAGGCACATGCCGATCCCGCCCCAGGCGGCCCCCGCCAGTCCATGGCGCATGCCCATGGACAGCGCGGACAGCATGTTGGGGCCAGGCGTCGCCGACAGGAAAAAGCAGGTCGTCAGGAACATGACGAGCGTCTGCGTGGAAATCATGATGGGTCGGTCCTGTCTTCCGGTGCGCCGGACCCACCCATGTCCGGGCCGGATGCGGGCATGGCCGGGCTGCCGGAGGTGATATGCAGCACGCGCTGCGGGAAGGGAATGGAAATCCCCTCGGCATCGAACCGCTTCTTCATGCGGCGGTTGAATTCCCGCCCCATGGCCGATTGCTGCCCGGCCCGGGTCTTAAGCCGGCCCTTGATCAGCACCGCGCTGTCCTGGAAGGCATCGACGCCGGCGATTTCGACCGGCCCCAGGATATTGGCGGCCAGCGCCGGCTCGGCCTGCATCTCCGCCCCCAGTTCCTGGAGAATGCGGACCACCTGGTCGGTGTCGGCGGCGTAATCGACGGTCACGTTCAGGACGTAATAGCTGAAATCCTTGGTGCTGTTGGTGACGGTCCCGACGGAGCTGAACGGGATGGTATGGACGGCTCCGTCATAGCCGCGCAGCCGCAGGGACCGGATGGACATCGCCTCCACCCCGCCCGTCAGACCGGCCACGGTCACCACGTCGCCCACGCTGACTGTATCCTCGATCAGCATGAAAAGGCCGGTGATCACGTCCTTGACCAGGGTCTGCGCGCCGAAGCCGATGGCCAGGCCGATGACACCGGCACCGGCCAGCAGCGGGGCGATGTTGACCCCCATCTCCGACAGCACGATCAGCACCACCAGCGTGGCCAGGAACACCGTCAGCACATTGCGCAGCAGCGGCAGCAGGGTGCGCATGCGCGCGCTTCGCATCAGGCGCACCCCCTGATCGTCGGTGGCCAGCAGGTAGCGCTGGATGGCGCCGTTGACCATCTCCCACACAACCAGGGCCAGCGCCAGGACGATGGTGATGGTGATCGCCGACGCGCCGATGCGCTGGCCGATGCCGCTGCCCAGCCAGGCCGCGACATTGGCACCCCACGCCTGCGCCAGCAGCAGCAGGGTGAACAGCACCAGCGCCCCCTGGGCCAGCCGGCTCAGCAATGGCAGATAGCGGTTGACCCTTTCCTCCAGCCCCGGATAGGCGGATTTCAGGTCTGCCGGCACCTCCAGCCCGCGCAGGACGAGCCGGTTCAGCCCTTCCGACAGCAGGCGCGACACGATCAGGATGGCGCCCGTCACCAGCGTGGCGCGCAGCACGAAATCGAATCCGCCGGCGATATCCAGAACCCAGATCAGATAGACGGCACCGATATAGAGGATGGCCAGGATGTGCCAGACATCGGCCAGCCGCTGCCGCACCAGCCGCAGGACCACCTGCCGGCGGACCGGCGCACCGGATGCCGCCGTTCCGGCCGCCTGCATCTCCCCCTCTCCTTCACCGGCCAGCAGCGCGCGCAGCGCCTCGCCGGGATCGGTGCCGGGCAACGGTTCCGGCCGGCCGCGCAAGGCATCTGCCACCGGTTGCCGGTTCTGAAGGATCAGGATGACGATCATGGCCGTGACCAGCAGGCCGACGAATTTCAGCCACGCCGCCAGCGGTGTGGGAGGCAGACCCAGCACCTCCATCGCCTCGCCGATGAAATAGCCGTAAACGGCGACGATCACGACGCGCCGCACCCAGATCAGCAGATAGTGCGCCGTTTCGTCGCCCAGCGCGCCCAGCCGCAGATTGGCCGTCGCGGGCGACAGAAGGAAACGGGTCAGCGCCAGGACACCCTGCACGATCAGGCTGGCATTCAGGATGGTCAGCGATGCCAGCCGCACCGCGTGCGGTGCGTCGGTGACGGCCAGCAGGCCGAAACCGGCCAGGGCGAAGGCCGCGAGCGGCAGCAGGTCCAGCAGCAGACGGGCCGCCAGCAGCAGCAGCTTCATCATCAGACCGCCGGCCGGGCGGGCACCCAGCGACGCGCGCGGCCGGGCCAGCAGCCAGATGGTCAGGAACCGCGCGGCATACCCGCCGCCGATGATGCCGGCCAGATGCAGGCCCAAGGCCACCCAGCCATCACGGCGGACCGGATCCGTGACCTGCTGATGCAGCCAGCGCAGGGCGTGCGGCGCGTCGATCAGCGCCTGCCCGGCCGCCGCGACCTGCGCGCTCAACTGCTCCACACGGTCGGACAGGGTTGCCAGCACGCGCCCGCCCATCGTGTCCGGTTCCGCCGCCGCCGGCGGAGCCTCCACAGCCCGCAGCGCCTTCAGCCGTGCCAGCAGCGCATCACGGCTGGCCGGGTCCTCCAGCGTGGCGATCAGAGCATCCATCTCCGCCGCGCGGGGGGCGTCCGTGTCGGGCGTCGCGGCGGATTGGGCCCATGCGGGCACCCCCGCCAGGACAAGCAGGACGAACAGCAGGCCGGTCAGCCAGGAACGGATCGGATATGGCCGCATGGGCAACGGGACCTTCTTCCGGTGCGAGGGGGGCACCGCCCCGGACAAGGCGCATACCCCGCGGGTTCAGCAATGTCAGGTGCAACATAGCAGTTCTGGCGTGCCGCGCCATGTGCGCGCGCTGCACCGGTCCCCCTCGCCCCGCAGGGACCGCCGCGCTATGTGTCAAGGACAGCCGCCAACCACCCGGATGGATTCTCCCCCCATGGCCGACGATACGCCCGAACACCCCGCCAACGCGAAGCTGATCGCGTCCAAGCAGCAATGGGCCCGCGACGGCCGGCTGCTGACCGGCGCCGCCGCACCGCGTGCCCAGCGCCTGCCACCCGGCCAGCGGGAGGTCCGGAACTGGCCCGTGCTGGATCTGGGCGTTCAGCCGCAGGTTCCGGCCGACCGGTGGGAATTGCGCATCGACGGGCTGGTGGAACACCCGACAACCTGGAACTGGGCTGATTTCCGGCGCCAGCCGCCCTTCCAGGACGTCTCCGACATCCATTGCGTCACATCCTGGTCACGCTATGACAATCATTGGGAAGGCGTGTCGGCCCGGCATATCCTGGAAGTGGTCAGGCCGCTGCCCGAGGCCAGGCATGTCATCTTCCATTCCTATGACGGGTACACGACAAACGTGGCCCTTCCGGTGTTCGATGATGCCGACGTGCTGCTGGCCCATGGCTGGGAAGGCGAGCCCATCACGACCGACCATGGCGGGCCGGTGCGGGTGATCATCCCGAAATTCTATTTCTGGAAATCCGCCAAATGGGTGAACCGCATCGAGTTCGTGGCGGAGGACCGGCCCGGCTTCTGGGAAGAACGCGGTTACCACAATGAGGGCGATCCCTGGACCGAACAGCGCTATAGCTGAAGCGTGGTAATCGATTCGGTCCGTTGCCAGACGACGGCGGCGGGCTTATATTCGAGAAGGTTGCCGGGGCAGTTGACGCTGCCCCGGCGCCCCCTTGGAACCGGATCACAAGGCGCATGCCGAAGCCGAAGCCTTATGAATACCAGTTCCATGGAACGGGGTTGCTTAGTTTCGGTAAGCATCCTTCTCGCTCCTGTTGTGGCGGGGGTGGCCTATCCGCCCCCTATGACACCAAGAGGCATGGAGAATGCCCCTTGGTATCCGCACCGACGGGCGTGGCGGCCCGTGCCGCCGAAGCCTTTGATCTCGATGATGTCGAGATCAAAGGCACATGGTATGACACCACGAGGAATAGATTAGGCGAACGCTGATTCCTCTTGAAGGAACCTATCGGCGTCTCGCCTATTTTTTTGCCTTCAGATCATCTTGTGCATGTGGACATCATCTCCTTGAAAAATCCCAAGAAAGAAGCCCCCTTCCCCACCAAGGATCAAGTCCTGGAATTCATCCGGGAAAGCCCCTACCCGGTCGGCAAGCGGGAGATTGCACGCGCCTTTCACATCAGCGGCGATGACCGTGTCGCGCTGAAGGAACTGCTGCGCGATCTGGAAGGGGATGGGGCGATCGAGAAGGGCGGGCGGCGCCGTCTGGCCCCGCCGGCCAGCCTGCCGCCCGTGGGCGTGGTGATCGTCACCGGTGTGGATGTGGACGGGGAACTGATTGCCCGGCCGCTGAACTGGTCCGATCCGGACCGGGAACCGCCGCGCATCATCATGAAGCCGGAACGGCGTGGCAGCCCGGCCTTGGGCGAGGGCGACCGCGCGCTGGCGCGGCTGGCCCGCATCCGTGACGACCTGTATGAGGGCCGCACCATCAAGAAGCTGGGCGGCGACCAGACGGCGCAGATGGTGGGCGTCTATGAGCTGGGCCCCGATGGCGGTCGCCTGCGCCCCGCCGACCGCCGGGCCAAGGCCGATTTCATCATCCTGCCGCAGAATGCCATGGATGCCGCCCCCGGTGATCTGGTGGTGGCCGAGGTCCTGCCTTCCTCCCGCCATGGCCTGAAACAGGCGCGCGTGG
The DNA here is from genome assembly GCF_048066175.1 of Niveispirillum fermenti. Taxonomy (GTDB): domain Bacteria; phylum Pseudomonadota; class Alphaproteobacteria; order Azospirillales; family Azospirillaceae; genus Niveispirillum; species Niveispirillum fermenti. The sequence goes on along the minus strand of NZ_JBLTXA010000023.1, from coordinate 49,146 downwards.
TGGAGGTGCTGGGCGGGATCGACCAGCCCAAGGCCATCAGCCTGATCGCCATTCACCAGCATGGCATCCCGGTCCATTTCCCACCCGCCGCCATCGAGCAGGCCGAGGCGGCAACGGAGCCGACCCTGGCCGGCCGCACCGACCTGCGCGATATCCCGCTGGTGACCATCGACGGGGCCGATGCGCGCGATTTCGACGATGCCGTCTTTGCCGAACCCGATACGGACCCCAACAATGCGGGTGGCTGGCACCTGCTGGTCGCCATTGCCGACGTGTCCGCCTATGTCACGCCGGGCAGCCCGCTGGACAAGGCCGCACTGGACCGCGGCAATAGCTGCTATTTCCCCGACCGCGTCGTGCCCATGCTGCCCGAGGCGCTGTCGAACGAGCTGTGCAGCCTGAAGCCCGGCGTCAACCGCGCCTGTCTGGCCGTCCATATCTGGATCGACGCGGCGGGCCGGATCAAGCGGCACCGGTTCGTGCGCGGGCTGATGCGCTCTGCCGCACGCCTGACCTATGAACAGGTGCAGGCGGCGTTCGACGGCGCGCCCGATGACCTGACAGGGCCGCTGCTGGACCCCGTCATTCGCCCCCTCTATGGCGCTTATGACGTGCTGGCCCATGCACGGTCGCGGCGCGGCACGCTGGAACTGGACCTGCCGGAACGCAAGGTGCGGATCGGGGAGGATGGCAAGGTGGCGGAGATCGGGGTGCGCACCCGCCTGGACAGCCACCGCCTGATCGAGGAATTCATGATCGCCGCCAATGTCGCGGCGGCCGAAGCGCTGGAGGCGCGCGATACCCCCCTGCTCTACCGTGTCCACGCCGAACCGGCGCTGGACAAGCTGGAACCGCTGCGCGAGTTCCTGAAGACCATGGGCTACAATCTGGCCAGGGGAACGGCGATGCGGCCCGCCGCCTTCACCAACATCCTGGACAAGGCCAGGGACACGCCCGAATCGGAACTGATCAGCACCGTCATCCTGCGATCCCAGGCACAGGCCGTGTATCAGCCTGACAATATCGGCCATTTCGGGCTGGCGCTGGAACGCTATGCCCATTTCACCAGCCCCATCCGCCGCTATGCCGACCTGATCGTCCACCGCGCCCTGGTCCGCGCCTGGCATCTGGGCGATGGCGGGTTGAGCGACGAGGAGATGGGCAGGCTGGACAAGATCGGGGAACTGATATCGGCCACCGAACGGCGCGCGGCGGATGCAGAGCGCGACGCGCTGGACCGCTATGTCGCCGCCTATCTGTCAGACCGGGTGGGGGCGACCTTCAGCGGCAAGATCAGCGGCGTGTCGAATTTCGGTCTGTTCGTGACGCTGGATGAAACCGGGGCCGACGGGATCGTGCCCATTTCCACCCTGCCCGATGATTTCTATGACCATGACGAGGCGCATCACTGCCTGTTGGGCCGCCGGCACCGCCGTGTCTTCCGGCTGGGCGAACGGGTGAAGGCAAGGTTGCTGGAGGCCGATGCCATCACCGGGTCCATGGTCTTCCGGCTGCTGAACCCCGATGGCAGCGAGATGCCGGCCGGCCGTGGATCGGGAACCGGCGCGGGTCATCGCGGCCGGCCGGAACGCCGGCGGGAACGGGAACGGGATGAGGCGCCACCCAGCATCGACGCCCCCAGGCCGCCGCGCCGAAGACGGTGACACGGACGATGGCTGCCCGCCGCCACGGCCAAAGCCGGCAGGCAGCCCCCACGACCGGCCAAAGCCGGCAGGCAGCCCCCACGACCGGCCAAAGCCGGCAGGCAGCCCCCACGACCGGCCAAAGCCGGTCGATGCCATGCGCGAATATGCAGGCTCCTGACCTTTCGTGTGCGTCCGTGGCCTTTACGGCCCCGCCCGCCTGCGGCACAGTGCCACTGCAAGGTGCGGCGGCAAAGACCGCACCCGTCACAGGGGGAAATGTGCATGGCGTCACGGCTGGTATCGGGTCTGCTGGTCCTTGGTCTTCTGACCGGGCCCGTCCTGGCACGTGATGAACAGCAGATCCCGGTTGCCGCCGCCAATGTCACCACGGAACATCTGTTCTCCGTTGCCTTCCGACCCATCACGGAAAACCTGCTGAAGCCCGTCTTCATGCCCACGCTGCTGGCCGACGGGTTGCGCCGGGTGGTGGCCGTCGATCGGCGGCTTGCCATTGCGGAGGCACCCGGCCGGCTGATCCTGCAGCGTGACGGCATGGAACTGGCCCAGGTGGCGCTGCCCGCCGACAATGTGCCGGAACGCTGGGCCCAGGTGACGGCGGACATGCTGCGCGCCGTGGAGGCCGCGGCCCCCGCCATCGCGGCCAGGGAACGGGAAACCGTGTGGCGCGACATGTTCGACGGGATGATGGCGGACATGGACGGCTATTCCCGCTATGCCGAGCCCAACCGGGCCCAGACCGAGCGCAGCCAGCGCGAGGGATATGACGGGATCGGCATCGGTGTGCGCCAGCGTGACGGCCTGTACGAGGTGGCCAGCCTGGTGCCCGAGGGGCCGGCGGCGGCAGCCGGCATCAAGGTGGGCGACCGTATCTATGAAGTGGCCGGCGTGCGGGCCGCCGGGCTGGCCTATGAGCGGCTGACGGCCTTGATCCAGGGGCCGGAGGGAAGCTGGGTGGAGATGCGGGTCGGCGCATCGGAAGGACTTGCGCAGCGGCTGACGGTGCGGCGCAGGCACCTGGTGCCCAACACGGTCCGCGCCAGCCTGGATGACGGCATCGCCACGATCCGAATCGAGCGGTTCAATAACGCCACGCAGGACAATGTCCGCCAGGCCCTGTTGCGCTATCAGGAAAAAGCCCCCCTGCGCGGCGCCGTGCTGGACCTGCGCGGCAATCCCGGCGGGGTCATGGTGCAGGCCGTGGGGGTGGTCAACCTGTTCGTGCAGCAGGGCCGTATCATCACCACGCGCGGCCGCCACCCCAGTTCGGTGCAATGGTTTGAGGCGCAGCGCCCGACGACCGCCTTCCCCGACCTGCCGCTGATCGTGCTGATCGACGGGCAGACCGCCTCTTCGGCCGAAATCGTGGCTGCGGCGCTGCAGGATGCGGGGCGCGCCCTGCTGATCGGCGCTTCCACCTTTGGCAAGGGCAGCGTGCAGCATGTGACCCAACTGCCCAACGGTGCCGAGCTTTTCATCACCTGGAGCCGTATCTATGCGCCCAGCGGCTACAGTTTCGACAAGCAGGGTGTCCAGCCCAGCCTTTGCACCAGCCGCGACGGTGCCAGCGTGGACCGGCTGCTGTCGGAAGCCGCCCTGGCCGATGGCGGCGCCCTGACCGCCCTGGCCCGCTACCGGCTGGCCGCCCCCGATGATGCCGACGCCGTCGCGCAGTTGCGCGCGGCCTGCCCTGCCAAGGCCGCCGACGGTTCCGCCGCGGCAACGATGGGGGAACAGTTGGCCCGCACGCTGCTGGGCAATCCGGTGCTCTATCGCCAAGCCCTATCGTCCCGGCACATCAACGTTGCGGAGCGGTAGGGTCTTTGTCCTTGACAGATGGGGGCGGATGGGTAGATTCCGCCGCTGTGCCGCCCGGGGTCCGTCTCCGGGCGTGACCGTTTTTATTATCGAACCGGCCGCGCGTCCTTGCGGTGGCCGCAAGTCAGACGCAGGTAGGATGTATCATGGCTAAGCAGAACACCGTGCTGATCAAGTTGGTGAGCACCGCCGACACGGGCTACTTCTATGTGAAGAAGAAGAACCCGCGCAAGACGACCGAGAAGCTGGAATTCAACAAGTATGATCCGGTCGCGCGCAAGCACGTTGCCTTCAAGGAATCCAAGATGAAGTGATCGTCCCCGACGATCACTTCCGGCCTTCCAGGCATGAGAGAACCCGCCGGCCCCCGCTGGCGGGTTTTTTTATTACCCGCCCATGCGCCACCCTTGACGCTGCGTTGCATACAAGGCCCCGCACGGCGCGCAAGGCCGCTTGTGATGGCGGGTCGGTGCCGCTATGCTCCGGCCACGTAACAAAGTGACCGGAAAGACACCCCCTTCTTTCCGGTTCGGTCCCGACCCCAGGTGAGCAGCATGGCCCGTACCCTCTACGACAAGATCTTCGACAGCCACACCGTCCATCGCCAGGAGGACGGCACGTCCGTGCTGTATATCGATCTGCATCTGGTTCACGAGGTGACGAGCCCGCAGGCCTTCGAGGGCCTGCGCATTGCCGGGCGCAAGCTGCGTCAGCCGGGCAAGACGCTGGCCGTGGCCGACCATAACGTGCCCACCAGCAAGGACCGCCTGGCCGGCATCAAGAACGAGGAAAGCCGCGTCCAGGTGGAACAGCTTGGCATCAACGCCAAGGAATTCGGCGTCGAATATTTCGACATGTCGGATATACGCCAGGGCATCGTGCATGTCGTCGGCCCCGAGCAGGGCGTGACCCAGCCCGGCATGACCATCGTCTGCGGCGACAGCCACACGGCCACGCATGGTGCCTTCGGCGCGCTGGCCTTCGGCATCGGCACGTCGGATGTGGAGCATGTGCTGGCCACCCAGACGCTGCTGATCAAGAAATCCAAGAACATGCTGGTGAAGGTCGATGGCGATCTGCCGCCGGGCGTCACCGCCAAGGACCTGACGCTGGCCGTCATCGGCCGGCTGGGCACCGCGGGCGGCACCGGCTATGTCATCGAATATGCCGGCAAGGCTTTCCGCGACCTGTCCATCGAAGGCCGCATGACGGTCTGCAACATGGCCATCGAGGCCGGGGCCCGCGCCGGCCTGATCGCCCCGGACGAGAAGACCTTCGAATACCTGCGTGGCCGCCCCCGCAGCCCGCAGGGTGCCGATTTCGACCGCGCCGTCGACTATTGGAAGAGCCTGCCCAGCGACGAGGGCGCGGTCTATGACAAGGTCGTGGAACTGAACGCGGCCGACATCGTGCCGCTGGTCACCTGGGGCACCAGCCCGGAAGACGTGGCCCCGATCACCGCCAACGTGCCCAGCCCGGCCGATTTCAAGGACCCGCACAAGGCCAAGGCGGTGGAACGCTCGCTTGCCTATATGGGCCTGACGCCGGGCACGCCCCTGTCGCAGGTGCCGGTGCAGAAGGTGTTCATCGGTTCCTGCACCAACAGCCGCATCGAGGATCTGCGCGCCGCCGCCGACGTGGCCCGGGGCCGCAAGGTGGCCGAGGGCGTCTATGCCATGGTCGTCCCCGGTTCGGGTCTGGTGAAGAAGCAGGCCGAGGAAGAAGGCCTGCACACGATCTTCACCGACGCCGGGTTCGACTGGCGCGAGCCCGGCTGTTCCATGTGCCTGGCCATGAACGACGACAAGCTGAAGCCCGGCGAGCGTTGCGCCAGCACGTCCAACCGCAATTTCGAAAGCCGCCAGGGCCCCGGTGGCCGTACCCATCTGGTCAGCCCCGCCATGGCCGCCGCCGCCGCCATCAAGGGCCACCTGACGGACGTGCGCGCCCTGTCCTGATACTATTTTGTGGTGATCAGAACCTATAGGTTCTGATCACCACCCTCAATTGCCGGCGCCAACATCCGTTGGCTTGGCTGCGCCGCACGAGCGGCGCGGCGGCAGTCGCCGCCGGACCAACTTGCGGTGAGTTGAACTCTTCGCAACTTGGTTGGCGCGTTGAGCGTCCGCGCGCCCATGCGCGCGTGAGCCCAAGCCGCCGGATGGCGGCGCCCGGTGCATGAGGGATGCATTGATCAGGACCGTAGGGTCTGATCAATGCAGATACGGATAATCGTTGCAGGCGGACAGGAAGGGATCGCGCCCGTCAGCGCTGCCAGTCCTTCATGCCGTAACGGGCCAGGATGGTGGCCAGTTCGCCCGATTTGCGCAGGTCCGCAAGCCGGCTGTCGATCAGGGCGACATAGGTCCGGCTGTTCGGGTCCTTGGGCGAAAAGCCGATGGAAACCGGCGTCTCCTGCCCCAGCGCATGATAATTGACCAGGTTGCGATAACCCTTCAGTTCCAACAGGTAATCCACGACATTGCTGTCTTCGACCAGGGCATCGATCTTACCCTCGATCAGCATGTTCACCAGATCCTCGGTGACGTTGTCGCCCGACACCTGGACCAGGTTGGGAGAATCCTTGTTGGCATCGATGAAGGCATTCACCTCATCACTATAGAAATAATCCTTGATCGACCCGAAGCGCAGGCCCTTCAGCGACTCCAGATCCGTAACCTTGAAGCCCGACACGTCGCGGCTCTTGCGGATGACAAGGGTGGGACGCGACAGGCCCAGCGGGTGCGTGGGATAGATCAGGTCGGCCGCCTCATCCGCCGTAGCGCCGACGGCGCCGGTCACCGTGCCGGCCGAGGCCGCAGCCAGCGTCTCGGTCCAGGGCATCAGGGCGTAATCCACCTTGTGACCGGCAGGCTCCAGCGCGGCGCGGGCGATTTCCACCAGATAGCCGGGGCGCATGCCTGGCTCGCAATTATAGGGACACCAATTGTCCGCCCGCAGCAACACATCCCCTGCCAGGGCCGGCAACGCCGCCATCACGGCCAGCACGGCGCCGATACCGCCTGCTTTCCACCCGCCTTTCATCCGTTCTTCCTTCTACGCCATCAACACGAGATGAGGCTTGGTAATCAACACTTCCCTCAATGTCAATTCAACCCGATCCCGGGCCGATCGCGAATTTCCCGGCCTCCGGGCATGGCGGGACTGGACAGCCCCGCCACCACGACCCACCCTCATTCCGTTGGCACGGGGGCGCATGGGGGCCGCAAGGGAACATCCGTGTCCCGTGGACGGTTACGACGTGCGGATCAAGGCTGGAAAGCGGGAATGGGGCGCATGGAACAGGTGCATCTGTCGGTCTGCATGTCGTTGGACGGCCATATCGACGCCTTGGGCTGCCGGCCGCTGGTGCTGTCCAGCGAGGAGGATTGCCACGACATGCACGCCCTGCGGGCCGAATGCGACGCCATCCTGGTCGGCGCGGCGACAGCGCGGCGCGATCAGCCCCGCCTGACCGTCCGGTACGAGGAATTGCTGCACCGGCGGCGGGAACGGGGGCTGCCCGACCATCCGCTGAAGGTCGTGGTGACACATACGGGCGCGCTTGACCCCGCCTCCGGCTTCTTCACCTGCGGCGGTGATCGTGTCGTGCTGTGCAACGAACATGTCCTGGCCGACACCCGTGACCGGCTGGGCCGCGTGGCGACGGTGATGGGGCTGGACCATGGGTCTGGTGCTCCCGGCATCCTGGCCCGTCTGTCCACCCTGGGCGTGCGCCGGCTGCTGGTGGAGGGGGGCAGCCAGATCCTGACGCAGTTCCTGGCGGCCGGGGCGTTCCATCACCTGCGGATGGCCATCGCCCCTTTCCTGGTGGGGCAGGAGGCAGCCCCCCGTCTGGCGGGGCCGGGCCTGTTCCCCCATGGACCCGACAACCGGCTGGAAATCCGGTCCACCCGGCTTCTGGGCAATATCTGCGTCATCGATATGCACAATCCCGCACCCCGCCTGTAACCGGGTCTGTGACCGGCGGCAGGGCAAAGGGGCGGGCGGGCAGCATGGGCGGGGCCGCATGAAGCGGCATCTGCACCCCTGCCATCGACAGGCTGGTCGCCAGGGCGAGCAGTGACGGCAGCAGGTCGCGGCGTCCGGCTGGCGGCACCAGCCGGGCCAGCAACAGCCCCGGCGACAGCCTGCCCTGGCCCGGCCGCTGCAAGGTGGCCACCAGCGTCAGCAGCGTGCGTTCATCCGCCGACAGGCTGGACCGGCAACCATTGCCGATATCGGGGCGGGAAGCAGGATAATGGTGCAGCTGCTCCATCACCTCTTCCCAGGCCAGCAGGGCATCGGCCCAGATGCCCGGCAATTGCCGGCGAAACTCCATCTCCACCTGATCCCAGCGGAAACGGCCGTGCCGCCAGCGCCGCGCGGACCAGAGCAGCAATTGCTCAACCCGCGACAGGGTGAAGACCGTTCCGCCGGCCATGGCGGCGGCCACGGCCTGCGCCCGGCCTTCATGCGTGCCGGGGCCGCCGGCCGCTGCCAGATCCGGCCACCATAGCGGTTCACCATTCATTGCCGCCTCCATGCATTGGGTCGATGCCGGAATCCTATTGCGAGTCACTCGCAATTGCAAGTCATTCGCACGGCCATGCACGGATCAATTTGCGAATCGCTCTCAATGGCATCTTGACAGGAGGAGGAGAGCCGCCAACATAACGGCCGTTCACCGGTCCCAGCGGGCCGGCCCTTTCTTTCAGGAGCCGATGATGAAATCCTTCGCCCGCCGCGCCTTCTTCCGTTCGCTGGCCAGGCCCCTGCTGGGCGCCGGCCTGGGCATGGCATTGATGGCGATGCCGGCGGCCACGGCCGCAGCCGCGTCGGGCGAAGTGAATATCTACTCCTCCCGCCATTACGATGCCGACAAGCTGCTGTTCGCGGCGTTCGAGAAAGAGACGGGCATCCGGGTCAACGTCATCGAGGGCAAGGACGACGAACTGATCGAACGCCTGAAGGCCGAAGGCCGCAACAGCCCGGCCGACATCCTGCTGGCCGTCGATGCCGGACGCATGTGGCGCGCCCAGAATGCCGGTGTGCTCCAGCCCCTGAAAAGCGCCACGCTGGAAAAGCTGGTGCCCGCCGCCTACCGCGAGAAGGATGGCCATTGGTTCGGCCTGTCGGCCCGGGCCCGTGTCATCATCTACAACAAGGACAGCGTGAAGCCGTCGGAACTGTCCACCTATGAGGATCTGGCCGACCCGAAATGGAAGGGTCGCCTGCTGGTTCGCAGTTCCACGAATGTCTACAACCAGTCGCTGACCGGCTCCATTCTGGCCGCGCACGGGCCGGAGCAGACGGAAGCCTGGGCCAAGGGCCTGGCCGCCAATTTCGCCCGCCGGCCGCAGGGCGGGGATACCGACCAGATCAAGGCCGTGGCAGCCGGCGAAGGCGACGTCGCCATCTCCAACACCTATTATTTCGCCCGCATGCTGAATTCCAGCAACGCGGCGGAAAAGGCGGCAGCGGAGAAGGTCGGCATCTTCTTCCCCAACCAGGGCGACCGCGGCGCGCATGTGAATATTTCCGGGGCCGGCCTCGTGAAATACGCGCCCAACCGTGACAATGCCGTCCGCTTCATCGAGTTCCTGGCCACCCCGCAGGCCCAGAAGATCTTCGCGGAAGCCAATTACGAGTTCCCCGTGGTCCCCGGCATCCCCGCCCATCCGGTCGTCGCCGCCTGGGGCGACTTCAAGCGCGACAGCCTGAATGCCGCCATCTATGGTGCCAACAATGCCGAAGCGCTGATGATCATGGACCGCGCCGGCTGGAAGTGACGCCAAGGCCAGCGCCGGGGTCCGGATCAATCCGGCCCCGTACCTGGCACGGGCCGGCCCAGCCTTTTCCAGACGGCCCGGCGTTCATCCGGACCCATCCCGCCCCAGCGGACGATCTCGTCCAGGCTGCGGTCGCAGCCCGTGCAATATTCCCGGCGCCGGTCCAGCACGCATTTGCGCTGGCAGGGGCTGGGCACGTAATCATCGGGTCCGGTCAGCATGTGGCCATCATGGCCATGGCCAGGGCCCGGCCGCTGACAAAAGCCGCTTCGGCCCGGGCTTCCAGACACCAGTCGCCACAGACCCCGATCCCCGCCTCCCCGTCCAGCAGGAAGCCGCCGGCCAGCGGCCGCGTCGGCAGGGCATAACGCCAGCGATGCAGATCCAGGAACAACGGTTCCGCGCCGATCCCCGTCACCGCGCGGAAAGCCGCCAGCAGAACAGGCATCAGCGTCGCGGGCGGCGCCTCCAGATGGCGGGCGGACCAGTCGGGGGCGGCATGCGCGACGAAACTGGCGGTTCCCCCACGCCCCGGCTTGCTTCCATCACGCGCGATCCAGGAAAGCGGCCGGCCCGGCCCGCCGGCACCAGCGATGAAGGCCCCGTCCCAGGCGGGCAGATCGCCCACCGCATCAAACGCCAGCATCAGCGCCCAGCAGGGCGCCATAACGGCCCCGTCCGCCTGCCCCGCCAGGGTTGGCGCCACGGGACGCAGCAGGTCGGCCGCCTGCGGCGCGGGCAGGGCCAGGACAAGCCGGCGATAATGGCCCAGCCCCCTTCCTTCCGCATCATCCAGCCGCCAGTTCCCCGGACCGCCCCCGATGCCGGCCACACGGCAGGAAAGGCGCGGCCTGGCATCGGGCGGCAGCCGCGCCGCAAGCCCGTGGGCCAGCCCGCTCATGCCCGGCAGGCCGACGAACCGGTCCACGCGGTGCCGCTCCATCCGCCCATCGGGATGCAGGCGCACCACATGGCCGTCCCAGGGGGCGGCATGCCCGGCATCGACCAGTTCCTCAATGATCCTGCGCAGGCCCGCATCGCGTACCGTCAGATACTGCCCCCCGTGATCGAAGCGGTGATCCCCGGCCCGGCGGGTGGACAGCCGCCCGCCGGCACCGCGCGCCTTGTCGAACAGATGGACCGTATGTCCCTGCGCCGACAGGGCCAGGGCCGCCGACAGGCCGGCCAGGCCGGCACCGATGATGGCAAAATCCGCATCGGCGGACGGGGTCTGACGGGGCATGGCGCTTTCCGGCGCAAAGAAACGGGAGGTGCAAAGGTAGGATGGCGATGGCCATTGTCCAGCCCCGCCTTTGGGCCGGGCAGCCACCATGCTAGCGCGTCATGACACCGGTCGCGGGGGATGGTAACAATCCGATAGATTTTCCTGGCCGCGAGCAGGCGATGGACGACAAGAACCACGCAGGACGGCCCCACCCCCGGAAGACCCGCGGCCTCACCCGGCGCGGCCCGGCATCCTCGTGGCTGGCCCTGCTGCTGGCCGGCGCCGGCCTGCTGTCGATCCTGGCCATCCTGCTGCGCCCCGACGCGGTCCTGCCCGTGGGTATCGACCCGTCGCAGCCGGCCTTCATCGCCTGTTCGCTGCTGGCCACACTGATCCTGTTGAGCGTCGCCATCCATGCGCTGCGCCAGCAGGGGCGGGACCGGGATGCGGCCATCGCGGAATTGTCGACGGCCAATGCCGCCCTGGTGGCGCAGGTGGGCCGCCAGCAGGCGGCGCTGGAGCGGCTAGGCCAATCGGAACGCAAGTACCGGGAAATTTATGAGACGGCCATGGAGGGGATGTTCACCCTGGACATCCAGGGCCGCTTCCTGTCGGCCAACCCCGCCCTGCTGAAGCTGCTGGCCTATGACAGCGAGGCGCAGCTCCAGGCCGAAATCCATGATGTGCCCGGCCAGATCTATGTCGACCAGCAGAACCGGGACGCCATAACCCAATCCCTGCTGGGACAGGCGGAGGTGGGCAGCGCGCCCGTGGAAATCCGCCGGCGTGACGGCGCCACCCTGTGGGTGGCCATTTCGGCGCGCATCATCCGCGACGGCCAGGGCCGCGCCATCGCCTTCCAGGGCAGCGTGCGCGACATCACGCAATGGCGCCGCGACCGGCTGGCCATGGAACAGGCCGTGAAGACGGCCGACATGGCCAATCGCGCCAAGTCGGAATTCCTGGCCAACATGACGCACGAGCTGCGGACCCCGCTGAACGCCGTCATCGGCTTTTCGGAGATCATCGCGACGGAGGCCCTGGGGCCGCTGGGCAACCGCGCCTACCGCGAATATGCCCACGACATCCATGACAGCGGGCAGATGCTGCTGTCGCTGATCAACGACATCCTGGACCTGTCCAAGATACAGGCGGGGCGCAAGGAACTGTCGGAGAAGCTGGTCGATGTGCCGCGACTGATCCGTTCCAGCATGCGGATGGTGGCGGAACAGGCCGACAAGGGCGGCGTGCTGCTGGAAACGGAGATGGAAGCCGACCTGCCACCCGTGCGGGCCGACGAGGTGGCCCTGAAACAGATTCTGTCCAACCTGCTGTCCAACGCCGTGAAGTTCACCCCGGCGGACGGCAAGGTTGTCTGCGGCGCGAGGGTGGAGGGTGACGGCGCCCTGTCGCTGTTCGTCCGCGATACCGGCATCGGCATCCGGGAGGAGGATATCGCCACCGCCATGCAGCCTTTCCGCCAGATCGAAGGCAGCCTGACCCGCAATGCCGGCGGCGTGGGGCTGGGCCTGCCGCTGGTGCTGGCGCTGGCCGAGCTGCATGGCGGCACGGCACGGCTGGAAAGCCGCATCAGCGCCGGTACGACCGTTACGGTCACCCTGCCCGCCGGCCGCGTGCAATCCGCCCCGCTGGCCCTGCTGCGCAGCCTGACGCAGGGGTGAGGGGCGGGGGCAACATCAGGACCGGATCGGCACCGCCAGTTCGACCGCGGCGTCACGGCCGTCGGTGATGTCCAGGGTCCGGAAGTCGAAATCGCGTTCCGGCCCCTTGAACACGTCATATTCCAGCACGCGGTCCACCGAATTGTCGGGATGATAGGTCAGGACCTTGGGCTTGATGGCATAAAGCTGGTCGGGCGTGATGCTGGCGGACGCCGCGATGATCACCTCGTCCCCCTTCTGGCAGGTGCGGGCCGCCGCCCCGTTCAGCACGCAGCATTTCGACCCCGCCTCCCCGTAGATGACATAGGTGGAGATGCGGGCCCCGCTGTTCTTGTTCCAGATTTCCACGAATTCAAGCGGATAGATACCCGCCAGGGCGCATTGCTCCGGGTCCAGCGTGATGGAGCCGTGATAATTCAGGTCTGCGCCCGTGACGCGGATACCGTGAAGCTTGGCGCGGACAATCGTGATCATCGGGGTTCCTCCGGTCCTGAACGCTGGTCCTCTCATCCGCCGATCTGTTCGGCCACGGGGTCCGCGGCCGCCGGGGCGGTGTCGGCTATCACATAAGCGTTCCGGATCAGCGGGACCACCGCTTCCGCCGCAGCCCTGTCCGCCGCATGCAGGAAGCACAGCGGCCGGTCGGCCCCCACGGGCGTGCCGACGGCGGCCATGCCGGCCAGCCCGACACGCGGGTCGACAGTATCCTGCGGCCGGGTCCGCCCGCCGCCCAGCGTCACGACGGCCAGCCCCAGGGCCCGCGCATCCTGCGCCACCACCACCCCCGGGCGCAGGGGTGGGACGGGTACGATGACGGGTGCCGCCGGCAAGTGGCGGTCCGGCCGCTCGATCAGGTCCGGCGGGCCGCCCAGCACGGCAACCATGCGGGCGAACCGGTCGGCCGCCGCCCCCGTCGCCAGCGCCTGATCGACCAGGGCACCAGCCGACGCCGCTGTGCCCGCCAGTCCCGACAGCAGCAGAATCTCCACGCACAGGGCGCGCGTCACGCGCCACAGCCGGCCATCAGCGGCACCCCCGGCCAGGATGGCCAGGCATTCCCGCAGTTCCAGGGCATTGCCCGCACTGGTGCCCAGCACCTGGTCCATGTCGGTCAACAGGGCGCGGGTGGGCAATCCGGCCTGCGTGGCGGTGCGGACCAGCACGACCGCCAGCTCGCGGGCCAGATCGCGACAGGGCATGAAGGCACCGGACCCGAACTTCACGTCCAGCACCAGCGCATCCAGCCCGGCGGCCAGCTTCTTGGACAGGATGGATGCGGTGATCAGGTCGATGCTTTCCACCGTCGCCGTCACGTCGCGAATGGCGTAAAGACGGCGGTCGGCCGGCGCGATATCGTCGGTGGCCCCCACGATGGCGCACCCCACCCGCCGCACCACGCCCTTCAGCCGGTGCAGGTCGGGCTGGCCCTGGTAACCGGGGATGGCACCCATCTTGTCCAGCGTGCCACCGGTATGCCCCAGCCCCCGGCCGGAGATCATCGGCACATACCCGCCACAGGCCGCGATGACGGGGGCCAGCAGCAGGCTGACCTTGTCGCCCACCCCGCCAGTGGAATGCTTATCCAGCACCGGGCCGCCCAGCGCCTCCCGCGACCAGTCCAGAACCGTGCCCGACCCGGTCATGGCCCGCAGCAGGGCCACACGCTCGGCATTGTCCAGCTTGCGGAAGAAGACGGCCATCGCGAAGGCTGCCGCCTGGCCTTCCGACACCGACCCGTCGGTCAGGCCGGCGATGAACTGCGCGATTTCGGTTTGGGACAGGGTTTGCCCGTCCCGTTTGCGGCGGATGGTCTCCTGCGGCAGGAACATGTCTTCCGTTCGTCAGCGCGGCTTCTGGCCCGGACAGGCCATGGTGATCGGGTCGATACCATAGCGCGAATCGGCCGCCGGGTGCAGGGGGGCCGACATGCGGAAGGCCGCCGGGCGCAGCAGCACGATATCCGGGTCCTGCCGGTGCAGCAGGTCGCGGTTGGGCCGGCTGGCCAGCGCCGTGATCAGTTGCTGTGCCAGGGCGGGGTCAAGCGCCGGACCGGCGATCCAGGCCACGGGCTGCATCATGGTGGCGATGGCAGGCTGGTCGGCACCATAGATCCCGGCTTCGATCGCATCCGGCGCCCCGAACGGGTGCAGGCCCGAAAGCCGGCCGGCAGCCTCCCCCGTGACAGGGACCAGCCGCGCGCCGGCATCGATGACCGTCGCGATGGCAGGATCGGGCGCCGCAGCGATGCGGAACAGGGCGTCGATCCGGCCCTCGGCCAGGGCCTGAAGCGCCGCCGCGCCGCCGGTCTCCACGCCACGCACGGTCTGGCGCCGGAGCCCGTGGGCCGACAGGATGCGCTCGGCCAGCCGCCTTTCATCCGATCCGGCCACACCAATGGCCACCCGCCGGCCCTTCAGCGCGGCGGGGTCGGTGATGTCCAGACCCGGCCGCACCAGCACATGCAGCGCCTCGGCATAAATCTCGCCCAGGATGGTCAGATCGGCGGGACGGGCACCGGGGGCGGGCTGGCAGCGGGCCGCATAGATCCGGTCGGCCGGGGCCAGGCCGGTTTCGATGGCGCCGGCCGCCACGGCATCGACAATGTCGGTGCGGCCCGGCAGGCTCTGCGTCAGGGCGATGAGACCCGGCACCCCACAGGCGCGGTCACCACCGCAGGCCGGCATGCCCGGCGGGCGCGACAGCATGGCGGCCAGCGCCGTCCCCACATCGAATCCCCGCTCCCCCGACGGGTCGGCGGCGATGCGCAGGTAGCGCATGCCCGGTTCGGTACCGGCCGGAGCGCGGCCAAGGGCCAGCACGCCCAGAAGCGGGACGGCCAACAGGGGAAGGAGCCAGTATTTGCGGGACATCGAACGACTGCACCAGCCGGGGTTGGGATCAATCACCCCTTTGGCATGCGCAAGTCAAATGCGCAGCCACCATGGCAGACCGCTATTTTCACGGCTGTTGCCATGTTGATAAATGCCTTTCGGACGGGTGCGTCTAGCGGCCCTGGTCCGACAGCATGCGGACGAGGGCTTCCGCCTTCACCATGCCGGCATCGACGCTGGCGACAGGCATGCGGCGGTCGGGCTTGGCCGACCCCGCCGCGACGCCCGCCATGACCAACAGCAGGGCCGTGGTCAGCACCAGACCCATGGCCGACAGCTTCTGCCGGTCGACGCGGGAAAGGGTCTGGTCCAGGGTCTTGCTGCGGATCATGGCGTTGTCCTCGTCGAAGGAGCGCCGCCGTCACCGGCCCATGGGGCGGAGAGCCGATCGGCGACAGGCACAGGACAACAGCCGCCAGCGGCGGTGTTGGGACGGGATTGGGGCGTTTTGGCGGCGAAGCTGGCGCCGGATCGCGGCACCAGCCCCCGGACGGGATCAGCGCGCCAGGGCCGCGTCGATCATGGCCACCGTCTCCTTCACGCCGTAAAGCGCGATGAAGCCGCCCATGCGCGGGCCCGTGCTCTGGCCCAGCAGGACCTCGTACATGGCCAGGAACCAGGCCCGCAGTTCGGTGAAGCCATGTTTCTTGCCGATCTCATAGACCAGATTCTGCAGGGCTTCCGCACTGGCATCGGCCGGCGTGCCGTCCAGCGTGTCGCGCAGATCGGCCAACGCCGCCCGTTCCTGTTCCGACGGCGCACGGTACTGTTTCGTGGGCTTCACGAAATCCTGGTAATAGGTGACGGCATAACCGACCAGCCTGTCCAGGAAGGGTGCCGTCTCCGGGCTGGCACCCGGCGCATAGCGGCGGATGAAGCCCCACATCACGTCGGCGCTTTCCGCGTTCGCGGCGCCGGCCAGGTTGAGCAGCAGGCCAAAGGACAGGCCCGCCGTGCCCTTCACATCGTTCGGCACCACCCCGTCATGGATGTGGTGGACGGGGCTTTCCAGCTTCTGCGCCGGCTCGGCCGCATCGAACTTCTCCACGAAGGTCAGGTAATCATCCACGGCGCGCGGGATCACGTCGAAATAAAGCTTCTTGGCCGCCCGCGGCTTGTTGAACATGTAGAGCGCCAGGCTTTCCGGCGGGGCATAGCGCAGCCATTCCTCCATCGTCAGGCCATTGCCCTTCGACTTGGAAATCTTCTGCCCCTTCTCGTCCAGGAACAGTTCATAATTGAAGCCGTCGGGCGGGGTGCCGCCCAGGATCTTCACGATCTTGCCGGCCAGTTCCACCGAGGGGATCAGGTCTTTGCCGGCCATTTCGTAATCCACGCCCAGCGCGAACCAGCGCATGGCCCAGTCGGGCTTCCATTGCAGCTTGACGGCCCCGCCCGTGACCGGGGTTTCCACCTTCGTCCCGTCCTCGTCCTCATAGACGATGGTCCCGGCATCGGCGTTGCGCTCCAGGATCGGCACCTGCAGCACGCGGCCCGTCGATGGGCTGATGGGCAGGAACGGGCTGTAGGTCGCCTGGCGTTCGGCGCCCAGGGTGGGCAGCATCACGGCCATCACCGCCTCGTAATGGCGCAGAACAGCCAACAATGCGTTATCGAAACGACCAGACTTGTACCAGTCGGTGGCCGACTGGAATTCATACTGGAATCCGAAACGATCCAGGAAATCCCGCAACATGGCGTTGTTATGATGCCCGAAGCTCTCGAACTTGCCGAACGGATCGGGCACCTTGGTCAGGGGCTTGCCCAGATGCAGGGCCAGCAGTTCCCGGTTGGGCACATTGTCCGGCACCTTGCGCAGGCCGTCCATGTCGTCGGAAAAGGCGAACAGGCGCGTGGGAACGCCCGGCATCAGCCGTTCGAAGGCGCGGCGGACCATGGTGGTACGCGCCACCTCCCCGAAGGTGCCGATATGCGGCAGGCCCGACGGGCCGTAGCCCGTCTCGAACAGGACATAGCCTTTGGGCGGGGCTTTGCCGCCAAGGCGCGCGACCAGCTTGCGCGCCTCCTCAAACGGCCAGGCCTTCGCCGCAAACGCCATTTCCTGTTCGGTGCTCATCGCGTTATCACCAGATAGAGAAAAACAAGGCCGCAAAACTAGGACCAAGGCCAGGAACGGTCAACGCCCGCCCCCGTTGGGACGGGCATGCGGGCACGCGGGCGCCCGCCATCGCAAACGGGGGGACGGGACGGGACGGTTCCGGCCCGCAGCCAAGGAGATGCCATGTCCCCGACCATCCGCGCGCGTCTGCGCCACAGCCTGATCCTGGCCTTCATCGCCGTCATCGGCGCCGTCGGCCTTTTCGACCGGGCGGAGCGCACGCTGCTGCCCGACACGCTGGCCAGCGCCAGCCAGCAGGCGCTGCAGGCCAATCTGGTCCAGGCCACGGCCGTGTTCGCCACGGCCCGGCTGATCGATGCGGCCATTTCCGTGGCCCAGACGGTGGAAGTGTCGGCCGGCATCGGCGTGCAGCCGGGCCAGGTGCTGGACCCCGTGAATGATCTGGTCGAGCGGTTTTCCACCATGATGCTGGGGGCGACCGTGGTGCTGGGCGGGGCCACGCTGCTGGTCAGCGCCGGCGATGTGATCGGCCTGTCGCTGCTGCTGCCCGCCGCCCTGCTGCTGCTGGCCGTGACGGCCTGGCTGCCGGGGACCCTGTCCCTGTTCGCGCACCGGCTGGGCGGCTTCCTGCTGTTCGCGGCGCTGATCCTGAAGATCGGGGTGCCGCTGGTCGTGCTGGGGTCCGACGCGCTGGCCGATCATCTGCTGGCCCCGGCCATCGCCGACGCGCAGGCCCGGCTGGATGCCCTGTCGCTGGAAGCGGCCCCCGTGGCCGAAGCCAGGGGCGAGGGCATGATGGAAAGGCTGCGCGCCCTGGGCGACATGGCGGGCAGCGTGTCCAAGCTGGTGGCTGCCATGGGCGACCTGGCCGATATCCTGATCGACCTGACCGTGGCCTATGTTGCCAAGATCGTGCTGCTGCCGCTGCTGCTGTTCTGGCTGCTGGGCCGGATGGCCGAACTGGCCGTATCAAGCCTGACCGCGCGGCCGGCCGATATCCAGGGAGGATGACGGCCGGGATGCCGATCCGGCCGCCCCGAAATGGAACCGTTCCGTCGCATCGGGCCGGACCAGCGTGCCGAACAGCCGGTCCCACACGGCCAGCGCCGTGCCGAAATTGCGGTCCCGATGCTCCAGCGCCATGGAATGGTGCAACTGATGCATATGGGGGGAGATCAGCCACCCCGACAGCCAGCGGGGGTAGGGCATGGGCACGGGACTGTGCCGCAGATGGGTGAAGCCCGCCCCCCAGGCCAGGGCGAAGATATTCACGCCCAGCAGGGTCAGGGGCGTGATGCCGGCGCCGAACAGCCCGGCCGACAGGCCCAGCGCCAGCCCCTGGGCCAGCATGTTGGCCGACATGTGCATCGCCTGTTCCCACGGCCAGAACCGGTAGGCCGTCAACGGCGTCAGCACGGGTGGGGCATGATGCAGCCGGTGCGCCTTCCACAGGATCGGGACGGCATGGAACAGCCGGTGGGTGCCGTAAAGCGCCAGATCACCGGCCACAAAGGCCAGACCGGCACAGAATAGCAGCAGGGGCCAGCCCGGCGCGTCCAGGGGCGGCACGCCGGTCAGTGCCGTGGCCAGGCCGGCGCCAACACGGCTGGCGGCCAGGCCCAGGGCGAAGAAGAAGGGGGCCAGCAGGAAAGGCAGGGTGGAATTGGCCAGGAAGCACCCGGCATCGACAGGCAGTTCGCGCCAGTAATCACGCGACCGGCCCCACAGGCGCCGGTCGCGGCCGAACCAGACGGCACCGGCCAGGGCCAGCAGCAATCCCGGCCACCAGAAGGCCGATTCCGGCGCGCTGAACAGGCCGGTCAGCGACGAGAACCAGTCTTCCACCGCCTTTTCCCATGCTTGCCGTATCCCGGCCGTCACCGCCACCCCCTCCTGCCTGTCATCCCTCACGCCCCCGACGGGCGGAGGCAGCGGCAGGCAAGGAAGGCACCGGTCCGGCCGGGACCACCCGCACGCAGGCGTCAGGCCGCGGGCTGGTCGCTTTCGGCATCCACGGGCTCGGAACCGCCATCCTCGCCGCCTTCGGCATCGTCGCCATCGAAACCGTTGCCATCCTGGCGCGGCACATGCTGGCGGGCGCGGCCTTCCTGTTCATTGATCTGGCAGATGATGCGGTAATAATGTTCCGCGTGCTGCAGATAATTCTCCGCGGCGATGCGATCGCCCGAAGCGTTCGCATCACGGGCCAGCGCCTGGTACTTTTCATAGACCTGGAAGGCATTGCCGCGGATGCGCACATCCGGGCCGTTGCTGTCATAATTCTGATGGCGCAGCGGTACGTTCTGGCGGCGATTGCCACCCCCGTTGCCGTTGTTGCCACCGCCATTGTTGCCGCCACTGCCACCGCGGCCACGACCACGCCGTTGATTGGGTCCCTGTCTCATTCGCTATATGCTCGGCCCCTGGTTTCCCGAGCCCACGGACATCCCGAAGCGTCCTGTCTTTCCCGTTTTTCGGCGGTGTTGACCGTTGGGCGGCGATATCGCCTTGGCCCCTGGACGCAAAAACCCCGGTCCGCGGGCTTTGCCACGACAGGCGCCCCACGCGCCATTGCCGTCCGATGCGGACCCTAACGATAGTCGCCCGTCATTCCAAGGGTTTTTTACGGCTTCGTAACGGGTTTATGCAAATCATGCCGGGCGCGCAGCACCCCGGTCCGGGGCCGGGCACACGCATCAGGCCCGGCCGCGCTGGGCCAGCGCCACCCGGTCCCGCCCGCCAAGGTCGCGCAGGGTGGAAACATCGGTGAAGCCGGCGGCGCGCAGCAGATCGGAAACAGCGGCCCCCTGATCCGCCCCATGTTCGAAGCCGATCAGCCCGCCGGGCGCCAGCAGGGGCGGCAGCACACCGGCCAGATGACGATAGGGGTCCAACCCGTCCGCCCCGCCGGCCAGGGCCCGGCGCGGTTCGAACCGGGCGACTTCCGGCGCCAGCCCGTCGATCTCCCCATCCGGGATATAGGGCGGGTTGGACAGGATCATGTCGAACGGCACCGCCGCCGACAGCGCCTGCGTCCAGGACCCCGCCAGGAAGGCGGCCCGCCCGCCCAGGCCCAGGCTGGCCGCATTGGCGCGGGCCACGGCGGCCGCACCGGGGGACAGGTCCAGCCCGACCCCGAACGCAGCGGGATATTCAGACAGGAGCGCCAGCAGGATGGCCCCCGTGCCCGTGCCCAGGTCCAGGATGCGCCAGGGGCGCCGCCGGTCGGGCCGGGCGCGCAGCACGCCGCCCACCAATGTCTCCGTGTCGGGCCGGGGGATCAGCGTTTCAGGGCCCAGGGCCAGGGTCAGGCCCCAGAATTCCCAATCACCCAGAATGCGCTGCACCGGCTCACGGCTGGCCCGCCTATCGACCAGGGCATCGAAGGCTGGCACGGACGCGGCCGGCACCGTCAGCCCCTCGGCCCGGCGCAGGCGGCTGACGGGCATGGCAAAGGCCCGTTCCGCCAGATAGAGCAGGTCCAGCCGCGCCTCTTCCACCCCCAGCGCCGTCAGGCGCTGTTCGGCGGCACGCAGCAGGGGGGACAGGGGAACCATCGGCGTCATGATTTCCTCCGGCGGCGCCTGGAACGGGGGGCGGGACGGGCAGCGGCGGGTGCTGCCAGCCTTTCCGCCAGACCGGCCAGCACGGCAAAGGGATTGTCGGCATCCACGGCCACCGGCGGCGGCCGGGGCGCGACCGGCCGGGGCGGGGCGTCGGGATGGCGGCGGACCCAGATGTCCGGGGCCGGCGGTTCACCCGCCGCCGGGGGCGGCTGGCGCCGCAGCCGCCAGCCCAGCGCGGCCAGGATGCCCGGCAGGTCCGCATTGGATGCGGCGACCATCGATGCCAGGCCCGACAGGTCGGTCAGCCGCCCGTCGGCACTGCGCGCGGCGATGGTCTCCAGCAGCCGGTCGGCCATGTCCACACGCACCGCCCGCGGCCCCAGCGGCAGGAATCCGGCCGCGCGCAGCAGCCCGTCATCCCCTCTCCGGCCTCCCTCGCTGCCCCCCTCGCTGCCTCCCTCGCTGCCGCGCGGGACGGAGATGCGGCCCGGCGGCGGCAGCGGCGGCGGCAGCGGCAGCCCATGCGCCACGGACCAGAGCAGGCCCAGCATGGACGCGGCCCGGGGCCGGACAAGGGCAGGCAGATAGACTTGTGCAGCCCCCCATCGCACGCCCAGCCGGCCCAGCGCGGCCAGGGCCGCCCGATCCAGACCCGTTGCAAGATCCGCCACCCGGCCGCGCGGCAGATGGCCGGCCGCCTCGGCCAGTTGGAAGGCGATGCCACGGGCCGGCCCCGGCAGGTCGGCGCCGTCCAGCCGCACCAGCGCCGCCAGATCGGCCCGGATGCGGGCCTGCACGAACCGGGCGAGGCGGACCCGCACCCGATCGCGCTGCGTGCCGTCCAGCAGATCGTCCCGCACCAGCCGGATGGCGGGGGCGAGAAGCCGTTCGCCGGCCGCCAGCCGTGCCAGGTCCACCCCGTCCCACCGGATCAGGCCGTCCGGGGCCAGGTCCAGGGCCGTGTCGTCCGCCGCCTCCATCCGGGCCACGCGACGGGCGATCTCGTCCTTCAGCGCGCGGCGGGCCGCCGTCATCAAGGTGGGATGGTCATCCTCCCCCACATCGGCCTGCATGTCGAAGGACAGGCCCCGAAGCGCCCCTACCGGGTGGGTTTCCACCACCACCGTGCCATCATCCGCCACGAAGCCCTGCAGGTCCCGCCCGTCACGCAGTGATTTCACCAGCCCCGCCGACCGCTTGTCGACGAAGCGCTGGGTCAGCCTTTCATGCAGGGCATCGGACAGCCGGTCCTCGATCCCGCGCGTCACCCCCTGCCAGTGCTTCGGGTCGGCCACCCAGTCGGGGCGATGGCTGATATAGGTCCAGGTGCGGATATGGGCGATACGCGATACCAGCGTGTCGATATCGCCGGACAGATTGTCCAGCCGCTGCACCTGCGCGCCTATGAAATCGACGGGCAGCCGCCCGCCCGGCGCCATCAGATGGCGGTAGAGCTGGCCCAGCAGCCTTGTATGGGCATCGGTCATGGTCTTGCGGAAATCGGGGACCTGACAGACCTCCCACAGCATCTTCACGCCGCGCGGCCGGCGGGTCAGGGCCATGATCTCCCCGTCGCCGGCCAGGGCCTTCAGCGCCTCCACATCATCGGCCGGCCGCGCGCGCAGCAGCAGGGGTGACGGCGGGCGGGCCTCCAGCGTGCGCAGCAGCCCGTCCACCGACCGCGTATCCAGGTCGCTGTTGCGCCAGACAAGGTGCCGCAGGGGCGGGAACTCGTGATTCTCCACGGCATGGATGGTCTCCTCGTCCAGGGGGGAACAGTCCCATGTCGTGCCGAAGGTGCCGTCGGACTGGTGCCGCCCCGCCCGGCCGCCGATCTGCGCCACCTCCGGCGCCGTCAGACGGCGGGGGCGCTGGCCGTCGAACTTGGTCAGGCGGGCGAACCAGACATGGTCGACATCCATGTTCAGCCCCATCCCGATGGCATCCGTCGCCACCAGGTAATCCACGTCACCGGCCTGGTACATGGCCACCTGGGCGTTGCGGGTGCGCGGCGACAGGGCGCCCATGACCACGGCCGTGCCGCCACGGCTGCGGCGCACCATCTCGGCCAGCTGGTATACCTCCGTCACGGAAAAGGCCGTGACGGCGCTGCGCGGCGGCAGCTTGGTCAGCTTCTTGTGCCCGCCAAAGGACAATTTGGAAAAGCGCGGCCGGGTGATCACCTCCACCCTGGGGATCAGCTTCTGAAGCAGGGGCCGGATCATGTCGGATCCCAGGAACATCGTCTCCTCTGCGCCGCGCGCGTTCAGCAGCCGGTCGGTGAAGATGTGCCCGCGCTCATCATCGGCACAAAGCTGGATCTCATCCACGCACAGGAAGGCCACCGGCCGGTCCACCGGCATGCTTTCCACAGTGCAGACCCAGTAGCGCGGGGCCGGCGGGATGATCTTCTCCTCCCCCGTCACCAACGCCACCTGGGCCGCCCCCTTCATGCGCACCAGCTTGTCATAATTCTCCCGCGCCAGCAGGCGCAGGGGAAAGCCGATCATGCCAGACTCATGGGCGGCCATGCGCTCCATGGCCAGATAGGTCTTGCCGGTATTGGTCGGGCCCAGGACGGCCAGCACGCGGCCGGTATGGGCCGGGGCGGCCCCGGCCGAAGCGGGGGGATGCATGATCATGGCCATATCCATGGGCAGGTGGCGCGCGGAAAGCAAGGCCGGCCAAAGCAAGGCCGGCCATAGAATCGCCATCGCGGTCGGGCAGAAGGGACGGCATGATGAACATGATGAACCGCTCCTCCCTTCTGGCCCCCCTTCTGGCACTGGTCCTGGCATCACCGGCCACGCAGGCATTGGCCAGCCCGGAAAAGGCGGCCGCCCTGCAGACCCTGGTCACGCGGCACCTGTCGGCGGCGGCGGCCGACCGCGACGGGCTGCATGTGGAGCGGGTGCCCGACGTGCAGGTCACCCATGCCGGAGACAGCTATCAGGTGCGCATCCCCAAGCTGCGTGTGGCCGCGGGTTCCGGCTGGATGGCAGAGGCGCCGCTGGTGGAAGGCGAGGCGAGGCCGCAGCCCGACGGGTCCTGGCGCATCAAGACCCACCTGCCCCAGCCGCTGACGGTCTATGGCGGCAACGGGTTCCGCCTGGGCGACGTGTCGCTGGGCCGGCAGTCCCTGTCGCTGCACCTGAGCGGCGACGGGCGCAGCCTGCTGGC
This sequence comes from Niveispirillum fermenti, assembly GCF_048066175.1. GTDB lineage: Bacteria > Pseudomonadota > Alphaproteobacteria > Azospirillales > Azospirillaceae > Niveispirillum > Niveispirillum fermenti. Next base: position 25,248 of record NZ_JBLTXA010000023.1, on the reverse strand, counting down.
CGCCGATCTCGACCTGGGCAATGCCCGGTTCATCCCGGCCATGGGGGCCGGGACCGGCAGCCTGACGGCCCTGCGCCTGATCCTGACGCCCCAGGCCATCACGGGCGGCAAATGGAGCGGCAAGCTGTCGCTTGCCATCGACGGGCTGGCGATGAAGGACCCGATGGGCGTCGACCGCCTGTCCCTCCGGCGGCTGCGCCTGGACGGCACGGCCGACGGGCTGGACATGGCGCGGCTGGGGGAACTGGTCGCATCCGGCCGCCGCACGGACCTGGACCGGATCGCCAGCAAGGCCGATCTGGCCGCCGAGATCGCGGATTTCCGCTTCATCGGCGATGACGGAACACGCACGGCCCTGGCCGGCGGCAAGGGCAGCCTGTCCCTGACCGGGCTGATGGGCAACCGCGTGTCGGCGGTGCTGGACTGGCGGCATGACGGGCTGGAACGGGTAGGCGGGTCCGTGCCGCCAGGGCTGCTGCCCGCCCGCGCCGATCTGGCGCTGACGGCCCATTCCCTGCCGCCGGCCGTGCTGTTCTCCCCACGCCCGCCCGGTGGCTGGACCCCGGCGCTGGCCGCGGCCGGCAGCAAGGTCACCGTCTCCCGGCTGCACCTGTGGAACCCGCAATCCACCATCATCGGCCAGGGGGATTTCCGCTTCGCCGCCGCCCATGCCAACAGCGTCAGCGGTGAAGGCAACCTGTCGCTGCGCGGGGTGGACCGGATCATCGGCGATGTGAACCGGATGATGGGGGCCCGCGGCGCCGGCATCGCCATCGCGCTCTATGCCCTGCAGGGGCTGGGCCGCGTGCAGCCGGGACCGGACGATACCACCCACCAGTACAATCTGGTGATCACCCCCGATGGCCGGGTCACTCTGAACGGGTCCGATGCCACGGGGCTGTTCCGGGGACTGATGGCACTGAACTGAACGGTCCGGCCCGACATGGCCAGAAGGCCCCGGCGCCGCAACGATGTTGCGCCGCACACATGCATATCTTGCCTATCCGGACTGTGACAGAAGCGTGACCATGGGGCGACACACACTTGACACCCCTTATACTCTGGGCGAGCATAAGGACTACTAATGCTCAAATAGAGCATAAGTCCCTTTTGCCTGCCCGCCCCCGCGGGCCGACGGAGTTGCCGCCCATGTCCGCCCCGCTCGACCTCACCTACAGCCCCGCCGTCGCGGAGGCCACCCGGCCCATCTACGAGAAGGTCAAGGGCGTGATCCCGGAGGTGGAATGGCCGTTCCATGCACCGCTGGTGCATGCCATCAACCGGCTGAAGAAGGAACGCAACGCCGTCATCCTGGCCCATAACTACCAGGCGCCGGAGATTTTCCACACCGTGGCCGACATCGTAGGCGACAGCCTGCTGCTGGCGCGCAAGGCGGCGGAGACGGATGCAGAGGTCATCGTGCTGGCCGGTGTGCATTTCATGGCGGAAACGGCCAAGATCCTGTCGCCGGAAAAGACCGTGCTGATGCCGGCCATGGATGCCGGCTGCTCGCTGGCCGACAGCATCACGGCGGCCGATGTGCGCCTGCTGCGCGAACGGTATCCGGGCGTGCCGATCGCCACCTATGTCAACACCTCGGCCGCCGTGAAGGCGGAAAGCGATGTCTGCATCACATCGGGCAACGCGGTGGAGGTGATCAATTCACTGCCGGGCGACGAGGTGCTGTGCATCCCCGACGAATATCTGGCCAAGTGGGTCGCCACCCAGACGACCAAGAAGGTCATCGCCTGGAAGGGCCATTGCGAGGTGCATGAGCGCTTCACGGGCGATCAGTTGAAGGCCTACCGTACCCAGTTCAAGGGCGACATCACCATCATCGCCCACCCGGAATGCCCGCCCGACGTGCTGGCGGAGGCGGATTTCGTCGGTTCCACCGCCAAGATGCAGGATTATGTGGAGGGGCAGCAGCCCAAGCGCGTGCTGCTGATCACCGAATGCTCCATGGCCGACAATCTGGCGGCCACGAACCCGGCCGTGGAGTTCGTGCGCCCCTGCAACCTGTGCCCGCACATGCGGCGCATCACGCTGTCGAACATCCTGGAAAGCCTGGTGACCATGCAGCCGGAGGTGCATGTCGACCCCGCCGTGGCCGGCCGCGCCAGGCTGGCCGTGGAACGCATGCTGGCCGTCGGCCGGAAGTGATGCCGGCCCCATCCGGCCTCTTCAGGCAAAGCTGAGGAAACCCGCCCATGCAGATGCGGCAGAGCGATGTCATCGTGATCGGGTCCGGCATGGCCGGGCTGGTGGCTGCGCTGTCGCTGGCGCCGATGCGCGTCACGTTGCTGACCAAGACGGACGGGCTGCCGGGCGGGTCCAGCAACTGGGCCCAGGGCGGCATCGCCGCCGCCATCGATCCCGCCGACGACCCGGCCGAACATGCCGCCGACACGGTGGCGGCGGGTGCGGGCCTGACCGATCCGGAAATGGCGTCCCTGCTGGCATCGGAAGGTGCCCGGCGCCTGACGCGCTGGATCAATCGCGGCCTGCCCTTCGACCGGGAGACCAGCGGCCGGCTGTGCCTGGGCCGGGAGGCGGCGCACGGGGCCGCCCGCGTGCTGCATGCCGGCGGCGACGCCACGGGCCGCACCCTGATGGCCGACCTGTCGGCGCGTGTGGATGCCGCCGACCATGTCACGGTCCAGACAAGGGCCTTCGCCTGGGAACTGGTGACGGGACGCCACGGGATGGCGGGCGTGCTGGCCCATCATGACACGGATGGCTGGGTCTTCCACCGGGCCGGGTTCGTGCTGCTGGCCTGCGGCGGGATCGGCCAGCTTTATCGCCATACCACCAACCCGGCGGAGGCGACGGGCGACGGGCTGGCACTGGCCGCCCGGGCCGGGGCCGACCTGGCCGATCTGGAATTCGTGCAGTTCCATCCCACCGCCCTGGCGGCACACAGCCGCACGGGCCAGGTCCCCCTGCTGACGGAGGCGCTGCGCGGGGCCGGCGCCCATCTGCTGGACGAGCATGGCGACCGTTTCATGCTGAAGGCGCATCCGCTGGCCGAACTGGCACCCCGCGACGTTGTGGCCAAGACGATCGGCGCGCGCATTGCGGCCGGCCTGCCGGTCCATATCGACCTGCGCGCGCTGTGGGCCGATGGCGGGGCCGCGAAGTTCCCCACGGTCGCCGGCATCTGTGCCGCGGCAAGGCTGGACCCGGCCGAAACCCCCATTCCCGTAGCCCCGGCCGCCCATTACCACATGGGCGGCGTGGTCACCGACGCCGACGGGCGCACCAGCATTCCCGGCCTGTTCGCGGCGGGGGAAGTGGCCTGCACGGGCGTGCATGGCGCCAACCGGCTGGCCAGCAACAGCCTGCTGGAAGCGCTGGTCTTTGCCGAACGCGCGGCAGAAGCGATCCTGGCCACCAAACCGCCGCCGCCCGGCCCCGTGGCCCTGCCCGACATTCCCCGCCATTTCGTTCCCCCTGCCCAGGCGGCCCTGGTCGCGGTCCAGGCCGCCGACATCATGGCGGAAAGCGTGGGCCTGCTGCGTGACGGCATCGGCCTTTCCTGCGCCATCGCCGAGCTGGAGGCGCTGGAAGCCGGGCTGGAAGCCGATGCCGGGGGGGCCGGGCCTGCGCATATCCGCCTGTCGGGGGAGGTGCGCAACCGGCTTCTGGCCTCGCTGCTGATCACCCGGTCCGCCCTGTCCCGGCAGGAAAGCCGGGGGGCGCACCAGCGTTCCGACTGGCCCGACAGCCGGCCGGAATGGCGCCACCGCCAGCGTGTGACCCTGTCCGGACCCGCCCAGCCGCCCCGCATCCGCGTGGCCCCGCCCCGTTCCCCCCTGCCGGTGATGTGATGACCCTGCCGCTCTACCCCCTGCAATATGATGCCCTGATCCGCGCCGCCCTGGCAGAGGATCTGGGGCTGGCGGGGGATTTGACCACCGATGCCTGCGTGCCGGCGGACGCCACGGCCAAGGCCCGGTTCAATGCCCGTGGCGAGGGGGTGTGCGCCGGGCTGGATGCAGCCCTGCATACCTTCTCCCTGCTGGACCCCGGACTGGTGATCACCCGCCATGTGCGCGATGGCGACCGTGTGGCCGGGGGCACGGCCCTGGCCACGGTGGAAGGGGCGGCGCGCCCCATCCTGACGGGTGAGCGCACGGCCCTGAACCTGCTGGGCCGGCTGTGCGGCATCGCCAGCGAGACAAGGCGGCTGGTCGACAGGATCGAGGGTACGGGCGCCCAGATCGTCTGCACGCGCAAGACGACGCCCGGCCTGCGCGCACTGGAGAAATATGCCGTGCGGGTGGGCGGCGGCGGCAATCACCGCTTCGCCCTGGATGACGCCGTTTTGATCAAGGACAACCATCTGGTCGCGGCCGGCGGCCTGCGCGCCGCCGTGGAGCGGGCCCGCGCACGCGCCGGCCACATGGTGAAGATCGAGGTGGAGGTGGACAACCTGGACCAGTTGGCCGAGTTGATCGACCTGAAGGTCGATGCCGTCCTGCTGGACAATATGGACCCGCCCACCCTGCGCCGTGCCGTTGCCATGGTGGACGGGCGCATGGTGACCGAAGCATCGGGCGGCGTCACGCCCGACACGATCCGCGCCATCGCGGAGACGGGCGTCACGCTGATCAGCCTGGGCTGGCTGACCCATTCGGTGCGCAATTTCGACATCGGCCTGGATTTCGTGGTCGGATAGGGCGGTCGGGCCCGGTCCCTGCTTAATGCCTATTGCGGCGCGGGTTGCTTTTGTCGGAGTCTGCCATCCAGGCCCTCTGCAAAAGCGACCGAAGACACCGACCCGCATGCCCCAGACCCTCATCCTTCCCGACGAGGCGGCGACCGCCGCCCTGGCCGCCCGGCTGGCCCCGCTGCTGACGGCGGGGGACGTGGTGACGCTGCGCGGCGACCTGGGCGCCGGCAAGACGGCCCTGGCCCGGTCCATCATCCGCCATCTGGCCGGCGACCCGGCGGAAGAGGTCCCCAGCCCCACCTTCACCCTGGTCCAGACCTATGAGCATCTGGACCCGCCGGTCTGGCATTTCGACCTTTACCGGCTGAGCGATCCGGGCGAGGTGGTGGAACTGGGCTGGGAGGAGGCGCGGCAGGCCTGCGCCCTGGTGGAATGGCCCGAGCGGCTGGGACCGCTGCTGCCGCGCGACCGGCTGGATATCGAACTGACCCTGGACGGGCCGACGGCGCGGCGCGCCGTGCTGAACGGCCACGGCACCTGGGGACCGCGGCTGGAACCGCCGCCGGAAGGGATCTGACCCATGCGCGACGACATGGTACGGCGCAGCGACGTCATCGACAGCTTCCTGGCCGACGCCGGCTGGGCCATAGCCGCACGGGTTCCCATGGGGGCCGACTGGTCCACCCGCCGCTATGAACGGCTGACGGCCCCCGACGGGACGCGCGCCATCCTGATGGATGCGGCGGGTGAAGGCGCAGCACAGGTGCCGCCCTTCATCCGGATCTGCGGCCTGCTGCGCGATGCGGGACTTTCGGCGCCCGACCTTTTCGCGCAAGCCCCGCCGCAGGGGCTGTTGCTGCTGGAGGATTTCGGCGACGACAGTTTCGCGGCCCTGCTGGAACGGGGCGATGATCCCTGGCCGCTTTATGCCGTGGCGACCGATGTGCTGGCCCATCTCCATGACCGGTTCGATCCGGCATCCGCCCCCGACCTGCCCTGCTACGGCCTGCCGCTGTTCACGGCCCAGGTCGCGCTGTTCGCCGATGCCTATATGGAAGCGGCGGACCGGCCCCTGGCTGCTGCCGGCCGGGCGGCATTGGACGCGGCCTGGGTGGCCGTGCTGGAACCTGTGCTGGACAGCGTGCCCGTCAGCCTGCTGCTGCGCGACTATCATCCGGGCAACCTGATGTGGCTGCCCGGCCGGCCGGGGGTCCGGGCCTGCGGGCTGCTGGACGTGCAGGATGGCGGCATCGGTCCCGTCAGCTATGATCTTCTGTCGCTGCTGCAGGACGCGCGGCGCGATGTGCCCGACACGATCCAGGCCACCATGATCGATCGCTATCTGCTGGCCCGTCCCGGCGTCCGGCGGGAAGCGTTCCTGGCGTCCTACGCCGTGATGGGCGCCATGCGCCATGCCCGCATCCTGGGACGGGTGGCGCAACTGGCGGCCGGGGGCGGCAAGGCCCGGCAACTGGCCTTCCTGTCCCGTGTGTGGCGGCAGTTCCGCGGCGCCATCGCCCATCCGCTGCTGGCGCCGCTGCAAAGTTTCATGGATGAGCATTTGCCCCCCGACGGGGCCGTGGCCCATATTCTTGGTCGTTGATTTGAAACCGGAGTTGAATTCGATGTCCTTCATGCCCAAGCGGGCAATGGTGCTGGCGGCCGGGTTGGGGCTGCGCATGCGTCCGCTGACCCTGGACCTGCCCAAGCCGCTGATTTCCGTGGGCGGCCGCACGATGCTGGACCATGCGCTGGACCGGCTGGAAGCGGCGGGCGTGGAAGAGGCGGTGGTCAATGCCCACTGGCTGGCCGACAAGATCGCGGCGCACCTGGACGCCCGGCCGCGCAACCGGCTGCGCATCACCCTGTCGCGGGAGGATGCCCCGCTGGAGACGGGCGGTGGTGTCAGGCATGCCCTGCCGCTGCTGGGGGCCGAGCCCTTCTTCGTCGTCAATGCCGACATCGTCTGGCTGGACGGGCCGGTTCCCGCCCTGAAGCGGCTGGCCGCGGCGTGGAACCCGGACGTCATGGACAGTTTGCTGCTGGTCGCGCCGACGGCGGGTGCGGTGGGCTATGACGGGCGGGGGGATTACCAGATGGACCCCGATGGCCGGCTGTCGGCCCGTCCCGACATGGAACTGGCGCCCTTCGTGATGGCCGGCGTGTCGATCATGACCCCGGACCAGTTCGCCGGAACGCCGGACGGCGCCTTTTCCAACCTGCTGCTGTGGCGGCGGGCAGAGGCGGCGGGCCGGCTTTACGGCGTGCGGCACGAGGGCAACTGGTATCATGTGGGCACGCCGCCCGCCGTGCCGCTGGTCGATGCGCATCTGCGCCATCCCGCGACGCGCGAAGTCCACCCATGACGGACGCCGCCGGCGCACCGGCGCGCGTCTTCACGCTGGCGCCCGACATCCCCTTCGTGGACGCGCTGGCCGCGGGCCTGTGGCGGCAGGCGGATGGCGACCCGCTGGCCCTGAATCGCTTCACGGTTCTGCTGCCCACGGCCCGCGCCGTGCGCAGCCTGCGCGAGGCATTTTTGCGCCTGTCGGGCGGGCGGCCCATCCTGCTGCCGCGCATGGCGCCGCTGGGCGATGTGGACGGGGACGAGGTGTCCTTGATGATGGACGGCGTGACGGGCAAGGCCGGCGGGCTGGACCTGCCCCCGGCCATCGGTCCCCTGCGCCGGCAATTGCTGCTGGCCCGCGCCATCGCGGCGGCCGGCGACCGGTTCGCCAAGACCCGTGCCCAGGCGGCCCGCCTGGCCCGCGAACTGGCCCGCCTGCTGGACCAGACGCAGACGGAAATGGTGGGGTTCGACCGGCTGCACAGCCTGGTGCCCGACGATTACGCCGAACATTGGCAGGTGACCCTGTCCTTCCTGGCCATCATCGTCGATCAGTGGCCCGCCATTCTGGCCGCAGAGGGCAGTGTCGATCCCGCGCAGGAACGCAACAACCGCCTGCTGGCCTATGCGGCGGCGCTGAAGGCTGCGCCGCCGGCTCACCCGATCATCGCCGCCGGCTCCACCGGGTCCATCCCCGCCACGGCCGAATTGCTGTCGGTCATCGCGCGGCTGCCCACGGGCTGCGTGGTGCTGCCGGGGCTGGACCGGGCGTGCGACGCGGCCACCTGGGACGCGCTGGACGATGCGCACCCGCAATTCGGGCTGAAGCAACTGATCGACCGGATCGGCGTCGCGCGGGAGGCGGTGGCCGACTGGCCGCTGGCCCCAGGCGTCGCCCCTTCCTGCCCACCCGCCCGCATCGCCCTGATGGCCGAGGCGCTGCGGCCCGCCGGCACGACGGAGGCCTGGCGCGACCTGGCCACGCCGGACCCGTCGGCTCTGCAAGGCGTGACCCGGATCGACGCCGCCACCCCGCAGGAGGAAGCGGGGATCATCGCCCTGATCCTGCGCGAGGCGCTGGAAATGCCGGGCCGCACCGCCGCACTGGTCACGCCGGACCGCAATCTGGCCCGGCGCGTGGCCACCGAATTGCGTCGCTGGGACGTGCGCGTCGATGACAGCGCCGGCCGGCCGCTGGCCCAGACGCCCGTCGGGTCGTACCTGCGCCTGATCATGGATACCGCCGTGCAGGGCGCGCCGGTCCCGTTCCTGTCGCTGCTGAAACACCCGATGGCCGGCGGCGGCTGGCCGGCGGGGCAATTGCGGCGTCAGGCCCGGCTGCTGGAAACGGCCATCCTGCGCGGCCCGCGGCCCGCCGCCGGGCTGGACGGTCTGCGCCGGGCCGTCCTTTTCGCGGCATCGGAGGCGGCGGACAGGCGCCGCCGCATCACCAACCCCGCCATAAGCCAGGACCTGCTGACGCTGATCGACCGGCTGGAAACGGCCCTGGGGCCCCTGGCGGCGGCCGTGGCGGATGGGGAGCAACGGCCCCTGTCGGAATGGCTGCGCCTGCATGTCGGCGCGGCGGAGGCGCTGGCCGCCCAGGAAGGTGAGCAGGGGGCCGACCGGCTGTGGCGCGACAAGGACGGGGAGGCGGCCGCCGGCTTCATCGATGAACTGCGCGAGGCGGCCGACGGTTATCCCCCGCTGGGCGGCAAGGATTATGCCGGGCTGATGGAAGTGCTGATCGCCGGGCGGGCGGTGCGCCCGGCCTTCGGCCTGCATCCGCGCCTGCATGTGCTGGGCCTGATGGAAGCACGGCTGCAGCAGTTCGACGTGATGGTGCTGGCCGGGCTCAACGAGGGGACATGGCCGCCGGCCCCGCCGCCCGACCCCTGGATGTCGCGTCCCATGCGGCGCGATTTCGGCCTGCCCGCCCCGGAACGGCAGGTGGGTCAGGCCGCCCATGATTTCGCCCAGGCCTGTGGGGCGAAAACCCTGTACCTGACCCGGTCGGAACGGGTGGAGGGCACACCCACCGTACCGTCCCGCTGGCTGCTGCGCCTGGACACCGTGCTGGACAAGGCGGGGCTGCGCGGCCGGATCGACGGGGACGGTGCCTGGTGGCGCGGGCTTTGGCAGGCTCTGGACCGGCCGGCGCGCGTGCGCCCCTGCCCGCCGCCGGCCCCCCGCCCGCCCGTGGCGGCCCGGCCGCGCCGCCTGTCGGTGACCCAGATCGAAACCTGGATGCGCGACCCCTACGCCATCTATGCCGCCAAGGTGCTGGACCTGTCGGCGCTGGACCCGATCGACGCCGATCCGGGGGCCGCCGAACGGGGGGAGATCATCCACAAGGCGCTGGACATCTTCGTCCGCCGCCATCCCGGCGCGCTGCCGCCCGATGCGCGGGCGCAATTGCTGGCGATCGGGCGGGGCGCCTTCGGCGACCTGCTGGAACAGCCGGGGGTCGCCGCCTTCTGGTGGCCCCGGTTCGAAAAGGTGGCCGACTGGTTCCTGGCGCAGGAGGCGGAGCGGCGGCGCACCATCCGGCCACTGGCGACCGAGGTATCGGGCCGCATCACCCTGCCCGGCCCGGCCGGCCCCTTCATCCTGACCGCCAAGGCCGATCGCATCGACCGCACACCCACGGGCGGCGTGGTGCTGATCGACTACAAGACGGGCACCCCGCCATCGGCCAGGGAGGTACGGCTGGGCAAGGCGCCGCAATTGCCGCTGGAGGCGCTGATCGCGGCCGGCGGCGGGTTCGAGGGGGTGGAGGCCGCCACCGTGGAGGGGCTGGAATATTGGCGCCTGTCCGGCGGCGACCCGCCGGGCCTGATCCAGGCGCTGAAGGAGGAGGCGGGCATCCTGGCGGCGGAGGCGCGGGAGGGGCTGGAATATCTGATCGAACGGTTTGACGATCCGGACACCGCCTATCACAGCCAGCCCCGGCCCGCCTGGGCGCCCAAATATACCGACTATGCCCATCTGGCCCGCATCCGCGAATGGTCGGCCGGCGGCGGCGGCGAGGCGGAGGGCTGAGCGGCCCCTCATCATCGGCCTGTCACAAGCCTGTGCTTTATTCGCCCGCCGCGTGTTCATATGCTGACACCCCGTTGTTGGGAGAAAAGCCGGATGTCCCTGTCCCAAGCCGTCCACCCCGACCACGCCACGGCCTTCTGGACGCTGGCGCCCGGCCGTGGGGCGCTGTGCCGGCAGGAACTGCCCGCGCCGGTGGCCGGCGACGTGCGGGTCCGCGCCCTGGCCAGCGGGATCAGCCGGGGCACCGAATCGCTGGTCTTCCAAGGGCGCGTGCCGGCCGAACTGGCTGCCATCATGCGCTGCCCGTTCCAGGAGGGGGAGTTTCCAGGCCCCGTGAAATATGGTTATGCCCTGGTGGGCATGGTGGAACAGGGGCCGGCCGGCCTGCTGGGCCGGCGCGTCTTCGCCCTGCACCCGCATCAGGATGTGGCACTGCTGCCGGCGGAAAGCTGCCGCCTTGTACCCGACGCGGTGCCGACCGAACGCGCCGTCCTGGCCGCCAACATGGAAACGGCGCTGAACATCCTGTGGGATGGCGGTGCGGCACCGGGCCAGCGCATCGCCGTGGTGGGCGGCGGCGTGGTGGGGGGGCTGACCGCCTGGCTGGCCGCATGCCTGCCGGGGGCGGAGGTCACGCTGGTCGATATCGACCCGGCGCGGGCTGCGCTGGCCGATGCCCTGGGGGCCGGATTCGCCCTGCCCGACGATGCGCCCGACGGGTGCGATCTGGTCATCCACACCAGCGCCACGGGGGACGGTCTGGCCACCGCCCTGCGGCTGGCCGGGGTGGAAGCCGTGCTGGTGGAGGCGTCATGGTACGGCGACCGGCCCGTGACCGTGCCGCTGGGCAGCGGTTTCCACCCCAACCGGCTGCGCATCGTATCCTCGCAGGTGGGGATGGTGTCGCCCGCCTTCCGTCCGCGCTGGACCCTGTCGCGACGGCTGGAAAAGGCGCTGTCGCTGCTGACCGATCCGGCAGCGGACCATCTGCTGGGTCCGCGGCTGGATTTTTCCGACCTGCCGGCTGCCATGGCCGGCCTGCACGACCTGCCCTTCGGCTGCCCCGTCGTGCGCTATCCCCGCCCCAACCCGTGAAAGGCCGTGCATGTATTCCCTGACCGTGCGTGACCACATCATGATCGCCCACAGCTTCGTGGGTGCCATCTTCGGCCCGGCGCAGGCGCTGCACGGCGCCACCTTCGTCGTGGATGCCGAATTCCGCCGCCGTCACCTGTCATCCGACGGGCTGGTGGTGGATATCGGCGCCGCCTCAACCCTGCTGAAGGAGGTGCTGGCCCCGCTGAATTACCGCAACCTGGACGAGGTGCCGGAATTGCGGGGCCGCAATACGACGACGGAGTTCCTGGCCGGAGAAATCCACCGCCGCTTGGCCACCGGCATCCGGGCCGGTGCCCTGGGCGCCGACGGGGCCGCACTCGACAGCCTGCGCATCCGCCTGTCGGAATCCCATGTCGCCTGGGCCGCCTATGAGGCGCCCTTGGGCGGGGACGGCGCATGATCGGCCAGCCGCTCCACATCCTCTGTCCCGGCGATATCGGCCAGTTGACGGGCGGCTACGGCTATCTCCGCCGGCTGGTGGCGGGGCTGCGCGCGATGGGGGAGACGGTCACCGTGCATGAATTGCCGGGACCGCATCCCTTCGTCGACGATCCGTCCCGCGCAGCGGCCGACGCCGTGCTGGGCGCCATTCCCGATGGCGCGCCGGTCCTGATCGACGGGCTGGCCCTGCCCGTCGCGGCGCATGCCGTCTGGGTGGACCGCTACCGGCTGCGCTGTGCGGCACTGGTGCATCATCCGCTGCATCTGGAAAACGGGCTGGCACCGGAACAGGCCGATACGCTGTTGCGGATCGAGCGCGACACGCTGGCCCATATGCGGGCCGTCATCGTGCCCAGCCAAGCCACCAAAGCCGGGGTCATGGACCTGTCGGTGCCCGCGGGGCGGATCGTCATCGCCCCGCCCGGCACCGACCCGGCCGCCCCCGCCACGGGCAGCCCGCACGGTGCTGGCCCCACCATCCTGTGCGTGGCGACGCTGACCCCGCGCAAGGGCCATCTGGTGCTGGTGGAAGCATTGGGCCGGCTGCGGCACCGGCCCTGGCAACTGGTACTGGTGGGCAGCGACAGCCGCCATCCGGGCCAGGCCGCCGCCATTGCCGATGCCGTGGCCACGGCGGGACTGGCAGGGCGGGTGCGCATGACGGGCGAATTGTCGGGCCCGGCGCTGGAGGCCGAATGGCAGGCCGCGGACCTGTTCGCCCTCGCTTCCTTCCATGAAGGATATGGCATGGTCGCGGCAGAGGCGCTGAAGCGCGGCCTGCCTGCCATCGTCACCGATGCCGGGGGGCTGGCGGAGGTGGTACCGCCCCCTGCCGGCGCCATCGCGCCGCCGGGTGACCCGGCTGCCCTGGCCATGGCCTTCGACCGGCTGCTGTCAGACCCGGCGGCCCTGGCCGCCGCGCGCAATGCCGCACGGAAGGCAGGGGCCCTGTTACCGTCGTGGCAACAGAGTGTGGCATTGATACATGACACGCTGTCCGGCATGCTGGTTTCCTCGAGATGACGATCGGAACCGCGTATGAACCTTGATTTCGATCCCGACTGGCTGCGCCTGCGCGAACCGCTGGACGATGCGGCGCGCGCCGTGGGGCTGGCATGGGCCTTCGGCCGCATCCTGCCCACCCATCCGATGATCATCGACCTGGGGGCCGGCACGGGCAGCAATGTCCGGCAACTGGCCATGAAGCTGGGCCGGGGCGAGCAGGACTGGACCCTGATCGAAAAGGACCGCAAGCTTCTGGCCAAGGCGCCGGGGGAGATCGGCCGCTGGGCCGACCGTAACGGCTGGGAGCACAAGGAACAGCGCCGCGCCTACATGATCACTTGCGACGACATGGCCGTGCGGGTGGAGATGCGCAGCTTCGACCTGTCGCAGGACCCGGCGGAACTGGGCCTTAACCAGTATGACGGGGTGACGGCGAAGGCGTTGTTCGACCTTGTCTCCGCCGCGTGGCTGGACCGGTTCGTGAAGGAACTGGCGGGCTGCGGCTTCCCGCCGCTGCTGGCCACGCTGATCGTGGACGGCCGGGTGGAATTCTCCATCGCGGACGAGGATGACGCCTTCGTGCTGGAGCGGTTCCACGCCCATATGGGCCGGGCCAAGGGCCTGGGCGGGCCCGCCCTGGGTCCCGCCGCACCCAAGGCATTGGTGGCCAGCCTGACGGCCGCCGGCTATCGCGTGGAAACCGCGCAGGCCGACTGGAAGATCGGGCCCAAGCAGATCGCCGCCCATCTGGCCATGCTGGAGGGCTATGCCCGCGCGGCGGCGGAGCAGGAACCGGCCGCCTCCCCCCGCATCCAGGCCTGGGCGGCCCGCCGGCGCGACCTGGCCAGTGAACAGGGCGCCCGGCTGATGGTGGGCCATCTGGACCTGCTGGCCCGCCGGTAACGGGGGCCGGCAACCGGGCCTGGACAAGGCAGGGCCCGCCGTCGGATTTCCGACAGCGGGTTCAGCGCAGGACGCCGCTTTCCACCACACCGTCAATGATGAACTGGCAGGCCAGCGCCGTCAGCAGGATGCCCAGCACCCGATTGATCACGTTGATCCCCGTGACGCCCAGCAGCTTGCCGACCTCCCCCGCGAACAGCAGGCAGACCAGCGTGGCCAGCAGCACACCGGACAGCACGGCCAGCACGGCGGCCTGCATCATCCAGTCGCCATCGGCCCGCCCCATCAGCAGCACGACCGAGGTCATGGCTCCCGGACCCGCAATCAGCGGAATGGCCAGCGGGAAGACGGAAATGTCGGCCCGGTGCCGGGCCTCCTGTTTTTCATCCTCCGTCGCTGTGCGCAGGCCGCTTTCACGGGCGAACACCATCTCGATCGCGACCAGCAGCAGCAGGATGCCACCGGCGATGCGGAAGGCACCCACACTGATCCCGAGCGAGGTCAGCAGCAATTCCCCGATGAAGGCGAAGGCGAACAGCAGGCCGGTGCCGATCAGCACGCCCTTGATGGCCGTGCGGCGACGGTGCCGGCTGTCCATGCCGGCCGTCAGGCCCGCGAACAGGGGGCCCAGTCCGATGGGATCGATGGTGACGAAGAAGGCAATGAAGGTGGAAAGGACCAGGTCACTCATGACGGCCGCCGCGGGGGAAATGGATGATGTCGGGATGGGCATCATCTACGCCCCCGCGGCCCGGCTGTGAAGTGTCCGCCCGGCAGGTCTGCCATATCCCGCCCGGTGGCAATGGCCGCCTTTGACCGGCCCGGTCACGGGTGGGAACGGAACATGGAGCGATTTTCGGTTGACGGGAAACCGCGCCGGCTGCGGCGGCCGCAGCACCGCCCGCGCGGCGCGGCCAGGCCAATGTCAGTTGGCCCGGCGGTCGGGCGCGAAAGGCATATTTCCGCTCAGCGCAAATATGCTCCAGTCCCCCGGACACCGCCCCGATTGCGGCCAGCAGGATCGCCACGAACGGCACAGGCACCCGGCACGACAATGCGGCATGAGCCGGTGGTCGCCACGCCGGGACCCCGTGCCGATGCGCGGTCCTGTAATTTTAAACTAACGTTTTGGTGGCTTTTATTATGAAAATTACGACTCGAAATTTGAATCAGGTTTCATGAAATAGGCCTTGTGGTCCATTGACACCCATGCTGCACCGCCGTACACCAGTCGGAAAAGCCCACAAAAGGAGGAGGCCGCGGGCAATCTCATGAGCAAGAAAGTCTATACCGATGCCGTGGCGGCCCTGGCTGGGCTGCTGCGGGACGACATGATCGTGATGGCCGGCGGGTTCGGTCTTTGCGGTATCCCGGAAAACCTGATCGCCGCGATCAAGCTGTCGGGCGTAAAGGGCCTGACGGTCATCTCCAACAATGCGGGCGTGGACGGGTTCGGCCTGGGCCAGTTGCTGGAGACCAAGCAGATCCGCAAGATGGTCTCCTCCTATGTCGGGGAGAACAAGCTGTTCGCACAGCAATATCTGTCTGGTGAGCTTGAGCTGGAGTTCAACCCCCAGGGCACGCTGGCCGAGCGCATCCGCGCCGGCGGTGCCGGCATCCCGGCCTTCTTCACCAAGACGGGCGTGGGCACGCTGGTGGCCGAGGGCAAGGAACTGCGGGAGTTCGACGGCGAGACCTATGTCATGGAACGCGGCCTGCGCGCCGACCTGGCCGTCGTGAAGGCCTGGAAGGGCGACACGGAAGGCAACCTGATCTATCGCAAGACCGCGCGGAACTTCAATCCGATGATGGCCATGGCGGGCAAGGTCACCGTGGCCGAGGTGGAGCAACTGGTGAATGTCGGCACGATCGACCCCGATCATGTCCACACACCGGGCATCTTCGTGCAGCGCATCATCGAAGGCACGCACGAAAAGCGCATCGAGCAGCGCACCACGCGCAAGCGCGATTAAGGGCGAGGGGGAAACAAAATGGCTTGGACCCGTGAGGAAATGGCCGCCCGCGCTGCGAAGGAACTGCGCGACGGCTTCTATGTGAACCTGGGCATCGGCATCCCGACCCTGGTGGCGAACTTCATCCCCGAGGGGATGCATGTGACGCTTCAGTCGGAAAACGGCATGCTGGGCATGGGCCCCTTCCCGTTCGAGGGGGAAGAGGATGCCGACCTGATCAATGCCGGCAAGCAGACCATCACCGAACTGCCCTATAGCAGCTATTTCAGCAGCGCCGACAGCTTCGCCATGATCCGTGGCGGACATATCGACCTGTCGGTGCTGGGCGCCATGCAGGTGGCCGCCAATGGCGATCTGGCCAACTGGATGATCCCCGGCAAGATGGTCAAGGGCATGGGCGGCGCCATGGATCTGGTGGCCGGCGTCAAGAAGGTCGTCGTCGTGATGGAGCATTGCGCCGTCGACAAGAAGACGGGCGCCATCGAGCCGAAGCTGCTGCGGGAATGCACCCTGCCGCTGACCGGCACGCGCGTCGTGGACCTGGTGGTCACCGATCTGGGCGTGTTCCAGGTGGACAAGCACGGAACGGGTCCGCTGACCCTGATCGAAATGGCCCCCGGCATCACGCTGGAAGAGATCAGGTCAAAAACCCAGGCCGAGTTCGACCTGGCCGAGGCGCTGGTGTCCTGACAGGCATCGGGCCGATGAGGTGGGGCGGCAGTGCCGCCCCACCTCATCGGCCTTCACGCAATCTTGACCGGAACCTGCAGGTTCCGGTCAAGCCCCTGCTTCTTTCATGCCGGCGGCATCAATCATCTTTCATGCCGGCGGCATCAATCATCGCCGGCCATGGCCATCGCGGCAAGACGGTCTGCCTGCGGCCGGAGGGCCGGCACGGGCAGCCGCTCGGGCGCATGCAGCCCGTGATGGGCCGCCAGGTCCAGCACCCAATCCAGGTACATTTCGATCATCCCGCCGACATGAAAGGCGGGGCAGCCGGTATAAAGCCGGTCATGGCCCGTGGTGAAGGGCGTGATGGGCCGGCTGTCCAGCCGCAGCCGCAAACCGTCCACCCCCTGCTCGACGCGGAAGGCGCAGGCCTCGCCCGTGGTGGGATTGACAGCGCTCTCCCCCTCCGGCTCCAGCCTGGAAGCGTGCAGGAAGGTGACGATCATCCCCAGGCTGCCGGCGGCCAGGGTCTTCAATTCCTTGCGGCTGCGCCACATCGCGTCCCGCCAGTCGGCAACGGGCAGGTCGACGCCCAGATGCAGCGATGCCTCCACCAGGCTGAAGCACATATGCAGCGCCGTGTTGCTGCCCGTCTTGGAAATGCTGACCATGTCGTGGCCGGCCCGGGCGTAAAGGGCGGACCCCTTGAAGAAACCCTGTGCGAAACGGGCCATGCGGGCGAACGGGCAGCCGGAAACAGGCCGGTCGGCCATTTCCGCCGCCCATTCATCCAGCACGAGATTGAGCGTGAGGCAGCATTGCGAGCGCAGCCAGTTCAGCTTCTGATCCTGCGACAGGCCGGGCGGCAGGGGGGCAAAGGGGCCGTCCTTCTTGATGCGGGCCTGATCCATGCGCACCAGCAGCCGGTGACGAAGATCATGGAACAGGAAGGACAGGAAGATATTGCCCTTCACCCGGTCGCGATTGTCGGGCGTCAGCGGCCGCCCATCCTCCAGCAACAGGTCCAGGCCCGCAGCATCGCCGCCGCGCCGGGTCAGCCAGTCCAGAAGGTTCGATACGCCCAGCCGGGCCAGCCCCGCCTTGGCATGGGCCAGACGGTAAAGCTGGGCAAAGCTGCCCTCCGCCTCAGGCTGACAGGTTTCGGGCTGGATGAACCGGATATGTGCGCCGCCGTCCATATGGACCCCCGCTGCTGGTGACCAGCAACAGGAAGCAATCGGCGGGCCATGATTGATGAATTCAGTAAAATCAATAATTTGAAAGAAAAGGCATCGTTGCGAAATGCAAAATCGTTCTTGCTGTACGCAACAGCCGGCGCTTTTTGCCGGGCCGACGGGAAAGGCATGCCGGGCGTGGCGTGCCCGGTCCGGGGAAACCCGGACCGGGCGGACACCTCAAATCAAAGTCCCTTGGACTTGACCAGATCGGCCAGGCTGACCTCGGGCCGGGCGCCATAATGGCCGATGATCTCGCCGGCGCAGATGGCGCCCAGGCGGGCGCAGGTAGCCGGGTCGCGGCCCTGGGTATAACCGTGGAGGAAGCCGGCGGCGAACAGGTCGCCCGCCCCCGTCGTATCGACGACCTGCTCCACCTTCTCGGCCGGCACGCTGTAGGTCTCGCCGCCGACCAGCACGGTGGCGCCCTGTTCGCCCCGGGTCAGGACGGCCACTTCGACATTCTTGCGCGCCTCGGCGGCAGCACTGTCGAAATCACCGCCGAACAGGGCGACGATCTCGCTCTCGTTGGCGAACAGGATGTCGACATGGTTCTTCACCAGGTCGCGGAAGCTGTCCAGGTGGCGGTTCACGCAGAACGGGTCGGACAGCGACAGCGCCACCTTGCGGCCGGCCGCATGCGCCAGGGAAGCGGCCTTCAGGAACGCCTCCTTGGCAGCCGGCGGGTCCCACAGATAGCCTTCCAGATAGACGACCTTGGCCGACTGGATGGTGGCGGCGTCGATATCGTCGGGCGTCAGGTCCAGACAGGCGCCCAGGAAGGTGTTCATGGTCCGGTGGCCGTCCGGCGTCACCAGGATCAGGCAGCTTCCCGTGGGCTTGCCCTCGTCCAGGTCGGGGGTGTCGAACACCACGCCGGCCGCGCGGATGTCATGGCGGTAGACCTTGCCGAGCTGGTCATGCGCCACCTTGCCGATGAACACGCCCTTGCCGCCCAGCGAAGCCAGGGCCGCCATGGTGTTGCCGGCGGAACCGCCGGAGATTTCCACGCCCGGCCCCATCTTGGCATAGAGGGCTTCCGCCTCCTCTGCACTGATCAGCCGCATGGCATTCTTCATCAGGCCGTTGGCGGCCAGGAACGCATCATCGGCCTTGGCGATCACATCGACGATCGCGTTGCCCATGCCCACAACATCATAAACTGCCGCCACGAATGGCCTCCACCCGTCTGGAAAAATTGGCGCGGAGTATAGGGCGGTGCGCGCTTGCGGCAAGTGCGCATGCATCCCCATATGGATGGGGAGCGCGCATGGGTGCGCCTGGATGCGCATGGGCGGGGTTCTGGCAGGGCCGGTCCGGCAGGGCGGGCGGGAAGGGACGGGAAAAACATGATCCGGCATCTGGTGCGCGCCGCGGCGCAATTGCCCGACCCGGCCTTCCTGCGGGTCATCATCCTGTCCATCCTGGGGACGCTGGCGCTTTTCGCCCTGCTTCTGGGCGGTTTCGGCTGGCTGCTGGCCCATACCAGCCTGTTCGACATCCCCTGGGTGGATACGGGCATCGGTCTGCTGGGCGGGCTGGCAGCACTGGCGCTGGCCTGGCTGATGTTCCCGGCCGTGATGGTCGCCGTTTCCTCGGTCATGCTGGACAGCATCGTGGATGCCGTCGAACGGCGGCACTATCCCTGGCTGCCGCCCCCGCGCCCCATCCCGCTATGGCGATCGGTGTGGGAGGGGGTGAAATTCCTGGGGCTGGTGCTGCTGGTCAATCTGCTGGCTCTGCCCTTCTATTTCATCCCCGTGGTCAATCTCTTCGTCTATTTCCTGGTCAACGGCTATCTGGTGGGGCGGGAATATTACGAGCTGGTCGCCGTCAGACGGCTTGACACCGCCGGGGTAAGGCTTTTGCGCCGCGACCGGCGGGCGGGTCTTTTCGTGGCAGGCGTCATTCTCGCCTTTCTTTCGTCACTCCCGCTCGTCAATCTTGTCGTGCCCGTGCTGGCCGCCGCCTTCATGGCGCATTTCTTTGAAGAAATGCGGCGTGATCTGCCGGCTGCGGCTGCGTGAGCGCGCATTCTGTGATACCGCATAACCGGGCCGGACCCGCCGTCCGGTCCCCACCCTGAGCCAGCGCATTTGGGGGCAATCAATATGTTCCGACGCCAGAGACCGCCCACGGCCCCGCCCACGCCCGCACCCCCGGCACCACCCGCCGGGGAGACAACGCAGGACGCCGGTGCCGGGTTCCGCCAGACGGAACCGCAGGCGGACGTGAAACCCGCCATTCCGCCTGCAGACCAAGGTTCCGAAACCAGCCCGAGGATGACGATGAACACGCCTTTCTCCACCCCCACCGGTTCGCCTGGCACGGCGGCGGCCCCGTCGCTGAAGAGCGACATTCCGCGCCGCGTCGTGGATATCCCCAACAGCCCGCCCAAGCGCGTGGCCCCGACGGGTGTGGAAGGCAGCAGCGGCACCACCCCCGCCACAGAAATGCGCAAGCTGATCGTCGGCCGCGACATCAGCCTGTCCGGTGAGATCGCCGCCTGTGACGTGCTGGTCGTCGAAGGCACGGTGGAAGCCAAGCTGCGCGACGGCCATGTCGTGGAAATCGCCGATACGGGCCTGTTCAAGGGCTCGGTGGAGATCGACGAGGCCGATATCGGCGGGCGGTTCGAGGGCGATATCACGGTGCGCGGCACGCTGAAGGTGCGTTCCACGGGCCGCATCCTGGGCAATATCCGCTATGGCACGCTGGAAGTGGAAAATGGTGGCCAGTTGGCCGGCACCATCCAGGTCCTGGGCGAAGCGCCGGTCCTGCCAAGCCCGGCCGAATCGTCGGCAACGGTGTCGGTTTCCGCCCCGGCGGCCGACAATGCCGGCGACGGCGAGGGTTGATATCGGGGGCGAGAGATATTGGCCCCGATATGCGCGCCGACTGGCGCGGCGGCGCCCATGCTGCCGCCTTCCCGCCCGACAGAAGACCCCGCCGGCCATCCGGCGGGGTTTTTCGTGCCGGTGACATTTCAGCGGGTTGCCGGGGATGGGCCGTGCTGGTTCCCTGGACGGGTCCCCCCCCCGTTCCCCCCCTGGCCCCCCCTGGCCCCATGGTGCCCGCCCGTGAACCCGCCGCCCTTCATCTTCACCCCCGGTACCGCCCTGGCTGCAATCGGGGATCGCACCGGCCTGGACCGGTTCGAATATGTCATCCGCCATGGCAGCATGAAGGCCGGGCTTTACGCACCGCAAGACCGCGACATGCAGGGGCCGCACCGGCAGGACGAGCTTTACGCCGTCCTTTCCGGCACGGGATTGTTCGAGAAGGCGGGCCGGCGTGCCCCTTTCGGCCCCGGCGACCTGATCTTCGTGGAGGCGGGGGCCGAACACCGCTTCGTTGAATTCAGCACGGATTTCACCTGCTGGGCCCTGTTCTGGGGACCGGCTGGCGGCGAGCCGGATCACCAGCCCACGGGTTCATAGGCCAGCACGGCATCGAACTCGGCATTGGCCGGATCGATACCGGCAGAGATCGGATCGGCCTTGCCCAGCACCTTCAGCACGAAGCGGCTGGCCAGCAGCCATTTCCGCCGGTCGCCCCATTTCAGCTCGGCCACCGCCTCCTCGCACAACAGCGCGCCCGCCAGCGTGTCGGCCATCAGGGTCAGCAACCGGCGGCCGTGGCGCGGCCCCTGGTCCGGGTTGCGGCGCAGGAAGGCCAGGGCGGCGCGGCATTCCTCCACGGCCCCTTCCAGCACGGCGGCCACATCCTCCGCCGCCGGCTCCCGCGCTGCGGGCGGCAGGTCGGACAGGATCGTCCCGACACGGGCCAGGAAGATCTGGTCCCCCGGGCGCCGTCCCGCCACCAGCCGCAGCAGTTCCAGCGCCTGTATATTGGCCGGCCCCTCCCAGACGGATACGACCAGGCAGTCGCGGTAGAAACGACTGGTCACCATCTCGTCGGTATAGCCGTTGCCGCCCACCAGTTCGACGGCATGGCGGCAGGCCGTCACGGCCTGTTCGGCTGTCCGGTACTTGGCCAGCGCGGTGGCCAGGCGCAGCCAGTCGCCGCCCGTGTCGGGGTCGGCCAGATGCGCATCGAAGGCCAGGACCGCCTCGAAGGCCAGGGCGGTCGCCGCCTCCTGCTCCATCGCCATGTCCAGCAACTGGTCCTGCACCATGGGATAATGGCGGATGGGGCGGCCAAAGGCGACGCGATGCGTGGCCCAGCCCGCACTTTCCACGAAGGCCCGGCGCAACAGCCCGGCGGAGCCGACGGCATTGTGGATGCGGCTATATTCCAGGGCCGCCATCATCATCTTCAGCCCTTCCGGCGGCGGCGCCATCTCCAGCGCCCAGCAGCCGTTCAGGTCCATCTCCGCCGTGGCCAGCCCCTTGGTGCCGGCCTTCTCCTTCAGGCGGCGGACACGCTGGTGGTTGGGCGTGCCGTCGGGCAGGTGGGAGGGCACGAGGTAGCAGCCCAGGCCCTGCCCGCCCGGCTCGGCCCCGTCGGGCCGGGCCGTGGCCATGGCCAGCCCGGCACCGGCATTGCTGGTGAACCATTTCACGCCATGCAGCCGGTGACCGTCATTGCGCGCCTCGGCCCGCGTCGTGGTGGCCCCCACGTCCGATCCGCCATGCTGTTCGGTGGCCCAGGTGCCGCCCGACAGGGCCTTTCCATCCATGCGCACCATGTCCGGCAGATAACGGCCACGCACGTCCGGCGGGGCCAGCGCATCCAGCACATGGGCCACGGCCCCGGTCATGGTGACGGGGCAATGGATGGAAATATCGGCCTGCGACAGCATGTAACCCATGGTGAAGCAGGCCGCATGGCTGGGCGCGCCCGACGGCCCCCGTCCCTCGTCCTGATAGGCCAGGCCGACGGCGCCGCGGCGATAGGCCTCGGCGTGACAGGCCAGGTATTCGGGGTTGAAGACGACGCGGCCCGTCCGGTTGCCGTCGATGTCATAGGGGTCCAGGCGCGGCGGGGCGAAACGGTCGGTATATTCGGCCTGGGCATCCAGTTCGCCGCCGACCCAGGCGCCGAATTCCGACAGGCGCCCCTCGTGCGCCTCCAGCACATGCGGGGCGCGGCGTTCCAGCAGCCGGATCAGGTTCGTGTCGGTTTCAAAGAAATTGCTGCCGCGCGCCGTGCGCGGATAATCGGCCGCGTCGCTCATGCCCGCTCCTCCCCCTGGGTTCACGGGGCAGGATGGCCCAAAGCCCATGGCCGGAAAAGGGGGATGGCAGCACAAGGGTCGCCGGGCGGTCTTGTCCATCCCCCAATAATATTCACACACGTGATAGTGAATGTTGACAGGGCGGGGAGCTTGCCGCATGTTCGCTGGGCACGCTGGCATCCGATCAGCGGCTGAATGGGAGAACGCTTCACATGAGGGCCAAGCTGCTCGCGTCCGCCTGCGCGGTCGCGCTGACCACCTTTTCCGCACCTGTCCTGGCACAGGAAACCGATCCCGCCGAGCGCGAGGCGGCCGGCAACCGCCAGGCCGATGTCCTGCAGGAGATCATCGTCACCTCCACCCGCCGGGCCCAGCGCATCGACGATGTGCCGCTCAGCGTCACCGCCTTCTCGCAGGAGGATCTGACGACGAAGGGCGTCGTCGGCTATGAGGGGCTGGCGCGGGAAACGCCGGGCGTGGTCCTGAACAAGCCCAGCGCCAACTTCAACAATTTCACGGCGCGCGGCATCGCCACCAACGGCTATGGCGCCAACCTGCAAAGCACCGTCGCCATCTATATCGACGAGCTGCCCATTTCCACCATCGGCAACAGCACGGTGCTGGACCCCAACCTGTTCGACGTGGAACGGGTGGAATTCCTGCGCGGACCGCAGGGCACGCTTTTCGGTTCCGGCTCCCTGTCCGGTGCCATGCGCGTGCTGACCAAGAGCCCGGACCTGCGGAAGTTCGACGCCGCCGCCCTAACCGATTTCGGGCTGACGGGGTCGGACTCGCTGCGCCAGCGCTACAACGTGATGGTCAACACGCCGCTGGTGGAAGACAAGCTGGCCCTGCGCGTCACGGGCTTCTACCGGCACGAGGAAGGCTATGTCGACAATGTCGGCACCGGCATCGACAATTCCAACACGCTGGAAAGCTGGGGTGGCCGCGCCATCCTGAAATGGCAGCCGACCGACCGCATGTCCGTGCGCCTGCTGGCCTCGCACGAGGACAGCAACCCCAAGGACAGTTCGCTGGTCAGCCCGTCGCTGGGCCGCAACAAGCGCGTGTCCGACCGGCCCGACCTTTATGTCGGCAAGCTGACCAACTACAACGCCACCATCGAATATGAATTTGACGGCGTGAACCTGGTCAGCTCCACGACCTATTCCGAGTTCAACCAGAAATTCTATGTCGATCTGGCCGGCACCTTCGGCGGCGCCATCGCCTTCGGCCTGGATGCCGACGGGTATCTCAACACGTTCGTGGAGGAATTCCGCCTGTCCTCCAACAATTCCAGCAACTGGGAATGGGTGGTCGGCGGCTTCTTCATGGACCGGCGCAACGACGTTGACTATTTCTACCGGTCTTCACCGGATTTCCTGGCCGCGCGGGGGATCACGGGCCTGCCGGATGAATATTACCAGCGCAACTACACCCACAGCAAATCGCATGAACTGGCCGGTTTCGGTGAACTGACATACCGGTTCAGCGAGCGGTTCTGGCTGACGGGCGGCCTGCGCTACGGGCGCCTGGACGCCCAGGGCTTCACCGAGGAAGGCGGCTATAATTCCAACTATCTGACCTATGCGCTGAGCGGCCTGTCGGGCCCCCTGACGGTCACCCCCGTGGTGGCGGGCGCCGGCGTGAAGGCCAAGGGCAGCAAGCCATCCTACAAGGTCAGCGCCTCCGTCAAGCCCGACACGGCCACCACGGTCTATGCCAGCGTGTCCACCGGCTTCCGCGCGCCCGTGGTGAACGCCTATGCCGGGCGGCCCAGCGTCACCGACCCCAATGACCTGATCATCCCCTATGGCGCCGATTCCGACGACCTGACCAATTACGAGCTGGGGTTGAAGGGGCGCTGGCTGGATGGCCGCCTGTCCGCGCATCTGGCCGCCTACCTGATCGACTGGAGCAATATCCAGGTCCAGGCCAACCGTGTATCGGACAGCGTGCAGTTCGCCGCCAATATCGGTGCTGCCCGCAGCAAGGGCATCGAGTTCGAGATCAGCGCCATGCCCGCCACCGGGCTGACCGTCGGCCTGAACGGATCGCTCAACGATGCCAAGGTGACGGAACTGTCGGCCACCGAAGCGGCCGTTTCCGGTGCCGTGAAGGGGGCCCGCCTGTCGGCGCCGCGCTTCCAGGGATCGGTCTTCATCCAGTACTGGTTCGACCTGACGCCGGAACTGCCGGCCAATGTCGCGCTGAACATGCAGCATGTGGGCGGCTTCCCCAGCGGGTTCCCCAATGTGCCGGGGCGGCCCGGCACGGTCAGCCCCACCTATGGCCGTACCGAAAGCTACAATAATGTGAACATGAGCTTCGGCATCAGCAAAGGGTCCTGGACGGCGACGCTTTATGGCGAGAACCTGTTCGATGATCATTCGATCACCTATGTCCATCCGGAGGCCTTCCTGGCGAGCCGCTTTGCCACGATGCGGCCGCGCACCCTGGGCATCCGCCTCGGCTACGAGTATTAAGCCATGACGGCCGCCCCCGTCCCCAAAGCCCCGGCCATGCCGGGGTCCGTCCCCGCCGCCCCCGATGCCCGCGCCTGGTATGTTCTGGGCATGCTGTGCTTCGTCTATGTGCTGAATTTCCTGGACCGGCAGTTGCTGTCGATCCTGGCCAAGCCCATCCAGGACGATCTGGGCGTCACGGATGGTCAGTTGGGCCTGATCAGCGGGCTTTAC
>NZ_JBLTXA010000022.1:0-78664 GCF_048066175.1 Niveispirillum fermenti | reverse complement strand
CTCTGGTCACCGCAAAATAGTATGAGGTCGGGGGCGCGGGCGCGTTACCGGCGTCCGCCGGCGGCGCGGGCCGGCGCGGCGCCCCAGCCGCGGCGCGTATCCTCGTCGAACAGCTCGGCCAGCTTCTCCATCATGGTGCCACCCAACTGTTCGGCATCGATGATCGTGACGGCCCGGCGGTAATAACGGGTGACGTCATGGCCGATGCCGATGGCGACCAGTTCGACGGGGCTGCGGGTCTCGATCCATTCGATGACGCTGCGCAGATGCTTTTCCAGGTAGGAGCCGCTGTTGACCGACAGCGTGCTGTCATCCACGGGGGCGCCGTCGCTGATCACCATCAGGATGCGGCGCTGTTCGGAACGGCCCAGCAGGCGGTTATGCGCCCACATCAGGGCCTCGCCGTCGATATTCTCCTTCAGGATGCCTTCGCGCAGCATCAGGCCCAGATTGCGGCGCACGCGGCGCCAGGGGGCGTCGGCCCCCTTATAGATGATGTGGCGCAGGTCGTTCAGGCGCCCCGGTGCCGGCGGCTTGCCGGCGGCGATCCAGTTTTCCCGCGATTGCCCGCCCTTCCAGGCGCGCGTCGTGAAGCCCAGGATCTCCACCTTCACGCCACAGCGTTCCAGCGTGCGTGACAGGATGTCGGCGCTCATGGCCGCGATGGAGATGGGCCGCCCACGCATCGATCCGGAATTGTCGATCAGCAACGTGACGACGGTATCACGGAAATCGGTCTCGTTCTCGCGCTTGAACGACAGGGGCATGGTGGGGTTGATGACGACACGGGCCAGCCGCGCCGCATCCAGCATCCCCTCCTCCAGGTCGAACTCCCAGGACCGGGTCTGCTTGGCCAGCAGGCGGCGCTGCAGGCGGTTGGCCAGCTTGGAGATCACGCCCTGCAGGTTCTGCAATTGCTGGTCCAGCATCAGGCGCAGGCGCGTCAGCTCGTCGGCGTCGCACAGGTCGGCGGCGTCCACCACCTCGTCGAAGGCGGTGGTATAGGGCTTGTAGGCCCCGGCGTCGGGCTCGTTTCGGCCGCGTTCGGCCCGCGGCCTGGTGCCGGGGGGACCCGGTTCCTCCGATCCCTCGCCCTCGCCCAACTCGCCTTCGGCCTGCTCCCCCTCCTCCCCGGCGCCCGCCTCCTCCGACCGGCGCTGCTGCTCCTGGTCCTGCATGTCCTGGGACTGATCCTCGCCGGACTGCTGCTGCCCGCCCTGGCCGTCCATCTCCTTGTCGTCGTCGCCGCCGCTGTCGGGGTTGTCCGGTGCGTCGTCCTGCTCCCCGTCCTGGCTGTCGGGCTCGGCCCCCACATCCATATCCATATCGGACAGCAGACGGCGCACGGCCCTTGCATAGGCGTCCTGGTTCTCCATCACGGCGGCCAGCCCGTCCAGCCCGTGGCCCAGCTTCTCCGCCACCTTGCCGCGCCAAAGATCGATGGCGGTCCGCGCGCTTTCCGGCGGCCTTGCGCCGGTCATCGCCTCGCGCGCCAGAAGGCGCAGCACATCGGGAACGGGCACCTGTTCGGGATCGTTGAGCCGGTCGAAGCCCAGGCGGCGATATTTCTCCTCCAGCGCGGCGGCAAGGTTGCCGGCCACGCCGGCCATCTGCGTGGCGCCGATGGCTTCCACCCGGGCCTGTTCCAGCGCATCGAAGGACAGGCGGGCCTGTTCGCTGACAGGCATGCGGTTGGCATGCACGGCCGCATCATGGTGGCGCAGGCGCAGGGCCGCGGCATCGGCGGAACCCCGGACATTGGCCACCTCGCGGGGGTTCAGGTCGCGCGGCGGCAGGGGCACGCGCACACGCGCACCGGCCAGCCCCGGCGGCTCCGACGAGAAACCAACCACCAGATCCTTGCGGTCGGCCATGGCCCGCAGGGTTGCGGTGGTCGCGCGCTTGAAGGTCTCGACGGGGGATTCCTGGGTCATGGGTCCGCTTCGATGCTGGTCTGCTGCCGATGGCGGCCATGCCGCCGGCACAAACAATAACGGATGGGCAGCTTCCCGCCCATCCGTTTCACCCGGTCGCCCCATCAACCCGGTACTGCGCCGATCAGCGGTCAGTTGCCCGACTGGATTCGCTCATTCAAGGCCTCGTTCTGGACGCGCTGCGTGTCCTCACGCTGCTGGCGGACGAATTCGGCCCATTCCGTGCGGGTCTTGCATACTTTCTTGGCACCCACGCGCGTACCCGTCGGGTTGTCGGTGCGGCAGATCAGCTTGCCGTCATCCGGCTTCACCTCTTCTGTCTTGCCCGTCGGCTTGTCCTGCGCCATCACCGGCCCGGACAGCAGCGGAAGGGCGGTCAACATGGCCGCCGCGACCGCCAAAAAGCGCTTCGTCATCCTCGCATTCTCCCAAAGTCCGAAATTTCAGCCCCGTGGGTGACGGTAACGGAAATCGGGGAAGCGGACAATTGGCTGTTTTCCAGGCAATCGCGCGGAAAAAAGGGGGTAGAAGGGGGAAACCGGCCCCAGCCGGCACGGGCCGAACATCGGGGTCCCCCGCGGCCGACCGGTACCCGGGCACCGGCCGGCCCTCCGGCCGGCATCCGGTGCTGCCCCGCGCAGACCCCCTGCGTCAGACCAGCGTGCCCTTGAAGGCGCCCGTCGGCAGTTCCTGGCCGAAACAGCGCTGGTAATATTCGGCCACCGTCGCGCGTTCCACCTCGTCGCACTTGTTGAGGAAGGAGACACGGAAGGCGAACCCGACATCACCGCCGAAAATGGCCGCGTTCTGAGCCCAGGTGATGACGGTGCGCGGGCTCATCACCGTGGAAATGTCGCCGGCGATGAAGCCGCTGCGCGTCATTTCCGCGAGGCGCACCATGGCGGCGACGGTGCCGCGCTGCGCGTCATTGTCGTAATCCGGCACCTTGGCCAGGATGATCCGCACCTCGTCGGCATGCGGCAGATAATTCAGGGTCGCCACGATGTTCCAGCGGTCCATCTGGCCCTGGTTGATCTGCTGGGTGCCGTGATAAAGGCCCGTCGTATCGCCCAGGCCCACGGTGTTGGCCGTGGCGAACAGACGGAAGGCGGGGTGCGGGCGGATGACCTTGTTCTGGTCCAGCAGGGTCAGCTTGCCTTCCACCTCCAGCACGCGCTGGATCACGAACATCACGTCGGGCCGGCCGGCGTCATATTCATCGAACACCACGGCGCAGGGGTGCTGAAGCGCCCAGGGCAGGATGCCCTCGCGGTATTCCGTCACCTGCTTGCCGTCGCGCAGCACGATGGCATCCTTGCCGATCAGGTCGATACGGCTGATGTGGCTGTCCAGGTTGACGCGGATGCAGGGCCAGTTGAGGCGGGCGGCAACCTGTTCGATATGGGTCGACTTGCCCGTGCCGTGATAGCCCTGGATCATGACGCGGCGGTTGTAGGCGAAGCCGGCCAGGATGGCCATCGTCGTCTCGCGGTCGAAGCGATAGGCCTTGTCCCGTTCCGGCACATGCTCGGTGGCGACCGAGAAGGCGGGAACGCGCATGTCGCTGTCGATACCGAAAACCTCGCGCACGGACACCGTGATGTCGGGCAGTTCGGGATGGGTGGCCGTGCTGTTGGATACCATGTCAGAAGCCATTCTTCACGTTTCGATCGGATGCCGGTTCAAGGGGATCGGGGGGGCTATTGCGCGCCGCCGCCATGGGCGGCCTTCAGCGTGTTATAGGCCAGGTTGATGGATTTCAGCTTTTCCTCCGCCTCTTTGGCGCCGCCATTGGCATCGGGGTGATGCAGCTTGGCAAGCTGGCGGTACCGCGCCTTGATGGTGGCGAAATCGGCATCGGGCCCCAGGTCCAGGACGGCCAGCGCCTCTTCCTCCGGGGTGCGCGGCCGGTGGCGCGGGGGACGGCGGGCTTCCCCCTCCTCCCCCGACCATTCGGCGCCGAAGGCGAAGCCGCCATTGAAGACCTTGTCGCGCATGTTGCGTTCGCGCGTGCGCCAGTCGCCCATGGGCCAGGTCGGTCGCTGCCAGGTCGTATCCTGCCGGACATGGCTCTCGATCTCCGTCTGGCTCATGCCGGCGTAATAGTCCCAGGACTTGTTGTATTCGCGCACATGCCCCAGGCAGAACCAGAAATATTCGTTCAGCCGGTTGCGCCCCTTGGGGGCACGGTGCTCGCCCGCCTCCAGACAACCGGGATGATCGCACGTCCGCACCTGCGTGCGTGACGCCTCCCGGAAATCGAAACTGAGGTCGGGCCTGTTCTTATGCATCGGCGAAGTATGGGGGGACGCCCCGCGCCTGACAAGCGAGACCCGACGAAAAGCCGATGCGCAGGAAGCGCTATTGTCAGGCGCGGCGCGTGTCGGCCAGGGCCACGGCCGCCAGGCCGGCGCCGATCAGGCCCAGCCCCGCTAGGTTGGTCAGGGTCAGGGGTTCCCCTAGCCAGAGCGCCGACACGACCAGCCCCACCACGGGCACCCCCAGCATGGCCAGCGAGGTGGTGATGGCCGGCAGGGCCCGGTTGACGGTGACCATGGCCCAGAAACAGAAGGCCGTGGCGATAGGACCGTTATAGACCAGCAGCACCACCAGATGCCCCGACCAGTCGATGCGCGACACATCCTCCAGCGCCAGGGCCACGGCCGTGGCCAGCAGGGCGGCCATGCCCATCTGCCAGGGGGCCAGGGTCAGGGGCGTGCCGATCCAGCGGTGGGCACGCACATGCACGATGTTCACCGCCCAGATCAGGGCCGCCAGCATCAGCAGCCCGTTGCCCAGCAGGACCGGCGGGGCGGCCCAGTCGAAGGCCGACGGGTTGAACAGCACCAGCACCCCGGCCAGCCCCACCAGCAGGCCCAGCGCCTTCAGCCAGCCGACCCTTTCCCCCAGGAAGACCAGGGCCAGCGGCACGACCCACAGCGGCGTGGTATAGGCCAGGATGCCGGCCCGGCCGGCCGGCACATGCTGCACCGCGACCGTGACCAGCAGCGTGAACACCGTCATCTGCATGAAGCCGACCGACAGCAGCAGCGGCAGGTCGCCCCGGTGCGGCACACGCAATTGCCGCGTGGCCGCCGCAAAGGCCAGCAGCGACAGCGCCCCCAGCAGCAGGCGGGAGGCGGCGAAGGTCAGCGGCGGCATATGGCCCACCACCTCCTTCATCACGGGCCAGTTGACGCCCCACAGCAGAATGACCAGCAGCAGCAGGACCAGCGCCGTGGACCGCGGGACCGGGCCCCCGCCCTGCCCGGCATCCCCGTCGGCTGCGGTCTTCGGCAGGCTGGTATCCGGCATGATGTTCCACTACCTCTTCAACCATGACGCCATGAAGGCCCCGCCGCGCGGGGCCGCACCCGAACCAGACGCCGAGGACCAGGATGACGACCTATGCGACCCGCATGCGGGACAAGCTGACACAGGCTCTAACCCCGCACAGCATGACCATCAAGGATGTCTCCCACCAGCATGCCGGCCATGCGGGTGCCGACCATCCGGGCGGGGAGACGCATTTCGATCTGGTGATCGTGTCGGACCGGTTCCAGGGCCTGTCGCGCGTGGCACGCCAGCGCCTGGTCTATGGCGCCGTCGCGGACGAGCTGGCCGAGCGCGTGCATGCCCTGTCCGTCCGGGCCCTGACACCGGCGGAAGCCGGGGCCGGCTGACCAGGGTGCTGCTATCCCTGCCGCGATCCTTGCCGCGACCCCTGCCGCGGTCGGTGCCGCGGTCGGTGCTGTGACCGAGCGTCGCAGGGTATTTTGCAGCGCAACATGACACTCTGATCCCTCAGACGAAGGCGCCCGGTCATCGGGGCCGGCGCCGAAGCGATGAGGGGACGGCCATGGCCCGCAGGTCCGCACCACCCTTGGCTATCCGCGGCGTGGAAGTCGCCGCGGAAATCGCCACCACCGGCCTTGTCATCGGGGAGACCCTGTGGGCGGCGCAGCAGACCATGTGTCTGCGCACCATCCGCCTGGCCGCCGCGGGCTGCGACCCGGCACGGCTGAAGGACCCCGAATTCACCACCATGGTCTGGGAAAAGATGGAAGCGGCGCTGGAGGCCCAGCGCGCGCTGACGGCCGGCATGTGGTCGCTTTGCGACATCTGGCTGGAATGGGCGGCCCAGCAGGCCATGGCCCAGGCCAAGGCCGGCATGTCCCTGGCGGCACCACCCGATCCCGTCCGCTATGGCGGGGCGGCCGGCAATTATGTGGAGACCAGCCTGAACGCCGCGGAGATCGCCTGTGGCCGCATGGCGCTGGAAGCCAGCCGC
This sequence comes from Niveispirillum fermenti, assembly GCF_048066175.1. Lineage (GTDB taxonomy): Bacteria > Pseudomonadota > Alphaproteobacteria > Azospirillales > Azospirillaceae > Niveispirillum > Niveispirillum fermenti. The sequence goes on along the minus strand of NZ_JBLTXA010000022.1, from coordinate 72,439 downwards.
CTGGGCGGGCGCGGCATCGCCCCCTATCACCGTGCAACCAACCAGAACGCCCGGCGCCTTCTGGCGGGCGCCATGCGGAGGTGAAGGCCCGTCCGGGGCGGGCGCAAGCAGGGTTTCGATAAAAATCAATGCAGGGAGAGGGTATATGGGGCTTCTCACATACGGAAGGACAAAGCCTTTCAGCATGTTTCGTGGCATGATGTCGCGCAGGGACATGCCCGGAAATGAAGAGATGCCCGATACGATCCCGTCCGCCAATCCGCCCGGCACCACCGGCCCGGTCAAGCTGCACCCCGCCTCCGCCCGCCGGGGCGATGGCGTGCGCCATCCCGCCATCCCTGGCCGTGGCACCGTCACCAAGCGCCTGAACGCCCTGGTCGAACAGCATGATTGCAGCATCGACCGGCTGCGCCCGCCCGTGCTGGCCCTGCTGAAATCCGTGCTGGAGGAAGGGCGCGCCGCCATCCGGTCCCGGTTCGAGGCACGCCATCGCGGCGATGATTGCGTCCATCAGACGGCCAGGCTGACCGATGCCATCGTGCAGGCCCTGGCCGATTTCACGCTGGACCATGTCTATCCCACGGCCGAACTGACCAAGGGGGAACGGCTGGCCGTTGTAGCCATCGGCGGCTATGGCCGCGGGGAGATGGCGCCTTATTCCGATGTGGACCTGCTGTTCCTGCTGCCCTACAAGCGCACGCCGCGCGTGGAACAGGTGGTGGAGTACATGCTCTACCTGCTGTGGGACCTGGGCTGGAAGGTCGGGCATGCCGTGCGGTCGGTGGATGAATGCATCCGCCTGTCGCTGGAGGACATGACCATCCGCACCAGCCTGCTGGAAGCGCGGTTCCTGTGGGGGGAAGCGGTGCTGTTCAAGGAACTGCGCCAGCGCTTCGCCAGGGATGTGGTGGCCGCCACGGGAAGCGTCACCGCCTTCATCGAAGCCAAGATGGGGGAACGCAACGACCGCCACCGCAAGATGGGCGACAGCCGCTATGTGCTGGAACCCAACATCAAGGAGGGCAAGGGCGGCCTGCGCGACCTGCAGACCCTGTTCTGGATCGCCAAATACGCCTATCAGGTGGATGAGGTGGAGGGGCTGGTCGCCAAGGGCGTGCTTTTGGCAGAGGAAGCACAGCGCTTCGCCAAGGCGGAGTCCTTCCTGTGGGCCGCCCGCTGCCAGTTGCATTACCTGACGGGCCGGCAGGAAGACCGCCTGACCTTCGACATGCAGGCCGAGATGGCCCGCCGCCTGGGCTATACCGAGCATGCCGGCAGCAATGCCGTGGAACGGTTCATGAAGCATTACTTCATGACCGCCAAGGATGTCGGCGACCTGACCCGCATCTTCTGCGCCAACCTGGAGCAGGAGAACAAGCGCGTGCCGCGCTTCGCCTTCCTGCGCCGCGCCTTCGTGCGCGCCGATTTCGAGGGGTTCACCCTGGATGCCGGCCGCCTGAACGTGAAGTCCGACCGGCATTTCAAGGATCATCCCGTCGACATGATCCGCCTGTTCCATGTGGCGCAGGAAAACGAGCTGGACATCCATCCCAACGCCCTGCGGGCCATCACCCGCGCCCTGTCCAGCATCGGCACGAAGCTGCGGGAGGACAGGGAGGCCAACCGCCTGTTCCTGGAGATCCTGTCGTCGCGCAAGGACCCGGAAGTGGCGCTGCGCCGCATGAACGAGGCCGGCGTGCTGGGCCGGTTCGTGCCGGATTTCGGCCGCATCGTCGGCATGATGCAGTTCGACATGTACCATCATTTCACGGTGGACGAGCATACGCTGTTCGCCGTGGGCATCCTGCACCAGATCGAGCAGGGGAACCTGACGGGCGAGGTGCCGCTGGCGTCGGAGGTGATCCACACCGTCAATTCCCGCCGCGCGCTCTATGTCGCCATGCTGGTGCATGACATCGCCAAGGGCCGCGGCGGCGATCATTCCATCCTGGGCGCCAAGGTGGCGGAGAAACTGTGCCCCCGCCTGGGGATGAGCGAGGAGGAGACGGAGACCGTCGTCTGGCTGGTGCGCTGGCACCTGGCCATGTCGGCCACCGCCTTCAAGCGCGACCTGGATGACGAGGTGACGATCGGCAAGTTCGTCGACCTGGTGCAGAGCCCGGAGCGCCTGAAGCTGCTGTTGTGCCTGACCGTGGCCGATATCCGGGCCGTGGGTCCCGGCCGCTGGAACGGCTGGAAAGCCACGCTGCTGCGCCAGCTTTTCCGCCGGAGCGAGGAACACATGTCCGGCACCGTCGGCACCGAGGGGCGTGACGCCCGCGTGGCGGCGGCACAGGCCAGCCTGCGCACCGCCCTGACCGACTGGTCGGCAGACGATATCGACGCGCATCTGGCCCGTGCCTATCCCGCCTATTGGCTGGGCTTCAACACCCAGACGCTGGCCCACCACGCCCGCCTGATGCGCGAGGCCGAACGGACGCGCGCGCCGCTGACCCTGGATACGCGCATCGATCGTGGCCGGACCATCACGGAGGTGACCGTCTATACGGCCGACCATCCGGGCCTGTTCTCCCGCCTGGCGGGGGCGCTGGCCCTGGCCGGGGCGGATATCGTCAATGCCCGCATCTTCACCATGACCAACGGCATGGCGCTGGACGTGTTCACGGTGCATGCGGCCGGTGGCGGCGCGTTCGACAGCGGGGACAAGCTGGCACGCCTGTCGGTGATGGTGGACAAGGTGCTGGCCGGCGAATTGCGGCTGGCCGATGAGCTGGCCCGGCGCCGGCCGCCACAGACGGCGCGGACCCGCGCCTTCAAGGTGGCGCCGCGCGTGCTTGTGGACAATACCGCCACAGGCAACCACACGGTGATCGAGGTGAACGGCCGCGACCGGCCGGGCCTGCTCTATCTGCTGACCCGGACATTGACCCAGGCCAACCTGCAGATCGCCTCGGCCAAGATCTCCACCTATGGCAATGTCGCCATCGACGTGTTCTATGTGAAGGATGTGTTCGGCCTGAAGATCACGCACGAGCGCAAGCTGGCCGATATCCGCGCCTCCCTGCTGGCCGCCCTGGCCGAGCCGGAAGGGGAACCAGAGCCCGTGAAGCTGGCCAAGCCCCGTAGCAGGAAGGCCGCCTGACCGGCCGGCGGGCCGCGATCAGCCCGGGTCTGGCAGGGCCGCCTCCAGCCGGGGTGCGGCCCAGTCGATGAAGCGGCGCACGCGGGCCGACAGCAGCCGGGAATGCGGATAGACCATCTGGATGGGAATGTCCGGCGGCTCGAACGGCCGTAGCAGCCGGACAAGCCGCCCGTCGGCCAGCGCATCGGCCGCCTGGTAGTGCAGCAGCCGGGCGACGCCCAGGCCCTGCAGGCACATGTCGCAGTTCAGCTGGACCTGATTGGTGGCGACGCGGGCGGAAATGGCCGCCGCCACGCTGTCGTCCCCCACCTGGAAATGCCAGTGCCGGTCCTGCGGCAGAAAGGCGATGCAGTCCAGCGCCTGCAGATCCGACGGGTGTGCAACGGGTCCGGTGCCCTGCAGGAAATCCGGACTGGCGCAAACCACCTGCCGCGTGCGGCCCACCGTCTTCGCCACCATGGAACTGTCGGGCAGATGCCCGATCCGGATGGCCAGGTCCAGCCCTTCCTCCAGCAGGTCGACGACGCGGTCCAGCAGCAAAAGGTCGACGCGCATCGCCGGATGCTGCCGCAGGAAAGCCGCGACCAGCGGGGCGACATGGCGCCGGCCCAGTTCCACCGGCGCCGTCAGGCGCAGCAGACCGCCGGAACCCTGGCGGCGCGCATCGAACCGGTGTTCGACGGCATCGAACTCGGCCAGGATGCGCCGGCTCCATTCCAGGAACTCCGCGCCCTCATCGGTCAGCGCCAGTCGCCGGGTCGTGCGGTTCAAAAGCCGGGTACCCAGATGCGCTTCCAGCGCCGCCAGGGTCCGCACGACAGACGCCACCGATCGGCCTGTCTGCCCGGCCGCCGCACTCAGGCTGCCGGCATCGACGATGCGCACGAAGGTTGCCATGGCATTCAACCGGTCCAAACCATTCCTCCCGTCCGGGGCCGCCGACACCAACGCTGAAACATTTCGACCCTTGGTATTATTGCGCCAGCCGCACAGGTTCTGTCACCCCGCCGGCATTGGTCGCCAGCGCCCGGTCCGCCACATTGGGGACATCCGGAACCAACCGCAGGTCTTTCGATGAACATGCCCCTTTCCGGTCCGCCGGCCCCCGGCGGCAACCCGTCGCGCATCCTGGCCTATGATCATGTCGGCATCCGCGTCACCAACCGGCAGCGCGCCCTGGCTTTCTATGGGGCCCTGGGCTTCGTGCAAAGCGCCAGCTTCACCAGCCACGAAGCCAACGAGATGCTGAGCCCCGACGGGGTCCGCATCAACCTGATCTTCAACGGCGCCCGACGGCCGGAGGGCCGCAACGTCCTGCTGGACGAGCCCGTCAAGCTGCCCGGCATCACCCATCCCGCCTTCGTCACCGATGATCTGGATGCGCTGCAGGTGTGGCTGGGCCGGCAGGGCATTGCCATCACCGAAGGTCCGGTACGGATCGGTCCGCGCCGCGTGGCGCTGTTCATCCGCGACCCCGACGGCAACGTTCTGGAATTCAATCAACTGATCCAGCAGGAGGAAGCCGCGGCATGAGGCTCTACGATCTGGAACTGTCCGGCAATTGCTACAAGGTCCGGCTGTTCGCGGCCCTGGCCGGCATCGATCTGGACATCGTGCCCGTCGATGTCGCGGGCGGCGAGCATAAAAGGCCGCCGCTGCTGGACCTCAACCCCTGGGGACAGGTGCCCGTCCTGGTGGATGGCGACCGGATCCTGCGGGATTCCCAGGCCATCCTGGTCTATCTGGCAGGCACCCATGGCGGGGAGGCCTGGTGGCCGTCGGCACCCTTCCAGCAGGCAGAGGTCATGCAATGGCTGTCCACCGCTGCCAACGAGATTCAGCACGGTCCCTGCGCCGCGCGGCTGGTGGACAGGTTCGGCTATGCCATCGACAAGGCCGACACGCTGGCCAAGGCGGCGCGCATCCTGTCCCTGCTGGATGCCCATCTGGCCACGCATGACTGGCTGGCCGCCCGGCGCCCGACCATCGCGGAATGCGCCCTGTTCCCCTATGTGGCCCTGGCGCCCGAGGGTGGCATCGACCTGGCCCCCTATGCCCATGTCCGGCGCTGGATCGACCGGGTGAAGGCCCTGCCCGGCTATCGGCCCATGCCGGGCACGTGAGCCGGGCAGGGGCGTGGCGCGGACCATCATGTGAAAAGGCCGGCCGTCACAGGGGGGTGACGGCCGGCCTTTCCGACCTTCATCCGCAAAGCGCAACCGGGGTCAATGCCGGGCAGCCCCCGTGACCCACATGCCGACGATATCGGCGGCGGATGGCGCCATCGCCTCCGGATGGTGCCATTGATAGACGGCGACGGCGGCATCCATGCAATGGCTGTCGGGCACGCCGCGTGAGCGCATCTCCCGATAGGCGCGCGTCACGGCCGAGCGGCAGCAATCGCCGCTGCCGGCCGCGGGATGGTCAGCGCACGGGGGACCCAGGAATTCCTTCGGGATGCGGGTCACGGCGGATCAGACCTTGGAACCATGGCTGCCCGGCACATAGGTCCGCTCCACGATGGGACGGTCCTTGCGCACACCGTACAGCTCCAGCCGGTGGCCGATCAGGCGATAGCCCAGCTCGTCGGCGATCTTCTCCTTGATGAGTTCCAGTTCCTCGCTGGAGAATTCGACGACATTGCCCGTCTGCACATCGATCAGGTGATGATGGTGCTCATCGCGCGCCTCCTCGTACCGGGCGCGGCCGTCACCGAAATCCAGCCGCTCGATGACGTTGGCTTCCTCGAACAGCCGCATGGTGCGATAGACGGTGGCGATGGAGATGTGAGGGTCGATCTCCACGGCCCGTCGATACACCTGTTCCACGTCGGGATGATCCTGGCTGTCCGACAGCACACGGCTGATCACGCGCCGCTGTTCGGTCATTTTCAGACCCTTCTGGACACAAAGCTGTTCGAGGCGGGATGGCATGTCCGTCGTCTCCGATCCGGTCTACGGCAAAAATCATTTGCCCACATATGGACGATCCCGCCGGCCAGGGCGAGAGGATTTGCCATTATAATCCCATGCACCGGGATTATACACCGTCGGAATGGGTCATCCGGCCACCCAGCAGGGCCAGAAGGGCGGAAAGCTGGTCTGCCGACAGGTCGGCGATGCGGCGGGCCAGCAGGTTGGCGACCAGCGTATGGTCGGGCGACAGCCCGCCCGTGGCCACCGTCACGCGCGGGTCGCTCAGGGCTGCCAGCCGCTCCATCTCCTCCGCCTCGTCCCAGATCAGGCCGAAATAGGTGCAGATCTGACGCAGCAGCATGGGCGAGGGCAGGCCCTTGTGCCCATGTTCCAGCGCCGAGAGATAGGCGGAGGAGATTTCCAGCTCATCGGCCATCTGCTTCAGACTGACGCCCTTGCGGGCGCGCAGCAGGCGGACACGGTCACCAAAGGGGGTCATCGGCGCACAGGCGGGGAATGTTGAACCGGCTGGCAGCATAGCGGGGAATGCAGCGATCGGAAACGGCCGCAAGCACCGGCGGCGGGATGGGTACGGCCGGCACAACAACCCAGCGCCTTGACCGGACCCCTTCCCGTCCCTTACAAACCCACCCTTTTTGCCGGCAACGGGGATGGGTCATGGCGGCGTGCGGTCTGGATTTCGGCACCTCCAACTCCACCTTGGGCGTCGCGGATGGGCGGGGGCCGCGCATGCTGGCCCTGGAAGGCGGCCAGGCGACGCTGCCCAGCGCCATCTTTTTCGATTTCGAGGCGCACCGGCCCTGTTTCGGCCGGGCCGCCATCGCCGCCTATGTGGCGGGTGGCGACGGACGGCTGATGCGGTCCATCAAGTCGGTGCTGGGCACCAGCCTGATCGATGAGGAAACGTTGCTCGGCCGGCGCCGCGTCGGCTTCCGCGAGGTGATCGGGCTGGTCATCCGCCATATCCGCGAGGAGGGCGAACGCCAGTGCGGGCATGAACTGACCCATGTCGTCCATGGCCGGCCCGTGCATTTCGTGGATGGCGACGATGCCGCCGATGCCCGGGCCGAAGCCGCCCTGGCCGACATCGCGCGGGCCAGCGGCTTTCGCGACGTCAGCTTCCAGTACGAACCGATCGCCGCCGCCCTGGCCTATGAAGCGCAGATCAACGACGAACAGATCGCGCTGATAGCCGATATCGGCGGCGGCACGTCGGATTTCTCCATCGTGCGCATCGGGCCGGAGCGCGCCCGCCAGGCCGACCGGGCCGGCGACATCCTGGCCAATGACGGGTTGCGCATCGGGGGCACGGATTTCGACCGGCTGCTGAGCCTGGAAGCCGTGATGCCGCATCTGGGCTATCGCTCGCCCCTGCTGCGTGAAGGGCTGGTCACGCCCAACCATCTGTATGTCGATCTGGCGACCTGGGCCAAGATCAACTTCCTTTACGGTCCCGCCGTGCAGGCCGATGTGCAGCGGCTGGCCAGGGAGGCACGGCATCCCCACCTGATCCGGCGGCTTCTGACCGTGCTGGAGGAACATCTGGGCCATGCGCTGGCCATGAAGGTGGAGGAAGCCAAGATCGCCCTGTCGGACGCCGACACGCATGCCATCGACCTGTCCGTCGTGGAAGCGGGGCTGAAGGCGCCGGCGACACGCGCCCGCCTGGCCACCGCCGTCAGCGATCCCGTGGAGAGGCTGTCGGCCATGACGGCCGATTGCCTGCGCCAGGCCGGCCTGCAGGCCGATCAGGTGGATGCCGTGTTCCTGACGGGCGGGTCCACCCTGCTGCCCGCCGTGCGCGGCGCCATCACGGGCGCCCTGCCCGGCGCGCGCATCGTGGAAGGTGACAAGTTCGGTGCCGTCGGCCTGGGCCTGACCATCGAGGCGGGGCGGCGTTACCGCTGATACCGCTTCCCGGTGACCGCAACCGCTCGCCGGCCTTCAATCGCCAGCGCCCCCATCCCGTGAGATCGGCCACGCGCCACGGCACGAGTTGACGCACAGGCCGATGCCCCGGCCCCGGCGCCCTACATCGCAGCCCCACCCCTGCCGCCACCCGGCCGGCTGTTCAGCCCATGGGCGGAATAACGGGCCACGGCATCGAAGGCCGCCGACCTGAACTGACGCCGCCAGAGGACATAGGTGACAAGCACCACGGCCGCCATGAAGAGATAGGGATGGACCATCCATCCCAGGCTGGCGAAGGCATAATAATAGCCGCGCAGGCCGCGGTTGAAGCTGGTGATGGCCAGCGTCATCATCTTGGCGGCAGCCTTGGCCGTGATCATCGCCTCTTCCCCCGGTTCCAGGGGGGCGCCGCCGATCAGCGCGATCGTGTAGTTGAACTGCCGCACCGACCAGGTGAAGCTGAAGAAGCTGTAGATGAAGATACCCAGCAGCAACAGCAGCTTGCCTTCGAACACGGCCCGCGTCGTGGGCTGGGTGAAGCCGACATCCATGACGACATTATAGGCATTCTCCGACCCGGCCAGCACGCCCAGCAGGCCGGCCAGCACCAGCACCGTGGTGGAGGCGAAGAAGGAAATGCTGTGGATCAGGTGGCCGATCAGCATGCTGTCCATGACCCGGTTGTCCCGGAACAGCATGTTGGTCATCCAGCGGATGCGGATGCGCAGCATATGCTGGTTCAGGCTGGCGGGTGCCGCCTTCGCCCGGTCGGTCAGCCAGCCATAACCCCACCAGAACAGCCAGAACCAGGCCAGCGCCAGCCCGTCCAGCAGCGTCAGCGAGGTGAAAAGCGAGGGCATGGTGTGATCACCCCAGGCGATAGCGCGGCGCCACCAACCCGTTCAGATAGGATTTCAGTTCCGGCGTCAGCGGCTCGAACTTCAGTGACACGGAACGGGCCCCGCCGTCCAGCGCCATGACTTTGGCCTGGACCGGAACCGGGTCCCCGCCGCCCGGCGCCCCCACCAGAAGCGTGACCAGTTCACCTTCATGGTAGAGGCCGGGATCGGCGTCCAGCGAGATGCCGCCGAAGGACCAGTTGCGCGACCGCGCCGTGCCCTTGCGGCTGCCCACGGCGAGGGCGGGGTGGGTGAAACGGCGCAGGCGGCGGCGCTGCCGGGCATCGCCCTCCCCCGTGCGGGTGGCGCCGGCCAGATCCGCCCCGCGCATGTTCACGCCCGTGACAATGGCACCGGCCAGATCGGCCCGGCGCAGGATGGCACCGGAAAGCACGGCGTTGGTCAGGTCGGCCCCGCGCAGATTGGCGCCGTCCAGGTTGGCGGGCCAGGTTCGCCCGCCGGACATGGGCTGTGCCGTCAGTTGCACGCCGGCCAGATGCGCGTTTGACAGGTTGGCCCGGCGCAGCGTCGCCCCGGCCATGACCGATCCGTCCAGCACTGTGGTGGACAGGTCGCTATAGGAAAGGTCGGCCATTTCCAGCCGGTTGTCGGCCCAGTCGGCCGCCGACAACCTGCAGCGGCGCAGCCGGGCACCCGCCAGGTTGCGGCCATGCAGCATGGCGGGGTCCAGTTCCGCCATGTCCAGGTCCAGCCGCGCGCCCGTCGCACCGCTGCTTTCCACCCATTTCTCATGCGCGTCGACCAGGGCCTGCAGTTCCGCCGCGGGGATACGGCGGCGCGGCGGTTCGGCCAGCATGGTGGCCGCCCCGTCGGGCAGGTGCCGGCCGCGCGCCAGCATGTCGGCATCCACCACGGTGCCAGCCAGTTGCGCGCCCGACAGGTTGGCGCCCGACAGATCGACGCCCAGCATGACGCATTTCGACAGGTCGGCGCCCGACAGATCGGCATCCATCAGGTCGGCCCCCGTCAGGTCACAGCCCGTCAGCTTGGCCGAACACAGGATGGCGCGTTCCAGCCGCGCCTCCGTCAGCACGGCGGCCCCGTCGCAGCGCGTATTGCCACCATTGTCGGTCAGCGTGCCGGACCGGAAATCGGCCCCGCGCAGGATCACGTCGTTCAGGGTGGCCCGGTGCAGGTTCGCCCCGCGCAGATCGGCCCCCATCAGGTTGGCCCCTGTCAGTTCAGCCCCTTCCAGGTCGGCCCCGAACAGGTCGGCGCGGGCCAGGTCCGCCCCTTCCAGGTTGGCGCCGGACAGGCTGGCGCCGGCCAGCTTGGCTTCCGCCAGGCGGGCGCCCTTCAGCGACAGACCGGACAGGTCCTGGAACTGCAATTCCGCACGGCGCCCGCCCTTGCCGTCCAGCCATTGGCGATGAAGCTGGAATTCCTTGCGCAGGAAATCCAGGTCGCGGGCCGGCGGGGCTTGATCTTTCATGGCGGGGCACCCGGTTCGTGGTTTTTTCTTTCTGTTTCCACACCCTACGCTAGAGAAGGGTCGCCCACAATCGGGCCGGCGATGCATCCCGCGAATGGTTGACCCCGGCGGCCAATCGGCCATAATACGACCGTTCGTTCTTTTATGGAGCCTGCCAGCATGAGCCGCCGCAGCCGAACCTATGACTGGGATGTGACGCCCATCGACCCTGCCTTACTGGCGACACTGCCAGGGATCGATATCATCCGCCGCATCGCGCGCGGCGAACTGCCGCCGCCCAGCATGGCGGCCACGCTTGGCATGGACCTGGCGGAGGAGGAGATCGGCGAAGGTGCGGTCGTGTTCCGCGGGCGGCCCGGCGACCATGTGCTGAACCCGCTGGGCACCGTCCATGGCGGCTTCGCAGCCACCTTGCTGGACAGTGCCATGGGCTGCGCAGTGCATACGCTGCTGCCGGCGGCCGTGGGATACGGCACCGTCGAACTGAAGGTGAATTTCCTGCGCCCCCTCCTGCGCGATGCCGGCCTGGTCCGGGTGGAAGGCCGGGTGATCAATGCCGGCCGCACCCTGTACCTGGCCGAAGGCCGGCTGATCGGTGAGGATGATGGCCGGCTTTATGCCCATGGCACGGCCACGTGCATGGTGCATGCCGGCCGTTGACTGGTTACACTATTATTTATTCATCTTATGGTAGTTATCCTTGCAGCGGGCCGGGGGGACCGGCCTGCAGGTTCAGGGCGGCGGCGATGATATCGGGGCTGCCCGTGCCGTGGCCGGCGCGCACATGCCCTTCCTCCGTCGCGGCAAGCCGGTAGTAATTCACAAGGAACACGCGGATGGCCGCCGTCAGCGAGGCGGCGGCCGGCTTTCGTTCCACGATGCAGGTGCAGATATCGTGGACATTATAGCCTTCACGCGCCGCCACATCGGACAGCGCGTCCCACATTTCCGGTTCCATCCGCAGGCTGGTGCGCTTGCCCAGCACAACCACATTGCGGATGACCAGCGTACTGCTGCCGTCGGGCAGGTCTTCGCTGGTGAAGCGCTTGGAACGCGGTGGCAAGGGTGAACCTCCCGATCATTGGTCGTCGATGCCGGGCGTCGCCTGCGCATCAGCAACGCCCGCATAAACCAATATGCCAAGGCATATGACCTGTTCAATCAAAATCCGACCAAAGTCAGGATAAGGCAGGAATATTCCTGCATGCGCGCATCGGCACGCGGCGTTTCGGCGTGACGGGGCAGAGGGGAAAGCCACCCGAAGCGCCGGCCATCCCCGGCCCGCCCGCCATCGCAACCGGTTGCGGATCAGTCGCCCTGGGCTTCCAGCGCTTCCATGTCGGCGTCGCTGAAGCCGAAATGATGTCCGATCTCATGGATCAGCACATGGCGGATCAGATGGTCCAGATCCTCTCCGGTCTCGCACCAGTAATCCAGGATGGGGCGGCGATAGAGGAAGATCAGGTCGGGTTCCAGGCGCGGATGTGTCACGCTCTGCCACGGCATCCCGACCCCGCGATACAGACCCAGCAGATCGAACGGGCTTTCCAGGCCCATTTCGCGCTCTGTCTCCTCGTCGGGAAAATCCTCCACCCGGATCAGCACATTGCGCACATGGGCACGCAGCGCGTCGGGAATGGATTCCGCGGCGCGGGCAGCGATGCCTTCCATTTCGGACAGGGTCGGGGCGGTGGTGAAGCGGCGTAGCGAGGGCATGGGCATTTTCCGCGGGGTCTGCGGCGGTGGCGACGATCCGGCTTGACGCCGGACCCTCACCGGTCCACCAACGGACTAAGCAGGTTCCCCCAGATCGGGCCACACATGGCCCGGCCCGGAGCAGCCCGCTGACTCTATGATTTGCTGATCGTCCGAGCCCGCCCACGTGTGGGCGGCGTTCGGAAAATCTGCTTAGGCGATCCTGATCAGGTGGAACAGATGACACAATCCCAATTGGGCCGTCCAACCAAATTGGACAAGGAGGCCATCGCCGCATCGCTGGCCGGCCTGCCCGGCTGGACACTGCGTGCGGACGGGACGGCCATCGTCAAGGGCTTCCGGTTCAAGGATTTCAACGAGGCGTTCGGTTTCATGACGCGGGTGGCGTTGCTGGCCGACCGGATCGATCACCATCCCGAATGGTTCAATGTCTATAACCGCGTCGATGTGGTGCTGAACACCCATGATGCCGGCGGGGTGACCAGCCTGGATATCCAGATGGCCCTGTTCATGGAACAGGCGGCGGGCTGAGCGCCGGCGGCATCGCCGCCAGGAAAGCCATCAGCACCCTGGCGGCATTGCTGGCAGCCAATGCCATGAAAATGTGCATGCGGTTTTCGTCCGGGTCCGCGCCGGCCAGGTCCGACACGCTGCGGAACGCGATGAAGGGGATGCCGTTCTGTTCGGCCACCAGCGCCACGGCGGCACTTTCCATATCCACCACCTGCGCCCCGATCGTGCCGTTCAGATAGGCCCGCCAGCCTTCATTGTCGACGAAGGCCGGACCCGACACCCCGTCGCCGCCGACCAGCGCCCGCGGGGTGGTATCAAGGCATGTCTTGTTGGCGGCACACCGGTCCAGCTTCACACCCGGCACCACCTTGCCGGCCAGATCCATCAGGGCGGCATCGGCCTCGAACCAGAACTTACGCAGGGGTTCCGTCCGGCCCGGCACGCGGACATAGGCGTTGGAGGGCTGGATCGCCCCATGCGCCGGAAAGGGCAGGCTGGCCCAGGGCACGGGCCGCAGGGTGCCATCCGCGTCCTGCCGCACGAAATGGCTTTCCAGGAACTGGCCCCAGCGGCGCGGAACGGCCACGTCGCCGATATGCAGGCCGGCATCCAGCCCGCCGGCAATGCCGCTGAACAGCAGGGCATCCACCTGGAACCGGTCCAGCAGCATCTGCGTCGTCATGGCGGCATTGACCATGCTGACCCCCGACAGGACCAGCACGACGGGACGGCCGGCCAGCAGGCCCAGCGTGAAATCCACGCCATGCACGCTGACCATCCGCTTGTCCCGCGTGGCGGCCAGCAGCCCGACCAGTTCCGGAGCAAAGGCCGACATGATGGCCGTGCGCGGCACCTCATCCAGCCTTTCGGCCCGCGCGGGTGCCAGGAACAGCAGACAGGCTGCCAGGACGCAAAGCAGGCGTACCATCACCCTCACCCATGGTGCAGTGCAAGATGGCCTATGGTGGAAGGTGCCGGGGGCCGGCGTCAACCGGTAAGGAAACGATGCGCCAGGCGCCTGCCAGCCCATTCCACCCGCCCTTGTCCTGTCCCGGCCCCTGCCCGCCGCCGCCGTCAGGCCGCCTTCTTCACCCAGGCCTGCACCTGTTCGCCCAGCACATCCAGCGGCACCGCCCCCGTGCGCAGCACCACCTCGTGGAAGCCACGAAGGTCGAACTTGGCGCCCAGCGCCTTGCGGGCCTGATCGCGCAGGTCCAGCACGCGCAGCATGCCGACATAATAGCTGGTGGCCTGCCCCGGATTGACGATGTAGCGATCGACCTCCCGGATCACCTGGTCGCGGTTCAGCGGCGTGTTGGCCACGAAATAATCGATGGCCTGTCCACGGGTCCAGCGCTTGGCATGGATGCCGCTATCCACCACCAGGCGCACGGCGCGCCAGATTTGCGTCGTCAGCCGGCCAAAATCGGCATAGGGGTCCTGATAGAAGCCGAACTCCTTCGGCAGGCGCTCGGCATACAGGCCCCAGCCCTCGATATAGGCGCCGAAGAACGAATAACGGCGGAATTCCGGCACATCGCCCAGTTCCTGGGAAATGGCGATCTGCATGTGATGGCCGGGTATCGCCTCGTGATAGACGATGGCGTCGGCCTGCCATTTGGCCATTTCACGCATATCGGCCAGGTTGGCATAGAAGATGCCGGGACGCGAGCCGTCGGGTGCGGGGGAATTGTAGAAGGCCGGCGGGGCCGACCTTTCACGATAGGGCTCCACCCGCTTCACGATGACGGGCGCCTTGGGCTTGGTGATGAACCATTCGTCCAGCCGCTTGGCATAATCGGCAATCACCTGCTCGCAATGCGCCAGATAGGCGGCGCGGCCCGCATCATCATTGCTGAAATAGAATTGCGGATCGGTACGCAGATGCTCGAAGAACTGCGCCAGGGTGCCCTTGAACCCGACCTTCTGCATGATGCCATGCATGTCCTTCTGCAGAAGGTCGACATGCTCCAGGCCAAGCTGGTGTATTTCCGCAGGCGTCATGCGGGTCGTGGTCGAACGGGCCACGCAATATTGATAATAGGCCTCCCCGTCCGGCAATTTCCAAACGCCGTCATCATCCGTGGCCCGGGCCTCCAGCTTGGCCACGGCGGCGTCCAGCGCCTCATAGGCCGGCTTGACCTTGCCGGTCAGAATGGAAGCCGCTTCCGACACCAGCCGGGCCTTTTCCGCCTCGGGGATGGACAGGGCAGCGATCTTCTTCTTGAAATCGGCGTAAAGCGCGCTGTCCGGCCCCTGGTCGAAGGGAGCGCCGGTAATGACGGCCCGGATATCCCGGCGCATCTTGGCCAGGGAAAATTTCGGCGGGATGATGCCCCTGGCGGCGCTGTCCTCCCCGCGGTCGATATTCTGGCGGATGACGCGGGCAATGGCATTCAGGCGGGCCAGATAGGCCTGGGCGTCGGACAGATCGGCCACGGCATGCTGGTTGGCCAGAAAACTGGGCAGCCCGGTATGCCGGCCGTAAAGATGGTTCAGCGGATAATCATGCGCACGCCAGCGATGATCCTCGATGGCCTGCTCGCACCGCGCCTCGAACAGGCGGAAATTGAGCTGTTCGGCCGGGGGCAGCACCGCCGGGTCCCAGCCGGCGCGCAAACGGGACAGGGCCTGCTTCGTCCGTTCCGCCTCGGCATCGGCGAACCCGTCGCTGTCATCATCCAGCCGGTCGTAATTGGTCTTGCGGCCGCGGGCCGTCTGGGCCTGTGGGGACAGCGACAATTCCGCCTCATACACCTCCGCGAAGAAGGCATGCAGCGCCGCCACGTCGCCGGGCGATTTCGGCACGGCCGCATCGGTCAGCGCCAGCGGCCCCGGCGGCAGCAGAACCTGGGTCCAGGCGGGGCGGGACAAGGCCGTCAGTGAAATGGCGGCGGTGCCGGCCAGAAGCCGGCGGCGGGAAAGGGTGAGCATGATGGATTGCCTTTTTATCCGGTTATTGTCGCGCGCAGTGGGGTTCCCCCCTTGCCTCCCCCCCACGCCAGCCTGTCCGGTCGGGCGGCCCCGGGGGATCAATCTCAACCTTCAAACGGAAAAGGGGCCGGGCGATGTCACCGCCGGCCCCCGCCCCCTGCCCCTCACCGCGTGGCGGCGTAGCGGGCTTCCATCGCGTCCCACAGGGTGGCTTCGATGGCGGAACCGTCCAGCCGGTTGATCTCCTGGATACCTGTCGGGCTTGTGACGTTGATTTCCGTCAGATAGTCACCGATCACGTCGATGCCGACGAACAGCAGCCCCTGCTGGCGAAGCGTCGGGCCGATCGCCTCGCAGATCTCCTGCTCGCGTCGGGTCAGCGCGGTCTTGCCGGCACTGCCGCCGGCATGGAAATTGGCCCGTGCCTCCCCGTCCTGGGGGATGCGGGACACGGCACCCGCCGGCTTGCCATCCACCAGGATGATCCGCTTGTCGCCCTTGCGGATCTCCGGCAGGTATTTCTGGACGATCACCGGCTCACGGTAAAGCTGGGTGAAGGTCTCCAGCAGGGCGCCCAGATTCTCGTCATCGGGTTTCACGTGAAACACACCGGCCCCGCCATTGCCGTAAAGCGGCTTGACGATGATATCCTTCCATTCCGCCCGCGCGGCCAGCACCTCGTCACGGGATGAGGTGATGACGGTGGGCGGCATCAGGTCGGGAAAATGCGTGACGAACAGCTTTTCCGGCGCGTTGCGCACCGATGCCGGGTCGTTCACGACCAGCGTCTCGGGATGGATATGCTCCAGCAGATGCGTGGCCGTGATGTAGGCCATGTCGAAGGGCGGGTCCTGGCGCATCAGCACCATGTCCATATTGGACAGGTCCACCGTCTCTGCCGCACCCATGACATGATGGTTGCCACGCTCGCGCTGCACCTTCATGGGCCGGATGCGGGCGAACAGCCGGTTGCCGCGCAAAGCCAGGTCGCGCGGGTGGTAATGCCACAATTCATGGCCACGGCGCTGGGCCTCCAGCGCCATCATGAACGTGCTGTCGGTATCGATATTGATGGACTCGATCGGGTCCATCTGGATGGCGACCTTGAGGGTCATGGGGTCATCTCCGGCACGGGAAGGGGCGGACAGAATGGTATGAACAAGACATGGGGGCCGCACCCGCAGCGACGCCATGCGCGCCGTCACAGGCAAGGAGGTTCAATTCAGCCGGCTTCGCAACTGGCGCAGCAGCGCTTCGGTATTGTCCAGCAACCGGGCCGAGGCGCCCCGGTCGCGGCCCAGCCGCAGGAAATGCTCAAATGCCGCGATGCCGGCCGACAGATTGCCCAGATGCGCGTTCAGCAGGCCGGATTCCCGCCACAGCCCGATATGGTCCGGCGCGAACAGCAACATATCCTCCACCACAACCAGCGCCTTGCCGGGCTGGTCCGACGACAGGTGGCGGAGCTTCAGGTTGTTCTGCAGGCGCAAAAGCACTTCCCGGTTCGATACGGGTGCATAATGGTCGGGCGACAGTTCGGCTTCCAGCCCCTGGGACTGTTTCAGCAGGTCGCGCAGTTCGTGCGGTTCACGAGGCAGCATGCCATGGAACGGGTCCAGTATCTGCCGCCCGCCGCCATGGTCCAGCCGGATCAGAAAATGACCGGGAAAGTTCAGCCCCATCACAGTCCAGCCATTGGCCCGGGCCGCCACCATGGCCAGGATGCCCAGTGCCACGGGCAGGCCGCGGCGGCGGTCGATCACCCGGATCAGGTTGGCGTTCTGCAGGTCGGTATAGGTCTCGCTGTCGCCGGCATAGCCATGGGTTCCGGCCAGCACCTGTTCAAGCGCCGCCACCTTGCCCGCCAGGGACGGCAGATCGGGGCCCGATGCGACGGCACGGCCCAATTCCTCGCCCAGGGCCAGCAGATGGCGGCGATAGGCGGAAAGGTCGGCGACGGGGTGATCCAACAGGGCCAGCGCCAGGGCGACTTCACCCAGGTCGATCTGCTCATCCGCGATCCGGCCCGCATGGCGCAGGATCTCCAGGGCCTGTTGGCGTGACGTCACTGGCGGAACATGCTCATCCGATGGAGTAACCGCGTCTCCCATAGCGCAGCCGGGCCGGCAGTGTCGAGCAGAAGCATCAACCGGCCGGTTCCGTATTTCGGTAAAGGCGGATCAGACCCGGCGTCGCCATCTGTTGCGGCGGTGGGAAATTGCCCGTAAAAACTGCGTCGGGCCGATATATGGTTACCAAAACATTAATACCCCTTCTTAACATTGCCCCTGTGACCGGATACGATCGGCCCGGCAATCACGGCACAATCAGGCAGCGGAACGTCCCATGGTCAGCAAAGCCGTCATCGATACCGGCAATTCCCGTATCCGCCAGACGCCGAAAAGCATCGCCACACACCAGCGTATCATCGAGGCGGCAATCCGTTGCTTCCTGGAAATCGGCTATCACCGCACCACCACGTCGGAGATTGCCAAGCAGGCGCGGGTGACGCGCGGGGCGGTGCAATATTACTTCCCCACCACGCCAGAGGTGCTGCGCGCCACGGTGGACCATATCGTCCAGCATTTTCTGGATGATTTCCTGTCCCACACGGCCTCTTCCATCCATGAGGGGGGGGAGGGCCTGGACCAGGGGATCGACGCGCTGTGGAACGCGGCGCACAGCCCGCTATGGACCGTGTGGAAGGAACTGGAGGCTGCGGCCCGCACCGATGCCGAGCTTTCGGCCATCATGACGCCTGTCAAGGCCCGGTTCGCCGACCAGTGGGAAGAGATGGCCAAGGATCATTACGGCAGCTTCCTGGCCGCCGACCCCGTCAAGTTCGAGATGGGGCGTCACCTGACCTGGCAGTTCCTGCAGGCCATGGCCGGTAACCGGTTCGGGGAGGAGGACGAGGCGCTGAAGGCACGCATCCTGCCGGAATTCAAGCGCCTGATCCGCCATTACTGGGGCATTGCCGGCTGATCCTGGCCGATGGCTGCGGCGGGTCCGTGCGGTCATCGCAGGGAAAGGAACTTCAGCCCGCCGACACCGGCCAGGATCAACCCGACGCATGCCAGCCGTGCGGGGTCCGTCCCCTCCCCGTACAGGCGGATGCCGGCAATGACGCTGCCCACCGTGCCGATCCCGGTCCAGATGGCATAGGCGGTGCCCAGCGGCAGGCTGCGCATGGACAGCGACAGCAGCCACAGGCTGACCAGCATGAAGCCGATCGTCAGCAAGATGGGAAGCGGGCGGGTGAAACCCTGTGTGCCCTTCAGGGAGATGGCAAACGCGACCTCGAACAGGCCGGCGGTGAAAAGATAGACCCAGGCCATGGGAACCCCCATCACGCGCAGGGCCGTCCCCGCCTGTTCACCCGTTTCCGGGTGGTAAACCGTCCGGGGTCGTCCCCGACGGGCGCCGGCAGGCGTGCCGACGCACAGGGAAATGGCACCGGCAGGCAGGCCGTTCAACCACCCCGGACGGCATGGCATCCATGCCACCCCGCCAGACCAGCGGGCCACGTGATAAAAACTGTTTTGACAGAAAGACTTACTTGCGCACTTTCCTCGTGTTGGGCAATCTGGAAGCGTTGAATGAAGGCGGCCATGGGACCAGGCTTTCACCCCATCGCAAAACGTTATGGCGAAACGTTGGGGACGGCCGGTAACCGCCAACAGGCGCCGCCATCCCAAGGGGGACCCAAGGGGGGACAGACAGGCATGACCAAGTCGGAACTGATCCAGCGGCTGGCCGAACGCAATCCGCATCTTTACCAGCGCGATGTCGAAAAGATCGTCACCACGATCTTCGATGAGATAACCGAGGCGCTGGCCCGGGGCGACCGGGTCGAATTGCGCGGCTTCGGGGCTTTTTCCGTCAAGCAGCGTGATGCCCGCACCGGCCGCAACCCCCGCACCGGCGAAAGCGTGGAAGTGGATGAGAAGGTCATCCCCTTCTTCAAGACCGGCAAGCAGCTCCGCGAACGGCTGAATACCGACGAATGACACCGGCGGCACGGGGTCGGCGGCATGGGGTTTCCCTCTGCCATCCCTGCCATGATGCCGCCCCCCGGCGATCTCCGACGATCACCGGGTCAGGGACCTGTCACCCTGTTCGGGTCCTCCATGCTCGGGTAGGCAGCGGATCATACCATCGGCCAGAATATCTGACCGATGGTATGGCGGCGCCGGCGATCGAGGATGGCGATCAAAGCCAACAAGCGCTGACCGCCGCAAAACGGTATGCGTGGCCGACGATCACTCATTCATGCCGACAGTATCAGATGATCTCGCACACATCCTCGAAATCGAACCGGGGGCTGCGCGCAAACAGGGCGGCCGGGTCGCCATAGCCCAGATTGCACAGGAAATTGATCTTGTACCGGCCATCGGGGAAGAATTCCGCATTCACCAGTTCGGGATTGAAGCCCGACATGGGGCCACAATCCAGGCCCACGGCACGCGCCGCCAGAATGAAATAGCCGGCCTGCAGGGTGGCATTGCGGAAGGCGGTTTCCTGGGCGACGGCCGGGGCCGCGAACCAGGGGCGCGCATCGGTATGCGGAAACAGCCGCGGCAGATGGTCGGCAAACCGGCTGTCATAGGCCAGCAGCGCGGTGACGGGGGCCGCCATGGTCTTGTCCAGGTTGCCTGCGGACAGGGCCGGACGCAGCCTTTCCTTCGCCGCGGGCGTGGTCAGGAACACAGTGCGCAGCGGACTGCAATTGGCACTGGTTGGCCCCCACCTGACCAGATCGTGGATCTGCCGCAGCAGATCCGGATCGACCGGCCGGTCGGTGAAACCATTATGGGTGCGGGCGGCGCGGAATAGCTGATCCAGCGCCGCGTCTTCCAGCATATGCGTCATGACAGGTCCTTTCATGATCCCGGAACATGCCCGTGATATCGGGCCCTGCAACCGGGAACAAGTGGCAAGACCTTCACCGGCGCATGGATGCCGGCACCACCCCTTCATTGCGCGGAGCGGAAACCGTGGCGAGGGCAGGCTGCGGCCCGTCGCCGGCGGGCAAGGGCCCCAGCACCTCTTCCATCAGATCGGCGCTCAACATGGCCGCATCGAAATCCGACAGGCTGTTGACACGGATCAGGGACCGGATGGTGCGGACATAATCCTCCCCCCGTTCCGAATAGGCGGTCAGCGCCGTGGCCAGCATCAGGCCGCTGATCGGCTTTTCCTGGGCCCGCAGGCTGGCGCGCATCTGCCGGAACTGGGCATAGGCGCGGTGGGTGTTGAGATTATGGACATAGCTGTCGACGCTCCCCTTCGGGGCATCGAACGCCCGGAACCGGTGGGTCTCGCCGGGCTGGCGATTGCGGGGAACGATGCCGGCATGTTCGGTGTTCCAGGTAAGCTGACCGAACAGGGCATTGCCCCGCTGCGCGAAGCGGGAGGTGCCCCAGCCGCTTTCCTCTGCCGCCTGGGCCAGGGCCAGGGACGCCGGAATGACATCCACCCGCTGAAGAAGGCCCTTGATGTTGATTTCCGCACTGGGCTTCATGCCATAGTGTTCCGCCAGATCGGCCAGCCAGAGCCGGTCATGGGGGGCCAGCGCCTCCCCCGACTGCCGCACGGCAAGCAACCGTTCCAGACGGTGGCGATCCTGCTCGATCCGCTCGTTCGCCATCAAGATCAGCGGCAGCAGCGTCTTCACGAACAGTGCCTTGCGATCCTGTGTGCTTTCCAGGGTCGTGATGCCGGTGGGCAGGTCGGTCAGGACCAGGCGCGGCACGGTCATCTCCCCGCTGCGCACGGCATCGATCCGGTATTCCCGGGCATGGAAAAGGTCCAGCGTGGAACGCGCATCCAGCTTGAAATCCGGATCATGGCGAACGCTGGTGGCGATCTGGACCTTGAAGCCCGGATCAGGCCGCAGAACCGGCAACATGAATTCCCGTACCGCTCCACCAACCGACCAGCTCGACGCCGACAGGAAGATGGTGGAAGGCAGAATGGCAACCAGAAGCAGGAACAGGGCCGAAACGCCCCATATGCGGGCAGCCGTACCCCGGGGGCTGTCAAAGCCCTCGCTCGCGTCTGTCAGCATTTAAGTTTCAACCCCTTACAGTCCAAGCCGAAAGGACCTCCCGCGCTGCCATCCGTTGGGCGCGCGTCCAGTCCATTTTGCCGGAGCAAACTCCGCACTTTGGCCCTATGGCCCGTAATGGGGCCGGCCCTAAAGCGTCAGAGGCAACAAGCCCGGAACCGCCCCTTCCTGGGGTATCCTTTGTCCGGGCTTCATGCCGGCGGGGTCCATTCACCCCTGGGGGTACGCCCCCCGGCACTGCATCTGCCGGTCCATTGCGTCCAAATTTTGGCACCGTCAACGGACCGGAGGCGGACATTACCGGATTTGCTGTACCTCGACAACCTCCGGAATGTAATAGCGGAGCATGTTTTCTATGCCGGCCTTCAAAGTGGCCGTGCTGCTGGGGCAACCGGCACATGCCCCCTTCATGGCCAGATAGACCACGCCCTTGTCAAAACCATGGAACGTGATGTCGCCGCCATCCTGGGCAACGGCCGGCCGCACCTTGGCGTCCAGCAGTTCCTTGATCTGGGCGACGATCTCGTCGTCATCCTCGTTGATGGCGTTGTCGTCGGCCTGTTCGGACAGCAATACGGGCTTGCCCGTCGCGAAATGCTCCATGATGGCGCCCAGGATGCCGGGCTTCATCACATACCAATCGCGGCTTTCGTCCTTGGTCACGGTGATGAAATCACCGGCCAGGAAAACGCGCCGTACCCCTTCCACCGCAAACAGCCGGTCGGCAAGGGGGGAACGGGCCGCCGCATCGGCAGCATCGGTGAAGTCGGCCGTCCCGGTTCCCAGCACGTCACGGCCCGGCAGGAACTTCAGCGTGGCCGGGTTCGGGGTCTCTTCGGTCTGGATGAACATGGTCGATTATCCTGATCATGCCGTCGTCAGCATCGGCGACCCCGAAGGTGGGACCGTTCACCGGCATAATCAAGCGCCGACAGCGTGCTGCATGGCAGCCACCGCCATGCGTCGGTGGGGACAATGGTCCTGGCCGGCCGGACAGAACCGCTGGCCGAAACCCGCGCAGATGCCCGGTCTGCCAGCCAGCGCCTGACGGATCAGCGGGGCCAGATCAGCCCCGTCCAGGTCCGTCTCCGTCTCCAGCGACAGCGATATGACCCCCGCACGACCGGCCCGCTCCTGCCAGCCGGGCAGGAAATCGGCCCAGGCGGGACGCAGCAGGGGGCGGGGCGTGACGGGCAGGATGGCCAGGCCGGCCGCACGCACACCCCGCAGCACATGGTCAATGGCGGGCAACCCGCCGCCGGTGAAGCCCGGCACCGGCAGGTGGGTGGCCAGGACCTGCGCCGCCGGCAGGTTCAGCAGGCGGGCCAGTTCATCGGCCAGGCGCCGCATCTGCCAGCCCAGCGGATCATCCTTTGCCCGCCCCATGCCCGGTGCCACCAGCATCAGCATGGCCCGGCCCGCCGGATCGGCCGTGGCCAGGGCTCGTGCTGCCCGGTCCGCCAGGCGCCGCAGAAGGGCCGGATCGGTCGGATGACAACACAGGATGCTGGCCGGGGCCATCAGCCCGGCCTGGCGGGCCGCCTGTTGCCAAGCATCGATGGCGAGACCGTTCAAGCCCCCGCTGAACAGGGATGATGGCGGTACCACGATGATGCGGTCGGGCTGAAAAAGGGCGACATCATGGGCGATGGCCACCGCTGAAGGCGGTGCGAACAGGCTGGCTGCGAAGATGCGCAGCGCCCCCTCCTCCCACAAGGCGCCTTCCAGGGCCGTGGCCATCGGATCGTCAGCATCCTGTGCATCACCGACCGGATAATGCCGGGCCAGGTGGCGGGCCCGGATGGCCTGAAGGGCGCGGACCGGGGGTGATGCAAGGGGTGATGGCGGCCGCACACGCCGCGCCGCCATCAGGGCCATGAAATAGGCCTGAACCTGATCCTGCCCGGCAGGCTGGCCTGGCTGCACCAGCACGATGGCAATGCGATCACGCCTGACAGAAAGGGCCATCGGCAGAACAGGACAAAGGGTTGTTGCAGATCAGCCCCTTGTCGCAGCCCGCCAATCCCGGATCAACCCGGCCAAACGGGATACGTTTTCCGGTGGCGTTTCCTTGATGATGCCATGACCCAGATTGAAGATGAACGGACCCTTGCCCAGTGTCTCCAGCAGGGAGAGAACCGCCCTGTCCATGGCCTCGCCGCCGGCGATCAGCAGGACGGGATCCAGGTTGCCCTGCACGGCCACCCTGCCCTGCAGGTTGGTCGCGGCCCAGGCCGCAGGCACGCCCGGGTCCAGGGACACGCCGTCGATGCCGGCCTGATCGACGTAGGATTGGAGGTTCAGGCCGGCCAGACGCGGGAAGCCGATGACGGGTATGCCCGGATGCCGTTCCTTCAGTGCCGCTGTGATGCGCCGCGTGGGGGCGACCACGAAGCGCTGGAAATCATCGGCGGACAGTACCCCGGCCCAACTGTCGAAAAGCTGGACCAGTTCGGCGCCGGCCTTGATCTGCATGGACAGGTATTCGATGGTCGCCGTGACCAGGATGTCGATCAGACGGTCGAAGCCAGCCGGGTCGGTATAGGCGAAGCGCTTCACATGCGCATATTCCTTGGACCCTGCACCTTCCACCATGTAGCAGGCCACGGTCCATGGCGATCCGGCGAACCCGATCAGGGCCGTCCGGTCGTCCAGGGCGGCCCGGATGCGTGACACGGTTTCATAAACAGGTGCCGCCCGGCCGTGCAGGCTGTCCAGATCAAGCTTCGTCAGGCCCTGCTGATCGCGGATGGCATCAAGCTGGGGCCCTTCCCCTTCCGCGAACCGCAGCCCCTGGCCCAGGGCCCAGGGCACGATCAGGATGTCGGAAAACAGGATGGCTGCGTCCATGCCATAGCGACGCAATGGCTGCAGCGTCACCTCGCAGGCCAGTTCCGGGTTCATGCACAGGTCCAGGAAGCCTCCGGCCCTGGCCCGCACTTCCCTGTATTCGGGAAGATAGCGGCCTGCCTGCCGCATCAGCCAGAAGGGCGGGGTCTCCTGAGCGTGACCGGCAAGGGCTGCCAGCATCTTCTTCGGCGAGGGGGAAGTGGTAAGCGTCATGGCGAGAACCTGGATATCAAGGGAACCGGACGGGTCCGGACTTTATCCCATGCCCTTCCTTAACTCTTACTTTTTTTGAATAAAGGATTGGTGGTGTAGTAGAGCCTGTGGATAACGGGAATTCAGTTTTGTCCGCATGTTTTTCCACATCTTCCGGATTTTCGGCGGCATGTGGAAAAAACATGTGGACAAATGTCCGGGCAACAGGCTGAAAGGCCTGGATTTCCGCGGGTTCTGGCGATGGTTGCGAGATGGGGAAAAAATTCGTCCCACTTCCGATTCGTCCTTGATTCCCAGATGGACCCCCGCAACTAATCCCCTGACTGCAAACCGGCCTGACAAACTGCGCGCTTGCCAGGGATGGAATGGGCCGGTTACCCATCATCGGGTCGTTTGCGCACATTCCTCCCCCAGATATCCCCAGGAGCGGTCCCCAGGATGTATCCAGGCAGTTCCTTCGATCCCCCGCCTTCCCGTCCGCCGACGCCGAAGAGCTTTCACCTGCATCTCGTGTCCGATGCCACGGGCGAGACGATCAACTCTGTCGCGCGCGCCTGCGTCAGCCAGTTCGATCAGGTCGACCCGATCGAGCATTTCTGGAACCTTGTCCGCACCGAACGGCAGTTGGATATGGTGCTGGAGGGCATCCGGGAAAATCCCGGGCTCGTCATGTACACGCTGGTGAACGAGAAGCTGCGCCGCAAATTGCAGGAGACCTGCCGCGAACTGGCGGTGCCCAGCATTTCGGTGCTGGACCCGCTGATCAACGCGCTGGGCACCTATCTCGGCCTGCAGAGCCAGAGCAAGCCGGGCCGGCAACATGCCCTGACCGCGGAATATTTCGGCCGCATCGATGCCATGGATTTCGCGCTCAACCATGATGACGGGCAGAGCGCCTGGGGATTGCATGATGCCGATGTGATCCTGGTCGGGGTCAGCCGCACGTCCAAGACGCCGACCTGCATCTATCTGGCCAATCGCGGCATCAAGGCGGCGAACATCCCTTATGTACCGGGATGCCCCCTGCCCCCCGAACTGGACCAGTTGACCCGGCCCCTGATCGTGGGCCTGTCCAAGGACCCGGAGCGGCTGGTGCAGATCCGCCGCAACCGGCTGAAACTGCTGAACCAGGGCGACAACACATCCTATACCGACCCTGAAAAGGTGCGGGAGGAATTGCTGGAGGCACGCCGCCTGTTCACCCGCAAGGGCTGGGCCGTCATCGACGTGTCGCGCCGGTCGATCGAGGAAACGGCGGCAGAGGTGCTGATGCTGCTGGCCCGCCGCCGCCCGCATGTCGTGCCCGTCGGCCTGCCCCCGGTGCAGGGGGGCGGCTGATGCCTTCGTTCCTGACGACGGAACCCGTCATCCTGGCATCGGCCAGCGCGTCCCGCCGCCGCATGCTGGAAGCCGCAGGCGTGGAGGTGCATGCCGAGGCCGCCCGTGTGGATGAGGAGGAAATGAAGCTGTCCGGCAAGGCCGCCGGCATGACCCCGCCGGAGGTGGCGGAAGCGCTGGCCGATCTGAAGGCATCGAAGCTGGCCCGCAAATACGTTGCCGGCTATGTGGTCGGAGGCGACCAGATGCTGGAATGCGACGGCCGCTGGTTCGACAAGCCGGCCGACCGCGCCGATGCCGCCAGCCATCTGCGGCTGCTGTCCGGCCGGACCCATACGCTTTATTCGGCGGTGGTGGTTTTCCACAATGGTGCCCGCGTCTGGCACCATATCGATCACGCCACGCTGACCATGCGCACCCTTACGGATGCCTTCATCGAACGATACCTGGATGCGGCCGGGGATGCCGTGCTGTCCTGCGCCGGCGCCTATCAGGTGGAAGGGCTGGGCGCACAGCTTTTCAATCGCGTCCGGGGCGACCATTTCACCATCCAGGGCCTGCCCCTGCTGCCGTTGCTGGATTTCCTGCGCGTGCGGCATGTGTTGCCGGCCTGATCAGGGGATTACCATATGCTGACCGGCAAGGGTCTGATCGCAGGCGTCATGGGATGGCCTGTCGGCCATTCGCGCAGCCCCCTTCTGCATGGATACTGGCTGCGCCATTACGGGATCGATGGCGCTTATATCCCGCTGGCCACGCCGCCGGAGCGGGCGGAACAGGCCTTGCGCGCCCTGCCCGCCCTGGGCCTGCGCGGATGCAATGTCACGATCCCTTATAAGGAACTGGCCTTCCGCATCGTCGACCGGCTGGATCCGTGCGCCCGGCGCATCGGTGCCGTCAACACGGTGATCGTGGCCCCGGATGGAACGCTGGAAGGCCGCAATACGGACGGTTTCGGCTTCTGGGAGAATCTGGCGGCCAGTAGTCCCCCTGCCTGGTCCGTCACCCGGGGGCCTTCCGTCGTGCTGGGGGCCGGTGGTGCGGCCCGTGGTGTGGTTGTCGCCCTGCTGGATGCCGGGGCGCCGGAAATACGGTTGTTGAACCGCACACAGGCCCGTGCCGCGGAAATCGCGGCCGATCTGGGCGACCCGCGTATCCGGGTGGGTGACTGGAATGACCGGTCGCGCGCGTTGGACGGTGCCGTCCTGCTGGTGAACAGCACCAGCCAGGGCATGACCGGCTATCCGCCGCTGGAGATTGATCTGGCCGCCCTGCCCCCCGATGCCATTGTGACGGATATCGTCTATGTGCCCCTGGTCACCCCCCTGCTGCTGGCCGCACAGGCGCGGGGCAACCCGGTGGTGGACGGGTTGGGCATGTTGCTGCATCAGGCCCGGCCCGGCTTTCACGCCTGGTTCGGCACGGATCCGCAGGTGACGGACGATCTGCGCCGTTTCGTGCTGGATCCCCGATGATCATTCTGGGTCTGACCGGGTCGATCGGCATGGGAAAGTCCACGGCGGCAGCCATGCTGCGCCGGCTGGGCTGTCCCGTGCATGATGCCGATGCCGCCGTTCACCGCCTTTATGCGCGTGGCGGGGCGGCCGTGCCGCGCATTGCCGCCCTGTTTCCCCAGGCGATCAAGGATGGCGCGGTGGACCGTGTGGCCCTGTCGGCCGCCGTGCTGGGGCAACCGGCCGCATTGCGACGGCTGGAAGCCGCGGTCCATCCGCTGACACGGGCCGATGCCGATGCCTTCCTTAAACGCTGTGCCCGCCGGCGCGTGCCGCTGGTGGTCATGGATATCCCGCTTCTGTACGAAACGGGGGGGGAACGGCGGGTCGACGCGGTGGCTGTGGTCAGTGCGCCCGGCTTTGTCCAACGTGCCCGTGTCCTGGCCCGGCCCGGCATGGATCCGGTCAAGCTGGCCAATATCCTGTCACGTCAGGTGCCAGACCGCATCAAGCGCCGGCGGGCCGATTTCGTGGTTCCCACCGGCCTGGGCCGGCGCTTGACCTTGCTGCGCCTGGCCCGCATCGTGGCGGCGTTGAAGCGGCGTCGGGGCCGTGTCTGGTCCCCGCACCGTCCCTGGCCCGGCAGTCGCGGGCATGCCCCCCAACGGAAGGCCTGACCCTATGCGCGAGATCGTGCTGGATACGGAAACAACCGGCATCGATGCCCTGAACGGGGATCGGGTTGTTGAAATCGGCTGTGTGGAACTGTTCAACCATGTGGCCACGGGCAACCACTATCACACCTATCTGAACCCGGAACGCGACATGCCGGCGGAGGCTGAAGCCGTGCATGGCTTGTCGGCGACATTTCTGGCCGACAAGCCGCTCTTCGCCGCCGTCGCGGGTGATTTCCTGGAATTCATCCAGGACAGCCAGCTTGTCATCCACAATGCTTCCTTTGATATCGGCTTCCTGAACGCCGAGCTGGCGCGCCTGGGCATGCGCAAGCTGGGCAACCCGGTGGTCGATACGGTGAAGATCGCCCGCAAGCGCTTTCCGGGCGCGCCGGCCAGCCTTGACGCACTGTGCCGGCGCTTCAACATAGACAATTCCAACCGCACCCTGCATGGCGCCCTGCTGGACAGCCAGTTGCTGGCAGAGGTTTATCTGGAGCTTATGGGGGGCCGGCAGCCTGATCTGGTGCTGGCCAATAATCCGGCCCTGACCCAGCCCATGCTGGATACGCCTGCCGTGACTGCGGCCCGCCCGGTTCGTCCGGCCCGGCCGCACGCCCCCTCGGCCGAGGAGGTGGCGGCGCACGAGGCCTTCGTGAAAGGTATCAAGAACGCACTCTGGAATGCCGGTTGAGGAATGCGGTCGAGCGATGTTTCACGTGAAACATCGCTCGACCGCTCAGGGCAGAAGGATGGTGGCCCCCGTCGTGCCACGGGATTCCAACGCGCGGTGGGCGGCTGCGGCATCCCGCAGGGCGAAGCGCTGGTTGATATTCACCTTCACCTTGCCGTCGCGCACCATGACGAAAAGTTCCTCGGCCATGGCCAGCAACTCTTCCCGTGTGCCGGCATAATGCTGCACGGAAGGGCGGGTCAGGTACAGGCCGCCCTTCCGGTTCAGCAGACCGATATCGAAGGGCGGAACCGCCCCGCTGGCATTGCCGAAGCTGACCATCAATCCGCGCCGGCGCAGGCAGTCCAGGGACAGGTCAAACGTGTCCTTTCCCACCCCGTCATAGACGACATCCACCCCCTGCCCGTCCGTGATTTCCCTGACCCGGTCCACGACATCTTCACCCCGGTAGATGATCACGTGGTGGCAGCCATGGGCGCGGGCCAGTTCCGCCTTCTCTGCGGTGCCGACCGTGCCGATCACCGTGGCGCCAAGGACATTGGCCCATTGGCTGGCCAGCAGACCGACACCGCCGGCTGCGGCGTGGATCAGGATTCTGTCACCGGGCTGGACGCGGTGGGTCTGTCGCAGCAGATATTGCGCGGTCAGCCCCTGCAGCAGCATGGCGGCCGCCAGTTCATCCTCGATCCAGTCGGGCAACCGGATCAGCTTGTCGGCGGGAATCAGGCGCCGCTCGGCATAGGCACCAAGGGGTGACTGTCCATAGCCGACGCGGTCCCCGGGGGCGATATCCGTGACATCCTCGCCCACCGCCTCCACGATCCCGGCGCCTTCCATGCCGGGCACAAGCGGCAGCGGAGCCGGATAAAGACCGGTGCGGTAATAGACATCGATGAAATTGAGCCCGATGGCCGTATGACGGATCAGGGCCTCCCCGGGGCCCGGTGGGCCGACAATGACGGGCTCCCAGCCCAGAACGTCCGGGCCGCCGTGCTGCCGGATCACAATGGCATTGGTCATGGCATATCCTGAAAAAAAGGGCGGACCATCGGTCCGCCCCAGCGATCAGCAGCCGGATCAGGCCAGATGCTTCTTGAAGAACTCTGCCGTGCGCGTGTGGGCCAGGCTGGCATCCTCTTCATGATAATGCTGGCCGCCGATGCGGGTGAAGGCATGATCCCGTTCAGGATAGACATGCACTTCCACCAGGAAGTTGCCGGCGACGGCTTCCTTGATCACTGTCTGCGCCTCCTGCGGGACGAACCCGTCCTTGCCGGCGATATGCATCAGCAGCGGCTTGGTGATGGCGGGCACCTCCGCAATATCCTTGTCGATACCCACCCCGTAATAGGAGACGGAGGCATCGACATCGGTGCGGGTGGCCATCAGATAGGCCAGCTTGCCACCCAGGCAGAAACCGACACAGCCGACCTTGCCCGTCACACCCGGATATTTGCGCAGGTGGGCGAGCGTGGTGGCCAGATCTTCCACCCCTTTCACCTCGTTGAAGCCCTGATAGAGCTCGAACGCCTTCTTCCATTCGGCTTCGGTCTGGTCGGTAATCTGGATACCCGGTTCCTGCCGCCAGAACAGGTCGGGTGCGATGGCGAAATAGCCGTCCGCCGCCAGCTTGTCGCAGATGGCGCGGACATTGGCATTCACACCGAAGATTTCCTGGATGACCACCACGCCGGGGCCACTGCCGCTGGCCGGGGTCGCCAGATAGGCGCTGAAGGAGCCGTCATCGCTTTGGATCGAAAGGTCGGTCATGGACATATCCTTCTGCAAAAGACCTGCATGAAATGAAAGGCACTTTATCCGTCCAACAGGGCGGCAAGGTCTGTGGCCCGCGTCACGGGGGCCGAACAATGCTGTTCCTGACAAAGATAAGCGGTGGGACGGTTTTCAACCATTGTTTTACCTGCGGCAGGATGCTGCGGGGAAGAAAAAACCCTACCATCTGTATGGTGGATGAGGATCAGGTTGGGACGGGACCGTTTCTGCACTTCCTGCTTCAACGCTTCCGTGTCGGAATGGTTCATGTGACCAATAATAATAACAGTCTGCCCATGCAGGATCTGGTCGATGCCGTTCAGAAAACCGGCCAGGGGGAAGAAGTTGCGGCCGACCTCTCCGGCAAAGGCCGTGATCAGGGCATCGGCGCGCTGGCGCCAGAGATCATCGCCCGTGATCAGCCATAGCCGGCCGAACAGCCCGACCAGTGTGCCATTGCCGGCAGGCACGGCATTGTCATGTGTATGGCGTGGCCGGCGGATCAGATCATCGGCATCTGCGGCCGTGGTGAAATAGCCACCATCGGTCTCATCCCTGAAATACTCCTCCACCTTCTCCAGCCAGGTGATGACCCGGGTCAGATATTCCGGCCGGCCCGTCACTTCATGCAGGGTAAGGGCGGCGCGGGCCATGTTGGCATGATCCTCCAATGTGCCGCGGTGCCGGGCTTGCCCGTCGCGCCATCCATGCCACAGGCGCCCGTCGGTGGTGGTCATCGCGTCCACCACGAAGTCAAAGGCCTGTGCTGCCGATTGCAGCCATTCCGGCCTGTCGAACAGGGTCGCGGCGCGGGCCATGGCGTGGATCATCAAGCCGTTCCAATCGGCCAGCACCTTGTCATCCCAGCCGGGGCGCACCCGTCCGGCCCGGGCTGCCAGCAGGATATGCCGGCACCGGGCCAGTCTTCCTTCCGTTTCAGGATCGGCCAGCCCGTCCTCCCGCATCCGGTTGAGGATCGTATGCCCTTCCCAGTTCCCGTCCGCCGTCACGCCATAGATATGGCAGAACAGGTCGGCGTCATCGGCCGGCAGCAGGCGACGGATTTCACTTTCGTTCCAGACATAGAAGCGGCCTTCCTCTCCTTCGCTGTCGGCGTCCAGCGATGCGGCGAAACCGCCGCCCTCGGCCACCATTTCCCGGCGCACCCATTCCACCGTTTCGTGGATGCGCGCCGCAAGCAGCGGATCGCGCCCGTCCTGCCAGACGCTCAGCATCAGATCGACCAACTGGGCATTGTCGTAGAGCATCTTCTCGAAATGCGGGACCAGCCATTCCGCATCAACGGAATACCGGGCAAAGCCGCCGCCGAGATGATCGTAGATGCCGCCATTGGCCATGCGGATCAGGCTTTTCCGAACCGCTTCGGCATGATCGGCCCGCCCTGTGCGCCGGTGGGCGCGCCATAGCAGTTCAAGAATGCCGGGCTGTGGAAATTTCGGCGCCCCGCCGATGCCGCCCCATACCGGATCGATCTCCTGTACGAGCCGATCCGCCACCTGGTCCAGCGTATCGGCACGGATCGCATCACCTGGCTGCCCCGCCGCCAGATTGTCCATGGCCCGAGCCAGGGCCTGGACGTTGCGCCCGACCTTTTCGGGCTCGTCGGCATAAGTCTGGGCGACGGTGCGCAGCACCTCCGGAAAGCCCGGCCGGCCCCACCGCCGTTCGGGGGGGAAATAGGTGCCGCCCCAGAAGGGGTGACCGTCGGGTGTCAGGAACATGGTCAGCGGCCAGCCCCCCTGCTGACCCAGCAGGGCCAGTGCCTGCTGATAGATATGATCCAGGTCGGGGCGTTCCTCCCGATCGACCTTGATATTCACAAACAGCCCGTTCATCAGCCGTGCAATGGCTGGATTCTCGAAACTTTCATGTGCCATGACATGGCACCAGTGGCATGCGGCATAGCCGACGGACAGCAGGATGGGCTTGCCCTCCCGCCGGGCCTTCTCCAATGCCTCCGATCCCCAGCCCATCCAGTCTACGGGATTGTCCATGTGCTGGCGCAGATAGGGGCTGGTTTCAAGATGCAGTCGGTTGCCGGCACCGCGTTGGGTATCGGAATGGGGCGTTGCCATGGGTCATCCTCTGGCTGGACCGGGCCATCATGGTGTCGATCCGTGACGGGCTGATGAAGAACAGATAGTTTATCCTTGTGTCGAACCCAGGGTGGGGGAAAAATCCCGACGCGACAGGGGTCTGATCGGGAGAATGCCGGCATGAAGGTCACCATCGATATCGACTGCACGCCGCAGGAGGCCCGGACCTTTCTGGGCCTGCCCGACGTCCAGCCCATGCAGGAAGCATTGATGCGGCAGATGCAGGAGCAGATGTCGGCCAACCTGCGGGCCATGGACCCGGAAACCATGCTAAACACCTGGCTGCCCATGGGGCTGCAGGGGTTCGAGCAGTTCCAGAAACTCATGTGGTCGCAGATGTCCAATGCCATGGGCGGGGCGACCACGAAGGATGGCAAGAAGTGAGTGATACTGTGGAAATCAGTGACGCCGTGAAGGATGACCCGGCCCCCTATTACCGGGCGCACGTCTTCGTTTGCACGAACGAGCGGGAGCCGGGGCATCCCCGTGGCTGCTGTCGGGAAAAAGGCGGCGATGCACTGCGCGACTATATGAAGAAGAAGGCCACGGGCCTGGGCCTGGGCAAGGCCGTGCGCATCAACAATGCCGGCTGCCTGGACCGTTGCGAACTGGGACCGGTGCTGGTCATCTATCCCGAGGGCGTCTGGTATGGCGTGACCAGCAAGGCCGATATCGATGAGGTGTTGCAGACCCATCTGGTGGAAGGAAAGCGTGTTGAGCGGTTGATGCTGCTGCCCGGTGACAAACTGCCGGCGGATGTCGCGGCGCGCCGGGGGGCAGCGGCGGAATGATGTTTCACGTGAAACACGCCTGATGCGCGACGACACCATCTTTGCCCTGGCATCTGCCCCCGGCCGCGCCGGGGTGCAGGTGATCCGCATCTCCGGCCCCGGTTCCGGGCCGGCCCTGTCGGGCCTGACCGGGCGGTCGTTGCCACCTCCCCGGCTGGCGCAATTGGCGGGGCTGCGCGACCCGGCCACAGGTGAATTGTTCGACAAGGCGCTGGTGCTGTTCTTCGCTGCCCCTGCCAGTTTCACCGGTGAGGATGTGGTGGAACTGCATCTGCATGGCGGCCGCGCCGTGCTGTCCGCTGCCACCCAGGCCTTGTCCGGGCTGGGCCTGCGCGTGGCTGAACCGGGGGAGTTCAGCCGCAGGGCCTTTGAACATGGCAAGCTGGATCTGACCGAAGCGGAAGCCATCGCCGATCTGGTGGACGCCGAAACGGCGGCGCAGCGGCGTCAGGCCCTGCGGCAGATGGAAGGGGTGCTGGGCCAGCTTTATGATGGCTGGCGGCATCGTCTGACCCGCGCCCTGGCGCATCTGGAAGCCGATATCGACTTTCCAGAGGAGGATTTGCCCGGTGGCCTTTCCGATACCGTGCGCCCGCTGGTGGAAGGGCTGGCGGCGGAACTGACGGTGCATCTGGCCGATCAGGGGCGGGGCGAGCGGCTGCGCGACGGCATCTCCATCGCCATCCTGGGGGCGCCGAATGCCGGCAAATCCAGCCTGCTGAACGCCATTGCCCGACGGGACGTGGCCATCGTCTCCAACCAGGCCGGCACCACCCGCGATGTGATCGAGGTGCAGTTGGACCTGGGCGGCTATCCCGTGGTGCTGGCCGACACGGCTGGCCTGCGCGACGCCGCCGACCAGATTGAGAGCGAAGGCATTCGCCGGGCCCTGGACAGGGCGGCACGTGCGGACCTGAAGCTGCTGGTCTTCGATGGCAGCCGGGCGCCGGATGCCGCGACGCTGGCCCTGATCGATGACGACGCGCTGCTGGTGATGAACAAGCTGGATATGACGGATGACCTGCCCGCCCTGCCGGGCCGCGCGGCCCTGCGGGTTTCGGCGCGCACGGGTGATGGTTTGCCGGCCCTTCTTTCCGCACTGGAGGCGGCGGTCGCCGCCCGGTACGCACCATCCAGCGCCCCTGCCCTGACCCGTGCCCGGCATCGCTCGGCGCTGGAGGAATGCCGGGAGGATTTATGCCGGGCGCTGCAGGCCCCGCTGCCCGAACTGGCGGCGGAGGATGTGCGCCTGGCCGTCCGGGCACTGGGCCGGATCACCGGCCGGGTCGATGTTGAGGATCTGCTGGACGTGATCTTCCGTGATTTCTGCATCGGGAAGTGATGGCAGGGTCGGTCTTTTGTCCCTGGCATAAAATCCGGCGCGGCCTTATCTTCCGGGCCCATGCAGCACTATGATGTGATCGTGGTGGGCGGCGGCCATGCGGGATGCGAGGCGGCTGCCGCGGCGGCGCGTGCGGGGGCCCGCACGGCGCTGGTGACCCACAAGACGGAAACCATTGGCGAGATGTCGTGCAACCCGGCCATCGGCGGGTTGGGCAAGGGCCATCTCGTGCGGGAGATCGATGCGCTGGACGGTGTCATGGGCCGGGTGACGGACCAGGGCGGCATTCAGTTCCGTGTGCTGAACCGGTCGAAGGGTCCGGCCGTGCGCGGCCCGCGCGCCCAGGCCGATCGCAAGCTCTATCGCCAGGCAATGCAGAAGGCCCTGGCCGAACAGCCGGGCCTGGACATCATCGCCGCCGCTGCGGAAGACCTGATCATCGATGCATCAGGCGCGTGCGCCGGCATCGTCACGGGGGATGGCCGGCAGATCAAGGCCGGTGCCGTCGTGCTGACCACGGGCACCTTCCTGCGCGGTCTGATCCATATCGGGGAGGAGAAGATCCCCGCGGGCCGTGTCGGCGAGGCGCCGGCGGTGGGCCTGTCGCTGACGCTGGAGCGTCTGGGGTTCAATCTCGGCCGGCTGAAGACGGGGACCCCGCCGCGTCTGGATGGCAGGACCATTGATTGGTCCGGGCTGGAGATGCAGCCGGGCGACGATCCGCCGCCCCCCTTCTCCACCCTGACGGACCGGATCACGACGCCGCAGATCGACTGCGCGATCACCTATACCAATGAGGCGGTTCACCGGGTCATCCGGGAGAATATCCACCGCGCGCCGATGTATTCCGGCCAGATCGAGGGGGTGGGACCGCGCTATTGTCCCAGTGTGGAGGACAAGGTCGTCCGGTTCGCCGACAAGGAGCGCCACCAGATTTTTCTGGAGCCGGAGGGGCTGGATGACGACACGGTCTATCCCAACGGTATCTCCACCTCGCTGCCGCGCGACGTGCAACTGGCCATCCTGAAGAACATTCCCGGTCTGGAGCATGTGCGCATGATCCGGCCCGGCTATGCCATTGAGTATGATTATGTCGACCCGCGGGAACTGACCCGCACGCTGGAGACCCGCCGCCTGCCCCGCCTGTTCCTGGCTGGCCAGATCAACGGCACCACCGGCTATGAGGAGGCCGCGGCCCAGGGGCTGGTGGCCGGGGTGAATGCTGCGCTGGCCGTGGCCGGTTCCCCGCCCTTCGTGCTGGACCGTGCCGAGGCCTATATCGGTGTGCTGATCGACGACCTGATCACCCGCGGCACGTCGGAACCCTATCGCATGTTCACCAGCCGGGCGGAATATCGCCTGTTGTTGCGGGCCGACAATGCCGACCAGCGCCTGACGGACCGGGGGGTGGCCCTGGGCATCGTCGGTGCCGCACGCCGGACGCATTGGACGGAGAAGAAAGCCGCCCTTCTGACGGCGCGGGAGATGGTTACCGGCCTGTCGGCCACCCCGAACGAACTGGCCCGGCACGGGCTTCATATCAACAAGGACGGGGTGCGCCGCACGGCATTGGACCTTCTGCGCTATCCGGAGATCGACTTTCCCCGCCTTTGCACCATCTGGCCGCAGCTTTCGAGCCTGTCGGCCGACATTGCCGAGCAGGTGGAGATCGATGGCAAATATGCCGGCTATCTGGACCGGCAGGAAGCGGATATCCGTGCCTTCCGCAAGGATGAGGCTTTGGACCTGCCGCCGGACCTGGACCCGGACACCATCGCGTCCCTGTCGGCCGAAATCCGGCAGAAGCTGAAAACGAACCGGCCGGCCACGCTGGGGGCAGCTGCACGTATTCCGGGCATGACGCCGGCTGCTCTCACCGCTTTGTTGCGCCATGTGCGCAAGCGGGTCGGTGCGGCCTGATACCATGCGGCCTGTTAGCAGGCAGCCTGATACTATTGCCGCGAAAGGCTGTCGTGCCCCGGACGTTCTTCTGTCCGGGGCCGGGTGCTGTTATACAGGTCCCCTGTTCCTCATCCCAGCACGGGCCCGTTCCTTGTCCAGACCCGCACCGATGACACAAGCCCAGTTCCAGACCCGCTTCGATGTTTCACGTGAAACACTGGAGAGGCTGGAGGTCTATGCGGCGCATCTGCGCAAATGGAACCCCGCCATCAATCTGGTTTCCAAGACGACGCTGGACGATCTCTGGACACGCCACCTAGCCGACAGCGCGCAGGTTTTCGCCCTGCTGCCGGCCGGCACACAGGTGCTGGTGGATCTGGGGTCTGGTGCCGGCTTTCCCGGTCTGGTTCTGGCGATCATGGGTGTTCCGGCGGTGCATCTGGTCGAATCGGATGTTCGCAAGGCGGCCTTTCTGCGGGAGGTGGCAAGGGTTACCGCTGCCCCCGCGACGGTCCACCCCGTGCGGATCGAGGTTGCGGACACGCCGCCGGCCGATGTCGTCTCTGCCCGTGCGCTGGCCGAACTCGATCTTCTGCTGCCCTGGGCGCATGGCTTGCTGAAGCCGGGGGGTGCCTGCCTATTCCCGAAGGGCAGGACAGCGGAGGATGAATTGACCGCGGTCGCCAATTCCTGGAATATGCAGGTCGAGCGGTTCCCAAGCCAGACCGACCCGGCGGGAACCATCCTGCGGATCACTGGTCTCTCCCGGAAATGAACCGGCCTCGCCACCAGCCGAACGACAGAGGTTGAACGACAGTGCCGAGCGCCGCCATGCCCCTCCCCGCCCATCGTGCCCGTGTCATCGCCCTTGCCAACCAGAAGGGCGGCGTGGGCAAGACAACGACCACCATCAATCTGGCCACGGCCCTGGCCGCCGTGGGCAAGCGCGTGCTGATCATCGACAATGATCCGCAGGGCAATGCCTCCACCGGCCTGGGTATCCCGCAGAGCAACCGCGAGTTCGGCATCTATGACCTGCTGTTCGCCGACCTGACGGTGGAAGAGGTGGCGGTGGCCACGTCGGTCCCCGGCCTGTGGGTGGTTACGGCCAATGTCGACCTGTCGGGGGCGGAGGTGGAACTGGTCAATGTCGACCGGCGGGAATTCCGGCTGAAGGACAGCCTGGAACGCTCATCGGGCGGGTTCGACTATATCCTCATCGATTGCCCGCCGGCCCTGGGCCTGCTGACCCTGAATGCGCTGGCCGCGGCCGATGCCGTGCTTGTCCCTTTGCAGTGCGAATTCTATGCCCTGGAAGGGCTGTCGCACCTGATCCGCACCATCGAGCGCGTGAAACGCGCCTTCAACCCCTCGCTGGATATCAACGGCGTGGTCCTGACGATGTTCGACCGTCGCAACAACCTGTCCGACATGGTGGCCGCCGATGTGCGTGGCTTCTTCGGTGAAAAGGTTTATGAGACGGTGATCCCCCGCAATGTGCGGGTGTCCGAGGCGCCAAGCCATGGCAAGCCTGTGCTTCTGTACGACCACAAGTCGGCCGGGGCGCAGGCCTATATCCATCTGGCGGGCGAGATGTTGAAGCGCGAGCGGAAGCGGCAGTTGGCTTATGGATGAACCGAAGAAGAATGCGCGAACCGGTCTTGGCCGCGGCCTGTCGGCCCTGTTCGGGGAGGCGGTGGGAGCGGAGGAGGAGCAGCAGGTCGACCGGGTGCGTCTGACCCGCCTGTTGCCCATTGATCAGGTTCATCCCGGCAAGTTCCAGCCACGCCGCCGCTTCGATGAGGAAGCGCTGACGGCGCTGGTCGACAGCGTGCGGGAGCGCGGCATCCTGCAGCCGCTGCTGGTGCGCAAGGACCCCGGTGCCGGCCCCGGCCAGACCAGCTATGAGATCATCGCCGGCGAGCGTCGCTGGCGCGCAGCGCAGCTTGCCGGCCTGCACGAGGTACCGGTCCTGGTCCGCACCCTGACGGATCGGGAGGCGCTGGAAATCGCGCTGATCGAGAACATCCAGCGTTCCGACCTGACGCCCCTGGAAGAGGCGGAGGGGTACAAGCGCCTGATGGACGAGTTCAGCCACACGCAGGAGGACCTTGCCCGTTCCGTCGGCAAGAGCCGCAGCCATGTGGCCAACATGCTGCGCCTGCTGGCCCTGCCGGATGAGGTGAAGCAAATGGTGCAGGACGGCATCCTGTCCATGGGCCATGCCCGCGCCCTGCTGACCGCGCCCGATCCCGTGGCCGCCGCGCATGAGGTGGTCAAGCGGGAACTGAACGTGCGCCAGACCGAGGCGCTGGTGAAGCAGATGGCGGCGGAGCCGCTGGAGCTGACCCAGCCCGTCAAGGAGAAGGCGCCGGATACGGTGGCGCTGGAGCGTGAGGTATCGCTGGCCCTGGGGCTGAAAGTGTCGCTGAAGGGCGACGGCAAGAAGGGCACGCTGCAGATCCATTATCGCACGCTGGACCAGTTGGACGGCGTGCTGAATCGTATCCTGCGGCGGGGATGAGAGGGACAGGCGCTGTCCCCGTCACAGCAGGCATTACCGGGGCAGGCCTGCGCCCGGTGGAAACCACAAGCAATCCGGGGACGAGATGACCGAAAGCAGCCAGATCGGGGCAGAGGCCGCTTCCTTTTTCAATGGCTACAGCACGGCCTTCGCGGCCTATGATGCGGACCGCCTTGTCACCCTGTTCGATCGGCCGCTGACCGTTCTGGCCGCTGCCGGCTCCGCCATCCATGCCGATGATGCGGCGGTGCGCGCCTATGTCGACGGCATGTTCGAC
This sequence comes from Niveispirillum fermenti, assembly GCF_048066175.1. Classification (GTDB taxonomy): domain Bacteria; phylum Pseudomonadota; class Alphaproteobacteria; order Azospirillales; family Azospirillaceae; genus Niveispirillum; species Niveispirillum fermenti. The sequence goes on along the minus strand of NZ_JBLTXA010000022.1, from coordinate 32,955 downwards.
ACCTATCATGGCATCGGCCTCGCCTGGCCTGTTCCGGCCGCCGTCTGGGCCTGGCCCTGTGGCGAAAATCTGGCGCGGGCCGAGGTCCTGTGGCTGCTTCGCTCCAAGGATCGTGAAGAGATCATGCGCTTTTCCACCTCCTATGTCCTGCGCCGCGCGGGTGCGGAGGGCTGGCGCGTTGCCGTCGTGATTTCATATGAGGAGCCGGTGAAGCTGCCGGCCGGTGGCAATGGTGCGGATTGATGCCATCCCTGCCCCTGGTGCTGCTGCCGGACAGGCTGGGCGTCTGCAGGCTGGCTGCTGAGGCGCCCCTGCCCGCCTGGGTCGCAGGGCCCGGCTTTGCCAGCATCACGCGCACGGCCGATGAAGTGTCCATCGTTGTGGACCAGGGCCGCGTACCGGCCGACGTGGCGATGGTGGGTGGCTGGCGGGCGCTGAAGGTCCGGGGCCCGCTTGATTTCGGCCTGACGGGTATTCTGGCCGCCCTGGCGGTGCCCCTGGCCGATGCCGGGATCAGCCTGTTCGCCATCGCGACCTATGACACCGATTATATCCTGGTGCAGCAGGATGCCCTGGACAGGGCCATCACCGCGCTGACGGCGGCCGGTCACCATATGGTGGCATGAGGCAAAGGCAGGTTTTGGCCCGGCTGGAATGGCCGGCTTTCAGCGCCGTGCCAGTTGCGCCAGTTGGAAGAAGGCGCGGGCGCAGATGGTTTCGTCGGGCATATGGGTGCGTTTGCACTCCGCCTCCGCCTCCACCAGCCGATCCAGGGCCTGATGCAGCTTGGGCAGGGTCCAGAGGCGTATCTGCGCCGTCAGGACGGGTTCCAGCTTGAAGAAGACGGGTGGGCGCAGCGCCTTCACGGCGGCCTGCGGGGTCTGGCCCTTGGCCACATGGGCCACGGCCATGTGCAGGCGCTGGAAATAGCGCTGGCCGGCGCGGAGCAGAGCCACGGTGGCCGTGCCATCGGCAAAAAGCCGCTGCAGGGCGCGGTCGACCTCCGCCATGTCACCGCCGGCGGCGGCCTGGGCCGGTTCGTCCAGGTCCAGCGCGGCGCTGTCACCGATGATGGCGCGGACATCGGCCATGGTCACCTGTCGCTGACCCAGCATGTACAGCGCCAGCTTGTCGATTTCCCCACGCGCCATGGCCCGGTCGCCCACAAGGTTGCCGGCCAGCCAGTCGCGGGCATCGGGGTCGATCTGCAGGCCATGATCAGACAGCATGCGTCCGATGGTGCCAGCCAGTTCCTGTTCCCCTTCAACATAGCAGGCGATGGCGGCGGCATGATCGCCGGCATCTTCCACGGCCTTGCGCAGCTTCGACCGGGCGTCCAGTTCCCCCGCCTCCACCACCAGCAACGTGTCGCCGGCGGGAAAATTCTTCAGCAAGGCGGTGATGGTGGGGGCCAGCTTGTCGTCGGCGTCCCGGATGCGCACCACACGCCGCCCGCCCGTCAGGGCGATGGCCGATACCTCGTCCCCCAACCGGGCCGGGTCGCCCGTGACCTGATCGGCCTTCATCTCCGTCACGCGGAACGGGTCGGACAAATCCTCGCAGGCCGACTGCGCCGCCGCCTTTCCCCGTTCCCGTACCAGGCCCAGGTCGGGGCCATAAAGCAGAACCAGCCGGGTGGCGGGCGGCGGGCGCTTGGCAAAGGCTTCGGCGTTGCGCGGCTGGACCTTCATCGCCCGGGTGCCCTCCCCTTACGGTTGCTGCTGTTCGCGCGCGAAATACAGCGACAGGCGCGTGCGGATATCGTCGGCCAGTTCCGTCAGGCCGCGATCATAGGCATCCTGGCGCGAGGCCAGCACCGCGAACTGACTGTCCAGCAGGTTGAAGCTGATCACCGACCGGGAGAAGGTGCGGTAGACCACCTGGCCGTTATGGGTGTCGATCAGTTCGTAGCTGGCCTGCAGGCGCAGGCGGGCGCGGGTGGCCGTGGCATCCTTCTGGATGCCCAGTTCCTCTTCCATGGCCGACAGGGAGACGGCCAGCCGGTAGCGCGGATCGGAAGGCCGGCCATCGGTATAGAACCGGTCGATCAGGTTGTTGCGCAGGATCTGGCCATTGCGATCGACGATGGGGTCGATCTGCACATTGGCCAGCGCGGCGCCGACGGGGCCCTGCTGGCCGGCTGTCCCATAGACCGGCTTGAACCCGCAAGCCCCCAGCACCACCGGCGACAGGGCGAGCAGCAGGGCGGCAGCGATGGAGGAGAGACGGTGGGACATGGGCGCGCCTGGCGTTCGAGTGGGTGCATCCTGTTCTATCGCCTTTCCGCCGAAACGGAAATCCAGACGATAGGCCCGGTAGGTTTGAGTCTTGGTCCAATTATTTTCCGGGTCTTTAGCCCCGGAACCGCCATAGTGCGGTGAAAACGGACCCGGAAGATTGAGGCAAGACTCAAGCTTCCGGGTCCTCGCTTCCCTACACGACGATATTGACGATACGGTTGGGCACCACGATGACCTTGCGCGGCTCCTTGCCATCCATGGCGCGCTGCACATTGGCGTCGGCCAGAGCGGCGGCCTTCGCCTCCTCCTGTGCGATGTCGCGGGCCAGTGTCAGGGTGGCGCGCAGCTTGCCATTGACCTGAACGGCCACGGTCACGCTGTCATCGATGACCAGCGAAGGGTCGGCGGCCGGCCAGGCCCTTTCGACCAGCAGGTCGGCATGGCCCAACGCCGCCCACATTTCCTGTGCCAGATGCGGCATGATGGGCTGGACGATCTGGGCCATGTATTCCAGCGCCTCGCGACCGGCCCAGGCCTCGTCGGCGGGAACCCCGTCCTTGGCCGCCTTCACCGTCAGCTTGGAGAAGGCATCCCCCAGGGCGTTGGTGAAGGTGCGCAGCTTGGCCACCGCACTGTTGAAGCGATAGGCCTCCACATCCTCGCCCACGGCGGCCGCGGCCTTGTGCGCGGCGCGGCGGATGGCCGTGGCGTCGGCGCCGAAGCTCTCCGGCGCGGCGGTTCCGGCGGCCGGCAGGGTGAAGCCCGGCTCCGTCACAAGGCGCCACAGGCGGTTGATATAGCGCCAGGCGCCGTCGATGCCGGCCTCCGTCCATTCCAGATCGCGGTCGGGGGGGCTGTCGGACATCATGAACAGGCGGGCGGCATCGGCGCCATAGCTGCCGATGATGCCTTCCGGGTCCACGACATTCTTCTTCGACTTGGACATCTTGATCACGGGGCCGACCGTGATGGGCGATCCGTCGGCGATCCGGGTGGCCTTGCCCCCCTGGATGTCGACATCGACCGGGAACACCCACTTGCCGTCGGTGTCCTGGAAGGTGGCGTGGGTGACCATGCCCTGGGTGAACAGGCCGCCGAACGGCTCCGGCAGGTCGAGATAGCCGCAATGCGACAGGGCGCGCGTCCAGAAGCGGGAATAGAGCAGGTGAAGCACGGCATGCTCGATGCCACCGATATAATTATCGACGGGCAGCCAGTATTTCACCAGTTCCTTGTCGAAGGCGACCTCCTCGTTGCGCGGATCGGCGAAGCGCAGGAAATACCAGCTCGACTCGATGAACGTGTCGAACGTGTCCGTCTCCCGCTCCGCATCCTTGCCGCAGCAGGGGCATTTCACATGCTTCCAGGTGGCATGGCGGGCCAGCGGGTTGCCGGCGGCATCAAAGGTGACATCGGCCGGCAGCGTGACGGGAAGCTGATCTTCCGGCACCGGCACCACGCCGCAATCCGGGCAATGGATGATGGGAATGGGGCAGCCCCAATAGCGCTGGCGCGACACGCCCCAGTCGCGCAGGCGGAACATGGTCGTCCCCTGCCCCCTGCCCAGCGTTTCGATCTTCGCGACGGCCGCCTTCTTGCCCTCTTCCACGGACAGGCCGTCCAGGAAATCGGAATTGCGGAGGCTGCCCGGGCCGGTATAGGCCTCGGTCCCTACCGCGAAACTGGCCGCGTCCTCCCCCTCGGGCACGACGACGGGCTTCACGGGCAGGTCATACTTGCGGGCGAAATCCAGGTCGCGCTGGTCATGGGCGGGGCAGCCGAAGATGGCGCCCGTGCCATATTCCATCAGCACGAAATTGGCGACATAGACGGGCAGGTTCCAGCCCTTCACGAAGGGATGCTCCGCCGTCACCGGCGTGCGCCAGCCCTTCTTTTCCGCCTGTTCCAGCGTGGCTTCGCTGGTGCCCATGCGGTTGCATTCGGCGATGAACGCGGCCAGGCCGGCATCGCTTTCCGCCAGCCTGGCGGCCAGCGGATGGTTGGGGCTGATGGCGACAAAGCTGGCCCCGAACAGCGTGTCGGGCCGGGTGGTGAAGACCTCAAGATCCTCATGCCCGTCCGACATCTGGAAGAAGAAGCGGCAGCCCGTGGACTTGCCGATCCAGTTCTCCTGCATGATGCGGACTTTTTCGGGCCAGCGATCCAGGGTCGTGATGGCCGACAGCAGCTCGTCGGCGAAATGGGTGATCTTCAGGAACCACTGGGAAAGCTTGCGCTTTTCCACCAGCGCGCCCGTGCGCCAGCCGCGCCCGTCGATCACCTGTTCATTGGCCAGGACGGTATTGTCCACGGGGTCCCAGTTGACCCAGCTTTCCTTGCGATAGGCCAGACCTGCCTTCAGGAAATCCAGGAACATCTTCTGTTCGAACCGGTAATATTCCGGCCGGCAGGTGGCGATCTCGCGTTCCCAGTCGATGGCCAGGCCCATCGTCTTCAACTGGGCGCGCATGGCCTTGATGTTCTCATAGGTCCAGGTGCCGGGGTGGGTATTGCGCTCCAGTGCGGCGTTTTCCGCCGGCAGGCCGAACGCATCCCAGCCCATCGGGTGCAGGACGTTGAAGCCCTTGGCCCGCTTGTAGCGGGCGATCACATCGCCGATCGTGTAATTGCGCACATGGCCCATATGGATGCGCCCCGACGGATAGGGGAACATCTCCAGCACGTAGGTCTTGGGCTTGGACGGATCGGCGGTGACGGCGAAGCTGCGGCGCTCGTCCCAGACGGATTGCCACTTGGCTTCGGTTTCGCGGACATTGTAGCGGGACATGGGGATAGGCCTGTCGAACGGGTGTCGCTTCGCCGGGCGTCACCCGTGACAGGGGCCGATGCCCGGCGCTGATGCAAAAGCCTCAGGGCCGGTGACCGCGGGCCCGGCACCGTCCCGGTGCCATACCGTTGCGGTGCCATGGGCCGGGGGCACGGGGATGCGCCCGCCCGGCGCCTGAGGGTAAACCTTAATTCGTCGGCGCGGCCGACTGCTGGCGTAGCTGACGGGCGCGGGTCAGGATGCTGTCTTCCAGTTGCGTGCCGGTTTCGGCCGCGACGGCCACATCCGTCCACAGGCCGTTGCGCAGTTCCTGGCGGAACACGGTGGCGCGCACGCCATCGGCGCGAAGGGCTGCGTCCAGGATATAGAGATTGACCTTGAACCGCTCGCTGGGGGTGGCCGGCGGGCTGTACCAGTCGGTCAGGATCACACCGCCATAGGGGTCGGCCTGCACGATGGGCATGAAGGTCAGCGTGTCCAGTGCCGCGCGCCACAGGAAGGCGTTCACGGTCACGGTGCCGGCGGGCCGTGCCGCGGCATTCATGCCGGCCTGGCCCTCGCTGTTCTGGCGCAGGATCTGGGTGTCGGGCGCCTCGGGCTCCCCGGACCCCAGGCCCAGCCAGGAACAGCCGGCAAGCCCCAGCACCAGGCTGCCCAACAGGGCGGAACGACCAATCACGGACAGGGCACGCAAGGACATGGGATGACCACCTGGATAACGCCAGCGGAGGAATCGAGCCATCCTTAGAGCAAAAAAGCCGGCACTAGGCAAGGCCGGGCGGTCGCATCCAGGAAGGTTGACGCTGCTTACACGGCAATCAAGGCGGGATTCTGGCGCCGGAAACCGTAAAAGCCCGGCAGACGGGCCGCTTCGCGCCACCATGGGCCGCCGGCCTACAGCAGTTCGGCATAGACCGCCAGCGTGGCGGCGCACATGCCGGCCTTGGTGAAATTGGCGCGCACATGGCGCATGCCATCCATTCCCACCGCCTGGCGCTGCAAAGGGTCCAGGTCCAGGGCGGCACGGATGGCACCGGCCAGGGCCTCGGGATCATTGGGGGGCACGACCAGCCCCGTCTCCCCGTTGATCACCGTCTCCTTCACCGCACCCAGGTCGGACACGATGACGGGCCGGCCCATGGCCTGCGCCTCGGCGATGACGCGGCCGAAGGCTTCCGGCTCGATGGAGGCGTTGACCACGATGTCGGACAGCATATAGGCCGCCGCCATGTCATTGCAGTGGCCGGCGATGGTGACCTGCCCGCCCAGGTTCAGCATGCGGATATGGTCTTCCAGTTCCTGGCGGTAATTGTTGCGGCCCTGGTCGTCGCCGACCAGCACGGCGCGCACATCGGGGCGGCCCAGCCGGGCGATGGCGTCGATCAGCACCCCCTGGCCCTTCCAGCGCGTCAGCCGGCCCGGCAGCAGCACGATCCGCTGATGTTCCGGCAGGCGCCATTGCTGTATCAGTTGCGCCATGCGGGCCTGCGTCACCTTGTCGGGCGACATGATGTCCACATCGACGCCGCGATGGATCAGGCGCAGCCGGTCGGCCTCCACGCCATAGCTTTCGGTCACGTGTTGCTGGACAAAGCCGGACACGGCGATGATCCGGTCCCCCTTGGCCATGACGCTGTTATACCATTTCTTCAGCCGGCCCTTGTAATTGTAGGGGGCGTGGAAGGTGGTGACGAAGGGGATGCGGGCCCCGCGGGCCGCCCACCAGGCGCTCCAGGCCGGGGCGCGGGAGCGCGCATGGATCAGATCCACGCCATGTTCGGCGATCAGTGCGCGCAGCCGCCCGGCATTGCGCCACATGGTGAAGGGGTTCTTCGACTGCACCGGCATCTGGATGTGGCGGGCGCCGTGACGGTCCAGCTCGCGCGCCATGGGGCCGCCGGCCGACACGACGATGGCCGTTCCCCCGGCGCGCTGGATGGCCGCCGCCATGTCGATGCAGCCGCGTTCCGCCCCGCCGGTCACCAGGGTCGGGATCACCTGCAGGATCACGGGCTTCCCGCCGCCGAACAGGGTGGCGACATCGTGGCCGGGATTTACCGGATGCTGTTCGCCGTGTAGGGTGCCGGCGTCTTCATGGGGTGGCATGGGTACAGTCGCAACAGGGGAAAATAAAAAGGGAAAGGGGCCATGGGCCTGGAACCGCCGATACATAGCCTGGATCGGGCCGATACCACCATAGCCTATCGCCGCAGCCCTGGGTGCGGGCCGGGGCTGGTCTTCCTGACGGGTTTCCGGTCCGACATGGGCGGCATCAAGGCGGTGGCCCTGGAACGCTGGGCGCGCGACCAGGGCCGGGCCTTCGTGCGCTTCGATTATCACGCCCATGGCGCCAGCGGCGGCGACTGGGCCGACGGCAGCATCGGCCGCTGGCGCGACGATGCGCTGGCCGTGCTGGACCGGCTGACGGACGGGCCGCAGATACTGGTCGGCTCCTCCATGGGGGGCTGGATCGCCCTGCTGCTGGCGCTGGCGCGGCCGGATAGGGTGGCCGGCCTGATGGGCATCGCCCCGGCCCCGGATTTCACCGAACGGATGATCCGCCCGCGCCTGGGCGATGGCGAGCGGACGGCCCTGGAGCGCGACGGCAGGTTCATCGCCCCGTCGGCCTACGATCCGGCGGGATATCCCATCACCCGCCACCTGCTGGAGGAGGCGCGGGCCCATCTGCTGCTGCCGGGGCCCGTCGGCGTGGGCTGCCCTGTGCGCCTGCTGCACGGGCAGCGCGACCCGGATGTCCCCTGGCAGACCAGCCTGGACCTGGCCGCGGTGCTGGAGAGCCCCGATGTGCAGGTGACGCTGGTCAAGGATGGCGATCACCGCCTGTCGCGCGACGGCGACATCGCCCTGATGCTGCGCCTGGTGGAAGGGCTGGTCCGCGACGTGGCGGCCGATCCTTGCGGGATCTGACCGCCGGCGCGCATGCCGCCTGCCCCCGTCAAAGATCCAGATCGACCATGACGGGAACATGGTCGCTGGGCTTGGGTTCCCAGCCGCGCGCCTCACGCAGGGCCATCTGGCCCTTCAGCTTGCCGGCCAGCGGCGGGGTGACCCAGATATGATCCAGCCGCCGCCCCTTGTTGGAAGCGTTCCAGTCCGCGGCGCGGTAGGACCACCAGCTATAAAGCTTCTGGTCGGCCGGCACGAAATGGCGCACGGCATCGACCCAGTCCAGGCCGGCCTGGACGCTGCCCAGCTTCTCCACCTCGATCGGCGTGTGGGACACCACGTCCAGAAGCTGCTTGTGCGACCAGACATCATGTTCCAGCGGGGCGATGTTCAGATCGCCCACCAGCACCATGGGGCGGTCCCTGCTGCGCGTGGCGGCGAACCAATCGCGCATCTCGTCCAGGTACTGGAGCTTGTGCGCGAACTTGTCGTTCAGCGCCGGATCGGGAATGTCGCCACCGGCCGGCACATAGAAATTATGCACCTCCAGCCCGCTTTCCAGCGTGGCCATGACGTGGCGGCAATCCTCTTTGCCGCAGCTATGCCGGATCTCCTGCCCCCGGAAGGGCAGGCGCGACAGGATCGCGACGCCGTTATAGCTTTTCATGCCGTTGATATGCTGGTGGATATAGCCGCGGTCGGCAAAGGCGCCGCGTGGAAAGGCATCGTCCACCACCTTGGTTTCCTGCAGGCACAGGATGTCGGGGGCATATTCGTCCAGCAGCTTCATCACCAGATCGATGCGAAGACGGACGGAATTGATGTTCCAGGTGGCGATACGCACGGGCGGCAACCTTTGTCCAGGGCGGTGATCTTATCCGCAAAGAGCTTTAGGCGGGCGGGCCGCCCCTGTCCAGACCGGCGATTGGCCGGAACCGGACGGGATTGCCGCCCCTGTCGCAGGCGTGATATCGCTTGGCGCACGCGGCCACGGCCGCGCCGGGCCGTGATGTCATGCCCGCCATCGTCCAGCACCCCGGATCATGACCCCTGCCCGCCCCCGCCCCGCCATATCCGCCACCCTGATCGGGATGGCGTTCCTGGCCTTTGTCAGCCTGGGCCTGCCCGACGGGCTGCCGGGCGTCACCTGGCCCTTCATCCGGGAAAGCTTCGACCGGCCGCTGGGCAATCTCGGCATCCTGCTGGTCTGCGCCACGGGCGGCTATCTGTTCAGCGGGCTGGCCGGGGGCAGCATCGTGCGGCGTACCGGCCTGGGGCTGGTGCTGGTTCTGTCCAGCCTGGCCATGACGCTTTCCCTTCTCACCTATGCCCTGTCGCCCTCCTTCCATGTGCTGATACCGGCGGCCGTGCTGGGCGGGCTGGCCAGCGGGGCCATCGATACGGGCATCAACCTGTACGGGGCGCGGCGCTTTTCCCCCCGCGTCATGAACTGGTTGCACGGGTCCTGGGGGCTGGGGGCCACGGCGGGGCCGCTGCTGGTGACGGCGGCCATCACCACGGGGGCCGGCTGGCGCTGGGGTTATGGCGTGATCGCGCTGATCATGGCTGCCATGTCGGTGATGTTCCTGGCGACCATGCGGCGTTGGGGGGAAGGACGCGGGGGGGCCGGCGGCGGTGACGGCACCACGCCCGTGGCGCCCTTCACGGCGGCCCTGCGCCATCCGGTGATCTGGCTGAACGCCGCCCTGTTCATGGTCTATTGCGGGGTGGAGATGGCGGCCGGCCAGTGGCTGTTCACGCTGCTCACCCGCCAGCACGGGATCGAGGTGGGGATGGCCGGCACCATCGCCGGCCTTTACTGGGGATCGCTGACCTTCGGACGGCTGGTGTTCGGCCAGGTGACGGCTCGTGTGCGGCCCCTGACGGCGCTGCGCATCGGGCTGGGCATTGCCCTTTTCTGCGCGCTGCTGTTCGCCTGGTTCCCCACGCCGGCTGTGGGCATGGCGGCGGCGCTGGGCCTTGGCTTCGGACTGGCCCCCACCTTTCCCATGCTGGTGTCGCTGACGCCTATCCGCGTGGGCGATGCCATCGCCCCGCATGCCGTGGGGTTCCAGATGACGGCGGCCGGCACGGGTGCGACCGTGCTGCCGGGCCTGCTGGGCTGGCTGGCCCAGCATCTGGGCCTGATCGTCCTGCCCCTGTGGCTGGTGGCCGGCATGGTGATCCTGATCGCCCTGCAGGAATTCACCGAACGGGTCGTGCGCCGGCGGGCCCTGGCCGCGTCGCGCGCGGCGGCTTCGGCCTGAGCCGCCACCGGATGGCGGCATATACGGGTTGCAGGAATGGTGGATGCGCCGGGGCGGCCGCACCTTTATCATTCTGTCCCGTTGGTGCCCGTTTTTGTAATCTTTTATCGCGCACCGTCTTTTATCGTGAACCGGTTGAAGGAAGACCCCCGTGCCGCAGCTTCGTTCCCGCAAGAGCACTCATGGCCGCAACATGGCCGGCGCCCGTGGCCTTTGGCGCGCTACCGGCATGAAGGACGAGGATTTCGGCAAGCCCATCGTGGCCATTGCCAATTCCTTCACCCAGTTCGTACCCGGCCATGTGCATCTGAAGGATCTGGGACAGCTTGTGGCCGGCCAGGTGGAGGCGGCCGGCGGCGTGGCCAAGGAATTCAACACCATCGCGGTGGATGACGGCATCGCCATGGGCCATGACGGCATGCTCTATTCCCTGCCCTCGCGCGAGGTGATTGCGGATGCCGTGGAATACATGGTCAACGCCCATTGCGCCGATGCGCTGGTCTGCATCTCCAACTGCGACAAGATCACGCCCGGCATGCTGATGGCCGCGCTGCGCCTGAACATCCCCACCATCTTCGTGTCGGGCGGCCCGATGGAGGCCGGGAAGGCCAATGTCAAGGGCAAGGACATCGCCATCGACCTGATCGACGCCATGGTCGCCGCAGCCGATGACAAATATACCGATGAGGAGGTGCAGGTCATCGAGCGGTCGGCCTGCCCCACCTGCGGTTCCTGCTCGGGCATGTTCACGGCCAATTCCATGAACTGCCTGACGGAGGCTCTGGGCCTGGCGCTGCCGGGCAACGGCACCGTGGTGGCCACCCATTCGGCCCGCCGCGCCCTGTTCGAGGAAGCGGGCCGCCGCATCGTCGGCCTGGCCAAGCGTTATTATGAGGGGGACGACGAGGGCGTGCTGCCCCGGTCCATCGCCAGCTTCAAGGCATTTGAGAACGCCATCGCGCTGGACATCGCCATGGGCGGGTCGACCAACACGGTGCTGCATCTGCTGGCCGCCGCGAACGAGGGCGAGGTGGATTTCACCATGGCCGACATCGACCGCCTGTCGCGCCGCGTGCCCAACATCTGCAAGGTGGCTCCCGCCGTGGCCGATGTGCATATCGAGGATGTGCATCGGGCCGGCGGCATCATGTCCATCCTGGGCGAGCTGGCCCGCGGCGGCCTGCTGCACACCGATGTGCGCCGCGTCGATGCCGACAGCCTGGCCGACGCACTGGCCCGCTGGGACGTGGCCGTCACCGACAATCCCGAGGTGCATCAATTCTTCAAGGCGGCACCCGGCGGCGTGCGCACCACCATCGCCTTCAGCCAGTCCAGCCGCTATCACGACCTGGACCTGGACCGGGCCGGGGGCGTGATCCGGTCGGTCGGCAACGCCTTCAGCAAGGATGGCGGCCTGGCCGTGCTGTTCGGTAATCTGGCGGTGGATGGCTGCATCGTGAAGACGGCGGGCGTCGACGCCTCCGCCCTGGTCTTCGCCGGCCCCGCCCGCGTGTTCGAAAGCCAGGATGCGGCCGTCAGCGCCATCCTGGGCAACCGCATCAATGCGGGCGATGTCGTGCTGATCCGCTATGAAGGGCCCAAGGGCGGGCCCGGCATGCAGGAGATGCTGTATCCGACCAGCTATCTGAAGTCCAAGGGGCTGGGCAAGGTCTGCGCGCTGATCACCGATGGCCGCTTCTCCGGCGGCACGTCGGGCCTGTCCATCGGGCATGCCAGCCCCGAAGCCGCGGAGGGCGGCACCATCGGCCTGGTGGAGGAAGGCGACCGGATCGAGATCGACATCCCCAACCGCCGCATCCATCTGGCCGTGCCGGATACCGAACTGGCCCGCCGCCGCGACGCGATGGAGGCCAGGGGCCTGGACGCCTGGCAGCCGGCGGCCCCCCGGGAACGCCATGTCAGTCAGGCGCTGAAGGCCTATGCCGCCCTGACCACCTCGGCGGCCCGCGGCGCGGTGCGCGATGTCAGCCAGCTCAACCGCCGCAAGTAATACTATTTTGCGGTGACCAGAACCTATTGGTTCTGGTCACCGCCCTCAATTGCCGGCGCCAACATTCGTTGGCTTGGCTGCGCCGCACGAGCGGCGCGGCGGCAGTCGCCGCCGGACCAACTTGCGATGAGTTCTACTCATCGCAAGTTGGTATAACGCTTCGGCCGGGTTAGGGCTTCGGCCGGGTGCCCCCGGACGTCTGCCGGATGTCAGGGAGCGCCCTGTCCGCCCGTCACGGGCGGCAGGCCGATGGCGGTCAGTTCCCGGTCCAGAAGCCGCCATTGTTCTTCCGCCGGCCAATGGTCGCGGTCGAAGAATGCCTGGGTGGCCACCCCATGGACCAGGATCAGCAGGCGGCGCGCCCCGGCCCGCGCCTGCGCCTCGTCCAGCCCGTGATCGGCCAGCAGCGCGGCGAGCCGGTCGGTGATCTGACGGGTGACCCGCTTCTGTTCGGCGGCAAAGGCCGGGTTGGCGATGGCCATGGACCAGAAGGTGACCCAGACCCGCCAGTTGCCCCGCTGGTCTGCCGTCAATGGCAGCAGGGCCGCGAGATAACCGCGCAGCCCGCCCCCTTCCGGCGCCGTCAGGGCCGCTTCCATCCGCTGTCGTGCCCGCATCAGCGTGGACCGGTAGGTGTGGGACAGCAGGTCGGCCCTGGATGTGAATAAATGGCTGATGATGGCCGTGCTGTAGCCGGCGGCCCGTGCCACGTCGCGCACCGTCACCGCGTCGATCCCCCGGCACGTGATTAGCTCGGCCGTCGCTTCTGCCACGGCGCGTCGGCAGGCTTCGTGATCCACCACAGCCGGCATCGCAGTTCCTGTAACGCTGGTTATATCAGACATTCGTTATACAACGGGTGTCGGACAACAATGCCGTCCGGGGAACCAGGATGGAAGGCCGGAACCTGTCCGTCAGACATGGTGTCCACCCCGCAGTAAACCCCTGTTCCGGGCGGGGCCTTGCTGCTATGGTGGCGCCCCCTCCGGCCAGCCGGCGGGGGAGATTGTCGCCAACAGCAACGTTTCCGGACATCGCCCTTGCGTGGGATATTTCCGGGGACGACAACCAACCGGACCCAGGATGAAGATCACCATCGAACGTGCCGCCCTGCTTCGCTCCCTCGGGCATGTGCAGAGCGTTGTCGAACGGCGTAACACCATCCCGGTCCTGTCCAACGTGCTGTTGCGGGCGGAAAACAGCGAATTGTCGCTGATCGCCACCGACATGGATCTGGAGATCGTGGAGAGCGTGCCGGCGGAGATTGCCCGGCCCGGATCGGCCACGGCCCCCGCCCACACGCTCTATGACATCGCCCGCAAGCTGCCGGACGGCAGCCAGGTGGAGCTGGATGCCACGGGGGACGTGCTGACGCTGCGGTCCGGCCGGTCGAAGTTCCAGCTTGGCACGCTGCCCGTGGATGATTTCCCGCAGATGACGCAGGGTGATCTGGCGCACCGATTCGAACTGCCGGTATCGGCCCTGAAGGCGCTGATCGACCGGACGAAGTTCGCCATCAGCACCGAGGAGACCCGGTATTACCTGAACGGCATCTATGTGCATGCGCCCAAGCCCAAGGGCGGGGAAGGTACCGCCCTGCGCGCCGTGGCCACCGATGGTCACCGCCTGGCCCGGGTGGAGGTTCCCCTGCCGGAGGGGGCGGCCGCCATCCCCGGCGTGATCGTGCCGCGCAAGACCGTGCTGGAAGTGCGCAAGCTTCTGGACGAGGTGGCGGGCAATATCCTGGTGCAGCTTTCCGAAACCAAGGTGCGCTTCGCCTTCGACAGCATCGTGCTGACCAGCAAGCTCATCGACGGCACTTTCCCCGATTATGAGCGGGTCATCCCGGCCGGCAACGACAAGGTGCTGGAGGTCAAGGCCAAGGAATTTGCCGCCGCCGTCGACCGCGTCGCCACCATCTCCACGGAGAAGTCGCGGGCCGTGAAGCTGGCGCTGGGCGCCCAGACGCTGACCCTGTCGGCCAGTTCCGCCGATGCCGGTTCCGCCACGGAGGAACTGGAGGTCGCCTATGACGCGGCCCCGATGGAGATCGGGTTCAACAGCCGTTACCTGCTGGACATCACGGGCCAGATCGAAAGCGACAAGGCCCGGTTCCAGATGGCCGACGGCGCCTCGCCCACCATCGTCAGCGATGCCGATGACGCCTCCGCGCTCTACGTGCTGATGCCGATGCGCGTGTGACAAGGGGCTTTGCGGGGGCTTTGCAGCCGGAGCCGGGGTGGCCCGCTGGCGGCCGGCGGATGCATGTTCTGCCGGCTGAACCCCACCCCCTTCCGGCGGCCTCCCGAATGACAAGGTCATGAGCCTTCCCAGCCTGGCCGTCACCCGCCTGACGGTGACCCGTTTCCGGTCCTATGCCAGCGCGCGTCTGGAATGCGATGCGCGGCCTGTCGTGCTGACGGGGGAGAATGGCGCCGGCAAGACCAATATCCTGGAAGCCGTCAGTTTCCTGGCGCCCGGCCGCGGCATGCGCCGGGCCAAACTGTCGGAGGTCGAGCGTGTGGGCGACAGCGCGGCCGCCGACTGGACCGGCGGTCCCGGCTGGGCCATCGCGGCCAGTGTGGCGACGGCCGCCGGCCCGGTGGAGATCGGCACGGGCCGCGACCCCGGCGCGGGGGAGAGCGAGCGGCGGCTGGTCCAGATCGATGGCCGGCCCGCCAGGGGCCAGATCGCGCTTGCCGACCATATCTGCGTCGTCTGGCTGACCCCGCAGATGGACCGCCTGTTCCTGGAAGGCTCGGCGGGGCGCCGGCGCTTCCTGGACCGGCTGGTCTTCGGTTTCGATCCCGGTCATGCCGGACGGCTGACCAAGTACGAGAATGCGATGCGGGAACGCTCCCGCATCCTGCGCGACGGGCCCGTCGATCCCGCCTGGCTCGGCACGCTGGAAGGCCAGATGGCGGAAATGGGCGTCGCGGTCGCCGCCGCGCGTGCCGATATGGCAAGGCGTCTGGAAGTGGCGGCGGCGCAGGGGGTGGGGCCCTTTCCGGCCCCCGGCATCGCCATGACGGGGGCCATCGACGCCCTGCTGGCCGGCCGGCCGGCGCTGGAAGCCGAAGAGGCTTTCCGCAGGGCCCTGGCCGAGGGAAGGCGGGTGGATGCCGTGGCCGGCGGTGCCACCATCGGCCCGCACCGTTCCGACCTCTCCGTCACCCATCGCGCCAAGGACATGCCCGCCGAGCTGGGCAGCACGGGCGAGCAGAAGGCGCTGCTGATCGCCATCGTGCTGGCCAACGCCCGGCTGATGCGGGCGGAAACGGGCAAGGCCCCGCTGCTGCTGCTGGACGAGGTGGCCGCCCATCTGGATGAAGGCCGCCGCCTGGCCCTGTTCGACGAGATTCTGGCCACCGGCAGCCAGGCCTGGATGACGGGCACCGATGCCGCCATCTTCCGCCCGCTGGGGGCGTCCGCCACCCATGTCACGGTCGCGCAATCGCGGCTGTGCCATGCGGAATTCTGACAGCGATAATACGCTTTTACCCCTGTTCAACGGTACTTTCTGCTACACTCCGGCACCATGACGAATACCGAACACACCCCCTCCGCCACCCCCTCCGTTTCCGCCGCTGCCGAGGAATACGGGGCCAGTTCCATCAAGGTGCTGAAGGGGCTGGACGCCGTCCGCAAGCGCCCCGGCATGTATATCGGCGACACCGATGACGGGTCGGGCCTGCACCACATGGTGTATGAGGTCGTGGACAATGCCATCGACGAGGCGCTGGCCGGCCACGCGGACAAGGTTGAGGTCTGCCTGAACGCCGACGGATCGGTCACCGTGCGGGACAATGGGCGCGGCATCCCCGTGGGTATCCACGAGGGGGAGGGCGTGTCGGCGGCAGAGGTCATCATGACCCAGCTGCATGCCGGCGGGAAATTCGACCAGAACAGCTACAAGGTATCCGGCGGCCTGCATGGGGTGGGCGTGTCGGTGGTGAACGCGCTGTCGGAAATCCTCGACCTGCGCATCTGGCGCCAGGGCCGGGTCTGGGAAATGCGTTTCGCCCATGGCGACGCCACGGCCCCGCTGGCCGATGTCGGCCCCGCACCCCTGATTGCCGACGGCAAGCGCGCCGGTCAGGTCCTGACGGGGACGGAGGTTACCTTCCTGCCGTCCAAGGCCACCTTCACCAGGACCGAGTTTGATTTCCAGACGCTGGAACACCGGCTGCGGGAGCTGGCCTTCCTCAATTCCGGCGTGCTGATCGTCTTCACCGACGCGCGCGGGGTGGAGCCGAAGACGGTCGAACTGTTCTACGAGGGCGGGCTGGAGGCGTTCGTCGCCTATCTGGACCGGTCCAAGACGGCCCTGCACAAGCCCGGCATCTATACCAAGGGGGAACGCGCGTCGGAGGCGGGCGTGCCCATCGGTGTGGAAGTGTCGCTTCAGTGGAACGACAGCTATCACGAGACGACGCTGTGTTTCACCAACAACATCCCGCAGCGCGACGGCGGCACCCATCTGGCCGGCTTCCGCGCCGCATTGACCCGCACGGTCAACAAATATGCGGAAGAAAGCGGCATCCTGAAGAAGGAGAAGGTGGCGCTGTCGGGCGACGACATGCGCGAAGGCCTGACCTGCATCATCTCCGTCAAGGTGCCGGACCCCAAATTCTCCAGCCAGACCAAGGACAAGCTGGTCTCGTCCGAAGTGCGTCCGGTGGTGGAGGCGATCTGCGCCGATGCGCTGTCCACCTGGTTCGAGGAGCATCCCGGCGATGCCCGCAAGATCGTGGGCAAGGTGGTGGAAGCCGCCGCCGCGCGCGAGGCGGCCCGCAAGGCGCGCGAACTGACCCGCCGCAAGGGGGCCCTGGACATGGCCAGCCTGCCCGGCAAGCTGGCCGATTGCCAGGAACGTGATCCGGCCCTGTCCGAACTGTTCATCGTGGAGGGGGATTCGGCCGGCGGGTCGGCCAAGCAGGGCCGGTCGCGTCAGAACCAGGCCATCCTGCCGCTGCGTGGCAAGATCCTGAACGTGGAGCGGGCGCGCTTCGACAAGATGCTGTCCTCGGCCGAAATCGGCACGCTGATTGCCGCACTGGGCACCGGCATCGGGCGTGACGAGTTCAATATCGAAAAGGCGCGCTACCACAAGATCATCATCATGACGGACGCCGACGTGGACGGCGCCCATATCCGCACCCTGCTGCTGACCTTCTTCTACCGGCAGATGCCGGACATCATCGAAAAGGGTTACCTGTACATCGCGCAGCCGCCGCTTTACCGCGTGAAGCGCGGCACGGCCAAGGAACGTTACCTGAAGGATGACCGCGCGCTGGAGGATTACCTGATCAACCAGGGCACGGACGATGTCTTCCTGGTCGCCCCCGACGGCAATGCCAGGGGCGGCGACGAACTGCGCGGTCTGGTCGAACAGGCCCGCGCCGCCCGGTCCGCGATCCAGGCCCTGTCGCGCAAGGCCGGGAACCGTGACGTGGTGGAACAGGCGGCCATTGTCGGCGCCCTGTCGCTCCGCCTGCTGGACGACCCGGCGCGTACCGCGCTGCTGGCCGACCGGGTGGCCGAGCGGCTGAACATCCTGGCCCGCGACCGCGCCCTGGCCATGGGCGACAGTGTGGCCAGCGATGCCACGCCGGCCGCCATCGGCGGCTGGCAGGGCACGGCGGACGCCGACGGCATCGTGCTGCTGCGCACGCGCCGCGGCGTGACCCATCGCCATGTGCTGGATGCCGACCTGCTGAAAAGCGTGGAGGCAAGGCGGCTGGACGCCATGCAGGATTATCTGTCGACCACCTATGGCATCGCCGGAACGCTGCGCCACCGGGTGAAGGACCTGCGGCTTGTCACCGGGCCATCCTCTCTGTTCGAGGGGGTGATCGACCAGGGGCGCCATGGCATGACCATCCAGCGCTATAAGGGCCTGGGCGAGATGAACCCCGACCAGCTGTGGGAAACCACGCTGGACCCGGCCGTCCGCTCGCTTCTGCAGGTCAAGGTCAACCATGCCGATGATGCGGAGGATGTGTTCAGCACCCTGATGGGCGACGTGGTGGAACCCCGCCGTGCCTTCATCCAGGAAAACGCGCTGAAGGTGGCGAACCTGGACGTCTGACCAGCGGCGGGCGGGAATGGGCCGCAGGCGGCCCGGGCTGATTGCCCGCACAGGCGCAAATTCGGATGACAGAACAGGTGTCCCGCGACCGGGACGGCTGTGGCAAGGATGATGGCAGATGGCGAACGGCTGGTCCGAAGGGTATATGGCGGAAACCAACTATACCCATGGCTTTTACCGGGAGCTGAGCCCGAGCCTGCTGGCCGTCGCGGCCCTTGCTGCCAACCAGACGGCCCCCGATCCGGCCAAGCCGCTGACCTATTGCGAGCTGGGCTGCGGACAGGGGGTCACGGTGAACCTGCTGGCCGCCGCCAACCCTGATATCCAGTTTTATGCCAATGATTTCAATCCGTCGCAGATCGCCGATGCCCAGGCGCTGGCGGCGGAGGCCGGTACGGCCAATATTCATTTCCTGAATGACAGCTTTGCCGAGATGGCGGCGCGCACGGACCTGCCGGATTTCGACATCATTGTCCTGCACGGCATCTATAGCTGGATCAGTGCCGAGAACCGGCGCCACATCGTGGCATTCATCGCCCGGCGGCTGAAGGTCGGCGGGCTGGTCTATATTTCCTACAACACCCTGCCGGGCTGGGCGGTGATGCTGCCCCTGCAGCGGCTGCTGATGGATCAGCCCCTGGGTGGCGATATACCGGTCCTGGCCCGGATCGAACAGGCGTTGAAGGCCGCGGAAACGCTGGCCGATGGCAATGCCCGATATTTCCAGGCCAATCCCGGTGTCGCCGCCCGGATGAAGCAGATCAGGACCCAGCCGCGCGCCTATGTCGCCCATGAATATTTCAATCGGCACTGGACCCCGATGTACCATGCGGACGTCGTGGAGGATTTGGCGGCGATCAAGCTGACCTGGATCGCGACGGCGCGTCCCCTCGACGGGATCGATAATCTGCAATTCACTACGGAGCAATTGGCTCTGCTGAACAATGTGGAGAACAGGACGCGGCGCGAGGGGCTGAAGGATTACATCCTGAACCAGCAATTCAGACGCGACCTGTTCGTGAAGGGGCCCATACCCCTTCATGGTCTCCGCAGCGAGACGATATGGCGGGAAACACCCTTCGTCCTGACGGTTGGCGAAGCCAGCCTGCGGGATCTGAAGATCGCGACCCCGATGGGTGAGTTGAGCGCCAGTTCTTCGATCTTCCCGCCCATCATCCGGCATCTGGCCACCGGTCCCGTCACGGCGGGGGAACTGGCGGCTGCGCTCCCCCAACTCTCCTTCGGACAGATCTGCCAGACCCTGACCATTCTCGCCTCTCAGGATAATGCGCATCCCTGCGTCGCGCCGGAAAAGGCTGCTGCGGCCAAGCCGCACACCGATCGTTTCAACCGGGCCGTGCTGGCGCGGGCCCGGTTCTCCGCCGATATCGGTGTGCTGGCCTCTCCCCTGACCGGGGGCGGCTTCCTGATGGATCAGATGACCCAGATGCTGTTCTCGGCCCATCTGGCGGGCGTTGACGCCGTGGCATCGGTCTGGAGCCATATGCGCGCAAGCAACCAGCGCTTCTCCCAGGACGGCCAGATGATCGTGGAGGAGGAGGCCAATATCGCCGAACTCCGCCGTCGCGACGCCACGTTCACGAATGAGACCTGGCCGGTCCTGAAAAGGCTTCAGATCGTCTGATACCAGCTTGTGATACCAGCTTGCGATGAGTGGAATTCACCGCAAAACGGTATGATATGCCCCCCGACGTCCTGGCCGTCGCCCGGCATCATACCCGGCGGAACAGGTCCAGCAACCGTCGGGCGGCGGCGCCCGGCGTGATCGCACCGGCGGCCGTTGCGGCTTCCAGCCCCGGCAATTCGGCGCGGACCGCCCCGTCCGCCTGGAACGCGGACAGCAGGTTCTCGCGGATCTCGTTCCACATCCAGGCCCGGGCCTGATCGGCGCGGCGGCGGTCGATATCGCCGCTGTCATCCAGGATGCGGCGATAATCGCCGATGCTGTCCCAGACCCCGTCGATACCGGCATTGTTCAACGCCGAACAGGACAGAACGGGCACCCGCCAACTGGCATTGGCCGGGCGCAGCAGGGCCAGCGCATGACGATACTCAGCCACGGCGTGGCGTGCGGCATTGGCCAGATCGCCATCGGCCTTGTTGACGACGATCATGTCGGCCAACTCGACAATGCCCTTCTTGATGCCCTGAAGCTCGTCCCCGCCCGCCGGCGGCAGCAGCAGCAGGAACAGGTCGACCATGTCGGCCACCGCTGTTTCCGACTGCCCCACGCCGACGGTTTCGATGATCACGACGCCGAAGCCGGCCGCCTCCACCAGCAGCATCGCCTCGCGCGTGCGCCGGGCCACGCCGCCCAGCGTGGCCCCGGCGGGTGACGGACGGATGAAGGCGCGGGTGTCGCGCGACAGCATCTCCATCCGGGTCTTGTCGCCCAGGATCGATCCGCCCGTGCGCTGGCTGGTCGGGTCGATGGCCAGCACGGCAACCTTGTGCCCCTGGCCGATGACATGCAGGCCGAACGCCTCGATGAAGGTCGATTTGCCGACACCGGGCACGCCGGAAATGCCCACCCGCACCCCCTTGCCGGTATGGGGCAGCACGGTGGCCAGCAAGGATTCCGCCTGGGCGCGGTGATCGGGCCGCGTGCTTTCCACCAGCGTGATGGCCTGTGCCAGGGCGCGGCGGTCGCCGGCCAGGACGCGGTCGGCCAGATCGGCAACGGGCAGGGCATCGGGCATCGGGGGCCTCCTGTCATCGGACGGGCGCCATGCGGCGGCGGGCGGGGCGCGTAATGTGGCGCGCCGCATCGGCCTAGTCAAATCGCATGGGGGATGCGGAACATGCATCCACCTTTGTACATGGCCGTCTGTGTGGGTTTTCCCGGCACAGCACCTGTGTTCTGCTGGGCAAGTCGCAAACCGTGCCGACGGATCGCCCCATGGTCATTTCCGCCGCCAGTACCAGCAGCAATGCCGCGATCGGCCCGGCCCGGCCCGTCGCGCTCCCGCCGCTGCGCCATTGGCTGGCCCGGCTGTTCCGCCGCCGGGTGCGGGCCTGCCCGCCGCTGGCCGGTGTCGCGGCCCGCATCAATGAACAGGTTTTGGCCGTCACATCCGTGAACGGGGCCGGTTTCAGCGTGCTGGGCTATCGCGGCCTGCTGAACCCGCAGGACCGGTTCAGCTTCACGCTGACCCTGGACGGGCTGGATATTGCCGGTGATGCGGTCGTTGCCTGGCGCCGGGATGGGCGCCGCGATGGCGGCATGGGCATCGCCTTCTACGGCCTGTCCGCGGCCGAACGCGGACGGCTTGCACAATGGCTGACCGGTCGGGATGGCTGAACGCCGTGGCGGCTGGCCGGCCCGGCACCGCCGTCATCGCCGATGATAGTGCCGTTCACGGCACCGCGGCGGCACGGCGCCGGTCGCGCGCGATGTCCAGGAACACATCCTCCAGATTGCCGCGCCCGTAGCGGGCCAGCAGGTCGGCCGGCGTGCCGCGGTCCACGATGCGCCCGCCCTTCATCATCAGCACCCGGTCGCACAGCCGCTCCACCTCCGCCATGTTGTGGCTGGCCAGCAGGATGGTGGCGCCCGTGCGCGCCCGGTAGCGTTCCAGGAAGCCGCGCACCCAGTCGGCCGTGTCCGGGTCCAGGCTGGCCGTCGGCTCGTCCAGCAGCAGCAATTCCGGATCGTTCAGCAGCGCCTTGGCCAGGGCCACGCGCGTCTTCTGCCCCGCCGACAGGTTGCCGGACGGGCGCGACAGGATGGACACCAGGTCCAGTTCCTCCGCCATGCGGCCGATCCGCTGCTTCAGGCCCGTCAGCCCGTACAGATGACCATAGACGGTCAGGTTCTCCCGCACGGTCAGCCGGTGGGGCAGATCGACATAGGGGCTGGAAAAGTTCATCCGCGGCAGCACGCGATACCGTTCCGTCAGCATGTCATGGCCCAGCACCCGGACGATCCCGTCCGACGGCAGCAGCAGGCCCAGCAGGATGGAGATGGTGGTCGTCTTGCCGGCGCCGTTGCCGCCCAGCAGCGCGACCGTGCTGCCTGCCGGCACATCGAAACTGATGGCGTCCAGGGCTTTATGGGCGTCGAACCTTTTGGTCAGGCCTTCGACATGGATGGCGGGAACGGCGGAACGGTCATCGGGCGGCATGGAACGTCGTATGGCCTTCTGGCGGGCGGGAACGTAGAGTGCGGGGCCCCGTCTTGGTGGTTACCGGTTGAGCATGGGATATAGGGATGAGCGAGGCAATCACCAACAGCACAACGCCCCGGCCGGCCCCGCATCTGGCCGCGTCGGAAGGCCGCGTCAGCGCCCGGACCCTGATCACCATCCGCTGGATCGCGGTGGCGGGCCAGTTCGCGACCCTGACCACGGTCATGACCCTGTTCGAGTTCGACCTGCGGCTGGTGCATGCCCTGGCGGGGGTCGCGGTGTCGGTCCTGATCAATCTGCATGCTGCCCGGCGGCTGGCGGCCCATCCCTTCCTGGGCGACCGCGAGGCGGTGCTCTACCTTGCCTATGACATGGTGCAACTGGCCGTCCTGCTCTATCTGACGGGCGGGCTGGACAATCCGTTCGCGGTGCTGATGCTGGCACCGCTGACCGTGGCGGCCAGCACGCTGGGCCGCAATGCCGTCATCCTGCTGACGGCGCTGGCCGTGGCCTGCTTCACGGGGCTGGCGCTGGCCGCCTTGCCGCTGCCCTGGCCGGGGGCGGAGCCGGCGGGGCTGCCGGCGCTCTACCGGTTCGGGGTATGGGCGGCGCTGACCCTGTCGGCGGGCTTCATCGCCGCCTATCTCTATCAGGTGGCCGACGGTGCCCGCCGCCTGTCGGCCGCACTCAACGCCAGCCAGGATGCGCTGGCCCGGGCGCAGCGTGTTTCGGCGGTGGGCGCGCTGGCCGCCGCCGCCGCGCACGAACTGGGCAGCCCGCTGGGCACCATCGCCGTGGTGGCCAAGGAACTGGCCCGCGACATTCCGTCCGACAGCCCCATCGCGGAGGATGTGGCCCTGCTGCAAAGCCAGGTCGCCCGTTGCCGCGACATCCTGGCCGAATTGTCGCGGCGGCCGGGCGATCGGGGCGGGGCGGAACCCATCGTGCCGCTGGCCGCGCTGATCGAAACGACGGCCAGCCCCTATGCCCGCCACGGCATCGATCTGGTCATCGATACAGTGGGGGAACCGGAAGACGGGGCCCCCCAGGTGCAGTCGGTGCCGGAAATGGTGCATGGGCTGGCCAATATCCTTCAGAACGCCATGCAGTTCGCCGCGTCCCGCGTGACGGTCACGGCCGATTGGGCGCCGCCGGGCCTGACGCTCACGGTGCGCGACGATGGGCCGGGATATCCGCCCACGCTGGTCGGCCGGCTGGGCGAACCCTATGTCAGCGGGCGCAATCCCCAGGCGCGCGAAGCGGCCGGGAACATGGGGCTGGGCCTGTTCATCGCGCAGACCCTGCTTGAACGTTCCGGGGCCACGGTCCGATACGCCAATGGCAAGTCGGGCGGCGCCGTGGTAGCCATCCGCTGGAAACATCCTACATTCACCGTGTAGAAACCTTTGCTGATCTAGAAGAGCCCAACCGAAAAAGGGGGGACCCCGTGATGACGGACCAATCGCTGGAAACGGCGGAGCAGCCGAAGCTGACCTTCACCGGCGATGCCTCGCGCAGCCTGCTGATCGTCGATGACGACGCGCCCTTCCGCACCCGCCTGGCCCGGGCCATGGAACGGCGTGGCTTCGATGTGGTGGCCGTGGATGGCGTGCATCTGGGGATCGAGGTGGCGCATGAAAGCGCACCGCGCTTCGCCGTCGTGGATCTGCGCCTGGGCGACGGCTCGGGCCTGGACGTGGTCAAGGCCCTGCGCGATGCCCGGCCCGATGCCCGCGTCGTCATGCTGACCGGCTATGGCAATATCGCCACGGCCGTGGCCGCCGTGAAGTTCGGCGCCGTGGATTACCTGCCCAAGCCCGCCGATGCCGATGCCGTGGAAGCGGCCCTGCTGACCGATGGTCCCCTGCCCCCGCCGCCGGAAAGCCCGATGTCGGCCGACCGCGTCCGCTGGGAGCATATCCAGCGCGTTTTCGAACAATGCGACCGCAACGTGTCCGAAACGGCCCGCCGTCTGAAGATGCATCGCCGCACCCTGCAGCGCATCTTGAACAAGCACGCGCCCAAGGCCTGATACCGCCCTGCGATCCGTCCCGTTCATCGCGGTCCGGTCGGGCAGGGTGGCGCCTGATAGGTGGGCGACCGCCGGTCCGCACATAAAAAAAGCCCCGGCGAAAGCCGGGGCCACGAAGGTCAGGGAGGAGAAGCAGGGAGCTCGTATACCGGTAACGGCTGACGTGCCGTGCCGTTCCCGACATCTCCATGAAACCCCTCAAAAATGTTCGCGATTGGACCCGTGCGGGGACAAACGAAGACAATATGGCGGCCCCGCGCCGTATCGCCGCCATATTTCCGCCGGCTGTGGACGGGGGGCGCCCGGCCAAACGGGGCGTCATACTGCGTTGCGGTGACCAGAACCTGTTGGCTCTGATCACCGCCCTCAAATGCCGGCGCCAACATCCGTTGGCTTGGGCACGCCGCACGAGCGGTGCTGTGGCGGTCGCCGCCGGACCAATTTGCGATGCGTTCCACTTACCGCAATCTGGTATCATTCCCCGCGCAACAGGCGCCGGATGGCCCGGGCCAGCATCTCATACGGGTCTTCGCCCCGGTCACGGGCCGCGCGCTTCACCTGGTCCTGAAAGCCGCGGTCGGCCGCCTGGCGCCGCATCCGCTCCACTTCCGCCTGCCGGATGCGCCCGTCCAGTTCACCGGCGGCCGGCGGTACGGGCGATGCTGCCGGCGGCTGTCGTGAAGGGGGGCGGCGGACGGCCATGCGGGTGTCCCCCTATCCACCCTCATTCCCCGACATAGGTCGTGCCGGAACCGGTATTGCGCACATTGGCCTGGCCCTGATGTCGGGCGATATAGACATTGCCGGATCCGCTGGCCGAAATGCGGGGATCGTGCGCCGTGCCGTTGAACTCGAACTTGCCGGACCCGGTCAGGGTAAGCTGCAGGGGTTCGGCATCACCCTCCCCGATGCTGACGCGGCCGGCGCCGGGGAAATCCGCCTTCACGGCCCCGTTGACGCGGCCGATATCGATTTCTGCCTGGCCCGGCAGCGACAGGGTCAGCCCGTCATTGACCCGGCCCAGCGACACGGTGCCACGGCCCCGCACCTCGATCTGTGCGGTTTCCACCCGTTCCACCGACAATTCGCCCATGCCGGAAACGCCGAACCGCAACGGCCCGTCAACGCGCTGCACGGAAACCGATCCCCGTTCCTGGATATCGACCGACAGGGCATCGACCCGCTCGGCCGAAATGTCGCCGCGCTTCAACTGCACGGTCAGCTTGCCGCCCGACCGGCCGCCGACATTCAAGTCACCGGTCAGGCCGACCACGGTCAGGTCCCCCTTGTCCGGCATGGTCAGGTTGATTTCCGCCGGCCGGCCACCCTCGATCGCCCGTACCGTCAGCACCCCGTCGCGGACCTCGGCATTCATGCCGCCGCCTTCCACCTCCAGCCTGACCTTGCTGGCACGGCTGGACCGTTCGACGGTGATGTTGCCGGTGATGTTGGCGAACTGCACGCCCTTTGGCGCGTCGAAGCTTTGCAGGAAGCTGCCGCCTTCCGGGTCGCTGTTGATGTTCACGCCGGTGCCGCCACCCGCACCGGATGCGGCGCCGGACGCGGCGGCGACCCCCATTTCAGCGATGCGCAGGGCGCCCTGGGCGATGGCCGGCATCTCCCGCCCCTCGGCCTGAAGGCGCTCGCGCGCCTCGGCCAGGCCGCGCTGGGCTTCCGCCAGCCCTTGCTGTGCGGCGCGCAGCGCCTCCATGCGCGTGGCATCCATATCGACGCCGCGCATGGCCTCCTGCACGGCCCGCTCGATCTCCGCCGGATCCACATTCGCCCGCACATCGGGGCTGCGCGGGGCGGCCGGCATCGGGGGCAAAGGGGGCATCGGCGGAGCGGGCGGTATCGGGGCGACGATCCGGAAAGGCGAGTTGCCCTTGTCACCCGCGTCGCCGGCCAGCACGCTCCACCCCATGACGCCCAAGGCGACCAGGATGGCGGCGATGCCGCCCGCCGGTATGCCCGGGGTAAGGCGCGGCCGGCCTGAAGGGCTGGGCGGCGGGTTGCTGGACAGGGTGCCATCCATGGGTCGCTTCCTGTGTCTCATCGCTTCCGGTATCTCGCCTTGGGACTATGCGGCTGCCCGGTGCCCCCTGTCCGCCGCATTTGCAGGGGGGTTACAAATTTCCGCGCGCTGTAACCGATGATAGCGCGCCTGTTACCGTCGCTTAACTCTTCATACGCCAGCCCGATGCATAAAGCCGTGTCGCCAGCGCATAGAGCAGCACGATGCTGGCCAGAAGGAACAGGGCCGACAGGGCGGGGGATTGTGACGCGGCCCCCAGCATGCCGTGCCGGAACCCCTCCATGGCGTGATAGATGGGGTTCAGCTTCACGATCGTGGCCAGCAGGGGCGGCATGGCGTCCACCGGCGCGAACAGGCCCGACAGGAAGGAGAGCGGCGTGAACAGGAAGGTGAAATAGGCCGAGATATGGTCCCATTTCGTGCTGGCCAGCCCGCACAGAAGACCGCACAGCGCCATGAACAGCGCCCCCGCCAGGGCGAAACCCAGGGCCATCAGCGGATGCTCCACCGGCAGCGGCCAGAACAGCAGGGAAGCGAGCCAGACCACCAGCCCGCTGCCCATGCCCGCCACCACACCGGCCAGCAGATAGGCCGGCACCGTTTCCCGCGCGCCGATGGGGGCCATCAGCTCGTCGATGATATGGCCTTCGATCTTGCTGTATAGCAGCATGAAGCCGCCATTTTCCGCCGCGCGCAGCAGGATGGACAGCATGATCAGGCCCGGCACCAGATAGGTCAGCACGGCATCGCCATGCGGCGTGCCCCGCTGCGGTCCCAGCCCGAACAGGAAGCAGACGAAATAGATCATGGCCATCAACGCCGGCGCGATCAGGAAGGCGGCGGCCATCTTGACCATGCGCCGCAGTTCCCGCTGGCATAATGTGGCGAAGGCGACCCAGTGGAATGGCGGCACCCGCCGGTCGATGCCGGCATTGAAGGCCCCGGCCGGGCGGTGGCCCTGATCCATCGACATGAAAGGCGCGCTCCTGGTCCGGTTGCGGCCGTCAGGCCTTCAGCTTGTATCCGCGGGCGATCATGCGCCAGGCGACAAGGCCCAGCAGCAGGTTGATGCCCAGCATCACCAGGATGCCCGTGCCCAGCGTGCCGTCCGTCTGGCCGATGAAGCCATAGCGGAACCCGTCGATGAAATAGAAGAACGGGTTCAGATGGGCGATGAAACGGAAGGTCGGTGGCACGCTTTCGATGGAATAGAAGGTGCCCGACAGAAACGACAGGGGCGTGACGATGAAATTCGTCACCACGGCCATATGGTCGAACTTGTCGGCCCAGATGCCGCCGATCAGGCCCAGCAGCGCCAGCAACGAGGCGGCGGCCACGCCATGGAACAGGATGAACCCGATCGAATGCACCGTCAGCGGCACGAACAGCGTGATGGCCAGCGCCGTCACCAGCCCCACCATGGCCCCGCGCACCACCCCGCCGATGACATAGGCCGCCGTCAGTTCCAGGGCCGAAATGGGCGGCATCAGCACATCGACGATGTTGCCCTGCACCTTCGACACCAGGACGGAGGAGGAGGAATTGGCGAAGGCGTTCTGCGCAATGGCCATCATGATCAGGCCCGGCGCCAGGAACAGCAGGAAGGGCACATCCCCCACCGTCCGCACCACGCCCCCCAGGGCCAGTGCGAACACGGCATAGAACAGCAGCGTGGTGACCACCGGTGCCGCCACGGTCTGGACCCAGACCTTCAGGAACCGGTGGATTTCCTTGCGGATCAGCGTGGCTAGGCCGATCCAGTTGACGGCGCCGACATGGCGGGGCATGGGGATTGTCGGTTGCGACATGGGACGGTCGGAACTTTCGTGTCGGATCGCGGGCCGGGAACCGGCAGCGTTTCGGGGGACAGTATACGGGCAGCACGCCGTCGGCAACGCTACCCCGTTCAGCAGGGGCATGGCAGTGACGGACGACACGCGCAAGACGGCCGGCGGTCAGAAGGTGAAACGGGTGACCCCGGCCTATCTGGACCGGGCTGCCCTGCATTACCTGGAACGGTTCGCCAGTTCCGCCGCCAATCTGCGCCGTGTGCTGTTGCGCCGGGTCGATGCGTCGGCCCGTGCGCATGGCACCGACCCGGCAGAGGGCCGGGAATGGGTGGAGGCGCTGATCACCCGTTACCAGTCCAGCGGCCTGCTCAACGATACGCTCTATGCGGAGATGAAGGCATCCGGTCTGCAGCGCCGCGGCGGGTCCACCCGCACGATCCGGCAGAAGCTGCTGGCCCGGGGGCTGGCGGAGGAACAGGTCACTGCCGCCCTGTCCGGCCTGGAAGGATCGCAGGACGGGCAGGCCGATCTGATGGCCGCCATCGCCTATGCCCGCCGTCGCCGGCTGGGCGCCTTCCGGCCCGACCGCGACGGCACGGGCACCGCACGGGAAGACCGCCGCAACAAGGATGTCGCGGCCATGGCCCGGGCGGGATTCGATCTGGAAACGGCGCGGCGTGTCATCGACGCCGATGATCCGGAAGGGCTGGCACCCTGACGGGCGGCGCCCTGTCACCGGCCGCCTGTCTCAGCAGACCGGTTTCAGCAGCGGTTTCACAGTGATGGTTTCACAGTGAAGGTTTCACAGTGATGGTTTCACAATGGCGGTTTCAGGGAAGGGCGGGGGCTCATGCCCCCCAATAGCGCACCTTGCCCGTATCGACATGCACGAAGCCGGATTTCGAATAGATGCCGACGCCACCCAGGCGCAGGCCCGCGGCTTCCTGCCGGATGCGGGCCAGCTGCCGGCCCGGCATGGTGATGTCGATGGCCTTGCCGACCATGTGCAGGCTCTTGGTCGCCACCCCGTCGGACTTCGACGCCAGCATGGCGTTGGTCTTGGGGCAGCGATAGCCGGAAATGACATGGAACGGGTCGTCGCTGCGCAGCCGCTGGCGCAACTGGAACAGCAGGTCCATCAGCTTGGGGTCCATCGTCCCAACCTCGCCCGTGCGCCAGTCCCGCAGCATCTGGTTGATGTCGGACAGGGCGCCCTTGTCATAGGTGCCGTTGGCGTAATAGGTGACCCGCAGCTTCTCCTTCGTGTGCAGCGACATGAAGGACAGGGACCGGCGCGCGGCATTGACCGACGCGGCGTCGGCGGGGCTGGTCAGGATGGTGGGGGCCGCGATGGCCGCTCCGGCGCCCAGGAAAAGACCCCCCAGGCCGCGCAGGAAACCGCGCCGGCCGGACATCTCGTTCAGGGCGAGGGGGTCACTGTGAGAGGGAGCTGTTCCGGCGGCGGATGAAAGGTCCGCACCGCTTTCGATGGTCAGGTCGCCAGTGGGTCGGTCGCCAATGGGTCGGTCGGTCTTCAGCGGCCGTGCCACCATGCCCCCAATCTCCTCAAACGCTGGACGGCACCCCCTGCGTCCGTTGCGCCGGGGACACTCTCTTTCGCAATGTCATCGAATGTTCCCGCGCCACAAGCAGGACACAATTGCACTCATGGCAGAACAGCCGGACCGGTGCAAGGGGGAAATGCCCGGTCCGGCCGGTGGTTCAAAGGGGATCGGCCGGGGTCTGGCCCGGTGCCGATCCGCCGGGCGCCATGCGGGCCTCGGCCTCCACAGCGTCCCATTTCACCTGGGAAGCGCGCATCGCGGTGGCCAGCTTGCGATCGCGGCCATAGATGTCGGAGCGGAAATGGGTGCTTCCATCGTCGGCAACGAAGGCTGTGACATATGAGATATGGATGGGGATCGGCTGCTTCAGGCGCACCACCGTGCGCTGGCCGCTGGCCAGGGCGGTATCCAGCCGGGCGCGGGGCCAGTCGACCGTGCCGGTCAGCCGCAGTATGGTTTCCGCCACGTCGAACGGATGCTCCACCCGGATGCAGCCATGGCTGAAACTGCGGCTGGCGCGGTTGAACAGGCTCTTGGCCGGCGTGTCGTGCAGATAGACGTCGAACTGGTTGGGGAACATCATCTTGATGCGCCCCAGGCTGTTATGGTCGCCGGGTTTCTGTCGCACGCGGTAAGGCAGGCTGGTCATATGGGCCCAGTCCAGCGAGGCGGGATTGATGGGTACGGCCGTTTCCGACCAGTCGGACAGCAGCTCGTACCCGTGCGCGGCAAGATAGGAGGGGTCGCGCCTGGCCTTGGGGAATATCTCCTTGCGCACGATGCTGCTCGGCACGTGCCAGTAGGGATTGACCTCCAGATAGCTCATGTTGCGGGAAAAGACCGGCGTGCGGGTCGAACTGGCCCCCACCACGACCCTGGCCTCGTGGACCACATTGCCCTGGTCGAAGATGGACAGGTGGAAGGCGGCCAGATTGACCAGGATATAGGCCCGGCCCATATCCACGGGCATCCAGCGCCAGCGTTCCATGTTCAGCGCGATCTGGGCCACCCGCTGGTCGGCCGTGATGTTCAGCGCCAGCAGGGTCTGCCGGCCCAGCACCCCGTCGGGCTCGAGCCCGTGACGCTGCTGAAAGCGCTTCAGGGCCGCCACCGTGGCATCATCGAAGAAATCGGCATCGGCCGGAACCGGGGCGCCGGCCGGCAACTCGCCCGTGACGCGCAGCCGGGCCCTGAGGGCCGGCAGGCGCGGATCGCTGTTGCCGGGCTTCAGCGAGGCATCGGCCGGGGGCACGGGCTTCCAGCCGCCCGCGGCGGCCAGTTCGCGATAATGCTGCAGGGCGGTTTTCAGCCGCTGATACTCGGCCCGGCGCGGGGGCAGGCCCGCCAGTTCCGCAGCGGGGTCCTCCACCCCGGTCAGCCGGTTCAGCAGGGCCAGCGGGTCGATCTCGCGCTTTTCGACGTAAAGCTCGCTGTCAATCGACATGGGCGCCAGCCGGCCCGTGGCCAGGTCGCGGCCGTAATCCAGCGCGCCGTGCGACAGGAGCACTTCCAGTTCGGCCAGCGCATCGGGGCTGTCGCCGCGCTCCATCAGGTTGCGGATACGGGCCACACCGTAATCGGCGGGGTTCAACCCTTCCGAGGGCGCCTTCTGCAGCGCGACCAGCAGCAGGCCGGCACGGGCCGTGGGCCGGCCCTCCTCGATCCAGGCGGGCCTGTACTGGCGCTGTTCATAGAAGCGGTCCAGCGTCAGCAGGTCCTGGCTGTCGCGGTCGGTTTCCGGCGTGCCGATACCGCCGGTCAGCCTTTGCTGCAGGGCCTGGGTGAAATCCCTGGCGCCAACGGGGGCCGGGCTGGAAAAGGACAGCAGGACGGCCAGCAGCCCGGCCCCGACACAACGCCATGCAACAGAACGCACCCTCATCTCCGCCGGCTGTTCCGCAATCGCAACAGCCTAGCAT
Source organism: Niveispirillum fermenti (assembly GCF_048066175.1). Taxonomy (GTDB): domain Bacteria; phylum Pseudomonadota; class Alphaproteobacteria; order Azospirillales; family Azospirillaceae; genus Niveispirillum; species Niveispirillum fermenti. Next base: position 1,162 of record NZ_JBLTXA010000022.1, on the reverse strand, counting down.
CGGTGGGGCTGGTTGGTACAGGTGACCGTCCGGCCAAGCCGGTACTACGCCCGATGGCCGCCCCCGATGATCAACCCGTCGGCGGGTGATCATCGGGGGCGGCCATCGGGGGCAGCGGTTGATCACCGTGTCGGGCGCGGGGTCGGGCCGGAATAATCGTAGAAGCCACGGCCGACCTTGCGGCCCAGCCAGCCCGCCTCGACATATTTCACCATCAGCGGGCAGGGGCGGTACTTGCTGTCGGCCAGCCCTTCATAAAGGACCTGCATGATGGACAGGCAGGTGTCCAGGCCGATGAAGTCGGCCAGTTCCAGCGGGCCCATGGGATGATTGGCGCCCAGCTTCATGGCCGTGTCGATGGCCTCCACCCCGCCCACGCCCTCGTAAAGGGTATAGACGGCTTCGTTGATCATCGGCAGCAGGATGCGGTTGACGATGAAGGCCGGAAAATCCTCCGCGATGGCGGCCGTCTTGCCCAGCTTGACCGTCAGCGCCTTGATGGACTGGAAGGTCTCGTCATCGGTGGCGATGCCGCGGATGATCTCCACCAGCTGCATCACCGGCACCGGGTTCATGAAATGCATGCCGATGAACCTGGCCGGCCGGTCGGTGGCGGCGGCCAGACGGGTGATGGAAATGGAACTGGTGTTGGTGGCGATGATGGCCGTGGGCGACAGGTTCGGCACCAGCGCCTTCAGGATCATGCGCTTGACCTCTTCGGCCTCCGTCGCCGCCTCGATCACCAGATCGCTGTCATGGAAGACGGACAGGTCCGTGCCCGTGACGATGCGGGCGAGTGCGGCATCCTTGTCCGCTTCGGACAGCTTGCCCTTGGCGACCTGCCGGTCGAGGTTCCGGGCGATGCCGGCCACCGATTTGGTGAGCTGTTCGGCATTGATGTCCGACAGGACGACCGACAGGCCGGCCACGGCGCATACCTGCACGATGCCGCTGCCCATCTGACCGGCCCCGATCACGCCCACTTTCTCGATCATCGCAAGTCCCCATGAAGGGTTGGAAGCCAGAAGAACCCCCCATGCGCGGGGGGATAGTCCAATGTCGCACGGGCCGGACCCGACCGTCCCGCAAGACATTTGTCACATAATGATTATCGACAGGGGGGGCGCGGCCGGTTCCCGTCTTCCGGGCACCCGGCCGCTTT
>NZ_JBLTXA010000021.1:0-79207 GCF_048066175.1 Niveispirillum fermenti | reverse complement strand
GCCGACGGATGTCGGCGCCCGGCGATTGAGGGCGCACGAAGTCTCCGTTGATCGGTCACGATCAAGGGAGATTGGTATTAGAGCTTATACCATCCGTCAAAGGTCAAACCTTCGGCGGATCGGTACTATCGGTTCCACGAAGCGCCGCGGCGGCAGTCGCCGCCGATACCAACGGTCGAGATATTTCGACCGTTGGTATTACCCCAGCGCCTCGTTGAAATCGTCCAGCAGGGCGGCGATGCGGTCGCCATCGGTCTGGCCCATGATCATGTCCGCGCGCCGCGTGGCCTCCCCCAGGTCCAGGCCGCGCACGCGGCGCTTGACCAGCGGCAGGTGGGCGGGTGCCATGGACAGTTCGCGCACACCCAGCCCCAGCAGCAGCGCCGCATAGCGCGCATCGCCGGCCATCTCCCCGCAGACGGAAACCGGGATCTTCGCCCGCCGGGCGGCATCCACCGCGAACTGAACCAGGCGCAGCACGGCCGGATGCAGCGGGTCGTAGAGATAGGCCACCTGCTCGTCGCCGCGATCGATGGCCAGCGTGTACTGGATCAGGTCGTTCGTCCCGATCGCGAAGAAATCGGATACCGATGCCAGACTGTCGGCCGCCAGGGCGGCGCCCGGTATCTCGATCATGGCCCCCAGCGGCGGCAGCGGGTCGGCGATGGCATGACCGCGCCGGACCAGCCGGCGGGCCACGGCGCGCAGCAATTCCCGCACCCGCCGCATTTCCGACGGCTGCGAGATCATGGGCACCAGGATGCGCAGCGGCCCGTGGGCACTGGCCCGCAGCATGGCGGCCAACTGCGCTTCCAGCAGTTTCGGTTCCTTCAGCCCCAGGCGGATGGCGCGCAGGCCCAGTGCCGGGTTGGCCGGCGTGGCGAACCGGTCGGCCAGCGCGCCGGCCAGCTTCTCCCCGCCCACATCCAGGGTGCGGGCCGTGACGGGCCGCCCCTCCATGGCGATGACCAGGTCGCGCAGCACCTCGTACTGCTCCTCCTCCCCCGGCAGGTCGTCGCGGTTCATGTAGAGGAACTCGGTCCGCAGCAGACCGATGCCCCCGGCCCCGCCATCGCGCGCGCCATCCAGCTCCCGCGGCAGTTCCAGATTGGCGTGCAGGGTGATCGCGGCGCCGTCCCGCGTCACCGACGCCAGGCCGGCCATGGCCTTCAACTGTTCCCGCTCGGCCCGCCACAGGCTCCGGCGCTGGCGGTAATCGGCAAGCACATCGGCCGGCGGATTGATCAGCACCCGCCCCGCGCGCCCGTCGATCACGACGAGGTCGCCCGTCTGCACGCCCTGCAGCAGACCGGCCGCACCCAGCACCGCCGGCAGGCCCAGCGACCGGGCCATGATCGCCGTATGCCCCTCCGCCCCCCCCAGCACGGTGGCGAAGCCGCCGATGCGGCGCGGGTCCAGCAGGGCCGTGTCGGACGGCGACAGTTCCTCCGCCAGGATGATGGCGCCGTCGGGCAGGCGGGAGAAGGCCTGGTAGGGGGTTTCCATCAGGTTGCGGATCAGCCGTCGTCCCACCTCCCGCACATCGGCGACGCGGGCGGCCAGATAGGCGTCGTCCATCGCGGCGAAGCTTTGCGCCAGGACGGTGATTTCCTGCTGTACGGCCGATTCGGCGTTCTGCCGCTCTTCCCGGATGCGCCGTTCCACGCCCCGGATCAGGCGGGAGCCGGACAGCATGGCCTGATGCGCATCCAGCAGGATGGCAATGTCCGACGCGGCGTCCGCGGGCAGCGACCCGGCCTTGGATTTCAGCTTGCCGATCTGGCGGCGCGCCTTGTCCACGGCCTCGTGAAAGCGCGCCACCTCCTCTGCCACGCCATCGGCGGCCAGGCAATATTCGGGCACCTGAAGGGCGCCCGCCTCCATGACATGGGCCGGGCCGATGGCGATGCCGGCGGACACGCCCAGGCCGCGCAGCATGCGCTGGGCCGTGGGGCCATCCCCCGCGCCGTCGCGGGGTGGATGGTTTCGCGTCGTCATGGGCGGGTCACTCCCCGAAAAATCCTCAATCCTCACCGAACTTGTCGTCGACCAGGATGGTCAGCGCGTCGAGCGCCTCCCGTGCCTGCCGTCCGGCGGCGCGGATCTTGATGGTGGTGTCGATGCTGGCCGCCAGCATCATCAGCCCCATGATCGACACGCCCGACACGATGTTGTCACAGCGCTCCACCTCCACCTGCGCGTCATATTCGCCGGCCAGCCGCACGAATTTGGCGGCGGCGCGGGCATGCAGGCCCCGGCGGTTGCGGATCAGGACGGTGCGGGACAGCGCGTCGGGGGGCAGGGTGCTTTCGCTCATGGGAGGAAGGGTTCCGTCAGGTCAGTCGGACAGCAGGGCCGAGGCGACATTGATGTATTTACGCCCCGCCTCCTGGGCGGCGGCGACACTGTCCTTCAGGCCGGCGCCCGTCTTGCGGACGGAGGCCAGCTTGATCAGCATGGGCAGGTTCATGCCGGCGATCACCTCCACCTTGGCGCGGTCCATGATGGAGATGGCCAGGTTGGACGGCGTGCCGCCGAACATGTCGGTCAGCACGACGACCCCGTCGCCCGTATCGCATCCGGCGACATTGGCCAGGATGTCGTTGCGCCGCTGTTCCATATCGTCTTCCGGGCCGATGCAGACGGCGCAAACCTGCTTCTGCGGGCCCACCACATGTTCCAGGGCGGCAATGAATTCCACGGCGAGATTGCCGTGGGTGACCAGGACCAAGCCAATCATGCGCTTTCCCTCGGGTTCGTGCCGGTTGCCGCCCTGTCCTCCGGGACGGTCGCGGCCTGTTCCTTGCGGTCGAGATCGCGATGCGCCTCGCCCACCTTGTATCCCCGTTCCTTCAGCCAGTTGGCAAGGCCGTGGGTGATGAAGACCGACCGGTGCCGCCCGCCCGTACAGCCGATGGCGATGGTCAGGTAATGCTTGCCTTCCCGCACATAGCGGGGCAGCAGCGGTTCCAGCAGCCGGGTCAGGTTGCCGAAGAATTCCGCATAGTCGGGATCGCGGGTGATGTAATCCGCCACGGGCTGGTCCAGGCCCGACAGCGGGCGCAGGTTCTTGTCCCAATGCGGATTGTCCAGGAAGCGGACATCGAAGACCAGGTCGGCCTCCCGCGGGACGCCATGGCGGAAGGAGAAGCTGGTGACGAAGATCTTCAGCCCCGGCCCGCCATTCAGATGGAACAGCCCCGCCAGATGACGCCGCGCGTCATGGACGGAGAAATGGGTGGTGTCCAGCACCTCGTCCGCGGCATCGCGCAGGGGCTGCATCAGCACACGTTCCACCGCCACGCCGTCCAGCACGGGGCGGTCGGCCGCCAGCGGATGGGGACGCCGCGTTTCGGTATAGCGCCGCTGGATCGCGTCGGCATGCGCATCCAGGAACAGCAGGCGCACATGCAGATCGGCCCGTTCCCGCAAGATGGCAATCTGCGCCAGCAGGTCCTGGGTGTCGAAATCGCGGGTGCGGCTGTCGATGCCGATGACCAGCGGCCGGTCATGCGTCTGGCTGACCAGCGGCTGGAGCAGCGACAGGCGCAGGTTGTCCACCGCCTCGTAGCCCAGATCCTCCAGGCATTTCATGGCCGTGGACAGGCCGCTGCCCGACATGCCGGTGACGACGACGACGGGCAGCCGGCCGTCGGGCCCCAGGGGGGAGGTGCCGTTCATGCCCGCCCCCCGGCGCCGGTCCTGGCCCCGGCGAGGGTCCCGGCCTGCCAGGCCGCCTCGCCCGGGACCAGGGGCCAGCCCTTGGCCAGCGCCGCCATGGCCAGGCGCAGCTTGGCAGGGGTGGAGGCGTGGAAGGCGTCCAGGGTCAGGCGCGGCAGGATCACCCCGGCCAGGGTCTCGCATGCGGGCAGGGGCAGGCGTTCGCCGGGCCCATCAAGATCCACGACCAGGACAAGCGGGGCCCGGTCGACCGACGGCACCGGCAGGATGCCCAGCCCCCGCACCTCGATCAGGCCGGCGAGCGCCTGCGGGGCGCGGGCCAGCAGACGGCCGTCGCCGCCGCGAACCAGATCGACCCTGTCATCGGCAACCAGTTGTGCCCCGGCATCGATCAGCCGCAGGGCCAGATCGGATTTGCCCGCCCCCGATGCACCCCGCAGCAGCAGGGCCATGCCATCGATGGCGACACAGCTTGCATATATCTGGACCATGATCACCCGCGCGATCGGATCAAAAGCCAGGGCCGGCAATGCCCCGCCGCCCATCCGCAACACGTCCCGGCATCCGTGCCATCCCGCCCGAGTTCGACTGGAACGATCTTCTTAGCAAACCCGGGCGCCGGGGGCGAGGGTTATCGGCGGCACGGCCGCACGTGCCGCAGGAAGGTGGTTGTATCCTTTGCGGTTTCCCGCAATAGCCCGATGGGCCGTCCGTTATCCGGCCGCAAGCGCGGCCAGGGAAACGGCCGCCTGGGCGGGGTGGGGCTGGTGCGCGTCCAGCCCCCCTTCCCTGGAAGGTTCGCACGGCCTATCACTGGGGCCGCCTTTCTTCGTTCAGCAGGCGTCCATCTTGCCCGAGCTACTGCCCACCGACATCCTCGCCTTCCTGGCCATCGCAGCATTGCTGGCGGGCTTCATCGATGCCATCGCGGGCGGCGGCGGGCTGATCACCATTCCGGCCCTGCTGTCGGCCGGCATCCCGCCCGCCGCGGCGCTGGCCACCAACAAGCTGCAGGGCAGCTTCGGCACGGCCATGGCCACGCTGACCTTCTGGCGGGCGGGGCAGATTGAACTGAAGACCATGGCCATGCCCGTCGCCTGCGTCTTCGTGGGGTCCGCCACGGGCACGGCGCTGGTCCAGGTGACGGGCACGGGCTTCATGACCGCCGTGATTCCCGTGCTTCTGGTGGCCATCGCCGTCTATTTCCTGCTGAGCCCGCGGGTGGGGGACATGGAGGCCAGGGCGCGCCTGTCGCTGCCGGCCTTCAGCCTGACCGTGGGCCTTGCCGTGGGCTTCTATGACGGGTTCTTCGGTCCGGGCACGGGCAGCTTTTTCGCGCTGGGCTGCGTGGCGCTGCTGGGCATGAACATGCGCCGCGCCACGGCCAACACCAAGCTGCTGAACTTCACCAGCAATGTCGTCAGCCTGGGCGTCTTCGCGCTGGGCGGGCAGATCGTCTGGACGGCGGGGCTGGTGATGGCGGTGGCGCAGGTGGCCGGGGCCTGGGCCGGCAGCCATGCCACGATCCGGTTCGGCACGCGGCTGGTCCGCCCGCTGCTGGTCATCGTCTGTCTGGCCATGACCATCCGCCTGGTGGCACAACCCGATCATCCCCTCTATCTTCTGCTGCGCGGCCTGTTCGCCGCCTGACCGACCGGAGCCCTGGCCCATGCTGGACCTGACCGACAGCCAGATCGACCGCTATGCCCGCCACATCATGCTGCGGGAAGTCGGCGGGGAGGGGCAGTCGAAGCTCCTCTCCTCCGCCGTCCTGGTCGTGGGGGCCGGGGGGCTGGGGGCACCCCTGCTGCTTTACCTGGCCGCCGCCGGGGTGGGGCGAATCGGCATCGTCGATGATGACGTGGTCGACCTGTCGAACCTGCAGCGCCAGGTGATCCACGACACGGCCGGCATCGGCGTGTCCAAGGTGGACAGTGCGGCTGCCCGCATCGCCGCCATCAATCCCGACGTGAAGGTGGATATCCACCGGACACGCCTGAACCGGTCCAATGTGCTGGATATCCTGGCTGGCTATGACGTGGTGGCCGACGGCACCGATAATTTCGCCACCCGCTTCCTGTTGAACGATGCCTGCTTCCTGGCCGGCAAGGTGCTGGTCAGCGCCGCCATGCTGCGCTTCGACGGGCAATTATCCACCTTCAAGGCGCATCTGGGCGACCCGCACCCCTGTTACCGCTGCGTGTTCCGCGAGCCGCCGCCCCCCGGCATGGTCCCTTCCTGCTCCGAAGGCGGGGTGCTGGGGGCCCTGGCCGGGTCCATGGGCAGTTTGCAGGCCGTGGAGGTGCTGAAGGAACTGTTGGGCATCGGCGACAGCCTGTCGGGCCGGCTGCTGATGTATTCGGCCCTGGAAACGGGATTCCGCAGCGTGAAGATCCGGCGCGATCCCGACTGCCCCACCTGCGGCACAAATCCCGCCTACAAGGACCTGTCGCATCATCCGTTCTGAACAGCAGAGGGAGTGATCCCCATGTCCGCAAGCCTGCAGGGTCTTGCCCTGGTCATCCAGTCCGGCGGCTTCGACCGGGTGCATTACGCCCTGGTCATGGCCGCCGCCGCCGTGGCCACCGACCGGCCCGTCACCCTGTTCTTCACGGGCCGCGCCCTGCCGTCGCTGCTGGCCGGGGACGGCTGGAAGCGGCTGGACTTTTCCGATGATGGCACCAGCCCGGAGGCGCGTGACGCCACCCTGGCGCATCGTGGCGTCGGCACGTTCGATGAATTGCTGACGGCCTGTGCCGAACTGGGCGCCCGCTTCCTGGCCTGCGAGATGGGCTGGCGCGCGCTGGGCATCCGCGAACCCCGCCTGCGCCCTGACCTGGCGGTGGAGACGACAGGCATGGTCACCCTGCTGGGCGGGGTACGGCCGGGGGACCAACTGGTCTTCATCTGACGACCGGGCCAAATGCAAGACGCCCTGCGGGCGGCGACACTGTCCCCACGTCCCGCCCTGCGGGCGGCGACACTGTCCCCACGTCCCGCCCTGCGGGCGGCGACACTGTCCCCACGTCCCGCCCTGCGGGCGGCACATTCCGCCCCTGTGGCAAAACCGGTTTCCCCACCGGCTGCCGGCACGATAGGGTCGCACCCGGTTTTCCGGTTGCGGCAGGGGTGGGGGATATGGTGACGGCAACGGATGTGACGGCATTGACAATCGTGCCGCCGGCCCATCCGCTGGTCGGGCGCGTCGTGCCCCCGGGGTCGAAATCCATCACCAACCGCGCCCTGCTGGTCGCGGCCCTGGCAAGCGGCACCAGCCGCCTGACCGGCGCGCTGAAAAGCGACGACACAAGCCACATGGCCAATGCCCTGCGGCAGATGGGCGTGACGATCGCGGAACCGGATGCCACCAGCTTCGTCGTGACCGGCACGGGCCGCCTGACGGCGCCAGAGGGGCCGCTGTTCCTGGGCAATGCCGGCACGGCCACCCGTTTCCTGACGGCCGCCGTGGCCAGCGTGGAGGGCACGGTCGTCGTGGATGGCGACACGCACATGCGCAAGCGGCCCATCGCACCGCTTGTAACCGCGCTGACGGCACTGGGGGTGGATCTGGTGGCGCCGACGGGGTGCCCCCCCGTCACGGTGCGTGGCACGGGTGCGCTGCCCGGCGGGCGGGTGGAGATCGATGCCGGCCTGTCCAGCCAGTATGTCAGCGCCATCCTGATGGCGGCGGCCTGTTCCACCGGACCCGTCGATATCGCCCTGACGGGGGCGGAGATCGGGGCCCGTGGCTATATCGACCTGACGCTGGCCACCATGCGGGCCTTTGGCGCCGATGTGGAACAGGTGGATGCCGGCACCTGGCGGGTGCGGCCCACGGGATACCGCGCCGCCGATTACGTGATCGAACCCGATGCGTCGGCCGCCACCTATCTGTGGGCGGCGGCGGTGCTGACGGGCGGGAATATCGACCTGGGCGTGCCGGCCGATGCCTTCACCCAGCCTGATGCCTGCGCGCGCGACGTGATCGCGCGCTTCCCCGACATGCCGGCCGTCATCGACGGCGCGCAGATGCAGGACGCCGTGCCGACGCTGGCCGTGCTGGCCGCCTTCAACAACAATCCCGTCCGGTTCGTGGGCATTTCCAACCTGCGGGTGAAGGAATGCGACCGCATCCGGGCGCTGTCGACCGAACTGGCGAAGATCCGCCCCGGCCTGGCGCGGGAGGAGGGGGACGACCTGATCGTGGCGGCCGATCCGGCGCTGGCCGGACAGGACCTGCCCGCCGATATCCATACCTATGCCGATCATCGCATCGCCATGTCCTTCGCGCTGGCCGGCCTGAAGATCCGTGGCATCACCATCCTGGACCCCGGTTGCGTGGCCAAGACCTATCCCGGCTACTGGGACGCGCTGCGGTCGCTGGGCGTGGAACTGAGCCTGCGTGGCTGATCCAGCCGCTCGGGGTTGCACCCCGGTGCCATGGCATGTGCGCGCCGGGGCGGGCCTGTGCTATCACCGGTGTCCCGTTCCACCTGGAGCCCCGTGCCACCATGCCCGAATTGCCCGAGGTTGAAACCGTCCGCCGCGGCCTCGCCATGAAGCTGGAGGGGCGGCGGCTGGTGCGGGTGGACCAGCACCGGCCCGACCTGCGCTTTCCGCTGCCTGCGGATTTCGCCCGGCGCCTGACGGGGCGACAGGTCCTGTCGCTCGACCGGCGCGCCAAATACATCCTGATCCGCGTGGAAGGCGGGCTGGTCTGGATGATCCATCTGGGCATGTCGGGCAGCATGGTGGTGAAGCCCGGCCCGGCCGCCGCCCCGGCGGCGCACGACCATCTGGTCTTCCACACCGATGATGGCTGGGTCGTCACCTATAACGATATCCGGCGTTTCGGCTTCATGGACCTGTTCGACGAAACGGGGATGGAGGCGCACCCCATGCTGTCCGCCCTGGGGCCGGAACCGCTGGGCAACGGCTTCCATGCCGCGGGCCTGTCGGCGCGGCTGGCAGGCCGGGCCGGGCCCATCAAATCATTGCTGCTGGACCAGAAGGTGGTGGCAGGGCTGGGCAACATCTATGTCTGCGAGGCGTTGTACCGGGCCGGCATCGACCCGACGCGCACGGGCGCCAGCGTGGCCGGTGCCGATGCCGAACGGCTGGTGCCCATCATCCGCGACGTGCTGAACGAGGCCATCGCCGCCGGCGGATCGAGCTTGCGCGATTTCGTGCAGTCCGACGGCGAACTGGGCTATTTCCAGCACAGCTTCCAGGTCTATGGCCGGGAGGGGGAGGGTTGCGGCCGGTGCGACTGCGATGTCGGGGTCACCGGCGGCGTGGCCCGCATCACCCAGGCCGGGCGGTCCACTTTTTTCTGTGCGCGGCGGCAGCGGTAAGGTATCCAGTTGGATACCATGACGCACCTGATCCGGGGGCCGCGCGCCCTGCTTTCCGCCGTGCTGTTCATCTTTGCCTGCGGGCTGGCGCCCGTCCCGGCCCTGGCCGCTTTCGTGCCGGGGACAGAGGATGTGCCCCTGGCGCCGGGCCTGGTCGCCGCACCCGACGATGCGCTGGTCTTCGACAATCCGACCGGCCGCATCGTGCAATCCACCGCCACGGGCCAGGCCGGCATCGACGCCGTCACCCGCTTTTATGCCGAAACCCTGCCCCAGCTTGGCTGGACACGCGGGGCCGATGGCCGCTGGACCCGCCAGGCCGAGGTGCTGGATATCGCCATCCAGCCCCAGGGCGGGCGCCTGACCGTGCGCTTCCAACTGTCCCCGCGCGACCCCGCCCCCTGATGCAACCCGGTCCGATCAACGGGTGGGGTGGTCAAATGAAGCGGGCAACAATATAGATTGTTTTACTGGCCGGCTTCTGATGCGCATGCGCCGTGGACTCCGGTTCGACTCGGGGTGCCGCCGGCTGCTGCTTGCCAGACAAGCAAGTTTCGTATGGTGGCTTTGCGGGCGCCGGCTTGACGAGGGCGTGGGCCGCCTGTATAAGCGCCGCTTCCTACGGCACTTCCATGTCCCGCGTAAAGGTTACCCATGGCCAATCATAAGTCCGCTGAGAAGCGCATCCGTCAGACCGCCACCCGGACTGAGATCAACCGCGCCCGCGTCAGCCGCATCCGCACCTTCCTGAAGAAGGTTGAGACCGCCATCGCGTCCGGCGACAAGTCCGCCGCTGCCGAGGCCTTCAAGCAGGCCCAGCCCGAGATGATGCGCGGCGCCTCCAAGGGCGTGCTGCATGCCAACACCGTCTCGCGCAAGCTGTCGCGCCTGTCGGGCCGTATCAAGGCCCTGGGCTGATCCTTGTCGCCGTAGAGAGACCCGCGCGGTGCGCTTCGCCCGCGCGGTTTTCTTTGTCGGCATGCAGGGTTCGGTATCAAGGGGCGAGGCCATGCAGACCCGCGCCGAAATCGTGACGGCCGGCTGAAGCCGGAGCGAACGAATTTTGCTTTTTTCGGCGTTCCCCTTTCAGTCCCGTTGCGACTCTGCCCCCACCCCTCTAGCATCCCTGCTCCGCCGGTTCGCGCGGGTAATGGAAGCAATGCAGACGGGTGCATGACGCCTTTGGATAGCAATCCAGTCAGGCATCACTGGTAATCGACCCGTAATCACGGTTCAATGCCGGTTCCCGCCAGTGTGCGGCCATTTCTTGAAATTCGCCTATACGAAGGGGGTATTCCACTTGGTGGCTCCCGTCGTTATGGTTTTTTATTTCCGCCACCGTCCAGATTACCCGCCAAACAGGGTGAACCGAACATAAGGATGGGGCAAGGTGCCGGATGATCGGTGCCAGAGGGGAACTGGGAGCTGATTGTCGGGTGACGCCGGGTGGGCGGCATCGGCAGGGGACCGTCGGGAACGGTGCCGGCCTGATGCCTGTTCGCAGGGTGATGCCTATTCTATTATGGATGGCCGTTCCGCCGGCTTTGTACGGCGGGCGTCCATGTTGGGCCTTGGGGCGGGGAGCAACGGACGAATGTCGGTGCAGGGTTCGCTGGATCAACAGTGGGCGCGGGTGCGGGGCCGGTTGAAGGACGAGGTGGGGGAAACCGCCTACCGTTCCTGGCTGAAGCCGCTGACCGTCGGCTCCCTGGATGGCGGACAGCTTCGCATCCTGGTGCCGACGCGCTTCATGCGCGACTGGATCCGCACCCATTATGCCGACCGTATCCGCGTGTTGTTCGCCAACGAGAATCCGGGCGTCCAGTCGGTGGACATCGTGGTGGCCAGTGCCGCCCGGTCCGAACCGGCGCCCGCCGTCGCCGCCAACGATGCGCCCCTGCCCCCCGCCGCGCCGGCCCCGGAACCCGTGACCGAGCTGGTGATCGAGCCGGTGGCCACGCTGACCGTGACGGAAGACCGCACCGACGAGATGTCGGCCCCGCTGGATCCGCGCTTCACCTTCGAGAATTTCGTGGTGGGCAAGCCGAACGAGCTTGCCTTTGCCGCCGCCCGTCGCGTGGCCGATGCGCAGGCGGTGCCCTTCAACCCGCTGTTCCTTTACGGTGGCGTGGGGCTGGGCAAGACGCACCTGATGCATGCCATCGCCTGGGCCATCCGCAAGAAGGACCCGGCACGCCGTGTGATCTATCTCTCGGCCGAAAAATTCATGTACCAGTTCATCCGGGCGCTGCGCTTCAAGGACACGATGGCCTTCAAGGAGCAGTTCCGCTCGGTCGACGTGCTGATGATCGATGATGTGCAGTTCATCTCCGGCAAGGACAGCACGCAGGAGGAGTTCTTCCACACCTTCAACGCCCTGGTGGATCAGAACCGCCAGGTCATCATCAGCGCCGACAAGAGCCCGTCGGACCTGGAGGGCATGGAGGAACGGCTTCGCTCGCGCCTGGGCTGGGGCCTGGTGGCCGATATCCACCCCACCACCTATGAGCTGCGTCTGGGCATCCTGGGCCAGAAGGCCGACCGGATCGGGGCCAAGGTGCCGCCGAAGGTCCTGGAATTCCTGGCCCACAAGATCACCAGCAATGTGCGTGAGCTGGAAGGGGCGCTGAACCGCATCGTCGCCCATGCCGAACTGGTGGGGCGTGCCATCACGCTGGAATCGGCGCAGGACGTGCTGCACGACCTGCTGCGCGCCAGCAACCGGCGCGTGACGATCGAGGAGATTCAGAAGAAGGTCGCCGAGCATTTCAATATCCGCCTGGCGGATATGAGCAGCGCGCGCCGCGCCCGCGCGGTCGCCCGGCCGCGGCAGGTGGCCATGTATCTGGCCAAGCAGCTGACCCAGCGCTCCCTGCCGGAGATCGGGCGGAAGTTCGGTGACCGCGACCACACCACCGTCATGCATGCCGTGCGCAAGGTGGACGAACTGTGCGGCACGGACCCGGCCTTCGCCGAGGATGTCGAACTGCTGCGCCGCATGCTGGAAGGCTGACCGGCAGCCGTTCTGCCACCCGCGGTGCCGCCGCCAATTCCCTTGCCAACCCTGCGGGGCGGTGCTTCCCTTTTTCAAGGCACTGGGCTGAAAATACCAGGAGAGCGGAAGATGCGGGGACCCTTGTCCCGCTGGCTTGGGTCCCGCTGGCTGGCCATGCTGCTGGCCGTGTTCCTGCCGGCATTGCAGGCCGGGGCGGAGGAGGGCAGGGCCGCAGGGCCGGCCGTCGTGCGCGTCTCCGATTGGCGCGCCCCGGGGGAGGAGCAGCGGCCCGACTATTTCCACGACCTGTTCCGCCGCCTGATGGCGGAGACCGCGGCCGAACATGGCCCCGTGCGTATCGAACCCGTGCGGGACCGGCTGTCCCAGACCCGGCTTCTGGCGGAAGTGCGGGCCGGGCGCATTGATGTCACCTGGAGTGCCACGAGCAGCAGCCGGGAACGGGCGATACGGCCCGTGCGCATCCCCATCGACATGGGATTGATCGGCCAGCGCGTGCCTGTCATCCGGGCAGACCGGGCCGCGGATTTCGCCCGTGTCCACACGCTGGAGGATTTGCAGCGCTTCACGGCCTGCCAGGGCGCGCAATGGCCCGACGCCGACATTCTGGCGGCCGCCGGGCTACCGCAGGTGACCAATGTGCATTTCGACCAGCTTTACGCCATGCTGCGGGCCGGCCGCTGCGATTATTTCGCGCGCGGCGTGGCAGAGGTGGCGGGCGAGGTTGCCATCTGGGGCGGGAAAGACCTGCTGGTCTTTGATCGGCTGGTCATCGCCTATCCGATGCCCGTCTATTTCTTCGTTGCGCCGGGGCGTGAAGAACTGGCGCGGCGGCTGGAACAGGGGCTGCGGTCCATGCTGGCCAGCGGTGCGCTGCGCGATATGCTGTCCACCCATCCGTCCACGCGCGGTGCCTTCCCGCTGGAACGGTTCAACGAGGCCGTGGTGATCCGCCTGCCCAACCCGACCCTGCCGCCGGAGACGCCGCTGGGGGAGGCCGGGCTATGGCTGGGCGTGGGCAAGCAGGGGGCGTCCTGAACGCGCTTGCGTCGGGGCGGACCCTGAACGATCATGGAACATTGCCTTCACCCGAACCCGTTCCGCCCCGCCTTGCCCCGTCCCGTTCCCCCGCCGCCGACGGCCTCGCCGGCCCGCCCCGCCGCCCCCGATTCGGGGGCGTTGCTGTTGGCTGCCGTGACGGCATTGTCGGCCCAGCACGGGCGGCAGGGCGCGGCGCTGGTGCAGATGGTGGTGCGCGCCTGGTGGCAGGCGCTGGACACGGGCCTGGACCTGGCGCCGCCGCCGGCCCTGCGCGGGGCGGTGGCGCTGGATGCGGGGGTGGCGGCGGTCGCCCGCGATTATGCCACCGTCCTGGCCCCCCTGCCTGTCGCCCTGGTCGCCGACCGCATCGGGGCCCTGCATGCCGGCCTGATGCCGGCGGAGGAACGGGCGCGCGCCGGCGTCTATTACACCCCGCCGGCCCTGGCGGACCGGCTGGTCGATCTGGCCGCAGCGGGCAAGGTGGACTGGACGACCGCCCGCGTGCTGGACCCCGCGGCCGGCTGCGGCGCCTTTCTGGTGCCCGTCGCCCTGCGCATGGCGGCGGCGCTGAAGGGGGTGGAGCCGGCCATCGCCGCCCGGTCCATCGCCACGCGCCTGCGCGGGCTGGAACTGGACCCCATGGCGGCCTGGATTTCCGGGGTGATGGTGGAGGCGGCGCTGCTGCCCCTGCTGCGTGGCACGGGCCAGCGCCTGTCCCCCTGTCTGGCGGCGGATGCGCTGGCTGTACCGGAACGGGCCGAATTCGACCTGGTGATCGGCAACCCGCCCTATGGCCGGCTGACGCTGGAGCCGGCATTGCGCGCCCGGTTCGCGCGCAGCCTTTACGGCCATGCCAATCTCTATGGCCTGTTCATGGATCTGGCCGTGCGCCTGGCCGCACCGGGCGGGCTGATCGCGTTCCTCACCCCCTCCTCCTTCCTGGCGGGGGACTATTTCAAGCATCTGCGCCGCACCCTGACCGAACTGGCCCCGCCCGTGTCGCTGGATTTCGTCGATGAGCGCCGGGGCGTGTTCGACAATGTGCTGCAGGAGACGGTGCTGGCCACCTATCGCCGGGCCGGCGGTCGCCGCCGGCGGCCGCCCCGCGCCCTGGTCAACATGATCCGGGCCGGCGGGGGCGGGGGGGGACTGTCCATCCGGCCGGCCGGGTCCTTCACCCTGCCGGCGGAACCGACGGCCCCCTGGATATTGCCGCGCCATGCGGGGGAATCCGGGCTGGCGACGCGGCTGCGCACGCTGGACAGCCGGCTGGCCGATTGGGGCTATCGCGTGGCCACGGGCCCCCTGGTCTGGAACCGTTACAAGCCGCAGATATCGGACCGGGCCGGCCGCGGTGCCGTGCCCCTTGTCTGGGCGGAAAGCGTCACGCCGGATGGCCGCTTCGCCTATCGCTGTGAAAAGGCCAACCACAAGCCCTGGTTCCACCCGGCCCCGTCCGGGGATGAATGGCTGCTGGTCCGCCGGCCCTGCGTGCTTTTGCAGCGCACGACGGCCAAGGAGCAGGCGCGCCGCCTGATCGCGGCCGAAATGCCCGCCAGCTTCCTGAAACCGTACCCGCGCGGGGTCGCGGTCGAAAACCATCTCAACATGCTGTTGCCCACGGGCGACGGGGTGCCGCCGGTCAGTCCGGCTGTGCTGGCGGCCTTCCTGAACAGCCGGGCGGCCGACCGCGCGTTCCGCTGCCTGTCCGGTTCCGTCGCCGTCTCCGCCTATGAGCTGGAGGCCCTGCCCCTGCCCCATCCCGCCATGCTGAAGGAACTGGCGGCGCTGGTGGCGGCGGGTGCGCCGCGCGACCCGCTGGACCAGGCGGCCGACCGGCTTTACGGGCTTTGAGGCATGGATGTTCTGCCGCCCCTGCTGGACCGGGCGGAGGTGGCCCGCCGCCTGCGCCAGATATTTCCCGACGGCACGCCGGAACGCGACAAATGCATCCGTGACGCCGCCGCGGCGACCGTCGCCGCCTTTCTCTATGTCGGGGCGGTGGAAGGGACCGATATCTGGCTGAACCCCGTGCATGTGGTGCGCCTGGGCGATACGCGCATGCTGTTTTCGGCCGATCCCTTATCGCGTGCCGACTATGCCCGCGCGCCCAAGGCCAGCGGCGAACGCTGGTACCAGGACAATAGCCGCGAGCAGGTCCGCGACGAGGTGATCCGCCAGGGCCTGATCCCCAACGGTGCCGTTATCGAGCGGCAGGGCGTGCCCACCACTTCTTCCAAGCCGCGTTATGCGCTGACGGCGGAATTCGCGGCCCTGTTCGATCCGGGGCTGCGCGATGCGGCCCTGGCCGCCGCGGCGCGGGCCTGGGCCGATGCCACGCTGAACCCCATGGCGCTGGCCCGCATCGTCAGCCTGCGCGGCTCGGGCGATCGCGACGGGGCCGACGTGCTGGTACGCTTCCCCAACGGGGAGACGCGGCTGCTGGCGCCGGGCCCCAGCAGCCGCATCGCGCGCGCCGTGGTGGAGGATTTCGCCCCCCGCTTCCTGGCCGATCCCGTGGTGCTCTGGCTGTCGGAAAGTGCCGCGAAGGTCGCCGCGCGGGACGAGGGCTGGATCCGGCGCCTGCGCCTGCGCATCACGCCGGACCGCACCCTGCCCGACATCATCCTGCTGGACCGCGGCCGCAGTGCGGCCGACCTGATGCTGGTCTTCGTGGAGGTGGTGGCCACCGATGGCCCCGTGACGGAACAGCGGGCCCGCGCCTTTCTGGAGATCGCGGCGGAGGGCGGGTTCGATCCGTCCCGCGTCGCCTGCATCACGGCCTTCCTGGACCGCGACCGGCCGGAGGTGAAGAAGGCGATGCCGTCCCTGGCCTGGGGCGGGCATGCCTGGTTCGCGTCCGAGCCCGACCGGTTGCTGCGCCTGTTGCCGGCACCGGGCCGGCTGGCGGGCATGGGCTGATCAGGCGCCCTCGGCC
Source organism: Niveispirillum fermenti (assembly GCF_048066175.1). Classification (GTDB taxonomy): domain Bacteria; phylum Pseudomonadota; class Alphaproteobacteria; order Azospirillales; family Azospirillaceae; genus Niveispirillum; species Niveispirillum fermenti. The sequence continues at coordinate 63,180 of NZ_JBLTXA010000021.1, read as the reverse complement.
AGTTCCTGCAGGCTCTCGATGTCGTTCAGGCGGACCTTGCCGCCTTCCAGCAGCGAGATGGCGCGGCTGGTCTTCAACTGTGTGAAGGTGCGGCTGACCGTTTCCGTGGTCAGGCCCAGATAATCGGCGATGTCCGACCGGCTCATCGGCACATGCACGGGGTTTTCCTTGTAGCCGCGGCGCCGGGCGCGCTCCGACAGCATCAGCAGGAAGGAGGCGATGCGCTCCCTGGCATTCTTGCGGCCCAGCAGCAGCATCTGGTCCTGTGCCGCGGCCAGCTCGCTGGACGCCATGGCGAACAGGCGGCGCTGCATCTTGGGATAATCCTCCAGCAGCGATTCCAGCCGGCGACGGGGGAAACGGCACAAGGTGGCCTGCGTCACCGACTCGGCCGAATAGGCATAGGTGTCGTTGATGGACAGGCCCAGGAAATCGCCGGGCAGAAGGAAGCCCGTGATCTGCCGCCGGCCGTCGGGCAGCAGCTTGTAGAGCTTCATGGTGCCGGCGGTGACGTTGAACAGCGCATCGGCGCAGTCGCCTTCCCCGAACAAGGTGTGGCCCGCCTCCACCTTGACCGACACCAGGATGTCGGCCAGGCGTTTCAATTCGTCGGCTTCCAGCGCGGAACAGACGGACATGCTGCGTACGGGGCAGACATTGCAGGGGGAGACGTCCACCTTCGCCGCAATCGCGCCGTCGCGCGTGCACGCATGTTCCGCCAATGCCATGTCAGGCCCCCCGATTAAGCATCACCTCCGGGATATCATCCCCGGCACAGCATGCGCCCAAAGAACATGTCCCCGCAACACAGCTTGATGCGCGAGTATGTGCCCTTCTTGTTCGCCAGCCAATCGAAGGATTTCATAATGATTGGCTGATGAACATATATCCGAAGGACTAGGCGCATCGTGGCGACGGCGCCTTGATCCATATCAAGGCGGGGGCGCGGCATTATCGGTTACCCGTTGCAAGCCGCCGTCATAAACCCCGCCGGCGGGACCGTTCAAGCAGACAGAGACATCGCCGTGCTTATATCGCCGGAACGGGTGACCATGTCCGACCGTTTTTCCGTCAAGCCGCTGGACCGCCGCCGGGTCGACCAGGCCTGGCCCCTCGTGCAGACAGGCAGGGCCGCGCACGACCGGGATGCCTGGCGTACCTATGCGGGAACGCTTCTGGCCCTGGCCGACAGCGGCCTGCGCACCGTGGAGGGCGACCATGGCTATATCCATGGCATCTATGCCTTCCAGGCGCTGCCCAGCCCCAAGCATGGCAAGGTGCTGCAGGTGGACATGTTCCTGGCGCTGGACCTGATCGAGCCGGAGGCCGCCATCGACCTGCTGCTGAACGACATGGATTCGGTGGCGGCCGATCTGGGCTGCGGGGCCGTGCATCTGCACCTGCCCCAGCGCGAAGGCATCGGAGCCAGCGTGTCCATGGCCCTGGCCCGCGCCCTGGACCATGGCCATTACCGCGAGGATCTGCGCCTGTGCCGGCCGCTGGTCTGACCGGCATGGCCGCCGCTTGAGCCAGGGGAGGTGCGGCGGTATTTTCCGCGCCACCTTGTAAAGCTCTGCCCGCCGGGACCGCCCAGACCATGTCCGATGCCACCAAACCCGCCGCCCTGCCCGTGATCCGCATCCAGGCCGGGCGGCACAAGCGTGCCCAGCACGGCCATCCCTGGGTCTATTCCAACGAAGTGGACATGGACAAGGCGGCGAAGGCGCTGCCGGCCGGGTCGGTGGTGCGTGTCACCGATGCCGGCGGGGCCACCCTGGGCATCGCCACCTTCAACCCGCATACGCTGATCGCCGCGCGCTTCCTGTCCCGCGACCCGGCGGCGGTGATCGATACCGGCTTCTTCGTGCGCCGCATCCGCCGCGCCCTGGAAATCCGCGAGCGGCTGTTCGATCGCCCCTATTACCGGCTGGTCCATGCCGAAAGCGACGGGCTGCCGTCGCTGATCATCGACCGGTACGGCGACGTGGTGGTGGTGCAGGCCAACAATGTGGCCATGGACCGCCGTATCCCCATGATTCTGGCCGCACTGGACGAGGTGTTGAACCCACGCGCCGTCGTGCTGCGCAATGACAGCACCGCCCGGTCCTATGAAGGGCTGGAGGAAGAGGTGCGGGTGGCCAAGGGCAGCGTCGACGGGTTGATCCCGGTGGAGGAGAACGGTGCCACCTTCTTCGCCGACCTGTCGGCCGGGCAGAAGACGGGCTGGTTCTTCGACCAGCGCGACAACCGCGCCTTCATCGCCGACCTGTGCCGGGGCAAATCGACGGTCGACTTCTACACCTATGCCGGCGGGTTCGGGGTGCTGGCCGCCCGGCGCGGGGCCAGCGAGGTCACGCTGGTCGACCGGTCCGCCCTCTCATTGTCCATCGCCATGAAGGCGGCAGAGGCCAATGGCGTGGCCGACCGGGTGACGGCGCAGAAGGGTGACGCCTTCAACCTGATGGACCAGTGGGTGGCCGAGGGGCGCACCTTCGACGTGGTGATCGCCGATCCGCCGGCCTTCGTGAAGTCGCGCAAGGATCTGGCCGTGGGCAGCCGCGCCTATCGCCGCATGACGAAGGCCGCGGCAAGGCTGGTGGCGCCCGGCGGCATGCTGCTGGTGGCAAGCTGCTCGCACAACATGGAACCGCCCCTGTTCCATCAGGAGGTGGCGCGCGGCCTGGGAGAGGCGGGCCGCCAGGGCCGCATCCTGCGCTTTGCCGGGGCCGGTCCCGACCATCCCGTCCATCCGCTGCTGCCGGAAACGCAGTACCTGAAGGCCATGGTGTTCGCGCTGGATTGACACGCGCCGACGAAGGCGCGTGTCGGGGAAAAGTTGATGCGGGTAAATCTTCGTTAAAACTTTTCAACCGATATTGGGGGGGAGCCGGCGTGTGGACCGGTGGCACGGAACCGCACGCCTTCCCCCTGTCCCTGGTCGGCGGACAGGGGTTCGACCCCCTGGTCGGCAAGGGTCTGCAGCAGCAGCGCAATGCTGCCGCGGTGGGGGTCGTGGCGCCCCGACTCGAAATCGCGCACCGTGCTGCGCGACAGGCCGGAAGCCTGCGCCAACTGTTCCTGGCTCCAGTCCAGAAGCCCGCGTGCCGCCCGGCATTGCGCCGGAGAAAGTTCATGAGGCACCGGTTGTAATCCCGATTATCTCAACCATATTGGGCGATATTGTATTAAAAGGTTGAAAGGTCAAGGGCGGGGGCGCCGGAACCGCACCGTTGGCCCGGATGAAAGGTAGTCTCGACAATGCATGACGTGCCCCTGATCACCATGATCGTGACGGCCCTGGCACTGGCCTTCATTTTCGGTGCCCTTGCCCAGAAGCTGAAGATTTCACCGCTGGTGGGCTACCTGGTGGCGGGGGTCGTGATCGGGCCGGGCACGCCGGGCTATGTCGCCGACATGAACATCGCACCGCAACTGGCGGAGATCGGCGTCATCCTGCTGATGTTCGGCGTGGGCCTGCATTTTTCGGTCAAGGATCTGATGTCGGTGAAGGGCATCGCCATCCCCGGCGCCATCGGACAGATCGGTCTGGCGACGCTGATGGGCATGGGCCTGTCCTGGGCGCTGGGCTGGACAATGGGGGCGGGTCTGGTGTTCGGCCTGGCACTGTCGGTGGCGTCGACCGTGGTGCTGCTGCGCGCGCTGCAGGAACGGCGTCTGGTGGAAAGCAAGCGGGGCCGCATCGCCATCGGCTGGCTGATCGTGGAAGACCTGGCCATGGTGCTGGCCCTGGTGCTGCTGCCGGCCCTGGCCGGCCTGCTGGGTGACCAGGCCGGGGCGCCGGGAACGGACGGGGTCGCGGCTGCCCGCCTGTCCGGCAGCGACCTGCTGACCGTCATCGCCATCACCCTGGCCAAGGTCGCGGCCTTCGTGGTCCTGATGCTGGTGGTCGGCAAGCGGGTTATTCCCTGGATCCTGCACGAGATCGCGCATAGCGGCTCGCGGGAGCTGTTCCGGCTGGCCGTGCTGGCCATCGCCCTTGGGGTGGCCTATGGCGCCTCCGTCCTGTTCGGGGTGTCGTTCGCGCTGGGCGCCTTCTTTGCGGGCATGGTGCTGTCCGGGTCGCCGCTCAGCCATCGCGCGGCGGAGGAATCGCTGCCGCTGCGCGACGCCTTCGCGGTGCTGTTCTTCGTGTCGGTCGGCATGATGTTCGATCCGGCGATCATCCTGGAACGGCCGCTGTCCGTGCTGGCCACGGTGCTGATCATCGTGGTGGGCAAGTCGATTGCGGCCTACATGATCGTGCTGGCCTTCGGCCATCCGCGCAGCACGGCGCTGACCATTTCCGCCAGCCTGGCGCAGATCGGCGAATTCTCCTTCATCCTGGCGGCGCTGGGCGTGTCGCTGGGCCTGTTGCCGACGGAAGGGCAGGATCTGGTGCTGGTCGGTGCCATCCTGTCGATCCTGTTGAACCCGGTCATGTTCACGCTGATCGACAAGTTCGGCCACCGGCTGGAACCGGGCGGCGATCTGGCGGCCCCGGTGCCGGTGGAGGCGACGCGCGAGCCCATCGCCCCCACCAGCCTGACCAACCATGCCATCATCATCGGCCATGGGCGGGTCGGCAGCCTGATTTCCGCCCATCTGCGCGACCAGGGCATCCCCTATCTGGTGGTGGAGGACAACCAGAAGCGGGTCGATGCCCTGCGCGAGGACGGGGTGGAGGTTCTGCAGGGCAATGCGGTGCTGCCGGAGATGCTGCAGGCCGTCAATATCGGCGGCGCCCGTCTGATGTTCATCGCCATCCCCGGCTCGTTCGAGGCGGGGCAGATCATCCGGCAGACGCGGCTGGCCAATTCCAGCCTGCGGATCATCGCCCGCGCCCATGCCGACGAGGAGGTGACCTATCTGACCCAGAACGGCGCCAGCGTCGTGGTCATGGGCGAGCGGGAGACGGCGCGCGGCATGATCGCCGAGGGGCTGGCCGAGCCGCCGGCCGACGAAGCGCCGGCGGGCCCCGCCCCCATCAATCCGGCCCCCCTGCCATCGCCCGCGTGACGGCAGTCGCTGCCGGGTGCCGCCCCCCGGCGCATGTGCAGGGCCGCTTCAGAAGCCGGCGGCCGACGCCACCGTGAAGGCGGGCGGCGGCGGGGTCTGCCGCCGGGGCACGGGCACGCCATCCTTCCACAAGGACAGATGCCGGGCGGCGTCGGCCGCGGCCTGGATGTCGGCGACGGGGTCGCCCGGCACCAGCAGCAGGTCGGCGGCGGCCCCGGCCACGATCCGCCCGCGATGGGGGAAGTCCAGCAGGTCGGCGGCCACGCTGGTGCCCGCCTTCAGGGCGGCCAGCGGGTCCATGCCCAGGGTCACCATGTGACCCAGTTCCCGGGCATTCTCCCCATGGTGGTTGCCGGGCGTGCCGGCATCGGTTCCCATGGCGACCACGCCGCCGGCCGCCACGAAACGCCCGAAACTGTCGAAATGCATGGCACCGAACCGTTCGGCCTTGTCCCGCACGAAGGCAGGCAGCCGGTCCTTCATCTCCAGCAGCGCCATCATGGCCGACAGGGTGGGGACCAGCCGCACCCCCTGATCGATCATGATGGCGATCTGTGCATCGGTCAGTTCGAACCCGTGTTCGATACTGTCTACCCCGGCCGCCACGGCCCGCGCGATGCCGCGGGCGCCCTGTGCATGGGCCGTCACCTTCAGGCCGAAATCATGGGCCATGCCCACGGCGGCGGCCATTTCGGCCTGCGCGGGATGCGGCGCCATCGGATCGACGCCGCCCGTCAGCACGCCGCCCGTGGCGATCAGCTTGATGCAGTCGGCCCCGTGCTTCACGTTGGCGCGCACGGCGCGCAGCCAGTCGGTTTCCCCGTCGCATTCAAAGCCCAGCCAGGCCCCGTGACCGCCCGTGATGGTCAGCACCTTGCCGGCACAGCGCATGGCGGGACCCTGGTGCCGGCCGGCGCGGATGGCGTCGCGCACGGCGATTTCAAGCCATTCCACCCCGCCCAGGTCGCGCATGGCGGTCACGCCGCCAGCCAGGGTCGCCTGGGCATTTTCCAGCAGGCGCAGCGTCAGGTCGCCCATCGGGCGTTGGCGCAGGGTCGTGACCACATCCCCCGTGGCTTCCAGGGCCAGATGCACATGCGCATCCACCAGCCCCGGCATCAGCGTAGCCCCCGTCGTGTCGTGCCGGGGGCCGGCATAACCGGCGAAATCCGCCAAGGGCGACACCGAGGCGATCCGCCCGTCGGAAACCAGCACGCCCAGCCCGTCGCGCGGGGCCGACAGCCCGTCGAAGACGCGGCCGCCGGAGAAGAGGAGCTGATCGGACATGACGGGTACCCTGCCGTTATGGATGGACGGCCGGCACTGTAGCGGCAAACGGACCCGAAATCACGGACCGGGGACCACCAGCGCCGTCACCCGGTCGACGGGGGAGGCGGCGATCATCAGCACATGCCGCCCGGCTGCCAGGGGAAAATCGACGATCTTGCGGATGCCTGTGCAGGCCGGCCCATGGCCATGCGCGACGGAGGCGATGGAGGCCCCGTCCCGCACGATATCGACCCAGGCGGCACTGCCCAGCGCCACGCGATAGGTGCCGGCCCGCGCGATATCCAGCGTGAGCAGGCCGGCATGGCTTTCCGGCTTGCCGTCCCGGCCGGGTGTCACGGGGAAGTCCACGGTGCCGGACGGGCGCAGTGCCAGTTCCACGGCGGTGCCGATCATGACGGCCGGGGCATCGGCCACGGTCACCGCTGCCGGCAGGCCGCCCTGCGCCGGCGCCGTCCAGGCTGCCAGTTCCGGCGGGGGCGGCACGGTCCCGCCCGCGCAATCCGCCGCTTCCCCGGCGGCCAGCGGGGGAGAAGCCAGGATGGTGACGGCCAGTGAAAGGCCCCGCAACATATGGCGCAAGATCCGTCCTCCCTCATCGATATATCTGCATGGATATAACGATATCCGGACGATAAAATCCAGGCTCAACCGCCATCGGGGCAGGCGAGGGGCAGGGAGGGGGAACGGGTGTGGCCGGTCAGGCCTTTGGCAGCATCACGGGCGTGGCATAGGCGCCGATGGGCAGCACATGGGACGCCGCCTCGCCCAGGCGCTGCCGGACGGTGGTCAGGCGGGGATCGTCGCCCGCGACGAAGCTCTCCACCTCCACCAGATGCACCGATCCGCCGCCGTTGGGCTGGTGATGGGTGCGGAACTGCAAGGTGGTAAAGCCCGCGGCCTCCAGCACGTCCTTCAACCGGCCGCGGCTGACATCCTGGGGCACTTCCAGGGCCAGCAGGGTCCGGTCGTCGCCCGTTTCCTCCATCGGGACGGCGGCCAGCACCAGGGCATCGCCGCCTTCGCGGCCGACACTCTGCCCGGTCGTGCGCAGGAAGGGCAGGCGGGCGACGACACGCGGCGTCTTGCCGTCGGGCGACAGGATGAAACGCCACCAGGGGTCGTTATCATCCTCTTCCGGCCAGGGCACGACGGCGAGCGTCGCGGTGCCGTCGGAGACGGCACGCAGCGCCGACATAGGGGTGTTCACGGCAATCGCCGGCGTGGTGCTGCCGAAATGGTCGCGGGCATTGTCCCACAGGGCGCCGCGCTCCTCGTTCGGGCAGACGACGGCCATGGCCAGTGGCCCCTGGATGCGGGTCAGGGCGGCGATCATTTCCCGCCACATGCGCACGATGGCGTTCACCGGGAAGGCACCGCCATGGCGGGCAACCAGGTTGCGCACGATCTCCGCCTCGCGGGCGGGGCGGATGAAGGGGCGGCCGGGCGGCTTTACCTTGGCCACCTCCTCCACCACCTGTGCGCGACGCATCAGCAACTGATGGATGGTGGAATCGATCTCGTCGATCTCGCGGCGCAAATCGTCCAGGGTGGGTTTCGCAGGCATGGAGGGCCGGGCATGGTCCTTTAAGGGGCGGATAGTATTAGGCGGGATGACCACCCGAAATCAAAGGAAACATTGCCGCGCGGCGCCCGCCCGCACCCGGCCCGGCACCTCGGGCCCGGTACGGGCGGGCCGTCCGGGTTCCCGGTCACGCGCGCCTTGGGCGGATTTTCCAAACGCCGCCCCCAAAGGGGCGGGCCCGGACGATCTGTAACCCTGCTGAGGGCCGCCCGGCCCTGCGCCGGTGCGATATCGTGGCTGAGCAGCCCCTTCGTGCGCCGGCCGCGCACATCGCCTGGCGGATCGGGGATGATGGTGTGCCGCCCGGCGCCCGGCCGCATCGGTGGCCCGGCATGGGCCTGTGCGGGTCTGCCATGCGTGTCCGGGGGGCAGAGGGTGTGGCTGGCTCCACCTTGCATTGCTGCGGTGCGGCTAAGGAAATTTCGTATAGTCCATACAGAAGGTTATAAATGAACTTTTCCCCTTGTTCGCCATCCGGAATGGATGCACAGTTTTTTTACGGTTCGGTGGCGATCGGATGACAAACAGCCCCCCAGCGCATTCCCCATCCGGATTGTCGCCGGACCGGCCCTTTTCCTTGGACCCCGCGCGTTCCCTTCGGGGGCGCGCCCTGTAATGGGAGGCCGTGACGTGATCCAACCCAAACGCGCCTATGCCGAAATGGCCGGCAATCTGCGTCAGGCGCGTCAGCGCCTGGAAAGGCTGGAATATGTATCGACGGCCCTGATGGGATTGTCGCTGGCCCTGCTTGTGGGGGCGGCGATGATGTGAGGGCGGGCGGTCTCTCCGTGCCGCCCGCCCGATTGCCCTGTTCCGCGTATTTTCTGCTAACCTGTACGGCCCCGGCATCGTCCGGGGCCGTTTCTTATTCCATATCCTTGATCAGTCCTGCCATTCGAAGAACGGGAAGTGAAGCCGTGCGATACCTGTCCTGGATCCTGACCCTGCCGCTGACGGCCGTGGCCATTTCGTTCGCCGTCAGCAACATGATGCCGGTGCAGCTTGGCCTGTGGCCTTTCGTCGGCACGGTGGAGGTGCCGGCCTTCGCGCTGGTCCTGGTCACGCTGGTTGTTGGCTTCCTGGCGGGGGGGATCACGGTCTGGTTCGGCCAGCACGGCCACCGCAAGGCCGGGCGACAGCATCAGGCCCGCGCCGACCGCCTGCAAAAGGAACTGGACGCGCTGCGCGCCACGACCGGCAGCGTTCCGCCGGCCGCCAGCCTGCGCTGAACGGGCGTCGGCCCCGGCAATGCCTCGGGCGGTTGCCATCCGGCCGTCCTGCACGCACAATGCCCTGGAACAAGTGTTTGAATTTCGGTTTCTTCCGGGGAGGGGAAAGGCATGGACGAGGCGGCCGGTCGCGCGACGCTGACATTGGCGGAATATCAGGCGGCCCTGGGCACGGAAATGGGGGTGTCGGACTGGCTGGTGGTGGATCAGGGCATGATCGACCGGTTCGCCGACCTGACGGGTGACCACCAGTTCATCCATGTCGATCCGGTGCGGGCCGCGGGCACGCCGCTGGGCGGCACGGTGGCGCATGGTTTCCTGACCCTGTCGCTGCTGGGCCATTTGGGCCAGCAGATGGTGAAGCCCCTGGCCGGGGCCGCCATGATGCTGAATTACGGCTTCGACCGGCTGCGCTTCCTGGCGCCGGTCCGCAGTGGCCGGCGGATTCGCGGCCGGCTTTCCCTGCTGGGCATGGAAATGAAGGGGCCGGGCCAGTATCTGGTCCGCTATGGCGTGACGGTGGAACTGGAAGGGTCGGAAAAACCGGCGCTGGCCGCCGAATGGCTGGTCCTGATGGTGACGGGGCCGGCGGGGTAGGGCTTGCGGGGGGCTGGCTTCCGTCCCCCTGTCGCCGCTATCCTGCGCGGGCGCGAGATTTCTGCCAGGAAAGCGGCCCATGACCAGCGATTTTCCCAACCTGTCCGTCCTGAACCATCCGCTGATCCAGCACAAGCTGTCGATGATGCGGGACAGGACGCGGTCGACCATGGGGTTCCGGCAGTTGCTGCGCGAGATCGCCCTGCTGATGGGGTACGAGATCACGCGCGACCTGCCCCTGACCACCGAGCGGATCGAAACCCCGCTCTGCCCCATGGACGCCCCCGTGATCGAAGGCCGGAAGCTGGCCGTGGTGCCCATCCTGCGCGCCGGGCTGGTGATGGCCGAAGGGTTGCTGGAACTGGTGCCGGCGGCGCGGGAAGGGCATATCGGCCTTTACCGCGATCATGAAACCAAACGCCCCGTGGAATATCTGGTGAAGCTGCCCGACCCGGCCGGGCGCCTGTTCATCCTGGTCGATCCCATGCTGGCCACGGGCCATTCGGCCGTGCATGCCGTGGATGTGCTGAACCGTCACGGGGTGGATGACAGTCAGATCCGCTTCATGGCCCTGGTCTCCGCCCCGGAAGGGGTGCGCACCTTCCACGCCGCGCATCCCGACGTGCCCGTCTTCACCGCCGCCCTGGACAGCCACCTGAACGAGAATGCCTATATCGTGCCGGGCCTGGGCGATGCGGGCGACCGGCTGTTCGGAACCAAATAGGGAACCACCAGCGGGATTCGGCCCGCGAATCGATGTTCGCCTATTGTTCCGGGCGTCCGTGTCCGGCATGCTGCCGCTTCGGTTCCACCGGACAAGATGCGTATCCATGCCGCCCATCACCATGGCCCAGGCCCTGGCCTTCCGCCTGGACCGCCAGCACCTGACCCGGCCCGCCCCCGACGCGCTGGCCGCGGCGCACAGCCTGATCGGGGCGCAGGCACAGGTACAGTCGGCGGCCCTGCTGCAATTGCGGGCGCGGGCCGACGGGGGGGGCCGATGATGCGGCCATCGGCCGGGCGCTGTTCACCGACCGGACCCTGGTGAAGCTGTGGGCCCACCGGTCCACCCTGCACCTGATGCCGGCCGCGGACCTGCCCATGCTGCTGGGCGTGCGCCGGCAGCAGGTGGCCGGGTATCACAGTTGGTACGCCAAGGAGGGGTTGAGCCGGGAGCAGGTGGATATCCTGGTCGGTGCGGTCGTGGAACAGCTTGTCCAGGGGCCGCACAGCCGCATGGACCTGTCGCGCCGGCTGGTGCCGCGGCTGGGCGAATGGGCGCGGCCCATGCTGGAACATAGCTGGGGCGGCATCATCAAGCTGGCCTGCGCACTGGGCCACGTCTGTCACGGCCCGGCGGAAAAGGAACAGGGCGACGGCGCGCGCGAGGCACTGTTCGTCGGCCTGGATCATTGGCTGGGCCAGCCCCTGCCGCCGGTCGACGGGCGGCAGGCCATGGCCGATCTTCTGCGGCGATACCTTGCCGTGTTCGGCCCCGCCACGCGCGCGGATTTCCGCAAGTTCGCCGGCGGCTATGCCGAACCGGTGCATAACGCCTTTGCCGACCTGGCCGGGGAGATGGCGGTGATCGACCTGGATGGCAAGCCCGCCCATATCCTGTCCCGCGATCTGGACGCGCTGGCCGGGGCGGCACCGGCGCCCGGCCAGATCAACGTGCTGGGCCTGTTCGACCCCTATCTGCTGGCCCATAATGATACGCGGCAATATCTGGATGACCGGTTCCGGCCGGCCGTTTATCGCACGGCCGGCTGGATCAGCCCGGTCATCCTGCGCCAGGGCCGCGTGGTTGCCACCTGGACGCACCGGCGCGTGGCAGGACCCAAGGGGTGCGGCGCCTGGGAGGTGACGGTATCCCCCCTGGAAAGGGTCTATCGCAAGGAACTGCCGGCCATCACGCGCGGCCTTCGCCGCCTGTCGGGCGGGCTGCCCGTCACCGTCACCGGGGTCTGATGCAAGGGGCCATGCCCCCCATCAGGCCGCCACGCCGGGCAAGGGCAGTTCCGTCGTCTCCTTCACGGTGGAGACGGCGATCATGCTGTTGATCTCGCGCACGCCCGGCAGCTTGGACAGTTTTTCGAAGAACAGCGCCTCATAGGCTTCGATATCGCGCGTCACGATGCGCAGCAGGAAATCCACCTGCCCCATCAGCACGAAACATTCCTGCACTTCCGGGATGCGGCGGATCCGCTCGCGGAAATCATCCAGCAGGTCGCCGCTATGCGCCTCCAGCTTCACATGGCTGAAGATCAGCACGTTCAGCCCGATGGCCTTGCGGTTCAGCAGGGCCACGCGGCGGGTGATCACCTCCTCCTGCTCCAGCCGCTGGATGCGGCGCCAGCAGGGGCTCTGGCTCAACCCCACCTTCTCCGCCACCTGGGCGGCGGTGGCGGAACCGTCCTTTTGCAGGCAATCAAGAATGCGCCAATCCAAGGCATCCAGGGGCTTCTGCATTTTTCTTCTCCTGAAATCACATATCAAGCATTGATCATGCGCAGACTATGATGGGCGGGCCAAACTTGCAAAGAAATGCCCCGGTCTTTGCCCTATTGTCCGGGTGACCGCGAAAGGCGGCACCCACCCCAGACCGGAGCCACGGAGATGAGCACCCCCTACCCCGCCAGCCTGACCGTCTATCGTGACGAGGCGACCGGCGCGCAGATTGCGCTGGCCGTTCACCGGCCGGCCGGCGGGGCGATTACGCCCGTGCCGTGGCAGCGGCTGCCCGGTGCCGATCTGGAAGAGGCGGTGGACGCCGCCCTGCGCGCCGCCCGCGCCAACCGGGCCTTCGCCATGGTCGTCCCCGGTGATCGGGGGCGTGATGTCGCCGATCCCGTCGGTGTGCTGTCGCGCTGCCTTGTCCGGGCCGACCTGGACCGGCTGTCGATCGGACCGGAGATGCGCGGGGCCAGCAAGCAGACCCCCGCTCTGGCCCCCGTCCTGGCTGCGGAGTGAGCATGATGAGCGTTGTTCCCGCCCTGGCCCCGCCGCCGGCCGAAGCCCGGCCGACCGATCCCAACCGCACGGCCTGCTTCGCCGTGCTGGCCGAACCCGATCCGGCCAGCCTGCCGCGCGTGCTGGAGTTCTTTGCCAAGCGCGGGCTGGTGCCCGCCTCGGTCCAGTCGCGCCTGTTCGAGGCGGATGAAAGCCTGCATGTCGATGTGCAGGTCCGCACGCTGACGCGCGACGAGTCGGACTATATCGCCCGCTGCCTGCGGGCCATGCCGCTGGTCCGGCAGGTGCTGACGTCGGAACGCCACCGCATGGTCGAAGCCGGTGCGCTGTCCGCCTGACACCCCTCTGCCTTGATCAGAATCTGGTGTTCTGATCAAGGGCATCCCCAGGTGCCGGGCGCCGGGCCGGCAGTCGCCGGCCTAGTGTCGGGCGCCGCCATCCGGCGGCCTAGTGTTGGGCGCCGCCATCCGGCGGCTTGCGGCGCATGGGCGCCGGGCCGGCAGTCGCCAGCCTATACCAGGAGCATGAGTGATAAATTCATGCCCCTGGTATTATTCCGCATACAGCGCCAGACAGGCGGCCGGGGGTGGCGGCGGTGGTTTGGGCGGGCCCGTGGATGGGGGCGGGGGCAGGAACCAGCTTGCCAGTTCCTCCCCGCAGCCATCGCCGGGGGGCGGCTCTTCCTGCCGTTCACATTGCACGGCATCGGCGGGACAGGCCAGCCGCACATGCAGGTGGGCGGCATGGCCGAACCAGGGCCGCAGCTTGCGCAGCCATGACCGGTCGCCCGTCGCCTGTTCGCAGGCGGCCTGTTTTATGGCGGGGTTCACGAAGATGCGGGTGACCTGCGCATCCATCGCCGCCAGTTCCAGAAGCCTTTGCTGCGCCGGGCCGAAACGGGCCGGGTTCACCCGCTGGTGCCGGGTATCGACCATGCCGGGCAGGTCTTCCCGTTCCCGTTGGGCGATGGGCAGCAGAGGCAGGTCGAGAGCGAACCAGATATCGGCGTCCAGGCCCGACTGGTGGCTGGCATGCCCCGTCGCCATGCGGCCGCCGCGCGGCATGGACATGTCACCGATGGCCAGCCGGCCCATTCCGTCGGCCTCCACCCGCGCGCCCAGGCGCGTCAGATAGGCGATCAGGTCGGGATGGCCCCAGTTGCGGCGGCGCGACAGGTTCAGGACCTGGAAACCCGGCCCGTCGGCCGGCAACGCCACCGCCCCACGCACGCAGCCATTGGCATAGGCGCCGATCGGCTCGGCGGGGCCCCCTGCCGGCTGGCGCAGATGTTCGGGCCGGACAGGAGCCGGCGGCTGTTGCCCGCTCTCGTCCCCGGCGCCACCCCGGCCCCCTGGCCCCCCAGCCACGGCCGGGCAGGCGCCCAGCAGCAAGGCCAGCAGGCCCAGGAAGCCGGCACGCGGCCCCCCTTTCCCATTGCGACCCTGGTGCTGGCGGCGTGCGGTGGCCATGGAGGCTCAGGCCTGCTTGGCGTCGATGATCGACCGGCGAATGGCGCGGGTCCGCGTGAACAGGCTTTCCAGCTTCTCCCCCTCGCCCCAGCGGATGGCGCGCTGCAGGGCCGTCAGGTCCTCGGTGAAGCGCTGGATCACCTCCAGCACGGCTTCGCGGTTGTTCAGGAAGATGTCGCGCCACATTACCGGATCGCTGGCCGCGATGCGGGTGAAATCCCGGAAGCCCGAGGCGGAGAAGCGGATCACCTCCGACTTCATCTGTTCTTCCAGGTCGGTGGCCGTGCCGACGATGGTATAGGCGATCAGGTGGGGCAGATGGCTGGTGATGGCCAGCACCCGGTCGTGATGGGCCGGCTCCATCACCTCCATCTGACTGCCGCATCCGGCCCAGAAGGCCGTCAGCCGGTCCAGCGCCTCCGGGTTGGTGCCCGGCAGGGGGGTCAGGATGCACCAGCGGCCCTTGAACAGGGCGGCGAAGCCGCTGTCCGGGCCGGAATGTTCGGTGCCGGCCAGCGGGTGGCCGGGGATGAAATGCACGCCGTCGGGCACATGCGGCCCGATATCGCGGATCACCGACATCTTGACCGACCCGACATCGGTCAGGATGGTGCCTTCGCGCAGATGCGGCCCGATCAGGGCGCCCAGGTCGGCGAAGGCACCGATCGGCGTGGCCAGCACCACCAGATCGCACTCCGACACCAGGGCGGGGTCGGTGCCGGCCTTGTCGGCCAGCCCCAGTTCCAGCACCCGGTCGCAGACGGCCTGTGCCCGGTCCACGCAGGTCACGGCCCCGGCCAGCCCCGGATATTCGACCACGCAGCGGGCGATCGAGGAACCGATCAGGCCGAAGCCGACGATGGCGACACGGGCGAACAGGGGCGTGGTCATGGCAAAGGGCCTTGGGTGGAAAACGGAAGCCGGTCCCGTTCACTATCACGCGGGCAGGCGGGCGTCCAAGCCGAAGGCGGTGGAGTGCCCGAGTCGAAGGCGGTGGAGTGCCCGAGCCGGAGGGGGCGGTCGCGGCGGCAGCGCCGGGTTCTTTGCTGATCGTTTGCAATCAGGCGACGCTTGCGTACCAGCGGTTGCGGGGCGTTTGGCGCCGTCCCATACTGACCCTCTTCTTGGGGGAGGGAAGGGGAAGAACCATGTATAACGACGATGATCTGGATGCAGCGGTCGCGGCCGGCGTGCTGTCCCGCCAGAATGTGGAGGGTCTGCGCCATTTCATGGCGACCCGCCGCGCCGACCAGCAAGGGGGGGAACATGAGCGGTTCCGCCTGCTGACCGGTTTCAACGATATTTTCGTATCGGTCGGCGTGGTGCTGATCCTGGCGGCCGTGGGGTTCCTGGGCGGCCGGGTGCATGGCGCCCTGGGGGCGGCCGGAATCGCGGCGGCAAGCTGGCTGCTGGCTGAATATTTCACCCGCCGCCTGCGCCTGTCCCTGACCAGCATCGTGCTGCTGCTGGGCTTCGCCTCGGGGCTGCTGATCGCCACCCTGACCGGCCTGCTCGACCTGTTCGGGCTGAAGAATATCAGCAGCCCGCTCGATGCCACGGGCGCCGCTGCGGTGGCCGCCATCGTGGCTTGTGTCGGCGTCTGGCTGCACTGGCGGCGTTTCATGGTGCCCGTCACGGTCGCGGCCGGCACCGCCATCGGGCTGCTGGCCTTGCTGGCCCTGCTGCTGACCCTGGCGCCGTCGCTGAAGGAGATGCTGCTGGTTCTGGTTCTGGCCGCCGGGCTGGCCATGTTCGCCGTCGCCATGTATTGGGACGGCCAGGATCGCGGCCGGCAGACGCGCCGGTCCGACGTGGCTTTCTGGCTGCACCTGTCGGCAGCACCCCTGATCATCCACCCCGTCTTTTCCTGGGTCGGGGTGAACGGGGCCGTGCAGGCGGTGGACCCCGGTCTGGCGCTGGTCACCTGCATCGGCACCTATGTGGCGCTGGGGCTGGTGTCGCTGGCCATCGACCGGCGGGCCATGCTGGTGTCGGCCCTGGTCTATGTGATCTATGCGTTGATGGGCCTGTTTTCCATGGCCGGTGCCGCCAACGAGGTGACCTTCGCGCTGGCGGCCCTGGTGATCGGTTCGGGCCTGCTGCTGCTGTCGGCCCGCTGGGATGCCGCCCGCCGTCTGCTGGTCGGGCATATGCCGTCCGGGCTGCAGGGCCTGCTGCCCGTGGTGCGCTGAGGCCGGGGGTGGGGCTCAAGCGGCCGGGTTCAAGAAGGGTGGGGCGCCCGGGGGCCGCCACCCTCACCCGCAATAGTTCCCTGTCTCCCGCCGTCGTCGCCGTGCTAGGCAGGTTCCTCCAGGCCGGGCCATGTGTGGCCCGGCCTGGAGGAACCTGCCGACTCCATGGTTTGCAGATTTTCCGAGCCCGCCCATCTGTGGGCGGAGTTCGGAAAATCTGCTTAGGCACGATGCCCGGATGCATTTTGTGTGAAAGCCCGGTCTTCGGGGTCCCATCCCCCGCCAGGCATAAGGATTGATGTGATGAGCAAGCGACGTGACGGCGGCAGCCATGCCGCCAAGGGCCCCAGCCAGCGCCAGTTGCGCGTGGGCGAGGAAATCCGCCACACCCTGGCCGATATCTTCCGCCGGGGGGAATTCCGCGATCCGGAACTGATGGATCTGAACGTCACCGTGTCGGAAGTCCGGATCAGCCCGGACCTGAAGAACGCCACGGCTTTCGTCATGCCGCTGGGCGGGGCCAAGCCGGAACTGGTCGCGGCGCTGAACCGGGCCGCGGCCTTCCTGCGCACCCAGGTCGCGCATGAGATCCGGCTGCCCTATGCCCCGCGCCTGTCCTTCCAGCTTGATACCAGCTTCGATTACGCGGAGAAGATCGACCGGCTGCTGCACGACCCGCATGTCGCGCGTGACATGGGCGCGGGTGCCGCCGGCATCGCGGACGCGGACCCCGACGATGGGGATGCGCAGGACCGGGATACGCGGGAGGACGGGGCCGGGGACGATCATGGCGCGTAAGCGCAAGGGCGTTCCCCGCCATGGCTGGCTGGTGCTGGACAAGCCCGGCACCATGACCAGCACGCAGGCCATGGCCAAGGTCCGCTGGCTGATGAAGGCGGAGAAGGCGGGCCATGGCGGCACGCTGGACCCCATCGCCACGGGCATCCTGCCCATCGCCTTCGGCGAGGCGACGAAGACCGTCCAATATGCCATGGACGGACACAAGACCTATCGATTCGTCTGCAGGTTCGGGGAGGCGACGGACACCGACGACCGCGCCGGGCAGGTCATCGCCACCAGCCCCGTGCGCCCCACCGATGCGCAGATCGAAAAGGCGCTGGAGGCGTTCCAGGGTCTGATCACCCAGGTCCCCCCCCAATATTCCGCCATCAAGGTCGATGGCGAGCGCGCCTATGACCTGGCGCGGGAGGGGGAGGCCGTGGAACTGGCCGCCCGCACCGTCCGCATCGACGGTTTCCACCTCACCGGCCGGCCGGATGCCGACCATGCCGAATTCGAGGTGGAATGCGGCAAGGGCACCTATATGCGGTCACTGGCCCGCGATCTGGCCCGGGCCGTCGGCACGGTCGGTCATATCACGGTACTGCGCCGGCTGTCCGTCGGGCCCTTCAGCCTGAAGGACGCGGTCACCCTGGAACAGCTTGAACAGGTCGTGGCGGATGGCGTGCCGGACAGCCTGCTGCTGCCCGTGGCCGCCCCGCTGGACCGGCTGCCCGCCATCGACCTTACGTCCGTGGAGGCCGAACGGCTGCGCCATGGCCAGGCGGTCTCCCTGCTGCGCCGGGCCGACCTGACCCGGCTGGAAACCTTGCGCGACGGGGCGGGCGGCGACGGCGCGGCACTGGCCCTGTGCGAGGGATTGCCCGTCGCGCTTGTCCGGCTGGACGGGGCGGAAATCCGCCCGGCCCGGGTACTTAATCTCTAACCCTCCGGCTCTGACCCGGCGGTCCGCTGGCCAGGACGGGTCGGCGATATGTTATTCCCTATAATCTTTCCCTGATCGGTTGTCTCCCGTCCCCATCCATTGATGGCGGTGGATGGGAGAACCGCAGGCGGCGGGCGGTTCGGGACGGGGCCGTGCCGCGGCACAGCCCGGCGCGCCCGCCAGGATGGCCGCACCGACATGGGGGGCATGGGAAGGGCCCCCCGGTGATGCTTCTTGGTTAACAAGGCTTTCGGCCGTTTGCGCCCTTTGCCGTTCCTTGTCCCGATGCTTCCCCCGGCCCGCCGCCTGCCGCGCGCCCACGCTATCGCCGGGCTGCTGCGACGGCTATGCCCTGCCGGGCCGGCTTGTGACGGTCTTGCGGCCGGGCGATTCCAACCCTTCACCGATCGTCCCTGGTCAGTATTTTTGTGCAATTTTGGTTCCGCCGAGCGATCATTTGCGTAACTATCTGAAAAATATGGATTTGATCAGAAACCTTTCGGTTATCGACTGGTATTGATATGGGGCATAATTACTTGTATAACCATACTCACAAAACATAAACACAGGGGGGAAAGATGAATACCCGGCTTCTCGGCACTAGCCTGCTCACGATCGGCCTGCTGTCGCAGGCCCCTGCCGCCATCGCGCAGGCATCCGGCGAATTCGAACTGGAAGAAATCATTGTCACGGCCCAGCGGCGGGCCCAGGGGCTGGCGGAGGTTCCGATCTCCATCAGCGTCGTCGACGGGCAGGAGCTGGAGCGTGCCGGCATCAGCAAGGTCGAGGACCTTTACGCCATCGCGCCATCGCTGTCCTTCTCCCCGGCCCAATCCTCCTCCGGGGCGGGCCTGCGCATCCGTGGTGTCGGCAGCGCGGCGTTCGGGTCGGCGACGGAACCCAGCGTGTCGACCATCGTGGACGGCATCGTCGCGGGGCCCGGCGGATCGGCGCTGGTCGATTTCTTCGATGTCGAGCGGATCGAGGTGCTGCGCGGCCCGCAGGGCACGCTGTTCGGCAAGAACTCCTCCGCCGGTGCCATCAATATCGTCAGCCGCGCGCCGACCAATGAATTTTCCGGCTATGTGAATGCCCGATACGGCGCCAAGCTGCAGGAAACGCGGCTGGAAGGCGCCCTGAGCGGGCCGGTCAGCGAGAATGTCCGGGCGCGCATCGCCGGTTACCGGATGAACCAGGGCAAGGGACAGGTCTATAACCCCGTCCGCGACACCGACGAGAACAAGCGCGAGCGCTGGGGCATCCGCCTGCGCGGCGACATGGATGTCGGCGCCACCAGCATCCAGCTGATCGCCCAGTACGAGGAGCAGGACAATGCCTGCTGCCGGACCAGCTTCTATGGGCTGGACCCCCGCGCCTACGGGGCGCTGACCCGGCTTTATCTGCTGCCCCGGCTGGCGGCCAACGGCGTGGTGCCCGGCCCGGACAACCGTGTCTCGCTGGCCGATGGCCCGCTCAACGAGCAGACGGAAACCATGCAGTTGACCGGCACGGTCAGCCACCAGTTCACCAATGGCGTCACGCTGCGCTCCATCACGGGCTATCGGACCTGGAAGGAACTGGACACGATCGATGTCGATGGCGTCGATGTGAATATCGGCAACGACCCCCGCCAGCAGCGCGACCTGGAACTGTTCAGCGAGGAAATCCAGCTTCTGTCGCCGGACGGGGACCGGTTCGGCTGGGTGCTGGGCGCCTACTACTACCATCACACGCTGAAATCCAACACGATCACGGCCGGCGGCGGCGGCACGATCCTGGGCCAGACATCGACCCAGGGCATCGGCACGACGAAGACCAACAATTACGCCCTGTTCGCCGACGGTACCTATGATCTGGACGATCAATGGCAGATGTTCGCGGGCCTGCGCGGCCTCTACGAGGACCTGTCGGTCGACTCCTATCGCAGCGGCAACTATTTCGCCTTCACGCCCGGCACGTTCCAGGGATCGATCAAGACCGACGACACCAACTGGGTCGGCCGGGCCGGCATCCGCTTCACGCCCGAACGGCGGCAGAGCTTCTATCTCTCCGTTTCCCGCGGGTACAAGGGCCGGGCCATCGACAACAATACGGGCAATGTCTTCTTCCTGAACCCCGAGCGGGCCGTGCTGGACCCGGAAACGGTCCTGTCCTATGAACTGGGCGCCCGGACGAGCTGGTGGCAGAACCGTGTGACCTTCAACGCCACCCTGTTCTACAGCGATTTCAGCGACTATCAGGCCTCCTCCTTCGACAATGTCACCTCCTCCCAGATCCTGCGCAACGCCGGCAAGCTGCGCAGCAAGGGGGTCGAGATGGATTTCTCGGTGAAGCCCTGGGAAGGCGGCAGCCTTTCCGGCGGGGCGGCCTTCGTGGACGCCATCTTCAAGGAATATCGCGGCGCGCCCTGCACCTCGGTTCAGAACGCCACGGCCACCTGCCCGGTGGGCGGCCAGGACCTGTCGGGCCGGCCGCTCTCCAACAATCCGCGCTGGCAGTTCAGCGTGCGCGGCCAGCAGGATTTCGAACTGGGCGGCGGCCAGGAAGCCTATGTGCGGGGTGAATATAACTGGCGCGATGCCGTCGTCTATGGTGGCGACCTGAATCCGGCGACGCGCCAGGCCGCCTTCGGTGTCGCCAATTTCCGTGCGGGCGTCAGCTTCGCCGATGGCCAGTACGAACTGTCGGGCTTCGTGGAGAATGCCTTCGACAAGAGCTATGCGCTGCGCATCTATGACTCGCCGGGCTTCACAGGCTCCTATTCCGCCTTCTTCGGTCCCTCGCGGACCTGGGGTGCCGAATTGCGGGCGCGGTTCTGAACCAGGGATAAGGCAAAGAAAGGGTTTAGGGATGGAAGACAATCCGGAAATGACCCGTCGCACGTTGATGGGTGCCTCCATGGCGGCGCTGGGCCTCTCGGCGATGCCGCTGGCCGGTGCCGGCGCCGCGACCGAGCGGCCGATCCGCATCCGGCACTATGTGCTGGCCACCCATGACATGGAATTCGTGTGCGACCAGATCTATGAGGTGCTGGGCCTGCCCCCCATGCCCAGGAAGGAAGGGCCGGGCGTCACGGAGCAGTATGGTTTCTACAGCACCATGCTGAAGGTGGGGACGACCATGATCGAGGTCGTCCAGCCCATCAAGCCCGACCATCTGCTGAACCGCTGGTTCGATGAACGCGGCGGCGATGGCGGCTTCATGGTGGTGATGCAGACCTTCGACCCCGACGCGCTGAAGGCGCGCGCCGCGGCGGAGGGGCTGGCCCTGACGCGGGACATGATGTTCAAGGGGCAGCACATGCTCCAGTTCGACTACAAGCATTTCGGCACGCATTTCGAACTCTACAAATACACCCCCGAGGAGGATTGGTGGGGTGATCCGCGCAACCGCCCCTATCCCGACGCCCGCGTGGCGTCCGACGTGGTGGGCGGCGAGATCGCGGTGGAGGACCCCGAGGCCATCGCCGCGCAGACGGCCCGGCTGTTCCTGGCCCGGCAGGAGGGGACGCGCGTCCATTTCGAGGACCGGACCCTGAATTTCGTGGAGGCCAAGGGCCAGTGGCGCGGCCTGGTGGCGCTGGACCTGAAGGCGCGGGAAAAGGTGCGGGTCGGTGACTGGGCCCGCATCGGCGGCGTCAAGCTGCGCTTCGTATAAGGGAGGGACGGATGAGCGAGACCAAACCGCACGTGATCCGCCACTATGTCCTGGCCAGCCCCGACATCGATGCCGTATCGGCCCGGATACAGTCCTTCCTGAAGATCGCGCCCGGCCACCGCCACGACATGGGCGAGATTCTGGGCTTCCGCAACGAGATGATGATGATCGGCCCGACGATGTTCGAACTCGTCCAGCCGGTGAAACCCGACCACCGCCTGCATCGCTGGTTTGCCGAGAAGGGCGGGGAGGGCGGCTACATGATCGTCTTCCAGACCTTCGACGCCGAGGCCTTCCGTGAGCGGGCGGCGGCGGAGAAGCTGCGCCTGACCCGCGACATGCTGTTCCGTGGCCAGGATATGATCCAGTTCGATCCCAAGCGGTTCGGCACCTATCTGGAAACCTACAGATATTCGCTGCCGAACGGCTGGTGGGGGGACCCGGTGGGCCGTGATTATGCCCGCAGCGGTGTGGCGTCGGACATTGTGGCCGCCGATGTCGCGGTTGATGCCGCCCCCCCGGCGGAAATCGCCGCCCAGGTGGGCCGGGTGTTCCAGTCCCCCGTGGAAGGAAGCCAGGTGCATTTCCAGGGCAAGCGCGTCCGTTTCGTCCCGGCCGCGGGACGCACCGGCCTTGCCGCACTGGATTTCCAGGCCATCGACCGGTCCGCGGCCGGCACGACGGCCCGCATCTGCAACCTGGATTTCCGTCTGGTATAGTTTCGGCCCGGTCCGCCGATGGTTCTGGCCCAGGGGGGGCCGGAACCAGTCATCCCCCTTCACGCGCAAGGTATCCGTTCCTTGCGCGTGCTTTTTCATGCCTGGCGACAGGATGAAGGCTTCGGCTGCATCAATCATCCTGGAAAATTGCCTCGATCGGCTGGCCGAACAGCCGGGCGATGGCAAAGGCCAGCGGCAGGCTGGGGTCATAGCGGCCATTTTCCAGGGCATTCACGGTCTGCCGCGATACGGCGAGCTTCTCGCCGAGATCGCCCTGCGACCAGCCGCGCTCGGCCCGCAGATCCTTCAATCGGTTCTTCATGTCCCCACCCGTCAGCGATAGCGGTAGCGGGCAACGCCCTGGCCGATGACCCAGAGGCCGGCCATCAGGGGCCAGATGACGAACATCGACAGTTTCGGCAAGCCGGCACCTTCCAGGAAGCCATAGCTGAAGGTCAGCATCGCGGTGGCGGCGAAGGAAAAGGCAATCGCCTCGAACTGCAGCCGGCGCTGGAACTCGTCCATCCGGCGGATATGCCGGGTGATCGCCCACAGGATGGCCACACAGGGCAGCATGGGTAGCAGGGCCGTCGGCACCAGCCATGCATCGGGCACCATCCCCGATTTCACCGCATGGTTGGTGCCCAGCAGCATGCCGGCATAGGCGATGCCGGCGATCAGTTCGATGGCGCAGCGGCGCAAAACAAGCATTGTCCCCTCCATATGTAAAGTATGTTTTACATATGGAGAATGTCGCTCCGGCTTGTCAAGCATGCTTTACATGGAAAGTGTACTTTCCATCAATCCCCCTGTGCCGGCGGTTCCAGGGTCAGGACCCAGCGCGCCTCGCCGGGCAGGAACGGGGTCGGCCGCCCTTCCTGCCAGTCGGCATGACCCGCCAGATAATAGGGGGAGAGCGGGTGGCCGCTCTGGCTGCCGGGCATATGGAAATAGCCGTCGGCCTCGTGGCCGGGGGACACGGCGAATCGCTCGCTGGCCCCGAAGCCCGGTCCCTGGACGCGGGGCATCAGGGTGTCGCCGGGCAGGCTGCGTTCCGGGGGATCGGTCAACCAGCCCACGGGTGGCAGGATGCGGGCCAGCGGATGCTGCACGGCCGACACGTTGCGCTGGCCCCAGGTGAAGCGGTCCAGACCGCCGGCCGTTGCGACCTCCGTCTCCATCCGGGCCAGGGCGGCGTCGATCAGGGCATCCCAGTCATCATATCCCGGCGGCACCAGGCCGGCCGGCCGTTCCACCAGCAGCCGGCGCAGCGGCGCCTCCTGCTGACGGGCCGCCCGGTTGCGGGGCGCTTCCTTTTCCAGCCCCAGATAGGCGCCATAGGTGGTCCCCGCCAGGGCGGAACGGAAGGCCCGCACCAGGCGGTAGCCCGTGCTGTCCGGTATGGCCCGTCCGCCCCAGTTCTCCACGGCTGCCTGCCATCCCGCCAGGCCGGGCCGGTCCTGGCGCGCCCGCAGCGCGGCCAGCAATTGCGCCTGCCAGAAATCCAGGGTGGCGGCGCGGTCGTCCAGTTGGATGGCCAGCATGTCGGTGGGCAGGAAACGGTCACGCGCGAACAGCGCGTCGCGGATCTGTCCCTGGCGTCCGCCCATGTCATAGCCGCCATCGCCCAGCAGGGCATAGGCCTCGCCCCCCACGATGCGGGCATTGGCGGTCCAGATACGGCCATCTTCCGGATTGGCGATGACGGGCACCTGTTCGGGCGGCAGCAAGCCGTGCCAGCCGCGCGTGCCGTCGGCCCAGCTTTCCGGTTGCTGCCCATCGGTGCCGAACCGGGCCGGCACGGCCCCCATGATGGTCCAGGCGACATTGCCGTCCGCATCGCCCACGATCAGGTTCTGCTGCGGCTGCCGGGCGGCGTGGGCCTGGATGATGGCATCGGGGACCGACGCGGCGCGCTCCAGCCCCAGCATGCCGGTCATGTTGATGGCATCCGGTTCATGCGCCGTCCAGCGCAGGGCGATGCGGGTTCCGTCCTCCCGCGTTTCCACCACGGGGCCCCAGATCGTCTCCTCGATCACCATCGGTTCGCAATCGCCCCAGGCGGGGCAGATTTCCTCCGTCACGCGGGTCAGCGGCTTGGGCCCGCCGGGCGTGCGGTACTGGTCCGGCGCGCCGTCCACGGGTTCCAGCACGATGGCGTCGGCCGTGTCGATATAGGAATTGGTGTAGCCCCAGGCCACCTTGCCATTGCTGCCCGCCACCACCAGCGGCATGCCGGGCAGGGTGACGCCCGTGACGTCCAGCGGCTCCGGCCCTGTCTGGCGCAGGCGGGCGCGGTACCAGATGCCCGGCACGGTGACGCCCAGATGCATGTCATTGGCCACCAGCGCCGCCCCGGTGGCGGTCAGCGCCCCGCCCACGGCCCAGCCGTTGCTGCCGGGGCTGGGACCTTCGGCGGGCCAGGGGGTACGGGTGCGTGCCTGGCGCAGATGGTCGGGCAGGCCGGCCGGCATGTCGGGTTGCGGCAGGGCGCTGCCATCCAGGGCGGAATCCAGCGGCGTGCCGCCCGGATAAAGGAACGCCGCCAGCTCGGGCCCCAGCCTTTCCCACACCTGGGCGCGGATGCGGTCGCCCAGTGCCTTGTCGTCCTGAAGGTCCAGATACATGGAATAGACGGCCAGGATGCTGTCTTCCACCTGCCAGGGCCGGGGAGAGGACAGCAGCAGCGTATATTCGAAGGGCCGCCCGCCCAGCGCGGCAAGCCCCTGGTTGACGCCATCGGCATAGGCTTCCAGCAGGCGGCGATGTTCCGGGGTGGCGGTGGCCAGCGCCTGCTGGGCGCGATGGCGGAACCGGTGCAGCCGGCGCTGCCGGTCGATATTCTTCACCACCTCCACCGGGCCCAGCAGGGCCGACAGCTCGCCGGCCGAGGACCGGCGGATCAGGTCCATCTGAAAGAACCGTTCCTGGCCATGCAGGAAGCCCAGCGCCCGGGCCAGGTCGTCGCGGCTGCCGGCTTCCAGCACGGGCACGCCCTGGGCATCGCGGCCGATGGCGACGGCGCCCGTCAGGCCCTGAACCGGATGCGCGCCCTCCAGCAAGGGTCGGGAAGCGTAAAGATTGATGGTGAAGGCCCCGGCCGTCAGGGCCACGACGCCCATAAGCCCCACGACACCATAGCCCAGGCCACGCACCCAGCCGCGTCCCCGTCCCCGTCTCCTTGCACGCGCCACCATCGCCCCCGTTGCGGTTCCGTCGTCGGTGAAGGGCGCAGTTTCCATTTTGGTTAAGGGCTCGGCAAGGAATTAAGGCGTCCTGCCCATGAATGTATCCATCACCCATTTTTGCGATTGATTCTCATTTCCATATTCATTATGCAATTAAGAACTGTTCGCAAATGAGCGCGGAGTGGGAAGTGAAGCGGTTGACGATGACGGCGCTGCCCGTGGTGATGGCGGCCATGACGATGCCGGCCTGGGGCCAGGCGACGGAAGTGGCGATGGCGGGCGCCGATATGCAGGTCAGTGAGATCACGGTGATCGCCACCCGCACGCCCAAGGAAACGGTGGACGCTCCGGCCACGGTCAGCGTCATCGGCGAGGAGAAGGTGAAGGACCGGCTGGTCACCGACATCAAGGACCTGGTCCGCTACGAACCCGGCGTGTCCGTGCGTTCCTCCCCCGCCCGGTTCACGGCGGCCGGTGCCAGCACGGGCCGCGACGGCAACAGCGGCTTCAACATCCGCGGCCTGGAAGGCAACCGCGTGCTGATCCAGACAGACGGCATCCGCGCACCCGACGCCTTCGCTTTCGGCGGCCAGTCGGTGGGGCGCGGCGACTATGTTGATCTGGATCTGCTGAAGTCGGTGGAAATCCTGCGTGGCCCCGCCTCTGCGCTTTACGGATCGGACGGGCTGGCCGGTGCCGTCAGCTTCGTCACCAAGGACCCGGAAGATCTGATCCGGGACGGCAAGGCCTATGGCGGCGAGGTGAAGGTCGGCTACAGCGATGCGGACCGGAGCTGGGGCAAGGGCTTTGTCCTGGCGGGCCGGGCCGGCCAATGGTCGGCGATGCTGGCCTATAACCGCCGCGACGGCAAGGAGACGGAGAACCAGGGCACGATCCGCACGGGCGACAGCACCCGCACGGCGGCCAATCCGCAGGATATCGGCGACAATTCGGCGCTGGCCAAGCTGGTCTGGCGGCCCAATGCCGACCATGTGCTGCGCCTGACCTATGAATTGTTCGACCATGACATGACGGCCGACGTGCTGACGGCCGTGGCGCCCGTGCCGACGGCATCGACAAGCACCCTGTCATTGCAGGCCCATGACACGGCCCGGCGCGACCGGGTCAGCCTGGACCATCGCTATGACCCGGCCGATGGCGGCTTCATCGACAGCCTGCACTGGACGCTTTACCGCCAGGACAGCGAGACGCGCCAATATTCGGCCGAAGACCGCTACACGGCGGCCGACCGGCTGCGCATCAACACTTTCGACAACAAGGTCACGGGCATCAATGCCGATGCCACGACGCGCTTCACAGGCGGCGGCATCAGCCACCTTCTGGTCTATGGCGGCGATTATTCGCTGACCCGGCAGGTGGGAACGCGCGACGGCACCATCCCGCCGGCCGGCGAGACCTATCCCACGCGCGCCTTCCCGACCACCGACCATGTCCTGGCCGGTCTGTTCATCCAGGATGAGATCAGCCTCCTGAACGGCTCCCTGTCACTGTATCCGGCCCTGCGCTACGATTATTACAAGATCGACCCCAAGAATGATCCGCTGTTCATCGGCACCCCGACGGGGCAGAGCGACGACCATTTCTCCCCGAAATTCGCCGCCCTCTACTGGCTTTCCGACGGGGCCGGGCTGTTCGCCAATTATGCGGAAGGCTTCAAGGCCCCCGCGCCCAGCCAGGTGAATAACGGTTTCAGCAATCCCATCCAGAACTATCGCTCCATCTCCAATCCCGACCTGAAGCCGGAAAGCAGCCGGACGGTGGAACTGGGCGTGCGCCTGCGGGGCGGCGGCTGGCAGGCTTCCGTCACGGGCTTCAAGGGCTGGTACGATGATTTCATCGAACAGATCTTCGTGTCCGGGAACTTCACGGCCGCCAACCCCGCCACCTATCAGTATGTCAACCTCAGCAAGGTCACGATCCGCGGGGTCGAGGGCAAGGCGACGGTGGAACTGGGGGAGGGTTTCGGCCTGCTGGCCGCCGCCTCCTATGCCAAGGGCGACCAGACATCGGGCGGGGTGAAGGCGCCGCTGGACAGTATCGACCCCGTGAAGGTCACGATGGGCGTAAGCTGGGAGGAGCCGGAGGAAGGCCGCTTCGGCGGCGAAATCTCGGCCGTCTATTCGGCATCCAAATCGGCGGGGCGCATCGCGGCGGCCTGCACCCCCTCCTGCTTCACGCCCGGCGATTTCATCGTGCTGGATGCCACGGCCCGCTGGCGCATCGGCGAGGCGGCGACCCTGCGGGCCGGCATCTTCAACATCACGGACCGCAAATACTGGTGGTGGAGCGATGTGCGCGGCCTGTCCTCCACCTCCGCCGTGCGCGACAGCTATACCCAGCCTGGCCGCAACGCCAGCGTCTCGCTGACCATCAAGATCTGACCGACCGGCCGAGCGATAAGGACGACCCCCGATGAAGACCCGTTTCAAATATGGATTGGCGGCTTTGGTGCTGCTGGCGGCGGCACCGGCCTTCGGCCAGACGGCCGTGGATTGCGGCAAGGCGGACTGCACCGCCTTCAACGCCGACCGTGCCGCCATTCTGGGCATGGCCGGCACCTACCGCGTGAAGTTCGACTTCCGCGAGACCGTGGCCTTCGTGCCCGATTACGAGCCGATCGAGCCCAAGCGCAGCGGCGGGTTCGAGGCCGTGCGTGTCATCGAGGATACCGGCCGCGTCATCCGCCTGCAGCACCTGCTGGTCGTGAAGGACGAGGAGGACAAGCCCTTCATCATCAAGCATTGGCGCCAGGACTGGACCTATGAGCCGGAAACGGTGCTGACCTATGAAGGGCCGGACCAGTGGAAGCTGACGCCAGTGCCCGCGGCCGACCGTGCCGACGCCTGGGCGCAGACTGTCTGGCAGACCGACGACAGCCCGCGCTATGGCGGTGTCGGCCAATGGAAGCACGACCGGGGGGAGCATCGCTGGATCAGCGGGGAGACGGCCCGGCCGCTGGCCCGCCGCGATGCGATCCGCAAGCCGATCTATGACCGCTATGTCGGCACCAACCGCCATGCCCTGACCCATGCCGGCTGGGTGCATGAGCAGGATAATGCCAAGGTCGGGACGCGCGGCGGCACGCTGGCGACCATCGTGCATGAGGTCGTGCTGAACAGCTATGTCCCGTCCACGGATTTCGATTTCGGGGCGGCCGACGATTATATGCGGAAGACGGCCGGCTTCTGGGCCGCCGTGCGCCGGCAATGGGACGACGTGGCTCTGCGCGATGGCGGCATCCATCTGATGCAGGAGGCGGAAAACGGCTCCAGCACGGGCAAGCAGCTTATGGAACTGGCCGACAGGCTGGCCAAGGAGGAGGTGACGCTGGGCGACGCCGTGTCCCGGGCCCGCTTCCTGATCGACGGTTCCACGAAACCGGCCGCCGCCACGGCCGGCGCGTCGCGGGGGTGACGCGCACCCGGCGGGGATGCCGACAAAGCGGGCCGGCATCCCCGCCGGGCAGATTTCCGAACAGGGCGGATGGTGAAATTCAGGCGCCATCCCGCCCTTCGGGGCCGGTTCCCATTGGGGCCGGCCCCCCAGGACCGGCCGCCGCCACGGCCGGCGCGTCGCGGGGGTGACGCGCAAGCGGCAGGGGGATGCCGACAAAGCGGGCCGGCATCCCCCTGCCGCCAGAACAGGGAAAAGGCCTTTCCGGTTGCCCGGAAAGGCCTTTCCTCATGCATGCCGCTTTTTCATGCATGCCGGTGTGGCACGGTGCGGCGGCCGGTCAGTCGGCCGCCAGCACGCCGCGTTCCACCTGGTCACGCTCGATGCTTTCGAACAGGGCGCGGAAATTGCCCTCGCCGAAGCCTTCATCCCCCTTGCGCTGGATGATCTCGAAGAAGATCGGTCCGATGACGGTGGAGGTGAAAATCTGCAAAAGCAGGCCGCCGCCCGGCGCCCCGTCCAGCAGGATGCCGCGCCGGCGCAGTTCCTCGGTCGGCTGGCCATGGCCGGGCAGCCTTTCCTCCAGCATGTCGTAATAGGTGCCCGGCGGCGGGGTCATGAAGACCACGCCGTTTTCCTTCAGCGCGTCGAAGGTCTTGATGATGTCGTTGGTGGAAAGGGCGATATGCTGGATGCCCTCGCCCTTGTATTCGCGCAGATATTCCTCGATCTGGTCGACCCGGCCCTCGGCGCCGGCGCTCTCGTTGATCGGGATGCGGATCCTGCCGCACGGCGCGGTCAGCGCCCGGCTTTTCAGGCCGGTCAGCTTGCCTTCGATGTCGAAATAGCGGATCTGCCGGAAATTGAACAGCTTGGCATAGAAATCATACCAATTGTCCATCCGGCCGCGGAAGACATTGTGCGTCAGGTGGTCCACCTCCACCAGGCCGCAGCCGGCCGGGTTCTGGTCCACCCCGTCCACGGGCACGAAATCGATGTCGTAGATGGAGGCCGGCGACTTGTACCGGTCCACCAGATAGATCAGGCTGCCGCCGATCCCCTCGATGGCGGGGATGTTCAATTCCATCGGGCCGACCGTGCCCTTGACATCCGTGGCCCCCAGTTCCAGGGCGCGCCGGTGTGCGGCGGCGGCATCCTTCACGCGGAAGGCCATGGCACAGGCACTGGGCCCGTGATCGCGGGCGAACTGCCGGGCCAGGCTGTCGGGCTCGCCATTGACGATGAAGTTGATATTGCCCTGGCGGTAGAGGCTGACATTCTTTGACCGGTGCCGGGCCACCTTCGTGAAGCCCAGGATCGTGAACAGCGCGTCGAGCTGTCCGACATCGGGGGCGGTATATTCGACGAATTCGAAACCGTCGGTCCCCATGGGGTTGTCCCACAGGTCGCCCACCAACTGCCCGTTTTCCACGCGCGCCGCGCCGCCGTCCGCCATCGTCAACTCCATCATTCATCGGATTGGTTGGGGAATGGTTCGATGATAGGGCCGAAGGGCGGGGCATGTCCTTGCGAACTGTCGCCGGAATCTGGCAGTGTCTGGTGAGAAATTGCGCGATATTTTGAATAAGGGGCAGATAATGAGTGCTAGCGGTTTGGATGCAGCAGATATCCGCATACTTGCTGCGTTGCAGCGCAACGGCCGGCTATCCAATGTCGACCTTGCCGACCAGGTGGGCCTGTCGCCCAGCCCCTGCCTGCGCCGGGTGCGCGACCTGGAGGAAAAGGGCTTCATCCAGGGCTATACGGCCATCCTGGACCGGCGCCGGCTGGGTATGGGGGTCGTCGCCTTCGTGGAGGTCAAGATCGACCAGAACGCGGAAGGCGATGTGGATTTCCGGCGGGGCATCCTGTTGCTGCCGGAGGTCGTGTCCTGCTTCGTCATGACCGGCGCCATGGATTACCTGCTGCAGGTGGTGGTGGAGGATCTGGACAGCTTCGCCGATCTGTCCATGCGCAAGCTTCTGTCCATCAAGGGCGTGAAGGAGGTGCGATCCAGCTTCGTGCTGGATGTGGTCAAACATTCCACCAACCTTCCATTGCCCAAACCGACATGATCGGGGCATGATATGCCCTAATTTGCCGAAACGGCAGTTTGAATATTGCGGGAGTCCCTTTCCGGTTTTTAACTGCGCAAGGAAATGCCCCCGGTTCGGCGCTATCATCCCTTCCAGGAAATCCGGCTTGCGGGAAGGGGAACGGCATGTGCGACCAGAACCGGGATGTGGCCATCCTTGTCACCGGTGGTGATGGCCAGGGTGCGGCACTACGCGGCGATTATGCCCGTTCCGGGGCCGGCTTCATGGTCGATCAGGGGTGGGACGGGTACAAGGCGGCCGATCACGCCCTGTGGCGCGCGCTTTACGACCGCCAGTCGGCGCTGATGGCGCGCTATGCCGCGCCGGCATTCATCGACGGGCTGAAACGGCTGGACGCACGCGACGGCATCCCCGATTTCCGCCGCACCAGCGAGGTGCTGCACCGGGCCATGGGCTGGACGCTGGTGGCGGTGCCCGGCCTGATCCCGGAGAAGGATTTCTTCGACCATCTGGCGGCACGGCGCTTTCCCGTCACCAACTGGCTGCGCCGGCCGGAGGAGATGGATTATCTGGTGGAACCGGATGTGTTCCATGATTTCTTCGGTCATGTGCCGCTGCTGACCCACCGTGTCTTTGCCGACTATCTGGCCGCCTATGGCGCCAAGGGGGCGCAGGCCATCGCCCTGGGCGGGCAGGAGGCGTTGGCGCGGCTTTACTGGTACATGGTGGAATTCGGGCTGATCGCCACGCCGGACGGCCTGCGGGCCTATGGTGCCGGCATGCTGTCGTCGCGCGGGGAAACGCGCTTCTGTCTCGACAGTCCCGAACCCCATCGCATTGGCTTTGACCTGGAACGGGTGATGCGCACCCGGTACCGCATCGATGATTACCAGCGGACCTATTTCGTCCTGGACAGCTATGACCAGCTTTTCCAGGCGACCGGGGCGGATTTCGCCCCGGTCTATGCCCGCCTGAAGGGCCTGCCCGATATCGCTCCGACCACGCTGCTGCCGACCGACCGCGTCTTCACCCGCGGCCGGCAGGTGGGCTGCCCCCGCGCCGCGTGACCAGGCCGGGGCGATCCGGATCAGCCGGCCCGGACCTTGGCCACAAACTGGGCGACCTGACGGTTCAGCGCCTGGCTCTCCCCGACCAGATCATTGGCCGCGCTCAACACGTCGCCCGCCATGCTGCCCGTTTCCGCGGCCGCGCGTGTCACCTCGCCGATGGTGGCGCTGACATTCTGCGTGCCCGTGGCGGCCTGGGCCACGGAACTGGCGATTTCCCGCGTGGCTGCCCCCTGTTCCTCCACCGCCGTGGCGATGGTGGCGACGATGCCGCTGATCCGGCCGATGGTGCCCCCCACGCCGCGGATGGCATCGGCGGCGTTGCCTGCGGCCGACTGCATGGCGGCGATCTGGTTGCCGATCTCGTCCGTGGCGCGGGCCGTCTGGGTGGCAAGCTGCTTCACCTCGCTGGCGACGACGGCGAAGCCCTTGCCCGCATCACCGGCGCGTGCCGCCTCGATCGTGGCATTCAGCGCCAGCAGGTTGGTCTGGCTGGCGATGTCACCGATCAGGCGCACGATTTCCCCGATCCGCTGGGCGGCATCGACCAGCCCCGCCACGGTGCTGTTCGACCGGTCCGCCTCGGCCACGGCATCGCGCGCGATGCCGGCGCTTTCACTGACGCGGCGGGAAATCTCGTTGATGGAAGCGGTCAGTTGCTCTGCCGCCGCCGCGACGGTGTTCACATTCTCCGCCGCCTGCTCGGCTGCGGTGGCCACGGCCTCGGACTGGCGGTTCGTCTCGTCGGCGACGCTGTTCAGCCCCTGGGCCGTGCCGCGCATGCGGTTGGCGGCCCCGCCCACGGCGCTGACCACGGCGTTCATGCCGCTTTCGAAATCGTCGGCCAGACGGACCAGTGCCTCGCGCTTCTCCATTTCGACCCGTTCCTCCATCGCGTCCTGCTCCTGGCGCATGCGTTCGGCGTCGCGCATGCCCTGCTGGAACACGGCCAGGGCGCGGGCCGTGGCCCCGATCTCGTCGCGCCGGTCGCCCCCGCGGACGGCGACGGACAGGTCGCCATCGGCCAGCCGGGTCATGGTCGCCACGATGCGCCGCAGGGGCAGGGAGATGCCGGCCATGCCCATGGCGATGCCAAGGCCCAGCACGACCGCCGTCCCCGTCAGGCCGACGATCAGCGTGACGGCCAGCGCCTGGTCGTACCGGTCCTGTGCGGCCTCCTTCCCGGCATTCATGGCGGTCTGCACGTCGGTGGTCGTGACCTCCAGCCGGTCCAGCACGTCGGTCAGCTTGATGTCGAACCGGTCGACCAGGACGGAGGCCGCCTGCTCGCCCTTGCCGTCCATGGCCAGGCGCCGGGCCTGTTCCACGATCTCCAGCATGCGGTGGCTGTCCTCGCGCACCTGGTCGATATCGGCCTTGCGCTCCGGCAGCAGCCGTTCGACCTGGGCCAGGAAGTCCAGCAACTGGTCGCGCTTCAGCGCCACCTCGTCTTCCATGCTTTCCAGGATGAAGCTGTCGGTCTCCGCCACCATCGTGTAGCCCAGCCGGCCCAGATCGGTCGCTGCCTCCCGCGCCATCAGGATGGCCTTGCTGCGTTCCGACCGGTCCAGCATGGCGCGGTAATCACCGCCCACCACTTCCATCTGCGACAGGGCGTAAAGCGAAGTGCCGATGGTCAGGCCGCCCATGAGCAGCAAGGGCAGGATCAGCTTCCACACGATGGGAAGATTCTTCAAAGCGCGCATATGCCCTCCCAAGCATTTCAATGGCCCCGTCGTTATCTTGCGGGGCCTTGGCTTTTCGTCAGGATGCAAGGATGCTATCAGTAAACTGACGGCTTTCCTAATCTGGAAGACGAAGGATTCTTACGTTTCTCAGGGGATGTGACAGAGATGTTTCGCTTTTTGTTGGTGCTGATTTTAGGTATGTCGAGAAAATGAAATTTATTGATTGGGTATAATTTGAAAATTACGATCATAATATCTAGTGATATTGATGCTTATCTAAGTCAATATTGCTCTTCGGGTAAGAAATTTTTCGACCTCCCTTAATGAAAGAAGGAGGATTTGATACGTTTTGTCGCAGGTGAACTGACCTTACGTAATCGTCAAGTAAGTGTGACGACTGCGGAAACCGGGGGTTTTAACCTGCAATTCGCGCATGGATGGATTGAAAATAAAAGGGGCGCCGCCATTGGCGACGCCCCGTTCGACCCGGTCGGATGATGCCCCCGCCAGGGGCCGCGGCTCAACTGCGCAGGGATGCGCCCGTGGCCTTGGCCACAGCGGCCACGACCTTGGCGGCGACGGCGTCGATTTCCGTGTCCGTCAGGGTCTTGCCGGTGGGTTGCAGGGTGACCGACAGGGCAACGGACTTGAAGCCCGGTTCCACGCCCTTGCCCTCATACACATCGAACAGGCTGACATCGCTGATCAGGGTCTTGTCCGCACCCCTGGCGGCCTTCACCAGCTTGTCGCTGTCGGTCGTGCTGGCCACCAGGAAGGCGAAGTCGCGGTCCACGGGCTGGAATGCCGACAGGACCAGCAGCGGCTTGGCCGTGCCGCCCTTCTTCTTGGGCGCGGGGATGGCGTCCAGGAAAAGTTCGAAGGCCACCACGGGGCCGGCAACATCCAGTACGGCCAGCAGGGCCGGATGCACCTCGCCGAAACGGCCCAGGATGGTGGGACCCAGGCGCAGCACGCCCGACCGGCCCGGATGGTACCAGCCCGGCGCATCGCGCGTGACCTGCAGGTTGGCCGTCGGTGCCCCGGCGGCTTCCAGGATGGCCATCGCGTCCCCTTTGGCATCGAAGGCATCGACGGGGCGCTCGCCCTTCGCCCAGTTGCGGGGCACCGCCGCACCGGCCCGCACGCCGGCCACCATCAGGTCCTGGCCCTTTTCCGATCCATCGCGGAAGGCGGGGCCGACCTCGAACAGGCCGACATCCTTGAATCCCTTGGCGGCATTGCGGCCGGCCGCGGGGATCAGGGTGCCCAGCAGCGACGGGCGCATGACGGCCAGATCGGCGCTTATCGGGTTCAACAGGCGCAATTCGTCCTTGTCGCCATCGAACAGGGCCGCGACCTTGGGATCGACGAAGGACCAGGTCACCGATTCGAGCAGGCCGCGCTCCGCCGCTGCACGGCGGGCGTTGAAGCGGCGGCGCTGGTCGGCGGTCAGGGCCGGGACGGGCGTGCCCACCGCACGCGGCAGCGGCGTGGCCGGAATCTTGTCGAAACCGGTGACGCGCAGCACCTCTTCCACCAGATCGGCCTCACCCTCCACGTCGCGGCGCCAGGACGGGACGTCTGCCGCCAGCACGCCGTCGTCGCGGCGGGCGACGGTAAAGCCCAGGGCGGTCAGGATACGGACCTGTTCATCGACCGCGACATCGACACCGCCCAGGGCGGCCACGCGGGCCGGTCGCAGGGTCAGCGTGCGTTGCCATGCGGGTTCGGCGCCGGTCAGGCTGACGGCACCGGCGGAACCGCCGCACAGGTCCAGGATCAGGGCCGTGGCCAGTTCGACCTTTTCCACGATGTTGGCGGGATCGACCCCACGCTCGAACCGGTAGCGGGCATCGCTGTCCAGTTGCAGGGCGCGGCCCGCCTCGGCGATGCGCACCGGCTCGAACGTGGCGACCTCCAGCACGACATCGGTCGTGTCGGCGGTGACGCCCGTCGTCTCCCCACCCATGACGCCGGCCATGGAGATCATGTGCGCATCGTCATAGATGCCGATCAGGCCGGCGGGCGGGGCATATTCCTTGCCGTTCAGGGCCAGCAGCGTGTCGCCCTCTGCCGTGGGGCGCAGGGTGATGCCGCCGGTCAGCCGGCCCGCGTCGAACACATGCAGCGGGCGGCACAGGTCCAGACTGAAATAGTTGGTGATGTCAACCAGGGCGCTGATCGGGCGCAGGCCCACGGCCAGCAGCCGGTCGGCCAGCCATTTCGGGCTGGGGCCGTTCTTCACGCCCCGGATCAGGCGGAAGGCGATCTGCGGGCAGCCGGGATGATCCAGCGTCACCTTCAGCGGATTGTCGAAGGCGGGGGCCACGGGCGTGGCGGCCAGCGGCTTCAGCGTGCCAAGGCCGGCGGCCGCCAGATCACGGGCCACGCCGCGCACGCCGGCGCAATCCACGCGGTCGGGCGTCAGCGCGATTTCGATCACCGGGTCGGACAGACCGCGCCAGTCGGCGAAGGAGCCGCCGACCGGGGCATCCTCCGGCAGCTCGATGATGCCGTTATGTTCGTCCGACAGCAGCAATTCGCGCTCCGAACACATCATGCCCCGGCTTTCCACACCCCGGATGGTGCCGATGGACAGGGTGTCGCCTGACACGGGGATGACGGTGCCGGGCGATGCGAAAACCACCTTGATGCCGGCCCGCGCATTGGGCGCGCCGCAGACCACCTGCACCGGGTCCCCCGCGCCGGTATCGACCATGCACAGGCGCAGCTTGTCGGCGTTCGGGTGCTTTTCGGCCGACACGACATGGGCGATGCGGAAGGCGGCCAGGGCGGCGCCGCGATCCTCGACCCCCTCCACCTCCAGCCCCAGGGCTGTCAGCGCGTCGGTGATCTGGTCCAGCGTGGCATCGGTGTCGAGATGCGTCTTCAGCCAGGAAAGGGTGAACTTCATTTGAACGTCCTTGGTATCCGGTCGTGGCTGATCAGCGGGAAAGGCCCTGGGCCAGGTTCGGCTGGTCCAGCGGCACGAAGCCGTAATGGCGCAGCCAGCGCAGGTCGGCATCGAAGAAGGAGCGCAGGTCGGGGATGCCGTATTTCAGCATCGCCACGCGCTCGATCCCCATGCCGAAGGCGAAGCCCTGGTACTTGCTGCTGTCGATGCCGCAATTCTCCAGCACCTTGGGGTGGACCATGCCCGAGCCCATGATCTCCAGCCAGTCGCCATGATTGCCCAGCTTCAACTCGCCCCCCTTGCGCGAACAGCCGATATCCACCTCGGCCGACGGCTCGGTGAAGGGGAAGAAGCTGGGGCGGAAGCGGATGGGCAGGTCATCGATCTGGAAGAAGGCGCGGCAGAATTCCAGGATGCAGCCCTTCAGATGGCCCATATGGATATCCTCGCCGATCACCAGGCCTTCGATCTGGTGGAAGACGGGCGTGTGCGTCTGGTCATAGTCGGAACGATAGGTGCGGCCGGGCGCGATGATGCGGATCGGCGGCTTCTCCTTCAGCATGGTGCGGATCTGCACCGGGCTGGTATGGGTGCGCAGCACGCGCGC
This sequence comes from Niveispirillum fermenti, assembly GCF_048066175.1. Taxonomy (GTDB): domain Bacteria; phylum Pseudomonadota; class Alphaproteobacteria; order Azospirillales; family Azospirillaceae; genus Niveispirillum; species Niveispirillum fermenti. Next base: position 25,795 of record NZ_JBLTXA010000021.1, on the reverse strand, counting down.
CGCCCCTTCCGCCGACGGCGGCAGGTAGAAGGTGTCGTGCATCTGGCGCGCCGGATGCTCCGGCGGGATGTTCAGCGCCGTGAAATTGTTGAAGTCCGTCTCGATATCCGGACCTTCCGCGACCGTGAAGCCCATGGCGGCGAAGATGGCGACCATCTCGTCAACCGTCTGGCTGATCGGGTGGATGCGGCCCTGGGTCTCGGGTCGGACGGGCAGCGTGACATCGATGCGCTCGGCGGCCAGCCGCCTTTCCAGTTCGATGCCCTTCAGTTCCGCCCGGCGGCCTTCGATCGCGGCCTCCACGGCGGTCTTCACCGCGTTCAGGGCGGCACCACGGGCCTTGCGCTCGTCCGGCGTCAGGGACCGCATGTCGCCCATCAGCGCCGTGATGGAGCCCTTCTTGCCCAGGACGGCGACCCGCACCTCTTCCAGGGCGGCGCTGTCGGTGGCAGAGGCGATGGTGGCCAGCGTTTCGGCCTTGAGCGTATCGAGCGTGTCCATGATGGTCCTGGTTGGATCAGGCAGGGGAGGGGGCGGAAGCGCCCGGTTGGAATTCGGTGAGTGACGTGACGAGGCTGGCCCAGGGCGGGCGGGGAGTGATCTGCCTGACCTTTTCTGAGAGCCGCCGATCCGCGGTGATCAACGGTGCCGAAAGTTCCTGTGCCAGGGCGACATAGAACATGTCGTAAGCGGGATGCCCCGCCGTCCGGGCCAGCCATGCCGCATCCGTCAGAAGTACCTTCGACGGTGTGATGGACACTCTCAATTGGCCAATGACATCAAGTGCTTGAGCGGCAATGGCGTCTGTCAGTTCCTCACGGGCCAGCTTCTTCCACAGGATGTTGGCCACCTCGGCATACAAGAGATCGGGTGCATGAAGTTCTGCACGCAGCAAGGGTTCGGCCAGATGAGAATCCGGCTCCGCAATGGCCAGTTTGATGGCAACGGAAGCGTCCAGCTCGTATTTCATCGATGCTCGCCATCGCGGTCTTCCCGAAGCAGCACTTCCGAGGGGGTGCGGCACATGCCATGCGTGGCGGCACGCAGAGAGGCGAGACGGGCGATCAAATCTGGTGACTGGCCACCGCTGCCGACCTGTGCCGCAAGCACGGCAGCCGCCTCTTCCTCAATGGTGCGACCGGAACGCATTGCGCGGTCGCGCAGGCCCTGCAGCAGGCTGTCGTCAAGATTGCGGATGGTGAGCGAACCCATGGCGTCCTCCGGTCCCGGTGCGGTCCCGATGATAGCACAGATGGCAGACGCACAAGCAAAAGGGGGAGCGGGCCCGCCGGGCCTGCTCCCCCTTTCAACTTGCAACCGTTCTGAAATCCGTTACCGGAAATCAGGCGGCCTTGAGAGCAGCCTGGGCCTGATCGCACAGGCTCTTAAAGCTCTCCGGCTCGCGGGCGGCCAGATCGGACAGGACCTTGCGGTCCAGCTCGATGCCGGCGCGCTTCAGGCCGTGGATCAGGGTGCTGTACTTCAGCCCGTGCAGGCGCGCACCGGCGTTGATACGCTGAATCCACAGACCGCGGAAATCGCGCTTCTTGTTGCGACGGTCGCGATAGGCGTAACGAAGCGCCTTCTCGACCTTCTCGATCGCAACGCGATAGCACGTGGAACCGCGGCCGCGATAGCCCTTGGCCAGCTTCAGGATCTTCTTGTGACGGGCGTGGGTGGTGACGCCCCGCTTAACGCGTGCCATTGGTCAGCCTCCTCACTTAACCCGCAGGAAGTTTTCGGCGATCTTCTCGCCATCCGCCTTGAACATGACGAAGGTGCCGCGCGCGTTGCGCTTCATCTTGTTCGGACGCTTGCTCATGCCGTGGCGCTTGCCGGCGGCCTGGGCCTTGACCTTGCCCGACGCGGTAAACTTGAACCGCTTCTTCGAGCCGGAGTGGTTTTTCAACTTGGGCATTTTCGGTCCTTCTAACATATGAACGGCGGGCATGCCCCGGGCATCTCGCCCGGCCTCGCCGTTCGATAGAGCGGGTGTGTATAGTGGACCGGCCCCGGAATGACAAGGCTGAACAAGGGCGCCAGGCACGCAACGCCGGCATGGCCGCCCGGCAGGAGACCAGGACATGACATTGTTCACCATCGGGTACGAGGGTGCATCGCAGGGCGCGGTCATCGCGGCGCTGAAGGCGGCCGGGGTCCGGCTTCTGCTGGACGTGCGCGAACTGCCATCCTCCCGTCGGGCCGGCTTTTCCAAGTCCCCCTTGCGTGCCGGGCTGGAGGCGGAGGGGATCGGCTATCTGCACCTGAAGAAGCTGGGCACGCCGAAGGAGGGGCGGATCGCCAACCGGGCCGGGCGGATGGCGGCATTCTGGTCGATTGTGGAGGACGGGCTGGCCCGCGGAGAGGCGCAGTATGAACTGGCGCTGGCCGGCAGTCTGGCCCTGGAACAGCCGGCCTGCCTGCTGTGCTTCGAGGCGGATCACACCCATTGTCACCGGCTGGCCGTGGCCGACCGGCTGGTGGCCGCCCACGGGCTGGATGTCGTCCACCTGCGGCCCGACCCCGGATTCTGATCCCGCCGCCGCCTTTTCCACTGCGCCGGCGCCGGTTGGCGGGGCCTACTGTGCCGGCGCCGGCCGGCGGGGATAATCCAGGCGCGGCGGCAGCCGGTGATGCAGCATGGCGTACAGCGTCATGGCCAGCGACCCGGCCATGGCGATGGCCAGCAGTTCCAGTGCCGGCATGGCCGATCCCGCCACCACGACGGGCATGGCACCGGCCGGCGGATGCGTCAGGCGCAGCAGCGACATGGCGGTGATGGACAGGCCCACCGCCAGCCCCACGGCCCACCAGTCCGCAGGCAGCAGCAGATGCAGCGCCAGCGTCACCAGCCCGGCCAGCAGATAGCCGCCCACCACATTGACGGGCTGGGCCAGGGGGCTGGTGCCCTGCGCGAACAGCAGGACGGCGCTGGCCCCGAACGGCGCCAGCAGCAGGGGCAGATGCGTGACCCCCGCCAGCCAGCCGGCCGCCGCGATGGCCAGGGCAGCACCCAGGCCGGCCTTCAGATGGGCGGCCAGGCGGGGGTGGGGCTGTTCGTGACGGGTCAGCAGATGGCGGGGCATGGGGAATCCTGTGCGTTGGATGCCGGTTTTTCTTGCCGCTGGCTGCGCATTTTGCAATCAGCCTCTGCGATGGTGCCCGGTTGACGCCGATGCATGGCTTGCGACAAATTTCCATCGATTTCGGAATACATGCATAGTCGGATTTGTTTGGGCCGGTGCAGGAGTGGTGATGATGATGCGGGTAGTGATCTGCGGCCTTCTGGTGATGGGCACGTTGCTGGGCATGGCCGGCATCGACCTGATCCTGCCGGCCGTGCCCGCCATCGCCCAATGGCCGGGTGCCGGCCCGGCCCCGGCCCAGCTTGTCATCGCCGCCTATATCGGCGGGACGGTGCTGGGCCTGCCGCTGTTTGCCATGCTCAGCCAGCGCTTCGACCGGCGCTGGCTGCTGGTGCTGTCGCTGGCGGGCACCGCATTGCTGTCGGCGGCGGCGACCTGGCGGCAGGACATATGGATGCTGGTGGCCATCCGCTTTGTCCAGGGGGTGGTGGCATCGGCCCCGGCCGTCTTCGCCCCCGGCATCATCCGCCGCCTGTTCGACGAGATCGGGGCCATGCGGGCGCTGGCGGCGCTGGGCAGTATCGAGGCCATCGTGCCGGGTGCCGCCCCCATCGCCGGTGCTGCCCTGCTGGTCTGGGGCGGATGGCAGGCGCCGTTCCTGGTGACGGCCGTGCTGGCCGTCTTCGTGCTGGCCTGCCTGCTGGCCGGTTTCCGCGTGCTGCCGGCCGGCGGTGCGGAGGCCCGGCCGGATGGCAGCTACCGGCGCCTGCTGACCGATCCCGTGTTCCTGCGCTATGCCCTGTCGCAATCCTGCGTGCTGGGCGGGTTGCTGATCTTCGTGTTCGGCGCCCCCCTCACCATCACGGCCACCATGGGTGGGGAGATGCGGGACTTCATCATCATGCAGGCCATTGGCGTCACCCTGTTCGCCGTCACCGCCAATCTGGCGGGCGGGCTGGCGCGCCGCTGGGGGATCGAACGGATGATCAGCATCGGCACGGCGCTGGCGCTGTTCTCGTCGCTGTTGCTGCTGGGCGCGGCGTTGGCCGGCCTGGCGGAAGTCTGGATGCTGCCCCTGCTGATCGCGCCCCTGAATATCGGCCTGGGCCTGCGTGGCCCGCCGGGCTTCCTGCGCGCCATCATGGCCGGGCGCGGCGATGATGACCGGGCCTCGGCGCTGGTCATCCTGTTCATCACGGGCATGGCGTCGGGCGGCACGGCGCTGCTGGCGCCTTTCATCATGATGGGCCTGCCCGTTCTGGCTGCTGCCGTGTTGTTGATGCAGGTGCTTGGAATGGTCTGCCTGCTGACACTGCCGCGGCTGAAGGCGTGAGGCTTGTGCCTGCCGTGGCTTTGGCCCACGCTGGCGGGCGAGAGCAATGTTTCCGGTCAGCGGAAATACGCTGGAAAGCGCCGGCGCCGCATCCGCGGCGTGGGTTTCACGCGGCACGGGTCGCGCGGCGGCAGACCGCACGGGCTGCGCGGCGGCAGACCGAAGGATCGGAGTGGCGGGCGCATGGCCTGGAGCATGGGATTGGCGGGACGGTTGGCGGACTGGCGGCAGGCGGGCCTGATCGATGCCGATCAGGCCGGGCGCATTGCCGCGTTTGAAGCCGCCCGCGGCCGGCCGCGTCTGGCCATGGCCCTGGGTGTGCTGGGCGCCTTCACGGTGGCGGTCGGCATCATCGCCATCGTCGCGGCCAATTGGGATGCCATCCCTATCGTCCCGCGCCTGGCCGTCCATGTCCTGGCCAACCTGGCCCTGGGGCTGGTGGTCTGGTCCTGGGCGGGGCGGGGCGGGTCCGACATGCGGGTCGAAGGCGGGGTGCTGGTCCTGTCCCTGTCCACCCTGGCGCTGATCGCCCATGTCGGGCAGAGCTTCCAGTTGCAGGGCAGTGCCGCCGGCCTGATGGGCGGCTGGCTGCTGCTGGCCACGCCCTTCACCTTCCTTTGCGCCCGCGACGGCTTGAACCGCTGGGTCTGGGCGGCCGGGCTGTTCACGTGGATGGGGCTGCTGCTGGGCGACCATTGGCGCTGGCTGCACGAACATCGCCTGTCGGCCACGGCCGTCATGCTGTTCCTGGCACTGGTCTATGCGGCGCGGGCGGCTGCCCCCCCGCTGCCGCCCGTCTGGGCCCGCCATCTGGGCCTTGTGGCGGCCGGCAGTGTCGTGGCCTGCCTGACGGTGCTGCTGCTGATCCTGCGCCCGCTGTTCGACGGCACGCCCGACGGGGCCACCATGACCGATGCCGCCATCGGCGGCGGCGTCGGGCTGCTGGCCCTGGGCGTGGCGCATCTGCTGGTGCCGGCCGACCGGCGCGGCGCGCGGGCCGGTTTCGGCCTGATGCTGGCCTTGTCGCCGCCGCTGGCCGTGCTGCCCTTTCTGCTCGACGGCACCTGGGCCGCCATCGTCACCGGTGTGCTGTTCTGCCTCTACTGGATCATTCTGGCGCGCCTGGCCCTGCTGGCGGAAAGGACGGGCTGGTTCCGCCTGGCCGTGGCGCTGATCGCCATCCGTGTCTTCGTCGCCTATCTGGATGCCACGGGCGGCCTGCTGGCCACCGGCTTCGGGCTGGTGCTGGCGGGCCTGCTGCTGCTGGGGCTGGCGCTGGCCGCCCGGCGCGTCATGGAATGGGGCACGGCCCGCCGGTCCGCGAAGGAGGGGATGTGATGAAGGCGTCCTGGCTGCGTGCCGTCCTGCTGCTGGTCCCCACGCTGGTTCTGGCCGGCTGGGCCCTGTCCATTCCCGTGTTGCGGGCCGGCGATCCCGTCATGCGCATCCGCCTGCTGGGCTATGATCCGCGCGATTTGCTGCGGGGCCATTACCTGTTGGCCCGGCTGGATATTGACGGGCTGGTGCCCGGCCGGCACGGGCCGGCGGATTGCGTCTGTGTGACCGCCCGCCCGGCCGATCCCGGCCGTCCGGGTTTCACGCCCCTGCCATCCTGCCGGCCGGCGGACCTGGCCGCCTGCCCCACGCCGCTGGCCGATCCGGGGCGTGAATTGCGGCTGTACCAGCCACAGGCCCGCGCCCTGCGGCTGGAACAGTTGCTGCGTGATGATGGGGTCGCGGTGGATATCGGTGTGCGGTTCGATGGCCGCGGCGGCATCGCGCTGGAGGATATCCGGGTCGATGGCCGGCCTGTGACGGATTGAAGACAGTATAAAATCACAAGGGGAACAGTGACATGGCGCGACAGGGCAAGTTGATCCGGGTGGAGGTGGCCCCCACCCATCTGGCGGATTTCCTGCGGCATTTCGGTGACAACATGCGCCACAGCCGGCAGGAACCGGGCTGCGTGCAGTTCCACGCGGCCCGCAGCCCGACGGAGGAGAAGCCCGGCGGCCCCGCCATCTTCCATGTGTGGGAGGAATTTGCAGACGAAGCGGCGGTGCAGGCCCATCATGACAGCCCGCATTTTCAGCGCTGGAGCCGGTGGCGCGCCGATCAGGGCGACGCCGTGGTCAGGGTCGGTCTGGCGACGGTGCCGCTGGATCCGGGTTGAGGGCGACCGCATCCTCCCCCGCCCAGCCGCAGGCCGTCAGGGCGGCGCGCATGTGCGGTGGCACGGGGGCCGTCACCGTCACGGGCGGCTTGGTCGCCTGGATGGGCAGGGTGACGGCGCGGGAATGCAGGTGCAACGCATCCCCGGCCCGGCCCGCCGCCCCGGCCGGCAGATAGATCGGGTCGCCCAGCAGCGGATGCCCCAGATGCTGCATATGCACGCGGATCTGATGCGTCCGGCCCGTCTTGGGGTTCAGCTCCATGAAGGCGACGGGGCCGATGCCGGGCAGTTCCCCCCGGCCACGCACGCGCCACAGCGTGACGGAAGGCTGGCCGTTCTCCTTGTCCACCACCATGCGCCAGCCCCGCCGGGCATCGCTGATCTTGGTCAGCCCGGCATCGACCTTGCCCGTATTGTCGGCCGGATGGCCCAGCACGATGGCCCAATAGGTCTTGGCCACCCGCCCTTCCTGGAACAGGATGCCCAGCCGGCGCAACGCCTTGGGATGCCGGCCCAGGATCAGGCAGCCCGACGTGTCGCGGTCCAGGCGATGGGCCAGCGACGGTGGCCTGGGAAAGCCGAAGCGCAGCGCATCGAAATGCCGTTCCAGATTGTCCCCGCGGCCCCGGCCCGTGTCGGGCCCCGCATGCACGGCGATGCCGGCAGGCTTGTCCAGCACCAGCATCAGCCCGTCACGGTAAAGGATGCGGGACAGGAGATCGTCGGGGGTCATCTTGGGCGGCGGCCTTGGGCGCAAAAGCTACAGGAACAGCGTCAGGACGCCTGTATAGCCATAAAGCCGGGCGTTGGATATTTCCCCGCCGGCAAAAAAGCCCGTCAGCGGAAAATCCCCCAGATGGTCGCGGATCAGCGCGGTTTCCGTTCCTTCCTCCCCGAACATCCGGGCCCCGCGCGCCACACAGGTGACATAGAGGCCGGCCTTCGGCGGCCCGGACAGCCGGCGCTTCAGCCCCTCCAGCATGCGCACCATGTCGGCATGGGCGGCATCGGCATCGCGGCGGCAGAACTGGACGGGCTGGCCATCGGCGACAGTCTCGCCAATGGCGATCCAGCCGCGTTCCAGATCGATGGCCGTCAGATCGCGCATCAGGCGGTCGCCGCGATCATCGCCGGCCACGGGCAGGCCGGCCTTGATCAGCCCGCCCGCGCGGCGCAGGTCTGCCGACAGTTCGGGGCCGATATCGGCCTTCAGCGCCGCCAGTGCGGGCTCGCCGTCGATCTCCATCACGACATGGGCGTCGGCGCGGGTGATGGTGCGCACCGGCCCGATGGGGGTGCAGCCCTGGGTCAGGCCGGTGGCCACGGGCAGGTCGGCATCGAACATGACGCCCGACAGGCCGGGCCCGTCCGCATGCCCGCACAGCACGGCCTGTTCGCCGCGTGATGCCGTCAGCCCGCCGACGAGAAAGCCCCCCGTGCGCCCGGCCACGTCGGTCAGCAGCCCGTCGATGCGCGCATGCCGGGGGTCGCCATGCATCAGCATCAGCAGCGGCGCATGGTCGCGCAGCCAGGGCTGCACGGCGTCCAGCGGCGCCAGCCCGTCTGCCAGCGGCCCCAGCAGGCAGAAGCCGTCATCGGGCAGGCGCGCGGTCAGGACGGAGACGGCGGGCCGGTCGTACAGCTCCACGCCCGTGCCGATCACGCCCAGCCCCACGGTGCCCACCCAGTGGGTAATGCCGGTCACCCCCCGCAGCAGGGTGGCGATGCTGCCCAACTGGTCCGCCAGATGGTCGGTGACGTAGAGCATGCCGAAATTGGCGCCGGGCAGCGGGGTCAGCGCGTCCAGGCAGGCCTTGGCCGCCCCCGACCAGTCCGCCCCGGTCCCTGTGGCGCTGGCGAAGGCGGGTGTGGGGGCAGGGATGCCGGTGCCGGTCATCACGGCGTCCCGGCCTTGATACGGTCCAGCGCCTGCGTGATGGTGGGCAGGATGCGGGTGACGATCACGGCCACCCCCTCGGCCGTGGGGTGCATCCCGTCTTCCTGGTTCAGCTTGGGGTCCATGGCCACGCCGTCCAGGAAGAAGGGATAAAGCGGAACATCATGCTTTTCAGCCAGTTCGGGATAGATGGCGTCGAACACCCGGCCATATTCCTGGCCCAGGTTGCGGGGTGCCATCATGCCGGCCAGCACCGCGGGGATGCCGGCTTCCTTCAACCTCATCAGGATACGGTCCAGATTCTCCCGCGTGCGGGCCGGGTCGATGCCGCGCAGCCCGTCATTGGCCCCCAGTTCCACGATCATCAGCGACGGCTTGTCGGCGAGCAGCCAGTCCAGCCGCGACAGGCCGCCCGTCGTGGTTTCCCCCGACACGCCCGTGTTGGGAACGGCGACATCATAGCCTTCCGCCTTCAGCGCGGTTTCAAGCTGGCTGGTGAACGCCGCCTCGCGCGGCAGCTTGTAGCCGGCCGACAGGCTGTCCCCCAGCACGATGATCTTCAGCGGGCCGTTTTTCTGCCCGTCTGTGACCTGCGCCACGGCGAAGGACGGCGTGCCAAGGCAGAAAAGCAGCAGGATCAATGCCCCGATTCGGTTGAAAGCCGTTCTCCAGGGGCCATATCCGTCCAGGTCCCCCCTGCTGAAAGAGTTCGTCATGGCGATGCCCATTGTCCCGGCCGATCCCGTTGTCCAGTTGCGCGATATCCATCTTAAGCTGGAGAGTGAGGCGGGCAGCGTCAACATCCTGAAAGGGATTGATCTGCAGGTCGGGCGCGGGGAGAAGGTGGGCGTGGTCGGTCCCAGCGGGTCGGGCAAGTCCTCCATGATGATGATCCTGGGCGGGTTGCAGCCGCCCACCACGGGATCCGTGAAGGTCAAGGGACACGAACTGACGCGCGTGAACGAGGATGCGCTGGCCCGCTTCCGCCGGGACGAGGTGGGGATCGTCTTCCAGTCCTTCCACCTGATCCCGACCATGACGGCGCTGGAGAATGTGGCCATTCCGCTTGAATTCGCCGGTGCGCCCGATGCGTTCGACCGTGCCCGCAAGGGGCTGGAGGCTGTCGGCCTGGGCCATCGCCTGACCCATTATCCGGGCCAGCTTTCCGGCGGGGAACAGCAGCGCGTGGCCCTGGCCCGCGCCTTCGCGCCCGAACCGTCCCTGCTGCTGGCCGACGAGCCGACGGGCAATCTGGACGGCGACACGGGCAAGCGCATCATCGAACTGATGTTCACCATGGCCGACCGGGTGGGGACGACCATCGTGCTGATCACCCATGATCCGGCACTGGCACGGCAATGCGACCGTGTCATCCGGCTGGTCGACGGGCTGATCGTCGATGATGCCCGCGGCGATGCCCGCATCCAGGCGGCGGCGGGGCGGTGATGACGGCGACGACCCTGTCGGGCCCGGCCCGCACGCCCGCCCCCGTCAATGGCGGCTGGCTGTCACAATGGAAGCTGGCCTTCACCATCGCACGGCGTGAATTGCGCGGCGGCCTGTCCGGCTTCCGCATCTTCATCGCCTGCCTGGCCATCGGCGTGGGCGCCATCGCCACGGTGCAGTCCATTTCCAGCGGCATCGAAGATGCGATGCGCAATGACGGGCGCGCCATCCTGGGCGGCGACGTCGCGGCGCGCATCCTTTACCGCGAGGCCACGCCCGAGCAGTTCGCCTTTCTGGCCGCGCGCGGCGAGGTGATGACCTCGGCCGAGATGCGCGCCATGGCCCGCGACCCCGAGGATGAGGGGTCCAGCACGCTGGTCGAACTGAAATCGGTCGGGCCGAACTATCCGCTCTATGGCACGTTCGCCATCCAGGGGCCGGACGGCCAGCCGCAGGCTGTGGATGTACAGACCCTGCTGGCCGAGCGTGACGGCCGTTTCGGCACCGTCATCGAGGATACGCTGGCCACGCGGCTGGGGCTGACGGTGGGACAGCCCGTCAGCATCGGCGGCATCCATCTGGAGGTGCGCGGCCTGATCGCGGCGGAACCGGACAAGGCCGGGTCCGGCAGCTTCACGCTGGGCCCGCGCCTGATGATGTCGGACGCCGCCCTGGCCACCACCGAACTGGTGCAGCCCGGCAGCCTGATCACCTGGTCCTATCAGGTGAAGCTCAATCCCGGCCTGACCATCGAGGAATTCCGCGAGCAGGCGAAGTCGGCGGTGGCCGACGCCCCGTGGCGCCTGCGCGACTACACCAACGCCGCGCCGCAGCTTTCCCGCTTCATCGACCGGATGACCCTGTTCCTGACGCTTGTGGGCCTGACGGCGCTGCTGGTGGGTGGTGTCGGCGTGGGCAATGCCGTGCGGGCCTATCTGGACACCAAGTCCAATACGATCGCCACGCTGAAATGCGTGGGGGCCGCCGGGTCGCTGATCTTCAAGGTCTATCTCATCCAGATCCTGGCGCTGGCTGCCATCGGCATCGCCATCGGGCTGGCCGTCGGCGCGGCCGGACCGCTGGCCGCCGGCAAGGCGCTGGCCGATCTTCTCCCCATCACGGCGCGCATCGGCGTCTATCCCTCCGCCCTGGCCATTGCGGCCGGGTTCGGCTTCCTGACGGCGCTGGCCTTCTCGCTCTGGCCGCTGGGCCATGCGCGGGAGGTGCCGGCCGTGGCCCTGTTCCGCGAACGGGTGCAGAAAGCCAGCGGCCGGCCGGCCGCCGCCTATCTGCTGGGCATCGCCGCTTCCGGGCTGGCACTGGCCGGGCTGGCCGTGGCCACGGCGCAGGAACGGGGCTTCGCCATCGCCTTTGTCGTCGGTGCCGTGGCCGTGCTGGGCCTGTTCTGGCTGGCCGGGCTGGGGGTGACGGCCCTGGCGCGGCGTGCCGGCCGGCCGCGACAGCCCGTGCTGCGTCTGGCCCTGGCCAATATCCACCGGCCCGGCAACCCGACCAGCGCCGTCGTGCTGTCGCTGGGCCTGGGCCTGACCGTACTGGTGGCCATCGCCCTGATCGAGGCCAATTTCCAGAAGGAGGTGGAGGACCGGCTGCCCGTCAACGCGCCCGCCTTCTTCTTCGTGGATATCCAGCCCGATCAGGTGGAGGATTTCCGCCAGACGGTGCTGTCCGTTCCCGGCACGTCGGACCTGCAGCTCGTGCCCAACCTGCGGGCGCGCATCGTCGCCATCGACGGGGTGGAAGCGGAAAAGGCGCTGAAGACCCGCGAATATTCCTGGGTTCTGAACGGCGACCGCGGCATCACCTACCGCGCCGACCGGCCGGAGAACGACAAGGTGCTGGCGGGCGAATGGTGGCCGGCCGATTACCAGGGCCCGCCCCGGCTGGCCGTGTCGAAGGAGGTGGCGGACAGCTTCGGCATCGGGCCGGGCAATGTCATCACCGTCAATGTGCTGGGCCGTGACATCGATGGCGAGGTGGCCGTGGTGCGCGACCTGGACTGGGACACGATCACCATCAATTTCACGCTGGTCTTCTCCCCCGGCGTGCTGGACGGCGCACCGCAGACCTTCCTGGCCACCGTGCGTGCCGAACCGTCGGCCGAAGCGGCCGTGCAGCGCAACGTTGCCGTGCGGTTCAGCAATATCAGTGCGGTGCGGGTGAAGGATGCACTGGATACCGTGTCGGCCATCATGGTCAATATCGGCGTGGCCGTGCGCCTGACGGCCGCCGTGACGCTGGTGGCGGGCACGCTGGTGCTGGCCGGCGCCGTCGCGGCGGGCCATCGCCGCCGCGTCTATGACGCTGTGGTGCTGAAGGTGCTGGGGGCCACCCGCACGACGGTGCTGCGGGCCTTCCTTTTGGAATATGGCCTGCTGGGCCTGATCACGGCGGCCGTGGCCGGCATGTTGGGCACCGTCGTGGCCTGGGTCGTGATCCGCGAGGTGATGGATTTCGACTTTGTTTTCATACCGCAAGCGGTATTCGCGACCACCCTTCTCTGCACCGCGATTACGCTGACCTTGGGTTTCATTGGAACCTGGCGTGCGCTGGGCCAGCCGGCGGCACCTGTCCTTCGGATCGATTGACGGGGACTGCCGGTTGCTGGTCTAAAATACCCCTGACCTTTGCGGCACGCGCCTTATCACGTGTGGGCAACGGATCGCAGGCATGTTCAGCCGATATTTTCAGCGAACATGTCCAGGGGGTGCATTGGAAACCGGACGGGGCGGCGGATGCGGGCGGCGATGAAGGAACCGGTGCAAGGAACGGGCGGTGATGGCCCCGAACCCGACGAGGCCCTGAACGCCAAGCTGCTGGCCTGCTGGCAGGCCGCCCTGAACACCGATGATCCCCAGGAAAGCCAGCGATGGGTGGAGATGGCCGAATGGCTGGCCCGTCGCGGTGGCGGGTTGCCGCCGGTTGCTGGTGGTGGGGTTCTGCCGGCTGGTCGGGATGGCGCGCCCGCTTCCGGCACCCCGGCGGCTGGGCCGGGCCCCGATCGCCGGCGGTTCCCGCGCGTGCCCCTGCGTAGCCCGGCCCTGCTCTCCCTTGGCGACCGGGTGATGCGGGGGGAGACCGTGAACCTGTCGCGCACGGGCGCCTGTTTCGCCTGTGTCGGCCCCGTGGGGTTGAGCCTGGGGGACACGGGCAGCTTTTCCGTCCGCGGCTGGGTGGAGGACAGGCCCGCCCGCATCGTCGGGCTGGAACCCGGACAGATCCGGCTGGCCTTCGGCTGATACAACCCCACCCCTTGCTGCTATTGGCTGCGTGCCAGCATGGCCCGGAACTGCGACAGCGCGGCGGACAGGAACAACCCGCCCAGCGCCGCCAGCACCAGCATCTGCGGCCAGACCAGATCCAGCCCCGCCCCCCTGTAAAGCACGGCCTGGGCCAGCTTCACGAAATGCATGGTGGGTGAGGCCTGGATCAGCCATTGCATGAATGGCGGCATGCTTTCCAGGGGCGATGTGGCGCCGGACAGCATGTTCAGCACCATGAAGACGGGAATGGCGATCAGCGAGAATTGCGGCATGGACCGTGTGACCGTGGCCAGCAGGATGCCCAGCGATGTGGTGGCGAACAGGTAGAGTGCCACACCGGCCAGGAACAACGCCAGCGACCCCTGCACTGGCACCTGCAGCCACAGTTCCACGACGAATTTCAAGGACAGGCCGGATGCGACCAGGATGACCAGGCCATTGGCCCAGATTTTCGCGGCGGCGATTTCAGACGCACCCAGCGGCATGACCAGCAGATGTTCGATGGTGCCGTGCTCGCGCTCCCGGATCACGGCGGCCCCGACCAGCAGCACGGACAGGATCGTGATATACTGGATCACGGCCATCACGGCCTGGAACCACATGCCTTCCAGATTGGGGTTGAAGAAGGTGCGCGACACCAGGGTGACGGGCGCCGGGCTTTCCCCGCGCGGGTCCAGCATGCCTGCCACCTCCTGCGCGATGATCTGTTGGATATAGGCGCTGCCGATGCCGGCCTGGGTCATGGCCGTGGCGTCGATATTGAGCTGGACGGTGGGGGAATGGCCGCGGCGCAGGTCCGCCTCCATTTCCGGCGGCAGGTCCAGCACGAAGGTGTATTCGCCCCGGTCCATGGCGCCATCCACCGCCCCCCGGTCCAGCCGGTCGGGCGGGCGGAAATAGGGCGGCAGCAGCGCATCGCCGATACGGTGGGACAAGGCCGACCGGTCATTATCCACGATGGCCACCCGCGCCTTGTCCACATCGGTCTTCACACCCGTGGCGACCGTGTGGACCGACAGGGTGAAACTGTACAGGATCAGGGCCAGCAGCACCTTGTCGGCCAGCAGGCTCGACAGTTCCTTGCGGCCCAGATACCAGACATTGGCCAGCCAGTGCCGCATCCTACACCTCCTGCTTGCGCAGAAGCGCGCAGGCCGCCGCCATGAAGCCCAGGGCGAACAGGGCCAGCATGATGAATTCCAGGTGGAAGGCGGAAAAGGCGCGGGCCTTGGCGAAGCTGCCCAGGCTGATGGTCTGGAACCACAGGGCGGGGAAGGACAGGCCGAACAGGCGGGCCCCGCCTTCCAGCGAGGCGGCGGGATAGAAGAAGCCGGAGAAGTTGATTGCCGGCACGGTGCAGACGATGGCCGTCACCACGATGGCGGCGACCTGCGTCTTCACGAAGGTGGAAACCAGAAGGCCCAGGCCCGTGCCCGCGAAGACATAAAGCAGCGCGCCCAGACACAGCGCCGCCAGCGACCCCTTGACCGGCACGCCGAACAGCAGCCAGGCTACGGTTGTCATGATCAGGAAGCTGATGAAGCCGACCAGCACATAGGGCGCCTGCTTGCCCAGCAGGAATTCCCCCACGCTGGCCGGCGAGGCGTAGAGATTGGCGATGGAGCCGATTTCCCGCTCCCGCACGACGCCGATGGCCGTCAGCATGGGCGGGATCATGATCAGCAGCACCATGATGACACCGGGCAGAATGGCCGGCGCGCTGCGGAATTGCTGATTGTAGCGGAAGCGCGGCTCCACATCGACCGTGGGGGTAACCGTTTCCGCCGCCCGCGACCGCCGCGTCAGGTCCTGGACATAGGCCAGCGCGATGCCCTGGACATAGCCCTTGGCCGTTTCGGCCCGGAACGGCATGGCCCCGTCCAGATAGACGGCCAGTTCCGGCTGCCGCCCCTGCAGAAGATCGCGCCCGAAGGATGGCGGGATGGACAGGACCAGCCGCAATTCGCCCGATTTCAGGCGCCGCTCGATCTCCGCTTCCGTATGGACGGGGGGACGTTCGGTGAAATAGCGCGAGCCCGTCAGGTTCTCCACCAATTGCCGGCTTTCCAGCGTCTGGTCGCGGTCATGCACGGCGAAGGGCAGTTCCTCCACATCGAAGGTGATGCCATAGCCGAAGGTCAGCAGCAGGACCAGCGGCCCCAGCAGGGCAAAGGTCAGGCGCACGGGGTCGCGCAGCACCTCCACCATCTCCCGCCGGGCGAAGGCCCAGATGCGGCCCAGGGAGGTGCGCAGGCCGGTGCGGTGCGCCGGCCCCGCTCCCGTGATCTCTCCCGCGCCCGCTTCCCCGTTTCCGGCCCGGGGGGCGGGTGTGGCGGGTGCCGCATCCTCCGTCAGGCCGCTGGCCTGTTTCAGCACATCGATGAAGGCGTCCTCCAGCGTGTCGGCCCCGCGTTCCCGGCGCAGATCGTCCGGCCGGCCCACGGCCAGCACCTTGCCGGCATGCATCAGGGAGATGCGGTCGCAGCGCTCCGCCTCATTCATGAAATGGGTGGACACGAAGATGGTCACACCGTCGCGGCGCGACAGATCGGCCAGATGGCGCCAGAAAAGGTCGCGCGCGCCGGGGTCCACCCCCGATGTCGGCTCATCCAGGATCAGCATTTCCGGCTTGTGCAGGCAGGCGGCGGCAAGCTGCAGGCGCTGGCGGATACCCAGCGGCAGGGCCGATGGCAGCGCCTCGGCCACCTCTACCAGCCCGAAATCGGCCAGGGATCGCCGGGTCCGCTCCTCCACCTCCGCCGCCGGGATGCGGTAGAGGCGGGCATGCAGCAGCAGGTTGGCGCGGACCGTCAGTTCCTCGTAAAGCGAGAAGCCCTGCGACATGTAGCCGACGCGCAGCCGGGTGGCCATGTCGGCCCGCCCCACCGGCCGGCCCAGCAGGGTGGCCGTGCCCGATGTGGCCGGCAGCAGGCCGGTCAGCATCTTCATGGTGGTGGTCTTGCCGCAGCCGTTGGACCCCAGGAAGCCGAATATCTCCCCACGGCGGATGCGGAAGCTGACATCATCCACGGCCGTGAAATCGCCGAACCGGCGGGTCAGCCCGTCTGCCACGATGGCATCGGGGCCGTCGCGCTCCACGAAGGCCGGCATGACCATTGGGGCGCCCCTGCCGGTATCCCCCGCCTGAAGGGCGGCATAGGCCTGTTCGGGGGTCGCCGCACCGGCCGCCGCCAGCACCTCGGCCTGCGTGCCGGCGGCCAGGATGCGGCCGCCATCCATGGCGACCAGATGGCCGAACCGCCCGGCCTCCTCCATATAGGCTGTGGCCACCACCAGGGTCATGCCGGGGCGCTCGGCGCGGATCGTGTCGATCAGGGTCCAGAACTGCCGGCGCGACAGCGGGTCCACACCCGTCGTCGGCTCATCCAGGATCAGCAGGTCGGGATCGTGGATCAGCGCGCAGCAGAGCGACAATTTCTGCTTCATGCCGCCCGACAGCTTGCCCGCCGGCCGGTCGGGGAACGGGTCCAGGCCCGTGGCGTGCAGCAGCCGGTCGATCCGCGCCCGCCGTTCCGTGGCGGACTGCCCGTACAGCCGGCCGAAGAAATCGATATTCTCCACCACGGACAGGGTGGGGTAAAGGTTGCGGCCCAGCCCCTGGGGCATGTAGGCGATGCGTGGCGAGACCGCCTCGCGGTGGCCGGCATCCCCCATGTCGCCGCCCAGCACCCGCACATGGCCCGTTTGCAGCCGGCGGACCCCGGCCATCAGGCCCAGCAGGGTGGATTTGCCCACCCCGTCCGGCCCGATCAGGGCGACGGTGGCGCCGGCCGGGACCGACAGGCCGACATCGTCCAGGGCGGGCTTGCCGCCATAGAGATGGCGCACGCCTTCCAGCAGGATGGCCGGTTCCGGCGCGGGCGCGTCAGCGGCCGGCATCGCTGGGCGCCGCCGGCAGTTTCGGGGCCAGCCGGTCCGGCCACGGCACCGCCGGGTCCAGCCGCACATAGGCCTGACCCGTCAGGCCGGCCCGCACATAGTCGCGATAGGTCGTCAGCAGGGCGGGGTCGATGGACAGTTTCACCCGGTACATCAGCTTTTCCCGCTCGTCGGCCGTTTCCACGGCCTTGGGCGTGAACTGCGCCTCGGCCGCCACGAAGCTGACCGTGGCGGGGACGACAAAGTCCGGGGCCGCGTCCAGCACGATGCGCGCGTCCGACCCGTGGGCCACCCGGCCCGTCTGCCCCGTGGGCAGGAACACGGTCATATAGACGTCCGACAGGTCCAGCAGCGTCGCCACGCGACCGCCGGCGGCCAGCACCTCTCCCGGATGGGCCAGGCGGTATTCGATCCGCCCGGCGACGGGACTGGTCAGATCGGTTTCCGCCAGATTGGTGTCGACCTGCAGCAACTGCGCCTTCGCCGCCTCCAGCGCGGCCTGGGCATCGCCCACGCTGGCGCGTGCGGCCTGCAGCGTGGCTCGGTCCACGTCATTCTGGGCGCGGCGGCGGTCCACCTCGCTGGCCGGCACGGCGTTGGTGCGGGCCAGGTCCATGCCGCGTTTCAGTTCCACGCCCGACAGCCGGAACGTGGCCTCATGCACGCTCACCTGCGCCTCGGCCTGCAGGATGGCCTGTTCCGCCCGGCGTACCGATGCCGCCGCCGCCGCGCGCTGGGCCAGCAACTCGGCCTTGTCCATGCGGGCGACGATGGCGCCGGCCGCCACATGGTGCCCCTCCCGCACGCCGATTTCCAGCATGCGACCCGGCAGCTTGGTGGCGATGTCGATCCGCTCCACCTCGATACGGCCATTGGCGCTGGCCAGGCCCGGCGGCAGCTGGCGGGCCTGGGCGTTCCACCAGTAAAGGCCAAGGCCGACACCGACGATGGCAATGGCCGCCAGGGCGAACAGAGGGGGCGCGCGCATGGGTTCAACTCCGCCTTTCCCGCGATGATGCGGTCACCATACCGTGTGGAAACGGCATTGGCATTGCGGCATGTCAATGCCGCAGGTGCGAACAGGCGGTTTCCCTTTTCAGCCCTTGCCCGTCAGCCCCTTGAACAGGCCTTCCGGCGTGTCGGTGAACACCCCCGCCACCCCCCACTGGAAAAGCTGCCGTGCCTGCTGTGCGTCATTAACGGTATAGGCCAGGACGGGCCGTCCCGTGGCGCGGAAGGCGGCGATGCTGCCGGCCGACTGGCGCCTGGCATCGATGTTGATGGTGGCGGCGTCCAGCCGGTCGGCGATGGCGGCCCAGTCGGCGGGCTCCTCCTCCATCAGATAGCCGCGCGGCCAATGGGGGGCGACCGTCCTGGCCATGGCCAGCGCCTCGGTGGAAAAGCTGGAGACCAGCGGCGGCGGCCGGTCGGCCGGCCACAGGTTCAGCGCCATGGACAGCGCGATGCCGGCCGTCTGCTCCTCGCGCCCCGGACAGGGCTTGATCTCCAGGTTCAGGTTGATATCCAGGAAACGTGCGGCCTCGATCGCTTCTGCCAGCGTGGGCACCCGTTCCCCCCGGAAATCGGGACCGAACCAGGACCCGGCATCCAGTGCGCGGACTTGCGTGAAATCCATGTCCGCCACCAGGCCATGGCCGTTGGTGGTGCGGTCCACCTTATCGTCATGCATCAGGATGGGTACGCCGTCGCGCGTGATCTTCACATCCACCTCCACCCACAGCGCCCCCTGCAAGGCACCGGTGCGCATGCCGGAAAGCGTGTTTTCCGGGGCATGGCGGGCGGCACCGCGATGGCCGATCAGGCGGGGGATGGACAGGGTCATGGGACAGGGCCTCGGGCTTTCTGGACAGATGCCGACGATAGCGTATTTCCGCCCCTGGGGCATGTCCGGCAGGGATACCCGCATGTTCCATGTGCGCTGCTGTGACATCGGGGATGCCGACCGGGTCCATGTCTGTCAGGCTGGGGGGCCCTTGCCTTTGGCAGGAAATCCCCAACCTATTTCCAATGTCCATCATGTCCATGCCTCCGCAAACAGCCCCGACCCGCCTGCGCCTGTCCGTTCTGGCGCATCTGGCGGGCTGCGTGGCCGGCGTGGCGCTGGGCGCCTGGGCCGTGATGCAGCATCAGGAATGGCCGGAAACCTATATTGCAGCCTGTCTGGTGGCCTTGCTGCCGGTCGCCTGGCTGGCACTGACGCGCCTGCAGGGACACGGGCATGGTGCCTGGGGCCATGCCAATCGCGTAACCCTGCTGCGCGCCGGGTTGCTGGCGCTGCTGGCCGGGATGCTGCCTTTCACGCCGGCCATCGCGGCCGATGCCCTCTGGCTTCCGGCCCTGATCGCTGTCGCGGCCCTGGGGCTGGACGGGGTGGATGGCTGGCTGGCCCGGCGCCAGGGGCTGGCCAGTGCCTATGGCGCGCGGTTCGATATGGAGGTCGATACGCTGGCCATCCTGGTCCTGGCCCTGCTGCTCTGGCGGACGGGGGAGGTGGGGGCCTGGGTGCTGGCCCTGGCATTGCCCCGGCCGCTATTCGTGCTGGCGGCCCGCATCCGGCCCTGGCTGTCGGCGCCGCTTCCCCCTTCGCAGCGCCGCCGCGTCATCTGCATGCTGCAGGTCGCGGTGCTGGCCTTCTGCCTGACGCCCGTTGTCGGCCCACCGCTGACCGGCTTTGCGGTAGGTGCAGCGCTTGCGCTTTTGCTTTTCTCCTTCGCGGTCGATACGGTTTGGCTGGAAAGCCGCCGCGATAACGCCGGTGGAACGAATAATGGATAACATGGTTCTGGAATACGCCTCCGACGACCTCGCCACCCCGCTGGACCATGCGGCCCAACGTGCCGTCGATCGCGCCTTGTCCGACCTGCGGCGCGGCGAGGCGGTGGTGATTGCCGGTGCCAATGGGCGCGCGCTCCTGGCCATGGCGGCGGAGGCGGTGACCACCCGGACGCTGAACCAGCTTGCCGCCCTGGCCGGAACGCCCGTGGCCCTGGTGCTGACGGGGCAGCGGGGCCGGGCCCTGGGCCTGGAGGTGCCGGCCGACCAGCCCGTGCGTATCGATCCGCCCGCCGGCCTGTCGGCCGATCTGGTCCGCGACCTGTCCGACCCCACGCGCCCGGCCCGTGCCGGCCGTCCCGCCGGTGCCGCCAGCCTGGGCGGTGGTGCCGGGCCGGAAGGTGCGGCCACCATCCTGGCCAAGATCGCCCGCCTGCTGCCGGCGGCCATCGTGGCTGACCTGCCTGCGGCGCGCGGCGGCGCAGATGCCGCCGGCTTTGCCCGCCGGCACGATCTTCTGTGTGTGCGTGCCGCCGATATCGTGGATTACCGCCGCCGTTCGGCCCGCAGCCTGGCGCGCGTGGCCGAAGCCGCGGTTCCGCTGGAGGATGCGGAGCGGACCCGCATCGTGGCCTTCCGCCCCAGCGATGGCGGCCCGGAGCATCTGGCCATCATCATCGGCGACCCGGCCCCCGGCCAGCCCGTCCTGGCCCGCCTGCATTCGGAATGTTTCACGGGCGACCTGCTGGGCAGCCTGCGCTGTGATTGCGGCCCCCAGCTTCGCGGCGCCATCCGGGAAATCGCGTCGGCCGGGCAGGGCATCGTGCTGTATCTGGCCCAGGAAGGGCGCGGCATCGGCCTGATGAACAAGCTGCGGGCCTATCGCCTTCAGGATGGCGGGCTGGACACGGTGGATGCCAATACCGTGCTGGGCTTCGATGCGGACGAGCGTGTCTATCTGCCCGCGGCCGGCATGCTGCGGCAGATGGGGTACGGCCAGGTGCGGCTGATGACCAACAATCCCGACAAGATGGCCCAGCTTGCCGCCTGCGGGGTGGAGGTGGTGGAGCGCGTGCCCCACATCTTCCCCGCCAATGGCCATAATGAGGCTTATCTGCGGACCAAGGCGGAGAAGTCGGGCCACCTGTTCTGACCGGTGCGGATCGGCCCGCCAGCCACCCGGCAAAATTGGCCGCCTTTCCGCCCGAGAGGCTTGGCACGGTGCCTGCATATTCCCTGACGAACCAGGGAGGACCGTCATGCCGCCGAGCGCCATCCATATGGACCATGTCCGCAGCCAGCATCGCCATCACCAGATGGCGGCCCTGGAACGCCATGGCATGGAGGCATCCGGAGCGGCCCGCGAAACCCCGGAAACCGGGGCTTCCCGGCCGGCTGCGGCAGAGGGGGACACGGGCGGGGGCATGTCCTTCTGGGATGTGCTGGATGTCATCAACCCGTTGCAGCACATCCCCGTCGTCAACAAGATCTATCAGGCCGTGACGGGCGACACGATCGGCACCCCGGCGAAAATTGCCGGGGCCGCCCTGTTCTTCGGCCCTGTCGGCGTGGCGCTGGCCAGTGCCGATGCCGTGGTGGAAAAGACCACGGGCAAGGACACGCTGGGCCAGGTCGCCGACCTTCTGGGACTGGACACGGACAAGCCGGCGGCAGCCCCGGCCGGGGAAGATGATCCGTTCACCGTCACGGCCCCGCGGCCCCGGCGGACGGCCGATGCGGAAGGGGTTCCCGCTGCCCCGGTTGCCGGTGCCCCCGCCACCCAGCCCGTTCTCGAACTGACCGATGGGCAGGCCGCCCTGCTGGAAAGCCTGATGGCGCAGCAGGGGGCCGCCGTGACGGCCGCGTCGGGCGCCACGCCATCCACCGGCAGCGCGCCTGCCGGCGCCCTGTCCGCCAGCGCCACGTCCGCCAGCGCCACCTCTCCGGCCGCCGGCGGGATCGCCACGGCCGGGCAGTTGAAGAAGCTGGAATCCACGCCCGGCGCCGATGCCGCCCTGGCCGCGGCGCGCGGTGTGGGCCTGACGGGTGTGGTGGCCAGCCTGCCGACGCCGGGAGCGCCCGCCTCCGGCAGCAACCTGCTGACCGCGATGAGCCAGGAGCAGCAATCGGCCCAGCCCGCCCGGACCGGCCGCAGCCTGGCCGATTACCGGGCCAACGCCGTCCATTCCGGCAGCATGGTGCCCAAGCCGATGCTGACCTCCCGGTCTGAACAGATGGTTCGCAACATGGGCGGCGGCATGCCCGGCGCCGCCTTCACCCCGGCCGCCGCCGCCGCGCCCAAGCCGCCGGCCGCATCGCAGGATGGCGGGACCGCCACCCGGCAGGCGGCGGCCTGGCCGCCCGAAGGGCCGGCAGCACTGCCCAAGGAACTGATCGCCGACATGATGGCCCAGGCCATGAACAAATATGAAAGCCAGGCCCGCCGCCGCGCCGACGCGGCCGCCGCCGGCACAGGCGGGACGACGGTCCACTGATGGCGGGCCGCTGATGGCAGGGGCGCGCCCCTGTCGCCGGCGGATGCCGGTCCGTTCAGGCGCTCAGGCGCTTGGCGGCCAGGTCGATGGGGGTCGGCGGCGGGGGCGCCGGGAGGTCCCCGGTCGCCGCCAGGGGTGCCTTGGCGGGGAACCGGGCCGTGAAGCAGGTGCCCTGGCCGGGCGTGCTGGCCACGCTCATGCTGCCGCCCAGCTTCTGCACGACCTGGCTGTAGGCGAGGTACAGGCCCAGCCCGCTGCCGCCCCGGTCGCGGCGGGTGGTGAAGAAGGGCTCGAACACGCGATGCATCTGGTCCGGGGCGATGCCGCTTCCATTGTCGCTGATGCGCAGTTCGACCCAGCCCTGCTCGTCGCCGCGCAGGTCCAGTTCCACCCGCCCCGCCCGGCCGTCGGGAAAGGCGTGGGTCACGGCGTTCACGACCAGATTGGTGACCAGTTGCGCCACGGCACCGGGATAGGTATCCACCGTCAGCCGGCTGGCCCCGGTCAGCGCGATGGCATGCGGCGTCTTGCGGGTCTGGGGGCGCAGGGAGATGACGATCTCCTCCAGATATCCGGCAAGGTCGAAGCGCCGCCGGTCCTGCCGCGTGCGGTCCACGGCCACATGCTTGAAGCTTTCGATCAGCCGGGCTGCCCGTTCCATGTTGGATTGCAGGATACGGGCGGCCAGCGAGGTGCCGTCGATATAGTCGTTCATCTGTTCCCGGCGCAGCGTGGCGCCGGCCAGGGCCTGTTCGATGCCGCGCGTGTCGTTGGCCAGCCGCGTGGCGGCCGACAGGGCGGTGCCCACGGGCGTGGCGATCTCATGCGCGATGCCGGCGACCAGCCGGCCGAGTGAAGCCATCTTTTCCGCCTGCACCAGATCGTCCTGCGTCTGCCGCAGGCGGGTCAGGGCCTGTTCGGCCTGCTGTCGGGCCTCCCGCTCGGACAGGATGGCGCGGCGCAGTGTGGCCATCGTGGTGGCCAGGATCAGGCCGGCCACGGCCAGCACGGCCAGCGCCGCCAGCAGCGTGGCGAAACTGGTGTGGTAGCTGTCGCTGGCGAAGGGGCCGGCGCGCTGCGCCGTCATCGCGGTCAGCCCGGCGGCGACCAGCAGGGTGTAAGTGGAGGTGCCCAGCAGCCCCAGCCGCAGCCCCGCGCCCAGCGTCAGGCAGAAAAGCGCCAGACGCCCGGCCTCGTGCAGCCAGACCGCCTGCGGCAGGGACAGGCCCCACAGCAGCAGGCCGGCGGCCAGGACGAGCGCCAGCGCTTCCCGCCAGCGGCGGCGGATCAGCGACAGGGCACCGGGTGCCGTGGCCAGGATCAGCGGCGGCGCCACCAGCAGCACACCCATGGCATCGCCCAGCCACCAGCTTGTCCAGCCGCTGGCCACGCTTTCGCCCAGACCCGTGCCGCCCGCCAGTGCCGCCAGGATGCCCACGCTGGCGCTCAGCATCGGGGCCAGCAGCACGGGAAGGATCAGGAAGGCGACCAGGCCGCGGACGCCATCAAACAGCGGACGGTGCCCGCGCAGCCGGCGCAGCAGCGCCCAGGCGACCAGGGCGGGCAACCCATTGCCGACACCCACGGCCAGCGCGAAAAGCGGATCGCCGAAATTCAGATAATTCAGGCCCGCCGCCGCCAGCATGATCCCCGGCAGCAGGGCGGGACCACCGCACCATAAGGCGGCGAATGCGATGCCGCTGGGCGGCCATACCAGGGTTACGGCCTCTCCCGAGAACGGAACCAGCAATCCAAGTTGACCACTGCCGGCATAGGCCAGGCCCAATGCCAGGTTCGCCATCACCAGCCTGAGGCTGTACGCCATCAGCCACCCCCGTGAAGCCATGCCTTGCAAGCATGGACTGTTCACCCCGCATTCACATACTGGCTGAAGTCGGTCCCGGAATGGAAGTCTTCTATTACGGGCGGATCGTGTTCGTTGCGCCGCACCATGTGATGTAAATGTTACATCCATTTCAAATGACGGGCCGGGCGGATGTTCCGGGCTGGCGTGGGGCGATGTTTCGCGTATTGTCCGCCGTGCCGTGTGGCGTTCGGTTCAACCGCGCCACACCGGGATGAACCCTGGACGTGTCTCGCCGATCCGGGGATGATCATCTACAGCCGGCGTGCAAGGCACAGCCGGCTTTTCTTTTGCCTGCATCCTTTTTGTCCCACATCCCTTTTGCTTCGCATCGCCCGTCCGCAATTGCGCTATGCTGGCTGCATGTACAGCGATGTCCTCGACCTGCGTGAATTCTACCGCGGCAGCACGGGCCAGATGGTCCGCCGGCTGATCCGCCGCCGCATCCGTGCCATGTGGCCCGATATGCGCGGGCAGCGGGTGCTGGGCATCGGCTATGCCACGCCCTATCTGGGCATGTTCGCGGAGGAGGCGGAGCGGGTATTGTCCGTGATGCCGGCCAGCCAGGGCGTGGTCTTCTGGCCGCCGGAGGGGCCGGGCCGCGTCACCCTGGCCGACGAGGCGGAACTGCCCTTTCCCGACATGTCGGTCGACCGCGTGCTGCTGGTTCATGGGCTGGAATGCACGGAAGAACTGCGCCCCCTGATGCGGGAGATGTGGCGCGTCCTGGCTGGCGGCGGCCGGCTGATCGCCGTGACACCGAATCGCTCGGGCATCTGGGCAAGATCGGACCGCACCCCGTTCGGCCTCGGCAGCCCCTTCTCCCCCTCCCAGCTTCGCCGCACCCTGAAGGACAATATGTTCGTGCCGGAGCGGGAGGATTGCGCCCTGTTCCTGCCCCCCACACAGCGGCGTTTCCTGCTGGCCTCCGCGCCGGCCGTGGAGGAGGTGGGGCGCCGTTGGTTCCGCGCCTTCGCCGGCGTCAACATGGTGGAGGCATCCAAGCAGATCTATGCCAGCGCCGCACGGGCCAAGGGCCGGGAGCGGTCGCGTGCCCTGTCGCCGCAGGCCCAGCCCGTGTTCGGTCGCATGGCCGCCGAACGCCGCCGCTCCACGGAGCCCTGATCCATAAATCCCTGTTGCGGGGTCCCGGACCGCCCCCCCGGCAGTACGGCTTCCGCCAGTACCTATCAGGCGATGTCGCCTGCCAGGTTCGCCGGATGGGCGGCATCATGGCAGGTCAGGCACCAGATATGGCCGGCGCCGGCATGGCTCCTGTCCCGGCCGGCCCCCCCTATCGTCGGGCTTCCGCTGTCGCATGGATGGCCGGAATAAATCAAATCTGGCCGTTCTACGGACCAGACAGGGCTTTTCCCGAAGGATGCGGGTGAAAATGACTGTATCCACGCCCTGTGGTGGTGGTGGATTCCTGCCCCGGACTGACCTTCTTCGGCGATGGGACTTGGCACGGCGGAAAGGCCTGCCGCTACCGCACCCCATACAAAGGGTTAGGTTGTGCTGGTGGCA
>NZ_JBLTXA010000020.1:0-80475 GCF_048066175.1 Niveispirillum fermenti | reverse complement strand
GGCCGGTCAGCATGGCGTGGGTTCAAAATGGCGTGGGTTCAGACGCTGAGGTCCAGCTTGTCACCCCGGCCACGCGGCGGGGGACCGTTCGTCCGGCTGTTGACGGCCGCCGCCTCATTGTCGAACGCATGGCCGACGAAGGTGCCATCCGTATTCTCGCGGGAGCGATCGCCCTGGGCCACGGCACTGGCGGCACGGCGCGTCTGTGTTTCCGTCGGCTTGGCCAGCTTCTGCGCCGCAACGGCAGCCGTCGCCATGGCCGCATTATTCTGCGGTGATGGCGATGGGGCCGCCTGCGCTGTCGGCAGCGGCGGAAGATGCGGCGGAATGATCATGATGTATCAGGCCGCCTGTTACGCGGCGGAGTCAAGCACCAAGAGGGGCTAATCCTAAAGCCGGCGCGTGGGCGACGGGATGGGGGCTTTGTGGCAAGGGGCGGTTTGATGGACAGGAGACAACTTTGCACCTCAATCTTATCATCCACACATAAATGTCGCTTTTCCTTTGTGGGCTGTACAAACAGAGGCTCACTACGGTCACTTTCTAGGCGCTACACCTCCGCGACGGCCCAGGCCAAAGCCCACGCGATAAAGATCCGGCATATCAATTCGGCCATCTTTCCGGGTGACAAGAATGCCGAGGCGTTCCAGATCCTTGCGAACCCCCTCCCAGCTTTCAGTATGCTGGGGGGGGAGTTGATCTGATGGGATCGTGCTTGCCCCCCCGGGAAATTTCCCGGCCCAGGCGTTAGAAATCGTTTCGAAATCGCAGGGAACATTAATTCCGCTAAGGGGTTCCATGACCCCTGGAACCCATGGATCGTCTTCTGCAACTTGGATTACGCGAATTTGTGATGCCTTTTGAATGCCGCGCTTAATGCTTTCGTAGTGAAGGGCCAATGGGTAGTCAGCGTAGCGCTGAGCGCTATCGTCAGCAGCACCTAGAATGGCCGCCAGAAATGAGCGCGGTGATGTCCAGCCATGACCATCGGCCAGATGACCGACGCTCCAAACATAGGGAACACCGCGGCGCGCATCCTTGCCCATCTTGTCCCCGGCCAGCGCTTCGAACAAGCGCCGCTGATAGGGCGAGTCCGACGTCAATACGGATGGCAATGACCAGTGACTTCCATGGTTGGTCAATAAATCTGAAGGCGGCAGAACGGACGTCACCACAGAGCGTAGGCATATTCCATGTTGATCGGGCGCATTGATGAGCCGTTGCCAGAGCATGGCGTGCAAATCATGCCGATCCCAGGTCAGTTGTACGCCTGTCGAGGTGATTTTTGATGCATCGGGGAAGGCAGTAACTGTGCGTTCCATCTGATCGGGGCGCAGGAATATTTTCGCGCGCAGGCGCGAAAGATCACGTAACCATAGTGCAACCCGCAGCAGATCGCGGACGATGAGGTTCATCGTTCCCCAATCATGGCTGGTTCGGTCCAGAGCGTCAAAGAGGATGAGCCCGAACTGACCATTGGAAGCCAGTTTCTCATTAGCAGCCTCAATGATCTGGGCGAAGGGCTCCGGGTTGTCTCTCACCCATTCCACAGTTGCCTTCCATGTTTCGACAGGGACCTGTCGGCCAGCGACCTGTGCCAGCCACCTCAGAACGACAGCCCGCCAGACGGTGTATGGTTCACATCCCTGGCCAAGCAGGGCCTTGAAAGTCTCAACATCAGGGTACGACCTGAGGTCCGACCTTGCCGCGTAACCGACGTAGATGGTGGTATTGACCAGCTCCGGCACCGCGGCGCCGATTTGTCTGCGCAGGGCATCGTCGCTCAACGCGGCCGTCCAGAACGACTTGCCAACCCCGCGCGCGCCGATCACCAGCACGGCCTCGCGCGCCAATGCCTTGCGGTGGGCCAAGGGGATGTGAAGTGTACCCGGCTTGGGCGTATCTCCCGTATTGTCCAACTCAAATGGGGCCGCTTGGATGGCCAGCCGTATCGCCTGCGCGTTCGTCATGCGGCACTCCCTTTGCCGACAGCCCGATCCAGGAAACCCAGCAAACTTCCGAAGACCGAATTCACTTCCCCGGGATCCACCTGAACCATTCGGTGCTGCAGGCTCAACATACCGTACCAGCCACGGTTCCAACGAATGGCCAGGGGGGAGTGGGGGGCGTTATCGTCGTCTTCTTCGAAGTTCCAATCGCTGACTGCCCCCGGCTCCACTTGGTCATAGGTATCCTCGAACAAGGCATAGGAATCGGCGCGCAGCGCCGTCAGATACTCAAGCCGGCGTTCATCATCTGGAACCAGGCCGGCAACCAGTTGCAGGCGATCGCGGATTTGGGTGATAACGCTGCGCTGCTGCCAGTGCGAGAACAGTGCGCGGTATCCCGTCCAGGTCTGTTGGCCCTGGATGGCAAACATCAACACCGTGTGCGCTCCCAGGTCCGTCACACAGGCCGCCGCCACCTCATCGATGCCCGCGCGGGAATCGATGAGGATGACGTCCGGTTGATGAGTATTTTCCAATCGGTTGACCAGCCGGTCCAGGCGCTTTGACCAGGATTCCAGTGTCCCCCGGCTATCGCGTTTCGGCATCCAGGCTCGCCCCAGCTTGGAAACATATTCCCCCGGTTCCTTCCCATGCGCCGGCACGATAACAATCTGACCGGGGGTGGGCAGATCGCTGGTAGCATAGATACCGGTCAGCAACGTGTCCCCATTATCGACCAAATCTTCAACCAACCAGTCGGTGATACCGAATTCGGGTTGCCGATCGGTCGGGAGCAAAGCACTGGACAGGCCCGGTGATTCCAGGTCCAGGTCCAGCACCAGCACCCGTTTGCCCTGCATGGCCAATGACCATGCGCTGGCCGCAAGGGCTGTTGAACGGCCGACCCCACCCTTGATGGAAAAGAACACGATGCGTGGTGCGCCGGTGGATACGTCCTCTATCAACTCCCACCGGCTTTCCGTCGCCAGACGGTCAACGAACCAAACCTTATCCCCGTCGCCAATCGGGAACGCCGATGTCCCGTGGCAGGCCTCATCGCGCGAGGCTTCATAAAGAATCCCCGTCCCTGCCGCATGGGCGTGCGGTTTGATCCGCCCCGCCAAATCGCTATACAGGACCTCAAGTTGTTCCCGAAGGCCAGCAGCCGAGGCCGTGCTGTCCGGCGCGATCAGGCGGACACGTCCATTAAGGTCGCGGTTCACCAATAACCAATCCAGTTGGGCAACCACGCCTTGATGTGCCCGCAACACCTCCACCGTGATGGGCAGGATTTGGTCGAAAGTGGTCATATCAACCCCTCCCGACTGGCCTTCTTAATCAGTTCACAAACGATCTGTGCAGCCGCTTGATGGGGCTGCACCCGTGCCGCATCGAAATTTCCTTGGTGAGCATAACGTTGGTTTACAGCCCAATCACCAAAGGGGTTGGAAGCGGGTAATGGGTATCCTGTGCCTTTATGGTGTCCGCTGCGGTAGGTTTCATACCTCGCCCAGATGACGTCGACGTGCTTCCGATCCTTATTCACATCCGTCGGATCGCCGGTGAGGGTGTCTACTGCCATGCCGAACGCCACCATCAGCCGTTTCAGGCCGCATTCCGACGCTATCCCATAGAGGTGATCAGCATTGGCCAAGCGGCCGGATTGGAAAAGGCGCTCCGCATCATCGAGGTGCCGTTGGTGTGCATCCAGGAAGTCAGCTTGCACTTATTTTGCTCCCCCAAGTCCCCCGGCAACCTATCGCCCAGGAAGTCCGCCATTTAGTCACGGATTTGGTTGATCGCCGTTAGCGGAAAAGTATCTTTAGCACCTCGTGATGGCGGATGTTAACCACCTCTGTGGTCAGCTTTATCATTCGCCATGCTTACTTACGACCTTCCCGTATTGGGCCGGGATCAGCCCAGGCGCAGCAGGACCGAAAGGCCGCGGTCGCCGCCCAGCATGAGATCATGATCCAGGCTGCGGGCGATATGGTCCGTGAGGGCCAGCCCCAATCCCAGGCCGCGGCGGGCCGGCCCGTCGGCCCGGTCCAGCCGGCCGCCCGGCTCCAGCATGCGCGACCGCTGATCGGCGGGGATGCCCGGTCCGTCGTCGGCGACCAACAGGGCGGGGCCGCCGGCCCGGCGCACGCCGATCACCACCTTCCCGCCCCGCCTTCCATGATGGATGGCATTTTCGACCACGGCCCGCAGCAGGCGGTCCAGCATCACGGGATCGGTCTGGACCGTCACGCTGCTGCGAACCAGCCGCAGGCGGATGCCCGCGGCCTCGGCCTGCGGGGCCAGTTCGCCCACGACGCGGTCCAGCAGCGGCCCCAGGGGAACCTGTTCCCGCCGGACACGGGCCGTGCCGGCGGCCAGGGAGGCCAGGGTCAGCACGGCATCCATCTGGGCGGCCCCGATCTCCAGCGCTTCCTCCAGCCGGCCGGCCAGTTCCACCTGCCCCGGATCACTTAATCGGCCCTGCAAGAGATGCAGGAAAAGACGCATGGCCTGAAATGGCTGCCGCAGGTCATGACCCACGGAAGACAAAAGGCGCACTGGGTCGATCGAAGGGGAAAGGGTCATGGAAAGCCTGATTCTGGAGATAAAACGACAGGTATAATGGCACGTTTTCTTCAAACCTGTGCAAGACCCTGTCGTTTGTCACAGGCATCCGGCTTGATATTTGCCTTGCGATTTCCAGCATGGTTTCCCCGCCGGCCACAAGCGGGGTTGAGACCACGTCCCGGCGATCGCAACCGATCACCGGCCCCGCTTGACGGCGCTGCCCGCCGGCAGCCTGGCGATGCGGCATGTGCCGCGCGGCGGCGGTCCCGGGCGTGACAGCTTCCCCGTCAAGGGCGCCGCTCAAGGGAAAGCCGCTCAAGGGAAAGCTGCTAAAGATGCCCGGCGACCCAGTCCGTCACAGCCGTCAGGGCCGCCGGGTCGGCAGGACCCGTGAAGCCTGGATCGCCGCGCTTCATATTGTGGCTCAATCCGTCCAGCACGATCACGGCGCTGCCATCCGTGCGCCCCGACAGGGTGCGGCGCAGCGCGGCGGCATCCTGTTCCGGCGATACCTGCATATCCCGGCTGCCGAACAGGGCCAGCAGGGGCATCCGCGCGCGGCCGGCCGCCGCCGCCGGATCGAATGTCAGCAGCCCATGCAGGAAATTGCCCAGATAGGCGGGATAGAGCGCCTGGAGCCCCGGCGGCACCTTGTCCACGGGCACCTGCCCCGTGGCAACGATCTCCTGCCGGATGGCCCGGTCGGCGTCCAGGAATTGCTGCTGCACGGCCGGCGGCGCCCCCTGCCGGATCAGCAGGCGCGTCAACTGCTCGGCCAGCAGGTCGCCCAGCGGCCGGCCGGGACCGGCCAGCATCACCGCCGCGCGGGGCGCCACCTTGCCGGCATCGGCCGCCGCCAGCAGCAGCAGGGCGCCTTCGCTGTGGCCCAGGATGCCGGTGCGGGCCGGATCGATCCCCGCTTCGCCCCCCAGCGCGGCATAGGACGCGGCCAGATCACCAATGGCCGCATCCCAGGTGTAGAAGGCGGCCAGACCGGCCGCATCCTCCGGCATCTGGGCCGCGTTGGCATGCATGCCGCGCTTGTCCAGCCGCAAGCTGGCGATACCCTTCCCGGCCAGCGCCGCCGCCACCTGCTTCAACAGGTCGGCCTGCATGCCTTTCTGGCTGCCGTCCCGGTCCGTGGGGCCGCTGCCCTGCACCAGCAACAGGGCCGGAAACCCACCGGCCGGGGCCGGCCCGTCGGGCAGCAGCAGCGTGCCGGAAAGCCGCACGTTCCCCGCCGCGGCAACAGTGACGGCGCGTTCCCCGGCCCAGGCCGGCGATGCCGTCAGAAGACAGGCGGACAGAACGGCGAACATGGCCCGGCGCATCATCATGCCGTCTTCTCCTGCACAAGAGGGCCGGCGAAGGGCGCCTCCAGCCCCGCCGTCACATAATCGACGACGCGGACGGCCACCGCCTCCAGATCATCCAGCTGGCAAAGGCCGCCGGACAGCGATTCCAGCCGCTTCATGTCGGTATAAAGGGAATGCAGCACCCCCATGGCGAAATGCAGCCGCCAATAGACCTCCTGCTGCGGCAGGTGCGGCAGGGCGCGGGCCAGCGACAGGGCAAAACGCTGAAGATGCCCCACATCCTTGTCCAGAATCTCCCGCGCCTCCGCCGGGCCATCCCCCCGGGCGAAGGCCACGAACTGGTTGTAGAGCGCCAGGCGGGTGGAGGTGAAGGAATAACGGATGGCCGGCAGGACCAGGGCCGACACGATCTCGCGCAGCGGCGGCGTGCCGCCCCCGGCCTTTTCCTCCGCCTCGCGCAGCATGCGCGCGCGCTCACGGTTCAGGGCCAGGGCGCCACGCCGGAAAACCGCGATCAGCAACGCATCCTTGGACCCGAAATGATAGTTCACGGCGGCCAGATTGACACCGGCCGCCTGCGTCAGCTCACGCAAGGAGACGCTGGCATAGCTTTTCTCGGCAAACAGCCGTTCGGCGGAATCCAGGATCACTTCCTTCGTATCCTGCCGCGCGGCGATACCCGCGGCGTCCGCTTCGGCCTGTTCGGCAACAACCCTCATCCGCTCCATCCCCCCAGGCGCCCGCCGCCATCCGCCATCGGACCGGGACGCTGTTCTTCCGCTGAAGGCCCCCCGCACCGGCCGGCCCGGGGCTGTGCCCCTGCCGCGCGCGGGTCTCAAACGACTGTTCACAGACTATCCGCAGCGGCGGCCCGCGCCAACATCTCTGTTTTGCGGCAAATCCGCTGGCATGACGTAACGGAAGGTCGCGGGGAGGACACAGGTTGACTTAAACATCCGTTTGAAACTACCATCGGCGTATGACAATGGCCCGGCCGGCTTTTTTGCCGGCACCGGCCCCCAGGGGGAAGACACCAGAGATGACCCAGCCCGTCCGCTATGATCGCCAGGGCGCGATCGGCATCGTCACCATCGACAGCCCGCCCGTGAATGCCCTGTCGCAGGCGGTGCGCCAGGGGGTGATCGATTGCGTGGGCCAGGGCTATGCCGATCCGGCCGTCACCGCGCTGGTCATCGTCGGCGCCGGCCGCACCTTCATCGCCGGGGCCGACATCACGGAATTCATCAAGGGCGGCATGGCCGATCCCGACCTGAACGATGTCAATGCGCTGATCGAGAACGGGCCCAAGCCTGTCATCGCCGCACTGCACGGCACGGCACTGGGCGGCGGGCTGGAGGTGGCATTGTCCTGCCATTATCGCGTCGCCGTGCCCAAGGCACAGGTCGGCCTGCCGGAAGTGAAGCTGGGCATCCTGCCCGGCGGCGGCGGCACACAGCGCCTGTCGCGGCTGGTCGGCGCGAAGACCGCGATCGAGATGATCACCACGGGCACCTTCCTGCCGGCCGCCAAGGCGCTGGCGCTGGGTATCATCGACCATGTGGGCGAGGGGGCCGACCCGCTTTCCGTGGCCCTGGATTTCGCCACCCGCCTGCCGGCGGGCCCGCACACGCGCACCCGTGACCGGGAAGAGAAGCTGGCCGCCGACCGGGGCACGGATGTGTTCGACACGGCCCGCGCCGCCCTGGCGAAATCGGCCCGCGGCCAGTTCGCGCCGCAACGCTGCGTCGATGCCGTGGAGGCCGCCTTCACCCTGCCCTTCGATGAAGGGCTGAAGCGCGAGCGCGAACTGTTCACCGAATGCATGGCGCATGATCAGGCCAAGGCCCTGATCCATGTCTTCTTCGCCGAACGCGCCGTGACCAAGATCCCCGACCTGCCCGCCGATGTGACCCCGCGCAAGCTGGAACAGGTGGCCGTGCTGGGCAGCGGCACCATGGGCGGCGGCATCGCCATGTGCTTTGCCAATGCCGGCATCCCCGTGCGCCTGCTGGACCTGGACCGGGCCGCACTGGACCGCGGCATCGCCGTCATCGCCAAGAATTATGCCGGCACCGTCGCCAAGGGCCGCCTGTCGCAGGCGGACATGGACAAGCGCCTGTCGCTGATCCAGCCCACCACCGACTATGCCGATCTGGCCGACGCCGACCTGATCGTGGAAGCGGTGTTCGAGGATATGGACGTGAAGGCCAAGGTCTTCCGCCGCCTGGACGAGGTGGCGAAGCCGGGCGCCATCCTGGCGTCCAACACCTCCACCCTGGACCTGGATGCCATCGCCGCCAACACGTCCCGGCCGGCCGATGTCATCGGCATGCATTTCTTCAGCCCGGCCAATGTCATGAAGCTGCTGGAGGTGGTGCGCGGCCGTCACACGGCCCCCGACGTGATCGCCACGGCCATGGGCGTGGGCCGGAAGATCGGCAAGGTGTCCGTGCTGGTCGGCAATTGCGACGGCTTCGTCGGCAACCGCATGGTGCAATATTACGCGACGGAGGCCCAGCGCCTGGTGATCGAAGGCGCCTCGGTCGAGCAGGTGGACAAGGCCGCCCTGGAATTCGGGCTGGCCATGGGGCCGTTCGCCATGGGTGATCTGGCCGGCCTGGACGTGATGGGTTTCATCCGTGCCCGCCGCGTGGCCGCCGGCCTGATCTACGGCACGCCGCTTTCCGACCGGATCGACCCATCCCGCAAGGGACAGAAGAACGGCCGGGGCTGGTATCGCTATGAGCCCGGCAGCCGCACGCCCCTGCCCGACCCGGAAATCACGGCCGTGGTCGATGCCTATCGCGCCGAAAGGGGCATCACCCCGCGCGAGATCGGCAACGAGGAGATCGCCCGGCGCCTGATCTACACCCTGGTGAACGAGGGCGCACGCATCCTGGACGAAGGGATGGCGATGCGGTCCGGGGATATCGACATCGTCTATATCTACGGCTACGGCTTCCCCGCCTGGCGCGGCGGCCCCATGAAGTTCGCGGAACTGTCCGGCCTGGACAAGGTCCTGGCCGATATCAGCCGCTATCATGCGGATGCCGTGGCGGCCGGCGATGCCGACGGCGCCTATTGGGAACCGGCTCCCCTGCTGAAGCGGCTGGTGGCGGAAGGGCGGAACAGCTTCGGCTGAACCGCCCCGCCCCCTCACTTCCGCCTGTGCGGGGGTTGAGAGGAAGAGGGCTTCCACCGCAGACCGGACACGTTCAGTTCAGCACCGCCTGGCCAGGAAGGGCGCGGACCGCCCGCCACCCGGGCGGTCGCAGCCAGACAGGAACCCACGCCATGACCGCCATCTTCGAGATGTCCCCGCGCGCCAGCGCCCTGCATGAACGGCTGACGGCCTTCATGGAGGCGCATGTCTATCCCAACGAAAAGGCCCTGTCCGCGCAGGTGGCGGAGGGGGAAACGCGATGGAAGCCGTTGCCGCTGCTGGATGAATTGAAGCAGAAGGCGCGCGAGGCCGGCCTGTGGAACCTGTTCCTGCCGGAATCGGACAAGGGCGCCGGCCTGACCAACCTGGAATATGCCCCGCTGTGCGAGATCATGGGCCGCAGCCACTGGGCCCCGGAAATCTTCAACTGTTCCGCCCCCGACACGGGCAATATGGAGGTGCTGGTCCGCTACGCCTCTCCCGCGCATCAGGAGCGCTGGCTGAAGCCGCTGCTGGCGGGGGAGATACGGTCAGCCTTCGCCATGACGGAACCGGATGTCGCCTCGTCCGACGCCACGAACATCGCCACCCGCATCATGCGCGACGGTGACGATTATGTGATCAATGGCCGCAAATGGTGGATCAGCGGGGCCAGTGACACGCGCTGCAAGATCATGATCGTCATGGGCAAGACCGACCCGGACAATCCCGACCGCCACCGCCAGCAATCCATGATCCTGGTCCCCACCGACACGCCGGGCGTGACCGTGAAACGGCCCCTGCCCGTCTTCGGCTATGATGACGCGCCGCACGGCCATTCCGAGGTGCTGTTCGAGAATGTGCGCGTGCCGGCAGAGAACATCCTGCTGGGCGAGGGCCGCGGGTTCGAAATCGCGCAAGGCCGCCTGGGGCCGGGCCGCATCCATCATTGCATGCGCCTGATCGGCGCGTCGGAGCGAGCCCTGGAACTGATGTGCAAGCGCCTGTCGACGCGCGTCGCCTTCGGCAAGCCCATCGCGGCGCAGAGCATCTGGCTGGAGCGCATCGCCGACGCCCGCGTCGCCATCGACCAGGCCCGCCTGCTGACGCTGAAGGCCGCGCACATGATGGACACGGTGGGCAACAAGGGCGCCAAGGCCGAGATCGCCATGATCAAGGTGGTGGCCCCCAATGTGGCCTGCCAGGTGATCGACATGGCCATCCAGGCGCATGGCGGCGGCGGGGTGTCGGACGATTTCCCCCTGGCCTGGGCCTATGCCAGTGCCCGCACCCTGCGCCTGGCCGACGGACCGGACGAGGTGCATCGCAACCAGTTGGGCAAGATGGAACTGGGCAAGTACCGGGGCTGAGGCCAGCCCCGGTCACCTTCCGTCACAACAGGTCGCGCAGGATGGGGATCAGGGGCAGATCGGCCGGGGGCATGGGATAATCTCCCATGCGCACCGGCTTGACCCAGGCCAGTTGCTGGCCTTCCAGCGGGGTGGGCGTGCCCTTCCAGACGCGCACGGCGTATAGCGGCATCAGCAGGTGGAACGTCTCATAGGTGTGGCTGGCGAAGGCGATGGGGGCCAGGCAGCTCTCCGCCGTATCGATCCCCAATTCCTCCTTCAGTTCCCGCACAAGGGCCGCTTCCGGCGTCTCGCCCGCGTCCACCTTGCCGCCGGGAAACTCCCAGAGCCCGGCCATGGACTTGCCGGGCGGGCGCTGGGCCAGCAGCACGCGCCCGTCGGCATCCACCAGCGCCACCGCCGCGACCAGCACGGTGCGGACCGGTCCCCTGGCGACCGGGTCCTGCCAGCAGGGCGTGTCGTCCCCGCTCACGACCGGTAACTGCCGTTGATGTCGATATAGCCGTGGGTCAGGTCGCAGGTCCAGACCGTGGCACTGCCGTCACCCAGGCCGATATCGACCTCGATCAGGATTTCCCCGCCCTTCATGTGGGCGGCCACGGGCGCCTCGTCATAGCCCGGCACCTCCATCCCGCTGGCGCAGATCTGCACGCCGCCGACGGAGATGACCAGCAGGTCGCGGTCGGCACGCTCGCCCGACCGGCCCACGGCGGCGACGATGCGGCCCCAGTTGGCATCCTCCCCGGCCACGGCCGTCTTGACCAGCGGGGAATTGGCGACGGTCAGCGCGATGCGCTTGGCGGCGGCATCGCTGTCGGCGCCCGTCACACGGATTTCCACGAACTTGGTCGCCCCCTCGCCATCGCGCACGATCTGCTTGGCCAGGTCCAGGCAGACCGCGTCCAGCGCCGTGGCGAAGGCGGCCAGCCGCGCGTCATCCGCGCTGTCGATGGCCGCATGCGCCGCCTTGCGGGTCGCGCACAGCACCAGCGTGTCGGATGTGGAGGTGTCGCCATCCACGGTGATGGCATTGAAGCTGCGATCCGTCGCGGCCGACAGGGCCGCCTGCAAAGGCGCCGGTGCGATGTTGGCGTCGGTGAAGACATAGGCCAGCATCGTCGCCATGTCGGGCGCGATCATGCCGCTGCCCTTGGCGAAGCCGGCCACGGTCACGGTCACGCCATCGATGGTGGCGGTGGCCGAGGCGCCCTTGGGGAAAGTGTCCGTGGTCATGATGGCGCGGGCCGCCACCTCCCAGGCGTCGCCTGCCGCCGGCACCAGTGCGGCGAAGGCGTCGGGCAGCGACTTTGCGACCAGATCGGCCGGCATGGGCTGGCCGATGACGCCGGTCGATGCCGGAAACACCTCCGTCGGCTTGCAGCCGGCAAGTGCAACCGCGGCATCGATCGTGGCATCCACGAACGCTTCGCCCGCCTTGCCCGTGAAGGCGTTGGAATTGCCGGCATTGACGACCAGGGCCCGCACCGAACCGCCCGCCAGGTGGGCGCGGCAGCGATGCACGGGCGCCGATGCCGTCAGCGACCGGGTCAGCACGGCCGCCACGCTGGACCCCTCGTCCAGCAGCGCCACCATGACGTCGTTGCGCGGCGTCTTGTACCGGATGCCGGCGCGGTGACCGGCCAGTCGCACGCCCGCGACGGGCGGCAGCGACGGAAAGGCGGCGGGGGCGAGCGGAGAGATGGCGGTCGCCATGGGTGCGGGCTCCGAAGGAAAGTGGTTTTGCGCATCAAGCCGATGCCGGTGCGCCCGGTCAAGTGTGGGTTCCGTGACGGTGTGTCAAGGCAGCAATGGTTCCAGCAGGTCCGGCACCCGGTCCCTTTCCACCGCTTCCAGCCAGCAATCAGCCAGCCGGTCGGTTTCGGCCACAGCCGCGCGCCAGTATTTCTGCCGGGCGGCCGTTCCCATGCGCTTGAAGTCGCCGCGATCGGGGATCTTGCCGAAGGGCAGCGCCCCGGCGAATGCCGCCGACGGGCACAGGACAAGCATGCGCGACAGGCTGTCCGCCCGTGCCCGGCGCCAGGGCAGCGCCTTGTCGAACCAGCCGGGCACGACACGGTGGGAGAAATGCGGATAGAGTACCAAGCCCGGCGGCGTGAATGCCATGTCCAGATGGTAATCCATGATCCCGCCATCCAGGTAGAGGCCGGGCCGCGCCCCGTCGGGGTCCACCACCCCTTCGAACACGAAGGGCACCGCGCTGGAGGCCAGCAGGGCGGGGATCAGGTTCGTGGATGTGAGGGCCACGGCCTGGGTCGGGAACCCGGCAGACAGGTCGAAGGGCGGCGGGTCGCGCCGGTCGTGCAGGACCGTGCGCTCGAAGAACAGGGGCAGGGCCTGCCGGCTGGCCAGATTGGCCAGACCCGCCGCCCCGAGGCCCAGGCCCAGCCGCACCTTCCCCGCCCGCGGCCCGATGGGCCCGCGCCCGCGCACAGCCAGGATGGACTGGCGCATGAAAGGATGGTCCAGCAGATGTTCCACCCCGCCGGCGCCGAAGATCACATCCAGGAAATCACGGCAATGGGCCGTCAGTTCAGCCACGGTCACCGGCCCTTCGACGGCATAATCCAGATAGCAGGCCTCGAACCGCCGGCAGGCCTCCACGGGATCGGGCTGAGCCAGGCAGGCGAAGCGCCAGGTCCCGATGGAACTGCCGATCATGTGCAGGGGACGGGTGCGGCTGCGGAACCAGCGGCCGAACAGGGCCTGGTCCAGCCGGGTCAGCGCCAGCCATTTGGCCCCGCCGCTGGCCCCCGCCACCACATCCACCATATCCTCGTGCAGCCCGTCACGGCGGATGCGGGCCATGGCCTCCGGCCCGGCCAGGAAACGCAGGGGCTGTGACGTCATGGGATGCCGGTCCGGTCCTCAAATCTTCTCGCAATGCAAAATAGGCAGCCGCGGGGCGGCTGGCAACGCCGGGAAGGCATCGCATCGGCGAAAAGAGACGGAGCGGCGTCACATCGTGGTCTTGGTGTCCAGCGCATAGCCGGCGGAACGGACCGTGCGGATCACGTCCTGTTCCTCCGTCTCGTTCAGCGCCTTGCGCAGGCGGCGGATATGAACGTCCACGGTGCGCAGTTCGACATAGACATCATGCCCCCAGACGATATCCAGCAACTGTTCGCGTGAGAAGACGCGGCCGGGATGCTGCATGAAATGGCGCAGCAGGGCGAATTCCTTCGGTCCCAGATGGATATCCCGTTCACCACGGCGCACGCGGTGGGCCGCCAGATCCATGGAGATGTCGGAGAAGCGCAGCAGTTCCTCCGCCAGGGCCGGCGAGGCGCGGCGCAGCACGGCGCGGATGCGGGCCACCAGCTCGGTGGGGCTGAAGGGCTTGGACAGGTAATCATCGGCCCCGCTGTTCAGGCCGCGGACCTTGTCCGCCTCCTCGCCGCGGGCCGTCAGCATGATCACAGGGATATCGCGGGTCTTTGAATTGCGGCGCAACTGCCGGCAGACCTCAAGCCCGCTCATCAGCGGCAGCATCCAGTCCAGCAGGATCAGGTGCGGGCTGCGCTCGTCGGCCTGCAACAGGGCCTCTTCCCCGTCACCGGCGGTGATGACCCGGAAACCTTCGCGTTCCAGGTTGTAGGACAGCAGGGTGACCAGGTCGGCTTCGTCTTCGACAACCAGGATCAGCGGCTTCAAGGCGGCGTTCATCGGGTTCCCTGGAGGCTAGTCGGTCACGGAAGGGCTGCGGCGGCGCCTCAGCCCTCTTCCGGCTCGATGATGGTGAAGCTGGACTTGTCGCTCTTGGGCCGCTCCGCCGTCAGCGGCTGGCCCTTGACCAGGAAATGCACGGTCTCGGCGATGTTGGTGGCATGGTCGCCGGCACGCTCCAGGTTTTTGGCGATGAACAGCAGGTGCGTGCAGGGCGTGATGTTGCGCGGGTCTTCCATCATGTAGGTCAGGACCTCGCGGAACAGGCTGGTATAGAGATCGTCCAGTTCCTCGTCCCGGTGCCAGGCGGCCACGGCCTTTTCGACATCGCGGTCGATATAGGCGTCCAGCACGTCCTTCAGCATCTCCTGCACCAGCCGGCCCATGCGCGGAATGGTGCCGGCGGGGCGCATCACGGGCAACTGGGCCAGGGCGACGGACCGCTTGGCGATGTTGGCGGCATAGTCGCCCGTGCGTTCAAGATCGGCGGAAATCTTCAGGGCCGCCAGCACCTCGCGCAGGTCGACGCCGACCGGCGCACGCAGCGCCAGCATGCGGATGGCGTCATGCTCGATCTGACGTTCAAAGGCATCCAGCCGGGCATCGCCCTGCATGACGCGCGACGCGCCATCCACGTCGCGGCGGCCGACGGCCTGCACGGCCGCCTCCACCTGCGCTTCCACCACACCGCCCATCTGGGCGATCTGGTTGGACAGGCGCTGCAATTCCGCCTCGAAGGACTTGACGGTATGTTCGGTCGGCGACATGGACACGGGTCCTTAAAATGTGTGGGCTGACGAACGGTTCACATCGAACGGGCCCCCGCGAAAGCGGGGACGCACACAGCAATGAAGGAGAGCGGACAAGGCCGGCTCAGCCGTACCGGCCGGTGATGTAGCCCTGCGTGCGCTCGTCACGCGGATTGGTGAAAATCTCCTCGGTGTCGCCGACCTCCACCAGGTCACCCAGGTGGAAGAAGGCCGTGCGCTGGGACACGCGGGCGGCCTGCTGCATGTTGTGGGTGACGATGGCAATGGTGAAGCTCTCGCGCAGCTCGTCGATCAGTTCCTCGATATGCGCGGTGGCGATCGGGTCCAGGGCCGAGCAGGGCTCGTCCATCAGGATGACTTCGGGGCTGACGGCCACGGCGCGGGCGATGCAAAGGCGCTGCTGCTGGCCGCCGGACAGGCCGGTGCCGGGCTCGTGCAGGCGGTCCTTCACCTCGTTCCACAGGCCGGCGCGCTTCAGCGAGGTTTCGACGATGGCGTCGAACTCATCCTTGCGCGTGGCTAGGCCATGCAACTTCGGCCCGTAGATGATGTTCTCATAGATCGATTTCGGGAACGGATTCGGCTTCTGGAACACCATGCCGATCCGGGCGCGCAGTTGCACCACGTCCAGCCGGGGGTCGTAGATGTCGTGGCCGTCCAGCGTGATGAGGCCTTCCACGCGGCAGATGTCGATCGTGTCGTTCATGCGGTTGATGGTCCGCAGGAAGGTCGACTTGCCGCAGCCCGAGGGACCGATCAGGGCCAGCACCTCGTTCTGGTAGATATCGACATTGACGCCGTGCAGCGCGCGCTTGGCACCGTAATAGACCTTCACGTCGCGGGCCGAGACCTTCACCGGCTGGGTGGTCGTCGCGGCTTGCTCGGGCTTGTTCAGGGTCATGCTGTCCATGGTTACCACCGCCGTTCGAATTTCTTGCGCAGCCAGATCGCCGCGCCGTTCATCATGATGAGGAAGGTCAGCAGCACCAGGATGGCGGCCGAGGTCAGTTCGACGAAGCCGCGTTCCGGCTTGTCTGCCCAGATGAATATCTGGACGGGCAGGACGGACGAGCTGTCCAGCAGGCTGGTCGGAGCCGAGGTGACGAAGGCGTTCATGCCGATCATCAGCAGCGGCGCCGTTTCGCCCACGGCATGGGCCATGCCGATGATGGTGCCCGTCATGATGCCCGGCATGGCCAGCGGCAGCACATGATGCAGCACGGTCTGCAGGCGGGAGGCGCCCATGCCCAGTGCGGCTTCCCGGATCGACGGCGGCACGGCCTTCAGCGCGGCACGGCTGGCGATGATGATGGTGGGCAGCACCAGCAGGCCCAGCACCAGGCCGCCGACCAGCGGCGCCGACCGCGGCATGCCGAAGAAGTTGAGGAACACCGCCAGGCCCAGCAGGCCGAACACGATGGAGGGCACGGCCGCCAGATTGTTGATGTTCACCTCGATCAGGTCGGTCAACCTGTTCTTGGGCGCGAACTCCTCCAGATAGACGGCGGCCGCCACCCCGATGGGCAGGGAGATGGCCAGCGTCACCAGCATGGTCAGCAGCGTCCCCACGGCCGCGCCGAACAGGCCGGCCAGTTCGGGATAATTGCTGTCGCTGGAGGTGAAGAAGGTCGTGTTGAAGGCCATGCGCACGTCGCCGCGCTCATCCAGCGCATCGAACCAGCCCAGTTGCCGGTCGCCGATCCGGCGCTGTGATTCCGGCAGGCTGCGGTCGATGCTGCCCTTGACGATCTGGTTGATGCCGTCCGACGCGGGCAGCCACATCTCGATCGTCTGGCCGACCAGGGACGGGTCCTTGTCCAGCAGCCGGCCTACCCAGACGCCGGCCACCGGGCTGACCAGCCCGCGCAGGTCGCGCCGTTCCAGACGGGCCGTGACCTCCGGAAATTCCTTGTACAGCGCATCGCTCACCAGATCCTGGAAGGCGCCGCGGTCCCACTGGGCCGGGTTGCCGGTGCCGCGCGGGTCGATGGTGCCCGCATCCATCGTGATGGCCAGCTTCACCTCCGTCTGGAAGAAGGCCGAGGTGCCTTCCTTCAGCAGGGTGAACAGCAGGATGAACAGCATCACGCAGGCGAACAGGATCGCCAGGATGCCATAGATACGGAAACGCCGTTCGGCCGCGTAGCGCGCCTTCAGGCGCCGGGTGGCAGCTTCGCCGGTGTGGAAGGACACGGGAGCGGCTGTCTGCATCGGCTCTGCGATCTCAGTCATATTTTTCCCGGTATTTCTGGACGATGCGGAGGGCGATCACGTTCAGCGCCAGGGTCACCAGGAACAGGACCAGACCCAGGGCGAAGACCGACAGCGTCTTGGCGCTGTCG
The DNA here is from genome assembly GCF_048066175.1 of Niveispirillum fermenti. Lineage (GTDB taxonomy): Bacteria > Pseudomonadota > Alphaproteobacteria > Azospirillales > Azospirillaceae > Niveispirillum > Niveispirillum fermenti. The sequence goes on along the minus strand of NZ_JBLTXA010000020.1, from coordinate 63,334 downwards.
AATTCCTGGTCACCGACCAGGATGGATTTGATCTGCACGGTCACGGTCGTGACGCTGGCCAGCGGGTTCAGCGTCAGGTTGGCCTGAAGGCCGGCCGCCATCACCACGATCATCGTTTCGCCGATGGCCCGGCTGACGGCCAGCAGCATGGCGCCCACGATGCCCGGCAGGGCCGCCGGCAGCACCACCTGCTTGATCGTTTCCGACCGCGTGGCGCCCAGGCCCAGCGATCCGTCACGCAGCGATTGCGGCACCGCCGTGATAACGTCGTCGGCCAGGGAGGAAACGAAGGGCACGATCATTACGCCCATCACCACGCCGGCCGCCAGCGCGCTCTGCGAGGAAATGGGGATGCCCATCGCCGCACCGACATCCCGGATGAAGGGGGCCACCGTCAGGATGGCGAAGAAGCCATAGACCACGGTCGGCACGCCGGCCAGGATCTCCAGCACCGGCTTGACCAGCGACCGCACGCGCTTGGGCGCATATTCGGACAGATAGATGGCCGACATCAGACCGACCGGCGCCGCCACGATCATGGCAATGGTGGCGATCAGCAGGGTGCCGGTGAACAGCGGCACGGCACCGAAGGCGCCAGAGGAGCCGACCTGGTCGGCGCGGATGGCGGTCTGTGGCGACCAGTGCAGGCCGAACAGGAATTCCGTCACCGGCACCTTGGTGAAGAAGCGCACGCTTTCGAACAGCAGCGACATCACGATGCCCACCGTCGTGAAGACGGCGATGACCGAGCACAGGATCAGCAGCCAGGTGACGATCCGCTCGACATTGTTGCGGGCCCGCAATTCCGGGCTGATCCGGCTCCAGGTATAGGCCAGCGCCCCGCCGGCCAGCGCCACCACGAAACCGAACAGGGTCCAGTCGGCCAGCGTGCGAAGCTGGTTCAGATGGGCCGCAGCGGGCGCCAGGGCATCGATGACGGCGGCATTGACATATTGCGGCTGCCCGGCCGCCAGATTGTTGATGTTGATCAACAGAAGCTGGCGATGTGTCTGGGTCAGGGCCTGCGCCTCGTCGGCGATGTTGGCCAGCAGCGTGTCAAGCTCGGCCGGGGCCAGCATGACGCGGGCCCAGGCTTCCACCTGGTCGGGCGTCAGGCCGTCCAGGACCAGCCATTCCATCACGGGGCTGCGCAGCGCCAGCCAGGCCAGCACCAGCACCAGGGCCGGCAGGCCGGCCCACAGCGCGACATAGGAGCCGTAATAGACGGGAACGGAATGCAGCGTGGCGACACGGCCGCCGGCAACGGCGACAGCCCGGCTCCGGCCAAGCCAGAACCCGGCCAGCGACAGAAACAACAGGACGCCTACGGTCAAGGTGACTGACATGGGTTCGATCCGCCGCTGTCAGGGGAAACCGGTTGCAAGATGAACCGGCGGCATCGGTCATGACACCGCCGGTTCCGCCATCTGCTTATACAAGGTGCGCGGCCGGGAGTCCGATCCCCCGAACGGTCGGCCCCGCACCTGATGGCTTTTCTTTTTAAGAGGCCGGACGGGCCATCGGGGTCAGCTTCTGCGCGGAGGCCTCAGAGGCCTTGCGCTTGTCGGCGGGCAGGGGCACCAGGCCCTTGTCGGCCAGATAGCCCTCATCGCCCATGGCGCGTTCCGAACCGTATTCGGCCAGGAATTCCTTCAGGCCGGGGATCACGCCGAAATGCTGGTTCTTGAAATAGACGAACAGCGGACGGGAGATCGGGTACTGGCTGGAGGCGATGGTCTCGTAAGAGGGCGCCACGCCATCGATCGTCAGGCCGTGCAGCTTGTCCTGGTTTTCTTCCAGGTAGCTGTAGCCGAAGATGCCGAAGGCGCGCGGATTGGCGACCAGGCGCTGTACGATCACGTTGTCGTTCTCGCCGGCTTCGATATAGGCGCCATCCTCGCGGACGGTCTTGCAGACGGCGTCGTGACGGGCCTTGTCCAGGGCCTTGATGGCCGGGAACTCCTTGCAGCCCGGCTCCATCACCAGTTCGACCCAGGCGTCGCGCGTGCCGGAGGTCGGGGGCGGGCCCAGCACCTCGATCGGGGTGGCCGGCAGGGAAGCGTCAACATCCTTCCAGGTCTTGTGCGGGTTTGGCACGATCTGGCCGTTGACTTCCACTTCCTTGGCCAGCGCGGCGAAAAGCTGCGCACGGGTCAAATCGAACGACTGGCCCGCCTTGGACTGCACGAAGCCGATGCCGTCATAGCCGATGACCAGTTCGGTGATCTGCTCCACGCCGTTCTTCTGGCAGCTGTCATACTCGCTGGCCTTCATGGCGCGCGAGGCGCCCGTGGCGTCCGGGAAATCGGCGCCGACGCCGGAGCAGAACAGCTTCATGCCGCCGCCGGTGCCCGTGGATTCCAGGATCGGGGCGGCGAACTTCGTGGTCTGGCCGAACCGCTCGACAACCGTGGAAGTGAAGGGGAACACGGTGGAAGACCCGACGATGCGGATCTGGTCGCGGGCAGCGGCGGCGCCGGCCAGGCCGACGATAGACACGGCGCCGAGCACGGCGGCGAGGACAAGCTTCTTGGTGGTCACGACAAGGGCCTCCGGTTTCTGGGCGGCACACCGACGGCGCATCGCTTGATGCCTGCCATCGTCAATGTGTCCATGTCCCTGCTGGGTGCCGGGACCATAGCCGCGCTGCGAGAAGCAATTACTACATCTCTGTTACGCTTTCATGACACCGGCCCGGATCGCCGGCCGGATGCCCGGCGCGGCATGGCGGGCAGCATTGCGCCCGCAGCATTGTGCCCATGGCACGGGTCAGAAGGGGCCCATGGCACGGGTCAGAAGGGGCCGCGGCAGGGGTCAGCCGGCGTCCCGCCGTTCTGCCGCCGCGGCTCCCGCGGCGGGCAGCACGACGGTGAAGGTGCTGCCCTTGCCCACCTCGCTGTCGATGACCAGGCGGCCGCGATGGCGGTTGACGATATGCTTCACGATGGCCAGGCCCAGGCCCGTGCCGCCCAGCGCGCGCGACCGGGCGGGGTCCACGCGGTAGAATCGTTCCGTCAGGCGCGGCAGATGGGTGCGGGCGATACCGTCGCCCCGGTCGGCGACGGCCACGGTCACGGCCGGCCCACGCACCGTGCCCGCCCGGCCCGATGGCCGGGCCGACAGGGTGACCGTCACCTCCGTCTGTTCCTTGCCGTACTTGATGGCATTGTCGATCAGGTTCTGAAACACCTGGGCAAGCTGATCCTCGTCCCCCACCACGGCCGGCAGGCTGTCCGGCTGGTCAAGGCGCAGCTTCACCTTGCGCGACGCCGCCCGCAGTTCCAGCGTGGCCGCCACGTTGCGGACAATCTTGCCCACGTCCACCTCGGCCGTAGGCGGGGAATGCTCGTCCATCTCGATCCGCGACAGGGACAGAAGATCGTTCACCAGCCGGGACATGCGGTTGGACTGCTCGAACATGATGCCCAGGAACCGCTCATGCGCGGCCCGGTCATCCTTTGCCGGACCGCGCAACGTCTCGATGAAGCCGATCAAGGCTGCCAGGGGCGTGCGCAATTCATGGCTGGCATTGGCCACGAAATCGGCCCGCATCTGCTCGGACCGTTTCAGCACGGTGATGTCGTGCAGGCTCAACAGCACCAGCAGGCCCCCGTCCTGCCCCGGCGGGCGGAAGGGCTTCACACGGGCCTGCAGCGTGCGTTCCACCGGTACGGGCAGCAGAACCTCCACGGTGCGCGACGCGCCGCCGGCCAGCACGGCGTCGGCGGCCTCCAGCAGGCTGGGCGTGCGCACCGTGCTGGCCAGGTCGCGGGCCAGGATGCGGTCGCCGAACAGGTCGCGGGCGGCCTTGTTGGCGCGCTGCACCTCCCGCCCGGCACCCAGCAGGATCACGGGATCGTGCAACTGGTCGATCACCGCCTCCACCAGGACAGCGCGCGCCCTGTCACGGCTTTCGCGGTCCAGCCGGTCCTGATGGGCACGGGCCAGGGCGGCAGCGATCGTCTTGGCCGCGGTGCTGGCCATCGCCGGGGGAGACAGGGGGGCCGGCGTCTCCGCCAGCCGGTCGGCATAATCGGTCAGCCGCCTTGTGTCGGTCTGGATCATGCGCAGCACGGCAGCGGCCACGGCGATATTCACCAGCAGGACGGGCAGCGCCACAATGGCATCGACATGGCCGGCCAGCAGCAGCGACAGCAATATCGCCGCCGTCGGCCCGACCAGCGCCACACCAATGATCACGAACCGGACCGGCCGGCCCCCTTCCCACCGCATCTGTTCCCGCCCGTCCTATCTTCGTCTTGCCCGCCACGCGGGCGGGATCGCTGGAGATAACATTGCCGCAGGGCCAGGGTAACAGCATCACGGAAACTTAATAATGGGCGGAAGATACACCTCCCGCAGGCCCGGCTTGACCAGCTCCCCGGAAAGCCCCCCTTCCCGCCGTCGCGCAAAGGGGGGCCGCCGCCTACCGCGTCAGGCTGTCATGGGCCGCCATGACGGCCGCCGTGGTCAGTTCGCTGACCGTGGCGCCCATCTGAACGACCTGGACGGGCTTGTCCATACCGATCAGCAGGGGGCCGATCAGGTTGCCGCCGCCGAACTTGTGCAGCAGCTTGGCCCCGATATTGGCGGCATGCAGGGCCGGCATGATCAGCACATTGGCCGGACCCGACAGGCGTGCGAACGGATAGAGACGCTTCATCAGCTCGTAATCCAGCGCTGTGTCGGCCGACATCTCGCCATCATACTCGAAATCCACCTTGCGCTTGTCCATCAGGGCCACGGCCTCGCGCACATGGGCGGCGCGGTCGCGCAGCGGCTGGCCGAAATTGCTGAAGGACAGGAAGGCCACCCGCGGCTCGTGCCCCATCAGGCGGGCCATGCGCGCCGACTGGATGGCGATATCGGCCAACTGCTCGGGGGTCGGCCGCTCATGGACGGTTGTGTCGGAGATGAAGACGGTCTGCTTGCGGGTGGCCAGCACCGACAGGCCGAACACGATATGGTCGGGCTGCGGGTCGATGACGCGCTCGATATCCTCGAAGCTGACGGCGAAGGAACGGGTCAGGCCCGTCACCATGGCATCGGCATCACCCGTGGCCACCATGCAGGCGGCAAACACGTTGCGGTTCTGGTTCACCCAGCGCTGGCAGTCGCGGTGCAGGCTGCCGCGCCTTTGCAGGCGCTTGTACAGGAAATCGGTATAGCGCTCGATGCTGGGCGCGCCGAACTTGGCGTTCTGGATGTCCAGCGGCTCGATCCCCGCCAGGCCCAGGCTGGCCAGCTTCTCCTTGACCACATTCTCCCGCCCGATCAGGACGGGATGGCCGAAGCCGGCGGCGCGATAGGCGATGGCGGCGCGGATGGCCCGCTCCTCCTCCCCCTCGGCAAAGACCACACGGCGCGGGCTGCTGCGCAGCTTGTCGGCGATGAGCTGCAGGCTGTCCGCCGTGGGATCCAGGCGCAGGCGGAGCGAGCGGCGGTATTCGTCCATGTCGACGATGGGCTTGCGCGCCACGCCCGTGTCCATGGCGGCCTGCGCCACGGCGGCGGGAATGGTGGAGATCAGGCGCGGGTCGAAGGGCACCGGGATGATGTATTCCGGGCCATAGCGCAGGCGCCGGCCGGAATAGGCGGCGTCCACCTCGTCCGGCACATCCTCGCGCGCCAGTTCGGCCAGCGCCCTGGCGGCGGCGATCTTCATCTGATCGTTGATGGTGCTGGCCCGCACATCCAGCGCGCCGCGGAAGATATAGGGGAAGCCCAGGACGTTGTTGACCTGGTTGGGATAGTCCGACCGGCCCGTGGCGACGATGGCGTCGTCACGCACCTGGCGCACCTCTTCCGGCGTGATCTCCGGATCGGGGTTGGCCAGCGCGAAGATGATGGGGTTCTTCGCCATGGACTTGACCATGGCCGGCGTCATGGCGCCCTTGGCCGACAGGCCCACGAACACGTCCGAGCCGTCCACCGCCTCGGCCAGGGTGCGGGCGTCGGTCACGACGGCATGGGCGGATTTCCACTGGTTCATGCCCTCCGCCCGGCCCTTCCAGACCACGCCCTTGGTATCGCACAGCGTGATATTGCCATGGGGGATGCCCATGGACTTGAACAGTTCGGCGCAGGCGATGGCGGCGGCCCCGGCGCCGTTGATGACCAGCCGGGTCTCCTTGATGTCGCGGCCGGTCATCTCCAGCGCGTTGAACAGGCCGGCGGCGGCGATGATGGCCGTGCCGTGCTGGTCGTCATGGAAGACGGGAATGTCCATCAATTCGCGCAGGCGCTGCTCGATGATGAAACAGTCCGGCGCCTTGATGTCCTCCAGGTTGATGCCGCCGAAGCTGGGGCCCAGATAGCGCACGGAATTGATGAACTCCTCCACATCGCGGGTATCGACCTCCAGGTCGATGCCATCCACGTCGGCGAAGCGCTTGAACAGGACGGCCTTGCCCTCCATCACCGGCTTGGACGCCAATGCGCCCAGGTCTCCCAGCCCCAGCACGGCCGTGCCGTTGGAGATGACGGCCACGATATTGCCCTTGGCCGTATAATCATAGGCCGTGGACGGATCGGCATGGATGCGCAGACAGGGGATGGCCACGCCCGGGGAATAGGCCAGCGACAGGTCGCGCTGGGTCGCCATGGGCTTGGTGGGGGTCACTTCCAACTTGCCAGGGCGCCCGCTGCTGTGCAGGAGAAGCGCCTCTTCCTCAGTAATACGCTTGTCGATACCGGCCATCCCACTTTTTCCTTCTTTGCCCGGCCCGGTATTCGGTCCGGACGGGTTTCCTGCTGTCGGGGCACATCGTAACGACCGAAAGCTACCCATGCCAGACCGTTGGCATTGCGAAAATGACGCGGCTGGTGCCGGCCACCGCCATCCGGTCACGATTGCCCCCGGCCGACGCACACCGGCCCTTGCCCTGATCGCAAAGCTTCCGTTAGCTGTATTTCTTCGGACAATCCATCCGGTCGGCGAACCGGAATGACAATGAAAAAGGAAACGGGCATGGCAGTCTTGGAGCGTGAGGAAAAGGTGGGTGGCATCCTGGGGGCCATCGAACGGGTCGGCAACCGGTTGCCGGACCCGGCAACCCTGTTCCTGATAGCCATCATCATTCTGATCCTGCTGTCGGCCATCCTGTCGGCCATGGGGGTTTCGGCCGTCCATCCCGGCACGGGCCAGGAACTGGCGGCCACAAACCTGCTGACCGGGGCCAATATCAGCCGGTTCCTGATCGAGCTGCCGCGGATCTTCGCGGACTTCCCGCCACTGGCCATCGTGCTGCTCTGCGTGATGGGGGTGGGCGTGGCGGAGAAGACGGGCCTGATCGCCGTGTCGCTGGGCTCCCTGGTCCGTGCCATGCCGAAAAGCCTGCTGACCCTGACCGTGGTCTTCGCCGGCGTGCAATCCAGCCTGGCCACCGACGCCGGCTATGTGGTTCTGATACCGCTGGCGGGGCTGTTGTTCCACAGTTCCGGGCGCCATCCCATCGCCGGCATCGCGGCCGGCTTTGCCGGCGTGTCGGGCGGCTTCTCCTCCAACCTGCTGGTCACCTCGCTGGACCCGCTGCTGAGCGGGATCAGCCAGGCCGCCGCCCGCCTGATCGATCCCGGCTATGAGGTGCTGGCGACCTCCAACTACTATCTGATGTTCGCGCTGGTGCCCCTGTTCACCATCATCGGCGCCCTGGTCACCGACAAGCTGATCGAGCCGCGGCTGATGCGCACCTCCCCCGTGCAGGCCGGCAAGATGGAGCCGGAGGCCGACCCCACGCCCGAGCAGCGGGCCAATGAACGGCGCGGCCTGCGCTTCGCCGGCCTGACCCTGCTGGGCATCGCCGCCCTGTTCGGGGCCGCCGTGGTGCCGGAAGGCGCCATGCTGCGCGATGCCAATGGCACGGTGGAACCGTTCCTGCGCGGCATCGTGGCCATCATCTTCATCAGCTTCCTGTCGATCGGCCTGGCCTATGGCATCGGTGCCCGGGTCATCCGGTCGGACCGCGACGTGGTCAGGATGATGAGCCAGAGCATGTCCGAGATGGGCGGCTATATCGTGCTGGCCTTCTGCTGCGCCGTCTTCATCGCGCTGTTCGCCTGGTCCAACCTGGGCGCCATCCTGGCCGTCAACGGTGCCGCCTTCCTCCAGGCTGCCGGGTTCACCGGCCTGCCGCTGCTGCTGGCCATCATCACCGTATCGGCCTTCATCAATGTGCTGATCGGCAGCGCGTCGGCCAAATGGGCCATCCTGGGGCCCGTGATGGTGCCCATGCTGATGTTGCTGGGGGTCACGCCGGAAGCCACGCAGGCGGCCTATCGTATCGGTGACAGCTTTACGAACCCGATCACGCCGCTGCTGCCCTATTTCCCGCTGATCCTGATCATGTGCAAGCGCTATGTGCCGGATTTCGGGATCGGGTCGCTGATCGCCACCATGCTGCCGCTGGCTGTCTGGATGGGTATGGGCGCCCTGCTGCTTTTCAGCGGCTGGTACCTGCTGGACCTGCCGCTGGGACCGGGCAGCGTTATACACATGCCCGTGGCACCATGACGGCACCGGCGCCCGACAGTTGGGTCACCCCCTGCCCGCCTGATCAGGGCGGGGGGCTGTGGGTGGCGCCGGGCGGGTTCCATATCGACCCGACCCGGCCTGTCGGGCGGGCCGTCATCACCCACGGCCATTCAGACCACGCACGGCCGGGACACGCCCATGTCCTGGCCACGCCCGGCACGCTGGCCATCATGCAAGCCCGCCTGGGCGAAGGCGCCGGCCTGCACCGCCAGCCGCTGGCCTATCGCCAGCCCATCCGCATCGGCGAGGTGACGGTGACGCTGGTCCCCGCCGGCCATGTCCTTGGATCGGCCCAGGTGGTGCTGGACTGGCGCGGCAGCCGCGTCGTCATCTCGGGCGATTACAAGCGCCGGCCCGACCCGACCTGCGAACCGTTCGAGCCCGTGCCCTGCGATGCCTTCGTCACGGAGGCGACCTTCGGCCTTCCCGTCTTCCGCCACCCGCCCGTGGAGGGGGAGATTGCCAAGGTCCTGCACGCCCTGTCGCTGTTCCCGGAACGCACCATCGTCATCGGCTGCTATGCGCTGGGCAAGTGCCAGCGGCTGATCACCGAGCTGCGGCGGGCCGGCTATGACCATCCGCTCTATCTGCACGGTGCGCACCTGCCCTTGTGCGAGCTTTACCGCGGGCAGGGGGTGGAGCTGGGGGAATTGCGGCCGGCCACGGCCACGGACGGGGCCGCCATGCGCGGCGGCATCGTGCTGGCCCCGCCATCAGCCATGGCCGACAAATGGCTGCGCCGGCTGGTCGATCCGCTGCCGGCCTATGCCTCCGGCTGGATGCGCGTGCGGGCGCGGGCCCGCCAGCACGGTGTCGAACTGCCCCTGATCGTGTCCGACCACGCCGATTGGGACGAACTGTGCCAGACGGTCCGCGATGTGGCGCCGGGCGAATTGTGGGTGACCCATGGCAGCGAGGAAGCGCTGGTCCATTGGGCCGGCACCCAGGGCGTGAAGGCCCGGCCGCTTCATCTGGTCGGATTCGGGGAGGAGGAGTGATGCAGCGCTTCGCCGCCCTGCTGGACGCGCTGGCCTACACCCCTTCCCGCAACGGCAAGCAGCACCTGATCGCCGATTATCTGGATACCACCCCCGACCCCGACCGCGGCTATGGCCTGGCGGCGCTGACGGGCGATCTTTCCTTCCGGGCGGCCAAGCCGGCCATGATCCGCGAACTGGTGACCCGCCGTGTCGATCCGGCGCTGTTCGGCTGGTCCTATGATTTCGTGGGCGACTTGGCGGAAACCGCGGCCCTGATCTGGCCGGCGCCGCACGGCCCGAACCGCCCGCCGCCGGGGCTGGCCGAGGTGGTGGAGACACTGTCCACCGCCGGGCGCGCCGGCGTGCCGGACCTGCTGGCCGGCTGGCTGGACGTGCTGGACGCCACGGGGCGATGGGCGCTGCTGAAACTGATCACCGGGGGGCTGCGCGTCGGCGTGTCGGGCCGGCTGGCGCGCACGGCCCTGGTGGAATGGGCGGCGGCCCGCGGCAACGCGATCGGACTGGAAATGGTGGAGGAACTGTGGCACGGGCTGGACCCGCCCTTCACCCCGCTGTTCGACTGGCTGGCGGGCCGGGCGGACAAGCCCGACCTGGACCGGACCGGCGGCTTCCGCCCCATGATGCTGGCCCACCCGCTGGAAGAGGCGGACATCCGGTCCCTGGACCCGGCCGCGTACCGCGCGGAATGGAAATGGGACGGTATCCGCGTCCAGCTTGTGGCGCGCGGGGCGCCGGAACAGGCCCGCATCTACAGCCGCACGGGTGATGAGATCGCGCAGGCCTTTCCCGATGTGGCGGCCCATATGGGCTTCGATGCCGTGCTGGACGGGGAATTGCTGATCCGCCGCGACGGTCGCATCGCGCCCTTCAACGACCTGCAGCAACGGCTGAACCGCAAGCGGGTGACGCCGGCCCTGCTGCGCGCCCATCCGGCCTGGGTCCGCCTTTACGATATCCTGTTCGAAGCAGGAGAGGATCTGCGCGCCCTGCCCTTCGATGCCCGCCGCGCCCGGCTGGAACAATGGCATGCCAGGGTGCGGCCGGCGGGAATGGACCTTTCCCCCCTTGTCCCGTTCGACCATTGGGACCATCTGTCGGAACTGCGCCTGTCGGCCCGCGATGCGGGCGTAGAGGACGGGGCCATCGAAGGGCTGATGCTGAAACGGTCCGACAGTGCCTATGTCGGGGGCCGGCCCAAGGGTCCGTGGTTCAAATGGAAGCGTGGACCGTTGACGGCGGATTGCGTGCTGATGTACGCCCAGAGAGGGCATGGCAAGCGATCCAGCTTCTACAGCGATTATACGTTCGGTGCCTGGCGGGGGGAGCCGGGGGCCGGCGGTGAACTGGTGCCGGTCGGCAAGGCCTATTTCGGCTTCACCGACGCGGAACTGGTCGAGATTGACCGCTGGGTGCGCAACCATACCACCAACCGCTTCGGTCCCGTGCGGGAGGTGTCACCCGGTCTGGTGTTCGAGGTGGCGTTCGACAGCGTCCATCGGTCCACCCGGCACAAGAGCGGTATCGCCATGCGCTTCCCCCGCATTGCAAGACTGCGCTGGGACAAGCCGGCGGCCGAAGCCGACCGGCTGGCGTATCTGGAAAGGATGGTGGCGGAATGAAGCAGCACCGGATCTACTCGGCAGACCCCGTTTCCGACGAAACGGCGCGCAGGCTGCGCATGGGGCGCAACAAGGTGCGGCTGGCAGGGCTGGTGGCGGCCGGGTTCGGCGCGCTGGCCGTGCCCATGTGGATCGTCGCCGCCACCTTCGGCTATTTCAAGCTGGACCAGGATTTCGGCCCCACCGTCTTCCCCCGCCTGATGTCGGAGCAGGAGGCGCAGACCATCCAGCAGCAGCGGATCGAGGAGAACCGCGCCGCCGCCGGCCAGCCCTCCCCCACTGACTGATACCAATCTCCCTTGATCGTGACCGATCAAGGGAGATTTAGTGTTCCCTCAATTGCCGGGCGGCGGCATCCGCCGCCTTGGCTCACGGCGCATGAGCGCCGGGCTGGCAGTCGCCAGCCTCCAACCTCCCTAAAGGTCAACCTTTAGGGAGGTTGGTATGATACCCCGGCCTTGGGCCGGGGCCGGGCCTTACTTTTTCAGGAACGCGCTGTCGAAATCCGGGGCCGCGATGTCCAGGTAGCGCAGGCGCTTCATCTCCCGCCGGCCGCGCGTCACCGTGTCCAGGATCAACCCGCAGGTCATGGACAGGAAGGACAGCAGGCCCAGCCCCGTGGCCAGCACGGCCGTGGGGAAGCGCGGGACCAGCCCGGTCTGGTAGTAGGTGATGAACAGCGGCACGGCGATGATGATCGACAGCAGCGCCAGCACCAGCGCCACCAGGCCGAAGGATTGCAGCGGCCTTTCCTCCTTGATCAGCTTGCCGATCATCCACAGGATGCGGAACCCGTCGCGGAAGGTGGACAGTTTCGACACCGATCCCGGCGCCCTGTCCTTGTAGGGCGTTTCAACCTCGCCCAGCGGCATGTTCATTTCCAGCGCGTGGACCACCAGTTCGGTTTCGATCTCGAACCCGCCGGCCAGCACGGGGAAGCTTTTCACGAAGCGGCGGGAAAACACGCGATAACCCGACAGAAGATCGTCGGTGCGCTTGCCGAAGACCATGGTGACCAGCGTGGTCAGCATGACGTTCCCGAGCCGATGGCCGGCGCGATAATTCTCCCAGTCGGTGACACGGGCGCCGTTGACCATATCCAGCTTCTCGTCCAGCAGCCGGGCGACCAGGGCCGGCGCACTGGGGGCGTGATAGGTATCGTCGCCATCGACCATCACATAGATGTCGGCCTCGATATCCGCGAACATGCGGCGCACGACATGGCCCTTGCCCTGCAACGGTTCCCGCCGCACCACGGCCCCCGCGGCCCGCGCGATCTCCGACGTGCGGTCCTTGGAATTGTTGTCATAGACATAGATCGTGGCGGTGGGCAGGGCGGCCTTGAAGTCGCGCACGACGGCTTCGATGGACGCTTCCTCATTATAACAGGGCACCAGCACGGCAATGCGCGGTGCGGCCTGGATCACGCTTTCAGGATTGGACATGGGATGCAGGGTCCGATTGGACGAAGGATGGAAACACGAGAGATAACACGGATCAGAGGGGAAAGCTGCGGCGCAAACGCGGCGATTTCATGTTCTTAAGGGTGGGGCAGGCCGCATCATCCACCCATCAAGGCACCGCTTCCGGTGCCGGCTCCGGCTGTGGCGCGGATGATCTGCGCAGCCGGCACAGCATCATCGGTTCATCCAGGTTGGACGTCACCAGCCGGCAATCCCCCATATCGGCGACCAGCCCATAGGCCGGCAGGATGTGATCGGCCGTCCAGACCTCCCAATGCGCGACCAGCCAGAAGAAATCGCCGTCATGTGCATCGATCCGCTGGCGCATGCGGCGGTTCAGCAGGATGTCGCCATGGTCGGGATGGATGAAATAGCTGTGGACGCGCAGGAACGGCACCTGCGGCGGAAAACCATAGGCCAGGAAGCTTGTCGGGGCATAGCCGGTCTGGATCACGATGGTATTGTCGGGATCCGGCAGGGCCGGCACGTTCACCTCCACGAACCGGTCGGCAAACGGCATGCGGGCCCAGGTGCCTGGCCGGGCCGTCACGCTGACCAGCACCAGCAGGGCCAGCACCAGCGCCCCCCTGGCCCGGGCCGGCAGCGGCCAGAGGCCGATGGCCGCCACCATGACCAGCGGCGCCAGCATTTCCAGCGGGATCAGGTAGCGGTAGATGGAGAACAGCTTCAGCCAGGCCAGATAGGTCAGCGCACCCGCAACGATAACGTACAGCGCCGGTCGCACGGGCACACCGGCGGCCGGGCGACGGCCCATGAGGCGCCCGGCCGCCAGCAGCAGCGGCGTGGCCAGCAGCACGACATACATGACCGGCACCCGCAGGTCGGTGAACAGGATTTCGCCCACCTTCCTGGGGTCCGTCACCCAGCTATAGGGAAAGACGAGATTGTTCCAGACGCCGTGCGGCAGGAACTTGTCATCGCGATAGGGCTCCGGCACCCCCCAGGGGGAGCGGAAGACATCGTTGAAATAGGGGAAAAGCGGGTTCTGGTAGGTTGACCAGAGGTGCCACATCCAATGGCCGGAGAACAGGGCCATGCCCGCGATAACCCCGATGCCGAAGAAGAAGGCCAGGAACATCCGCCGCCAGAACCCGCCGGCCACGGCCAGAAAGGCGAAGCACAGGCCGATGGCATAGGGCAGGGTCGGCTGTTTCAGCCCCACGGCGCCCCCCACCATCAGGCCCGCGACGAACACGACGGGAAAGGCCCGGCGGCCCGGCCCGTCCCAGACATCACCGGCCCGCGCCACCACCAGCCAGGCGCTGCCCAGCACGAAAAGGCTGATGACATTGTCATAGAAGGTGGTGCCCAGCAGGCCCATCTGCCCGCCACCCAGGAAACAGGCCAGGGCAAGCGCCACGGCGGCCAGGGCGCGCGACCGCGGGTTCAGCCCGGCCAGCAGGACCCAGCCCAGCCCCGTCAGCGGCACCAGATTCAGCCCCTGAACGAAGGACAGCACAAACGACACACCGCGCGCCGGCAGCACCTGCGCCAGCCAATAGATCGGCAGGTCCAGCGTGGGGTTGTAATAGGTGGCGACCTGGGCCGGTGCCACGTCCAGCACAAGCTCGCGCCCCGTCAGGAAGGCATAGGCATTGTACCAATGGTAATTGCGCAGATCCCAGTTCCCGTCCTGGCCCAGCGTCAGCGAATAGAAGGCGATCAGCAGCGGCAGGACGACCAGCAGCGGCACGATGATGGCGCTGGGCCGCGACAGGAAGGGCGGGCGGAGGGGCATGGGCGGGGCCGGACATCGGTTGAACCTTCCCGGTGATAAGCCGGCATCCGGGCGCAATCAAGGCGAAGCGACGCGACAGCGCCGGCCGGCGAAGATGAACGGCGGCTGAATACGGGCTTCAGGCGCCGTTCAGACAGGGGCGGGCAGGATGGGCCATCGGCTGCGGCCTTCCTTGACCGCGCCCGACCCGTCTGAACCATTCAGGAGAGAGACCCCATGTCGCGCAAGTCCGCTGCCGCCAGCCCGTTCGAGGGCGGCTACCGCTTCACCCAGATCAACGGCGCCATCACGGGCGTTCAGGAAATGGAGAAGGGCCGCTGGAAGAACGAGAAGATCGACCGCAATGAAAGCTGGTCGACGACGGAGAACGGCATCATCAAGACCGAGACGGACCGCGACGGCAGCGAGGTGACGCTTTATGTCGATACCAATGGCGATGGGGTCTATTTCGAGGCCTATAGCTGGAAGCGCCCCGTGGCTGGCGCCCAGGACGACCTTTACCGGTTCGGCTTCGCCGCCGATGGCCGCGTGACCTCCATCCAGGAATGGGATGATGGCCGGTGGGAGGTGGAACGCCCCGACCGCAACGAAACCTATGTCCTGCAGGACGGGCTGGTCATCAGGACGGAGATGGAAAAGGGCCGTGTCGAATGGACCGTCTTCGCCGACAGCAATGGTGACGGCACCTGGACCGAACTGGCCGATGGCAAGGGCGCACTGGACCTGATCGGGGTGAAGTCGCTGCTGGCCGGCCTGACGGCCGAAGGCCTGGTCTACTGACCCTGCCCCCCCAGGGTGGCGCCAACCGGGCGGTTCCCCCGCGGGACCGCCCGCGCTACCATCCGCCGACCCTGCCCCGTTCCCCCCCGCCCCCTTTCCCGCCCTTCCCCTTTCCCGCAGCCGCCGAGCGAGACCCCCCGCCCCCATGCGACGCCTGTTTCTGCTGCTTCCCCTTTGCCTGGCGCTTGCCGCAGCCGGCACCGTCCATGTCCGGGCCGTCGGCGACGAACCGGCCTGGACCGACGAGGGGGATGATGACGATGATGACGATATCGACGACCATGATCTGGCGCGGGCGGCGCTGGAGCGGGGGGAGATCATGTCCCTGCGCGACATCATGGAAATGGCGGAAAGGGGCTATCCGGGACGGTTGCTGGAGGTGGAACTGGAGATCAAGCGCGGCCGGTTTGTCTATGATATCGAGCTTCTGTCCCCCGATGGCCGGCTGATCGAACTGCTGTACGATGCCCGGACGGGCGAATTGCTGCGGGTGAAGGGGGCCGGCCGGAAGGACGGCCGGCCCGCGGGGGGCGGTTGATGCGTATCCTTGTGGCTGAAGACGATGCCAATCTGCGCGGCCAGCTTATCACCGCGCTGAACGCGGCCGGCTATGTCGCCGATGCCGCGCCGGATGGGCCGGAGGCGGCCTTCCTGGGCGAAACGGAACCCTATGACGCCGTGATTCTGGATCTGGGCCTGCCGGGGCGTGACGGGCTGTCCGTGCTGCGCGGCTGGCGCGCGCAGGCGCGGACCATGCCGGTCCTGATCCTGACGGCGCGCGGCACCTGGCAGGAAAAGGTGGAAGGCATGGATGCCGGGGCCGATGATTATCTGGCCAAGCCCTTCCGCATGGAGGAACTGCTGGCCCGGCTGCGCGCCCTGATCCGCCGCGCCGGCGGCCAGGCCTCCCCTGCCCTTGCCTGTGGCCCCGTGGCGCTGGACACCCGCACGGGGCGGGTGACCGTGGCGGACATGCCGGTGACGCTGACGGCGCATGAACATCGCGTCCTGTCCTATCTGATGCACCATCAGGGCCGGGTCATCTCGCGCACTGAACTGACCGAACATGTCTATGCCCAGGATTTCGACCGCGACAGCAACACGATCGAGGTGTTCATCGGCCGGCTGCGGCGCAAGCTGGGCGTGCCCGTGATCCAGACGGAACGGGGCCTGGGCTACCGCATGGATGCGGGCTGATGCGGCGCGGGTCCCTGGGCCTGCGACTGCTGGTGCTGGCGGCCATCTGGGTGCTGCTGGCCGTGGCCGGTGCCGGCATCCTTCTGACCGACATCTTCCGCCATCATGCGGAAGCCGAACTGGCCCGCCATGTCGAACAGCATGTGGACGAATTGACGGCGACGCTGACCCGCAGCACCGGCAACCGCGTGATTTCCAGCCGTGACCTGTCCGATCCGCGTTTCCAGCGTCCCCTGTCGGGCACCTACTGGCAGGTTTCCGATACGCTGGGTGTCGTGCTGCGCTCCCGTTCCCTGTGGGATCAGACCTTGCGGCTGGAGGGCAGCGTGCCCGACGATGGCGGCCTGCACCGCCGCACGGCGACCGGCCCCGACGGGGAGGAACTGCTGGTCTGGTCGCGGCGCGTGCGCCTGCCGGAGATGGCCGGCCCCGTTGAGGTCTCCGTCGCCGTCATGGCCGCCGACCTGAAGGCGGCAACGCGGCGATTCGCGGGCGTGCTGGCCCTGTCGCTGGGCGTGCTGGCCCTGGGCCTGCTGGCGGCGGCAATGGCCCAGGTGCGGCTGGGACTGGTGCCGCTGGACCGGCTGCGGAAGGCGCTGGCCGACCTGCGGGCCGGCCGGTCGACCCGCCTGGTGGGGGCCTTCCCGTCGGAGGTGCAGCCACTGGCCGACGACCTGAACCAGTTGCTGTCCGACAATGCGGAAATGGTGGAGCGGGCCCGCACCCAGGCGGGCAATCTGGCCCACGCGCTGAGAACGCCGCTGACCATCATCACCAACAGCGCCGCCGGCCTGTCCGATCCGGCCGAAGCCCGGCTGATCGCGGCGGAGGCCGACCGCATGCGCCGGCAGATCGACCGCCACCTGACCCGGGCCCGTGCCGCCGCCATGGCCAAGGGGGCAGGGCTGCGCACACCGGTGGCCGCCACGCTGCGCCCCCTGGCCCGCACCATCACCCGCCTGCATCCGGACAAGAATATTCAGGTCACGGTGGACGGGGATGACGGGCTGCTGTTCCGAGGCGAGGCGCAGGACCTGCAGGAAATGGCCGGCAACCTGCTGGATAATGCCGCAAAATGGGGGCGGCGGACGGTCACCGTGACCATAACCGCCGTCGGCACCGCCACCGGGCCGGGGATGGTGCGAATCGGGATCGCCGATGACGGGCCGGGCATCCCGCCGGCCGCGCGGGATGCCGTGCTGGCCCGCGGTGTCCGACTGGACGAGGCGACGCCGGGCAGCGGCCTCGGCCTGGCCATCGTGGATGATCTGGCCCGGCTCTATGGCGGGTCGCTGGCGCTGGAGACGGCGGCAGCCGGCGGGCTTCTGGCCGTGCTGACCCTGCCGGGGGCGTGAAGTCAGCCCAGCGCCGCCGGCTCTGCCATCCGCGTCAGAAACGCCCGCAATTCCGGAATACCCAGCCCGGTTTCCGCCGAGGTGGCCAGCACCTCTGGATGGGCGGCACCATGGGTCTTCAGCGCCTGGGCCACCTGTGCGCGGATCTTGTCCATCCCGCCGGGCTTCAGCGTGTCGGCCTTGGTCAGCACGATCTGATAGCCGACCGCCGTCTGGTCCATCATCTTCATCATGTCCACGTCATGCGGCTTCAGCCCGTGGCGGGCATCGACCAGCACCAGCGCGCGCTTCAGCGTCACACGCCCGCGCAGATAGGCGCGGATGAAATCCGTCCAGGCGGCCGAACGCTCCTTGGACACCTGGGCATAGCCGTAGCCCGGCATGTCCACCAGCACCAGCCGCTGGCCCAGGGAGAAGAAATTGAGCTGCTGGGTGCGGCCCGGCGTCTGCGAGGTACGCGCCAGTGTCTTGCGCCCCGTCAGGGCGTTGACCAGGGATGATTTGCCCACGTTCGACCGTCCGGCGAAACAGATCTCCGGCAGGATGGCCTCCGGCAGGGTCGTGGCGGCCTCCGCCCCCCAGAAGAAGTCGCATTCCCTGGCGAACAGCAGGCGCCCGGCCTCGATCTCCGCCTCGGTCAGATCACCGAGCAGGGACGGGGTGATAGTCAGCGGCTTCGCCATGATGCGGGTCCTTGCACTGGGGCGGGGCTGCCGGCAGGCGCCCCTTAAACAAATCAACCCTCCCCGGTGGGGGAGGGTGCGATCCGCGCGCCCTTCCGGCGCGGGTGAAAGCAGGAAGGCGGGGAAAAGCGCGCCGAACGGCGCCCTTCCCCCCGCCCCGGCCTTACGTGGCCTTCACGCCCATGCGGCGCATGATGAACCATTGCTGCGCGATGGACAGCAGATTGGACCAGGTCCAGTAGATCACCAGGCCGGCCGGGAAGGATGCCATCATGTAGGTGAAGATGAAGGGCAGCAGCATGAACACCTTCTGCTGCACCGGGTCCGGGTTGGACGGGTTCAGCTTCTGCTGCAGCCACATGGTGATGCCCATCAGCAGCGGCCAGACACCGACATGCAGGAAGCTGGGCGGGTCCCACGGGATCAGGCCGAACAGGTTGAACATCGTCGTCGGATCAATGGCCGACAGGTCGGTGATCCAGCCGAAGAAGGGCGCATGACGCATTTCGATGGTGACGTACAGCACCTTGTACAGCGCGAAGAAGACCGGGATCTGCAGCAGGATGGGCAGGCAACCCGCCAGCGGGTTGGCCTTTTCCTCCTTGTACAGCTTCATCATGGCCATGGAGAGCTGTTCGCGGTTGTCGCCGTGCTTCTTCTTCAGTTCTTCCATCTTCGGCTGAAGCTTCTTCATCTTGGCGAAGGCTTCATACTGCTTGTTGGCGATCGGGAAGAAGGCCAGACGCAGGAAGACGGTGAAGATCAGGATCGCGACGCCGAAATTGCCGACCAGCCCACCCAGGAAATCCAGGGCATGGAAGAAGGGAATGGTCAGGAAGTAGAACCAGCCCCAGTCCACGGCGTAATCCAGGCTGTCGATGCCCAGTTTCTCGTTATAGCTATCCAGCAGGCTGACGATCTTGGCGCCGGCAAACAGGCGATGGGTCGTTTCCGCCGTGCCGCCGGCCGCCACGCTGATGGCCGGGGCCTTGTAATCGACCTGATAGACGTCGCCCGCACCGCCCTGGTGCAGGACGCGCATGTCCGTCGTCTGCGACTGGTCGGGGATCAGGCCGACCAGCCAGTATTTGTCGGTGATGCCGATCCAGCCGCCTGTGGAGGACAGGTTGACGGTGGCGCCATCCTCCTTCAGGTCCTTGTACTTGTATTCCTTCAGGGTGCCGTTGACGATGGCCAGCGGTCCCTCATGCAGGACGAACATGCCCTCGGTCTTCGGGGTGCCGCGGCGCTGCACGAAGCCATAGGGGCTGAGCGCCACATCCGCCCCCGTCTCGTTGCGCACCCGCTGCGTCACCGTGAACATGTAGTCGGCATCGACCGTGATGGTGCGCTCGAACACCAGGCCGGCGCCATTGTCCCAGGTCAGGACCAGCGGCGCATCGGGCGTCAGCCGGTCGGCGCTGGCCGTCCAGACCGTGTCGGCCTTGGGCAGGTCCAACGCCGTGCCGGCATGGGCCGGCACCCAGCCGAATTCCGCGAAATAGGGATCGACGGCGCCGACCGGCGACAGCAGCACGACCTCCGCGCTGTCCTTGTCCGGCGTGACCTTGTACTTGGCCAGCGTCAGATCATCGATGCGGCCGCCGCGCAGGTTGATCGACCCGTGCAGGCTGGGCGTGGCGATGGTGACGCGGCCGGCCTCGGCCAACACGTCGGCCCGCGGCCGCGGTGCAGCCGGGCCGCCAATGGCCCCCACGCCCGGCGTGCTGCCCGGCACGGTGCTGCTGGGCAGCTGCTCGGCCTGCAGGGCCTGCTGGCGCTGGAATTCCGCCTGTGCCGCCATCTGGCGGGGGCGCTCGTAGAAGAAATGGAACCCGAACAGGATCGCGATGGAAATCACGATGGTCAGGATGAGGTTCTTCTGATCCGTCATGGGTGCTTGGTCCAGGTTCCGCTCGAAGTCATGGGCCAATCCGGTGCGTCGGCCGGGTTTGTGCCCGGTTGTTCACACGAAAACGGCAGGCAATCAATGCCCGCCGCAACATTTTCCGTCATCCACGTGTCTTGGATGCGCCGGGGGCACCGGGTCATACCCCGATCCGCCCCAGGGATGACAGCGCGCCAAGCGCCGCAGGGTCAGCCATCCGCCACGGATCGCGCCGTGCATGGACAGCGCCTCCAGCGCGTAATGGGAACAGCTCGGGTAGAAACGGCAGCGCGGCGGCCCCATCAGGGGCCGCACGACCCAGCGATAGCAAAGCACAAAAGCCCGGAGCAGCCAGGCCGCCGGGCTCATGCCGTGCCATCCGCGGGGCGGGCCGATTCGGCCGCCGCCCTCTCTTCCCGCCAGACCCGCAGCTTCTTCAGCGCCTGCTTCAGATCGGCCTTCAGCGCGGCATAGGGGCGCCGCACCGTCTCCGACCGCGCCACCAGCACGAAATCATGGCCGGGGGCGGCGTTAGGGGCCAGCACCTCGGCCAGGGCCGCGCGCAAACGACGACGGGCGCGGTTGCGTTCAACCGCGCCACCCACCTTCTTGCTCGCTGTCAGACCGATCCGCACCGGCGGTTCGCCGGGGTTCGGGTGCTGCCGGTCATCATGGGCACGGGCCTGAAGGATCAGACCCGGCGTGGCCCATTTGCGGCGGGCGCCCGCGACGGCCAGGAACTGGGGCCGCCTGGTCAGGCGCCCCACCTTGGCTTTGGCCGGGGGCGCCATGCCGGTCACCCTCAGGCGCTCAGACGCTTGCGGCCCTGGGCGCGGCGGGAATTGATGATCTTGCGGCCCGACACGGTGGCCATGCGGGCGCGGAAGCCGTGACGGCGGGCGCGCACGATCTTGGAGGGCTGGAAGGGACGCTTCACGGTACTTACTCCGCTCTTGGAAAACTGAATGCGAAAACGAAGCGCGTTCTATAGTGGCGAAGGGGCATGGAGTCAACCGGGCACGGGGGCCGGTGCTGCAACCCTGGCACGCGGGCCGGGCGCTCGGGCGAACGCGCGGGACGGCCGGCGGGGGCGTCGATGGCCGCCGCCGGCCGCCCGTCCTCAATAACCCGGGGGCCGTTTGGTCGTCGCCACCTTCTTGGGCAATGTCATCTCCGCCTTCTGGCGGGCATAGGCGATGGCGATGCGGGCCCCGATGCGGGCATTGTTCAAAAGCAGGGCACGGTTGGCCGCCAGGCTGGCGCCGCCCGTCAGTTCCTCCATCCGGCTCAGCAGGAACGGGGTCAGCGCCTTGCCCCGCACGCCCTGCGCCTCGGCCTCGCCCACGGCCTGGGCGATGGCGGCCTCGACCGCCTCGGCATCCAGCGCCGCCTCGGGCGGGATGGGGACGCCGATGACGACCCCGCCCCCCAGGCCCAACTGCCATTTGGTGCGCAGCACGCGCGCCACCTCTTCGGCCGAGTCGCAGCGGCCATCGACCGGCAGCGGCAGGGATGCCGTATAGAAGGCCGGAAACCGGTCCGTGCCGAACCCGATCACGGGCACGCCCTTGGTTTCCAGATATTCCAGCGTGCGCGGCAGGTCCAGGATGGCCTTGGCCCCCGCGCAGATGACGGCCACGTCGGTGTCAGCCAGTTCTTCCAGGTCGGCGGAGATGTCCAGCGTGGTTTCCACCCCGCGATGCACGCCGCCGATGCCGCCCGTGGCGAAAACGGCGATGCCGGCCAGGGCGGCACCGATCATGGTCGCCGCCACCGTCGTGGCGCCTTCGGCCCCTTGGGCCAGCGCCAGCGCCAGATCCCGGCGGCTGACCTTGCGCACGCCGCTCTGCGCCAGCCGCTCGATATCGTCGGCATCCAGACCGACGCGAATACGGCCATCCAGCACGGCGATGGTGGCCGGCACCGCGCCCTCCGCACGGATCGCGGCCTCCAGGGCGTTCGCCGTCTCCACATTCTCCGGATAGGGCAGGCCATGGCTGATGACGGTCGATTCCAGGGCCACGACCGGTCCGCCCGCCTTCAGCGCCGCCGCCACTTCCGGATGGATGGAAAGAAAGTCCTGCATCGTATCGGCCCCGTCACCTCTGGTCGCGGCGGAGAATGCAACGCCGCCGCGCCCCGCGCAACGCAAGCCCTCACCAGGGCCGCCATGCGCCCGGCAGGGTTCTTATGCCAGATGCCGGTGAGAGCAACTCACCGGCATCTGTTCCGGCGGCAACCGCCGCCCCGCCGCACATGCGGCGTCGCCAAGCCCACGGATGTGGGCGCCGGTGCCAAGCCCACGGATGTGGGCGCCGGTGATTGAGACCGGTGATCGGGTGCGATCACCGGGACTTATTAGGATGGCGCCCCTCGTCGCAGTGGTCACAAGCGAACGAGCGTGCTAAAAATTCCCGGAATATCAATCAGCCGCCCTGAAGGCGCCCGACCGGAGGAACGACCGAAGATGCCCATCCCCAGCCTGTTCCAGGGAAAGCTGTCACTGCCCGTCATCGCCTCGCCGATGTTCATCGTCAGCTATCCCGATCTGGTGCTGGCCCAGTGCAAGGCCGGGATCGTCGGCACCTTCCCCAGCCTGAACGCGCGGCAGCCGGAATTGCTGGATGAATGGCTGGGCCGCATCACGGCCGAACTGGCCGGCTTCGGCGCCGACCATCCGGGCGCGGCCGTGGCCCCCTTCGGCGTGAACCTGATCGTCCACCGGTCCAACAGCCGCCTGCAGGGCGATGTCGAACTGATGGTCAAGCACAAGGTGCCCCTGATCATCACCTCGGTCGGCGCGCCGGTGGGCATCGTGGAGGCCGTGCATTCCTATGGCGGGCTGGTCTTCCATGACGTGACCAACATCCGCCACGCCCGCAAGGCGCTGGAAGCGGGCGTGGACGGGCTGATCCTGGTGGCGGCCGGGGCCGGCGGGCATGCCGGCACCACCTCGCCCTTCGCGCTGCTGGCCGAGGTGCGCGCCTTCTTCGACGGTCCCATCGTGCTGGCCGGCGCCATTTCGACGGGTACGGAGATTCGCGCGGCGGAGGTGCTGGGCGCCGATTTCGCCTATATCGGCACCCGCTTCATCGCCACGGCAGAGGGCAATGCCCCGCCGGAATACAAGCAGATGCTGATCGACCATGCCGCCGCCGACATCGTCTATACGCCCATGTTCAGCGGCATCCCCGGCAACTACCTCGCGCCCAGCGTCGCCGCCGCCGGCCTGGACCCGGCCGCCATCACGGGCGGCAAGGCCGACCCCAACCTGACGATCGAGGATTGGTCGAAGAAGAAGGCCTGGAAGGACATCTGGTCGGCCGGCCAGGGCATCGGTTCCATCCACGACGCCCCCACCGTCGCCGACCTGGTGGACCGTATGAAGGCCGAATACCGCGCGGCCGCGGCCAGGCCCGCCCCCTTCGCCTGATGAAGGCCAGACCGGACATGCCGGCCGGCCCCTGGCCGCCGGCACCGAAGCGCAGGAGCCCGCATGGCGGATGACATCCCCGGAAACGCCGGTAGCCCCGAACCGGGGACCGGCAGGCCACGCAGGCGGCAGCCGCGCCCCGCGGCGTCAAAATCGGCCCCACCCACGGCACCAGCGGACGCGGCCGGGGGCGTGGTCCTGCTTTCGGGCGGCAACCCGCAAATCGCCAAAGGGTATGGCGATGAACCCGTCCAGCGCTATATCGCCGCCCTGCCCGGCTGGAAGGCCGGGGTGGGGCGGCGGCTGGACAGCCTGATCGGACAGACGGTCCCCGATGTGACCAAGGCGGTCAAGTGGAACTCCCCCCTTTACGGGGTGGAGGGGGCGGGCTGGTTCCTGGCGCTCCACAGCTTCACGAAATACATCAAGGTGACGTTCTTCCGCGGGACCTCGCTGGACCCCGTGCCGCCCGGCACCTCCAAGCACCCGGAAACCCGCTATCTCGACATCCGCGAGGGGCAGTTGGACGAGGCACAGTTCGTCGAATGGGTGCGTCAGGCCAGCCGGCTGCCGGGCGAGAAACTGTGACATCGCCGCCCGGCGGGATCAGGACGAGGCCTGGTCGCCGGTATCGCCATACCCGTCCAGCACCACCGGGTCGCCGCCCAATCCGCGCAGCAGCACGGTGACGGCCGTGACGGCCGCTTCCAGCGCCGCCTCATCCGTGGCGCGCAGGACCAGCGCGGTGGACACCTTGCCCTGGCGAAAGGCCGGGTAGGACCCGATATCGACGCCGGCATGTTCCACCGCCAGCCCGCGCAGGCCGTCGGCGAAGGTGCCTTCCGGCACGCCGGAAAGGACGGATCTGGTCCTCACCACGGGGCCACCCACCAGCCGGTCCCCGATGCCCGTCAGCATGGCCTGCATGATGATGGGCACGCCAGCCAGCACGAAGACATTGCCGATCTGGAAGCCCGGCGCGGTCGACACGGGATTATCGATCAGCACGGCACCGTCCGGGGTGTTCGCCATGCGCATCCGCGCCTCGTTCAGCATGCCGGTGCCGGCATAATGCGCCTCCAGCCGGCGCGCAGCCTCCGGATGGCGGATCAGGGGCAGGCCGAAAGCCGTGGCAACGCATTCCGCGGTGATGTCGTCATGCGTCGGGCCGATGCCACCGGTCGTGAAGACATAGGTGTAGCGGGCACGCAAGGCATTGACGGCGGCCACGATCTCCGCCTCCTCGTCCGGCACGACGCGCGCCTCGCGGAACCGGATGCCCAGCCCGCCCAGATATTTGGCAAGGAAGGCCAGATTGGCATCCTGGGTACGGCCGGACAATATCTCGTTGCCGATGATCAGCAGGGCCGCCGTGGGCGCGTCGGTCATTTTCCTGGAACTCCGGTTCTGGGGACGGCAGGGATTATAGCGCCACGTGATCAGCCAAGCACCAGATCGTCGCGATGCACCATCTCGTCGCGTCCGCGATAGCCCAGGACGGCCTCGATCTCCGCACTGCGCCGGCCGGCGATGGCGCGGGCGTCGCCGGCGGCATAGGCCGACAGGCCGCGCCCCATCGTGTGCCCGTCCGGCCCCCGGAGCAGCACCAGATCGCCACGCTCGAAATCACCCTCCACACCGCGCACGCCGGCCGGCAGCAGGCTGCCGCCCTTCAGCAGGGCGGCCACGGCACCGGCATCCAGCACCAGCGTGCCCAGCGGCTTCAGCGCCCCGGCGATCCAGCGCTTGCGGGCCGTGCGGGGCTCGGCCTGCGGCACGAACCAGGTGGCCAGTGCGCCCCCCTGCCCGGCAGGCGTCAGCAGCGCCGACAAGGGGTTGGTACGCTGGCCCATGGCGATGGCCATGCGGCAACCGGCCGCGAGCGCGATGCGCCCGGCCACGATCTTGGTCACCATGCCGCCGCTGCTGTATCCCGGCGGCGGCTCGCCGGCCATGCCCACGATTTCCGGCGTGATCTCGCGCACCAGGGGGATGTGCCTGGCGTCCGGGTCCTTGCGCGGGTCGGCGGTGTACAGCCCATCGATGTCCGACAGCAGGACCAGCGTGTCGGCGCTGATCATCTGGGCCACGCGCGCGGCCAGCCGGTCATTGTCGCCGAAGCGGATTTCGGCCGTGGCCACCGTGTCATTCTCGTTGATGACGGGCACGGCACCCAGCTTCAGCAGGGTTTCGATGGTGGCGCGGCCGTTCAGGTGGCGGCGGCGGTCTTCCGTATCATCCAGGGTCAGCAGCACCTGCGCCACCGTGATGCCGTGGCGGGCCAGCGTCTCCTGATAGGCATGGGCCAGGCGGATCTGGCCCGTGGCGGCGGCGGCCTGTTTTTCCTCCAGCCGCAGCGGCCGGCCGACCAGACCCAGGTGCTCACGCCCGCAGGCCACGGCGCCGGAGGTGACGATCACCACCTCCACGCCGCGCGCGCGCAGCGCCGCGACATCGTCGGCCACCGAATCCAGCCATTCGCGCCGGATGCGGTGCGTGGCGGCATCCACCATCAGCGCCGACCCGATCTTGATGATCAGCCGCCGCGCCGAACCCAGATCCTGCGAAACCGCCGCAACCGCACCCATGGCAACCATCCTGGCAAGAGAGGTGCTGCCTTATGCTTTTCGGCAAGCCGGGCGGTCAATGCATGAAGGAATATTGCCGGTATGCTCGGGTGGCGGGCTTGGCGGAATGTTACAAGGCCGCCATCAGCCGGCCGGCCGCGGCCACCGTTCCCGCCAGACGGGATAAAGGGTGACGATATGGTCGATCAGGACCGGCAGCACGGAAAGAACATTGTCCATCCCGCCGGGATGCCTGTACCCGTGGCCGGTCCTCGCTATCGTCTGGCACCGGAATCCATGACCGATCACCGGGTTCACCTGCATGGCGAGCTCGTCCACGCAGCGCCTTCCGTCGGGATGCATCCTGAGCGGGCTGTAACAAAGCTCGAACTTGGGACGGTCGGCACCAATATTGACACGGAACAGGGGCTTGCGCTGCCTGTCCGGCGCATCGACGGTGAAGTTGATGCGCTTGCCCTGCGCCGGGTCCGTCACCGCCGGCTGACCGAACCAGGTGACCGGCATGTCCGGTCGGGCCCGCAATTCATCCAGGCGCGCCCGGATCACGGTCCGTTCGGCGTCGGTATAATCCCCCTTCGACGGGGATGGCAGACGCACCGGCAAGGGCTGCCAGCCGCGCAGGATCTCCGCCGCCGCCGGCATCATCCGGCGCCAGGACCGGCTGAATTCGTGATGGAAGTCGATGGCCTCGCGAAATGCGCCGAATGAAGCGGCCTCCTGTTCCCAATCCGACCATGTATAGTTGCCCGGATCATGGAGCATGCTGCCATCCTGCATGCGGAACACCTGGATGGCCTCCCGATCGACGCCGGACAGGTGATCGGGCATGTAGCGCAGGAAGGGCCGCAGCTGCGCGGTCGCCTCCAGACCCGGTTTCGCGCCGATACCGGGATGTCCCCTGCGGTTCAGCCGCCGGTCCTCCGCCCGGATCAAAAGACAGCGCGGCGTCAGCATGGCCGCGGTGAAGGCTCCGTCGAAGAATGCCGCGGGGTCGGCCAGGAAGGCATCGCCCCTGACCAGGGCGGTGACGGGCAGCACATGCTCATCAACCTGACCGCGATCATCATATGGCAGGGACAGCAGCCATTCCTCGTCCCGAAGGGACATCAGCCGCCCCTGGGATATGAATAGGGGCGGCAGCATCAAGCTGACCGCGCGCACGATCTCCTGTATCCGCTGTGCGGGGTTGCCCACCCGCCCTGCGGGGGCGGTGAAGACGGCGAACGCCGCCTCGGCCGCCTGCATCATGGCTGCCCACATCGCACCGGGAACCGGGCTGCGGGCACGCTCCAGCTTCGTGCCTGCATCCGGCAGTTCCCGGCGGACAATGTCCCTGACGACATCGGACGTGAAGGCGGGCGGCATGCGATCCGGTTCTCCCAACGCAGGTGTCAACCGTGTCAGGCTGCCTGCCCACGGGCCTGCAGCGCCGCTTCGGCCTGGGCCAGCAGGTCGGCCAGGATATCGGCCACGGGCTGCTCGCGGGTCACCATCCCCACCGACTGCCCGGCCATCAGCGACCCGTTTTCCACATCGCCGTCGATCACGGCGCGACGCAGCGCGCCGGCCCAGTAATGCTCGATCTCAAGCTGGGCCTGCTTCTGGTCCAGCTCACCCGCGTCGAACCGGGCGATCACCTCGCGCTGCTTTTCCATGAAGCGCTTGGTGCCCTCGTTCTGCAGGGCGCGGACGGGGATCACGGGGAAACGGCTGTCCAGCGCCACCGACGCGATGGCCTCGCGCGCGCTGCCGCGGATGAAGGCCTGCTTGAATTTCGGATGCGCGCGGCATTCGGTGGCACAGACGAAACGGGTGCCAAGCTGCACGCCCGCAGCCCCCATCTCCAGATAGGACAGGATCGCTTCGCCCCGGCCGATGCCGCCGGCCACGAAGACGGGCACGTCACGGATTTCCGGCAGGATCTCCTGCGCCAGGACGGAGGTGGAGACGGGGCCGATATGGCCGCCGGCCTCGCTGCCTTCGATCACGATGGCATCGGCCCCGCTGCGGACCAGCTTCCTGGCGATGACCAGCGCCGGGGCGAAGCACATGACCTTGGCCCCGCCATCCCTGGCCGCCTTGATCGCGCCGCCGGGCGGCAGGCCGCCGGCCAGCACGATATGGCCCACCTTCTCCTCCAGGCAGACCTGGATAAGCTGGTCGAGCTGGGGGTGCAGCGTGATCAGGTTGACGCCGAAGGGCTTTTCCGTCAGCGCCTGCGTCGCCTGGATTTCCGCCCGCAGCAGGTCGGGCGGCATGGCGCCCGACGCGATGACCCCGAAACCACCGGCATTGGAGATGGCCGCAACCAGATTGCGATCCGACACCCAGGTCATGGCCCCGCCCATGATGGCAAGGTCGGTGCCCAGATAGTCCCGGCCCCGCGACCAGAGCTGATCGAGGCGTTGGCGTGCGGTCATGGCGGCGGGTCCCCAGAAGTCGAAATCATTCGGTCGGCTTCACTACCGTTCGTGGCGACCGGCGGTCAAGGGGAAGCAGGCGAGAACGGGCCGCAGGCCGGTCCCGAAGCGCAAAGGGCCCGTCCACGACCCGCCAGGGGGGGATCGTGGCCGGGCCCCTTCAGGAAGGAAGGGCGTCACCGGGGCCGGTCAGGCCTTGTCCAGCCCATAGGCCGTGTGCAGGGAGCGCAGGGCCAGTTCGGTATATTCCTCGGCGATCAGCACGGAGACCTTGATCTCGCTGGTGGAGATGACCTGGATGTTGATGCCGCGGTCGGCCAGCGCCTTGAACATGCGCTGGGCCACACCGGCATGGGAGCGCATGCCCACGCCGATCACCGACACTTTCACCACATTGGCATCGGCCGCCAGCCGGCGATAATTCAGGTCGGCCTGGGCCTTCTCCAGCACCTGGACCGCGCGGTCCAGGTCGGCCTTGCCGACCGTGAAGGTCATGTCGGTGGTGCGGCCATCCTCGGACACGTTCTGCACGATCATGTCGACATTGATGGCGGCATCCGTCAGGGGGCCGAAGATGGCGGCGGCGACGCCCGGCCGGTCCTCGACGCCCAGCAGGGTGATCTTCGCCTCGTCCCGGCTATAGGCGATGCCGCTGACCAGTTCCTGTTCCACGATTTCATCCTCGTCCACAACCAGGGTGCCGGGAAGATCGGAGCCCGGCGCCTGTTCAAAGGTTGACAATACCTGCACGCGCACATGGTGCTTCATGGCCATTTCGACCGACCGGGTCTGCAGGACCTTGGCGCCCAGCGACGCCATTTCCAGCATCTCCTCATATGTGATGCGGTGCAGCTTGCGCGCCGTCTTCACGATGCGGGGGTCGGTCGTATAGACGCCGTCGACATCCGTATAGATGTCGCAGCGGTCTGCATTCAAGGCGGCGGCCAGCGCCACGGCGGAGGTATCGGACCCGCCGCGACCCAGCGTGGCGATGCGGCCCTTCTCCGTCACGCCCTGGAAGCCGGCGACGACGCCGACCACGCCCTTGGACATGTTGTCCGACAGGGAGGTCGTGTCGATCCGCTCGATCCGGGACTTGCCGTGCGTCTCGTCGGCGATCAACGGGATCTGCCAGCCCTGCCAGGAACGGGCGGGGATGCCGATCTCCTGCAACGCGATGGCAAGCAGCCCCGACGTCACCTGCTCGCCCGAGGCGACGACGGCGTCATATTCGGCCTGGTCGTGGACCTTGGCGATCTGGCGGCAATAATCGACGAGCTGGTTCGTCACGCCCGACATGGCGGAGACGACGACCGCGACCTCGTGCCCGGCATCGACCTCCTGTTTCACCTTTTTGGCGACATTCTTGATCCGCTCGATATCGCCGACCGAGGTGCCACCGAATTTCAGGACTAGCCGCGCCATAACGCCATTCCATCAAGGGTCAGGGTAATTTTCGTAAAAGCTCCGGTGCCGGAGCGGGCTATCCATAACCCCGCCGGCCCGGACCACGCAAGCCGCGCCACCCCCCGCCGGCCGCACTGCACCCATGAGAATGGCGCCAATCATATCCCCGCTGCGCTCAAATGTGCCCCGCCCCATTGTCCGCGCGACAGGACGGCCCACCTTTGCTATGCCAGTCACGCCCTTTTCCGCGAGGAGAGCCATGACCGCCGCGACCGCCACCGACAGCCCGCCGGGCCGCACGACCGTCGATCCCGCCGAGATCGAGCGTTTCAGCCGCATCGCAGCCGAATGGTGGGACCCCGCCGGCAAGTTCCGGCCGTTGCACAAGTTCAACCCCGTGCGCCTGGCCTGGCTGCGCGACGTGATCTGCAAGGCCCATGGCCGCGACCCGCACGCCCCCCGGCCGCTGCAGGGGCTGCGCATCATCGATGTGGGATGTGGCGGCGGGCTGCTGTCGGAACCGCTGGCCCGTCTGGGGGCCAGCGTGACGGGCATCGATGCGGCCGAGAAGAATGTGAAGACGGCGGCGGCGCATGCCGCCGAGACCGGTGTGGATGTCGATTACCGCGCCGCCACGGCGGAGGATCTGGTGCAGGCCGGCGAACAGTTCGACGTGGTGCTGGCCATGGAGATCGTGGAGCATGTCGCCGATGTCGACCTGTTCCTGGGGGCGGTTTCCGCCCTGGCCCGGCCCGGCGGCCTGGTCTTCATGGCGACCCTGAACCGCACGGCCAAGGGCTGGCTGCTAGGTATCGTGGCCGCGGAATACATCCTGCGCTGGCTGCCGCGCGGCACGCATGACTGGAAGCGTTTCCTGAAGCCATCGGAACTGACCGGCGCCCTGCGCCGCACGGGCGTGGAGGTCCGGGAACTGACGGGCGTGGCCTACAACCCCATTTCCGACCGGTTCAGCCTGGCACCGCGCGACCTGGATGTTAATTATATGCTGTGGGGCGTGCGGGGCTGAACACCCCCCACCCCCACCCCAACCCCCTGGCCCCACCCCCTGGGGTATCAGATTTCAGCCTCCGATTTCAGCCTCCAGCGCGTCGAACGCATCGTTCAGCATGTCGACAAAGGAACGCCGGCCCCCTTCCCGGCCGAAGGTCTCCGTTGCCAGGCGTATCGCGCCCATTGCGAGCATGGCGACCAGCCGGAGCCCGGTTTCCCGGCCCGGCGCCGGCCAGCGTTCGCGCAACGCCGTGAACAGGGCCATTTCCTGCTGGACGTAGCTGGCCTGCTTGCGCGCCTGCACGGCCTCGCTTGAGCGCATCAGCCGGTCGATGGCGATCATGTCATCGGTGGGAATGAGCGCGCAGACCTTCACCGTGGCCTCGCGTATCGCCTCGATGGGCCGCTTGCCGGGCGCCACCTCCCGCAGTGCGGCGACAATCATCTCCCCCGCCCCGCTTTGCAGGGAGAGCAGGATTTCGTCCTTCGATTTGAAATAATGGAAGAAGGTTCGGCGGGAAATTCCAGCCGCAGCCGCGATCTCATCCAGCGTGGCGACGTCATAGCCCTTTTCGATGAACAGACGGATCCCGGCATCGGTGATGCGCTGACGGGTCTGGCGCCGCTTGCGTTGCCGCAGCCCCTCACGGGGAGAATCCGTTCCAGCATCCACTTTCATCAGGCCAGCCTCTTGAATTTGCACTGAGTGCAATTATTATTTTACACCAAGTGCAAATTTTGGAGAAGGCAGGATCATGCCAGGCTGGACCAATGCGGATATTCCCGCCCAGACAGGCCGCTCGGCCGTCGTGACGGGCACGGGCGGGCTGGGGTTCCAGACTGCCCGTGCCCTGGCGAAAGCCGGGTGCGGGGTGGTCGTCGCGGGCCGCAACCCCGACAAGGGGGCGGCGGCCATCGCAGCAATCCGACGCGAGTTGCCGGACGCGGCCGTCCGGTTCGAACGGCTGGACCTTGCCAGCCTTGCATCCGTGCAGGATTTCGCCGCGCGGCTGTGTGGACGTCAGGACAGTCTCGACCTGCTGATCAACAATGCCGGCGTGATGGTGCCACCAAAGCGGCAGCAGACGGAGGATGGCTTCGAACAGCAATTCGGCACCAATCATCTCGGCCATTTCGCGCTTACCGGTCATCTCATGCCTCTGTTGCGCAGGGCAAGGGATGCGCGGGTGATCACACTGTCCAGCATTGCGGCCCGCAAGGGCCGCATCGATTTCGATGATCTGGACGCACAGCGCCACTACAGACCGATGCCGGTATACAGCCAGTCGAAACTGGCCTGCCTGATGTTTTCCCTGGAACTGCAGCGGCGGTCCGTGGCGGCAGGGTGGAACATCGCCAGCATCGCCGCCCATCCGGGGATTTCGCGCACCGACCTTTTGCACAATGCGCCCGGCCGCTGGAGCGGTGTCGGCATGATGCGATCCCTGCTCTGGTTCATGTTCCAGCCGGCGGCGCAGGGGGCCCTGCCGGCCCTGTTCGCCGCCACATCGCCGCAGGCAGAAGGCGGCGGCTATTACGGCCCCGACAGGATGAACGAGACCAGGGGCTTCCCCACCCTGGCGATGATCCCGCCACAAGCCCTGGACCCGGTCGCTTCAGCCCGCCTGTGGGAGGTTTCCCGGCAGATGACCGGGGCAACCTTCTGAGACACCGGCGCCCCGCTTCAGCGGCAGCCCGCACGGCGCAGCATGTCATCGACGAGAATGGGGGTGGCGGCCGACCCGTCCCGTTTATCCGTGTCCGTGCGCGACAACCGCGTCGCTGAAAATCCCCAACGGTCGGGCGCAGGCAATAAGGTCGGGCGAAAGCTGCGCGACCCTTGCGATCATCAGGCCCCGTGCTCTCCCCGAACGCATCCACCTGCACGATGCGCAGGGGTCATCCCTGCCGGTGCAGGGGCAACCTGGCCCTGCGCCTGGTCGATACCGGGGCGGAGGGTTCATCCCTGCCGGTGCAGGGGCAACGCCGCATCGAGGCGCTGCGCCGCGCCACGCTGGGGTTCATCCCTGCCGGTGCAGGGGCAACCCGGTGATTGTCGGCAGTGGGTCCATGGGGTCGGGTTCATCCCTGCCGGTGCAGGGGCAACTTCCGTCAGCGCCGCACGGCGCCAGCGGACCAGGGTTCATCCCTGCCGGTGCAGGGGCAACGGATCTTCCACTGCCGCCCCGCCCCATTCGACGGGTTCATCCCTGCCGGTGCAGGGGCAACAGGCGGCGCGCGATGTCGCCCTTGGCCGCTGGGGGTTCATCCCTGCCGGTGCAGGGGCAACTGGCAGCGGCCGGGCACAGTGCGCGGGGGCAGGGGTTCATCCCTGCCGGTGCAGGGGCAACAGGCCAGGGCATTCAGCCCGCAGGCGGGACACGGGTTCATCCCTGCCGGTGCAGGGGCAACGCA
This sequence comes from Niveispirillum fermenti, assembly GCF_048066175.1. Classification (GTDB taxonomy): domain Bacteria; phylum Pseudomonadota; class Alphaproteobacteria; order Azospirillales; family Azospirillaceae; genus Niveispirillum; species Niveispirillum fermenti. The sequence continues at coordinate 29,782 of NZ_JBLTXA010000020.1, read as the reverse complement.
TGGCCCGCGTGCTGGAAAGGCTGGCTCAGGGGTTCATCCCTGCCGGTGCAGGGGCAACTTGGTCAGCGTGAAGCCGGTGCCCCCGTGCGGGGGTTCATCCCTGCCGGTGCAGGGGCAACCCGGCGCCGGCGAGTTCGCGGTGCTGGTCCTGGGGTTCATCCCTGCCGGTGCAGGGGCAACCCGCATAGTTCAGCGATGGGATCGGCGTGGACAGGTTCATCCCTGCCGGTGCAGGGGCAACTGCGTCGTCCGGCGCCACGGCTCGCTGAAATAGGGTTCATCCCTGCCGGTGCAGGGGCAACGTTTCCGACAACCGCGTCTCGCTGTCCGTGCAGGGTTCATCCCTGCCGGTGCAGGGGCAACCAGGCGGCGTCCGGGGCCGTCAGGCGGGGAAAGGGTTCATCCCTGCCGGTGCAGGGGCAACGGGGCTTCGGCCAGCACGGCCAGCCGGCGGACGGGTTCATCCCTGCCGGTGCAGGGGCAACGATGTCCAGTTCACCGTCCGGCCAGAAAGTCGGGGTTCATCCCTGCCGGTGCAGGGGCAACGCAGGGCCATGCTGCGGCGGTAATCATCCAGGGGGTTCATCCCTGCCGGTGCAGGGGCAACCCCCATACCTATCACTGGCGCTGGGGGGCGGAGGGTTCATCCCTGCCGGTGCAGGGGCAATGCCTGTTGCGCCGCGCCCGTGTCATTACCCTGGGGTTCATCCCTGCCGGTGCAGGGGCAACTGAAAATCGTTCCGGAATTCGACGTGGGAATTGGGTTCATCCCTGCCGGTGCAGGGGCAACGGACGATTGCGCGCAACTTGGGCGTTGGCAACGGGTTCATCCCTGCCGGTGCAGGGGCAACAACTGGGCGACCTGCGGCGGCAACTGCGGCAGGGGTTCATCCCTGCCGGTGCAGGGGCAACCAATTGCAGGGCGCGTTGAATTTCCAGAACAAGGGTTCATCCCTGCCGGTGCAGGGGCAACACCCTTGGCTTCTCCGACGAACTACAGGCGGGGGGTTCATCCCTGCCGGTGCAGGGGCAACCTCAGACCCACCAGCGGGAACCGCGCTTTGCAGGGTTCATCCCTGCCGGTGCAGGGGCAACCCATCTTGCCCCACTTCCTCCGCGGCCAGCAGGGGTTCATCCCTGCCGGTGCAGGGGCAACACGGATATGGCCAATGGCGCACGTTGGTCTATGGGTTCATCCCTGCCGGTGCAGGGGCAACGGGCGTGCCGGTCGTGCCAATATCCACGGTCGGGGTTCATCCCTGCCGGTGCAGGGGCAACGTTCGCATCACCAGTGCCGGCGACGATGACGGGGGTTCATCCCTGCCGGTGCAGGGGCAACGCGGGGCGGCGATGATCCGGCGGGCGACGGAGGGGTTCATCCCTGCCGGTGCAGGGGCAACGGTAGACTGCTTTGTCGAGGATTGCGACACCGGGGTTCATCCCTGCCGGTGCAGGGGCAACCCAGAGAAACAGCAACTCAATGCCCGAGACACGGGTTCATCCCTGCCGGTGCAGGGGCAACGCTCTGACGATATCATCGTCTCTGGCTACCGGGGGTTCATCCCTGCCGGTGCAGGGGCAACTGTTCGACCCGCTCCCGCGTCGCCCCTGTTTCGGGTTCATCCCTGCCGGTGCAGGGGCAACTTGAACAGGGTCGCGGCACTGAAGCGGCGCTGCGGTTCATCCCTGCCGGTGCAGGGGCAACCGGGAGCCAGGGGTGGCTATGCGTGGACGCTGGGGTTCATCCCTGCCGGTGCAGGGGCAACGATGACATCGCCGCCTTGGAGAAGGCGGGCATGGGTTCATCCCTGCCGGTGCAGGGGCAACGCTGATCTGGACCGGCTGGCGCAAGAGGTGTTGGGTTCATCCCTGCCGGTGCAGGGGCAACCAGCACACCCACGGGCCGGGCACGTCGCGCAAGGGTTCATCCCTGCCGGTGCAGGGGCAACTGCGCCTCTATCAGCCGCTGGGCATAGCCCGTGGGTTCATCCCTGCCGGTGCAGGGGCAACTCACGCCTGCGCCCGACGGCATCTATCGGACGGGGTTCATCCCTGCCGGTGCAGGGGCAACCATGGCGGGCTTTTTCATGGAGAATGCATCATGGGTTCATCCCTGCCGGTGCAGGGGCAACCTTGCTTCCAAGTTTTTGACCCAAAACGGCTTTCGTCTCAATCACTTTCCGTCATCTTCACCATTTCCATCAACGCATAATGCCCATCATAGTCGACAATGTCTCGTTTCGGGGCGCCCAAGCAGCGGAAGTCGATTTCCATCGGTTTCGACTTGTCCCGGTAAATCATGACGGCCTGTCCCTGCGGGTCCGACTGCCACCAGTTTTCCAGGATCCGCCAAATGCGGTCGCGTGAGCCTGCATCCAGGTCCATCGTCACATAGACGCCCGGATGCACGTTCAGCATGGTGGACCGCAGGAAGCCGTGGAAACGGTCGGCGGTGGCCGACAGGCAGATGACGATCATCAGGCCAGAAGCTCCTTGATATCCGTGATCACGGTATCGATGAAGTCCTTGTCGCGGACATGGCGCGACACCGCGCGCCGGCACAGCCGGTCCAGTGTCTCGCCCGGGCGGTCACGCTGCTGCCGCACGCAGGAAAACGCGATAGGCACCGTCACCGTCGTGCGGTAGAGGTCGCAGAGGTCCAGCACCCAGCTTTTGGCGCTGTCCTCATGCAGGAATCCCAGCGGTGGCAGGGTGCCGGTGGCCTGGACGGCGATGGCGACACAGGCTTCAACCGCCGTCACCGCATGGTTGATGGCCTGATTGGGGGCGTCGTCCCCCTCGGGATTGGCGCGATCGAAATGGCGGCCGCGCCAGATGATGCCGGCCTGGCCGGCGATGATCTCATAGGAACGCTTGATGCGCGCCGCCTCCATCCCGCGCAGGCTGTCCAGCGACGTGGTGCGCGGCGTCTCGCCGAAGCGTTTGGCATACATGCGCTTGGCCACCATCATGCGGGTGGTTTCCGACGCCCACCATGTCGCCTGCTGCCGGGCCAGCGTGCTGTCGCGCGCGAACAAGGGCGGGGCGGTGTACAGCCTTGTGCCGTCGGTACCGACGAAAGCCAGGCAGGTACCGTGGCCGGAACAATGGCGCACGGCGTCATGGGTGATGGAACTGCCGGGACCCAGCAGGATGGCGTTCAGCCGCTGATAGGGCAGTTCCAGCGTCTCGCCCTTCTCGGTGAAATGCAGGATCAGGCTGCCATTGTCGATCGACAGCGCGCAGCGCTCCACATAGATCAGGCCATTGCGGGATTTCTGCGGTATCCGCGCCTCATCCAGGCCCAGCCGTCCCTTCAGCATTCGCCTTGGCTCCTCTCGACATGACAGCCCGTGCCGCCGCCCGGTGCCGGTTCCGGGCGGCGGGTTGGTGCAACCTTTTCACTTGTCCATGACCCGGCCCCTCGTGCTTTACGGCGCGGGGGCGATCTGCATCAGGCCATTGCCGAAGGCGCGGCCATTGCCCAACCCGTCGGCCAGTGCCCTGCGCAGGGCCGCCGGGTCCGTCACGCTCAGCACCCCCTCGAACGTAACGGCGCCAAAGCTGATCTGCCTGCGTGCCTTTGTGGTGGGCGTGCGCGACCATTCATACTCGCGCAGTTCCACCATCCCCTCGGCAAAGCTGAAGCCGCAGCGCGCCCCCTGCCGCGCCAGCCAGTCCAGGCAGGCGGCCTGGGCGGCTTCCTCCAGCCGTTCGTCGGTGCGTTCATCGGCGGGGATCCGGCGCCAGGCGGCGACCACCACATCCTCGCGCTTGCCCCGCTTGGCACCGGGCTGCGGCTGCCAATGGCTGGCCACGGCGCGCAGGCGGAAGCGCAGGCGTTGCCCGGCCACAAGCTGCGGGTCGAAGGGGCGCACCTTTTCGATCCGCCACACCCCGCCCAGCCCGTCCACGGGCGGACGCCGCGACCGGATGATGGCGGTGAAGGGCTTTTCCTTCTCCACATGGAACAGGAACAGGCCAGGGCGGCGCGCCTCGGGCGTGTCGGCGAACAGGGTCCAGATCATCTTGTGCGCGAACTGGCCGCCCTGGCGTGCCTTGGGGTCCAGAATGGCATGCAGGGCCTGCGGGTTGCGCGGTGCCAGCACCACCCGGCTTTCATAAAGGGGACCGGGATCGGCATCGAGCGGCGGGGCGGGGCTGTCAGGCATGGGCTTCCTCCCCGCTTTCCACCGGGACGGGCCAGTTCATGCGGATTTCCTGCCGGTCATGGAAGCGCTGATAGATGCGCCCGCCCGGCAGGGGCAGCGGGTCGGGCTGGTCCCGGCGGCTGATCCGGCGCTGGATGATGCCGTCGGCCGGCTGCGGTGCGCCGGGATAGCCCTCCTCCACGGCCAGCATCTCCGGCTCCCGGCGGGCGGCCTTCAGGGTCAGAAGGGGGGCCAGCGCGCCTTCCTTCAGATCGGGATGCCGCTCCCACGGCCAGCCATAGTCCGTCAGCGCCGCCACCGGTCCCGAAGCGGTGACCAGTGCCGGGTCGGGCGGCAGACCCAACATGCAGGATTTCCGCCCGGCATAGAGCACCCAGCGCGGGGAACCTAGTGCCGCCGCCAGACCGGCCAGATCGGCGCCTGCCCCGGTGGCGGCCACGGCCACGCTCCACAGGCCGCAATGCCAATATTCGCGTTTGGACAGCATGGCGCCGCTATCGTCGCGGCCCTCCAGCGCGGGGCGCAGTTCCTCGAACCGCGACCAGCGCTCCCGCCCTTCGGGCCGGCGGGCGCGGCTGATCGTGTGGTAATCGGGCCGTGGGTCATGGCGCGGGCGGATGCCGGTGCGCACCGCCACCCGGAGTGCGGCCGCCAGTGGCCCCAGTGCCGCCCGCTCCACCCCCATTGCTGCGCCCAGCAGCCCGACAATGGCCGATTTCGGCGGGTCCAGCTCCGTCGCCTTCCAGGCCGTGGTGGCCGAGGATGGCGATGCCGCCCCCCAGGCGCCATAAGGCGCCATCAGGGTGAAGCAGAGCTGCGGAAAGGCCGGCACCGTCATGTGCGGGGCCCCAGCACGAAGTTGCGCAGTTCCGCCATTGTCCACACCTCGTTCACGGCCGGCTGATTGGCGCGGGCGGGCGGATAGGCGTTGAAGATGCAGATATCGTTGCCCAGACCATAGGCCTCGGCCAGCTTCTGCTGGAAATCGGCCAGCCGTCCGATGGACGCCTTCATGATGTCGCTGTCCTGATCCGTCGTCACCGGGTCCAGGAAGGCCAGCCCCAGGTTCAGCGACGGGTCGCCCCCGCGCGTGACCAGCACATAGGAGGCGCCGACATCGCTGGCGTGGCTGTTGCGCTTTCCCTTGGGCTGGGACAGAACCAGGCCGGTCAGGAAAGCATCGATGGCCTGATCGGCCAGCAGTTTCGCTTCCGCCAGCGTGCGCCCCCTGGTCAGGTTCTCACGCAGGTGTCCCCGGTCCAGCACCGCATGCTGGTAATAGACACCGCCGCCGAAGAAGGCATAGCTGGTGATGGCGGCCCCAGTGCCCTTCAGTTCGTTCAGTTCCTCTCCGGCGGAGAAGTAATCCGGCTCCTCCCGGAAGGCGTGGGTGGTGAAGGCATGGCCGACCGCACAGGCCGCCTCAATATTGAAGCCGGGATCGGCGGCGACCATGCGGCCGAACAGGGCCGTGTCCAGGTCGTGATCGTCGGTGGTCAGCAGCTTGTCCTTGGCCACTTGCCGCACCCAGGTCTCCAGGTGCCCGGCGAAGCCGTCACGGTCCTCTTGCCAGGCCTGGATCAGCCGCGCCATGGCCTCGTCGATGCGGGCGAATTCGCGGGTGCTGATGACCAGGCCCTGTTCGGTGCCCAGGGCCTTTTCCACGGCCGCCCGATCGATGATGGCATCCTCGGCCGGGGCCGCCGCCTTGCCCTTCTTTCCGCCTTTGCCTCCACCGCCCAGCAGCTTTTCGGCCTCGGCCAGGGTTGGAGCATTACCGCCGGCCCCTGTGGCATGGTTGACGGCCAGTGCCGCCCAGACCGCATGCACATCATCGATGCCGGCCGCGGTCAGTTGGCGATAGCAGCGAATGCCCGCCTCGCGCGTGCGTTTTGCACGCTGGGCCTCGGGGAAATGCGGGGCGAAGCGCAGGGCGCGCTTTTTGGCCTGGCTGGAGATGCGGCCGCGCAGCGTGCCGCCCAACTGGCAGCTTTTCGGCCGCCCATCCTCGTCCCGGTTCACATTGTGCGGGGGAAAGGTGGTCAGCATATGGAACTGCAGCAGGTCCGCGCGCGGCAGGGACGTGTCAGGCATTGTCGATCTCCGAAACGGGCAGGGAGCGATAATAGGAGAGGAAAATCGCGCGCCGGACGTCGGCGCGCAGCGACGGCGTGTGCCAGGCGCCGACCACGTCGGCCACGTCCTGGACCGGCGCCCTGTCATCCAGCAAGCCCAGCGTGCTGCGGAGCAGGCGCAGGAACTGGTCGGGATCGTCGGCCGACAGCAGCAGGCGCAGCCGCTCCTTTGAGACACGGCGCTTGCCGGACGGTGCCATCACGGCCAGTGCCCGGCCCAGGGTCACGCCCCAGCTCACCGGCTTGTCCGGCATCCCGTCGGCATCCTCCCCCTCGGCTGGGCTTTCGGTCCGGTCCTGGCGGATCGTGGCCAGCGCCATGGCGATGCGGGCGGCGGTCAGCGGTCGGTTCCATCGGCCGAGCCGGGGTTGAAGCGCATGATAGGCGGTGACGCCAAAGACCTCCTCCACCTGCTGCGCCCGGCGCAGTGCCGCCCGCTCACCCTTCATTCCCGGCACCTGCAGCCAGGCATGCCAGCGCTCGGTGGCGGTGCTTTCGTCTTCCGGCTTCTGCGCCGTGGGATCGGGGCTCATGCGTGTGCCTCCCCTTTCAGGATAGTGTTCAGCCGCCGGACCAGGCGGGTGCGGAACGCGGCCAGCTTGTCGTCGATCGGCCCCAGCCCATCGATGGGAAAGCCGGCATCGAACAGGGCCAGGGCGCGGCGGCGGGCCAAGGCCAGGAAATCATCGCGCAGCCTGTCGGCCTGCGCGTAACAGTCCGGCCCCGCTTCCCGCACAACCTGGGCCAGTTGCCCCGGCAGGTTCAGGGCCGCGGCGTCCAGGTCGGCCAGCAGCGCGTCGCCCAGATTGTCAGCCAATGCGGCCGGCCCCTCCCGGCGGCCCAGGCGGACGGCTTCCCGCGCCATCCAGCGCAGCGCCCCGGCCATGGCCGACGCTTTCTCCAACACCGTCGTCACCTCGCCGCACAGCCAGTCCAACTGTGCATCGGGCAGCAGCCAGAGGGGCAGTTCCCGCTGGCTCATCCCGCCCACAGCCTTGCCATAGTTGAACTGGGCAAAGGCGCGGACGCGCAGGCTGCCCCGACCCAGGGCCGTGTCCACCCCGTCCACCGCCGGCAGCAGAGTGGAGCGTTCGACATTGGCGATCTGTTGCAGCACGGCCGGCAAATGGCGGCGCTGGGCGCCAGCCTTCTCCGTCTTGCGCTCCCGCGGCGGGGCCAGCGCGGTTTCCAGCCAGTCGTCGAAGCGCAGGGGGCCGGATGCGCGTGCGAACCGCGCCTCCTCCTCCGGCTTGCCCACGATCTCCTTGCGGGAAACGTTGGGATAGCGCCAACCGCGCGGCGCATATTGCAGCCCCTTGGGCCAGCGGTCATAGGATTGATAGACCGGCCCCTCCAGCCCCGTCAGGTCGCATCGGCCCTGTACCGGCGGCGACAACAGATAGCGGCGCGGCATGGGGATATGGGCCGGGTGCAGGCGCGGCCGGTCCAGCGCCTTGGCCGCCCCCTCATCGCGCCGACCCAGCGGCAGATGCGGCAATTCCGGGTCCAGCCAGGGGAAGGCCGATGCATCCAGGGGCGCCGGCCGCCCGGCACCCGGACCCTCATACCCGTCCATGCCGGGATACAGCACGTTCAGCCACAAGGTACGCCACAGCGTGTCGCCCACCATCTGATACTTGATGCTGTCCGCCCCGTGCGGCAGCCCGAAATAGCCACCGCCGCCGGGCGGGAACAGCACCATGTGGCCATACAGCACGGGCAGCATGGCCCCGGCCCCGATAGCCTTTACTCCGCCGCGCCGCACGAAGAAATCCGCATCCTGCTTCACCGCCTCGCCCGTGGGCAGGTCGGGCAGCAGGGCGGCGATGGGCTGGCTGCCCGCTTCCTCACCCTCATCCTCGTCGGCATTTTTTGCGGGGCGTTTGGCCCCCTTGCCCGCTGTGGCGGCGGACAGGCTGTGCGGGGAAGGACGGGCCTGAAGGCAGGGCGTGTCGGGATGATCCAGCCGGAAGACGCTTTGGTAGGGCGCCAGTGCTGCGGCCAGTTCCGCCGGCGTCGGGGGTGTGGCCAGCCGGTGCAGCCACTCCGCCTTGTCGCGCGGCGGGAAGGCGGCCTGCAGGATGTCCCGCATCAAAAGCTCGAACCCACGGTCGGCCAGGGGATGGCCGAACTGGACGGCGATAATGGGGTCGTCAGTGTGATCGGCCGTCAGTTCCAGAGGCGTAGCGGTACCGGGGCCGGAATGTCGGCGCAGAATGGGTATTCTTGTATTAAACCAACAGATATGATCCCCTTTCACGCGGTCCTCCGCCTGAGATTGTTTTTTAATTTAGAATTTTATCTACACTATGCAATTCATGATTTCGATCAACCCAGTTCGATACCAAAGGTGAACTTGGTCATGGATCGATGGGCCAAGGCCGGCAAGGACAGCCACCACCCGCTCCCGTACCATTGCCTGGATGTGGCAGCGGTGCTGGATGTCGGGCTGGCGCGGCGGCCGGCGTTGCTGGATTTCATCGCCGCCGGCCTGTCGATGAGCCTGGCCGATACGCGGGCCATGCTGCTGGTGCTGCTGGCCCTGCATGATATCGGCAAGGTCTCGGCGGCTTTTCAGGTGAAGCGGCCGGACATCCTGCGCCGTCTGGGTCGTGTCCCGCCGTCACGAAAGCCGGCCAACTGGCCCCATGATGCCGTCGGGCAGATGATCCTGCTGGACAGGCTGGGGCCGTCGGGTCTGGCGGCGCTGGGCCTGCCGCTGGCGGACATGCCCCGCGACGGACTGGACCTGCTCTGTGCCATCGCCACGGGCCATCATGGCAGCCCGCCGTCGCGCGGCTTCGATCCGCGCCGTCTGGAACGTGAGGGGGTGCTGGCCCCCGACGATCTCGACGCTGCCAAGGAACTGGTCGCCGCCATGGCGGCGCTGTTCGGCTGGACGCAAGGCACGCCCGATCCGGTGGGGCTGGACCGGCTGTCCCCCTTGTTGAACGGCCTGTTCACACTCTGCGACTGGTTGGGGTCGTCGGAACGCTTTGCCTATCGCGAGGGCGCGATGGATCTGGCCGATTATTACCGGCTCCACGCCCTGCCCGGCGCCGCGGATGTGCTGGACGAGGTGCAGCCGGCCCTGTTCCGGCAGTTGACGCCGCGCCCACCCTTGTCCTTCGCGCAGATGTTCGCCGCCCTGGGCCAGGGCGGATCGGCGCCCGCGCCCACGCCGTTGCAGGCATTGGTCGACCGGCTGTTCACGGCCCGGGCCCTGCCCGACGGGCCGCTGCTGGTGCTGGTGGAGGATCTGCCCGGATCGGGCAAGACGGAGGCCGGGGACCTGATCACCCAGCGGCTGACGGCACTGGGCCGGACGGATGGCACCTATGTCGGCCTGCCCACCATGGCCACGGCCGACGCCGCCTATGACCGCAAGTTCGCGGTCGATGGTGCCGTCCCCTTCGCGGCACAGTTGCTGACCGGCACGCCGCAGGTGGTGCTGGCCCATAGCCGCCGCCATCGCCACCGTACCTTCCGCTTTGCCGCCACCCGCGCCGGATTGGAGGAGGGAGAAGGGGTGGCATCGGCCTGGTTCGCCCGCTCCTCCCGCCGGGCATTGCTGGCGGAACTGGGGGTAGGGACCGTCGATCAGGCGCTGGCTGGCGCCCTGCGCGCGCGTCACGCCACGCTGCGGCTGGCCGGCCTGTGGCGCAAGCTGCTGCTGGTGGACGAGGTGCATGCCTATGACCATTACATGCAGCCCCTGCTGGAGGCGCTGCTGCGCTGGCATGGGCGGATGGGAGACCCGGCCGTCCTGATGTCGGCCACGCTGCCCACCCGCATCCGCAACGCCCTGATCCGCGCCTATGCCGAAGGTGCCGGCTGGGCCGACATCGCCGCCATGACGGAACGCACCCGGCCCGGTGCCTATCCGCTGCTGACCCTGGTCAGCCAGCAGGGCATCGCCCAACACCCGCTGGACCCCGTGCCGGGGCCGGGTACACGCCCGGTACGTTTCGAAGGCGTGGAGGATGAGGCGTCCGTGGACGCGGCCATCCAGGACTGGCAGCGCCAGGGCCGGTCGGTCATCTGGTTCCGCAACAATGTCGGCGATGCCGTGACAGCCTGGAAGCGCCATGCGGAGGCGGCAAGGGCGGAGGGGCTGGCACCCCCCATGCTTTACCATGCCCGGTTCCTGCCGGCGGATCGCGCCGCGGCAGAGGTGGCGCTGATGCGCTTCTTCGGCAAACAGGCGGTTCCGGATGAACGGCGCGGCCGCCTGTTGGTCACCACCCAGGCTGCGGAGCAGAGCCTGGACCTGGACGCCGACGAGATGGTCATTGACCTGGCCCCCGCCGACGCCGTGATCCAACGCCTGGGCCGCCGCCGCCGCCATGCCCGCACGATCGATGGCGCTTTGGCCGGTGATGGGGTGGATCAGCGCCCCGACAGCCCGGTCCTGCTGCACACGCCCCCCGTCTCGGCCCCTTCAAAACATTGGTATGCCCGCAAGTTTCCGCGCGCCGCCTACATCTATCCCGACGATGCGCGCCTCTGGCTGACGGCGCACCATCTCCTGGCCCCATCGACGATTCCCGGAAATCCGCCCGGTAGCGATCATATCGTCCCGGCTCGCGATCTGCGCCCGCTTCTGGAAGCGGTTTATGCCGAACCACCGGCCGCCCCGCCGTGCCTGATGGCCAGCCATGAGACGGCTGACGGCAAGGCTGCGGCGGAACGGCAGCAGGGCCGGCAGGCGCGGCTGTCGTTCCGTGCCGACCTGCTGACGGAATGGCACGCCCATGCCGGGGTCGCCGATGATCCGGCAGGAGAGCCGCGGACACGCCTTATCGACAGCCATATGGTCGGCCTGGCCGGTATCGTCGACGGACGGCCGCAATGGCTGTCCCTCCTGCTGCACCCGGATTTGCCAGAGGGCTGGGACCCGGTGGAGGAGTCCGAATGCCGCTCGCCCCGGCCCTTGATTTGTCCGCCCGAAGAGGAAGGGCTGGCAGGCGCCCTCAAGTCCACCCTGCCCGAGGCGGGGCGAAGACGCTGGGAGGCGCTGTCCGTGATCCTGTTGAGGCCCGCATCGGCTGACCACTGGTGTGGAGAGGCGGTGACCGGCGACGAGATTGGGAGCAAGCGGCGCCGATATACCGTCATCTATAACGTAGGTGAGGGACTGACGCTGACGACACAGGGTCAGCCCTGAGCCTCCTCCTGCTTGCGGGACGGCGGAAGCTTCGGGCATAGGAAGATAATTTCTGCAACAGGTGCCATTGTGCATGCTTTGCTAGCCCGGATTATGCACCGGGTGCGTCCTGCTGGTTGGCGGGTGCAGCATAAGCCATTGATTGGGTTTAGGATTCAGTCGCCAAACACAAATCCGCCCGATCCATGGTGATGGGCACGCACGATGATCGCATCGATCATCAGCCATTCAACGTCTGTATCCGCAGCCAGGAACCGAAGTATCCCGCCCCGGTCATCGCGCTCGACCCGGCGTAGTAGCACCGCTTCACAGCGGGCCACATCGGGTCATGCCCGGGGGATATCAACGCGCATAACCCGAGAACCTGCGGCCGCCTATCCCGACCATCCGAAGCTCAACCGCACTGTCCTGGGGCGGGGCGGGGTCGTCTGCGGGCCACCGGAGAGGGTGAATGGGTTGCCATAGGCGAACTGGTTGGCGGCTGTATCCAACATGTTGCCCACCGACAGCCCCACCGACAAGCTGTCGGCGATATCAAATACCAGTCGCCCATTCAGCAGATCGACCGGCCCTTGGCTGATGCCCTTGGTAAAGGTCAGGTGGGTGCGACCAGCGTGGCTGTAATCCAATGCCGCCAGCAGGTCGACCCCGTCGATCAGGGGGCCCCGCCATGAAAGGCTGGCACCGCCACTGATATGGGCCGCACCCGGCAGTCCGCCTTCAGGTACGGCAGGAAACCCCGGATGGAGCTTGGTCAATTCCGGATCGCTCAGCGTCAAGGTGGCCTCCAGGCGCCAAGGTCCCAGATGCAGGCGGGGGCTGACCTCCAGCCCTGTGTTGCTGCCGTCGCCAGCATTCGTCGTGAAAGTCAATCCATCCGCCCGCAATTGATCGGTCTGTACATTACGCCAGCGAGCATGGAACAGCGCCGCATCCAGGTTGAACCTGGCCCTGCCACAATGACAGCTTCATACCTAACTCGTAATTCCAAAGCTCGTCCGTAGCGAAGCGCGCGGTGCGGTAGTCGCCGACACCGGAACCTCCAGACTCTTCAATATCGATGCCGCCGGGCCGGTACCCTTCCGCCATCTGCGCATAAAGCGTGATGACACCTTCAGGTTGCCAGGCCAGCGCAACCTTCGGCATGGCATCCGTTTCGCGCGCATAGCCTTCGGTTTCCGCCTGGTCGGTGACGGGAGCGGTAGCCGCCGCATCCACCTCCTGGGCGATGTGGAAGACACGGCCGCCCACCGTCAGGGTCCAGTCAGGGCGGAACCGCCAGGAAACCTCCCCGAACAAAGCCCCTTCCCTCACCTCGTCATCACGATTCCGTCGCCACAGAGCCAGGCCGGCATCATCAACGGGAAACAGGGTCCGTTCGGAACGGGACACCTGTCGCGACACATAGAGCCCGGCCAGCCAGTCGATGCTATCACGGCCTTCCGTGTCCACAGGCCCGGCGGCACCGGTCAGGCGGGTCTCGTGCGTCCATAATCGGGACAGAAGCCCTTCCTGAAACAGTGCTGGCCGGGCAGGCAAGCCGGCAAGGCCCGGTACGGCGCTGCTGGCATCATAGAACGTATCCAATTCGTGCCGCACGAAGGCCGTTGTGCTGTGCAGGTCTGCGAAGGGCAGATGCCCCGACAGGTTCAAATGGCCCTCGTGGAAATCGCTGTCATGCGGTTCGGACAGCTGGTCGGAACGGGTACCTGCGGTTCGATGCTGGACGGGTGGCCGGCCTGACCCGCTGCCGGCCAGCCGTGGTGGCCATAACCCATCATTTCGCCCCCGAGCGGCAGCGGGTGGAGGGGATGATCCGCGACACCTATGCCAGCACCTACGGCGGCCATATCGCCGTGACACACCCCATGCTGATGAGCCTGCGCGATACCGAGGATCGCATCCTGGCCGGCGTCGGATTCCGACCGGCGGGTGAGGCGCCGCTGTTCCTCGAAACCTATCTCGACCGGCCAGTGGAGGCGATGATCCTTGGCACTGTGGCCCGATCCCGCATCGTGGAGATCGGCAATCTTGCAGCGGTGGAACCGGGCGCCTCCTATCTGCTGTTCATGGCGCTCGCCGCCTATCTGCACGGGTGCGGGTTCGAGAAGGCGGTGGTCACAGCCACCCGATCCTTGCGTCGCCTGTTCCGCAGGATCGGGTTCGACGCGATGGAACTGTGCCAGGCCAGACCCGAACGGATGGGCCCCGCCGCCGCAGATTGGGGCAGCTATTACGCCGCAGATCCGCGCGTCGTGTGTGGCGACGTCGCCTTCGGCGCCGTCTGCCTGGACCGATTCCTGACCGGTGAAGGTCATCGGGAATTGCCAACCCGCCCCACCTTTCCCCGTCTGCATCCCGCCATCGCGGCGGCGGAGGTGACAAGATGAGCCGTATTCTCTCCGCCATTCGCATGCAGGATCCGCAGCGGCCCGCCATCAATGACTGGACCTATGGGGCCCTTGCCGGTGCGGTGGACCACCTCGCTGCTGAACTGCGCGAACGGATCGGCACCGACTCCCGCCCTGTGGCCGTGGAAGTGACGAACTCCGCCGCGTGGGCCGTGCTGGATCTGGCGCTGCTGATGCTGGGCCAGATCAGCCTGCCCCTGCCCAGCTTCTTCACACAGGTTCAGCGGCGTCACGCCCTGACCGATGCCGGCGCCGGCTGGCTGGTGACGGATCGGGCGGAAACAGGAGGCGAGCTTCTGCGTATCGGGATGCAGATCCTGTATCTGCACCGTCTGGACCATGCCCCCGTGCCGTTGCCGGCCGAGACGGCCAAGATCACCTACACATCGGGAACCACCGGCGCATCCAAGGGCGTCTGCCTGTCGGCCTGTGGCTTGGAACAGGTTGCATGTTCGCTGGTAACCGTGATCGGAGCGGAGCGCGCCGGCAGGCATCTCGCCATCCTGCCGTTGCCGGTTCTGCTGGAGAATGTGGCCGGACTTTACGGCACCCAGCTGGCGGGGGGCCATTACTTGGTAGAGGCCCCGACCTTGCTGGGCGTGGACCAGCCGTTCCAGCCGGATTTCATCAGGCTCCTGTCGGCATTGTCGGCGTTGCGGGCCAGCAGCATCATCCTGGTCCCTGAACTGTTGCGCGGCCTGATGGGGCGGAAGCCGTGGCCAAGGCATTGAACTTGCCGAAGAGCTGCTTCACCTACCTCAACAGCCACGGGGCGCTGGACATCCAGCATATGGAATTCTTCCGCGACCTGATGAACCGGGTGGAGGATGTTCGCGACCGGCAAGCGATCATCGCCATGGCAAACCGCATTTTCGGCCTTTTCGCCGGTCTGTTCCTGGCCATCACCCACAATCGGCCGACCGCGACCGCCGGCACGGAGGTGCGCCATGTCGCTTGAGCGAGGGCTGGAGGGACGCACGGTCCTGGTCACCGGCGGGGCCGGTGGCATCGGATCGGCCCTGGTCGGCTTGCTGCGCCACAGAGGGGCGCAGGTCACAACCCTGGGCGCGGCGAGGCGCCGGGCCGGCACATCCGGGCCGATCTGTCGACGCAGGCCGGCATCGCCCTGTTCCCCAGGCTGATCGACCGCGCCCTGTCCGGCAACGATACCAAGGCCGCCAGCCTGTTCACGCCAAACACCCCTTTCATTCAGGAGGAACCCAATGCGCATTGAAAAGAAACTGGCCGCAGCCAGCCTGGCCCTGCTGTTCACGATGCCGGCATTGGCATCCGCAGATTCGGTCATGGATGCCCGCATCGCGGACCTGCAGACCGGCTGGGCCCACGCGAAATATGAGGTGAAGGGCGAGGAAGCGCAGCAGCGGGCCATGGAGGCCCTGGCCGTCACCGCCAGATCTTTGACGACCACCTATCCTGGCAAAGCCGAGCCCTTGGTTTGGGAAGCAATCATCCTGTCCACCGAAGCCGGCCTCAAGGGCGGCATGGGCGCGCTTTCACTGGTGAAAGAGGCGAGGGCCAAACTGGAGGCTGCCGAACAGATCGACCCCGCAGCACTGGACGGTTCCGTCAGCACCTCCCTGGGCAGCCTCTATTATCAGGTGCCGGGCTTCCCCATCGGCTTCGGCAATGACAAGAAGGCCAGGATCTATCTTGAAAAAGCCCTGGCTCAGAATCCAGACGGTCTCGATCCCAATTATTTCTACGGTGACTTCCTTTTCCGCCAGGGGGAATACGCTAAAGCACGCGACGTCCTGACCCATGCCCTGGCCGCCACGCCGCGCCCGGGCCGCGAAATTGCCGACGCCGGGCGACGGGAAGAGGTGAGCAGCGTGCTGGTCCAGGTGGAAGCCAAACTTGCCCGACGGTAAGCGGGCCGGCCCTAGAGGATAGCACATAATACTATTTTGCGGTGATCAGAACCTGTTGGTTCTGGTCACCGCCCTCAATTGCCGGCGCCAACATTCGTTGGCTTGGCTGCGCCGCACGAGCGGCGCGGCGGCAGTCGCCGCCGGACCAACTTGCGATGAGTTCTACTCATCGCAAGTTGGTATAAAAACTCGACATGCGGGTTTTCAGGATGATGCGATAAAGCGATTTAAAAATGCGTTCCCTCATAGGCGGTACAAGGTGCCGAAACGGCGCATGGAATTCATTCGCCGGCAGCCTTGCCCTTGATAAAATCGGCGCGGGTGAAGTTCATGAATTTTCCGACCGAAACCCGCCGCGCCATCATACAACCGTCAATTCCCATTACAGTGAACTGTTCGGGTTTGCGCAAGCCCGGATGGCCCAACAGACTGCGGATGGCCGCCAGACTGGCCGGTGGGTGCCAGATCGGCCAAGCCAGCGAAAAACCCTGGCGATCCCAGTGACCTCCAGGGATCGCGGCACGTACCCGCCCGGCCCGGACCTCCGGTGCCAAGGTCAGAACAGCCAGCCCGATGGCCGCCAGACGGTTTGCCCCATGCTGCGTGCCAGCCTTATAGGCAGAATCAGTCGGGTTGCCGGCCATCAGCGCATAACGCACATCCTCTTCTGGATCCCAGCGGAAGGAGAAGGTCGGATCAGTTCGATGCCAGGGGCTAAACAAGGCTTCGGCCAGACAATCCTCGGCGGTCAAGGTGACGGCGCTGCGCCCCCGGCCGCGCGGTGGCGGGGCGGGTTGCGCCGGCACGCTGGCCAGCCGGTCCAGAAAATGCTGGTGCCCCTGGCCAAACAGCAGGCAGAGCGGCGTTGGGTCGATCAGCGGCTCCGCTGTTGCCCCCTTCGCCTCCTTCACAGCAGCGTCGGACAGCAAAGCTGACAGCAAGAACACTCGCGCAGCATCATCGGTGGCGCTTTTCAGCAAAGCGCGCGCTTCGCCTTCGCTGTAGTTCAGGTCTTTGCGCCCATCGAAATGATGAGCCTTGGCCAGCAGCGCCACACCGTCTGCCGCCCGTGCCACCACCTCCCCCGTGGTCTGGGCTTTCGCCAAATGCAGCACCGGGCGCAGGGGTGGTTCATCCAGGCTCCAGGACAGGCGCGGTCGCAGCCGGTCTCCATCCCCGTCAACCGCTTCCAGCGCCCGTAGAAGGCCCAGCAAAGCCAGGAAGGCCAGCAGATTATCGGGTTCCAGCCCCGTCAGCCGGTGGGCGCTGGTGGCCTGTGTCGTCCCGTTTTCCACTATGCCACCCCTTTCTTGGCCGCAAACTCGGACGCCCGGTGATCGGCCAGACGGAGGATCGCTTCCATATGGGCCAGACCCCAGGGGCCGTAACGCTGCTTCAACCGGTCGAACAGACCGTGCCAGTCCACACCGTCATGATCGAAATCCAGCGCCTCCGGTCCGGCTGCCGTCGGCGCCGTGTCCCACAGCGCTGGAACCGGCAGCAGATCGGTCCGTGGTCGCGGATCGACATGGGCAAAGAACGGCCGACCGAAACCATGATGGGTACCGATCAGCCAAAGGATGAGGTCGGGATCGCCCCCCTCGCTCCGCCGTTCCGCCAGAAGGTGGGAACAGGCTGCCAGCCGCACCGACAGCACCTCGTGCCGCCATCCCTGTGGCAGCCCCGCCTTCTCCTTGGCGTCTGGCGGCAGCTTGCGGGCAGATTTGGCCAGCACATGGTCAGGATCCGCCCCCAGCGGATCGCCGGCGGCCAGCCATTCCTGAAAACGCGGATCGCACTTGCCAGCATCATGGAGGTATCCCGCCAGCCGCAGATCCTGGACCCGCGCTGGTGCCAGCCCGGCGCGCTTGGCGAAATCCGCTGCAAAGCCAGCCACATCCTCGCTATGGGTTTGCAGCAGCAGCGGAAAGCCCGAAAGCGAGCCTGCCAGATCATCCTCGGTGACGGCAGTTGCCCCGGCGGTATCCGGTGCCGTCATTACGCCTGCGGGGGCCAACAGCACCAGGCCCAAGGGCCGCCCCGCCGTATCCCTGCCATAGACATCCCAGATCGGATCAAGTTTCCGGCCGCCCAGCCTGTCATGCAGCCACCTCACATCGTCAGCCCCATCATAAGGGGCCAGGGTCGCACAAAGCCGCTTCGGGTCGCGTTCCCCTTCCAGGGCCGCCAGCGCGGCCAACAGGTCTTCCCCATCCTTGTCAGGCGGGATCAGTCCGGGCGCCACCCGAACCGCAAAGCGCCGCCCGGCAAAATCATGCGCAGCCTTGCGGGCGACATCCCTCACAGGGTCTTGATTGCCGGGGTCCCACCCATATTGATTGTCCAGGCCGCCATAGGCGGCGGGCACGATGACTGTATCACCGGGGCAAATCTCACGGGCTGCGATCCAGCGGGATGCTTCATCTTCGCCGCCGCGCCAGCGGAAGACGCGGCGGTCCTTCTGCCCCTCCTCATCTTCTGGTGCTGGTGCCGGAATGTCGGCCAGGGCATCGGTGCTCTGCCCCTGCAGCCAGCGGCGCACTGTCCAGACCGGCAGTAACACGGCCTCTCCCGCGCGTGGCGGCACCAGGGTAAGCAGACGGCACATCTGCGCATCATTCGGGAAGCCCGGCGTCACATCGCCACGCCAGACAAGGGTAACACCGTCCGGTTGATGTTTCGGCCCATGCAGGAACAGTGATGTTTCCGGGGTTGGTGACGGAACCGGCCAAGTCTGGCTGAACAGGTCGAGAAGGGCTGGCATCAACACTGGCGCATCGGGCTGGGATGACAGGGCCGGCGCAGGCGGCGGGACATCCCGCAAGGTCGCCGCCATCGTGTGAATACCAAAATCGACTGATGGCAAAGCGGTCAGCCAATCCCAGGTTGGACGCAGGGCCCCGCCATAGACCGGGTCATCATAGCGGGCGGACAGCTCCTGCTTGGTAGCCAGGATCACGCCTTGGGCCGGGATCGGTCGGCCGCCACGGTTGAGCCGGCCGAAACGCTGGCGCAGCGCGTCCAGCGGCGCCAGTTCCGTGACCAGCCCGTCCAGATCAATATCGACGCCGGCTTCGATACATTGCGTGGCGACGATCAGCAGGGGTGCCGTCGCATCGCGCTCCCGCCCCGTCCTGACCCGATCCAGCATGCGCACCAGATCTTCACGGTCGACACTGCGGGATGGGCCGATCAGCAGCAGGCGATCCGCCGCCACCCCTTCCAGCGCCTTGAAGACGCGGCGGGCGCGGTCCACGCGGTTGACGACAACGCCCAGGGCCGGCTGGGCGATGCCGTCCGCGCACAAGGCGTCCAGCATCCGCTGTGCCTGCACGGCCATCGCTTCGGCCCGCTGCGTCTCCGTCAGCGCATCCTTGCCCCCCTCCAGACGGGCCGGCTTGGCGGCAGTCAGCCGCTTTGCCAGTTCCCGGTTAGCCCAATCATCCTCGTTCAAACCGAAGGGTGCCACCGCCCCGTCAGCCCGGGGCGTTGCGGACAGAACGGACAGGGCCCAGGGTGTGTGATGGTTAAGACGATGACGATATTGTCCGACCCAACCAAGGGTTTGCCGAAACGGTTCGGCCAGATGCGCTTCGTCCAGCAGAATCAAGCAATCCGCACCCAACAGGCCGGCATGGATCGGCTTGGCACGATCCGTCACGCCATAGCCGCGAAACAGCAGGCGGGAACCGACCTGATCGACCGTCGAACAAAGGATGGTCGGCTGGGCTGGTGTGCGGGCCCAATCATCCTCCCGTGGGATGCCGCCGCGCAGACGCCGCGCCAGCAGCGGAGGAGCATCGCCGGACAACAGGCGTAGCCGGTCGGCAACGCTGGCGGTGACCGGGCCGGCAGGGGCCGCAAGGGCATCGGCCAGACGCTTGGCCCGTTCAAAGGCATCATCCACCACGAGACGCCGGTCAACAACGAAGGCAATGCGCACCGGCGCCTGTCGCCCCGCCGGCTTCCCCGCCTCCAGCGCCAGATGGAACAGGGCGATATCCAGACAGGCCGTCTTGCCGCTGCCGGTGGGCAGGCCCAGACAATCGGGCCAGCAGCCACTGGCTGCCAGTTCGGTCAGCAATCTTTGTTGCCAGGGAAAGGGCGGATGGCCGTTCACTTCCGCAAAGAAGGCGGTGAAATCGTCTGACGCCAGCGCGCTCATTACCGCCGCTCCTTCTTCTCATCCAGCGGACAGCACAGGCCCAGCCCGGCAAAGCGCCCAGCCCCCAGGATGACCGGCCCGCTCACCTCTTCGGGGAAACGCAGCACGGCATGGGTCAATTGGCGGTGGGCCAGGGCACCCGGCAGATGCCAACGCGGCACGGTGGCGGACGCTCCCGGTGCCGGCACCGAATAAGCGCCCTCAACAGCGGAATGCCGGTCGGGCACCACGATATCCGGTGCCGGCAGGCCGACATGATGACAGGCGGCCATGATCTGGCCGATGATTTCCTGCTGTCGCTCTTCGCCCTTGTGCTTCAAATGCCGGTTAAGCACGATCGGCGTCACCGTGGCAAAGGTCCGTGACGGCCTTGTATATTCCTGCGGGTCCAGCGACCGACGCAGCCCATCCGCCTCTCCGGCCAGGGCGAGATCAAGACCGAAACGGTGCAAGCGAAGCAGGCGTTTCCCTTCCTCCCGCAGTTCAGTCACTTTGCGCAACGCGCTGCGGAAATCCACGTCAGCGACCAGGTTGCTGCCGCGTGGCGGGATGATCGCATAGCCCAGCACATGCCCGTCGGCATGGAGATATCCCGTGAAAGAAAGCGGCACGATGGCGATGTGCGGACCAGCCAAGGGAGCGCCGTCGGACTGATGGCCGCTGACGATGCCAGGAATTTGATCACCCAAGCCGATCTGCCTGTACCCGCTCATCAGCGTATCGCGGATGGCCTTGGCCACCAGCGCCGCCGCCCTGATATCCGGCATGGTGCCATCGATATGGTCCAGGATCAGCCAGCGCTCGGCGAACGGGCTGGCGGCAACCGGCTTGGGCATCGCCGGGGGCGGCAATACGTCAAAGCCCCGCAGCGGCCGCTGACCGCTTTCAAAACGCTGCCGTAGTTCATTGAAACGACCCGGATAGACCCGCCGTCCGGGCCAACCAGCGTTCTCCGGCACATTGTCAGCCGGTACGTGGCGGAAATGACAGCGGGTCAGACTGGCGGAATGACCGATATAGGCGGTGTCGCCGGCCACCCCCTGCAAGGCCCGCATCGTCGCCGCATCGGGGCAGGCATCGGGCCAGAACAGACGCAGGGTGGGATCATGCGGCCGGGCAGCCGGGAAGCGGCGCGGCTGGCGGGCGCGGAAGGCCGGCATCACCTTGCGGTCGCCAGACTTGCCGGTCTGCGCGTCGTTGGGCGGCACGAAGCTGACAGGGGCATGGCGAACCGCATGGTCCGATGCCAGCAGGCGCGGCACCGGCTGCGCTTCCAGCCATCGCAGCGCCGCGGCCTCCTCCGCCCGCTCCCCCCGTGCCGCCCAGGCGGCAACCAGAGCAGAGAAGATGCGGTCGGGCTGCGGCGGCCAGTCTGGCTGGTCGCTGGCCGGCCCCTGGGCGGAGAAGGCGATACCGGTCAGATGCTCGATCTCCAGAACCAGGGTCATCACGCATCCCCGTTTTCGTCGCCCTCTTCCCCGCCCTCGCCGGCCAGCGCCAGTTCCTGGCTGCGCCGGACGATCTCCACCAGCTTCGGCTGCGGCGTCAGGCGGATGGGACCGGCGGGGAAAGTGAAGCCGGCCTGGGTGGCCGCCACCAATGCCTGTGCGAAAAGCGCACGGGCCCCCGCCCGGTCCAGAGCGATATCGGCAACCGCCCCATCGGGCTTGACCAGTTGCAGCGGCGCCCGACCGTCACAGACCAGATCGCAGCGCGACCGCAGGGCATAACCCTGCACATCCTGTTCCGCCACGGCCAGCAGGCCCAACGCCGCCAGCAGCCCCCGCCCCGCCGCATCGCGGGTGGGCGAGCCGAAACGCAACCGGCGCAGGGCCGCGAAGCTCAACACCATCATATGTTCGGCATAGTCGCAGGTGATGCCCAGCGGCATGACCGACGGGGCAATATTGCCATGGTTGATCTCCGACGGGCGCACCTGCTTGGCCCCCTTGCCGGCCCTGGACTTGTCGGTGTCCCACCCGGCGGCCCCCTTGAACACCTCCACCTTGCGCAGCACACCCAGGGGATCGATGCGGCTGCCAGTACGCCGACCGGCGGTCCGCACTTCCAGTTCACCCGTGCGCTTGTCGGCCACGAATTCTTCCACTGAAACGCCGATGGCGCTGATTTCCGACACCAGACAGCGGGCGAACTTGGCGCCGATGCCGCCGCCATCGCCGGTGGAATGCCAGGCACCGAACAGCAGGGCGGTGGGGGAGGCTTCCAGCACCGCCGTCGCGTCGCCGATCTTGGCCTTGGCCAGCGCCTCGCCCAGCGGGCTTTTCATGAAGGGCTGCCCCTCCAACAGACTATCACGCAGGATGGCGTCATAGACGCGGTGCGGCGCGTCCAGCGAGGTGATCTGGGTCAGCCCGGCCAGCCCTTCCCCGCTGAAATCCACCAGCAGATGCGGGATGCGCACCCCGTCGCGCACGGCGTCCAGCAGTGCCTCTTCCAGCCGGTTGGCCTGGGACTGCACACTGTCCACCAGCACGCAATCGACATCCTTGCCGTCGATCCGCCGCACTTCATGGACGTGGCGCGGTGGGGCATTGCGGCCTTCGCCAGGATATGTCGGCGGGAAAATCTTGTCCCCGCGACCGCCAACCGGCTGCAGAACCTGCCGCCGCCGCAGCGCCGCATTACCGGCAACCATTTGGGAAAGCGAGGGAAAGTCCATGTCCAACTGCTCCTTCTGGGCGGATCTTCAGAGGCGTGTAGGGAAATGAAACACAATTCATTGCCGGATGAAATTTATGCTTCATCCCGCTTTCAGAGAACAAGGCATCTGTTTATAACTCGCTGATGGTATATCGGCGATGTGCCTGAATCGGTCACATCGCCGAGATGATGGCATGAACAAGCGACGGGTCGGGACTCGCCCGACCCGTCGCTTCAGCATCATTGTGACTTTGCGCGGGGATTCGGCCGACGGGCCGGCATGTCCGGCAACACGCCGAGAATTTCAGCAGCGCGCTGGCGGCTATCAGGGAACTTCAGTTGGTGTAGAATCTCCCACACCTTCCGGGAGTTACAGCCGAAGCATCCGGCAATTTCGTGTAGATACCGCCCCGCATGATACATCAACCATGCCTGGGTAGCATTTTCCTGGGTTAGTTCAGCGCGATGGGACATTTTGGGGTGACGCATGTGGCTCTCCACATTTGGGTGATGCCCCCCTTGACGCGCGCCCGAACATGAAACATCATGCCAAGTGCAGTGCACTGCGCCCAGGGAAGCCTGGGATATAGTTGGCGGGGGTCGTGACCCCCCGCCAACTACCTTACCCAGCTACATCGAGAGAATACGCCTGTCAAGATTTTTTTGAAGATCCGTATCACATAATTCCAAGCAATCTATCCTCATACTAAAGGAACGTTTGCATCACCTGCCAAGACACGCTATACCTCAGACGTCACGGGGCTCTGGATGATCCGTCTCAAGCCGGCATTCTTCCTCGGTCGTCAGACCGAGGCTACATTGAAGCAGTCTCAGGGTTGAGTGTTTCGTAGCAATCCAAAGACGTGAGCCCCGTGACACCTACCTGATGGCTATGCCCTTTTTTTCCGACCAGCAATAATCGGGGCAACGCCCATGACAGAAGCGGTCACCCACCAGTCGGGCTCTTCCCGTCCAGATGACCGCTTCTGTCACCGATCGCCACCATCCTGCTGTCACCTGTGGCGTACTGGTTGGGGGATGGCATGTCGAAACAATGGGCGGACAGCACCGGCGCGGAGTTGGAGGACGCCATCTGCCGTCTGACATCCCAACTGGAACGGATCGACCATAACATCCAGGCTTTGAAGCGGGATCGACAACTTGTGGCGGATGAGTTGAACCGCACCCGTCAGGCGCTGGCCAAACGACGGGTGGCGCGACCGGAACCCACGGTCAGCGCCCATGCGCTGCTGCGCTATCTGGAACGGGTTTTGGAGATCGACCTGAAGACCATGGAATCCGCCCTGCTCACCCCCACCGTGCGCCAGGCCATGCAGGCCGGTGCCACAAGGGTGACCATCAATGGCGTTGATTTCGTCATCAAGGACAATGTGATTGTTACTGTTTTGAATTGAAATACATTATGCCTCTACACTATCTAATTTGAATTTGCGGCCACTATCCCACCCCAGCGCGAGGCACCTTCCCGGTCATGCGGCATGAAAAGGCTCATCTCCTGTTCCGGCTCGCCCTGGAAATGCAGGGCACCCGTGAGGGATTATCGCTGGAAGAAATCGGGGAACGGTGTGGGGTGGGGCGGCGCACCGCCATGCGTCTGCGCGACGCCCTGCTCCAGACCTTTCCGCAGATGGAGGAAACCCAGGGCGCAGACCGATGCAAACGCTGGCATCTGCCCAAGGGCACCTTGAACGGCCTCGCCGGCATCAATGCCGACGAGTTGGCGGCGTTGGACATCGCCATGCGGCTGATGGTGGAACAGAACCGTCCGGCAGAGGCGGAAACGCTGCGCACCCTGTCTGGCAAGTTGAAGGCGGTGATGCGCCCGGACGCCGTCCGGCGGATTGAACCCGACCTGGAGGCAACGCTGGAGGCGGAGGGACTGGCCATGCGACCGGGGCCCCGTCCCCGCATCGACCCGGCCCTGGTGGGGGAACTGCGAACCGCCATCAAGGCCTGCCGCAAGGTCACCATCCGCTATTACAACCGCAACACCGGCAAGACCAAGGACCGGCTGGTGCATCCCTATGGTTTCCTGCATGGCCACCGGCATTATCTGGTCGCCTGGCATGAAAACCCCAAGGCCAATGATTTCGCCCTGTTCAGCCTGCCCGGTATCCGGGAGGTGCGCCTGGAAACGGCGTCCTTCGCCCGCGACGCCGGATTCGACCTGCAGGCCTTTGCCGCCCGTTCCTTCGGGCTATTCCAGGAGAAGCCGTTCGACGTGGTCTGGCGCTTCGCCCCGGAAGCGGCGACCGTGGCTGCCGATTTCGTCTTCCATCCGTCCCAATCGCTGGAATGGCAGAAGGATGGCAGCCTGATCGTGCGTTTCCGTGCCGGCAGCAATCTGGAGATGGCTTGGCATCTTTATAGTTGGGGCGACAAGGTGGAAGTGCTGGAACCGCCGGCGCTTGCAGCTCTGGTCAATCCCGGCAGGCGCGGATGGACGGCGCTGCCGTGAGCGATCAACCAGCCCCCCCATCAGAACCATATTGGCGGCGACGGCTGACCATCGCCTGCCAAAGGCTGGCCGCTGGCCAACCAGAACAGGTCACCTGCCTGCTGCCAATGCAGGGCCTAACCGAATTTCCCGAACAAGCCATCCTTTTCCTGCATTTCCTGATGCGCCAGGCATTGGCGGAAGCTCGCGCCAATACGGCCAGCCCCCCGGGCGCGGTTGAATTGATCGACGCGATCCTGGCCTTCGCCCGTGACACGGTACGCCCGCTCAGCCTGGATGAGATGGCAGAAGCCAACAGCTTCTTCCGTCGATGTTACGAAATGCAGCCAGGTTGGAGGCGGACTTGGATTCATTCCAGCCACCGGACCGGTACCGACAAGCCGCTTCTGATGGCGGAGAGTTTCCTGGCTGCTCTTTATCCGAGGTCAACCGATCAACACTCCCAAAGCCCCCTTCCATGGAAACCAACAATAAACATTGGGGTCGATTGTTATTATCTTTATCGGGTCTGCGTATATTACGTAATGAGAAGAGACAGTTATCGATACCACCTCGATCAACACAGCGTGCCTAGGCTGGGCAACATACTTGATTGGTGGATGCCGCACTTTCCCGATGCACGGCCAACAAAGCGATATGGGCCGCTGTTGGTTTGACAAGCTCGCTACCTCTCCTTCCAGTGACCAGATCGAAGCGAGGATAATGGTGGAAGACGGTACGGAATCCATTTTGCCCGACCCGGCACCAACCCCACGCGCGGTACAGCTTTCGCTGGCCCTTCCCGCCCCGGCTGCGGGGATTGATGATGTGCTGGTGCCCGCGCGGATGATCAATGAATGGGTTTATTGTCCCCGCCTTGCCTATCTGGAATGGGTGGAGGGGGAATGGGCCGACAGTGGCGATACGGAGGAGGGGCGGCGCGTGCATGCCCTCGTCGATGCCGCCCGTCCTTCCCTGCCCGCACCGGAAGACGTGACAGAGGATAGCCGCCCGTTCACCACCCGGTCGGTGGAGCTGGCATCCGAACGGCTGGGTCTGGTCGCCAAGCTCGACCTGCTGGAGAGCGATGACGGCATCGTTACCCCGGTCGATTATAAGAAAGGCAAGCGCCCGCATGTGGAGACCGGCGCCTATGACCCAGAACGGGTACAGCTTTGCGCGCAGGCCCTGATCCTGGAGGATAATGGCTATCGCGTCGGCGATGGTTTCCTGTGGTTCGCTGGCAGCCGGGAACGGGTGCCGGTGCGGTTCGATGCGGAGTTACGGGCACAGACAGCGGCGGCCGCCGCCTCCCTGCGGCTGGCGGCGTCCACCCGGCGCATCCCGCCGCCGCTGGAAAACTCCAGGAAATGCAACCGCTGTTCGCTACTGCCCATCTGTCTGCCGGATGAGGTGAACCTGTTCCGCACGGGCGGCGTGCCGCGCACGCCCCCGCCATCGGTTGACGGTGCCCTGCCGCTTTATGTGCAGCAGCCGGGCGCGCGCATCGGCAAGGAAGGCGAGGTGCTGGTGATCAAGGCCCCTGCGGCACGGCCCGCCGACAAGGAACGTGACGAGGGCTTTCGGGACAAGGAGGAAGAGGTGCGGGTCGCCATTGGTGAGGTATCGGAGCTTGTGCTGGCCGGCCCTGTCAACCTGTCCACCCCGGCGCTGCACGCCCTGATGAAGGCCGAGGTGCCGGTGGCCTGGATGAGCAGCGGCTTCTGGTACATGGGCACTACGGGCGGGCGCGGGCCGCGCAGTGCCGGGGCACGGATGGCCCAATACCGATTGCGCGAGGATGAGGCGCGCCGACTGGCCTTTGCCCGCACCCTGGTCGATGCCAAGCTGAAGAACCAGCGCACCCTGCTGCGCCGCAATTGGCGCGGGGGTGAGGCGGAGCGGGAACCCGTGCTGGAGCGGTTGCGCCATCTGTCGGCGAAACTGCCGCAGGTGCGTGATATGGCCGAGCTGCTGGGAACCGAGGGCGAGGGAGCGGCAATCTATTTCCGCGCCTGGCCCAAACTGCTGAACGAGAAAGCAGCATCCCTGCCAGAATTCGGGTTTGAACGGCGGTCGCGCCGTCCCCCGGCGGACCCGATCAATGCCTGCCTGTCCTTGTGCTATGCCTTGTTGACCCGCGCCATTTCTACGGCACTGGAGGTGGCGGGGCTGGACCCCTGGGTGGGCTTCTATCACACCGAACGACCGGGCCGCCCTTCACTGGCGCTGGATATGATGGAACCTCTGCGCCCCATCCTGGCTGACAGCGCCGTGCTGACCGTATTGAACCAGGGGGAACTGGGCCCGCGTGACTTTGTCACCCTCGGTCCCGGCTGTAACCTCACGCCCGACGGTCGGCGCACCCTGATCCGCGCGTTCGAGCGGCGATTGGACCAGGAGGCAACGCACCCCGCCTTTGGCTATCAGATTTCCATGCGCCGCATGCTGCATGTGCAGGCCCGCCTGCTGGCAAGGTATCTGCGCAGCGAGGTGCCGACCTATCCGCATTACGTGCCCCGCTGACCCGGCCACAGGAAAGGCTGCCGCCATGTCCCGCCACCATGAACGGCTCTATATCGTCACCTATGACATTGCCGATCCCAAACGCTGGCGGCAGATTTTCAAGGTGATGGAGGCCTATGGCGACTGGCTGCAACTGTCCGTCTTTCAATGCCGCCTGACCGCCCGCCGCCGCGCGGCTCTAGCCATGCGCCTTGACCGTGAGATCAAGGCATCGGAGGATCACATTCTGATCCTCGACATCGGCCCCGCCGACGACGTGGATCTGCGGGTCGAAAGCCTGGGCAAAAGCTTCAAGGCAATCGAACGGCAAGCCAGGGTGATTTGAGGGGCTCTGCCGGTCGCAGGCGCGAGCGGCTCTGTACCCGCCAAAACCTGGGACCCGCTCGCAAGGGCCTAAGTGCTTGGGATTGCAATGGTTCTTGGACATTGTGCATATTTGTCAAGGCGGGTTTGGCACCCCAAAGCCCCGCCCGCACAGACCCGCTCGCAAACCCGGCCATTTCTTGTTATCTTACAACCGGTTCCAGAGCGGGATCCTTCCCCGGCTGAAAGGCCGGGGCCTCATTGAAGCGCTTGTACATCCGTCCGGTAAGCAATTTTCCGAAAAGCCTTCCCCGGCTGAAAGGCCGGGGCCTCATTGAAGCACGTAGCGTTCGATTACGCCAGAAAGGCCATCGTTGAAGCAACCTTCCCCGGCTGAAAGGCCGGGGCCTCATTGAAGCGCGTGTCCGATGAGGTGACTATGAGTAATTTACCCACCCTTCCCCGGCTGAAAGGCCGGGGCCTCATTGAAGCGTCAGCGTGGTCAGCGTGGTCAGCGTGGTCAGCGTGGCCTTCCCCGGCTGAAAGGCCGGGGCCTCATTGAAGCGTATTCGCAATCGGCCCCGCAGGCGTCGGTAAGACTCCTTCCCCGGCTGAAAGGCCGGGGCCTCATTGAAGCTGGCCTTTCGCGTGTTGACTTGATGTGGTCGAACACGGCCCTTCCCCGGCTGAAAGGCCGGGGCCTCATTGAAGCGCAGGCGTGATTGCCCGTGTCGTGTCCGTTCCAGTCTGGGCCTTCCCCGGCTGAAAGGCCGGGGCCTCATTGAAGCGGCAAAACTGCAAAAGGCACTCTTGACGCTGATGACGCCTTCCCCGGCTGAAAGGCCGGGGCCTCATTGAAGCGGCCTTCGAAGCTGTAGGTATTTACCCACCCCCCCCGCCTTCCCCGGCTGAAAGGCCGGGGCCTCATTGAAGCAGGATGGGCGCCGGACGCCTTTCGCGCAGCAGGTGCGACCTTCCCCGGCTGAAAGGCCGGGGCCTCATTGAAGCTTCGATCAAGAGGCCGCGAGAGCGCTCCGGATATTTAACCTTCCCCGGCTGAAAGGCCGGGGCCTCATTGAAGCTGGCGAACCGGCCGTGGTGGTGGAAGTGGGGCTGCGCGACCCTTCCCCGGCTGAAAGGCCGGGGCCTCATTGAAGCTGGCCCGCGCGATGGGGGCGGAGAACGTTGATTTCCATCCCTTCCCCGGCTGAAAGGCCGGGGCCTCATTGAAGCCACATTCATACGCCATGAAGAGCGACATCCCCTTTCCCACCTTCCCCGGCTGAAAGGCCGGGGCCTCATTGAAGCAACTCGAGTGCATGTGGCGCGAATATGGCTGCGCCACCTTCCCCGGCTGAAAGGCCGGGGCCTCATTGAAGCGCCGTAGGTGCCGCAGAATGACCACGCGCCGCTGGACCTTCCCCGGCTGAAAGGCCGGGGCCTCATTGAAGCCAGCGGTCGCGTGCCGAAATTACCGGAAGGCCCCATGCCTTCCCCGGCTGAAAGGCCGGGGCCTCATTGAAGCTCCAATCCGTAACGTCACCGTGACCGCTGTCACGATCCCTTCCCCGGCTGAAAGGCCGGGGCCTCATTGAAGCTCATTTAGCAGGGACGCTGGTCAGGGCAGGGGGGGGCTACCTTCCCCGGCTGAAAGGCCGGGGCCTCATTGAAGCATCGCTGACGCGGGATGGGGAGAACTGGTGCGCATGCTCCTTCCCCGGCTGAAAGGCCGGGGCCTCATTGAAGCATGATCGCCTGCTTGTCGCTGTCGGTGCCGGCCTGCGTGCCTTCCCCGGCTGAAAGGCCGGGGCCTCATTGAAGCGCGCAATCTGGCAAACTCGTTACGAGCGGCTTGCTTGCCTTCCCCGGCTGAAAGGCCGGGGCCTCATTGAAGC
>NZ_JBLTXA010000019.1:0-82456 GCF_048066175.1 Niveispirillum fermenti | reverse complement strand
ACAGCGCGGGGATGCCCCTGACCCGCTGGGTTGGCGCCACACCGTCCTGACGGGCCTGTCTGGCAGGGGGCAGGGACCGGTGGCCTGATACCGGCCCCTGGATCGAACGGGTGCGGCGGTGACTGCCGCCGTCCGATATGTTGGCTTTCAACGGCACCTGATCGTGATCGGTCGGGTGCCGTTCTCATTTGTGGGTATTGGCGCCGCAAACCCGCCAAAAGCAAAACGGCCCGGGGAAAACCCGAGCCGTTTTACATGTCTAGCTGGTCGGAGTAAGAGGATTCGAACCTCCGGCCTCTGCCTCCCGAAAGCAGCGCTCTACCAGGCTGAGCTATACTCCGTCATGCTTCACGCATCGTTTCGCCGGGGGCGTCGTTTGCGTGGGCGGCTGTATAGCGCCATCGAATGGACCATGCAAGCACTAGATCGCATTTTCCCACCCCCGGGGTGCCGCATGGCAGCCGCGCGCCGGCAAGCCCCTCTTTTCGATAAGAAAAAGGCCGGGAAAGGCATCCTTTCCCGGCCTTGGCAATATCCATCTGGAAGCCGCCGCGTCAGTAATCGCGGTCCACAACGAATTCCAGTACCTCCAGCAGCGCCCGCTTCACGGGGCTGGACGGGAACAGTCCCAGCGCATCGCGGGCCACCGATGCGTAATGGCGGGCCCGCTCCACGCTGTCGCGCAGGGTATTGTGTTTGTTCATCAGGGCAATGGCCCGGTCCAGGTCATCCTCGCCCTGGTCCAGCTCCTCCATCGTCCGGCGCCAGAAGGCCCGCTCCTCGTCGTCGCCACGGCGGAAGGCCAGCACGACGGGCAGGGTGATCTTGCCCTCGCGGAAATCGTCGCCGATGGTCTTGCCCAGCCGGGCCTGCGCTGCGGAGTAGTCCAGCACATCATCGACAAGCTGGAAGGCCACGCCCAGGTTCAGCCCGTAGGAACGCAGCGCTTCTTCCTCTGCCGCCGAACGGCCAGCCACCACGGCGCCGATCCGGCAGGCGGCGGCGAATAGTTCCGCGGTCTTGGCCCTGATGACCTCCAGATAGGCCTCCTCGCTCGTCTCCGTATCGTTGGAGGTGGTGAGTTGGAGAACCTCGCCCTCCGCGATCACGGCCGAGGCATTGGACAGGATGCGCAGCACATCCAGCGACCCCGCCTCCACCATCACCTGGAAGGCGCGGGAAAACAGGAAGTCGCCGACCAGCACGGAGGATTTGTTGCCGAACACGGCATTGGCGCTGGCCTGGCCACGGCGGAGATCGCTTTCATCGACGACATCGTCATGCAGCAGGGTGGCGGTGTGGATGAACTCCACACAGGCCGCCAGCGGCTTGTGCTGTTCGCCCTGATAACCGCACATGCGTGCGGCGGCCAGGGTCAGCACGGGGCGCAACCGCTTGCCACCGCTGGCAATCAGATAGCCGGCCAGCTGGGGAATCAGTTCCACCGGTGAATGCATGCGGTCAACGATGATCTCGTTGACATCGGCCAGATCATCGGCGACCAGCGCGACAAGCTGGTCGAGCGCGTTCGTGTCCGGCTTCCGGCGCTTGGGATCAAGGGTGGTCACGGTGGCCACGGGTCAAGGCTCCATCGCGAGAAGACGGCAAACAGGATCGAAGCCCGGTTGACGGGCCCAGGATTGCGGGGGAGCATAGCGGGGCAGGGCGTGGGGTCAAGGCCCGCACGCGCCTGCGCGCGGCATGTCCGCCTTGAGCTTGCCACCTGACAGGACCCAGATGCAGCCCCTGATCCGCAGCAACGACCCCGTTGAGCTGAGTTTTGCACAATCGCTGCTGGCCGATGCGGGTATCCTCGCCATCCTTCTGGACCAGCATACATCGGCGCTGGAAGGCAGCATCGGTGCCATTCCCCGGCGTCTATGCGTGGCCGATGCCGATTTTGCGGCGGCGCGCGCATTGTTGCGCGACGCGGGCCTGCCGGTGGTGCCATGACGGACGATGCGTCCCTGGTGGAACGTACCCCCGTTCTGGGTGGGCGCGTCACTTTGTTCCAGCCCCGGCAGGGATATCGTACCGCCATCGATCCCGTGCTGCTGGCTGCCGCCGTGGGGGCGGCAGCGGGGGACAGCGTGCTGGAACTGGGCTGTGGCACGGGGGCGGCCCTGCTGTGCCTGGCGGCGCGGGTGCCCGGGCTTCAGGTCACGGGGCTGGAAATCCAGCCCATGGCCGCCGGCCTGGCCCGGCAGGCGGCGGCGGCCAGCGGCCTGGACGCACGGGTCCGCATCCTGGAGGGTGACCTTGCCCATCCGCCGCCGGACCTGCGGCCCAACAGCTTCGACCATGTGATGGCCAACCCGCCATTCTGGCCGGCCGGCCGGCACACCCCGTCACCCAGCGGGCACAAGGCGGCCAGCCATGGGGAGGGGGCGGGGGAGGGGACCGGTGACCTGGCCGGTTTCATCCAGGCTGCGCTGCGCCTGCTGCGCAGCCGTGGCACCTTGACGCTGATCTATCCCGCCGACCGGCTGGACCTGTTGCTGTCGCTGCTGGCGGGGCGGTTCGGGGATATCCGGCTTCTGCCGCTGTGGCCGCGCGCGGGCCAGCCGGCGCGGCGGATCATCCTTTCCGCGCGGCGGGATGCGCGAGGTCCCCTGTCCCTGCTGCCGGGTCTGGTCCTGCATGGGGACGGACAGGGATATATGCCGGCGGCGGAAGCGATCCTGCGCGATGGCATGCCCCTGCCCGTCGGGTGACGGGGGATCAGTAGGAAAGGCTATAGCGGGCCAGGATACGGTCCCGCGTCCCGTCCTCCTGCAGGCTTTCCAGTGCGGTGCGCAGGGCCGCGACCAGGGACGGGCTGCAATCGCGCGAGCAGGCGAGGAATATCTCGTCATCTGCCACCTTGCGCCCGATAT
Organism: Niveispirillum fermenti; assembly: GCF_048066175.1. Lineage (GTDB taxonomy): Bacteria > Pseudomonadota > Alphaproteobacteria > Azospirillales > Azospirillaceae > Niveispirillum > Niveispirillum fermenti. The sequence continues at coordinate 79,580 of NZ_JBLTXA010000019.1, read as the reverse complement.
GCAGGGGAAGGCCGCGGCCCTCCTGCTGCCAGCGCATCCGGATATGAAGCGTGCTGCCATACCACCCGTCGACCCGGCCGCTGGCCAGCATGTCGGCTTCCCGGGAGCCTAGCGGCGGCGTGCTGATGAGTTCGGCGGGATAGCCCATGTCCCGCAACTGCTGCTCCTGGGCGCTGCCGGCACCGACCACCAGGGTCCGCCGTTCGGCCATGGCCTGTTCCAGGCTGTCGATCGGCGCCTTCAGGCTGGCGATTGCCCGTTCGATCCGGCACACGGGCGCAATCCAGGTGAATTTCCCGTCGCGGGACGGCAGCCAGGTGACGGGTGTGATCAGCATGTCCTTGCCGGCCACCACCATTTCCTGTGCCCGGCGCCACGGGATGAACCGGAGCTGCGGCTCCATGCCCGCGCGGCGGATCGCGGCCAGTGTCAGTTCCAGGACCGCGCCCGGTGCCTCGGCATTTTCCATCGCCATCGGCGGCGACTGCACGGCCAGGATATCCACATTCCTGCTGCCGGCGTGCGCGTGGGTGGGCATCCCCCCCGCCACGGCCAGTGCGAGAAGAAGGGCGTATGCATAAAGGTATATTTTGATATTGCCCTTTTTCATATGCTTAGACTGCACATTGCATCGGGCAAGGTCAAATGCCGCTATTGTTCTTTCGGATGGTGGAGAGGTCTTCCGGTCGGCGGGTCGCATCCCCACCTTCTGCTGGTTGATATGAAGACCGAAGGTTCACCGATATGATCCGCCGCCTGAAGAAGATTGCCGGCCTGTCCGTTTCGCCGCTGGTCAACGTGCTGCGCCTTTCCGGTGTCATCGGCACGAAACGCCGGGGCCTGTCGCTGGAGGGGCTGGAACAGGATATCCAGCGGGCGTTCGCCCCGGCCGATCTGGCGGCCGTGGCGCTGGCGATCAATTCGCCGGGTGGTTCACCTGTACAGTCGGCGCTGATCGCGCGCCGGATTCGCGCCCTGGCGGTGGAGAAATCCGTGCCTGTCCTGGTTTTCGTGGAGGATCTGGCCGCCAGCGGCGGCTATTGGCTGGCCTGCGCCGGGGACGAGATCGTGGTGGATGGCGGTTCCATCGTGGGGTCGGTCGGGGTCATCTCTGCCGGCTTCGGCTTCACGGGCCTGATGGACAAGCTGGGTGTCGACCGCCGCATCTATACGGCCGGCACCCGCAAATCCATGCTGGACCCGTTCCAGGCGGAAAGGCCGGAGGATGTGGCGCATGTGCGCGATCTGCAGGTCGATATCCATGAGCAGTTCAAGCAATGGGTGCGCGAACGGCGGGCCGGGCGCCTGAACGCGACGGAGGATGAACTGTTCAACGGCAATGTCTGGACGGGCCGGCGCGCCGTGGAACTGGGCCTGGCCGACCGGCTGGGCTGCCTGCACAGTGTGTTGCGTGAACGGTTCGGCGACAAGGTGCAGGTGCGCACCATCAACCCGGCCCGGCGGGGCGGGCTGGGGCGGTTGATCGGGCTGGACGCCGGGAGGCTGGCCGACGGCCTGGCCGACATGGCGGCCGAACGGGCTGCCTTTGCCCGCTACGGGCTGTGAGCCTGCCGATTTCACTTGCCCCGCGCGGCGGCTTCTCCCACCTTTGGCGCCCATGATCTCCCTCACCAAACTCCTCACCCTGATCGGCATCCTGTTCGTCGTCTGGTACGGCTTCCGCCTGCTGGGCAGGATACAGCGCCAACGCCAGGACGCGCTGCGCCGCAATGGCGGCGGGGAACGACCCGCGCGCAAGGGGACCGGCCGCCAGGAACCCGCCGATACGCAGGACATGGCCAAATGCACCGTCTGCGGCGTCTATGTCGCGGCCGGTGCGGGCAAGTGCGGCACGCCGGGCTGCCCGCGCTGAGGCGGGGGCGGCCGCCATCACCCTTTGTGCGCAACAAACCATCGCCAGCCCTGCGTTCCCCGCACAGAACGTAACCGGGCGGCTGCCTTGATTTGGTCCTTGACGCTCATTAAGGTGCCACGCACTGCAACAGTAGTGTGAAGTTCAAGGACAATGGCGGCCAGCGCATCGGGCAAACAGCCCCTCTCCTTCCAGGGTGTCATCCTGACCTTGCAGAATTTCTGGGCGGCCCAGGGCTGTCTGGTTCTGCAGCCCTATGACATGGAAGTGGGTGCCGGCACGTTCCACCCGGCCACCACCCTGCGCGCGCTGGGCCCGGACGCCTGGAACGCCGCCTATGTGCAGCCGTCCCGCCGGCCCAAGGATGGCCGCTATGGTGAAAATCCCAACCGGCTGCAGCATTATTACCAGTTCCAGGTGATCATGAAGCCGTCGCCGGCCAACATCCAGGACCTGTACCTGCAGTCTCTGGTGGCGCTGGGCATCGATCCCGCCCTGCACGATATCCGCTTTGTCGAGGATGACTGGGAAAGCCCGACGCTCGGCGCCTGGGGCCTGGGCTGGGAGGTGTGGTGCGACGGGATGGAAGTGTCGCAATTCACCTATTTCCAGCAGGTCGGCGGCATCGCGGTGGACAAGGTGGCGGCGGAACTGACCTATGGCCTGGAACGTCTGGCCATGTATATCCAGGGCGTGGAAAACGTCTATGACCTGCGCTTCAACGATCCCGTGGGTGATCGTCCGGCCGTGAAATATGGCGAGGTGTTCCACCGCGCCGAACAGGAATATTCCGCGCATAATTTCGAATATGCGGATACGGGGATGTTGCTGCAGCATTTTCAGAACGCGGAGAAGGAGTGTGCTTCCCTGCTGTCCCACGGTTTGGCCCTGCCGGCCTATGACCAGTGCATCAAGGCCAGCCACCTGTTCAATCTGCTGGATGCGCGCGGTGTCATTTCGGTGGTGGAACGGCAGAGCTACATCCTGCGGGTGCGCACACTGGCCAAGGCCTGCTGCGAGGCGTGGCTGGCCGATGGCTACCGCCGCGGGCAGGCCGCCTGAAGCTGATCATTACGATACCAGAACAATAATCTCCGGACGCTTGTGACCAAAATGGCCGAACTGCTGATCGAACTGTTCATGGAAGAGATCCCGGCCCGCATGCAGGTGCGTGCGGCCGATGATTTCCGGCGCCTGGTGACGGACAAGCTGACGGCCGCCGGCATCACCTTCGATCGGGCGGAGGCCCATTCCACGCCGCGCCGTGTGGCCCTGGTGGTGGATGGCGTGCCGGCCGCCCAGGCCGATGTGCGTGACGAGCGCAAGGGGCCGCGCGTCGGGTCGCCCGAACAGGCGCTGGCCGGGTTCCTGAAATCCGCCGGCCTGTCCAGCATCGATCAGGCCGAACAGCGCGACACCGGCAAGGGCGTGTTCTATTTCGCGGTGATCGAGAAGAAGGGCGGCGCCACCATCGACGCCCTGCCCGGTATCATCGATGCCGCCATCCGCGAACTGCCCTGGCCCAAATCCATGCGCTGGGGGGCCAATGATTTCATGTGGGTCCGCCCGCTGCATTCCATCCTGGCCCTGTTCGACGGCGCGGTCATTCCCGGCGCCCTGACCCTGGCGACGGCGGAAACGGCACCGGAACAGTCGGACGGCACTGTCTGTCTGGCCGGTGAGGTCAAGGCCGTCACCATCCCCTATGGCGACAAGACGCAGGGCCACCGTTTCCTGTCCCCCGGTGAATTCACCGTCACCGGCTTCGCCGACTACAAGGACAAGCTGCTGAAGGCCCATGTCGTGCTGGATCGGGAGTTCCGCAAACGCCTGATCCTGACCGGAGCGGAAAAGGCCGCCGTGGCGGAGGGCTTCGTCCTGAAGGATGATCCCGGCCTGCTGGAGGAAGTGGTGGGTTTGGTCGAATGGCCCGTCGTGCTGACCGGTGCCATCGATGACAAGTTCATGGACGTCCCGGCCGAGGTGCTGACCACGTCGATGCGCACGCATCAGCGTTATTTCGCCCTGGAAACCGCCGATGGAAGGCTGGCCCCGCGCTTCGTGGTGGTTGCCAACCGCAACACCATTGATGGCGGTGTGGCCGTGGTGGCGGGGAACGAGCGCGTGCTGCGCGCCCGCCTGTCGGACGCCAAGTTCTTCTGGGACCAGGATTTGAAGGTGAAGCTGGAAGACCGGCTGCCCGGCCTGAAGGACATCACCTTCCATGCCAAGCTGGGTACGCTGCATGCGCGCGTGGAGCGGATTGAGGCTCTGTCGGTTTCCATCGCCAAGGCCCTGAATTGGGACACGACGGTGGTGGAACAGACAGCATTGGCCGCCCGCCTGTCCAAGTCCGACCTGACCACGGGCGTGGTGGGTGAATTCCCCGAGGTCCAGGGCATCATGGGCCGCTACGTCGCCTATCACGAAGGGCTGCCCGCCCCCGTGGCCGAGGCGATTGCCGACCATTACAAGCCGCTGGGCCCGAGCGACCGCGTGCCGACCGACAAGGTGTCGGTGGCCGTGGCCCTGGCCGAAAAGATCGATACGCTGGTCCAGTTCTTTGGGATCGAAGAACTCCCGACCGGTAGCCGCGACCCATTTGGTCTTCGCCGTGCAGCGCTCGGTGTGATCCGGCTAATTCTTGAGAACAACCTCAGAGTCGATTTGGCAGCAATTTTCAAAGCTGCCGGAGCCGCCGATACCACTGTCGGCGAATTGGTCTTCTTCTTCTACGGCCGACTGGAAGTTGCTCTTCGGGAGCAAGGCATCCGGGCTGACGTTATTCGGGCAGTTCGTGAAAACAATGGTCGAGTAACTGACCTGACGCTGTTGATCGACAAGGTCAGGGCGCTTTCAAGTTTTCTTGCTTCTCCAGACGGCGGCAACCTCCTTGGCACATATCGACGCGGGATCAACCTTCTTTTTAAGGAAGAGGGTAAGGAAGACCGTATCGTAACGGGCATGCCGGAGCGGCGGGGCGAGCCGGTTGAGATCGAATTTTATGACGCACTGGGTACGGCTAATTCAACCATTCCAACATTGATTTCGAACGAGAGATTCGAAGAGGCCATGGTTGCCTTGGCCGCTCTTCGTGGCCCGGTTGACCAGTTCGCGAACAATGTCATGGTGAACGCACCCGAAGCTGATGTTCGCGAGAACCGGCTTCGACTTTATGCGGCGCTGCGTGCGCTTTTCTCTGAAATCGCCGACTTCTCGAAGATCGAAGGCTGACCCCATGATCCATCACCCCTGCACCCCCCGCCCCAAACGGCGGGCGGGGTGCGGCGGTGTAGGTAGTGGAATTACGTTATCCTTGTTGCAGTGCGGTAGTTTGGTAGTGGCGGGGCACGACACTGTCCGCCCCTTCCACCCGCCCGCCCCACCGTCATCCCCGCGAAAGCGGGGATCCAGCGAGAGCGGCGGTAGCCGCGACATGACTCATATCGGCGCTGACCGCGCCTTACGCTGGGTCCCCGCTTTCGCGGGGATGACAGTGGGTGCTGCCCGCGTCGTTACCACCGTACAGGGTCGCCAATCGACATCCCCCATCCGGGCCCCGGCCCGTCTGCCGTGCAATGACATCCCCAATCCTGTTGCACGGTGTTTCACAGCGTCACCACCAGACCAATCCCAACCCCATAATCAAACGGGACCAAGATCATGACGAAGTGGGTCTACAGCTTCGGTGAAGGCAAGGCCGAAGGTCGCGCGGAGATGAAGAACCTCCTGGGCGGCAAGGGTGCCAACCTGGCGGAGATGAGCAATCTCGGCCTGCCGGTGCCCCCTGGCTTTACGGTCACGACGGAGGTCTGCACCTACTTTTACGCCAATGGCCGTCAATACCCCGACACGCTGCGCACCGAGGTCGGTGCCGCCCTGGCGGAGATCGAGCGGATCGTGGGCATGACGTTCGGCGATGCGGAAAACCCGCTGCTGGTTTCCGTGCGGTCGGGCGCCCGCGCCTCCATGCCCGGCATGATGGACACCGTGCTGAACCTGGGGCTGAACGATGTGACGGTGGCGGGTCTGGCCCGCCGGTCGGGTGACGCCCGCTTCGCCTATGACAGCTATCGCCGCTTCATCCAGATGTTCGGCAATGTCGTGCTGGACGTGGACCACCATCATTTCGAGGAAGTGCTGGAAGACCACAAGCGCGACCATGACCTGAACCTGGACACCGAACTGACGGCCGAGGACTGGCAGGCGGTGATCAAGGGCTATAAGGAAGTCGTGCAGGAGGCCCTGGGCCGCCCCTTCCCGCAGGACCCGCAGGAACAGCTCTGGGGCGCCATCGGCGCCGTGTTCGGTTCCTGGATGAATGCCCGCGCCATCACCTATCGCAAGCTGCATGACATCCCGGCCGAATGGGGCACGGCGGTGAACATCCAGGCCATGGTGTTCGGCAATATGGGCGAGGATTGCGCCACGGGCGTCGCCTTCACCCGCAACCCGTCCACGGGCGAGAACGCCTTCTATGGCGAATATCTGATCAATGCCCAGGGCGAGGATGTGGTGGCCGGCATCCGCACGCCGCAGCACCTGACCATCGCCGGCAAGATCGCCAACGGCTCCGACCTGCCGGCCATGGAAGAGAGCATGCCGGAGGTGTTCCGGCAGTTGAACGAGGTGCGGCTGAAGCTGGAGCGGCACTATCGCGACATGCAGGACATCGAATTCACGGTCCAGCAGTCGAAGCTCTACATGCTGCAGACCCGGTCGGGCAAGCGCACGGCCCCGGCCGCGCTGAAGATCGCGGTGGACATGGTCCGCGAAGGCCTGATCACGCAGAAGGAAGGCATCCTGCGGATCGAGCCGAAGTCGCTGGATCAGCTTCTCCATCCCACGCTGGACCCCAAGGCGACGAAGCAGATCATCGCCAAGGGCCTGCCGGCCAGCCCCGGTGCCGCCAGCGGCAAGGTCGTCTTCACGGCGGAAGAGGCAGAGAAGCTGGCGGGCCTGGGCGAGAATGTCATCCTTTGCCGGGTGGAAACCAGCCCGGAGGACATCCACGGCATGCACGCCGCCCGAGGCATCCTGACCACCCGCGGCGGCATGACCAGCCACGCGGCCGTCGTGGCCCGCGGCATGGGCCGGTCCTGCGTGGCCGGTGCCGGCGAGCTGCGCATCGATTACAAGCGGGGCATCATCTCCGTCCGCAATGTGGAGGTGAAGGCCGGTGACATCATCACCATCGACGGGTCGACGGGTGAGGTGATGCTGGGCGAGGTGCAGACGATCCAGCCGGAACTGTCCGGCGACTTCGCCGAACTGATGGGCTGGGCCGACGCGCATCGCCGCATGAAGGTGCGCACCAACGCCGAAACGCCGCTGGACGCTCGCACGGCCCGCAAGTTCGGGGCGGAAGGCATCGGCCTGTGCCGGACGGAGCATATGTTCTTCGACGCCGACCGCATCATTGCCGTGCGTGAGATGATCCTGGCCGATACGGAGGCCGGCCGCCGCGTCGCCCTGGCCAAGATCGCGCCCATGCAGCGCAAGGATTTCGTCGAACTGTTCAAGATCATGAAGGGCCTTCCCGTCACGATCCGCCTGCTCGACCCGCCGCTGCACGAATTCCTGCCCAACTCGGACGCGGAGATGGCAGAGGTTGCCAAGGCCGCCGGCACCGACCTGTCCAAGGTTCAGCACCGGTCCCTGCAGCTCCACGAGGCCAACCCGATGCTGGGCCATCGTGGATGCCGTCTGGGCATCTCCTATCCGGAGATATACGAGATGCAGGCCCGCGCCATCTTCGAGGCGGCGGTCGAGGTGTTCAAGGAGACGGGTGAGACTGTGACCCCGGAAGTGATGATCCCCCTGGTCGGCACCAAGAAGGAACTGGACATCCTGAAGGAGGTCATCGACCGCGTGGGCGGGGAGGTCAGCACTGCCGCCGGCCGCAAGGTCGAGTACCTGGTCGGTACCATGATCGAACTGCCGCGTGCGGCCCTGCAGGCGGCCAAGATCGCCGAGACGGCGCAGTTCTTCAGCTTCGGCACCAACGACCTGACGCAGACCACCTTCGGCATCAGCCGCGACGATGCCGGTTCCTTCCTGCCCGACTATCAGCGGACGGGTATCCTGGAACATGACCCGTTCGTGACGCTGGATACCGATGGTGTGGGCGAACTGGTGCAGATCGCCGCCGAGCGTGGCCGCAAGACCCGGCCCGACATCAAGCTCGGCATCTGCGGCGAGCATGGCGGCGACCCGTCCTCGGTCTATTTCTGTGAGAAGGTGGGGCTGGACTATGTGTCCTGCTCCCCCTACCGCGTGCCCATCGCCCGCCTGGCGGCCGCACAGGCCGCCATCGAGGGCGAACAGCGCGCCAGCGAGGCGTGATATCAAGTCCCGGTGATCGCAACCGATCACCGGGACCGCAATCGCCGGCGCCCACATCCGTTGCTTGGCTACGCGCCACGTGGCGCGCGGCGGCGGTCGCTGCCGTTCCAGATCCCGGTGAGTTGCTCTCACCGGGATCTGGTATGAGATAGGCCGCGACCAGGCTTTCCAGCCTGAACATGGGGAAGGGAAGGGGGCCGGCGACGGCCCCCTTTTTCATGGGTGGTTATTCCGAAAGGTCCCAGTCGACCGTGGAAACGACGCGCACCGTCTTGTCGACCTGCCGCCCTTCATAGCTGCCGGGCACCTCGTTGCGGGCCAGAATCTGGAAGACGCCCTGGTTGGCGCGGCGGATGCCGCCGATGGTGGCGCCGCTGTCGGCCGCGAATTGCTGGGCAGAGGCGCGGGCGTTGCGCGTCGCCTCCGCGATCATCTCGGCCTTCACATCGTTCAGGCGGGTGAAAGCATAGGTCGGCCCGTTGCCGCCCCCCTGGTCGCCCCCCAGCACGACATCCTGGTCCAGAAGGCTGGCCATGTCCTGGCTGGCGGCGACGACGGCGTCGACATCGCCCGTGCGCACGGTCAGGGTACGGGTGACGATATAGCGGCTGTCAACAGGTCCCTGGCGATATTGCTGGGCCAGCAGATCGACCACGTCCAGCCCGCGCGACACGACCGCTTCCGCCCCGATCCTGTGGTGGGCCAGAAAGGCCAGTACAGCGGCCTCGTCCTTGGCGCTCTTGGCCTGGACTTGGCCCAGATCATTGCCGGTGGCGACGAAGCGCAGCGGCCAGATGGCCAGGTCGGCGCGCACCTCCCGCTCGGCCAGCCCCTTCACGCTGACCACGCGATCGGCCAGCCGCATCCGGGCCAGTTGCGAACCGGCGAGATAGCCGCCAAGGGCGATGCCCACGGAAACGATGAGGGACGTGGCAAGAAGAACGGATGTGCGCATGATCGCCTCGCCGGGCAGGGGGATGGGTTGCCCCACCCTGCGAGGCGATCATGTCGCTGTCATGGCGTCATGACAGCGACGCCGCGGCGATGGCGGTCACGCCTTCGCCGTTTCCGGGCCGCAATCCTGGGCCTTTGCCCCGGGTTTGCTGGGGGTGGACAGGGACCAGATATGGTTGAACGGATCGCGCAACTGGGCATAGCGGTCGCCCCAGAACATGTCCGCCGGCGCCATCACGGGCTCACCACCGGCGGCCAGCGCCTGGGCGAAGACGGCATCGATATCGCCCACGGCAAGATGCAGCGTCACAGGCGGGCGCCTGGGGAATTCCGTCGGGCTCTCGGTGCAATATTCGGGGAAATCATCGCACAGCATCAGCGGGCCGCCATTGATCAGCAACTGGGCGTGCAGCAGGCGCTTCCCGTCCTCCGCCGGCATTTGCATGACCGGCGTGGCGCCGAAGGCGCGGATATAGAAGTCGATGGCCGCATGGGCGTTGCGTACAATCAGATGCGGGATCACGCCGGGGACGTTGTGGGCATGATTGGTCGTTTCGGACATGGTGCTTCCCTTCTGTGTGCCGTGGCGGCCGGTTGCCATATCCCAAGGACGCCGGCCCCCGGCCGGTCCCGACAATGCCGCGCAAAAATCATGATCCCGGGCCGTCGGCCTGTAAACGGTCCAGATGCTGGCGGATATGGCTGGCCTCTGCGGGGGTGCTGGCCAGGGCGATGGCCCGGCCGAAGGCCTCCCGCGCCGGTCCGCTGCGCCCCAACTGCATCAGCAGCGCGCCGCGCAACCCATGGAAATGGAAATATCCGTCCAGCCGGGCCGCCAGCGGTTCCACCATGGCCAGCGCCGCTTCCGGCCCTTTCACCTTGGACACGGCCACGGCACGGTTCAGCGTGACCACGGGCGATGGCTGCTGGAGCTCCAGCCCCCCATAGAGCAGTTCGATCTGTGCCCAGTCGGTTTGCGATGCCGTGGGCGCACGGGCATGCAGGGCCGCGATGGCGGCCTGGATCTGATAGGGGCCGGACCGGCGGTGGCGGACGGCCTTGTCCAGCAGCGCCAGTCCTTCCGTCAGGGCCGGGCGATGCCACAGCGAACGGTCCTGTTCCTCCAGCAGGATAACGGAGCCATCGGCGGCGAACCGGGCCGCGCGCCGCGCATGTTGCAGCAGCATCAGGGCCAGCAGGCCCATCACCTCCGGTTCGGCCGGGAACAGGCGTAGCAGCAGGCGGCCCAGGCGGATCGCCTCCTCGCACAGCGGGGCGCGGGCCGACTGCTCCCCGGTGCCGGCCGAATAGCCTTCGTTGAAGACCAGATAGACCATGGCGGCGACGGCGGCCAGCCGTTCCGGCCGGTCGGCGGCGCCCGGCGCCTCAAATGGCACGGGCCGGGCGGCGATGCGGGCCTTGGCGCGGGTGATGCGCTGTTCCATGGCGCTGTCGCCGACCAGGAAGGCACGGGCGATCTGGCGCACGCTCAGGCCCGACACGATGCGCAGGGCCAGCGCGATCTGCTGCGTCGACGGCAGGTCGGGGTGGCAGCAGATGAACAGCAGGCGCAGCACATCGTCGCGATAATCGGCGGCATCCAGCCGCTCGGCCGCCGCCGCCTCCCCGTCGGAAAGGTCGGACAGGGCGGCATCATCCTCGGGCAGGGCCACATGCCGTGCCCGTCTGCGCGTCTGATCGATGCCGGCATTGCGGCCGACCATGATCAGCCAGGCGGCGGTGTCGCGTGGCGGACCGTTGCGGGGCCAGGACGAGAGCGCGCGCAATGCCGCTTCCTGAAAGGCCTCCTCGGCCAGGTCCAGGTCACGGAAATACCGCAGAAGCGCACCCATCGCCTGGGGTCGTGCCGCGGCCAGGGCGGCGTTGATCCAGGCGATGTCGCTCATGGGGCCAGCGGCCCTTCGGATTGGGACAGGGCCAGCGGCCCTCCGGGCCGGAACAGCGCCACGGGCCTGATTTCATAGGACCCGGTGCCGGGATTGGCGCGGGCCAGTTCGCGGGCCTTCTCGATGGCTTCCTCCAGCCCGTCGCAATCGACGATGTAGAAGCCCAGCAACTGTTCCTTGGTTTCCGCGAACGGACCATCCAGGACCAGAGGTTCCTCCTTGCCCTTGCGCAGGGTGGCGGCGGCTGTCGTGGGCAGCAGCCGTGCGACGGGCCCCAGCTTGCCGGCATTCGCCCAGCCCTCCTGGACGCGGCCCAGCCGGTCCATGACGATGGCATCTTCTTCTGCCGACCAGGCGCCGACCACATCTTCCTCATTGTAGCACAAAATGGCGTACAGCATGTGCGGGCCCTCCTTCCTCATCCACAGGACGCTGGATTATGCCCCGTGCCGACAGGGCTTTCAGAAAAATTTCCAGACGGTGGGATTCCCGCGGGTCGGATAGGGCGGACATTCATTCTTCGCCGGCCGAACCATCATGGCCGAAGGTTTTCAGGGGGCGGCTGCCCCTTTAAAGCCAACAAGACGGGTAAGGGCCATGATCCAGGAAGCGATGTTCAATTCACTGTCCAGGCGCGCGATGTTCGGTGGGCTGGCGGGTATGGGTGCCATGGCGGCATCCGCTCCGGCCTTCGGCGCGACAGGCAGGGCCAAGGGCGATATCCGGCCGCTGGATGTAATGGACCCGCGGGAGAATCTCTACGGCTTTGCCAAGATGTGGGGGACCATTGGTCCGAAGGCGGTGCTGTCGGGCTATCAGGGCGTGCAGTACGCCATCGTCGGTGACAAGCGCGCCATGCCGCTGTTCGGCTATTGCGGCTTCGGCAACAACCGTAACGTCATCCAGCCGGACGGGTCGGTCAAGGTGATGGGCAAGGAATGCGGCTATTTCACCGACCTGGCGACAGGGGAGATCCTGGATTACTGGGACAATCCCTGGACCGGGGAGCGGGTGGAGGTCTTCCCCTTCCTGAACGATCGCTGGCGCGGAACGCTGACCCTTGAACAGAAGGTGTTCAAGATCGGTGACGGGGAAACGATCAACAACGACAATGGAACGCAGGGCCAGAAGGGCAAGCCCTTCCTGCTGCCCTGGCAGCGGATCGGCGACCAGTACCTGTTGAGCTGGGATTACGCCCATGAATATACCAACCCCGTGACGCCCGAAGGCTGGCCCAAGGCATCCACGGGCCGCCGGGCCAACCCGTCGGAGCATTTCTGTATCTTCACCCCGACGGCGGAGATCGATGACCGCTCGCTGCCGTCTGCCCGTTTCCATGCCGGTTTCATGCGGCAGGGCCCCTGGTGGCCCTGGATGCTGATGGGCAAAAGCGGTGTGCATGGCGTGCTGACCGGGCGCATGCACAGTTACAAGATTACCGGCACGGTTGAGGATATTCCCCGCGCCGTGCTGAAGCGGGTGGAACGCGACCGGCCGGACCTGCTGGAGGAACCGACGGACGGGCCGGATGAAGGCGTGCGCGGCACCCTGGAAGCCTATGCGGAGGACGTGCCGCCGGAGGTGCCGGGCTATGTCTCCCCGCTGGCCCGGAAGCGCGCTGAACAGAAGGGCTGAAGAATGGGCGGGGGGGGGCGATATCGCCCCCCCCGCCACAGGACCTGTGCTTGGGGCCAGATGGTCAGCCAGGATTTGCGGCGCCCGCCCCCTCGTTGGCGGCATGCAGCGGGGGCATCGCCAGAAGCCTGTTGAGCTGCTGAAGATCCGATCCGCCGGGGCTTTGGAAGACGCGCAGCCCGAATTCCGGCAGGATGGCCAGCAAATGGTCGAAAATATCGGCCTGGATGGCCTCGAAATTTCCCCAGGCCGTGTCATTGGTAAAGCAGTAGATTTCCATGGGCAGCCCTTCTGACCCTGGGGCCAGGTGGCGGACCAGAATGGTCATGCCCTGATGGATGCCGGGATGCTGCCGCAGATACTGGTCCAGATACGCGCGGAAGGTGCCCAGGTTGGTCAGCCGCCGGATATTATACTCATCATCCTTGCCCAACGTGGCGTTCCATTGGGCAATTTCCTGCTGCTTGCTGTCCAGATAGCCGGCCAGGACCTTGAAATTATGTAGATTCTCGATCTCCTGCGGGTTCAGGAAGCGCACGCTGTTCTGATCCAGGAACAGGGAACGCTTGATGCGCCGCCCACCGGATTCCTGCATCCCGCGCCAGTTCTTGAAGGGCTCGGAGATCAGCTTGCGCGTGGGTAGCGTGGTGATGGTCTTGTCCCAGTTCTGGACCTTGACCGTATGCAGGGCGATGTCGATGACATCGCCATCGGCATTCATCTGCGGCATCTCGATCCAGTCGCCGACACGCACCATGTCGCCGGAGGAGATTTGCACGCTGGCCACCAGGGACAGCAGCGTATCCTGGAAGACCAACATCAGCACGGCCGCCAGCGCACCGACGCCCGACAGCAGGATCAGGGGCGAGCGGTCCATCAGCGCCGCAATGACCAGGATGGTGGCGATGGCGAAGACCACCAGTTTCACCAACTGCACATAGCCCTTGATGGGTTTGCGGTGGGCATCCGGCCGGCGGCTATAGACGATGGTGACGATATTCAGCGCGGCACTGACGGCCAGCGCCAGGGTCAGGATGATGAAGGCCGCGCAGACATTGCGGACGACCAGCACCACCGCATCGGGCAGGCCCGGCACGAGGTTGATGCCGGCCATGATGACCAGCGCCGGCATGACATTGGCCAGACGCGGGATCAACCCCTCGCTGGCCAATGCCTCGTCGCTGCCATAGCGGGTCAGGGACAGCCCCCGCTGGATCAGGCGCAATACCAGTTTCTTCACGACAGAATTGGTAATCCAGGCGGCCAGTATCAGAATGGTCAAGCCGATCAGTGTCCGGATCAGGTCGGCATTTTCCGCTATCAGATTATGAAAATAATCCGAATCCATCGATTTCCCTTTCCAAATTCAATTGCGTTCATCGCCTGCGGCAACGGGTGTGAAGCCAGCATCTGGATGGAAGACCCAGCGAATATAGAGGCGGTGCCCGTCAAATTCTACCTTTGATGCCAGGAAATCCTGACCGGCATCGATGTCGTCAGGTGCCTGTCACCTCTCCAACGGTCTTCATGACGCGGTTTGATGGCGAAAATCCCCGCGCTGTTCCCTTCCGGCGATAAGCAGGCGATGCCATCACAGAGCGTGACGCCGATGGAATTGACGGCATGCCCGGATATCGTCATCATTAAATGACCTAATGTTACATCATTATATGGAGCGGGCGTGATGGTGATGGTTCGGCGGGCCTATGTGGATGGCCGCTTCGGTCAGATGCACCTTCGCATCGCCAGGGAAGGGGGCGGGGGGCGGCCCCCGCTGCTCTGCATCCATATGAGCCCGATGAGCGGTCGGGTATTTGAGGATTTTCTGGGCGAGATGGGCGCCGACCGCACGGCCATCGCCTTCGATACCCCGGGTTTCGGCCTGTCGGACCCGCCGCCGTCGCCCCCTTCCATCGCCGACTATGCCGGCGCCCTGCTGGACGGATTGTCGGCGCTGGGCATTGAGGGTCCGGTGGATGTCATGGGTTATCATACGGGTTCGATGATTGCGGTTGAAATGGCCCGGCAGGCCCCGTCCCGCATCCGCCGGCTGGTCATGGTGGCCGCCCCCGTCATCACGGCGCAGGAGCGGGAGCAGTTCCGCGCCTTTTACCGGGAAAAGCCGGTGCAGGCCGATGGCAGCCACCTGCTGGCCCGCTGGCAGGGCTTCCACTACTACCATATGCGGCCGGGTGCCGATCTGGAGGCGATTGCCGAGAAGTTCCCCGATGCGCTGCTGGGCGGGGCCAAGTCGGCCTGGGGACATCAGGCGGCCTTCGCCTATGACCTGGCGGGGCGCATGGCCGGACTGGACCAGCCCGCCCTGGTGCTGGTGACGGGCGATGACCTGGATGTGCAGACCCGCCGGGCGGACGGCCTTGCCCGCACCGCCCGCCTGATTGAGGTGCCCGGCTGGGGGCATGGCTTCCTGGATATGCACACGGCCGACGCCGCCCTGATGGTGCGTGCCTTTCTGGACGCTGCTGCGGGGGACCCCTTCGCCGGGATCGTGCCGCCGCTCTCCGCCCTGGGGCCACGCTATCCCGCGCATGTCGGCGCCTTCCGTCCGGTGCCGGCCGACTGAACAGCCGGGGCCGCCGCCGGCCGGATACCGCCATCGATGTGGCCGGCTGGCCGGCCACATATCACCCCTGCCAGCCCATGCCCCCCACGGGTCATTGCCAGAAGGTCCGCCACCCCCTATCTTGCGCCGCATCCCTGCACCCTGGCTTGATCCATGACCGACCTGTCAAAAATCCGCAATTTCTCCATCATCGCCCATATCGACCATGGCAAGTCGACGCTGGCCGACCGGCTGATCGAATTCTGCGGCGCCATCGAGGCGCGGGACATGAAGGCGCAGTTGCTCGACAACATGGATATCGAACGGGAGCGCGGTATCACCATCAAGGCGCAGACCGTGCGCCTGAATTACAATGCCAAGGATGGCGAGACCTATCAGTTGAACCTGATGGACACGCCGGGCCATGTCGATTTCGCCTATGAGGTTTCGCGCAGCCTTGCGGCCTGCGAAGGGTCGCTGCTGGTGGTCGATGCCAGCCAGGGGGTGGAGGCGCAGACCCTGGCCAATGTCTATCAGGCATTGGACGCCAACCACGAGATCGTACCCGTTCTCAACAAGGTGGACCTGCCGGCCGCCGATGTGGACCGCGTGAAGACGCAGATCGAGGATGTGATCGGGCTGGATGCTTCGGACGCCGTGGAGATTTCGGCCAAGACGGGCCTGAATATCGAAGGCGTGCTGGAGGCCATCGTCGCCCGCCTGCCATCGCCCAAGGGTGACCGGGAGGCGCCGCTTCAGGCCTTGATCGTCGATAGCTGGTATGACGCCTATCTGGGCGTCATCATCCTGGTGCGGGTATTCAACGGCGAACTGAAGCTGGGCCAGAAGGTGCGCTTCATGGCTACGGGCGCCACCCGTGAACTGGACCGCGTCGGCATTTTCACGCCCAAGAAGGTGGCGGTCGACAGGCTGGGGCCCGGCGAAATGGGCTTCGTCACGGCCGCCATCAAGGATATCCGCGACACCAAGGTCGGCGACACGATCACGGAGGAACGCCGGCTGGCCGAAAAGCCGCTGGCCGGCTTCAAGCCGTCCATCCCCGTCGTGTTCTGCGGCCTGTTCCCCGCCGATGCCGCCGATTTCGAGCATCTGCGCGACAGCCTGGGCAAACTGGCGCTCAATGATGCCAGCTTCCAGTATGAGACGGAAAGCTCGGCCGCGCTGGGCTTCGGTTTCCGCTGCGGCTTCCTTGGCCTGCTGCATCTGGAGATCATCCAGGAGCGGCTGGAGCGCGAATTCGATCTGGACCTGATCACCACGGCGCCGTCGGTGGTCTACAAGATGTTCATGACCGATGGCACGGTGCTGGAGATGCACAATCCGGCCGACATGCCGGACGTGGTGAAGATCGACCATATCGAGGAGCCGTGGATCAAGGCCACGATCATGCTGCCGGATGAATATCTGGGCGGTGTGCTGGCGCTCTGCACCGAACGGCGCGGCATCCAGGTGGACCTGACCTATGTCGGCGGCCGTGCCATGCTGGTCTATGAATTGCCGCTGAACGAGGTGGTGTTCGATTTCTATGACCGGCTGAAATCGATCAGCCGCGGCTATGCCAGCTTTGACTATCATCTGGAAGGCTATCGCGAGGGTGATCTCGTCAAGATGTCGATCCTGGTCAATGCGGAGCCGGTGGACGCGCTGTCCATGATCGTGCATCGCAGCCAGGCCGAATATCGTGGCCGTCAGCTTTGCGAGCGGCTGAAGGACCTGATCCCCCGCCATCTGTTCAAGATTCCCATCCAGGCTGCCATCGGGGCCAAGGTGATCGCGCGCGAGACCATCGCGGCCCTGCGCAAGGACGTGCTGGCCAAATGCTATGGCGGCGATATCAGCCGCAAGCGCAAGCTGCTGGACAAGCAGAAGGAAGGCAAGAAGCGCATGCGCCAGTTCGGCGAGGTTGAAATCCCGCAGAGCGCCTTCATCGCGGCCCTCAAGATGGGCGACAACTGATCGGGCGGATGTGACGGCCGCCCGTCGTTGCGCTGAAGAAAAGGGGGCAGGTGGTTTTCCACCTGCCCCCTTTTCTTATTCTATGGCCGGAATTCTCAGCCCACCCGTTTCAGGGCCAGTTGCCAGCTCAGGCCGAAACGGTCGACCAGCCAGACATAGCGCTGGGCAAAAGGATATTCGCCAAGCGGCATCAGCACCTGCCCATCGACCGACAGGGCCTGGTACAGCCGCTCCAGTTCGGCATCGTCGGTGCAGTCGATGAACAGGGTGATGGCGGGGGTGAAGCCGAAACCGTGATCGATCGAACTGTCGATGCAGACGAAATTCTGGCCCGCCATGCGGAAGGCGGCCTGCATCACCGTGCCTTCCACGCCGCCCTGGTCGGGACCGTAACGGAACAGCGCCGTGATCTCCCCGTCGGCGAACAGCGACGTGTAGAAGCGCATGGCCTCTTCTGCCTTGCCCTGGAACATCAGGAAGGTCGAGATCTGGCGGGGCATGGTTTCCTCCATCGGGTCGGGTTGGGCATCGGTGCCGGCTGCGCCGATGCCGACAGGATGGGGTATGCCTATTCCATCCCCACCAGCGCGCGTGAGAAGGCACGGGCCTCGAACGGACGCATGTCATAGACGCCTTCGCCCACGCCGATGGCATGGACGGGCAGCTTGAACTTCTCTGCCAGGGCCACCAGCACACCACCGCGGGCCGACCCGTCCAGTTTGGTCAGGATCAGGCCGTTGATGGCCACCATGTCCTTGAACACCTCGATCTGGCTATGTGCGTTCTGGCCCGTGGTGGCGTCCAGCGTCAACAGCGTGGTGTGCGGCGCCTCGGGGTTCAGCTTCTTGATGACGCGCACGATCTTACGCAGCTCTTCCATCAGGCCGGCCTTGTTCTGCAAGCGCCCGGCCGTGTCGATCAGCAGCACGTCCGCCCCGGCCTTCGTCGCCTGTTCCACCGCGTCATAGGCCAGCCCGGCCGCGTCGGCGCCTGTGTCGCGGGCCACGACGGGACAGCCCGTGCGCTCGCCCCAGACCTTCAACTGTGCCACGGCCGCCGCGCGGAACGTATCGCCGGCGGCCAGCCAGACGATCTTGCCCTCATCCCGGAACTGGCGGGCCAGCTTGCCGATGGTGGTCGTCTTGCCGGTGCCGTTGACGCCGACCAGAAGAATGATGTGCGGTTTCTTCGACGGGTCGATGACCAGCGGGCGGGCTACCGGCTCCACGATCTTCTGAAGCTCCGTGGCGAGATAGTCTTTTACCTCCTCGGCGGAGACCTCCTTGCCGAAGCGGGTCTTGGCCAGCCCCGCCGTCAGGCGGGCAGCCGTGACAGGGCCCAGATCGGCCCGGATCAGCAGTTCCTCCAGTTCCTCCAGCGCCTCGTCATCCAGCTTCTTCTTCGTGAAGATGCCGGTGATGCCGTCGGTCAGGCGGCTGGTGGACTTGGACAGCCCGTCCTTCAGGCGGGAGAACCAGCTTTTCTTCTCCGGCTTGTCCTCCAGTTCCGGCAGCAGGGCGACCGCCAGGGGGGAAGGCAGCGGGACGGGGGGGGGAACAGGGGTGGGGGCAGCCACCACGATCTCTTCTGCCATCGTCCCATCCACCGCCGTTTCCAGCGGTGCCGGAGCCGCCTGCGCATCCCCGGCCGGCCCGACAGGGTCGGCTGCGGGTTGATCAACCGGTGGTGTGATCTCCGGCTGGGGCGGCGGGGCGGGGGCCGGCTGGGGTGCGGGCGGGGTGGCCGGCTTCTTCTTGAACCAGTTCAGCATGGGTCGATGGCTCGCGCGGTCAATTGCGTCCCGGCC
Source organism: Niveispirillum fermenti (assembly GCF_048066175.1). GTDB lineage: Bacteria > Pseudomonadota > Alphaproteobacteria > Azospirillales > Azospirillaceae > Niveispirillum > Niveispirillum fermenti. The sequence continues at coordinate 60,519 of NZ_JBLTXA010000019.1, read as the reverse complement.
ACACCGGTGATGATGCAGCGGATGATCGTTCCGGGTTCATAATGATCCGCCATGGCCACTTCGGCAAAGCCTTCATTCCGGCCAAGGCCCCGGCGTTCAATCAGTACGTTGGCGGAACGACCCGCCTGTGCGGCCAGATAGCGCGCCACCTGCACGGTGCCGGCCGCGCGCAGCCGGGCTGCGCGCTCCTTGCGGACGGGGCCGGGGACCTGGGGCATCTTGGCGGCGGGGGTGCCGGGGCGGGGGCTGTAGGGGAAGACGTGCAGCCAGGTCAGGCCGCATTGCTCCACGATGTCCAGGCTGTTCTGGAACATCGCCTCCGTCTCGGTCGGGAAGCCGGCGATGATGTCGGCGCCGAACACCATGTCGGGGCGCAGGCGGCGCGCCCTGTCGGCGAAGGCGATGGCGTCGGCGCGCAGGTGCCGGCGCTTCATCCGCTTCAGGATCATGTCGTCCCCGGCCTGCAGGGACAGGTGCAGGTGAGGCATCAGACGTGGCTCCTCGGCCACCAGACGCCAGAGGTCGTCATCCATCTCCACCGCATCCAGGCTCGACAGGCGCAGGCGCGGCAGGTCGGGCACCAGTGCCAGCAACCGGCGGACCATCTGCCCCAGCGACGGCTTGCCCGGCAGGTCCGCGCCATAGGAGGTGACATCCACCCCGGTCAGCACGACTTCGTTGTAGCCCGCTTCCACCAGGGCGCGGACCTGGGACACGATCTCCCCCACCGGTACCGACCGGGAATTGCCGCGGCCATAGGGGATGATGCAGAAGGTGCAGCGATGGTCGCAGCCGTTCTGCACCTGCACGAAGGCACGGGCGCGCCCCTCCATCCCCTGGATCAGGTGGCCGGCCGTTTCCTTCACGCTCATGATGTCGTTGACGACGACGCGCTCGGCATCCGCACCGCCGAACGCCGCCCAGGGGGCGGCCGTCAGCTTGGCATCGTTGCCCAGCACATGGTCGACCTCGCCCATGGCGGCGAAGGTCTCCGGGTTGACCTGGGCGGCACAGCCGGTGACGATGATCTTCGATGCCGGCCGTTCGCGGCGCAGGCGCCGGATGGTCTGCCGCGCCTGACGTTCTGCCTCCGCCGTCACGGCGCAGGTATTGACGATGACGACATCATCCAGCCCGGCCTGCCGCGCATGGGTGCGCATCACCTCCGACTCATAGGCATTCAGGCGGCAGCCGAAGGTGACCAGGGTCGGTTCGCCCAGCCCCCCGGTCACCTCCGGCGGGCCGCCTTCGCCACTTTCATGCACATGGGCTGTATCGGCCAGGGCCGTTCCGGCGGTATCGGTCAGGGCCGTTTCGACGCTCACAGCGCCTCTCCACCCAGCAGATCGGCGCCCAGCGTGCCGGCAAAGGATGTCGCGACGGGTCCCGTCATCAGGACATGGCCATCCTCACGCCATTCGATATCCAGCACCCCGCCATCCAGGGTGACGCAGACGCGCCGCCCCGTCACCAGACCCCGGCGGATGGCCGCCACGCCGACGGCGCAGGCGCCCGACCCGCAGGCATCGGTAATGCCGGCCCCGCGTTCCCAGACGCGCATGCGGACCGATGACGGTCCGGTCACGCTTGCCACCTCGATATTGGCGCGATCGGGGAAGAAGGGGTGGCGCTCCAACTCCGGGCCCCAGCGTGTCAGGTCCACATCTTCCGCGTCCGGCACGAAATGCACGGCGTGGGGGTTGCCCATGTTCACGGCGACGCCATCGGACAAGGGGCCGGCCGATGCCGGCAGATGCAGCGTGTCACAGGCTTCCGCCACGGGGATCTGCTGCCAGTCCAGCCGTGCCGGTCCCATATCCACCGTCACGGTGCCATCGGCATGCAGCCAGCAGCGCAGCAGGCCGGAAATGGTCTGTATCACCAGTTCGTCGCGCACCAGGCCCCGGCCAACCAGCGAGGCGACGCAGCGCGTGGCGTTGCCACAGGCCCCGGCCTCGCTACCATCGGGGTTCAGGATGCGCATGAAGATGTCTGCCGCCGTGTCCTGCGGTGGTTCGATCAGGATCAGCTGGTCGAAACCCACCCCGCGCCGGCGGTCGCCAATGGCAACCACCTGCGTCGCCGTCAGGGGGACGGGCCGGTTGCGGGCATCGATGACCACGAAATCGTTGCCCAGCCCATGCATCTTCAGGAATTGTATCGTCATGGGCTTTATATAAGCCCCCGCTGCCCCAGCGTAAATGTCTGCTGGGGACGGGGCGGGGATGCAAGGGGCGGGGATGCAAGGGGCGGGCGGGCACCTGCCCGCCACCTGCTGACCGCAACGGCCTACCAGCGGTAACGCAGCCCGCCATGGAAGGCCCGCCCTGTGCCGGCATTGAATATCTGCGACGCGGGGCCGGCCGTGCCGGCGATGGCGACGCTGGAGATATAGTGCCTGTCGGTCAGGTTGCGGCCTTCGACATAGCCGGACCAGCCGCTGCCGGTATCGTAGCCGACCCGGAAATTCAGCAGGGCATAGGACCCGATGGTCAGACTGTTGTCATTGTCTGCATAGTAATGGCCGGGCGCCCATTCGACATTCGGTCCCGCATAGAACCCTTCCGGATGCTTGTAGAGCAGTTCGGCGCGCAGGAAATGCCTGGGCACCCCCGGCAGGCGGTTGTCACCATAGAGGGCGTCCCCGTCGAAGAAGAAGTCATTATAAGTATAGGCGAGGTTCAGCATCACGCGGTCATCGGCCACGCCAGCCGATTTCAGGAGGACGGCCTCCAGCCCGGCCTCGATCCCCTGATGGACGGTGCTGTCCACGTTGACGACGCTGCAGGCCGCCCAGGGCGCCGTGGTCAGGCATTGCAGCTCGTTCCTGATCTCCGCACGGTAGAGTGTGATATCCCAGGCCACATCCTCCCGCCCGCCGCGGGTGCCGATCTCATAGGTCGTGGCGCGCTGGGCCGTCAGGTTGGAACTGGCCGGTGTGGCGAAGGAATTGGCGTCGTAGCTGGGCACCTCTGCACTGCGCGAGATGTTGGCGAAGGCCTGCCAGCCTGTATCGATGTCCCACAGCACGCCGACGCGCGGGCTCCACAGGTCATAGCTTTTGCGGCCCGACTGATCGCCGTTGGACAGGAACCGGTCGCGCCGGTCGCGGCTGGCGTGCAGGTACTGGACGCCGGCGATCAGCGACAGGTCGGGGCGGAGATGGAAGGCGTTTTCGGCATAGGCCGAAATATTCTCCGACTTGTCGAGCATGGAAGCGGCCACCGCGCCCTTAACGGCGCCCGACAGGTTGATATACTGCCTTGTATCGATCCGGCCGTTATGGATATTGGCGCCGATGGTCAGGCGGTTGCGGTGGTCGCCCAGCGACCGGTCGTCCACGGCACGCACGAAACCGCCATAGTCGTTCACCTTGAAATCCAGCCATTGGAAGATCGGGTGCATGACATGCCGGTGCTGGCCGAACAGGCCGAATTCGATCCGCGTCTGGTCCAGGCGCACCGTGGTCTTGTTGGCCAGGCGTACCGAGTCGATGTTGCGCTGCTGATCCTGGTCGATCCAGGCCGGGTGGGCGGCGCGCGGGGTTTCCAGCGCTTCCTGCTTCGTCATCTCGCCCGGGATGCGCTGACGGATGGAATTGGCATTCACATGGAAGCGGGTCTCCACGTCCGGCGAAATGCTGTAGCCGACATTGCCGCTGCCGCGCACCTGGTGGCCGTCGCTATGGTCGCGGTAACCGTCGGCATCCTGTCCCGACGCCGTGATGAAATAATCCAGCGCGCCCGACACGCCGCCGGTGCTGGCCTGTCCCTTGACGTAGCCGAAGCTGCCCACATCCAGGCGGCCGTCGAAGCGGGCGGCGTCGCGTCCCGTCGGAGTGACGAGGTTGATGGCCCCGCCCAGCGCGTTTGACCCGTACCGCAGGGCATTCGCACCCTTGAAGATTTCCACATGGCGATAGGCGCTGGGATCCACCTCGAACAGGTCGACCAGCCCGTCGGACATGTTCATGGGCACACCGTCCAGATAGATGGACAGCCCGCGATTGCCATAATTGCGCGACAGGCCGGAACCACGGATGGACAGGCGGGCATCGTCGCCGAAGCGCGGCTGCACGACGATGCCGGGCACATAGCCCAGAATGTCCTTGATGGTCTGGACGGGGCTGTTCTTGAAGGCGGTGTCGGGCACCACCTCCACGGCGCCGGCCGTGCGCCGGATGGCGGCCTCGGCCTCTTCGATGGCGCGGTTGCCGATCACGACGATGTCGCCCTCCGCGACGGGGCGGGCATCCTGCGCGACGGCAGGCGTGATGGCGAGGCCGAGCAGGGCGCTCGACGCCAGAAGCAGATTCTTCATGCTGACATATCCTTGGGGGCGCGCCCCCTTGCGGCCTTTCCCGAGGGGGCGAATGTTCAGGCGCGGGACGGGGCCGTCCCGGCAGCAGGCAGTCCGGATATCGGTCAGACAGGAAGGGGTGGTGCGCGCAGTGGTGGCCGCAGGCGTGCCGGTATCGATGGCGGGGCCGTCCGGGAAGGGCAGGGGCCCCTTGTGATGACGGGCTGAAGCAGCGCGAAGGCCAGGATCGCCGCGACTGCCGCCAGGGACAGCATGGACAGGGATGCAAAGGCGCAGGGCGTGCCCTGCGGGCTGGGCACCGGCTTGCCGTTATCCGCCTTGCCGGCGAGGTCCGCGGTCTTGGGACCGGCACCCCAGCAGATGCTCATGCCCAACTGGCCGTCCGGCGTGACCGGCATGAAGCCCGGCGGCACCATCAGCTTCATCGACAAGGCCAGCATCATGACGACGCCGGCCAGCAGCCGATGGTTCAGGAGGAAATGGCGGAGCGGATGCACGGTGGCGGCAGCCTCGGGGTCGGCGTTTCCATGGGGCGGATCAGGGAGGGACTACCCCATCACCCGTGCATAAATCCACCCGAAAAGGGTTCCGCAGTCTGGAAATGGCCGGCCGTTGCCGGGGCAAGGGTTACTTCCGGCCTTCGATCACCTTGAAGCCCTCCGCCTCCGCCACGGTGCGGCGCGATTTGAAATGTCCGTCGAAAACGGCTTCGTAAGGGAGGTGCTTGTTGGCGACCAGCAGCAGGGTGCCGCCCGTCCCCAGCGCCTCCGCCGCGCGGATGATGAACTGGCTGCCCAGCGTCACGTCGGTGGCCTTGCCGGCATGGAAGGGCGGATTGGTGATGATCCAGTCGAAACGCCCGCGCGGCAGGCCGGCCGTCACATCGGCCCAATGGTATTTCAGCACCGTGCCGCCGGCCAGGGGCGCCACATTGGTCGCGGCGGCGGCCAGCGACGCCGCATCGGCTTCGTAAAGATCCAGGCCTGCCACGCGGCCGGGTCCGGCGCGCAGCAATTCGGCCGAGAGATAGCCCCACCCGGCCCCCAGATCGGCGACCCGCCCCCGGATGGCGCCGGGGAACTGGGTGGCCAGCAGGCGGGAGCCGGCATCCACCTTGTTCCAGCCATGCATGCCGGGTCCGGCCATGAAGCCGGTGGCTTCCACCCGCCGCACGGTGGCCCCTTCCTGCCATTCGGCCAGAATGGCCGGGGGCGGCCCGGCCTGCTTCACGGTCCAGAAGACACGGGCATGATGCTTGGACAGGTTCTCCATCTCGCCGAAAGCCTGCCTGGCAGCCTTCATCAGACTGGCCACGCCGGTATCATTGTCGCCGCAACAGACCAGCAGCCCGCCGGGCTCCAGCGCCTCCCAGGCCTGCGCCATGGCGGCCAGGCTTTCAGCCTTGTGCTTGGTCATCAGGCACAGGCCGGTCCGGTACGGGCCGGCGGGCAGGTCGCGCACCACCTGGAACCCGGCCTGCACCAGCGCATCATGTGCCGGCTTGAACCCGGTGACGCAGATCAGGGGGCGGAGGTCCGGCGACAGGGCGCTGTCGGCCCCGGCGTTCAGGATGAAGCCGGTCCCCCGCGCGGGCAGGGGCAGCAGGCCGGTGGCGAACGGGTGGTGGATGGCTTTGGCGATCGACATGGCTGCCACGCCTATCCCATCTGCGACGCGCTGTCGAGCGGCGTGACCCGCCGGGCAAAAGCGTGTAGGCATGGAACCGCCGCCATGACCGCTCCTGCCATGACCAAACCCGTTCCGCGCCAGTTCCTCACCTTCGCCCTGATCGGGGTCGGGGGGCTGTTCGTCGATATGGCGGCGCTGGCCGTGGCGCTGCATCTGTTGGGGCTGGACCCCTATGGCGGCCGCGTCTTCTCCTATCTCATGGCGGCCACCTTCACCTGGTACATGAACCGGCAATATACCTTCGCGGGTGTCAGCCGGCGTGGGGCGTTGCGGCAATGGTTGCGGTTCCTGGCGGCCAATGCCGTCGGGGCGCTGGTCAATTACGCCGTCTATGTGGTGGTCCTGCAACTGGGCGGGCCCGTCATTGCCTGGGTCGGCCTGTGGCCGGCGGCGCTGGCGGCGCTTCTGCCCTATGCCGGGGTGGCGGCCGGCAGCGTCTCGGGGCTGGTGTTCAACTTTGTCTTGTCCAGGCGTCTGGTTTTCCGCCAATCCCGTTAGGAAACGCGGGTCCTTCCCCGTCCTTTCAGCCGGTGACGCCCCACGGCCCACGTAGCGGTGCTTGCATCCCCCATGCTATGGATGGGCGGAAACAAAGATCGGGGGAGCGTTTCGGGGAATGCCGTCGGCGCGGTTCTATCGGTGGATGACCTGGGGCTTGACCCTGGCGCTGGTCACCGGTGCGGGTGCCATGGTCTGGCACGAAACCAGGACCTCGCGCCTGCAGGCGGAGGTGCTGGCCCGTTATGGTCGGGACCTGACCTGGCAACTGGAGCCCGGCCCCAACCCCGATATCCGGTTTCCCGGCCCCGGCCCCTATGACCAGCGCCTGGGCTATGCCGGCATCCCGGGCTTCGTGGAGCGGCTGGTGGCCGCCAACTACCGCGTGGACCTGCAGGCGCGGCCCAGTCCGGCCCTGCGCGATTACATGGATTTCGGCGGATTCGCCCCCTATGCGGAGAAGACGGCCGGCGGCCTGTCGATCCGCGACCCGCACGGTCACCCCCTGTTCGACGCGCGCTATCCGGAGCGCACCTATGCCGGGTTCGGGGAAGTGCCCAGGCTGGTGGCTGATACGCTTCTGTTCATCGAGAACCGGGAGCTGTTGGACCCGACCCATCCGCATCGCAACCCGGCCGTGGAATGGGACCGGTTTGCCCTGGCCCTGGCCAATATCCCGTTGAAACTGGTCAATCCCGACAATCCGCGGGCCGGCGGTTCCACCCTGGCCACGCAGATCGAGAAATACCGGCATTCGCCTGAAGGCCGCACGGGCAGCGGCATGGAAAAGCTGCGGCAGATGATGTCGGCTTCCGTCCGCGCCTACAAGGGCGGGCCGGACACGACACGGGCCCGCCATCAGATCCTGGTCGATTACCTGAATTCCACGCCGCTGTCCGCCCGGCCCGGCATGGGCGAGGTGAATGGCCTGGGCGACGGGCTGTGGGCCTGGTACGGCACCGATTTCGCCCTGGCCAACCGCATCCTGCGCGACCGTCCGCGGACGGAGGAGGATCTTCAGCTCCAGGCCGTCGTTTACAAGCAGGTGTTGAGCCTGCTGCTGGCCCAGCGCCGGCCATCTGCCTATCTGGGCACGGGCACCGGCCGGCAGGCGCTGAACGAACTGGCCAACGGCCATCTGCGCCTTTTGGAGCGGTCGGGCATCGTGCCGGCACCCCTGGCAGACGCGGCGCGCTTCTTCCCCCTGCGATTCCGGGCCGAGCCGCCTTCCATGCCGGAACCCAGCTTCGTGGAACAGAAGGCGACCAACGCCATCCGCTCCCGCCTGCTGGGCATGCTGGGTGTCCCCAGCCTCTACGCGCTGGACAGGCTGGACCTGGCTGTGGACACCACGCTGGACCAGCCGACCCAGGCGCGCGTCACGCAGACATTGCGCAAGCTGGCCGATCCCGTGCAGGCCGCCGCCCTGGGCCTGGTCGGCGAGCGGTTGCTGAACCAGGCCGATCCGGCCCGCATCGTCTATTCGGTCACCCTGTTCGAGCGCACGGCGGACGCCAACCTTGTGCGGGTGCAGGTCGATACGCTGCCCCAGCCGCTGGACCTGAACGAGGGGGCGAAGCTGGATCTCGGCTCCACGGCCAAGCTGCGAACGCTGGTGACCTATCTGGAGATCATCGCCAAGCTTCACGACCGCTATGTCGGGCGGGAGACCTATGAACTGGATGCCGCGGCCCTGGATGCGCCGGACCGGCTGACGCAATGGGTGTTGCGCACCATGTCGGCCCAGCCGGGCCTGGGCATTGCGGGCCTGCTCGACCTGGCGATGCAGCGCCCCTATTCGGCCAGCCCGGCGGAGCGCTTCTTCACCGGCGGCGGGCTGCACAGCTTCGGCAATTTCGACAGGCTGGACGATGGAAAGGTGATCAGCGTGGCGGAGGCGTTCCGCCATTCCGTCAATCTGGTCTTCATCCGCATGATGCGGGACATCGCCAACCATTACATCGCGGAAGGCCCCGACAACCGCACCGACCTGATGGATGATCCCCGCCATCCGGCGCGCCGCACCTATCTGTCGCAGTTCGCCGACCAGGAGGGCAGCACCTTCCTGAACCGGTTCTGGTCGACCTATCAGGGGCTGGAGCCGGCCGCCGCCCTGGACAAGCTGGCCGGACGCATCCGGCCCCTGCCGGACCGGTTGTCCGTGATCTTCCGCTCGGCGCTGCCCAACGCGCCCGTGCAGGACCTGGCGCGCTTCCTGGACCGGCACATGCCGGCCGGCGGGCCGCCGGAAGCGCAGGTCCGCGCGCTTTACGACCGCTACGCTCCCGACAACTGGTCGCTGAACGACCGCGGTTATATCGCCGGCGTGCATCCGCTGGAACTGTGGCTGGTATCCTATCTCCAGGACAGCCCCGCATCCCAGCGCCGCGACATGCTGAAGGATAGCAGCGAGTCGCGGCAGGAAAGCTATAACTGGCTCTTTTCCTCCCGGTCCAAGCGGGCACAGGACACGCGCATCGGTATCGTGCTGGAGGAGGAGGCGTTCACCCGCATTCATGAGGAATGGCAGCGTCTGGGCTATCCGTTCGGCAGGCTGGTGCCCAGCTATGCCACCTCCATCGGCAGTTCGGCCGACCGGCCGGGGGCCCTGGCCGAACTGATGGGCATCATCCTGAATGATGGTGTCCGGTTGCCCACCCTGCGCGTCAACCGCCTGCATTTCGCCAGCGCCACCCCGTATGAGACCAGTTTCGTGCCGGCCAGCCTGCTGGACAGGGCCGAACAGGTGATGGCGCCGGAAGTGGCGCGCGTGGTTCGCCGGCACCTGCGCGATATCGTGGACAATGGCACGGCCCGGCGTGTGAAGGGTGCCTTCACGGCCGCCGACAGCGCGGAAATCCCCGTCGGCGGCAAGACCGGCACGGGCGACCACCGGTTCGAACGCTACGGTCCTGGCGGCGTGGTGCTGGAAAGCCGTGTCGTCAACCGCACGGCCACGTTCGTCTTCTATATCGGTGACCGGTTCTTCGGGGTGATCACGGCCCATGTTCACGGGCCGGAGGCGGCGGAATACCGCTTCACGTCCGCCCTGCCGGCACAGTTGCTGAAAATCCTGGCGCCGGCACTCAATCCGTTGCTGAACGACGATACGCAGACGGCCGACCGGGGACGATAGGACCGGCCCGATTCCCCCCTGCTTTTTTCCCGACGGGCCGCGGGCCCCGCAATCGGCTGCCCGCGGGCCGGCTATCGGATGGGGTATGCCCATTTGGCCGTGCGGGCGGGGACGCAGGCGGCGGGCGGCACTGGCCACCACCACCCCCGTTATCCACAATCAATCCACAGGAGCGGGCCTTTCCCCCCGGTTCCATTGTGCTAGGTTAGGGCATCCACCCCCTACATCTAGTGTTGGTGCCATGTCCTCCCTGCTGACGCCCAATCCGGTCTACAAGCCCTTCCGCTACCCCTGGGCCTATGAGGCCTGGCTCACCCAGCAGCGCATCCATTGGCTGCCGGAGGAAGTGCCCCTGGCCGATGACGTCAAGGATTGGCGCAACAACCTGTCCGATGCCGAACGGAACCTGCTGACCCAGATTTTCCGCTTCTTCACCCAGGCCGATGTCGAGGTGAACAATTGCTACATGCGGCACTATAGCCGCGTGTTCCAGCCGACCGAGGTCTGCATGATGCTGGCGGCCTTCTCCGCCATGGAGACGGTGCATATCGCGGCCTACAGCCATCTGCTCGACACGATCGGCATGCCCGAGGTCGAATATTCCGCCTTCCTCCACTATAAGGAGATGAAGGACAAATATGATTACATGCAGGAGTTCAACGTCGACAGTAAAAAGGACATTGCCAAGACCCTGGCCGTGTTCGGCGCCTTTACCGAAGGGCTCCAGCTTTTTGCCAGCTTCGCCATCCTGATGAATTTCCCGCGGTTCGGGAAGATGAAGGGCATGGGCCAGATCGTGACCTGGTCGGTGCGTGATGAAAGCCTGCATACGCAGTCGATCATCCAGTTGTTCAAGACCTTCATCAGCGAAAACCCCGAGGTCTGGGACGAGGAATTCCAACGCGAACTCTACAAGGCGTGCGAGACCATCGTGCACCACGAGGATGCCTTCATCGACCTGGCGTTCGAGATGGGGGCGGTGAAGGGCCTGGAAGGCGAGGATGTGAAGAAATATATCCGCTATATCGCCGACCGTCGTCTGGCCCAGCTCGGCCTGCAGCCCATCTACAAGACAGACAAGAATCCGTTGCCGTGGATGGATGCCATCCTGAATGGCGTGGAACATACGAACTTCTTCGAGAACCGGGCCACGGAATATTCGAAGGCCGCCACGAAGGGTTCCTGGGAAGACGCTTTCGCGGATTGAGCATCGGTACGTACCGATGACCGGGGCGGCCTTTTGCGGGGCCGCCCTTTTTTATGGCGATTCTTGATGCGGGCGTTTCAGCGGTTCTAGGCCGGTTGCCGGAAAAGATAACCTATCCTTGCGGATGAGGTGGAAGCCCTTCCCGGTGGATCGATGGCAGTTATCCTGTTGTCATGAAAAACACTTTGGGCATACCGCATAGGCTTAGGTCAGGGACGGTCGGCTGGACGTTTTCCCGGCCCGGATGGCTTCTGCCCGGTCTGGGCATCGCCATGGCCCTGGCCATGTCCTTCATCATCATGGCCCAGATTTATCTGGATCGCGGTAACGCCCGTATCCGGGCCGAAGCCGAGGCGACCAACCTTGGCAGTGCCATCGCCGGTGATATCGACCGCCACCTGAACCTGTTCCAATTCCTTCTGGGAACCCTGCGCGATACGATCACATCGCCGGCCTTCAGCCAGATACCGCCGGAATTGCGGGAACGGTTCCTGTTCGAACATTCCGCCATACCGCACGAAATGGGCGTGCTGTTCGTAACGGATGCAACGGGCACGATCATGATGGGGGCCGGGGATGGGCTGGTGACGGGCGAAAGCCGGAGCTGGCGGCCCTATTTCGATCATCATCGCCGCCGGAATGATCGTGACCTGCTGATTTCCGGTCCCTATCTGGCCCTGTCGACGGGAGAGCCCGTGCTCATGCTGTCGATGCGGGTCAGCGGTCCGGATGGGTCGTTCCAGGGTGTCGTTGCCGCCTCCATGCGTCTGGAATATTTCGACAGTCTGTTCGCCGACATCACCCTGCCGCCCAATGCCAGCGTCACCCTGCTGCTGAATGGTAGCACCGTGCTGGCCCGCAAGCCGGCCCTTCCGGAAGCAGACGCGGTGATCACCCGGCAGGAAACGGTACTGCTGCCGATTGCAGGCGCCGTGCGATCCGGCCGTCCACAAGCCAGCCGTGTCGATGATCATCTGGTGATCACCACGCCTGTGACCCAATGGCCCTTGCGGCTGGAACTGGCCAAGCCGCTGCACGACATCTATCAGGACTGGCGCGCCAACGCGCTGACCGTGGGTTTTACGGCCGCAGCCCTGCTAGTCGGCTTCGTCACCCTGATCATCAAGGCGCACCTGGATGCCCTGCAGCGCAGCCGGGCTAAAGCCGAACTGGCGGAGGCGAACAGCCGGCTGGAACAATTGGCGACGACCGATCCGTTGACGGGTATCGCCAACCGCCGCATGTTCGACGACCTTATGCGCCGCGAGCAGGCCCGGATATCGCGCAAGCCGCACGACACCGTGGTGATGATGATTGATATCGACCTGTTCAAGCCCTTTAACGACACCTACGGTCACGGGGCCGGCGACGCAGCATTGCGTTCTGTGGCACAGGCTATCGCGGCGGCCGTGCCGCGCGGCGGTGACACCGCAGCCCGTCTGGGGGGCGAGGAATTTGGTGTGCTGCTGACCGACACCGACATGGCGGGCGCCATCACCGTGGCCGAGCGGGTGCATGAACTGGTGGCCGCCATCGGCATCCGGCACGGCGGCAGCCCGCACCAGCATGTCACCGTGTCCATCGGTCTGGCAGGGACCTTTGGTCAGCCGGAGGGCACGACCCTGGAGCAGTTGCTTACACTGGCCGACCGCGCTCTCTATGATGCCAAGCGCAACGGGCGCAACCGCATCGAAATACACCGCCCGCCGGTACCCAGCCTGATACTGGGGGCGGCGGTGTGATCGTCCGGGGCGGATCAGCCGCGATGTCGCAGAAAGAAGATGCGGGCCTGGCTGTAGTCGCGGTGATCCAGCGGATCAAAACCCGGCGGAGGCGCAAAGGCATCGGTTGAAGCCACTTCTACGCAGACCAGGGCGCCCGGTGCCAGCCAGCCGGCTGCCGACAGCGCGGACAGGGCCGGCGGTGCCAGTCCCTGGCCATAGGGCGGGTCCAGAAAGGCCAGACCGGCGGCAAAGGGGGCGGCGGGAGGGCGTCCCGCATCGCCCAGCACGAAGCGGCACTCTCCCGTTTCGCCCAGCATTTCCGCATTGCGCCGCGCCATGTCCAGTGATGGCCGCGCCCGGTCCAGAAAGGCGGCGCGGGCGGCCCCCCGCGACAATGCCTCCAGCCCCAGGGCGCCGGTGCCGCAGAAGGCGTCCAGTACATCCGCCCCTTCCAGCGCGTCGCCGCCATCCGCCATCCAGTCACCATGCGACAGGATGTTGAACAGGGATTGTCGTGTGCGGTCGCTGGTGGGGCGCACATCGGGACCCGACGGTGCCTCCAGCCGGCGCCCGCGATGCCTACCGGCGACGATCCGCACGCGGGCCCCCCTTCGATGCCGGCCGGGCCGGCTTGCCGCCGGGCGACGGCTTCACGGGGGTGCTGGCCGTTTTCGCGGGGGCGGGGCGGGCACTGCGCCGGGGGGCGGGCGCATCGTCGGCAATGTCGCCCTTGGCCAGCACGCGGTCCAGCTTGGCCACGGCACGGCGGGCGCTCTCGCTGAGTTGTGCGGCGGGGCCGCGCTTCGCGGGCTTCGGTGCCTCCACCTCGTCCCGTGGTGCAGCGGGCTTGCGGGCGGGGGCCGGCTTGGCGCGTCCGCCCACCAGCCGTTCCACGCTGTCGCGGGCCTTGGCGGCCGACGGCTTGCGGCCGCCCTTGGTCGCGCCGGCGGGCGCGGCCGGGGCCATGGCCTTGGGCAGGCGGTCATAGCGCATGCGCGGGGCGGCGGCGGGCTGGCCGGCGCTCTCCGTTGTTCCCTCTTCCTGCCCTTCGGGGAAGAAGGCGGGGATCTGGTCGCGCAGCACGCGCCGCGGCACCTCCTCCACGGCGCCCCGTTCCAGCTTGCCCAGCTGGAACGGGCCATAGGCGACGCGGATCAGGCGGCTGACGGGCAGGCCCAGCCATTCAAAGACGCGGCGGACCTCGCGGTTCTTGCCTTCACGCAGGCCCACGGTCAGCCAGGAATTATAACCGACGGTGCGGTCGATCACAGTTTCGATAGGGCCATAGGCAAGCCCCTCCACCACCACGCCCTCGGCCAGCTTGCGCATGGTTTCCGGTGTCGGCACACCATGCACGCGGATGCGGTACCGGCGCAGCCAGCCCGTGGCCGGCAGTTCCAGGTGCCGGGCCAGCGCACCGTCATTGGTCAGCAGCAGCAGCCCTTCCGACGACAGATCCAGCCGGCCGACGGAGATCACGCGCGGCATGTGCGCCGGCAGATGGTCGAACACCGTGGCCCGGCCCTTTTCGTCACGCGCGGACGTCACCAGCCCCTCGGGCTTGTGATAGCGCCACAGGCGCGTCGGTTCCGGTTCCCCGACATTCTGGCCGTCCACCTGGATACGATCGCCGTCACGCACCAGGAAGGCGGCGGTGTCCAGCACCCTGCCATTCACGCGCACCCTGCCGTCGGCGATCCAGCGCTCCGCATCGCGCCGGGAACAGACACCGGCGCGGGCAAGCCGCTTGGCGATGCGCTCCCCACCCGGCAGGTTGGTGGCGTCATCCGTTTCGGCATCATCGGTGCCGTCTTCGACAGGCACCTGACGCAGGGGGTCATAGGAATTCTGGGACATGGGGCCGGAGATTACGCGCAAAGCCCCCCGCCCCGCAAGCGGGCCCCGGCTTGACGGGCGCGACCGTCCCATGCAGCCTTGCGCACATCATGACCGATCCCCGTTTCCGCCCGTCGCCCATGGATATCGCCTTTGCCGAAGCCGCGGCCGCGGCCGTTCGCGGCGAGGTGCCGGTGGGTGCCGTCATCATCGACCCGGCCACGGGGCGCGTGCTGGCTGCCGCCGGCAACCGGACGGAGGAACTGTGCGATCCCACGGCCCATGCAGAGGTGCTGGCCATCCGGCAGGCCGCGGCATTGCTGGGCAGTCCGCGCCTGCCGGGGCTGGATCTTTATGTGACGCTGGAGCCCTGTGCCCTGTGCGCGGCATCGATCAGCTTCGCCCGGCTGCGGCGGCTCTATTTCGGGGCCTATGATCCCAAGGGGGGGGCCGTGGATCATGGCCCGCGCTTTTTCCAGCAACCGACCTGCCACCATGCGCCCGACCATTATGGCGGCCTGGGGGAGGGCAGGGCGGCTGCCCTGCTGCGCGATTTCTTCAAGGACCGGCGCCAGGCCGGTCCCCGGACGGAGGTGACGTGATGAATGACCAGCCCTTTCCCGCAATCATCGCCCTGGCCGACCCCGGTCCGGCGCCCGAAACCTACCGCCCCGCGTCGGACCGGTTGCTGGGCGGCGATCCCGTGCAGACCGTCAGCAACCGGTTCAGCAGCACCGATGGCCGCTTCAACTGCGGTATCTGGACGGGCGCCGTCGGCGCCTGGCGCGTCGTCTTCACGGAGAACGAGTTCTGCCATCTGCTGGAAGGGCTGGTCGTGGTGACGGGCGATGACGGTTCCAGCCGCACCTTCAGGGCTGGCGACGCCTTCATCATGCCGGCCGGCTTCACCGGCGTCTGGGATATCAGGGAGCCGGCGCGCAAATATTACGCGGTCTACGAGTAACCGTGGCTCAACCATCCACCAGTTCGATTCGGAGCCGTCATTTGCGAGGGGGAGCGATCCGGGCGTTGTGCTCTTATATACCCAAATGACCAGAGAATCCTCGAAATCTCTTGTTTAAGCCTCTGAAAATCAAGGAAAATGTGAGATCTCTCCTGGGATTCTCTGAGGGCAGCGGTGTACCTTAGGCCCGGTGATCGCAACCGATCACCGGCCTCAACCGCCGCCGCCCACATTCGTGGGCTTGGCTACGCCCCCACGGCCGCCTTCCCCTCCACCCCCAGCGCCTTCAGCGCCGTGGCCACGATGTCGCGGGCGGTCAGGCCGGCTTGCTCGTATTGCTTCGCCGGACTGTCATGATCCTGATAGGTGTCGGGCAGGACCATGGGGCGGACCTTGCAACCCAGATCCAGCAGGCCGCTGGTCGCCAGGTGGTGCAGCACATGGCTGCCGAAGCCGCCGATGCTGCCTTCCTCGATGGTGATCAGCACCTCATGGTCCCGGACCAGCCGTTCCACCAGTTCCATGTCGATGGGCTTGGCGAACCGGGCATCGGCGACGGTGGTGGACAGACCGAGGGCGGCCAGATCTTCTGCCGCCTTCTGCGCCTCCGCCAGACGCGCCCCCAGTGACAGGATGGCGACCTTCGATCCTTCGCGGATGACACGGCCCTTGCCGATGGCCAGGGGCAGGCCCTGTTCGGGCATTTCCACGCCCACGCCTTCGCCGCGCGGATAGCGCACGGCGATGGGGCCGGCATCATGGGCGGCACAGGTTGCCACCATATGCACCAGTTCCGCCTCGTCCGCCGCGGCCATCACCACCATGTTGGGCAGGCAGGCCAGATAGGCCACGTCGAAGGCGCCGGCATGGGTGGCCCCATCGGCCCCGACCAGGCCGGCGCGGTCGATGGCGAAGCGCACGGGCAGGTTCTGCAATGCCACGTCATGGACCAACTGGTCATAGCCGCGCTGCAGGAAGGTGGAATAGATGGCGCAGAAGGGCTTGAACCCCTCGGTGGCCATGCCGGCCGCGAAGGTCACGGCGTGCTGTTCGGCGATGGCCACGTCGAAGCTGCGCTTGGGGAATTTCTGCTCGAACAGGTCCAGCCCGGTGCCCGACGGCATGGCAGCCGTGATGGCGACGATCTTCTCGTCCCTGGCGGCTTCCTTGATCAGGCTTTCGGCGAAGACACGGGTGTAGGACGGGGCATTGGCCTTGGGCTTGGCCTGGGTGCCCGTGATCACATCGAATTTGCCCACGGCGTGCAGCTTGTCGGCCGATGCCTCGGCCGGGGCGTAGCCCTTGCCCTTCTGCGTCACGCAATGGATCAGGACGGGGCCACCTGTCGGATCGTCGCGGACATTTTCCAGGACCGGCAGCAGATGGTCCAGATTATGGCCGTCGATGGGCCCGACATAATAGAAGCCCAGTTCCTCGAACAGCGTGCCGCCGGTCACCATGCCCCTGGCATATTCCTCCGCCCGGCGGGCGGCGTTCAGCAGGGGGCGGGGCAAGTGTTCGGCCACCTGCTTGGAGAAATCCCGGAACCCGCGGTAGGATTTGGAGGAGATCAGCCGCGACAGATAGCCCGACAGCGCGCCCACAGGCGGCGCGATGGACATGTCGTTGTCATTCAGGATGACGACCAGCCGCGATTGCAGGGCACCAGCATTGTTCATGGCTTCATACGCCATGCCGGCCGACAGGGCCCCGTCGCCGATGACGGCCACGACATTGTTGGTCCGCCCGGCCAGATCGCGCGCGGCCGCCATGCCCAGCCCGGCGGAGATGGAGGTGGAGCTGTGCGCCGTGCCGAACGGGTCGTACTCGCTCTCCGACCGCTTGGTGAAGCCGGAAAGGCCGCCGCCCATGCGCAGGGTGCGGATACGGTCGCGCCGCCCCGTCAGGATCTTGTGCGGATAGGCCTGATGGCCCACATCCCAGATCAGCCGGTCGTCCGGCGTGTCGAAGCAGTAATGGATGGCGACGGTCAGCTCCACCACCCCCAGTCCGGCGCCCAGATGGCCACCCGTCACCGACACCGCGTCGATGGTTTCCTGCCGCAACTCATCGGCAAGCTGGCGCAATTGCGTGGGTGCCAGCCGGCGCAGATCGGCGGGGATATTGACCTGGTCCAACAACGGCGTCTTCGACTGGGACATGGTCCCTTCCTCTTTTTCTGTTTCCACCAGCGCCCCTTGAACGCCGGGCACCGCCGGTCTGCGGCCCCCGGGTGTCATCCGCGATGGCGGCTGCCCTTATGCACGCCGCTCGACCACATAATGCGCCACCTGACGCAGCATTTCAGCCCGGTCCCCGAATATCTCCAGGTGCTGGGCCGCCTGACCGGCCAGCCGGCGCGCCTGGTCGCGGGCCCGCTCCACGCCCAGGATGGACACGAATGTGGCTTTTCCTGCGACGTTGTCCCTGCCCACGGGCTTGCCCACCTCTTCCTGGCTGCCTTCGACATCCAGCAGGTCGTCGGCAATCTGGAAGGCCAGGCCCAGATCGTGGGCATAGGCCTGCAGCGCATGGTGCTGCGGCGAGCCGGCCCGGCCCAGAATGGCGCCGGCCACGGCGGAAAAGGCGATCATCTCCCCCGTCTTCAGGCGCTGGAGCCGCGTGATGGCCCCGATATCCAGTGGTGTCGTCTCCGCGATCAGGTCCAGCATCTGTCCGCCGACCATGCCCCTGGGCCCGGCGGCCTTGGCCAGACCGGCCACAAGCCGGCAGCGCACCTGTGCATCCTCATGCGTTTCGGGATTGGCCAGAATCTCGAACGCCTGGGTCAGCAATGCGTCGCCGGCCAGGATCGCCGTCGCCTC
Organism: Niveispirillum fermenti; assembly: GCF_048066175.1. Taxonomy (GTDB): domain Bacteria; phylum Pseudomonadota; class Alphaproteobacteria; order Azospirillales; family Azospirillaceae; genus Niveispirillum; species Niveispirillum fermenti. The sequence continues at coordinate 42,320 of NZ_JBLTXA010000019.1, read as the reverse complement.
ATCGAATTCCAGATGCACCGTCTTGCGGCCCCGCCGCAACTCGCTGTCGTCCATGGCCGGCAGATCGTCATGGATCAGGCTGTAGCAATGGATGAACTCCACCGCGGCGGCCGTGCGCAGCGCACAGGCCGGGTTCACCCCGAACATGCGGGCGCTTTCCATCACCAGGAAGGGCCGCAGCCGCTTGCCTCCGCCCAGGCAACCATAGCGCATGGCGTCGAACAGCCGCGCTTCCATGAGGCTGGTGCGGGGCAGCAGCACCTCGATGGCGGCTTCCACCTGTTCGACGGTATCCGCCATGGCGGTGGTCAATGTCTTGGGCAATGACGGCATCAAGGGGACCTCAATCCAGGCGGGCAGGTTCGGCGCTGATGGTGCCATCGGCGGCGATGGTGATGCGGTCCACCTTGGCCTGCGCCTCGCGCAGCTTGGCTTCGCAATGCCGTTTCAGCCAGGTGCCGCGTTCGTAAGACTGGATGGCGTCGTCCAGCTTGGCCTTGCCCTCCTCCAACTGGCGGACGATCCGCTCCAGCTCGGCAAGCGCATCTTCGAAGGAGAGCGCGGCGATATCGGGGGGCAGGGTCTGGTCGGTCATGGCATCGCATTGGCTTTCGGAAGGCCGGACTGTATGTCCCCCGGCCCGCCGGTTCAAGTGCCACGCATGGCCGAAGGCGTCAGGCCACCATCAGGGTCTTTACATGTGCGGCCGTCGCACTGGCCAGCGCGCGCAGGTCGTACCCACCCTCCAGCACGGAAACGATGCGGCCGCGGGCATGGCGGTCCGCCACCTCGATCAGTTTGCCTGTGACCCAGACAAAATCATCGTCTGTCAGGTCCAGCCCCCCGACCGGGTCGCGCATATGGGCATCGAACCCGGCGGAAATCATCAGCAGGTCGGGCCGGAAGGCATCCAGCGCCGGGATCATCTGGGCCTGGATGGCATGGCGGAATTCGGGGCTGCCGGACATGGGCGGCAGGCAGGCATTCACGATATTCCCGAAATCGCCTTTCTCCCGCACGGACCCCGTGCCGGGATAAAGCGGCCATTGGTGGGTGGAGCCATAGAACAGGTCCGCGTCGTGCTGGCAGAAGGTTTGTGTGCCATTGCCGTGATGCACATCGAAATCGACGATGGCCACCCGTTGAACGCGATGGATGGCACGGGCATGGGCCGCCCCGACCGCGATATTATTGAACAGGCAGAAGCCCATCGCCTGGTCAGGCTCGGCATGGTGGCCGGGCGGGCGCACGGCGCAGAACGCATTGCGCGCCTGTCCCCCGCACACGGCATCGACGGCGGCGACCACGGCGCCCGCCGCCCGCAGGGCGGCCGTGCCCGTGCCGGGCGACAGCACGGTGTCGGCATCGATGCTGCCATGGCCTTGGGCCGGAATGGCATCCAGCAGGGCCGTGACATGGGCCGCGGGATGCACGCGCTCCAACTGTTCGCGGGTGGCCAGCGGCGCGTCGCGCCGGTCCAGGAACATGAAGACCTCGTCCTCCAGCGCCGACAGCACGACGCGCAGCCGGTCGGCGCATTCGGGATGGCCATAGCCCGTGTCATGTTCAAGGCAGTCGGAATGCGAGAAAAGCAGCGTGTTCATCCGGCGTCACGTCCCCCTGGTCGGTTCTCCGCCCGCCTGATTAACGCCGGCGGGCACGCCAGGATATCATGGGGGCGGATGCCGGTCGTCGTCATTGCGGCAGATCATCAGGCCGGCGCATGGCCGCCTCGCCGTATGCGAAAACGTGTCGCATCACCGCCGGCCGCCGGCCCCAAGGCATCGGTGCCCAGCAGGATGTGTCCGCCTTCCCGGCAGAAGGTGGCGAAATCCTTCTGTGCCGCCTTGTCTGTGGCGGTCACGTGCAGAATCTGGCCCGGCTGCATGGCGCGCAGCGCCTTGGCCGCACGCAGCACCGGCATGGGGCATTTCAGGCCCGTGCAGTCCAGCGTGAGGTCGGCTTGCATGCCGGTGCTGTCCATCTGACCGTTTCCCTGGCTGGAATTTTATCGTCCCGGCGGGCTTGACGCCCTGCCCCCGCGATACAGTTAAAGCCCTATGAATGCGCCTGTCCTGCCTGTCAAGACCACCGATGCGGCCGCCCTGCTGAAGGCAATGGGCAATGAACGACGCCTGTGCGTGCTGTTGCATCTTGCCGAAGGCGAGAAGGCGGTGGGCGAACTGGAAACCCTTGTCGGCCTGTCACAATCGGCGCTGAGCCAGCATCTGGCCCTGCTGCGGCTGGAGGGTATGGTCCAGACCCGCCGTCAGGCGCAGACCATCTTCTACAGCCTGCGGGGGGAGGCGGTGACCGCCGTCCTGTCCCTCCTGGCGCGTATCTATCCGGTCGATGCCGATCCCATGGCCGACGATGGTCACGCCGCACCGGCGCCGATCAGGCGTCCGGCCGCGGCCGCTGGCATGGGCCGGCCGTAAAGGAAGCCCTGCAGGAAGCCGCAGCCCAGACGCGCCAGCTCATCCGCCTGCTCCTGCGTTTCCACGCCTTCCGCCACGACTTCCAGCGACAATTGCTGGGCCAGGGCCAGCATGGTGCGCAGGATGGTCCGGCTTTCGAACCGGTCGATCATGCTGGACACGAAGGCCCGGTCCACCTTCAGGAAATCGAAGGGCAGGGTCTGGAGGTAGGCCAGGTTGGAATAGCCCGTGCCGAAATCATCCATGCAGAGACGGATGCCCAGCCCGCGCAGGCCCGTCAGGATTTCCGCGGCGTGGCCCGGATCACCGATGATGGTGCTTTCCGTCACTTCCAGCTTCAGCAGCGTCGGATCGACGCCCGTCTCCCGGATCACGCAGCGCACATGGTCCAGAAAGCCGGGCTCGGACAATTGCGCGGCGGAAATGTTGACGCTGACCCAGACCGGGCGGCCGGCGGCCCGCGTCCACGTGGCCGTCTGTTCGGCCGCGGCGCGCATCACCCAGGTGCCGATGGGCACGATCAGGCCCGTTTCCTCCGCTGTGGGGATGAAGGCAGCGGGTATCACCACCCCGCGCGACGGATGATTCCAGCGCACCAGCGCCTCGAACGCCACCACCTCGCGCGTTCCGGCATCGACGATGGGCTGGTAATAAAGCTCGAACTGACCCTGTTTCAGCGCACTGCCCAGTTCCATGGTCAGGCCCAGCCGGCCGCCATCAAGCGGCTCCGCGCCGATCACCACCTCCTGCAGGCGGCCGAAGGCGCGCTTGGATGCCTGCATGCTTTCTTCCGCCCGGGCCAGCAATTCCTCGCCATGCCGGCCCATGCAGTTGCACCAGGCCAGACCGGGCGAGGACATGGGATGCACCTCCCGCCCGGCCAGAACCAAGGGCTCGCTGACGGCGCTGGCGGCAGCGTGCAACTGGTCCCTGGCTTCGGCCAGCCGGGGGGAGCCGGGCAGCAGCAGGGCGAACTGGTCGCCGCCCGTGCGGGCGCAGACCGCGCCGGGGCCGGCGGCGTCCAGGATGCGCCGCGCCGTGGTGGTCAACAGCCGGTCGCCGCTGGCCACGCCCAGTTCCTGGTTGATGTCGCGGAAATGCCGCAGGTCGATGATGCCCACGGCGGCGCTTTCCACCCCGCCATGCTGCAATTCCTCCAGCCGTGCCTCGATCGCCTGGATGAAGCCGACCCGGTTCAGCAGGCCCGTGGCGCGGTCATGCGTGCGGTCCTTCGACAATTGTGCCACTAGCCGGGCATTCTCCAGCGCCACCGCCACCGTGCGCGCGAACAGGGCCATCATGCCGGCCTGGGGCATGCGGCCGGCCGGCAGGTTGGCCAGATGCAGCACGATCGCCGTTTCGTCCGACAGCGCGGCCGCGATCGCGAACCAGTCGTCGCCGCCCACCGGGCCGTCGGCCGTCAGGGCGCGGACGACCTGCTGTCCGCGTTCCGCCGGGACCAGATGCGACAGCAGGCCGGGAGCCAGCGGACCGCCATGCCCGCCCGTGCCGGCCAGCACCAGCGGTTCCCCCGTGGGCACGCCGCCCACCAGCTCGCCGCGGACCAGCAATCCCACCGTTCCCGGCCCGGCCAGGGCGCACAGGTCCTGCACCGCGATGGCGGCCAGGATGTCGGGGTCGCGTTCACCGAACAGGCGGGCCGTGGCGTCCAGGACGCGGGTCAGCCCGGCACGGTTATCCGCCAGTGCGCGGACCTGCTCATAGGCACGCAGGGCCGTGTAGACGGAGGTCCACAGCCGTCGCGCCGTCAACTCGTCCTTGGCGCGGTAATCATTGATGTCGTAGCGCTCCACCACCTCGCGCTCGGGCGCCTGTCCCGGCTGGCCTGTGCGCAGGATGATGCGGACATGGTGGTTGCCCAATTCCTCGCGCACGGCGCGCGCAAGGGTCAGGCCGGCATCATCCTTCTCCATCACCACATCCAGCAGGATCAGGGCGATATCGGGATAGACGGCCAGCATCTGCCGCGCCTCTGCCGCTGAATAGGCGGACAGGAACAGCAGGCGGCGGCCATCGTGCCGCATGTCACGCAGCGCCAGCCGCGTGACATTATGGACGGACGGGTCGTCATCGGCGATCAGGACCAGCCAGGGGGGCAGTTCGGGCGCCGCGGGCTCCCCCGTCGGCTCGGCCGCGAAATCAACCAGATCGTCCACCATTTCGCGACCGCCCCCCAACCTTGTCCATGGCGCCCCACGCCCTGGACGATCTGTTCCCGCTCTGCAACGATCGTCTCTGTTTCTCAAGGCTCCGCAAGGTAGATGAATTTATGGCGCCGCGCCATACGACCGTTCAGGCCACGCCCGCGCATTCCGGCTCCCCGGTTGCACGCCGGTGGCGGTGCTGGCATCGCGGCCCGCTTCCATGTCATGCTGTCCGCCACCGTTCCCGCCCTTGCCGGTGCCCCATCGCATCATGGAACCCCTGATCAACACCTTGCTGGCCGTCGCCGGATTGCTGGGGCTGGTCAGCCTGCTGCCGCCACTGGCCCAGCGTCTGCGCCTGCCCTACACGGTTGTGCTGGCGGCGCTGGGCGTCGGCTTCGGCCTGCTGCTGCACGGATCGGGGTCGCTGTTCGGCGAGGGGACGGGACCGTTCAACGCCTTCATCCATGCGGTGGGGGAGGTGGAGCTGACCTCGTCGGCCTTCCTCTATATCTTCCTGCCCATCCTGCTGTTCGAAACCGCGCTGGGCGTGGATGTGCGGCGCATGATGGACGATCTGGGGCCCATCCTGCTGCTGGCCGTCGTGGCCGTGCTGATCGCCACGCTGATTTCCGGCCTGGCCATGTGGTGGGTGTGGGGTATCTGGCACGGGATGCCGACGCAGAAGGCCCTGATCATCTGCCTGCTGCTGGCCAGTATCATCGCCACCACCGATCCCGCCGCCGTCGTCGGCATCTTCCGCGACCTGGGCGCGCCCCGGCGGCTGACCATTCTGGTGGAAGGCGAAAGCCTGTTCAACGATGCCGCCGCCATCGTCCTGTTCACCTTGTTGCTGGGATTGCTGACCCAGGGCGGGGAACCGGACCTGGGGCAGGCCACTTCCGACTTCATTGTCAAATTCGCGGGCGGCGTCGTGGTGGGCTGGGCCATGGCCTGGGCCGCGGCCCTGATCATCACGCCGTTGCGGGGCCAGACCCTGTCGGAAATCACGCTGACCCTGACGCTGGCCTATCTCACCTTCATCCTTGGGGAACATTTCCTGGGGGTGTCGGGCGTGGTGGCCGTGGTGGTGGCGGGTCTGGTCATGGCGTCGTCGGGCCGCACACGGGTCAGCCCGGAAAGCTGGGCCAGCCTGGACCAGGTATGGAAGCAGTTGGGATTCTGGGCCAATTCCCTGATCTTCCTGTTCGCGTCGATGCTGGTGCCGCCGACCTTGATGAATGCGAAATGGAGCCATTTTGCCCTGCTGGGGGCGCTGATCGTGTCAGCACTGGTGGCCCGCGCGCTGGTGATCTTCGGGTTGCTGCCCATGCTGGCCTGGATCGGTGCCAGCGACCGGATCGGCAACCGGTTCCGCATCGTCATGACCTGGGGCGGGTTGCGTGGTGCCGTATCGCTGGCACTGGCGCTGGCCGTGACCGAGCATCCGCAGCTTCCCGTCTATATCAAGGAGCATGTAGCCGTCGTCGTCACCGGGTTCGTGCTGTTCACCCTGTTCGTGCAGGGTACGACACTGCGGCCGCTGATCAGGCTTTTGAAGCTGGACCGGCTGACGCCGGTGGAACTGAACCTGCGCAACCGGGCCGTCGGCCTGTCGCTGACCAATGTCCGCCGCGACCTGGAGGAAGTGGCCAAGCGGTTCGGCTTTCCGGTCGAACATGCGGTGGAGCCCCTGCTGGAGCGTGGCGCCGAACTGGCGCAGGAGCAGCTGGATCTGGAAAGCCGCTATGGCGCACTGTCGCCGGATGACAAGGTCTATATCGGCCTCTCCACCCTGGCCCGGTACGAGGAACAGCGGTTCCTGTCCTATTTCCGCGACGGTGTCATTTCCCGCCTGTCGGTGCAGACGCTGACGGCCGCCGCGGGGCGCCTGCAGGATGCGCTGAAGACGGGTGGGGCCGCAGCCTATGAGAAGGTGGCGGCCAAGCAGTTGCGGCCGGGCCGGTCGCTGCGGCTGGCCCTCTGGCTGCATCGGCGGTTCGGCCTGGAACGGCCGGTGTCGGCGCGGCTGTCGGAGCGCTATGCCATGCTGACCGCCCTGCGTTTCTGCCTGAAGGAGACGATGGAGTTCACCGGGGACCGCCTGGTGCCCATGCTGGGCAAGGCCACGGCCGACGCCGTGCGGACCCGGCTGGTCCAGCGCCTCAAGATCGTGGACGAGGCATTGGATTCCATCCGGCTGCAATACCCGGCCTATCTGGACGCCGTGCAGTCGCAGTACCTGATCCGCGCGGGCCTGCGGATGGAGGAAAGATCGACCCAGTCCCTGTTCGAGGAGGCGCTGATCAGCCGCGAGATCCTGAACGACCTGGAACGTGACCTGCGGGAGCGCTGGCAGGGTGTCAGCAAGCCGCCGCAACTCGACCTGGGGCTGGCCACGCATGAACTGGTGGCCCGCGTGCCGCTGTTCACCGGTCTGGCGCCCGACCGGCTGGCGCAGATCGAACGGCTGCTGAAGCCGCGACTCTATTTCCCCGGTCAGCCCATCGTGCGCAAGGGGGAGCGGGGCGACACGGTCTATTTCATCTCTTCAGGTGCCGTCGCCGTGCATGTGCCGGGGCTGGAGGCGCCGATCCGCCTGGGCAGCGGCGATTTCTTCGGCGAGATTTCGCTGGTGCTGGACCAGCCGCGCAATGCCGACGTCACGGCCATCGCCTATTGCCGGCTTCTGCTGCTGGATCGCCGCGATTTCAACCGTCTCTACACCACCGATCCCGACCTGAAGCGCCACATCGACAGCGCCATCGAAAGGCGCCTGTCCGCCTGATTACGGCTCCATCACTCATACTATTTTGCGGTGACCAGAACCTATTGGTTCTGGTCACCGCCCTCAATTGCCGGCGCCGCATCTGCGGCTTCACGCGGCTTTCCAGTCAAAGGAGAACCGCTCTATACCCGTGCCATGAAGATGAGCGGATAGGGCTTTCCCCCATGATCGATGGGGGAACGGCCCACGACGCGGAAGCCCAGGGTGCGGTAGAAGGTTACCGCGCCGGGGTTCTGGGCATTCACATCGACCAGCAATTGCGCATGCAGACTGGCCGCATGGTCGATCAGCCGGCGGCCGACACCGGTGCGGTGGAAGGCGGGATGGACGAAAAGCGCATCGATCTTGGGGCCCGTCAATCCCATGAAGCCGGTGGCCGTCCCATCCTCCAGTGTTGCCAGCCAGACGGGAACCTGCGGCAGATAGAGGGTCAGCAGCAGGTTTTCATAGAAATCCAGGTCGGCCGGCGCCACGAAGCCATGCGTGGCATCGACGGCGGCGCGCCAGACGGCATGGATGGCGGCGACATCGTCGGGTGTGGAAAGGCGCAGGGCGGGCAGGGGCATCGGGATCCGGGCACTAATGGAAAGGGCCGGCCCGTCACCGGGCCGGCCCCTGCATGCTTGCCGAAAAAGGGCCGGATTACCAGACCTTGCATGCCTTGGCGCCGCGCACCATGGCGTCATCGGGCTTGCAATTGAAGGCCTTGGCGAATTCCGGCATGTTGGCCACCGTACCGTTGACGCGATAGCGGGCGGCCGAATGCGGGTCCGTCTGCGCCCGCAGCCGTTCCGCCTCGGGCCGGGCGGAGGAACACCAGACCCCGGCCCAGCCATAGAACAGCTTCTGTTCCGCGCTCAGCCCATCGGCCCCGCGCGCGCTCAGGGCGTTCTGCCCACCCAGGCGGTTGCGAAGGGCGGCCAGCGCCAGACGCAGGCCGCCATTGTCGGCCGTGTTCTCCCCCAGCGTCAGCTTGCCGTTCAGGGGGGTGTCGCCGGCCACAGTATAGGCGCCGTACTGGTCCACCAGGCATTGCGCCTTCTCGTTGAACCGCGTGGCGTCGGCCTCCGTCCACCAATCCTTCAGGTTGCCGTGGGCATCGAAGGCGCGGCCCTGATCATCGAACCCATGGGTCATCTCGTGCCCGATGACGGCGCCGATGGCGCCGTAGTTCAACCCATCGTCGGCCTTGAAGTCGAAGAAGGGCGGCTGCAGGATGCCGGCCGGGAAATTGATGTTGTTCTGGCTGGGATCATAATAGGCGTTCACGGTGGGTGGCGTCATGTACCATTCGTTCTTGTCCACCTTCTTGCCGATCTTGGCGTTCTGATAGGCATTCTCGAAGGCGGCGGACCGGAACAGGTTGCCCAGCAGCGCGTCCCTGGCGACGGTCAGCGCCGTATAGTCGCGCCACTGGTCGGGATAGCCGATCTTCTGGGCCATGGCGTCCAGCTTCTCCAGGGCCTTGGCCTTGGTTTCCGGCCCCATCCAGTCCAGATCCCGGATTTCCTGCGCATAGGCGGCGCGCAGATCGTCCAGCATGACCAGCATGCGCTTTTTGTGTTCCGGCCCAAAGGCGCTTTCCACGTAATGGCGGCCCAGATCCTCGCCCAGCGCGTTGTCCGCGGCGTCGGTGCAGCGCTTCCAGCGCGGCCGCAATTCCTGCGCGCCCGACAGGGTCTTGCCGTAGAACGCGAAATTCTCCTCCACGAAGGGCTTCGACAGCCACGGGGAAGACCGGCGCAGTGCCTGCCAGGTGAAATAGGTGCGGATATCGCCCAGGTCGCTGTCGGCGACCGTCTTGTCCAGGTTCGTGAAGAAGCCGGGATCGTTGACATTCATCTCGGTGAAAGCCGGAGCGCCCACCGTCCTGACATAGGCGGCCCAGTCCACGCCCGCATGTCCGGCCGCGAAATCCTTCAGCGTCGTGGGATTGTCCAGCCGGCTGGTGTCGCGCCGTTCCACCTTGGGCATCGTGCCCGTGGCCAGCTTCCTCTCGAACGCCATCACGGCTGCTGCCTTGCGCGCTGCCGTGGCGGCATCGTCGCCGGCCAGGGTGAAAATGGCGGCTACATGCTTCTCATAGGCCGCCCGCAGCGTCACCGACCGCTCATCATCCTTCAGGTAGAGATCGCGGTCGGGCAGCCCCAGGCCACCCTGGTCGAAGGCGGCGATGGTGTCCTCTGCCCTGGCGAAGCTCTGCTGCGGGCCGAAGCTGAACAGGGCGTTTACCCCGGCGTCGTGCAGCACGGCCACAAGACCGGCGACCTGCTTCTTGTCCTTCAGGGCGGCGATCCGGTCCAGCAGCGGCTTCACCGGTGCCAGCCCCGCCTTGTCGACGGCGGCCTCGTCCATGCAGGCGGCATAGAAGGCGCCGATCTTGGCCGTGCCCGGTTCGGTGCCGGCGGCTGCCTTCTCCAGGATGGCGTGCAGCAGGTTCTGGTTGCTCTGCTGCAGCGCGTCGAAGGTGCCCCAGCGGGCCCGGTCGGCCGGGATGGGGTTCTCCTTGATCCAGGGGCCGCAGGCATGCAGGAAGAAATCATCGCAGGGGCTGATGCCGGGATCGACGGCCGGCGTGCTGGAAGCTTGCGCCATCGCGGGCTGGCCCAGACCCATCAACAGGGTCAGGCCGAGGGCGCCCAGGCAGGTGCTGGCGGACAGGCCCTTCATGCTGTTCACTCCGGTACGGGGATTGCTGACGTGTATTGTCGGGCCGCCTGACGGCGGCTCTTGGACAGCGACCGTAGCACCGGGTTTCACAGGCCGCGAATGGCGCTGTGTAACGGCTCTGTTACAGCCGTGGCGGCGTCACCGGGCAGCAACAGCGACAGGTTGGCGGCCAGGGCCTCGTCCCAGCCCGCATCGGTGCGCCGGTGGAGGGGAAGGCGGGCCAGAACGGTCTGCTGGATGCGCTCCGCTTCCAGTTCCGCGGCCTTGACCTGTGCGCGCAGGGCCTGGGTGGCTGCATCCTCCGGTGCGGGCGCTGGCCCCGATTTCAGGCGGCGGCGAAGCGCGCGCAGCGGCTGCACGACATCCTGTCGCCAGGGGGCTGTCGCATGCCGGGCGGCGGACAGTTCGACCGGGGTCAGCACATGGCCGCGGGCACCCAGCCAGGCGGCCCATAACAGCAGGTTCACATCGGCCCCGTGCTCGTCCTGCGCCAAAAGGCAGGCCGCCGCCACGTCCGGCCCCGCATAGACCGCCAGGGAAAAAGGCCACAGGTCGGGAATGTCCGAGGGGGCGGCCGGCACACGGGCAGCCCTGGGCGGATGATACCGATAGGGATCACCGGGCCCGCCACCGCCGCGGCGCTCCAGCGCACCGGCGGCGACCAGCAGGCGGCAATCCTGGTTGACACGTTGCTGCCGGGCCCCGTGGCCGAACAGATGTTCGGCGATCATGATCTCCGTCAGGCCCGGACGGGCCCGGACCAGGGTGATGATCCGGTCGGCGACCGTGCCCGCGTTGCTGCCCATCACGCCATCCTTATCTTTGCACCCTATGGCCGTTGCACCCCTCCGGCCCTTCACACCCCCTCTGTGCCCGGTTCATCCGCCCCGCGGCTCGTCCCCCAGATAGATGCCCAGCCCGCGGGCGGTGCGCATCAGCGTACCGTCCAGGTCCACGGCGGCATAGGTCGCGATGGCATCGGCGATGGGGATGTCGATGACGCGGCGGTTGGACCAGGCGACCAGCCGGTCGGACTTTCCCGCCGCCAGCAGATCCACGGCCGCCACGCCGAAGGCCGATGCCACGACGCGGTCATTATGCCCCGGCGGGCAGCCGCGCTGCACATGGCCCAGCACGGTGACGCGCGTCTCCGCCCCCGTCGCCTCCGCGATCAGGTGGCCGACATAATTGCCGATGCCGCCATAGCGCTTCTGCCCGTCGGCGAATTCCTGCTTGGCTGTGCCGCCTTCCATGGTCTTGGCGGCTTCCGACACGACGACCAGCGCGAAATTGCGTCCGTCGGCCTGTACGCGACGGATCTTGTCGGCGATGCCGGCCACCGACCAGGGCAGTTCGGGCAGCAGGATCACATCGGCCCCGCCCGCGATGCCGGCGGACAGCGCGATGTGGCCGGCGTCGCGCCCCATAACCTCCAGCACCATGACGCGGTCATGGCTGGCGGCGGTGGGCTGCAGGCGGTCCAGCGCCTCCGTCGCGACGGCCACGGCCGTGTCGAAGCCGACCGACATCTCCGTGATGCCCAGGTCATTGTCGATGGTCTTGGGGATGCCGATCAGTTTCAGCCCGCCGACATCGGCCAGTTTGCGCAGGATGGCCATCGATCCGTCGCCGCCGATGCCGATCAGGCTGTCCACGCCCAGTTCGCGCAGGCCGCCGATGATCTCCATCGACCGGTCCTTGCGGGACCCGTCGGCCATGGGATAGGCGAAGGGGTCACCCTTGTTGGTGGTGCCCAGGATGGTGCCGCCCTGGCGCATCATGGCGCAATCGACACGGTTGGTGTCCAGCGTGATATAGCGGACGGGCCGTGACAGCAGGCCCTGCGTGCCATCCTCGATCCCCACGACCTCCCAGCCGTAATGCGCGGCGCGATGGACCGCCGCCCGGATGACCGCGTTCAGCCCGGCGCAATCGCCGCCGCTGGTCAGGATGCCGATCCGCTTGTTGGCGCTCATGAACGTCCCTTCCTCCTGCTCACCGGCATTGCGCCGCAGGGGGGACTTTGCCAGGAAGCGCGCGCGGTGGGCAACCTTTCCAGTGCCGCTGCCGGCTTCAGCGCGCGATGGCGTAGCGGGCCAGGAACAGGGCCACGGCCTTGCGGCTATCCTCGGGCAGGTTGGTGAAATTGATCCTGGTGCCGGCCTTTTCCACCGCGGCGACCGTGCCGGCAGCCTTCAGCGACAACTTCTGCTTGGGGTCCTTCAGGTCCAGATCGAACGTCACGGCCTGCCCGACCTTCAGCTTGGCCCCGGCCACGGTGACGCTGTTCAGCCCCAGGTTGGCAATGGTCAGTGACTTGCCGTCGATTTTCAGATGGGCGGTGTAGTTGGGCACCCGCACCTTCTCGACAACATCCACCTTCAGGAAATCGAACATACCCATGGGGACCTGCCGCGACGTGGTCAACATCTGATCCTAACAGAGAAAATCCTGTCCTGTTAGGGGTTTGCGGACATCATCGGGATAGGGTGCGTCTGTAAACCCCTTTTCCTGCGCTTACGGCCCGGCTTTGGCGGCTGCTTCCAGGGCTGCAATATCGAATTTCACCATCTTCAGCATCGCTTCCGTCACACGCCGCGCCTGCCCCGGATCGCCCTGCATCAATTCACCCAGGCGCCTTGGCGTGATCTGCCAGCAAAGGCCCCAGCGGTCGCGAAGCCACCCGCATTGCTCGACTTGCCCGCCCTCCGACAGGGCGGACCATAGCCGATCGATCTCGGTCTGATCATCGCATTCCACAATGATGGAAAAACTGTGATTGAAGGCGTCCAGCGGTCCCGCCTCGATGGCCATGTAGCGCTGGTCGCCCAGGGTGAAGACGGCCAGGCGCACACTGCCGGCCGGGCCGCTGGGGGTGTCGGCCGGCAGTGGCGTGACCCATTCCAGGATGGAACCGGGGATCAGCCCCGTATAGAAGCGCACAGCCGCTTCCATGTCCTTCTCGAACCAGAGATGCTGCTTGACGGTCGTCATGGGTCGGGCCTCTCCTTGATCCTGGCTGTCCGCATCGGCTGCTCTCCCAAGGACGGCCGGCGGTCCCGCCGCCCGACAGGGGGGGACGGATTTTTTACCCCGGCCTTCCGCGGGCGCGCGACCCACCCCGATTGCACCCCGCGTCCCGCTGCGGTACAAGGCCCGCAAACCTCTTGCAGACGCCTACCTGAAGGAAGCCCCCATGGCCGCTTATCAATATGTCTATGTGATGAAGGGTGTGACCAAGGTCTATCCCGGCGGCAAGAAGGTGTTCGAGAACATCTGGCTGTCCTTCTATCCCGGTGCCAAGATCGGCGTGCTGGGCGTGAACGGTGCGGGTAAGTCGACCTTGCTGAAGATCATGGCCGGGCTGGACAAGGATTACAACGGCGAGGCCTGGTCCGCCGAGGGTGTGAAGGTCGGTTACCTGCCGCAGGAACCGCAATTGAACCCCGACAAGAATGTCTGGGACAATGTCATGGAAGGGGTGGGGGAGACCAAGGCCCTGCTGGACCGGTTCAACGCCGTGTCGGAAGCCATGGGCGACCCGGATGCCGATTTCGACACGCTGATGGCCGAACAGGCCGAGTTGCAGGAAAAGATCGACGCGGCCGACGCCTGGGATCTGGACCGCACGGTCGAAATCGCCATGGACGCGCTGCGCTGCCCCGCCGGGGATGCCGATGTGTCGAAGCTGTCGGGCGGTGAGAAGCGCCGCGTGGCCTTGTGCAAGCTGCTGCTGTCCAAGCCCGACATGCTGCTGCTGGACGAACCGACCAACCATCTGGACGCCGAAAGCGTGGCCTGGCTGCAGCGCTTCCTGGCCGACTATCCCGGCACCGTGGTGATGGTCACCCACGATCGTTACTTCCTGGATGCCGTCACCGGCTGGATTCTGGAACTGGATCGCGGGTCGGGCATCCCTTACGAGGGCAATTATTCCGCCTGGCTGGAACAGAAGCAGAAGCGTCTGGAGCAGGAAGGAAGGGAAGAGGGCGCCAAGCAGAAGCAACTGGCGCAGGAACTGGAATGGGTGCGCGCCAGCCCGAAGGCGCGTCAGGCCAAGTCCAAGGCCCGTATCCAGGCTTACGAGGAATTGCTGGCTTCCGCCAACCAGAAGGAAGCCATCGGCGAAACCCGCATCGTCATTCCCACGCCGCCGCGCCTGGGCAATGTGGTTATTGAGGCCGAGAACCTGCGCAAGGGCTTTGGCGACCGGCTGCTGATCGACGATCTTTCCTTCCGCCTGCCGCCAGGTGGCATTGTGGGCATCATCGGCCCCAACGGTGCCGGTAAAACCACCCTGTTCCGCATGATCACCGGGCAGGAACAGCCCGATGGCGGCACCTTCCGCGTGGGCGAGACGGTGCAGTTGGGCTATGTCGACCAGAGCCGCGACAGCCTGGACAACAAGAAGAATGTCTGGGAGGAAATCTCCGGCGGGCTGGACGTGATCGAGCTGGGCAAGAAGTCCATGCCGAGCCGCGCCTATGTCAGCGCCTTCAATTTCCGCGGGCCGGACCAGCAGAAGAAGCTGGGCCAGCTGTCGGGCGGTGAGCGCAACCGGGTGCATCTGGCCAAGATGCTGAAGTCCGGCGCGAACGTCCTGCTGCTGGACGAACCGACCAACGATCTGGACGTGGAAACGTTGCGCGCCCTGGAAGAGGCGCTGACCACCTTCCCCGGCTGCGCCGTGGTCATCTCGCACGATCGCTGGTTCCTGGACCGTCTGGCCACGCACATCCTGGCGTTCGAGGGTGACAGTCAGGTCGTCTGGTTCGAGGGCAATTACGCTGATTATGAGGCTGACAAGCGCCGCCGCCTGGGGGCGGAGGCCGACCAGCCGCACCGTATCAAGTACAAGCCGCTGGAGCGCTGATCCGCCATCGGACCATCGGCCGGGGTTGTAATCCTGGCCGACGGTCTGATGGCTGCCAGCCTGTCCTAATTTCGCCATTCGGGTGATATCTGATGGGCGGGCCGGCGATCGTCGCCGGCTGAAAGGAACCGCTGAACGGTCCACCCGCATGCGCCTTCTGTCGATCGCCGCTGCCGCCCTTCTGCTGTTGGGCGGCTGTACCCAGTTTCCACAGGATGGGGGGCAGGAAGCCCGCTATCGCTGGATGGCCCAGACCTCCTGGCGCCTGCTGGAATTGCGCATGGCCTGCATGGGCAGCCCCGAGGCGGGGTTGCCCGGCCGGCCCCTGTCGCCGGAAGAGGCGGCGGAACAGCGGCGCCTGGTTGCCATGATGATCGAGGATGATCCCGTCGTCTGGGCCAGCATTCCCCTATCCAATCCGCGGGTGGAAGAATTCCGCCGCATCTGTGCCGGTGACCCGATGACGGGCACGCCGGGCCGTGCCCTGGACCCGGCCGAACGACAGGAATTGCAGGTATTGCTGGAAACCGGTTCCGGCATGGGCACGGGCGGTCCGCCCGTCCGGTACGAGCCGGGATCGACCGTCGTGATGGGGGTCGACCGCAACGCGCTCTACTGGGGGCCGGGCGTTCTTTATGATTCCGGCTCCATGTTCCGCACATGGGGCGGGAGCGATTCCTGGTGGTGGGAGCAGGACCGGCGTCACCGCATGATGATGCTGGACCTTGAAAGCCGCCGCCGGTCCTATGAAGGACGCCTGCGTGAGGAAAGGCGGCGGCGGGAGGAAGCCGAGCGCCGCCTGGAGGAGGAACGCCGCCGGCAGGCGGAGCGTCCCGGCCGATGGGAGCGCGATCGCGACCGCCCACCCCCGGCCTTCGCCAATGAGGAGGAGGCGCGCCGTGCGGCAGAGGAGGCGCGCCGCCGCATGGAAGAACGCCGCCGGCGCGAGCAGCAGGAAATGGATCGCCGCCGCGACCGGGATCGCCGCGCCGACGAGGATACACGCCAGCGCCTGGAGGAAGAAAGGCGCCGGGCGCGCGATGATGCGCGTCGTCAGGCGGAAGAACAGCGGCGGGCCGCCGAAGAGGTCCGCCGTCAGGTGGAGCAGGAGCAGCGCCAGGCACAGGACGAGGCTCGCCAGCGCCAGGCCGAGGAACAGCGCCGCGCCATGGAGGAAGCCCGCCGCCGGCTGGATGAGGAGCGTCGCCGGGACCGGCCGTCGCCACCGCAGCGCATCGAGCGCGCGCCTCGCACCCAGCCTGAATAGGACCGGACGGCGGTGGGGGCCTTTTCCGGTCCGGCCGACGGGAAAATGCCAGATGACGGGGTGGTCCGTCGGGCCATTGTCCAGTATCGTCCATGCCGGCCCCGTCGCCGGAGCGTTGTCGCGACATGCCGGGGTCATAATTGTGAGGTTTCATGCCGGGCATGATGATGCGCCTGTCCTTTTCCGTTCGCCGGTTGCTGCTGCCGTCGGTTCTGATGTTCGTGCTGCCGGTCGGCGCACTGGCGCAGAACAGCATCGGCCCCTTGCCCGACGCCGGCGCCGACCGCCCCCCCGTGACGCGCGCGCCCTTGCGCGCGCCGGCCCGGCCCGACCTGTCCGTGCCCCCGCTGCCCGCTGCACCCGACCAGGGTGATATCCCCCCCGCACCCGTTGCCGAACTGCCGCCCCCGCGTGTTCCGGGACTGCCGGACGGTGCGGCGCCGGCACGCCTGCCGGCCGATCAGAGCACGCTGGTCTATGCGCCCGGTGCGGATGTGCTGCCGGCCGGCACGGATGCCGTGCTGGCGGATATCGTTGCCCGCCTGCGGGCCCGGCCGTCTGAACGGCTGGAACTGCGGGCCCATGCCACGGGCCCGGCCGACCGGGCCGGGGATGGGCGGCGCATCGCCCTGCTGCGGGTGCGCGCCCTGCGGGACCGGCTGGTGCAGCAGGGCCTCGATCCCCTGCGCCTGCTGGTTTTCGCCGAGGCATCGCCGCCCGATGCCGCTTCCGCCAGCCCGCCGCCCGACCGTATCGATCTGGTGATCCGCCAATGACCAGCCTGTCCGCCGACCGCCGCCCCGGCCCCGCTTCCGAAGCCGTCCCGCCGCCGGCGCCCCCGGCCAGCCGCCCCCGCAAGTTCCTGCTGCGGATGACGCTGTTCGCCGTCGCCGTCGCCGTCATCGCGGCGGTATTGTCACCGGCCCTGGCCAAGGCCTTCCTGGCGAACCCGGCCCTGAACGGGCTGATCCTGTTCACCCTGCTGCTGGGTGTCTGGTTCATCTTCCGACAGGTACTGACACTGGGGCCGGAGGTCGCCTGGCTGGAGGCGTTCAGCGCCAATCGGCCCAGCCCCACGCCGCCGCGCCTGCTGGCCCCCATGGCCCGTATGCTGGGCGAGCGTCAGGGCGGGCGGTTCACCCTGTCCGCGGTGGCCAGCCGGTCGCTGCTGGACGGTGTCGGCACCCGCCTGGACGAGGGGCGGGAGATATCCAAATATCTGATCGGGCTGCTGATTTTCCTGGGCCTGCTGGGAACCTTCTGGGGCCTGCTGGAAACCGTCTTCTCCATCGGCGGCGTCATCGCCAGCCTGACCCCCGACAATGCCGATGTGGCGGGCGTGTTCAGCAATTTACAGGCGGGTCTGGTGGCGCCGCTGTCGGGGATGGGGATGGCCTTTTCCTCCTCCCTGTTCGGTCTGGCGGGATCGCTGGTCCTGGGCTTTCTGGAATTGCAGGCGGGCCAGGCCCAGAACCGGTTCTACACGGAACTGGAGGATTGGCTGGCCGGCATCACGCGGCTGTCCAGCGGTGCGCTGGGCGAAGGGGACGGCGGCGGTGGCGGTGCCTCCGTGCCCGTCTATATCCAGGCGTTGCTGGAACAGACGGCAGAGAATATCGAGCGTCTGCAATTCACCATGGCCAGCGCGGAGGAAGGGCGCAAGGCCCAGAACCAGCATTTGGTCAACCTGACGGAACGGCTGGCCACACTGACCGACCAGATGCGGGCCGAGCAGACCCTGATGCTGCGCCTGGCCGAGGGGACGGCCCAGATGCGCCCGCTTATGGAGAAGCTGACGGGTGCGCTGGCCGATGGCGGCAGCCTGGGGATCGATGATGCCACGCGCGCACATATCCGCAACCTGGAACTCTACACAGCCCGCATCCTGGAGGAGACCAGCCAGGGGCGGGTCCAGTCCACTCAGGAAATCCGTAGCGAAATCAAGATCCTGGCCCGCACCGTCGCGGCGCTGGGCGACACGGAGCGCTGATCCATGGCCTATGTCCGCCGCCGCGCCGGGCGGGAGCAAGTGGACATCTGGCCGGGCTGGGTGGATGCGCTGTCCAGCCTGACCATGGTGGTCATCTTCCTGCTGATGGTCTTCGTGGTGGGGCAGTTCTACCTGTCCACGGCCTTGCAGGGCCGCGACCGGGAACTGGCCGACCTCAACAGCCGCATCGCACAGCTTGCCGACGCCCTGGCCCTGGAACGCGACAACAGTGCGCGCCTGCAGGCCGATCTGGGGTTGCTGACCGAACGGTTGCGCGCCACGCTGGCGGAGCGGGAGGTGCTGGAAAGCCGGCTTTCCGCCTTGGGGGCCGCAGAGGATGCGGCGATATCGGCCGATGAGCGCCATGCCGCCCTGGTCCGGGAACTGGAGGCGGAGCGCCGCATCAGTGCCGCCGCCCGCGGCGAGGTCGATTTGCTGAACCAGCAGCTTGCGGCCCTGCGCCAGCAGTTGCAGCAGCTTGTCACCGCCCTCGACGCTTCGGAGACCAGGGCGCGGGAGCAGGAGGTGCAGATCGCCGAACTGGGCCGGCGCCTGAATGCCGCGCTGGCCAGCAAGGTGGCCGAACTGGCGCGGTTCCGGTCGGAATTTTTCGGCCGCCTGCGCGAGGTGCTGGGCAATCGCGACGATGTGCGCATCGTGGGCGACCGTTTCGTCTTCCAGTCGGAAGTGCTGTTCGACAGCGGCTCGGCCGAACTGGGGGAGGCGGGGCAGGTGCAGTTGGGCAGTCTGGCGCGCACGCTGATGGACCTGTCCGCCCGCATGCCGCCGGAGATAAACTGGATCCTGCGTATCGACGGTCATACCGACATTGTTCCCATCCGGGGCGGGCGCTATGCCAGCAACTGGGAACTGTCGACGGCGCGCGCCATCTCCGTGGTGAATTACCTGATCGGAATGGGCGTGCCGCCGGAACGGCTGGCGGCTACGGGATTCGGCGAATTCCAGCCGCTGGAGCCGGGGACCGGCCCCGCGGCGCTGGCCATGAACCGGCGGATCGAGTTGAAACTGGACAGCCGCTAGACCTGTTTCAGCGCACTTGCTGACGACCGCCCGCCTGCGTGATATTAGACCCGTAATGGGAAGAAAGACCGGAGACACGGGGCGCCGCCGCCGCCGCCCCCCGGCCCTGCTGGGCCGCACCGGCATCAACCTGCTGTCGGCCATGGTGCTGGGCGGGCTGTGGTTGCTCGTCGGCTGGCAGATACAGACATCCTACCGCGATGCCCTGGCCGATGCGGAGCGTGACTCGGCCAACCTGACCCGCGCCTTCGGCCAGTATGTCAGCCGCACGGTCAGTCAGGTACAGCAACTGCTTCAGGAAGTGTCCGACCGGGTGGAGGCGGGATATCCAGCCGACCTGGAGGCCATGCGCCGGCGCGTGGCCGGCCTTGACCGCGTTTCCAAATTCTTCGGCATCATGGATGCCCGCGGCACGGTCGTGGATGCCACCCGGCCGGGCGCGGTCGGGCTGGACATGTCCGACAGTGACTATTTCCAGCAGGCCACCGCGCGGGGGGCGCCGCGTCTGGGCTTTGGCAAGCCGATCATCGGGCGCACGCCGCTCATGTCGTCCATCCCTTTCTGGGTGCGGGTGGAGGAGCCCGACGGCACGTTGCGGGCCGTCATCGTCGGTGATGTCCTGTCGGAATATTTCGCTGGATTCTTCAGTGCCGTCGACCTGGACCTGTCGGCGGTGGCCACGGTGCTGGACCTGGACGGCACGGTCTATGCCCGCGGGGCCAGCACGCCCGGCATCGTGGGCCAGTCCTATCCCGACCTGCCCGCGGTCGGGGCCGCACGCGAAGGGGGCGAACACGGGCTGGTCCGCGCGGTCAGCCCGCTGGACGGGGCGGACCACATCGCCAGTTACGAATTGCTGCCCGGCACCCAGCTTCTGGTATCCGTGGGACAGGATCTGAACCATGTGCTGCGGCCCTATCGGCAATTGCGCAACCAGGCCCTGCTCCAGGGCGCCATCGGCACCATCATCGTGCTGGCCCTGCTGCTTCTGGTCCACCGCTATGTCGACAAGCTGGAGGCCAGCGAGGCGGCGGCCCGCCAGGCCCGCGCGGAGGCGGAGCAGGCCACGGCCGCCAAGTCGCAGTTCCTGGCGGTCGCCAGCCACGAGCTGCGCACACCGCTGAACGCGATCATCGGCTTCGCAGAGGTCATGGTCCATCGCATCCATGGCAGCATGGGCAACCCCAAATACGCGGAGTATGCCGAGGATATCCGCGATTCAGGCCTTCACCTTCTGGCCTTGATCAACGACATCCTGGACCTGTCGAAGATCGAGGCGGGCCGTATGGAACTGACGCTGGAAACCGTCGATCTGTCGCGGCTGGTCCATGATTGCACCCGGCTGATGCGGGGCCGGGTCGAAATGGGCCATCTGTCCCTGGACACGCAGGTGGCGGCGGCGGGCCCCATGCTGCGGGCGGATGGCATGAAATTGCGGCAGGTGCTGCTGAACCTGATCAACAATGCCGTCAAGTTCACGCCACCCGGCGGCACCATCACGGTTTTCGCCGGCTATGATCAACCGGGGGAAGACCGGTCCGTATTGCTGTGCGTCCGGGATACGGGCTGCGGCATGACCGCGGTGGAGGTGGCCATCGCCCTGGAGCCCTTCCGTCAGGTCCACAGTCACCTGTCGCGTCCGACCGAGGGCACGGGCCTGGGTCTGCCTGTGGCGCGATCCCTGGTGGAACTGCATGGCGGCACGCTGGCGATCGACAGCGAACCCGGCCGCGGAACGACCGTTACCATACGGTTGCCAACGACGTTGAATGTCTGAAACCAAGAGACATGGGCAATAAGCCCTGGTTTTCGCGATCGCCGCCGCGCAAAGGATGCGGCGCCGGCGCATGGAAAATCGAAGGCTGGTGCATGCCTGCGCTGACCGGGAACAGGCTGTTCAGGGTGCCGATCCGGCGGGTTCGGCATCCGGGTCCACCACGTCCAGCCGCACGGCGGCGATATTGACCAGCAGTTTGCCCGCATGCTCGAAATTGACCGTGACGCGCGTGCCGATCACGGACTGGACCTGGCCCAGCCCCCAATCGGGCTGGGTCGGATGGCGGACGAAGGCGCCGGGAACCAGGGATTCATCCATTTGTTCGGCTTCCAGTGAATAGGACGAAGCCCTATCCTAACCAAAGCGGCCGGCCATGCCCAAGGATCGCGGCCGCAGGCGAGGGGACGTGGAACCGCATGGAACGGCATCTGGGAATAAGGGTGGTGGAGCTTCTGTGCTCCCGTCTCTGCCATGATCTGGTCGGCCCGGTCGGCGCGATCAACAATGGCGTGGAATTGCTGGACGAAAGCGGCGGCGATGCCGGCGGGGAGGCATTGGACCTTATTGCCGACAGTGCCGATAGCGCCGCCGCCCGGCTGCGGCTGTACCGGCTGGCGCTGGGGGCGGCCGGTGGACAGGCGGGCCTGTCCGCCGGTGACGGGCGCGCGGCGCTGGAGGCCTGGTTCCGCGGTGGGGCGACCCGGCTGGAATGGCTTGCTGCCCTTCAGTCACCACCACCGGGAATGGTGAAACTGGTGTTGCTGTCGGCCCTGCTGGCGGAGGAGGCCTTGCCGCGTGGCGGGGTGGTGCGGGTGGAGGGGGACGATGGTGGGCTGGTCCTCACGGCCAGCGGCACGGGGGCCGCCCTGCGACCAGAGATGGTGGCGGCGCTGTCCGGGGGGCTGGCCGAAGCGGACCTGACGCCGCGGTCGGTGTTGTCCCATGCCGTGCCCCGCTTCGCCGCCGCCTATGGACTTTCCTTCACGCCGCCCGAGCCGGCGGGCCCCCTGCGTTTCGTCCTGGCAAAGAACCGTTTCTGATGTTGCCGCGCGCGGCAGGCCATGATGCAGCCACTGAACTATTCAACCTCGCCGCGCGGCCTGCAGCCGTGAATAGTCCTCGTACCCGCACATTCGGATGGCCGAACCTAACCGAAAAGAGGTAAGCTTGCCCTTGCCAACGCTGCCCCCCGCAGTCCATCAATTCGAACACAGCATGGAAGAATTTGTCTGATTTCAGAGACTCTTCATTGGCCGACGGTCGGCCGGGCGCGTACAAGGGTCCTTCACCGGGGGTATCGACCGGCGTATGGCGTGGAAACTTGAATTTCCCGAAACGGGGCGTGGACCATGGATGATCTGCTGAGTGAATTCCTCACTGAGACCAATGAGAACCTCGCCGTCCTCGACGTCGAGTTGGTGAAGCTGGAGCAGAACCCCAATGATCCGGGGCTGCTGTCGAACATCTTCCGACTGGTTCACACGATCAAGGGGACCTGCGGCTTCCTGGGGCTGCCACGGCTGGAGTCGGTGGCCCATGCCGCCGAGAACGTGCTGGGCAAGTTCCGCGACGGGGAGTTGCATGTTTCCCCCTACGCGGTGTCGCTGATCCTCGAATCGCTGGATACGATCAAGGGCATCCTGTCCGTCCTGGAACAGACGGAGGCGGAGCCGCCCGGTTCCGATCAGGATCTGATCGACCGGTTGAACGCGATGGCGGAAGGGCGGGAACTGCCCAAGGCCAATGCCGCCCCGCCGGCCGCCGCACCAACCGTGCCCGACAATGATCCCGACCAGCTTTTCGAGCCGGTTCCTGCCCATCTGACACATACGCTGGCGCCGGCCTCGCCGCCGCCACCTCCGCCCCCGCCGCCCGCGAGCCAAGCCGTTGCGCCCGTGGTCGAAGCGCCGCTGCCGGCCGTCGATGTGCCGCCGCCGTCCCCGCCGCCGCCGCCTCGCAGCGAGGCACAGGACGAGGTGCGGGGCGAGGCGAAGGAAAGCGCACTTGCCCAGCAGACCATCCGCGTGCATGTGGATCTGCTTGAAAACCTGATGACCATGGTTTCCGAGCTGGTGCTGACCCGCAACCAGCTTCTCCAGATACTGCGTTCCCAGAAGGACAGCGAGTTCGCCGCCCCCCTGCAGCGTCTGAACCATGTCACGTCGGAGCTGCAGGAAGGCGTCATGAAGACGCGCATGCAGCCCATCGGCAATGCCTGGGCCAAGCTGCCGCGCCTGGTGCGCGACCTGTCCCATGAACTGCACAAGAAGATCGAGCTGCAGATGCTCGGTGCCGAGACGGAACTGGACCGTCAGGTGCTGGAGCTGATCAAGGACCCCCTGACCCACATGGTTCGCAATTCCGGCGACCATGGGCTGGAAATTCCGTCGGAGCGTATCGCCGCCGGCAAGTCCGAAACCGGCCGCATCACACTGAACGCCTATCATGAAGGCGGCCATATCATCATCGAGATCAGCGACGACGGCAAAGGCCTGGCGCTCTCGAAGATCAAGGCCAAGATCATCCAGAACGGGCTGGCGACCGAGTCGGAACTGGCCCAGATGGCGGATCAGCAGATCCAGCAGTTCATCTTCAAGCCGGGCTTCTCCACTGCCGCCAAGGTCACGTCCGTGTCCGGCCGCGGCGTGGGCATGGACGTGGTGAAGACGAATATCGAGAAGATCGGCGGCACGATCGAAATGCGGTCGGTCGAGGGTCGGGGCACGACCTTCACCATCAAGATCCCGCTGACGCTGGCCATTGTTTCGGCCCTGATCGTGGAATGCGCGTCGGAGCGATTCGCCGTGCCGCAAATCAGCGTGATCGAGCTGGTGCGCGCCGCCGACGACAGCGAGCACAAGATCGAACGCATCAACGGTGCGCCGGTCCTGCGCCTGCGCAACCGGCTGCTGCCGCTGGTCAGCCTTCAGAAGCTGCTGAAGCTGGGCAGCGCCGAGGATGACGAAAAGCGGGAGACCTTCATCGTCGTCAGCCAGGTTGGCAACTATACGTTCGGCATCATTGTCGACCGGGTGTTCGATACCGAGGAAATCGTGGTGAAGCCGGTGGCGCCCATCCTGCGCCATATCGAACTGTTCTCGGGCAACACCATCCTGGGCGACGGTTCGGTCATCATGATCCTGGATCCCAACGGTATCGCCACGGCGTCGGGCAACCTGGCCGGAATGCCGGATACCCAGATGGCCGCCCAGGAAGTGGCCAAGTCCACTTCCCGCCGGGAGGACGACAAGATGGCCCTGCTGCTGTTCAGCGCCGGGGAGGGCGGGCCCAAGGCCGTGCCGCTGTCGCTGGTCGCCCGTCTGGAGGATGTCGACCTCAATCAGGTCGAATTGTCCAATGGCGAACCCGTGGTCCAGTACCGGGGCAAGCTGATGCCGCTGGTGCCCATCGATCCGGCCTGGAAGATCGCGCGCGACAAGCGCCAGCCCGTGGTGGTGTTCGCCGATGGCGACCGTTCCATGGGTCTGGTCGTCGACGAGATCGTGGATATCGTGGAGGACCGCCTGCAGGTCGAACTGGGGACGGAGCGTCCGGGCTTCCTGGGTTCGGCTATCATTGCCAGCAAGGCGACAGACGTCATTGATGCCGGTTTCTACCTGACCCGTGCCTTCAAGGACTGGTTCGGCAACAACCATGAGAGCTTCGAGGATGACCATCAGCATCGCGTGCTGCTGGTCGATGACAGCCCGTTCTTCCGCAACCTGCTGACCCCGCTGCTGACCGTGTCGGGGTACGATGTGACGGCGGTGGAGAGTGCGGACGAAGCCCTGGCCCTTTGCGAGTCGGGCGAGGATTTTGACGTCATCGTCTCGGATATCGAGATGCCGGGCATGAGCGGCCTGGATTTTGCCCAGGCTGTGCGTGCCAGCACCCGCTGGTCCGGGACGCCGCTTGTCGCCCTTTCCAGCCATGCCAGTCCGCGTGACCTGGATCGCGGCCGGCAGGCCGGCTTCAACGACTATGTCGCCAAGTTCGACCGTGAAGCCCTGCTTTTCACGTTGCAGCAGACCATCACCGAGAAAGGTGCCGCATGAGTGCCCGTCTCCCCGCCGTAAAGAAGGCCGGCTCCCAGGAAATCGCCCTCATCAAGAACGAGGATTTCGTCACGGCAACCATTGCCAACCAGCTTTTCGGTATCCCGGTGCTGCAGGTGCAGGATGTGCTGGGGCCGCAGAAGATCACGCGCATTCCGCTGGCCCCGCCGGAGGTTGCGGGTTCGCTGAACCTGCGTGGCCGCATCGTCACGGCCATCGATGTGCGCAAGCGACTGGACCTGCCGCCGCGCCCGGCCGATGGCAAGCCCGTGATGAGCATTGTGGTCGATCATAAGGGCGAGCTCTATTCCCTCATGGTCGATAATGTCGGCGAGGTGCTGTCGCTGTCCTCCGATGATTTCGAACGTCATCCGGCCACCATGGATCTGCGGTGGCGCGAGATTTCGACCGGCATTTATCGTCTGAAAGAGACATTGCTCGTCGTTCTGGATGTCTCAAAGCTGCTCAACTTTGCTAACATCGAGGCGGCATAACCCGCGTCCGGCAATCGAGGTCCATTGATGAAGTCGTGTCTGGTCGTCGATGACAGCCGCGTTGTCCGCAAGGTAGCGCGCAAGATCCTGGAAGAACTCGGCTTTGCCTGTGATGAGGCCGAGGATGGCAAGCAGGCCATGGATTATTGCGCGCGCAGCATGCCGGACGCCATCCTGCTGGACTGGAACATGCCGGTGATGACCGGCATAGAATTCCTTCGCCGGCTTCGCAAGATGACGGGCGGCCAGGCGCCCAAGGTTGTCTTCTGCACAACGGAGAATGATCTGGCCCATATCCAGGAAGCGCTGTCGGCGGGTGCGAACGAGTACATCATGAAGCCGTTCGACAGCGACATCATCCAGACGAAGTTCCAACAGGTCGGCCTTCTTTAAGGCCGCCCGGGATTGCAGGCAATGAACGAGCTTCCCGGACGACCGGTGACCCAGGCGACGCCGACCGGCACAGAGCCCTATAGGGTGATGGTGGTGGATGACAGTGCCGTCATCCGCGGCCTCCTCACGCGCTCGCTGGAAGGTGATCCGGAGATCAAGGTCGTCGCGTCCGTGGCCAATGGCCAGATGGCGATCAATACCTTGCAACGCCAGATGATCGACGTGATCGTGCTGGATATCGAAATGCCGGTACTGGACGGGCTGTCGGCCCTGCCGCATCTGCTGGCTGTCGATCCGCATGTCAAGATCGTCATGGCATCCACGCTGACGGCCAAAAACGCCGATATCAGCCTTCGTGCGCTGAAGGCCGGAGCGGCGGATTATATCCCCAAGCCATCATCGACACGGGAATTGACCAGTGCTGATGATTTCAAGCGGGAATTGACGGGGAAGGTCAAGGCGCTGGCGCTTGCCGCGCGCAAGGCCGATCCGCGGAAGGGGGCGCCCACGCCGGCCGCCGGTACGCCCGCTGCCCCCGGCATCGTGCGGCCGGTGACGCCTGTGGGCACCGCGCCGCCGACCACAGGTTTCACGCTGTCCCCACCTGTCCGGTTGAAGCCGGAAACGGGGCCGATCAGCCTGCGGCCCGTGCCGGATTTCCGGCCGGATGTGTTGGCCATCGGCAGTTCCACGGGTGGGCCGCAAGCCTTGTTCGAAGTGTTGAGCCACCTGAAGGATGGAATCCGGCAGCCGATCCTGATCACCCAGCATATGCCGGCAACCTTCACCACCATCCTGGCCGAACATATCACCCGCCAGTGCGGCGTGCAGTGTGCGGAGGCGAAGGAGGGGGAACCCATCGTGGGTGGCCGTGCCTATGTGGCGCCGGGTGATTTCCACATGCTGGTCGTGCAGAAGAACGGTGTGAATTACCTGACCCTGACCAAGGACCCGCCGGAGAATTTCTGTCGCCCTTCCGTGGACCCGATGCTGCGCAGTATCGTCCGCGCCTATGGCAAGCGGGTGCTGGTCACCATTCTGACCGGCATGGGCCATGACGGGCAGCGCGGGTCGGAGGCGGTGGTGCAGGCTGGCGGCGCCATTCTTGGGCAGGACGAGCCCAGTTCCGTCGTGTGGGGCATGCCGGGGGCGGTGGCGACGGCGGGATTGTGCAGTGCCGTCTTGCCATTGAAGGAAATCGGGCCTTACATTCGTAAGATCGCATTGAGGCAGGCAGCATGAAGGTCGAAGACTTCGATATGTTCTGCACCCTGCTGAGGCAGCGGTCGGGTCTGGTCTTGACCTCCGACAAGGCCTATCTGCTGGAAAGCCGGCTGATGCCGGTGGCCCGCAAATGGACCCTGAAGAGCCTGGACGAACTGGCGGTCGCGGTCCGCAGCAAGCGTGACGAGGCATTGCTCCGTGACATCACGGAGGCGATGACCACCAACGAATCCTCCTTCTTTCGTGACCAGAAGCCGTTCGACCAGTTCAAGCAGGTGGTCCTGCCGCATCTTCTGGCTAACCGGGCTGCGAAGAAGCAGATTCGCGTCTGGTCTGCGGCCTGTTCTTCCGGGCAGGAGGCCTATTCCCTGGCCATGCTGTTGCAGGAGGAAGGGGCCAGACTGGCCGGCTGGCGGATCGAGATCCTGGGCACCGACCTGTCGAGTGAGATGGTGAACAAGGCCCGCGCCGGCCTTTACACCCAGTTCGAGGTGCAGCGTGGCCTGCCCATCACCCATCTGGTGAAATATTTCAAGCAGATGGGCGACAAATGGCAATTGAACGATGATATCCGCGGCAAGGTGCAGTATCGGGAATATAATCTCTTGTCCGACCTGACACCGCTGGGCCAGTTCGATGTGATCTTCTGCCGTAACGTTCTGATCTATTTCGATCAGCCGACCAAGTCCAAAGTGCTGGAGGCCATGGCCAAGCTGTTGCCGCCGGATGGCATCTTGTACCTGGGCGGGGCCGAGACCGTGCTGGGCATCACGGAGAAATTCAAGCCGATGGAAGGCCAGCGCGGCCTTTACACCCTGGCTGCCAAGTGATGGTGGCGGCAGGGCGGCTGTAACCGGTCTCGGATGACAATAGCCGAATGGACCCTGTCAGGGTCTTCTGCGCCATGCGTGCAGGCTGTAGGCTGTCAGGGTTTGAGACAGGACCCCCGCATGCCGTCGCGCCTTTTCGTCTTCCTTTGTTGCCTGCTTTTGCTGGCCGTTCCGCCTGTCGGGGCGGCGGAGAAGGTCACATTCGGCCTGCGTGAGGCCGCACCCCTGGTCTACAGGGTTGCCGATGGGCGTCTGGCCGGTATCGAGTATGAGTTGCTGGAGGCGATATTCAAGGCTGCGAATATGACGATGGAACCCTATGTCGGGTCCAACGCCCGGCTGGTCGTGGCTGCCAACGGTGCGGTCGTGGCGGGGTTTGCCCCGGTTGTGGGGGATGGGCCGGCTGATATCACTTTGACCGACAGCTATATCACCTATCAGAACGTGGCGATGACACTGGCGGGGCGTGACATCCATCTGGAACGGCCCGATGACCTGCGCCATTGGCGGGTTCTGGCCTTCCAGCGGGCCAGCAAGGTGCTGGGCCCCGAATTTGCTGCGGCCGTGGCGGCGGCACCCGATTACCGGGAGGAGCCGACACAGGCATTGCAGGCCCATGGGCTGCTGTTCGGCCGCTATGATGTGGTGGTCGCTGAAACGCGGGTGCTGCACTATCACATCGCGCGGGTGCTGGCCGGCAGTGGCAGTGACACCCGGCTGCACCTGCCCGTGGAGGAGTACCGAATTTTTCCGCCCACCCCTTACCGGGCGGGCTTTCGCGACGCGGCGCTGGCGGCGCGGTTCAACGAAGGCCTGCGCCGCATCCAGGCCAATGGCACCTATGCCACCATCATGGCCCGCCATAGCCCGACGCAGTAGGCAGGCGGCGGTCCATCCGTACGGCACGCACGCGGTTCACGATGGACCAGCCGCCCGACAATTCGCCCACCGGTGCCACGGTCCATTCCCATTCCGCTTCGCCTGCCGGCAGATTGGCGCCGAATAGTGGGTCTTCCCATTCCGTCACCTTGCCATCGGGATCGACGATGCGCCGTTGCATGTCCCCCACCAGCAAGGTGGGGCAGGTGAAACGGGCCAGATGATCCAGATGGGCCATGACGATGGACCGGGCAAATCCGCCCAGGTCGGCGTCGGGCCATCGGCGTTGGGCGTGACGCAGTGGAACCAGGGGCAACTGGGAGATGAGGTTGGCGGACACGACCAGACCCAGACCCGGCTCATCCACGAAGGCATTGCAATTGGGTGTCGGCACCTGTGCGGCAGCCCGGTCCGCCAGCGACAGGGCTGTGCCTGTCAGGTCCATCTCCACCAGTTCAATACCGGCATGGCGTCGCGCCAGGTGCCGGGCGTCGGGCGGATGGGCCACATCGACCAGCAGAACGCGGGAAAAACGGGCCAGCAGTTCGGCCATGGGCAGGTCCAGGCAGGGGCCTGACCCCAGGATGACAGCCGTGTTGCTGCCTGCCGGTGCCTCCGCCATGGCGGCCAGCAGACGCCGCTTGGTATTTTCCTGATGTGGGGCCCAGGCGGCGGCACAGCGTTGCGCCCGACCAACACAGGCCACGGCGGCATAGCGGTAGCCCAGGGCGGCGAAGGCCGGTGCGCATCTGGTGCGCAGGCTGATCAGGATTTCGCGCAGCATAGGGACCCGCAGCAGAAAAAAGGTCCGCCGCGGTAGAGCGCGGCGGACCCGTCACATAGCATGCTGCCATGTTGGCGCGAAACCGGATAGGTTGCAGCAGCCGTCCTTAATTGGCGGCTGTCTGGATGCGTTGACGCAGGGCCGCCAGCAAGGCATCGAATCGGCCGCCATTGCTTTCAATGACGCTGGCGAATTCCGATCGCTGCGTCACGCTCATGCTGACATTCTCCACGATCACATCGATGATCTTGAAATTGCCGTCACGGTTGCGAACGCGCCAGGAGACGTTCACGGGCGGGCCATTGGGCCGCAGCACCTGCGACATGACCACGGCATCGTTGGCACCTGCGGCCTGGGCGCCGCCAACCTTGAAGCTCTCGCCCGCATACTGGCTGAACCGCTCGGCATAGACCTCGACGATCATCTGCTCGAACAGGGTCTGGTATTCCTTCTTCTGGGCGTCGTTGGCGACGTTCCAGTACCGGCCCAGCACGAAGCGGCTGATCGTGTTGATATCAAAATTCTCGTTCAGCAATTCGCGGAAGACGGTCTTGGCCTGCTCGTCATTGACCTTGGGGTCGGCCAGCGTGGCAATGGCCTTGTCGCCCAGCGACTGCACGAAACCGGCGGCGGCCTGCGGGGCCTTGGCGTTCTGTGCCTGCGCGCTGGCCGGGGCCAGGGTCGGACCGGCGATCACGGCAAAGCCGGCCAGAACCAGCATTGCGGCGCCGGTCAGCGGCGAACGGCGATGGGAGATCGGGTTCTTCACGTCTTGATCCTCTGGTTTCCTGCGCCATCCTGCGGTCGGCCCCAGGCCGCCGGCAGTGACGCGCGTCACGATGTTCCGTCCATGGCAGTCAACCATTTGTCCACTCAATGGATAAGCGGCAATTGCGACCGATATTGGGCATCACCCGTTCGATAACGCGGCAGGGGCGACGTTGGGAACCGCGATCAACGCGGGGCGGCCCCCGACGGATGTCGGGTGTTTACATCGCATAAAGATATCTTTATATCTTGATCCGACACCGTGAAAGGACGTCTGGTCCATGGAATTCCTGTTGAATGCGCTGAAGGCAGCGGCCGAGCCGACAAGGCTCCGGCTGTTATCGCTGTGCGCGCATGGGGAACTGACGGTGACGGAGCTTACCCAGATTCTGGGGCAAAGCCAGCCGCGTGTTTCGCGTCACCTGAAGCTGCTGTGCGAGGCCGGATTGCTGGAGCGGTTCCGGGAGGGGATCTGGGCCTATTACCGCCTGGCCGAGCGCGGGGCGGTGGCGGAACTGGCCCGCACCCTGGTGGATGCCATCCCCTCTGACGATGCCGGGCTGGCCCTGGACCTGGAGCGGCTGGACCTGATCAAGCAGGGCCGGCGCGAGGCGGCGGACCGCTATTTCAGTGAGAATGCCGCCCGTTGGCACGAAATTCGCGGCCTGCATGTGCCGGAGCGGGAGGTCGAGGCGGCTTTGCTGTCGCTCCTGCCGCAGGAAGGGATCGCCGATCTGCTGGATGTGGGTACCGGCACGGGCCGCATGCTGGAGCTTTTCGGCCCCCGCATTGCCCATGGCCTGGGCATCGATGCGTCGCGCGAGATGCTGGCCGTGGCGCGCGTCAGTCTGGAGCAGGCGGGCCTGCGCCATTGTCAGGTGCGCCTGGGCGAGATGTACCAGCTTGCCCTGCCGGGGCAGAGCCAGGATGCCGTCATTTTCCACCAGGTGCTGCATTATGCGGAGGAGCCGGCGGACGCGCTGGCGGAGGCGGCGCGTGTGCTGCGCCCGGGCGGCATCATGCTGGTGGTCGATTTCGCCCGGCACGAGCTGGAATATCTGCGCGAGCAGCATGCCCATCGCCGTCTGGGCTTCACCGATGCAGAGATGGGCAATTGGCTGCGGCGGGCCGGCATGAATCCCGATCCCGTCCGTGTGCTGCCGGGTGATCCCCTGACCGTCTGCATCTGGCGCGCCATCCGTGCCGACACCTCTTCAACGCGGCTGCGGCCGTCCCCGACCCCGTAAAGCGAGTGTGGCTTCCATGACCCTGAACGACCTGATGGATGCGGCTGGCGGGCCGGCCCCCCTGATCACGGCGCCCGGCGACCTGACCGTCAGTTTCGAATTCTTCCCGCCCAAGACGGAGAAGATGCATGAGAATCTGTGGACCGCCATTCGCCGGCTGGCGCCTTTGAAGCCGGCCTTCATGTCGGTCACCTATGGTGCCGGCGGATCGACGCGGGAACGCACGCACGCGACCGTCACGGCCATCCAGGCCGAAACCGGCATCCCCGCCGCCGCCCACCTGACCTGCGTGGCCGCCACGAAGGAGGATATCGACGAGATCGCGCACAGTTACTGGGATGCCGGCATCCGGCACATCGTGGCGCTGCGGGGTGACCCGCCGCCGCGCGCGGATGGCACGGGCGGCCTGGGTGGCCGGGGTTATGAACCGCATCCCTGCGGCTATGCGTATGCGGCGGATCTTGTGGCAGGGTTGAAGCGCATCGCGGACTTCGACATCTCCGTCGCCTGCTTCCCCGAGGTCCACCCTGAGGCGCCCAGTGCGCAGGTTGATCTGGACAATCTGAAGCGGAAAGTGGATGCAGGCGCCAACCGGGCCATCAGCCAGTTCTTCTTCGATGCCGAGGCTTTCCTGCGTTTCCGCGACAAGGCGGCCGCGGCTGGCATCCATGTGCCCATGGTACCCGGCATCCTGCCCATCCTGAATTTCCAGAAGGCGGCGGAAATGGGCGCCAAGTGCAACACGGCGATGCCGGCCTGGATGCTGGACCTGTTCAATGGACTGGACGCGGCACCGGAAACCCGGCATCTGGTCGCCGCCACCGTGGCGATCGAGCAATGCCGCTATCTGGAGCGGCATGGCGTGAAGCAGTTCCATTTCTATACGATGAACCGCGCCGACCTGACGGTGGCCATCTGCCACATGCTGGGCGTGCGGGCCTGAACCCATGGGTGCCGTGAAGGGGGGCACGCCCCACCTTCACGGCCGTCACCGGTTCAGATCACCACTTGCGCTCCGTTTTCATCTGGCCGCCATTCAGCGCGTCCAGGAAGCTGTTGCCGCCCTTGGGCTTGCCGCTGCGGACCATGCGCGGGTTGGGGCGGCGTCTGGCCTGCTCCACCACCTTGATGGCCGTGGTGGTGGCATCGTTCTCCACCCGCCGGCGCACATCGCTATCCAGCGATTCAAAGGCCTGCTGGGCGAAGCTGAGCGCATTCTCGGACTGTGATTCAACGACCTGACGCAGGGCGTTGGCAGCCATCAGGCATTCCAGCCGTTCCGGTCCTGTCACGTCGTCAAGGGCATTGGCCAGTATCCCAATCGCTTCCAGCGTTTTGGGGTCCTTCAATTCAACGGACATCTTCTATCCGCACCTTTCGGGTACATATATGCGTCCCCCATAGTCCCACCGCCAGCGGAAATACGCAATAGACAGCCATGCCGCGCCCCGTCATGCGGCGCGGGCAGTGCGCGGATGCACGGGGCGATGGCGGCCCGGTCTTTACAAGACGGGGTTGGTCCGGGTTAAGGTCGGCGCCATGTCGATCCTGATCGTGACCACGACCAGCACTAAAAAGACCACCCTGCGGGGCGGGCTTTTTGGCGTGCGCGCGGTCTGACGCGGTCGACATAAAGCCAGATGCCCCGCCGGGAACGGTTGGGGCGGCTCCAGGTGGATCAGGCCCCATCCCGGCATCAAGCCAGAGGATCGGTTCCATGAATGTCCACAACGCCCCCCGCCCCGAAGCTGCCGCCCGGCCCGTTTCCGTTGCCGTGGTCGGTGCCACCGGCGCCGTGGGGGTGGAAATCCGCCATTGCCTGGAACAGGCGGGCCTGAACCTGTGCCGGGTGCGCCTGCTGGCATCCCCGCGGTCGGCCGGACAGGTCGTGCCGTTCGCCGGTGGCAGCCTGATGGTGGAGGCGTTGGGTGATGACAGTTTCCAGGGTATCGATTATGCCCTGTTTTCCGCAGGCAGCGGCATTTCGCGCGACTATGCGCCCAGGGCCGTGGCGGCCGGTGCCGTGGTGATCGACAATTCCTCCGCCTTTCGCATGGATGGCGATATTCCGCTGGTGGTGCCGGAGGTGAACCCGGATGTGATCCCGGCGCGGCCGGGCATCATCGCCAATCCCAATTGTGTCGCCATCATCGCGACCGTGCCCCTGGCGGCTCTGGACGCCCGCCACCGCATCCGCCGGTTGACCATCGCCACCTATCAGGCCGCCAGCGGTGCCGGGGCCGCGGCGATGGAGGAGCTGCGCGCCGCGACGGCCGCCCATCTTGCCGGTGATGCCTATGCGCCCCGTGTGCTGAAGCACCCCTATGCTTTCAACCTTTTCTCCCACGATGCAGCCATCAACCCTGCCACGGGCTATAACGGGGAGGAGGAGAAGGTGGTCGAGGAGACGCGCAAGATTCTGCGCCGGCCCGACCTGCATATCGGCATCACCTGCGTGCGGGTGCCTGTGCTGCGCGCGCATTCCATGGCGATCAGCGTGGAGTTCGATGAGGTGGTGGAGCCCGACGCGGTGCGGTCCATCCTGTCATCGGCACCCGGTGTCCGGCTGGTCGATGACAGGGACGGCAACCACTTCCCCATGCCCAACGAGGCCTCGGGGCAGGGCGACGTGCTGGTCGGCCGCATCCGCCGCGATGTGGGCGACCCGTCCGGCCGGTCCATCGCCCTGTTCCTGGCCGGCGACCAGTTGCTGAAGGGTGCGGCGCTGAATGCCGTCCAGATTCTTCAGCGCCTTGTCGGCTGACCGGACGCACGCTCTGGCTTGCGCAGGTTCCCCTGGTGCCGGGGCGCGGAGCGGGGTGCCGGACAGGCACGCAAAAGAAACCCCCGGACCTGTTGAAGGCCGGGGGTAGTTTGCAGGGACGTCGGAGCGGCTGAGGGGACTTGGGTTAGCGCCGGTCGGTACGGGTCAGGGACAGCGTGTCCTGGTCGTACTTGTACTCGGCCATCTGCTCCACCTGGGCAGAGGTCAGGTTGCGGACCTGGACTTCCTTGTCACCGCCCAGGAATTCGGCATCGGCGATGTCCACGGCGATGGCCTTCTTGCCCATGCCCAGGAAGCCGCCGGAGGTGATGATCAGCCTTTCGGCATCGCCACTGCTGGCGTTCAGGATCACATCCTCCACCTCGCCCAGCTTCTTGCCGTCGGCACCCACGGCGGTCCGGCCCAGAAGGGTTTCGGCGGAGGTGCGGTCAAGCCGCGGCGCGGTGGGGGCTACGACCTCGGGGGCACCCTGCGGCCGGGTGTCCATGACCGACGGGTCCTGGGCCCTGTTCTGGTCGATCGCACCCGGAACGGTGGTGCCCGGAACGGGCGGAACGGGCTCGGTGGAACCGGGCGGCACGGTCTGGGCCATCGCACCGGCGCTGCACAGGAGGGCGGCCGCGGCGGCGGCACCAATCAGTCGAGTGCGCATGGTGTGTTTCCTTCCGTTGGTTGGCAGGAGGGCTTGGCATCAGCGCCACACCCATGCCCAGTCAACACGGCCGGTCCAGGAAAGTTTCCATCTGGATTTGTGACATTACCCGCGCAGGGTGCCGGATTTATGCCCTGTGCCTTTGATCTCGCCTCCTCGAGATCGAAGGCTTCGGCGGCACGTGCCGCCGCCGCGCCGGTCGGCACGGATATCAAGGGTCATTGTCCATGCCCCTTGGCTATTATACCCGCGGCCGGAAACCGTGACCGATGGTCAAGGTTTTCGGCACCTCAAACGCCGGCGCCGTCATCCGGCGGCCCCGCGCAACTGATCGGCGATCTGGGCCAGCCGGGTGCCCAGATCGCGGGCGGCGTTGGCGCTGGCGGTCTCGTTCTGGCGGCTGGCGGAACGCAGCAGGTCGATGGCGCGCGACAGGTCGACCGACAGCCCGTCCAGCCGCAGAACCCGCTCGCGCAGGTTCTGGGTCAGTTCCGATACGATGGACAGGTCGGTCCGTTCCCGGTTGCGGGTTTCCTCCAGCACGCCGCGCACGCTGTCGGTCGTGCTGTCCAGCCGGTCACCCAGCCGGTCGATGCCGTCCAGGCGGGCCTTCAATGCCTCCGCGATGGTCAGAAGCTCCGCATTCTCTCGTTCCCGTCCGGCATTGTCGGATGCGGCCAGCGCGTGCAAGGCCGCCGTCGCTGCCGACAATCCGCCGGCCATGCCTTCGATGTTCTGGATGCGCTGCTGAAGCTTGTCCACCAGCCCAACCGCCTGATCGACGGCCATCTTCTCCCGGTTGTCGGCGCTGGCGACCAGGGCGTGAACGGCGTCGATGGCGGCGCGCAGCCCGGCCGTCAGGTCGATCAGTCCCTGCGGGGTATGGTCCTTGTCGCGCACGGCATCCAGTTCGGCCGCCACCGACTTCATGTCGGCCAGCAGCCGTTCCTGCTGTCCGACGGTGCGCGACAGGGTGGTCGTGGCGATATGCGCCTCCGACGACAGGGCCTTGGTTTCCTGCCGCAGGTCGCCGGTCAGGTCGCGCAGACGGGCGGTGGCGTCGTCCACACCGCCCGTCAGGCTTTGTGCCAGCCGGCCCGCCGTCTCCCCGATCTCCTTCACCCGGTCGGCGATCTGGGTGGCGCTGCCGCGCATGCGGGTCAGCAGGTCGGCGATGGCTTCATGCTGGCCGGGCTCCACGCGCCGGCGCTCGAACTCCTGCCGCAGCCCGTCGCTGGTCAGACGCAGCCCGTCCACGGCGTCGGCCATGCTGTCGGCGCGGTCCGACACATCGGCCATCAGGCTGCTGAAGCGGGCCTGGATGTCGTGGAACTGCTCGGCCAGTGGTTCCAGCTTGCCGCGCGTCATGTCCTCCGCGATTTCCGCTGATTGCTGCATGGCGTGCTGGGCATGGTTCATGCTGTCCAGCGCGGCTTCCAGCTTGTAGGCGATTTCCGCGGCGCGGTCGTCCAACTGGTCTGCGGCACGCGATACCTGATGGCCGGCATCCTCCAGCCGGGCCGCGGCCTTCTCCGTCGCCTCGTCCAGGCGGCTGGTGGCGCCACCCAGGGCGGCGAACAGCGCCTTTTCCCCATCTTCCATGGCGTCGGCGGCGCGTGTCATGCGGCTGCCGGTCTGGTCCACGGTACCGGCCAGCATGTCGCCGGAGGCCCGCAGGATCTTCACGGCCGACAGCAGGCTTTGCTGTGCCTCCGTCATGGTGGCCGACAGCGCCTTGGCGGCGTCGCGCGCCTCCACGCTGGCATGGCGGATATCGCTGTCGCTTTCCGACAGGCTGCCCAGCGTGTCGCTGACCTTGGTCTCCGTCCGTGACAGCGTATCGGCCAGCATGTCGGCATGCTGTCGCAGCGCATCGACCACGGCATCCAGACCGTTATGATCCCCGCTGGCGTCGAAGGCACGGACCTGGGCCACGGCATGGCCCAGCATTTCCGTCGCCTGACGGATCTCCCGGTTGCTTTCCGTCACCGTGCGCACCGCGGCCGCGCAGAGCTGGTTCACCTGGCCCAGTGTCTCGTGCAATTGCTGCTTCGTGTCGCCCACGATGCGGCCGACATCGTTGCCCAGCACGGCCAGCGTGCCGCCGGCCCCGCGCAGCCGGGCCGTCAGCGCCTCGAACAGGTCGGCATAGTCGCCTTCGAATTTCAGGCGCAGGCGCCCATCCTCCGTGGCTACGGAAATGTCGGGAATTTCCGCCGCCTGCTTGCGAAAGGCGTCGATGCTGCGGGCCAGGCCGCCGAACTCGTCCGGGCGCTCGGTCCCCCACAGGGGGGCGCGCCAGTCGCCGCGGGCCACGGCATCCACCCCGCGCCCCAGTTCCGACAGGGGACGCAGCACCCGCGTGCCCAGCAATGTCAGGAAGGCGAACAGCGTGACGACCAGGGCCAGTACGGCGGCGCCGCCCAGCCACAGCCCGCGGGTCGCCACCTCCTCCAGCCGGGCCAGTTCCACGGCCTGCTGCGTGCGCGACCGCTGGTCGATCCGGTCGGCCAGGGCGGCATAGCGGGTGAGGAGGATGACGGGTGTGGTCTGGCCCAGCGCCGTGGGCCCGCCATTGGCCGATTCCAGGGCCCGGCGCGCGCTGTCCAGCAGGCGCTTGAGATCGGCGGCCAGTTCCAGTTCGGCCGGTGTCAGCCGCTTGCCCTGCAGACCGCGCAGGGACTGGTCGGCGGCGTCCAGGCTGGCCCGCATCTCGGCCCGTGCCTCGGCATTGCCGGTTTCGGCAAATTGCGCCAGGGCCGACAGGAAACCGTC
Organism: Niveispirillum fermenti; assembly: GCF_048066175.1. Lineage (GTDB taxonomy): Bacteria > Pseudomonadota > Alphaproteobacteria > Azospirillales > Azospirillaceae > Niveispirillum > Niveispirillum fermenti. The sequence continues at coordinate 4,425 of NZ_JBLTXA010000019.1, read as the reverse complement.
ATGGCCCATGCGCTGCTGGAAATCGATCAGCAGCCGGGTCTTGGCCAGCGTGTCGCCCGGCACCTCGAGGTTGCCGGCCTGCACCTGATATTGCGCCATCTGGAAGGTCGTGCCGGCCGCCAGGGCGCCAACCAGGATGGTGGCGCCCAGCGCGATGGCGGTGCTCAGGCTCCGCAGCGACGACAGCCGCGCTCCCACGCCCCGCTCCATGATGCCTCCCAACCCTGATCTTGCGTCGATGGGCGGAGAGACTAACCAATTATTGTGTTCAGTTCACTCATTCCTTGGCGTATCGCCTTCCGACGGGGGTAGAGGCAGCCAGGCGGGGGGCTGGGGCCGCAGCCGGACCCCGCCACAGGCCAGCGCCCGGCCCATCGTCAGCGCCTCCAGCCGAATCAGGGCCAGGGCCCGATCCCCGCAGCCGCTGCGGATTTCCCCCACCTCCGTCCCATCGGCCGTGACGGGCGTGCCGGGTTCGGGCAGCGGGCCGTCGACGGCCACCGGCAACAGCCGTTTCTTCACCAGTCCGCGATATTTGGTGCGCGCCGTCAGTTCCTGGCCGACATAACAGCCCTTGTCCCAGGCGATGGCGTGCAGTTCGTCGAAGCCATTGTCCAGCAGGATGGATTTCTCCACCACCAGGTCGCGCGTGCCGTCGGGAATGCCCAGCAGCAGCCGGGCGCGGTCCCAGGTGGCGAAGGCGCCGGTCGCCGCGGGGGTCGCATCGGCCCGCAGGACCAGCCGCCGCCCCAGCCCGGCATGGCGCGGGTCGACCAGGCTCCAGCCGCCGGCGACGGGGATGACCTGTCCCGCCGGCGCATCGGCAGGGCCGGGATCCGCCAACACCCGGTACTCGTCCGACAGGTCGGTCAGCTCGACCTTGGACCGCAGCTTGTACATCCGCAGGCGTCGCAGCAAATCCTCCCGCCGGGACGCCTCCACATCCAGCAGCAGGCGGTCATTGTCGGCGAACAGAATGAAATCATGCAGATACTTGCCCTGTGCCGTCAGCAGCGCGGCCCATATCGCCCGGTCCTGGCCGGCTCGGGTCACATCGTTGCTGATCAGTCCCTGCAGGAAGGCGACACGGTCCGGCCCGCCGATGGCGATGATGGCCCGGTCGGGCAGGGGGATCAGCGGTGCGGACATCATGGTGGTTCGATCCGGAAATGGTTCGGTACAGGGCTGCTTAAATATAAGCGGTACCGGCGGGGCGCATAGGGGGCACGTGGGGCTTGTGCGAAATCGCGCTTGGTTCTGCCCTGGTTAGCCGTTAAATGAGAAGATACAGGGGCGCTGATCTGTCTGATCCAAGGGCGGCAGCGATGCATGCGGACAAGGGGGGGCACGCTGGTGCTCCCGTCATCGTCTTTATAATTGGTCTGGGTATCCCGCTGCTGGCAGCGGTCGTGCCCCTGGCGCCGCTTGGCATGGCGCCGGGCATGGTCGCTCTTTCGGTCTTCGCGCTCATGGCCTGCCTGTGGCGGGAACGGCGCCTGCCGCTTCCCGATCCGTTGATCCTGACCGGCCTGGGCCTTTTCATTGCCTGGACGGGGCTTGGCCTGTCCTGGACGGGGGCCATGGGCCGGGCCCTGGAATCCTGGGCCGCCTTTCTCTATGTCTTCGTGCCGGGTCTGTTCTTTTTGACGGCCCTGGGCCGGCTGGCTCCCGATCGGGCGCGGCAGGCTGCACGCTGGCTGCTGCCGGCGGCCGTATTCGGGGCGATCCTGTTCACGCTGGAACTGATCGGGGACCAGCCGATCCAGCACCTGGCCTCACCGGGCAAGACCGACCTCAACCTGGAACGCGATATCAATCGGGCGGCCGTGCTGCTGGCCCTGCTGGCGGGACCGGTATCGTTGCTGATGTGGCGGCTGGGCCAACGTGTGCCGGCGGTTCTGGCGTTGGCGGGGGCGCTGGTGCTGACCATGTTCAGCACCAGCGAATCGGCCGTTGCCTTCCTGCTGGCCCTGCTGCTGTTGCTGGCTTTGGGCTACTGGTCAGTGCGGCTGGCGGCCGGTCTGGTGGCGACGGGCATCGTGCTGGGCCTGGCATTCTGTGGACAGGCCGCCCAGTGGATGACGCGGGCCGGCCTGCCACAGGCGGAATGGCTGCCGGCCAGTTCCCGTCACCGGATGATGACCTGGAACTTCGTGGCGGAGAACCTGGACGCACATCCCTGGCGCGGGTGGGGACTGGAAGCCTCCCGTGTCATTCCCGGTGGGGAAGGTATTTTCCCCGGCACCTTGAACTGGCCCGTCCTGCCGATCCATCCGCACAGCCTGTTCCTGCAGATCCGGCTGGAGCTGGGCTGGATCGGCGCGCTGGCGGCGGGGTTCCTGCTGCTTGTCGTGCTGCGCCGGCTGACCCGGCTGGACCCTTCCATCCGGGCCATGGCCGTGGCGCTGTTCGGCGCGTCCATCCTGATGCAAAGCTTCGCCTATGGTGCCTGGCAGGCCTGGATCCTGTGCGGCATGCTGTTCGCGGGCGCTGTGCTGGCCCTGGCGGGGCGGGTCAGGGGCCCTTCTTGACCAGACAATCCGTGCCGGCCGCCTTCAGGCGCTCGCACAGGGCGACCGCAGCGGCCCGGTCGGCAAAGCCGGTCAGGAAAACACGGGTATAGATGCCGCGGGCGCCCAGGTCGGCCTGGATCAGGGCGGGCTGCCTATCGCCCAGCAGCGGTGCCTGGCGCAATGCAAGACGCCGCCAATGCTGCTCGGCCTCCGCCCGGCTGGGCAGGGAGCCGACCTGGATGACCCAGCCGTCGCCGAGGTCGCCGGCGGATCCGGGTGCAGGGGCGGGCGGCGCCACCCCGGACGTCACAGGCGGCGGCGTGGGTGATGCCGGCGGGGGCACCGGTTCGGCCGCCGGCCGCTGCACGGGGACGGATGGTCCCGCTGAAGGCGGCGGCGGCGCAGCGGTCCCGGCGGCCAAGGTGGCGGCTGGTGCGCCCATCGCCGGCAGCGGTGCCCGTGACCGGAGCGTCGCTTCCCTGATCTGGTCCGGCGTGGCTTGCGCCTCGATATCCTTTTCCAGGCGGATGGCAGCCACCAGCCGCTTGGCGGCGGCGCGTTTGGCCCAGGTCAGTGCCTCCACGACGTCCTTCTGCGTCCCCAGACCGAAGAAGGTCAGGGCCGCCAGGTTGTTCTGGGCGTGCATGTCGCCGGCCATGGCGGCCGGTCGCAGGAATTCCAAAGCCTTGGCATGGTTTGCCGGCAGGTCCTGACCAAAGGCGTAGAGCGCGCCTGCCATGCTCTGCGCCCCGACATGTCCGCCGCGCGCGGCCTGTTCCAGCAGATCCAGGCCGCGGCGTGCGTCCTTGGCGACTCCGCGTCCCTGGACCAGCATCTCGCCGGCCAGATACTGGCCCGAACTGTCGCCCGCTTCCGCCGCCGCGTTGAATTCCCGGAAGGCCGTGGCGTAGTCGCCATTGGAAAAGGCGATGCGCCCGGCCTGGATGTCGGCCAGCGCGGGGGCGGCCAGCAGCAAGGGCAGCGGCAGAACCAGGGCGGCAAGGGACGTGCGGGCGCGGGGCAGCATGCGGGTCATCATCCGGTCACAGGGCAGGGCTTCTTCATAGCGGACATGGGGCCGCTTGACGATGCCGGATAAACGGGCTTCAAACCAGCAACCTTGTCGATGCACTGGAGATTTGGCGATGGCCGCCAGGAAGAACCCGCTGAACCTGAACCCCTTGCAGTTGAAGACCCTGACCTTGTTCCAGGCTCTTGCCGAGTTCGAGGATATCTGCCGTCCCATCGGGGATGGCGCGGTGGAGGTGCTGGAACTGCCCTTCACGGCGCATGGCAATCATTTCCATCTGGGGCCCTGGCTGGTCTATGCCCAGGATGCCACGGGCCTGCGCAACCCGGCACCCTGGGCCGTGCTGGAACGCAAGGGGCTGATCCGGGGTAATTTTCCGATGTCCGTCGTGCTGACGCGGGAAGGGCTGGATTATGAGACCGGCATGCGCCGGCAGATTTTGCAGGGTTCGGATCATTGACCCTTGGCGGCGGCGGGAAGCGAGGATTTCATGGTGCTGGCGGTCAAGGGGGGCTGGTTTCCAGGATGTGGCCGGCGCGTTGGGCGCGCTGCCGTTCTTGACGGATTTGATCAATCATTTTGATCAGAACGGGCCTTTACGACCGGCTTTGTCCCGTCCACCTTGTCGCCTATCCTGGCCGAGCCAGTTTTGTTCCCTGGAAGCCCTAACAAGAGCGCCCTCAGATGAAACTCCTTGTCGCCGTTAAGCGTGTCGTTGACTACAACGTCAAGATCCGCGTGAAGCCCGACAGCAGCGGTGTTGAGCTGTCGAATGTCAAGATGTCGATGAACCCGTTTGACGAGATTGCGGTTGAGGCTGCGGTTCGTTTGAAGGAGGCTGGGAAGGCCTCTGAGATCGTGGTTGTTTCGATTGGTCCTGCG
>NZ_JBLTXA010000018.1:0-86597 GCF_048066175.1 Niveispirillum fermenti | reverse complement strand
TCGCGCGCTCATCGACGGCAACTTCGCCCTCGCCTGAAACCTCCCGCCGCCAGCCACGTGAGCAATTACCCATGTTCCGGCCGGGTGCACAGTCGCAAGGGGTCCGACACCATGTGGCGTCGGACCCCGGTGGAAATCAAAGAATATCAGCCTTCCAGGCTGCGGGAGACGATCTCGTACACGTCGCGCGACAGGTCCGGCGTATGGGCCACCCGTTCCAGCGCCACCTTGGCGGCGGCCTGCCGTTCCGCATCATAATTGCGCCAGCGGGCGAAGGCCTTGGCCATGCGGCTGGCCACCTGCGGGTTCAGGCGGTTCAGCTCGATCACGCGGTCGGCCAGGAATTCGTAACCGGCCCCGCCCGCGGCGTGGAAGGCCACGGCATTGCCCGTGAACGCGCCGATCAGCGCATAGACCTTGTTCGGATTGCGGATGTTGAAGCCGGGGTGCGACAGCAGCGCCCTCACTTCGGCCAGCGTCTCGGGGCGAGCCGAGGTGGCCTGGATCATGAACCATTTATCCATGACCAGCGGCTCCTGCCGCCATTTGGCGGCGAAGGCGGAGAGGGCGTCGGCCCGTTCCGGCATGTCGCTGTCTGCGATCAGGGCCAGCGCGGCGATCACGTCCGTCATGCCCGTGGCCGTGCGGTACTGCGCCAGCGCCAGTGCCCGGCCTTCCCCGTCCCCGGCCGCCATCAGATAGGCCAGCGCGGCATTCTTCACGGCGCGACGGCCGATGGCTTCGGGGCTGACGCTGAACGCGCCCTGCCCGGCATTGCCGTGATAGGTGGCCAGCAATGAAGCGCGATGGCTGCGGCCTATCGTGCCGCGGACCAGTTCGCGCGCGGCATGGATACCATCCACATCGATCACGCCCATCAACTGGCCCAGATAGTTCTCCGACGGCAGGGTCAGCGCCAGGGCCGTGAAGGCCGGGTCCTCGCCCGCCCGGCTCAGCGTCTGGCCGATGGCGTCGACGAAGCTGGCCGGCACGATCATGTCGTGGCCGGCCGCCCGATCGGCCACCAGGCCCAGCAGCAGGCGGGCCGCCAGCGTCTGCCCCGCTTCCCACCGGTTGAACGGGTCGCTGTCATGGGCCATCAGGAATGTCAGGTCGGCATCCGTATAGTCGAAGCTCAGCTTGACCGGCGCGGAAAAGCCGCGGAACAGCGACGGCACGGGGGACGCCGCCACGCCGGTGAAGGTGAAGTCCTGCTCCGCCTCCCGCAGGGCCAGGACGCGGGTGCCCGTCACGGCCTCGTCCTCCCCGGCCAGCTTCAGCGGCAGGTCGCGGCCATCGGGGCCGACCAGCCCCATGGAAACGGGGATCAGCATGGGCCGCTTATCCGGCTGGCCGGGCGTGGGGGCCAGGGTCTGGCGCAGGGTCAGGCGGTAGGTGCGCGACGGTGCGTCATAGGTGCCTTCCCCGCTGACGGCGGGCGTGCCGGCCTGGGCATACCAGCGGCGGAACTGATCCCAGTCGACGGCCCTGTCGGGGTTCGCGTCGCGCATGGCGGCCAGGAAATCATCCGTCGTCACGGCCTGACCGTCATGGCGGGCAAAATAGAGGTCGATACCGCGCCGATAACCCGCCGCGCCCAGCAGCGTATGGTACATGCGCAGGACCTCCGCCCCCTTCTCGTAAACCGTGGGCGTGTAGAAGTTGTTGATCTCGATATAGCTTTCGGGTCGCACGGGATGGGCCGTGGGGCCCGCATCCTCTGCGAACTGCACCTGACGTAGCCGCGTCACGTCCTGGATGCGCTTCACGGGGGCCGAATTCATGTCCGCGCTGAACTGCTGGTCGCGGAAAACGGTCAGCCCTTCCTTCAGCGAAAGCTGGAACCAGTCGCGGCAGGTGACGCGGTTGCCTGTCCAATTATGGAAATATTCATGCGCCACCACGGTCTCGATGCCCAGGAAATCGGTATCGGTGGCCGTGTCGGGGCGGGCCAGGATGTATTTCGTGTTGAAGATGTTGAGCGACTTGTTCTCCATGGCGCCCATGTTGAAATCGCCGACGGCTACGATGTTGAAAATGTCCAGATCATATTCCAGGCCATAGGCCTCCTCGTCCCAGCGCATGGACTTGATCAGGCTTTCCATGGCGTGGCCGCACTTGTCCTCGTTCCCCGGCTCCACATAGATGCGCAGCGCGACGTCGCGGCCGGACCGGGTGCGGTACCGGTCCTCGATATGGACCAGCTTGCCGGCCACCAGCGCGAACAGGTAGCAGGGCTTGGGCCAGGGGTCCTCCCAAAGGGCCCAATGGCGGCCGTCCGCCGCATCCCCCTGGTCCACCAGATTGCCGTTCGACAGCAGCACGGGATAGGCCTGCCGGTTCGCCTCCACCCGCACGCGGTACGTCGCCATCACATCGGGACGGTCCTGGAAATAGGTGATCTTGCGAAAACCCTCCGCCTCGCACTGGGTGCAGTAATTGCCCGAGGATTTGTATAGCCCTTCCAGCGCCGTGTTGCTTTCCGGGTGGATGCGGGTCACCATCTCCACCACCGCCCCGTCGTCCGGCAGGTCGTTCAGGGTCAGGTGGTCGGGGGTGCAGGCATAATCATCGGGTCCCAGCGGCCGGCTGCCGACGGCGACAGACAGCAGCTCCAGCTCCTGTCCGTCCAGCACGAGCGGGCCGCGCGGCACTTCATGGTTGCGGCGGATGCCCAGACGGGCGGTGACGATCGTCTCCCCCTCATGCAGATCGAACGACAGATCGACCGTATCGATCCACCAGGCCGGGGCGACATAATCCTTCAACAGGATGGCCTTCGGCGAACCCTTGTCCATGACCAGCATCCCTAAATGTCAGAGGGCGCGGAGGCGGTCTCCGCCCCCCCGCGCGGCCCCCCCGCGCGATTGCCGGGCAGGATAGGGCATCGGCGGTCACGAGGGGTGAAAAATTTAACACGCACTTTCATACAACCACCCTATCATTGTACCCCATCGGAGGGACCGCAATTCGCGCGGGCAGGCGGGAGGTGCAATGTATCTGGAATTGTCGGCGGCCGACGTCGTGATCCTGTCCACCGCCGCGGCCAGTCTGGTCGCCGCCGTGATCCTGGAAATGCTGCGGGTGGTGATCCCCGACATCTATGAATGGGTCGCCGACCATCAGAAGATACGGCGCGAGATCGCCGAAGGGCAGGTGGCCCTGGCCCGGCTGCGGGAGACGAACCGCGTTCAGGCCGCCCACCGCGACCGGCGCAATGCCGAGCGTTTCCGCATGAAATCGCAGTTGAGCCGGCTGGAGATGACCCTGGCTGCCGTGGAGCGTGAGCGGGTGGAGGTCTGGCACGAACGGGGCCAGCAGGGCGTGGCCGATCAGTTGTTCACGGCCAGGCTTGCCAATCGGCGCCTGGCCGACCAGTCGGCGCGTGACTTCGACAGCGCCCCCGTCATCTGGCGTTACGGCAACAATATCCGCGTCTGGGCACCCGCCGAGCGGGTGGCGCGTCAGATGCTGTCGGCGGCCTTTCCCGCCGATGACGGGTTCATGATCCTGGATTTCGCATCGGCCGGCAGCACGGCGGCGCGGCCATGATGGTTACCTGGATGAACCTGACCAACCTGTTCGCCCTGGCCATCGCCGGATCGGCCCTGGTCATGGCGGCCCGCCGCATCATGCGCGTCATCCGCACCACGGAGCGCAAGCTGTCCCGCGCGGTGGACGAGAAGAACATGGTTGCCGCCGCCCTGCGCCATGCCAAGCGGGAGGAGACGGCGATTCGTCAGGCGCTGGATGAGGCGGACCACCATATCAGCCTGATGACCAGTGTCATCGCCACGGCAGAAGGCCGCATCGAGCGGCTGCGGGCCCAGCCCCGCCGCACGGTGACCATGATCGATGGCGAGTGGCAGCGATTCGACCGGCTCTGGTCCGTTCTGGTCACAAATCCCGCCCTCGCTGCGGGCCGCCAGTCGGGTGGCGGCTGGGCCGACGGAAAGAGGCTGTACGGATTCGCACGCTCGGGCGATGATCTGGCCCTGCGGGTCGGGACGCAGTATCGGCCCGGTGATGGTTTCATCATTGGCGCACCAGCCATCGTCGATCTGACGGATGACGGCGGCGGGTCGGTCGCGGTAGACCCATCCGGGCGCGGCGCATGACAGAAGGCGGGGGGAAGATGGATTTCCAGGTGGCCGGTGACACGCTAGACGAGGCGGAACGCAGCCGAATCGCAGTGGAACTGGGCCTGCCCTTAGCGCGGCCCGGTGCCACCATCCCCGACGCCGCCCGGGTCCGGGTGACGGCGGAGGGGGCGGCGGTCGAGCTGGTGACGGCTTTGCGCGGGAATAGTGCCGCCATCGTGGAACAGGGGCCGCCCGGAACCCTGCCCGTGGGGGCGTTGCGTGCGGCACTGGACGGTGGACGGCTGCTGATCTCCATGACCACGCGGCTGGCCTGGACGCTGGATACCGCCGCCCAGATTTGCGAGGGACTGCTGGCCCGCGGCATGCTGCCGGCGGCGCTGCGCCATGATGTGGAATTGTCGCTGCACGAGGCGATCATCAATGCCGTCCTGCATGGGAACCTGGCCATGGGCGGTTCCCTGGTCGATGACCCCCGGCAGTTCGATGCCTTCTGCCAGCGCCTGACGGCAACCCTGGCCGATCCCGAGCGGGCGGCCCGGCGCATCGATGTCTTCGTCTGGCTGGCCGACGGCTTGCTGCATATCAGCATCAGTGACCAGGGGGCCGGATACGACCCCGCCGCCATCCGACCCCCCGTCAATGTGGAGGCGAAGTCGGGTCGGGGGCTGGAGATCATGCGGGTGATGTCGTCCGGCCTGACGGTCACCGATGGCGGGCGCACGGCCACGCTGGTCTTTGCCATCTGACCATGACACCCGCCCTGGCGGGTGGTCGGGGCCATCTGACCATGACACCCGCCCCGGCGGGTGGTCGGGGAGGGGGGACGGTGGCGGGAACCGGTGGCCCGGCCACCTGTTTCCCCTGATATGGGGTCCGGTCTGGTGTGCCGGCCTTGGCGGCCGGCGGCATCGGGCATAGTCTGGATGCGATCCATCGCCCCGTAGCGCAGAGGGAGGCGTCATGCCCGTACTTGTCATATCCGGTGCCAATCGCGGCATCGGGCTGGAATTCGTCCGGCAATATGCCGCCGATGGCTGGACCATCGTCGCCGGCGTCCGTGATCCGGGCAAGGCCGGGGATCTGGCGGGGCTGAAGGGGGTGGAGGTTGTGGAACTGCGGGTGGATGACCCGCTGTCCATCCGGGCCTTCGCGGATGGACTGGCCGGCCGGCGGGTCGATCTGCTGATCAACAATGCCGGCGTGATGGGACCGGAGGGTCCCGACCAGTCGAAGGAGCGTATCGACGTGGCAGGCTGGATGCAGACCCTGCAGGTCAATGCGCTGGCGCCCATCCTGCTGGCCCAGGCCCTGAAACCCTCGCTGGCGGCGGGGGCGAAGGTGGTGACGCTGTCCAGCCAGCTTGGCTCCATCACAGAGAATGAAGGGGCCGGCCTGTACGCCTACCGTGCGTCGAAGGCGGCCGTGAACATGGGCAATCGCTGCCTTGCCGTGGATTGGCGTGATGACGGGATCACCTGCATCGTCCTGCATCCCGGCTGGGTGCAGACCGACATGGGCGGTCCCAAGGCACCTGTGAAGCCGCCGGACTCGGTGGCCGGCATGCGCCGGGTCATCGCCGGGGCCGGTCCGGCCGACAGCGGTGCCTTTTTCGGCTTCGACGGTCGTCGCATCCCCTGGTGATCCCTGGTCCGGAAAGGACAAGCGTCGCATGAAGGCCCCCATCGAGTTCTATTTCGATTTCGCCTCTCCCTATGCCTATCTGGCGGCCACGCAGGTGGAGGCGCTGGCCGCCCGGCTGGATCGGCCGTTGCACTGGCGCGCCATCCTGATGGGGGCCGTGCTGAAGGTGACGGGCGGTGTTCCCAACCTGGCCAAGCCCCTGCAGGGTGACTACCTGCGCCGCGACGTGCCGCGCTGCGCCCGGCGGCTGGGGGTGCCGCTGGCCCACCCGCTGCCATCCCCCTTCGCGTCGCTGGCGGCATCGCGGGCTTTCTACTGGCTGGACGCCGTGGGCGGCGAACATTCACCTGTGGCCCTGGCCCATGCCGTCTTCAACGCCCATTGGGCCGACGGCCGCGACATGGCCATGCCGGAGAATGTTCTGGATGTGGCTGCCGGGCTGGGGCTGGACCGGGCGGCCGTGGAAGCCGGGCTGGCCGACCCGTCGGTGAAGGAGCGGCTGCGCGTGGAAACGGAAGCGGCCATCGGCCGCGGCGTTTTCGGCGTGCCCTATTTCATCGTCGATGACGAGCCCTTCTGGGGCGCGGACCGGATGGGCGAACTGGAAGCCTGGGTCGGCGGCGGCTGGTAGCCGCCCCGGCATCAGTGCAATAGCCAGCGCGTCATGGCCGGGAACGGGGCCAGGCCGTTTTGATGCAGCAGCGCCATGACCCCGCAGGGCCCCGTCATACCCAGCATGGCCAGGTGCGCGATGCCGAACTGGTTGCCTGTTTCCAGCAGGTACATGAACCGGTCCCGCTGTTGTTCTTCCAGCCGGTAGCCGCCTGCGAAGAAAAGGGTTTCCGGCGGCAGGTCCAGCGCCTTCATCGCGGCGTAGGACCAGGCGATGGCGGCCGTTTCCGTATGCATCAGCGCGATCCGCGCCTGCGGGTCGGGGTCGTCGCCGGCCGCCTCGCGCAGGCTGGTTTCCAGGTTGGTGCCCAGCAGGGGGCGCAGACGGGCCGGCACGATGGCAATGTGCCCCGCCTCGTGCAGCAGGTCTCCGGATACGTGGAGATGATCCGGATCGACATGCATCACCCCCTGCCGGATGGTGACGCCGGGCAGGAAGCCCTCCGGCCCGAACGGCCCCACCTCCAGCGGCAGCCCGATGCCGCGCAGGAAATCCACGATCCTGTCGAAATGCTCTGCCCCCAGCATATCAGGTCCTGTTCTGTTGTGGTTTTGCAACCATAGCTTACAGTTGGGCCGATGACCATGCCAAGCCCATACAGTGCCGCCTGACCCGCCCGTCCGCCCGGTGCCGGGGAGGGCGGAGAATTGTTTCTGGATCATTTCAAGGGGAGCAGGCCCCTTGCAGCCCCATGGCGATGCGCTAGGCTGGCAGCCGCGCAATCCAGACACGCCGGTTGGCGAAGAAACAAGGATAAAAGACGTGCGGACTATCGGACATTGGGCGCGGGGCAGTGCCCTGGCCCTGGTTATGGCTCTGACAGCCACGGCTCCCGTGCTGGCCCAGGCCAGCGCCCCCGCGGTGGAGCGGGTGCAGAACGGCAATCTGGTCACGGAGAATGTGCCCGCCATCGATGCGGCACTGGGAGAGCGGCTTTCCGCCTACCTGAACGCGCGCTCGGCCGGGTTTCTGGACTGGACGCCGGATGGCAAGGGCATCCTGATTTCCACCCGGTTCGGGGAGACGGCACAGCTCCATCTGGTGTCCGGCCCCATGATGGCGCGCCAGCAGCTCACCTTCGCGGCCGAGCCGATCACCCGCGCCAGCTTCCGTCCGGCCCGCGACAGCAGCGATCTCGTCTATGTCTGGGACAAGGGCGGGTCGGAGAATTTTCAGTTCTTCCACATGGACATGTCCACGGGCGTGTCCACGCTGATCACCGACGGCAAGTCGCGCAACCAGGGACTGGTCTGGAACCACAAGGGCGACCGCTTCGCCTTTTCCAGCACGCGCCGCGATGGCCGGAACACCGACGTCTATGTCGCCGGCCTGAAGGATGCGGCCACGGCGGCGCCCCTGGTGGCGCAGACGGGGTCCTACGGCGCTGTCGCCTTCTCTCAGGATGACGGCAAGCTGCTGGTCGGCCAGTATCTGGCCATCACCAAATCCTATCTGTCGGTCGTAGATGTGGCCACGGGCGCCATCACCCGCATCAAGCCGGAGCGCGACGATATCGCGCTGGGCGGCATCGGCTTCACCCCTGATGGCAGGGGCGTATTCCTGACCTCTGACGAGGAGGGGGAGTTCAAGCGTCTGGGCCTGCACGATCTGGCGTCGGGACAGACACGCTGGATCACCGCCGACGATCCCTGGGACGTGGAGGAAGCAGCCCTGTCGCATGATGGCCGGCGCCTGGCCTATGTGCTGAACGAGGGGGGCTGGTCCACCCTGCGCGTCATCGATACGAAGTCGCTGAAGCCCGTCAAGCTGCCCACCCTGCCCAAGGGGGTGATCGGCGGCGTTTCCTTCAGCCCCGACGGCAAGCGTTTGGCGCTGTCGCTGACCCGGCCGACCGCGCCGGCCGACGTCTATGTCGTCGATCTGGCCAGGGGGGCGGTCGAACCCTGGACCCGGAGTGAGGTCGGGGGCCTGAACACCGACAATTTCGCCGATGCTGAACTGATCCAGTTCCCCACCTTCGACCAGGTGGACGGCACGCCCCGCCAGATCCCGTCCTTCCTCTACAAGCCCACGAACGGGCCGGCCAAACTGCCGGTCATCATCCTTGCCCATGGCGGGCCGGAGGGGCAGAGCCGGCCGACCTTCAGTTCCACGGTGCAGTTCTGGGCCAATGAGCTGGGGGCCGCCGTGCTGCTGCCCAATATCCGGGGCTCCGACGGATACGGAAAGACCTATCTGGGCCTGGATAACGGCTTCAAGCGGGAAGACAGCATCAAGGATATCGGCGCCCTGATCGACTGGATCGCCACCCGTCCCGACCTGGACAAGGACCGGGTGGTCATCGCCGGCGGCTCCTATGGCGGCTATGTCACGCTGGCGGCCATGACCCATTACAATGACCGGCTGGCCGGCGGCGCCAACACGGTCGGCATCTCCAACTTCATTACCTTCCTGGAAGCCACGGCCGACTATCGCCGTGACCTGCGCCGTCCCGAATATGGTGACGAGCGCGATCCGGAGATGCGTGCCTTCCTTCAGCGTATCTCCCCCCTGACCAATGTGGACAAGATCACCAAGCCCATGCTGGTCATCCAGGGCTATAACGATCCGCGTGTGCCGGTGGGCGAGGCAGAGCAGATGGTGGCTGCCATCCGCAGGAACGGTGGTGACGTTGCCTATGTCCTGGCCATGGACGAGGGGCATGGCTTCCGCAAGAAGTCCAACCAGTTCGTGGCTCAGATGGCCCAGGCACAGTTCTTCCAGAGGGTGTTCGGGCAGAAGTAATAAACATACAAAATAACTCAATGGCCATTTGATTGTTTTGAATAAATACAATCAAATGGCCTATTTTATTTCTGGTCAATTTCGAATTGTCGTCAATATGTGTTCTTAGATTGAGAGTTGTGGCAGAATCTAAGTGGTGATATATGTGTGAGGTCAATTTTGGAGGTCAAAATGGCTCACGAAGTTATCATAAAGTGCATACCAGAGTTTGAGTTATCGTCAAAGGACATGGTTCTGATGATTTCGGATCATGATGGAAAGATTGGAGAAATACATATCAGTAAGGGAAATATTGACTTCTGGCCTTCAGGAAATTCGGTTAATCATTTTCAGCTTTCGTGGCGCAAGTTCGCGGAAATCATGAAGGAAAATGGCGCTCAGGTGCGTATGCGTAACTGAGCCAGAGGCATTCGGGCGCTGGCCTTCAACGAGGTAAGCCAGCGCCCCACCCCCCCGATAACGCCGCCCTGCCATGGCCTGTCCGGGTGGTTCCCGACCTTGCATTGAAGCCCTGTCGGCATTAGGTTCCGGCCGCATCGGGGGGCCGTCCCGGTGACGGTTCGCCGCCTCCCATCCACCAACAGGAACGGGTTCGCGGGATGAAGTCCGCCGTCATCGTCTTCCCCGGTTCCAATTGCGACCGCGATATTGCGGTTGCCTTGGAACAGGCTTCCGGCAAGAAGCCCCACATGGCTTTCCACAAGGACACGGACCTGCCGGACGTCGATGTCATCGCCGTCCCTGGCGGTTTTTCCTATGGCGATTATCTGCGCTGTGGCGCCATGGCCGCCCATTCGCCCATCATGAAGGTGGTGAAGGAACGCGCGGCCAAGGGCGTGCGCGTTGTCGGCATCTGCAACGGTTTCCAGATCATAACGGAAGCCGGTCTGCTGCCGGGCGCCCTGATCCGCAACAAGTCGCTGAAATATGTGTGCCGCACGGTCGGCCTGCGCGTCGAAACGACGGACAGCGACTTTACCCGGAAGTACGCCAAGGGGCAGGTGATCGGCATTCCGGTCGGCCATGGCGAGGGCAATTACGTTGCCGACGAGGAGACGCTGAAGCGCCTGGAGGGCGAGGGGCTGGTGGCCTTCCGCTATGCCGCACTGCCGGGCCAGGACGCCGGTCAGGCGAACCCCAACGGTGCAACCAACGACATTGCCGGCATCTTCAACGCTGAGCGCAACGTGCTGGGCATGATGCCGCATCCCGAACGCGCCTTCGATCCGCTGCATGGCAATACCGACGGCCGTGCCTTCTTTGATAGTTTGGTGGAGACCCTGTCGTGAGCGCCCGCAAGGAACCCGTTGTCAACGAGCAGCTTGCCGCCGAACATGGCATCAAGGCCGATGAATATGTCCGCCTGCTGGAAATCGTCGGCCGTCAGCCGAGCTTTACCGAGCTGGGCATCTATTCGGTGATGTGGTCGGAGCATTGCTCCTACAAGTCGTCGCGCGTCTGGCTGAAGAAGTTCCCGACCAAGGCCCCCTGGGTGATCTGCGGTCCGGGGGAGAATGCCGGCGTCATCGATATCGGCGACAATCAGGCCGCCATCTTCAAGATGGAAAGCCATAACCACCCCTCCTATATCGAGCCCTTCCAGGGTGCTGCGACGGGCGTGGGCGGCATCCTGCGCGACGTGTTC
This sequence comes from Niveispirillum fermenti, assembly GCF_048066175.1. Classification (GTDB taxonomy): domain Bacteria; phylum Pseudomonadota; class Alphaproteobacteria; order Azospirillales; family Azospirillaceae; genus Niveispirillum; species Niveispirillum fermenti. The sequence goes on along the minus strand of NZ_JBLTXA010000018.1, from coordinate 75,790 downwards.
ACCATGGGTGCGCGGCCGATCGCCAACCTGAATGCCCTGCGTTTCGGGGAGCCGGGCCACCCCAAGACCCGTCAGCTGGTGGCGGGCGTCGTGTCGGGCATCGGCCATTACGGCAATTGCGTCGGCGTGCCCACCGTGGGTGGCGAGACCAATTTCCACAAGGCCTATAACGGCAATTGCCTGGTCAATGCCATGACCGTGGGCATCGCCGACCAGGACAAGATTTTCTATTCCAAGGCGGCGGGTGTCGGCAATCCGGTGGTCTATGTCGGGTCCAAGACGGGCCGCGACGGCATCCATGGCGCCACCATGTCCTCGGCCGAGTTCACCGAGGATAGCGAGGCCAAGCGTCCCACGGTGCAGGTCGGCGATCCGTTCACGGAAAAGCTGCTGATCGAAGCCTGCCTGGAACTGATGAACACCGACGCCATCCAGTCCATCCAGGACATGGGCGCCGCCGGCCTGACCTCCTCCTCCGTCGAAATGGCTGGCAAGGGTGGCCTGGGGATCGAACTGCATCTGGAAAAGGTGCCGCAGCGTGAGACGGGGATGACCCCGTATGAGATCATGCTGTCGGAGAGCCAGGAACGCATGCTAATGATCCTGAAGCCCGGTTCCGAAGACGTGGCCCGCGCCATCTTCGAGAAGTGGGAACTGGATTTCGCCGTGATCGGTCACCTGACCGATACGGGCCATTTCGTCCTGAAGATGAATGGCGAGACCTATTGCGACCTGGAACTGGCCCCGCTGTTCGACGCGGCCCCGCTGTATCATCGCCCGACAGAAGAGACGCCGGCCCAGCCGCCGCTCGACCTGGACGAGGATGAGTTGTGGCCGGAAGATCTGTCGCTGGGCGATATCCTGACCAAGCTGGTCGCCTGCCCCGATCTCGCCTCCAAGCGTTGGATCTGGCAGCAATATGACGCCCAAGTTGGCGCGGATACCCGCTTCCTGTCGGGTCAGGCCGATGCGGCCGTCGTGCGCGTGCATGGGACGAACAAGGCGCTGGCCATGTCGTCCGACGTGACCCCGCGCTATTGCTTCGCCGACCCGGTGCAGGGCGGGCGTCAGGCCGTGGCGGAGAGCTATCGCAACATCTGCGCCGTCGGCGCCCTGCCGCTGGCCATCACCGACAACATGAATTTCGGCAATCCCGAAAAGCCCCGCATCATGGGGCAGTTCGCCGGCTGCGTCGAAGGTATGGCCGAGGCTTGCCGCGTCTTGGACTACCCGGTCGTGTCGGGCAATGTCTCGCTCTATAACGAAACCAACGGCGTTGGCATTCTGCCGACCCCGACGGTGGGTGGCGTGGGCCTGCTGGCCGATGGGCACAAGGCCGTGGGTCTGGGCTTCAAGAATGACGGCGACGTCATTCTGCTGGTGGGGGAGACTGAGGGTCACCTGGGCCAGAGCCTGTACCTGCGCGAAATCCTGGGTCTGGAGGAAGGTCCGGCCCCGGCCGTCGATCTGGAGACGGAGAAGCGTCACGGCACGTTTGTGCGCGATGCCATCCAGGCGGGCCTGATCACGGCGTCGCATGACGTGTCGGATGGCGGGTTGCAGGTGGCGCTGGCCGAAATGGCCATGGCCGGCAACAAGGGTGCGGACCTGTCCGGCCTGGACGGCTGGCACGTGGCGGAGCTGTTCGGCGAGGATCAGGGCCGCTATATCCTGACCGTCAAGCCGGCCGATCTGGAAGCGATGGAGACCAGGGCCGCGGAGGCCGGGGTTGCCCTGACCCGCATCGGCAGCGTGGGTGGCGACGCCCTGACGGGTGCGTCGGGGGCCATTATTTCGGTCGCTGACCTGATTGAGGCGAACGAGGCTTGGTTGCCCAACTATATGAATGGCAAGGTGGGCTGAGTACCACCCTGTGACCGCCTCTTAACGTCATTCCCGCTTGCGCGGGGATGACGATTGGGGGGTAATTGAAAGGACCCGACCCATGGCGATGCACGCATCCGAAATCGAGGCCCTGCTGCGCGAGGCGTTCCCCGACGCGGTCGTCCGTATCGATGATCTGCGCGGCGATGGCGACCATTACGCGGCCTATGTGGAAAGCCCCGCCTTCAAGGGGAAATCCCGCGTGGCCCAGCATCAGGCCGTCTATGCCGCCCTGAAGGGCCGCATGGGCAATGAACTGCACGCCCTGATGCTGACGACAGCCGCTCCCAAGGACGCATGATTGCCCCGCCGAACGATCCCCCTGTAAAGGCCGGGCGTTCGGCGCTATATGTCAAGGGATTTGCCGCGGTGCCGTTCGGGCGCGCCGGTGGCACTGCCAAGGAAGTGACGAGATGGATCAGACGGTTGCCGAGCGCATCAAGCGCGATATCAGCGACAATGACGTCGTTGTCTATATGAAGGGGACGCCCGTGTTCCCGCAATGCGGCTTCTCCGCCGCCGTGGTCCAGGTGCTGAGCCATATCGGTGTCAAGTTCAAGGGCATCGACATCCTGGTCGACCCCGCCCTGCGCCAGGGCATCAAGGAATTCACCAACTGGCCGACCATTCCCCAGCTTTATGTGAAGGGGGAGTTCGTGGGCGGTTGCGACATCGTGCGCGAGATGTATGAGACGGGTGAGCTGCAGGACCTGCTGCGTGACAAGGGCGTCACCTTCGAGGATGCCGCCTGAGGATTGCCGCAGGATTTCCGGTAAAGGAAAGGGCCGCTCCGGTGACGGGGCGGCCCTTTCTGCGTTGTCGGGGAAGGGGGGGAGAGTTCGGGGGAGAGACAACACCATCGGTCGGAATGTCTGCCCGATGGTGTTGGAACGCCGGCGGTCATTCATGCCGACGGTACAGGATCAGGCGCGCTTCTCCAGCAGGTTGTCCACCGCCACGGCCCCGGCACCATTGCCGGCCAGGACCAGGAAGCCACCAGCCATGGCGACGTTCTTCCAGAACATGATGGACTGGAAATAGGCCATCTGCGCATCGGTCAGCGCCCAGTAATTATGGAACAGGATGGCGGAGACGATGGAGAAGCCGGCCATGACCAGCGCGGCGGCGCGCGTCTGGAACCCGGCGATGATGAAGGCACCGCCCACCAGCTCCGTCACGATGGCGGCCAGCAGCAGCAATTCAGCCGGCAGGGGCAGGCCGGCGGAGCCGACATAGGCCAGGCTGCCCTCCCAGCCTGTCACCTTCGACAGGCCGGACGAGATAAAGATGGCGGCCAGCAGGATGCGGCCAGCGACGGGCAGATATTTGGCGTTACTGGCGATCAGTTTGTTCATGATGAATGTCCCTTCGGTTCTCTGGGGTGGGCGCCGGCATCGGCGCCGTCGTCTTGGGATGGAAGATACGCCCAGTGAACCGTTGCGACAATGTGTGCCGATCAGGATTAATTGTCCCGGAATTTGGAACAATGCGGGGACAAAAAAGGCCGCACCCCGAAGGGCGCGGCCTGATCTGTCGTTGCCCGAGGGCGCCGGACCTTAGCGCGAATAGAATTCGACGACCAGGTTCGGTTCCATCTGGGTCGGGTACGGCACGTCGGCCAGGTTCGGGGCGCGCAGGTAGGTGCCCTTGAAGTTGCCGGTGTCGACGGTCACGTAATCCGGGAAATCACGCTCGCCGGACTGGATGGCTTCCATGATGAGCGCGAAATTCTTGGCCTTGGAGCGCACTTCGATCACGTCGTTGTCCTTGACCTGGTACGACGGGATGTTCAGGCGCTTGCCATTGACCAGGATGTGGCCGTGATTGATGATCTGACGGGCCGAGAACGGGGTCGGCGCGAACTTCATGCGGTAGACGACGGCGTCCAGGCGGCGCTCCAGCAACTGGATCAGGTTCTCGCCCGAATCGCCCTTGCGGCGCACGGCCTCCTGGTACAGCTTGCGGAACTGCTTCTCGCCGATATTGCCGTAATAGCCCTTCAGCTTCTGCTTGGCCATCAGCTGCAGGCCGAAATCCGACGGCTTCTTGCGGCGCTGGCCGTGCTGGCCGGGGCCATATTCACGCTTGTTGATGGGGGACTTGGCGCGGCCCCACAGGTTGACGCCCAGACGGCGGTCAATCTTGTACTTGGCTTCCTGACGCTTGCTCATTGACATGCTCCGTTTGGCTGGTCGTGACGACCAGCCTTGTTGTCCCGGTAGTTCCCCGCCCTTTGCATGCCGACCCCGACGCGCGGGACCGGAACGCAAAAACGGGGACGGGGCACCAGATGACCGGTGCCCGCCTTCCCAGGAATGCGGGGGGTATAGGGGAACGCCCGCGTCCTGTCAAACCCAACCCGCCCCTGTCCGCCGCAACCCAGCCGGGCCGGCTGGGGATATCACAGCCCGGTGATGGCCCGCACGATCAGCAGCAATGCTGCGGCCAGCAACATCAGCCAGGTCAGCAGCACGCCCCACAGGCGCCCGAAGCTTTTCCCGCCGGGATTGCTGGTCAGGCCCTGGGCATGCAGGACGCGGCCCAGGAACAGCGCGGCCCCCAGCGCATGCAGCAGGGCGGGCGGCTGGCCGGACAGTTCCAGCAGCACCAGCAGGATAAGGGCCAGCGGCACATATTCCACGAAATTGGCCTGCACGCGGATGGCCGCCTGCAGCGCAGGCTTCCCGCCATCGCCCAGCGACACCATGTGCCGCCGCCGCTGCATGGAGACACGGAAACTGAGCACCAGCAGCAGCAGCCCCAGAAGCCCCGCATAGAGGGGGGTGATGGTCACGGGCATGATCTTCCCTGTCCGTTTATCGTTGAGGCGGCGAGAATAGCGGAGAAATCACGCCGACGCCAAGGCGAAGCCCAGCACCAGCCCCTGCACGGCCGGATCGGACAGCAGCCGGCGATGACCCAGGCCCTCCACCAGATGGACGGCCATGCCGGGCCAGCCGGCGGCCAGATGCAGGGCGTCGGCCACCGGCATGATGCGATCGTCGCTGCTATGGATCAGCAGGGCCGGCACCTCGGCATTCCCCCGCACGTGCAGCCCTGCCAGCGGCCGGCCCAGCGCCTGGTCGATGGCCAGCGTCAGATCATGTTCCCCGTCGGTATCCAGGCGCAGGACCTGCGCGATCTGCCGCACGGGCAGCATCAGGTCGGCCAGGGGTGCCAGCAGCACGGCACGGCCGGGATCGAAGCCCTCCTGCATGGCCAGGGCCAGGGCTGTGGCCCCCAGCCCGTGGGCGATGCTGGCCGTGACGCTGCCGCCGGCCGCCATGGCCACGGCGCGGATGGCCCGCACCATGTCCAGCACATGCGTCTCCTCGCCGGCACTGCGGCCGTGGGCCGGGGCGTCGAACGCCACGACCCGGGCGCCGGCGTCCAGCAGCGGCTGCACGAAGGGCATCATGTCGTAGATTTGCCCCTCCCAATCATGCACCAGCACTATCAGCGGCGCGGTGGGACCCCGGTCCGCACCCCAGATGCGTGCTGCCAGATGGGGGGTGAAGCCTGGGACCACCAGCACCATGCCGCCGGCCGGTTCCGGCAGGGCGGGCGGCGCCAGCCGGCGCTCGGGCAACAGGTAGAGGTCACGGCCTTCCATCACCCTGCTTCTGCTGCGCGGGTGAAACAGTGCGGTGACCCCATCCCACCAGCTTTCCAATCCAAAGTCACGAACGTTCGTGCTTTTTTCAAGGCTCAAAAAGGACACCATGAGACTTCTCCCCGATGAATATGGGCGCCCCGGATCGGGGTCAGCCCGCAATGATGCAGGTGGGGCCGCCGCCAGCGGCCCCGGTCAAGCCCTTGCCCGGTCGATAAGGCCACGCACCGCGGTGCGTGCCCATTGTTCCGCCTTGGGATTCTTCAAAAGCCGGTAGCTTTGTGCAAAGCCGTAACAAAGCGAGATGCCTTCAAACGCGAACTGTTCGCTATCCAGGTCGGCCCGCAGATGCCCTTCCTCCACCGCGCGGCGGACGGCGCCGATCACGACGCGCCGCATCTCTTCCTGATGGCGCACGATCTGGTCGCGGATGGGTCCGGGCCGGTCATCGAACTCGATGGAGGCCGCCTGGATGGGGCAGCCGCCGGGCAGCACGGGTTCCCGCGTCCAGCCAATCCAGTTCTCGAACAGAGCCAGCACGCGGGGCAGCCCGCGCGGCTGGGTGAGGGCAGGGCGCACGACCGTTTCGGCGAACAGTTCCGCCGCCCGGCCCAGTACAGCGGCCTGAAGCTGTTCCTTGCTGCCGAAATGCGCGAACAGCCCGCTTTTCGACATGCTCAGCCGGTCGGCCAATGTCCCGATGGTCAGGCCGGTCAATCCGTCCGTGCTGGTCATGGCCAGCGCTTCGTCCAGGATTGCGGCGCGCGTGCGTTCACCCTTGCTCATAGGACACAAATAATACGAACGGTCGTTCTATTGTCAAGTCCCATGGCAAAATCCGCCTGTTCGGCGTAATGCTTGGCGGCCCTGCGCCCGACGCAGCCCTCTCTGGCCCTGGATGCGAGGAGCCGTCATGTCCGCCGCCTTTGAACGCCGAACCTTCGCACCGGGCGAGCCGATCTTCAAGGAAGGTGATCCCGGCGACAGCCTTTATGTCGTGGAAAGCGGGCGGGTGCGCATCTGGCGTGGCGATCTGGAACATCCCACCATCATTGGCCGGATCGAGAGTGCGGGCATATTCGGTGAAATGGCAATCTTCGACCGCAAGCCCCGCATGGCGCATGCCTCGGCAGAGGTGGAATCGGTGCTGATGCGCATGCCGGCCAGCGTCCTGCGCGAAAGCCTTTACGGTGCCGACCCGTTGTTGCGACAGTTGGTGCAACTGCTGATCGACAATATCCGCACCATGGCTCGCCGTCTGGATGAACTGGAGGGCAAGGCCGGCTGACCGGAGGCTGCGGCCGCGGGCCGGGCCCTCATTGCATGGGACCGTCCGCTTCGACCCGGATGCCAGCTGCTGGTGGCGTCACCGGATATCCCTGCCACGGCTCCGCCTCCGGCACCGACAGGGGACTGTCGGCCAGCGGCACCAGGGCGCGGCCCAGGTCCAGCATGAACAGGGCATCCGGCCGCCCCGGCCGCGGGGCAGGGCAGGCGGCGGAACGGTAGCGAACGACGAGACCATCCCCCGCCGGCCTGTCCCAGGCATAGACGGTGCAGGGGCCATAAGGCGAGGGGTGTATTTCCCCCGTGGCGAAGGTGGGATAATTGCCGTGTTCGCTGCCCCTGCCGGCCGCGACCGTGGGCGGCGGGCCGGCCTGCCGCGGGGGTGGTGGCTGTGCGACCTGGGCGCATCCCGCCAGGGCGGCACAGATCAAGAGGATGGCCAAACCCTTGCGCTGATCCATGACGCCCTGTCTTCCCCCGTTTCAGGCGCCGGTACAGCGCCTGATTGATTGGCCGACATGGAATTACATCCGATTGCGGCAAATTTCGGGGGAACCTGACGGCCCTACCGCTTGCCCTTCGCCTTGGCGGCTGCGAAGGCGGCGGCAAAGACGCTGTCGGCCGGGACCGGTGCGGGCGATGGGGCTGGGGCTGGCTGTTTGCGGGGCGCGTTGGTCTGCTGGCGCGGCGGTCCGCTGCGCCTTTCGTCCCGGCGGCCATCCTCGCGCCGCTGGTCGTCACGCCGTGGATCCCCGGACCGGACGGGGCCGCGGTCGGGCCGGGCGGCGGGTGCGGGACGCTCGTCCAGCTTCATGGTCAGCGCAACGCGCTTACGCTTCAGGTCCACCTCCAGCACCTTGACCTTCACGATGTCGCCGGCCTTGGCAACCGTGTGCGGGTCCTTCACGAAGCTGTGGGAAAGCTGGCTGATATGGACCAGCCCATCCTGATGCACGCCGACATCGACAAAGGCGCCGAAGGCGGTGACGTTGGTCACCACGCCTTCCAGCACCATGCCGATCACCAGATCCTTCAGTTCCTCCACCCCGTCCTTGAAGGTCGCGGTCTTGAATTCCGGGCGCGGATCGCGGCCGGGCTTTTCCAGTTCGCGCAGGATGTCGGTCACGGTGGGAAGGCCGAACCGCTCGTCGGTGAAATCGGCCGGGTCCAGCGACTGCACGAAGGCCACGTCGCCGATCAGCTTCGACAGCGGCCTGCCAGTCCTGGTCAGGATGCGTTCCACCACGGGATAGGCTTCCGGATGGACGGACGATCCGTCCAGCGGGTTCTCTCCGTCGCGGATTCGCAGGAAGCCGGCCGCCTGTTCGAAGGCCTTGGGCCCCAGGCGCGGCACGTCCAGCAATTGCCGGCGGCTGCGGAAGGCGCCCTTCTCGTCGCGCAGCGCCACCACATTCCTGGCAACACTTTCCGACAGGCCCGACACGCGGGCCAGCAGCGGCACCGATGCGGTGTTCAGGTCGACGCCGACGCCATTCACGCAATCCTCCACCACGGCGTCCAGGGCGCGGGACAGTTTGGCGGGGCTGACATCATGCTGATACTGGCCGACACCGATCGATTTGGGATCGATCTTGACCAGTTCGGCCAGCGGGTCCTGCAGGCGCCGGGCGATGGACACGGCGCCGCGAAGCGACACGTCCAGCTTGGGAAATTCCAGGGCCGCCACCTCCGACGCGGAATAGACGGAGGCGCCGGCTTCCGAAACCATCACCTTGGTCAGGCGATGGTCGGGCAGGCGGGCGATCAGATCGGCGGCCAGCCGGTCGGTCTCGCGGCTGGCCGTGCCATTGCCGATGGCGATCAGGTCGACGTCATGGCGCTTGACCAGAGCGGCCAGTACCGCCAGCGAGCCTTCCCAGTCGCGGCGCGGTTCGTGCGGGAACACGGTGGCCGTGTCCAGCAGCTTGCCCGTGGCGTCCACCACGGCCACCTTCACGCCGGTGCGGATGCCAGGGTCCAGGCCCAGCGTGGCGCGCTGCCCGGCCGGCGGCGCCAGCAGCAGGTCCTTCAGATTGCGGCCGAACACGTGGATGGCCTCATCCTCGGCCTTTTCCCGCAGGACATTCAGCAGGTCCAGTTCCAGGTGCAGGGAAATCTTTGTCTTCCAGGCCCAGCGGCAGCAATCGGACAGCCAGCGGTCACCCGCCCGGCCCCGGTCCTGGATGTTGAAGGCGGCGGCGATCAGGCCTTCGGCCGGGTGCGGTGTACCGGCCGGCGGCTCGTCGCCGACCGCCAGCTTCAGGTCCAGCACGCCGGCGGCCCGGCCGCGGAACAGGGCCAGCGCCCGGTGCGAGGGCATCTTGCCCACGGGCTCGCTGAAATCGAAATAATCGCTGAATTTGGCCCCTTCCTCGGCCTTGCCCTCCACCAGGGCGGAAACGACCCGGCCCTGCGCCTGGGCGAAGTCGCGCAGGCGGCCGACCAGGCCCGCATCCTCGCCCATCCGTTCCACCAGGATGGCGCGGGCACCTTCCAGGGCGGCCTTCACATCCGCCACGCCCTTGTCGGCGTCGACGAAACCGGCCGCCTCCGTTTCCGGCGACAGGGTCGGCGTGGCCAGCAGCCGGTCGGCCAGCGGCTCCAGCCCGGCCTCGCGCGCGATCATGGCCTTGGTGCGGCGCTTGGGCCGATAGGGCAGATAGAGATCCTCCAGCCGGGTCTTGGTGTCGGCCTCCTCGATCTGCTTCAGCAGGTCGGGGGTCATCTTGCCCTGTTCATTGATGCTGGCCACGATCGTGGCGCGGCGTTCCTCCATCTCCCGCAGATAGCGCAGCCGTTCCTCCAGCGTGCGGAGCTGGGTATCGTCCAGCCCCCCCGTCGCTTCCTTGCGGTAGCGGGCGATGAAGGGAACCGTTGAGCCCTCGTCCAGCAGGGCAACCGTCGCCTCGACCTGGGCCGGGCGGACGGAAAGCTCGTTGGCAATGCGGTGGGCGATGGACAGCATGAACCGAACCCTTGGGGCAATGACCGGGGTTGCGGTCATAGCGCATCGGGCCGGGCGGGAAAAGCATCCAGGCGGGATAGGCGGGATGGCCGCCGGCCCCGATCGGCCCCGACACCAGCGCAGGACAGACCAGCGTTGGCGGCCCCGGCTCTTAACCAATCCATAACGGTCCCGGCTTATAACCCGTGTTCAGCAACATCTTCTGTTGTTTCCCTCCCAGAAGTTCCCGCCTTCAAACCCCGCCGTTTCCAACGGCGGGGCTTTTTTTGGCCTTGACCCTCCCATGATGGGAAGGTCCAGAACGGGAAGCGATGCCGATGCTTGCGGGATTCCGGCGGGCCTTGCCCCAGGTCAATGCGCGGCCCCACCCTGATCCTGTCTGCTTGCGGCCATTCACGGACCGGTCATTCCTGGCCGGGGGGAGATGAATGATGTTGTCCAGCATCCTGTCCCTGCCCGTCACGGGCATGCGTTGTGCGGCCTGTGCTGCCCGCGTGGAAAAGGCCGTGCAACAGGTGGCAGGCGTGGCTTGGGTCAATGTCGACCTGGCCGGGGGGAAGGTGATTGTCACGCCCGCGTCCGATGCCGGGCCGTCGCTGCCGGCCGCGATTGTGGAGGTATTGTCGCAAGCCGGATACCCAGCACGCACCGACAGCCATCGCTTGGCATTGACGGGGCTGCGCTGTGCGTCCTGCGCCGTCAGGGTGGAAAAGGCGCTGCGCGCCGTGCCCGGTGTCATCGATGTGACCATCTCCCAGCCCACGGGCATCGCCCTTGTGGACGGTGCGGGCGTGGATCGCATCGATTTGGCGGCGGCCGTGACGGATGCCGGTTATGGCGTGGCGATGGCGGAGGACGCGCCGTTCCCCACCGCCGGTCCTGTGCCGGAAGCGGGCGGGACCGTCGCCGCTGGCCCCGGCCGCACCCTGGCCGATACAGCCTGGCGGGGGGAAGGCGCGCGGGCGGGTGTGGCCTTGGCACTCTGCCTGCCACTGCTGTCGCCGATGCTGGGAGGGCCGGCCTTGCCGCCGCTGGCCCAGTTGGCGTTGGGGTCCATCGTGCAGTTCGGGCTGGGCTGGCCCTTCTACCGGGGGGCGTGGCGGGCCTTGCGCCACGGAACCGCAAGCATGGATGTGCTGGTGGTGCTGGGCACGCTGGCCGGCTGGGGCCTGTCCGGCTGGCTGCTGCTGACCGCCCATCCCGGTCACATGCCCCATCTTTACTATGAGGCATCGGCTGTCATCATCGCGATGCTGCTGCTGGGCCGCTGGCTGGAGGACCGGGCCCGGCGCAGGACGGGGGCCGCCATCGAGGCCCTGATGGCCCTGCGCCCGCAGGTGGCCCGCATCCGCCGCGACGGTGGGGAGCAGGTGCTGCCGCTGGAACAGGTGCGGCGTGGCGATGTCGCCCTGGTCCGTCCGGGAGAGGTGGTGCCTGTGGATGGCGCCATTCTGGAAGGGGAGACCCATCTGGATGAAAGCATGATCACGGGCGAAAGCCTGCCGGTGGCGCGGGGGCCGGACGGGCGGGTGACGGGAGGCGCCATGAACCTGGACGGGTTCATCGCCGTGCGCGCCGACGCGCTGGGGGCCGACAGCACCCTGTCCCGCGTCATCCGCATGGTGGAGGCGGCCGGCGCCGCCAAGGCGCCCATCCAGCGTCTGGTGGACAAGGTCAGTGCCGTTTTCGTGCCCGTGATCCTGGTCCTGGCGATCCTGACCCTGGCCGGCTGGCTGCTGGCCGGGGTGGGGCTGGAACGGGCGATGGTCAATGCCGTGTCCGTCCTGGTCATCGCCTGTCCCTGTGCGCTGGGACTGGCCACACCCACGGCGCTGATGGTGGGCATGGGGGTCGCCGCACGCGCCGGCATCCTGATCCGGGATGCCGAGGCGTTGGAACGTGCCCGCGACATCACCTGTGTGGCTTTCGACAAGACGGGGACGCTGACGGACGGGAAACCGGCCGTGCTGGCGGTGCGCCGGGCGGCGGGGCTGGGGGAAGCGGATATTCTGCGCCTTGCCGCTGCGCTGCAGGCCGGCAGCGCCCACCCCCTGGCCCGCGCCGTGTTGGATGCCATGCCCGATGTTCCGGCCGCGGCGACCGTCCGCACCCTGGCCGGCCGTGGGGTGGAGGGGCGGGCCGACGGGCGCGCCCTGCTGCTGGGCAATGAACGGCTGATGGTTGAGCGTGGCATCGATATCGGTGTGCTGGCCGCGGCGGCGGCCGACCCGGCCGTGCGGGGCCGCACCCTGTCCTATCTGGCGGCGGACGGGCAGGCGCTGGGCCTGATCGCCTTTGGTGACAGGGTCAAGCACACGGCGCCGGCCGCCATCGCCCGGTTGCGGGCGCTGGGCGTGCGCAGCATCATGCTGACGGGGGATAGTCAGGGGGCGGCCGCGGCCGTTGCCGCCGGTCTGGGGCTGGATGATGTCCAGGCCGGTCTTTTGCCGGAGGATAAGGGAGCGGCTCTGGCCCGGTTGAAATCCGCCGGCAATGTCGTGGCGATGGTGGGGGATGGTATCAACGATGCCCCGGCCTTGGCCGCCGCCGATATCGGCATCGCCATGGGCACGGGCACCGATATCGCCATGCGTGCGGCCGGGGTGACACTGATGCGCGGCGATCCGTCCCTGGTGGCCGATGCCATCGCGGTTTCACGCCGGACGGTGATCAAGATCCGTCAGAACCTGTTCTGGGCCTTCATCTATAATGTGGTGGGGGTGCCGTTGGCCATGGCGGGCTTGCTCAATCCGATGCTGGCCGGCGCGGCGATGGCGCTGTCCAGCGTCTGTGTCGTCACCAATGCCCTGACGCTGCGCCGCTGGCGCCCCGGAGGATGATATTGTCGGTCAAAAGGTTTGGCCAGAACACGATCATTCATGCCGACGGTAAAAGGAAGGAGGTCCCATGAATATCGGCGAGGCGGCCCGCACGTCGGGCGTGTCGGCCAAGATGATCCGGCATTATGAAGCGATCGGCCTGATTCCGTCGGTGGCCCGCACGGCGGGCGGCTACCGCATCTATGACACGGCCGACATCCACGCCCTGCGCTTCATCCGCCATGCCCGTGACCTTGGCTTCCCGCTGGCCGATCTGGATGGGCTGCTGCGCCTGTGGCGCGACCGGTCGCGGAGCAGCGGCGAGGTCAAGAAACTGGCGCTCGCCCATATCGACACGCTGGATCGCAAGATCGCGGAGCTGCAGGCCATGCGCGCCACCCTGCGACAACTCGCCGACCGCTGCCATGGCGATGACCGGCCGGATTGCCCCATCCTGGAAGGGCTGGCGGGGTAGCACACCGCCATAGATTGCCAATCCCCGTCCGGTCGCTCCACCGATCGGCCGCCGGGTCGTGGATTGTCCCGTCCATACCGATGGCCATTGCCGTAAATCATTGAATTTGATGGCCCTAGACATGTCCCACAGGAACCGCTTGTCTGTTTCGCCAATAATTTGCGCATGCATGGCCCCGCCGCGCCCTGGGCGGGTATTGTCTGCATATGTGCCTATTTCATGCTGTCCGGAATAAAACTGCTTGACGATCCCCGGCATTTGAAAGAAATAGTCCTCACGCAGGTCGGTGCCGTCAGCTTGTTGCGCAAGCGGGGTTGGTGGCGCGCCTTGGCAGCGGCCAAAAGAAAAGGCCGCTACGAGAGCGGCCTGAGTTTAGGGAGGAAACGCCCGATAAGGGCAAGCAGCACAACGTGCTGCGATGCACAATATGACTCCGTTACCGGTATCGTGCAAGTGCCAAGACGACCCCCACCCCATGGCAGGGTCGTGGGCAGGGTCGTGACGATGGTTACCGGTGGACATTTCCCGCGCTATATCGCCGCGGCCCCCGGAATCCCCGATACTTCCCCCTGCATTCCCCAAACGGGCTAAGCCCTTACACTTGAAGGGCGATTCAGGTATCCGCGACATGGCGCCACCGTGCCTGGGTATGGTGCAGTGCAAAAGAAGCCATGTTACAGGGCTTGCGTTGCCCTGCGTCTGGCGCATGGGTGTAGCGATGCGCCCGACCCCATTTCTCCGCGGCGCCGGCACCTCCTCCGCCCCTTAGGGTTCCGCCTGTTCAGATGACAAGGCTTGTCCGCTTGGGGCGTGTGCCGGTGGTTGGGTTTCATTGAAACGAAATTAGGGCCAATTTTCAAATAAGGCACACCATTTTTCTTATGACAGAGTAACTATCACCCTCGGCCGTAAGTAAATGATTATGGAACTTCAGGTTCGGAAAAAGGACACATCCGCGGCCTAAATCGGGCGATTCTGTGGCCATTAGGCTGTTATATGCCTAAAGTAAACGCGAATTAATGCCTTCGAAGGGTGTTGGTCTCGTTCGCTTGAGGCTATTCTCTGAAGGGATTGAACTTGCCCATGGCCAGACTACCCACGACCGGGAGGGACTTGCCAGGCGATCGGGCGCCACGGGCTGTGCTGGAGTGAGCGATATGGAGATGCAGAGCGTCATTCTGATCGACGTGAACAAGTTGTTCCGCGAGGGGTTGGCCCGGCTGCTGCTGGATGTGCCGTTCAGCGTGGCGGGCGAATATGGCAGTGCGGACGAAATTCTGGCGCTCGACCAGCCGAAGGCCGACCTGATCCTGATCGATCCGGGTGAGGACCCGTCCGCCCTGGCCCAGATCGCCCGGGTCCGGCGGCATGTGCCCGGCGCCCTTGTCGTCATCCTGACGGCCAGCCTGTGTGCCCGCCGCCTGACCGGGGCGCTGGAGGCCGGCGCTGCCGGCTATCTGCTGAAGGACATGTCGGCGGAGGCGCTGGCCCAGTCGCTGAAACTGGTCATGATGGGGGAGAAGGTCTTTCCGACGCATCTGGCCGATCTGCTGGTCGCTGGCCAGGTCCAGTCGCCGCCGTCTGAATTGAATACCCTGCGAAAGGGGTTGTCCCAGCGGGAAATGCAGATCCTCCGCTGCCTGATCGATGGCGACAGCAACAAGGTGATCGCCAACGCATTGGGGATCACCGAGGCCACGGTGAAGGTCCATCTCAAAAGCCTGCTGCGCAAGATAAACGCCGTGAACCGTACCCAGGCCGCGATCTGGGCCATGAACAATGGAATCGGGCAGAGTGATTCTGTCACGGCGGCGAACTCCGACCAGGCCGAAGAGGCTGTCGGGGCCACGGCTTGAGCGTCCCCATCCCCTGTCGTTATGGGTGTCGCGTTTACGAACGCCGTGCCCACGGCAGGGCATATGGCTGATGCTAGTCCCACATAATCGTATGTTTTCAATTGCATGGTGGCGACTTCAAATGAAGTCGCCACCTGTTTTTCTTCGGCGGGGCGGCTCCTGTGCGCTATCCTGACGCATAGCATGTTGCCGGGGCATTACCTTTTAAAAAAAATCCATTAGAATTGGCGGTCAAGGGGCGCATAGCCTCGTGGCGGTGAAAAATTTCTGCGGATTTCAGGTAAATCCCGTGGAAAGAATAGAGGATGCATGTTCATGATTTGGTCAGAAAACTGAAAGTATACTCCCACCCTTGGGGGTTGGGGTCGCCTTGCGACCTGCGGTTGGTCGCCGGTGGCGATGCCGGCCTCCCATGGACGGAGGCAGCACCGGCGGTTATCCGCCGCTCTTGCCAAGTTCATCATGGGCGCTGCATAAAATTGTAGGAAGCAGAAAGCTCGTGTATAGTGGGGAAAATCTGGTGTCCCGCATCCATGGCAGGTTGCGGATTGAGCCTAGAGGCCGTAAGCAATGCGTCTTATACTGATCGATCATGAAGCTGCCTTCGTCACCCGTGTCCGGCAACTTGTCCGCCGGATCAATGGGGTGGAGGCGGTGGATGAGGTGCCGGACCTGGCCGAGTTGCGCCGTTATGCGCAGGCATATCCCGATGCGGAACTGGTGGGCCTGGTGTCGATCACCATGGCGGCGCGCGGCATCATCAAGGAATTCGTGCAGCATTGCCCGCAGGTGCCGCTGGTGGCCATCGGCGGCAATGATCCCGACCGTATGCGGGCGGCGCTGGGCGAGGGCGCGCGCGCCTATGTCCGGCGCAGCGATGTGGCCGACGAACTGGCCAACGCGCTGGACGTCGTTCGCGATGGCGGGGTGTTCGTGCCGCCCGTCGTGGCCATGCGGCCGGGCGGGGAGCCCCTGATGACGGTTGCAGGCCCGGTACCGGCCGGTTTCTTCCGTGAGGATGCGGGCAAGCAACTGACCCCGCGCCAGCGTGAGATCCTTTCCATGATCCGCACCGGCCGCAGCAATCTGGAAATTGCGGAGGCGCTGGATCTGACGGTTGGCACCGTGAAGATCCACATCACCGCCATTTTCAAGGCCCTCGGCGTGCGCAACCGTACCCAGGCGATGGTTGCTGCCGATTGGCTGGACCTGCCCGCCATTGACCCGGTTGCCACCCAGGCGTGATGCCGCTTGCCCGCACTTCCTGTGCGCGACCCGCCGCGGGACGTCGGGGCGGACAATCGGCGGGCGGACAAGGGGCGGGGCGGGCAAGGCATGATGGACCCAGATGGGCGGGCGCAGCCGACAGGCACCGCCCGCCTTCGCTTTTTGCCCTGCAATTGCCAGAAAGCATCGTATGGTGGTGCCGGCCACGCCGCTTGTTATGCCGGGAACCGGCGTGCAAGTGGGGTGGCTGCGGGGCAGCCGCCTTGACCGGGGGCGGGGTGTCTGCTATCGCCGCCCTTTGTTCAATCGGTTCGGCGACCGGCCGAGGGTGATGCATGTCCGATATCTTTCGTGAAGTTGACGAAGACCTCCGTCGTGAACAGCTTCTGTCTTTCTGGAAGCGGTATGGCGGTATTGTCATCGGCGCTGCGGTTCTGGTCGTCGCGGCCACGGCCGGCAATGTCGGCTGGAAATACTGGCGTTCGGCCCAGATGGAGAATCGGACGGCGGTGCTGAGCCAGGCGCTGGCGCCGCTTCGGCCGGCGGCGGAAGGCACCGCACCCGATACCAGGGCTGCGGCAGAGGCGCTGTCGCAGGCCGCCGCCAGGCTGGGCGGCGGCCATGCGACCCTGGCCCGCCTGTACGAGGCCGGGCTGCGTGCCCGTGATGGCCAGCGTGACCAGGCCCTGGCGCTTTACGATGCCATCGCCGGTGATGGCGGTGCCGATCCCGCCTTGCGGGACATGGCCTTGCTGCTGTCCGTTCAGCATCAGGCGGATGACGGCGATGCCAAGGCGCTGCGCATCCGGCTGGAGCCCCTGTTGAAGGCGGGCAATGCCTGGCGGGCTTCCGCCCTGGAGACGGCGGCCTTGCTGTCGATCCGTGCCGGCGACATGGTCGACGCCCAGGCGCTGCTGAAGCAGCTTTCCGAGGACAGCACGGCGCCACAGGCGTTGCGCGCCCGTGCCACCGAACTGGCCGCCCTGCACGCGGCGCCGCAATAAGTCCAGGAACCAGGATCAGATGGTCATCACCACCCATTCCACCGCCCCGTCCCGCCGCCCCTACCGGCTGGCCGCCCGGGTGGCCGCGCCGCTGCTGGCCTGCCTGCTGTTGTCGGGCTGCGGCATCACCGACTGGTTCAGCAGTGACGACGATGCGCCCAAGCTGGGCGGCAGCCGCATCTCGGTGCTGCAATTCCAGCAGCAATTGGAAGTCGACCCGCAGGTCGCGGCCACGGAGGTTGCCCTGCCGGAAGCCGTGGTCAATGCCGATTGGGCACAGGCCGGTGGCAATCCCGCCCATAATCCCGGCCATGTGGCGCTGGGCGCCAACCTGAAGCGGGTATGGAGTGCCAGCGTCGAGGGGTCGAGCAGCAGCCGGCGCCTGCTGGCCGGTCCCGTCATCGCCGGGGGCCGTGCCTATGTGCTGGACACCGACTATGATCTGCATGTGCTGGACGCTGCCACGGGCCGGCGTGTCTGGCGCCGCAATGTCCTGCGCGAGAAGCAGGAGGGTTCGGCCTTCGGTGGCGGGGTGGCCGTGCATGGCGGTCGCGTCTACACCACCAACGGGTTCGGTGAAGCCGTCGCGATGGACAGCGAAACCGGCGATGTCGTCTGGCGCCGGCGGATTGCCGGCCCGATTCGCTCCGCTCCCACGGTGCTGGAGGGGCGTGTCTTCGTCTCGGCTGTCGATAATCAGGTGATTTCCCTGTCGGCCGACAATGGCGCGCTGCAATGGTATCACACGGGCTTTCTGGAGCCGGCGGCCCTTCTGGGCGGATCGGCGGCGGCGATCGAGGGTGACACGGCCATTGTGCCCTATTCCTCTGGCGAGCTTTTCGCGCTGCGCGTGGAGAATGGGCGACAGGCCTGGCAGGACAGCCTGGCGGCCTTCCGCCGTGGCGAGAACCTGACGGGTCTGGCCGATATTCGCGGCCTTCCGGTCATCGCCGGCGGCGTGGCCTATGCCATCAGCCATTCCGGCCGCATGGTGGCCGTGGATATCCGGTCGGGCCAGCGGGTCTGGGAACAGGATATCGGCGGCATCACCACGCCGGCCGTGGTCGGGGACTGGATCTTTGTGACGACGAACGATTGCCAGGTCGTCGCCATGACCCGCGCGGATGGCCGTATCCGCTGGATCAGCCAGCTCGACCAGTGGGAAGACCCGGAGGACCGGGAAGACCCGATCCTGTGGACGGGGCCGCTGGTGGCTGGCGGACGGCTGCTGCTGACCAACAATCAGGGCGAGCTGGTGGAACTGTCGCTGTCCGACGGGGGCGTCCAGAAGCGCACGAAGCTGCCCGGCCCTGCGATACAGGCGCCTGTGGTGGCCGGCGAAACGCTGTATATCCTCACGGAGGATGGCGATCTGGTCGCCTATCGGTAACGGAGTATTAGAGTGATCAAGGCCACGCACCGACTGACGGTCGCCATCATCGGGCGACCGAATGTCGGCAAGTCCACCCTGTTCAACCGGCTGGTCGGCAAGAAGATCGCGCTGGTGGACGATACGCCCGGCGTGACGCGCGACTGGCGCGCCGCCGACGGGCGCGTGGGCGGGCTGGAGTTCACCGTGGTCGATACGGCCGGGCTGGAGGATGTGTTCGACAATAGTCTGGAGGCGCGGATGCGCCAGCAGACCGAACGCGCCATCGAAAGGGCCGACGTGGCCCTGTTCCTGGTCGATGCCCGCGCCGGCATCACGGCCATGGACCGGCATTTCGCGGCCTGGCTGCGCAAGGCCGGCAAGCCGACCATCCTGGTCGCCAACAAGTGCGAGGGTGTCGCCGGCCGCCCTGGCCTGCTCGAAGCCTTTGAACTTGGCCTGGGTGAGCCCGTTCCGCTTTCCGCCGAACATGGGGAAGGCATGGCCGATCTGGTCGAGGCGCTGGAACCCTTCATGCCGAAGGAGGACGAGGAGGAGCAGGACGCTGCCGATGCGGCCGAGGCCGACACCTTCTTCGCGGCCGATGACGAGGAGGCTGCGGAGGCCGCCGCCGCCGAGGAGGAGGCCAAGGCCCTCCAGCTTGCCATTGTCGGCCGCCCGAACGTGGGCAAGTCCACGCTGCTGAACGCGCTGGTGCGGGAGGAGCGGGTCCTGACCGGGCCCGAGGCCGGAATGACCCGTGACGCCATCGCGGTGGAATGGGAATGGAAGGGCCGTCCGATCCGTCTGGTCGACACGGCCGGCCTGCGCAAGCGTGCGAAGGTCGATGGCAAGCTGGAGAAGCTGGCCAACCAGGACACGCTGCGCGTCATCCGCATGGCCCATGTCGTGGTTCTGGTGCTGGATGCCGACGGCATCCTGGACAAGCAGGATCTGACCATCGCGCGCTTGGTGGTGGAAGAGGGGCGTGCCCTGGTCATCGCCCTGAACAAGTGGGACGCCGTGGCCGACAAGAATGCCGCGCTGCGCCGGCTTTCCGACCGGTTGCAGACCTCCCTGCCGCAGGTCAAGGGCATTCCCACGGTCACCATCTCCGCGCTGAAGGGACAGCGGCTGGAGGAGTTGCTGGACACGGTGGTGACGGCCTATGGCCTGTGGAACCGCCGCATCCCCACCTCTCAGCTGAACCGCTGGCTGATGGGCATGACGGAAAGCCATCCGCCGCCGCTGGTCGATGGCCGCCGTCTGAAGATCCGCTATATGACCCAGGTGAAAAGCCGGCCGCCGACGTTCGCCCTGTTCGTCAGCAAGCCGGTCGATCTGCCGGAGAATTACGCCCGTTATCTGGTCAACGGGCTGCGCGACAGCTTCGATCTGCCCGGTGTGCCGATCCGCATGCTGTTGCGCAAGGGCAGCAGCAGCAATCCCTTCGACTGAACATACCTTCGTGACCGTTGCGAGAAGTGTTGGCGAAAGGCCATTACCCCATTAGACTATGCCTGATTGGGTAGGGGTGTCGTCGATGCTTTTCGGGGTGAGCTTCTGGGACAGGAAGCGGACCTACGAGGTCTTCCTTCAGAAGGAAGGCCGGTGGCAGTTGCATGTCTTATGCGACGATGAAAAGGACGCCATCGACGAGGCGCGCCACCTGTTGATGACGGGCAAGACGCTGGGCGTGAAGGTGGTGCGCCATCGCACCCTGTCCAGCCTGGTCAGCTCGGAAACCGTGGTTTATGAGGCGACGGCCAATCCGCCGAAGGACAAGCCCCTGACCGTGCTGACCCCCTTCGGGGAGGTGGCGTTGTGCCGGACCGTGGATGATCTTTTCACGGCCGACGGGCGCCGCACCATCGGGCAGGTGCTGCGTGACTATCTGACACGGGTCAACCTGTCCCCGACGGAATTGCTGCATAGTTACAGCCATTTGCGCAAGTTGGGCGAGGTGCAGGGGCTGGTCAATGCCGGCCTGCACCGGGTGGCCGCGGCCCAGGCCGGCACCATGGGCGTACCCGCGAAGGAACGGCTGCAGGTGCTGGACGGGCTGGTCACGCAGGCCCAGCAGAAGGCCCGTGCCTTTGCCGCCGAACGCGCCGGCTATCCTGATTGCAAGGGTGGCGACCTGGGCCCGCTCAGCGGCTTCATCCTGGACAAGGTCGGGATGGACCATCACGATTATGTGCTGGCCGCCCTGATCAGCGTCTGGCTGTTCGAACAGCGGTCGCTGCTGGCAAAGGTGGAGGTGCTGGCCGCAGTGGCACAGCAGAATCTGGAAAACGGGCTGGTCCGGCAGGTGGATGCCATCCTGGCCGACATGCTGTCATTTGCCACTGTCGTGCAGGAATTGTTCGCACCAAACCCCAATCTGGGCACGGCCCTGATGCAGATGGGGGCCGTGATACTCTGCCGCAAGGCGGCGGTGGAGCGGCTGACGAACCCGTCCCTGCGAATGATCGCGGAATTGATCCGGCAGGGGCATCTGCCGCAAAGTCAGGGCGCGCTGGCGGAACGCCTGCTGCGCGAGATCGGCAGTGACCGCCCCCTGGACCAGCGGGCCCCGGATCAGGAAGGGGCATTGCTGGATCAACTCGTCGCGTCGCTGACGGGGGATGACGGAACCATCCTGGGCGGGGACAGCACCCATAAATCGGTCGAACGCCGCCGTCTGCGACAGCGCCAGGAACTGCTGCGCGCCCAGGGACTGCACAGCGTCGCCGATAATCTGCGCTGAACGCCCGCCGTATGGTGGGATGCCCCCGTCAACGGGGAGGGCGGCATCACGCGAACCAGAAAGAAGGTGCGCCGCGCCGCCCCGGAACCGCTTCAGAATGGCCGCCGGCGATAATCCTGCAGGCGGGTGACGCGCAGGGCCTGCACGCCATGCCGGTCGATGGTTTCCTGCCAGGAATTGAATTCCTCTTCCGACAGGCCGTAACGCTGGCAGGCGTCCGCGACGCTCAACAATCCCGCGCGCACGCCCGCGACCACCTCGGCCTTGCGCCGCATGACCCAGCGGCGGGTATCCGGGGGGGGCAGGTCGTCCAGGGTCAGGCGGTCGCTGCCCGCCTCAATCTTGGCCACCTCGCCGCCCGACTCTGCGCGCAGACGTGTCGTCGCGGCCTTGTTGAGGGGTTTCATGGTGGATCTTACCTCCGATCACTGGTGTTCAGTCATCGATAGGCCAACCACCTTTAAGAAACAGTGAAGGCAATGCGGAAAGCATACATTTGCGATCATTCTATCCATCAAGGGGCGACGGAAAGAACATTGTCAGTGGTGACATACATCTCACCCAGTGCCAGATAGGGCTTGCCCGCCGTCATATCGACACCCGTAACGCGACCGAAGGACATGACGACGGAATTGACGGCCTTGCCGTTGGCATCGGTGGCCTTCACCTCCACCTTGTAGGCACCATCCTTCATCTGCTCGCCACTTTCATTCTTGCCGTCCCAGACGACTTCCTGCGTGCCGGCTGTCTTGGTCAGGGTCAGGGTGCGAACCACCTTGCCGGTCTTGCCGTCGGAAATTTCCATGACGGAGGTGGCGGCCGGCACATCGGTGGAGACATTCATCTTCGCTGATCCATCCTGCAGAGGCACGCCGTTGGACTGCACCTCCACCATGCGCCCCATATAGCTCAATGACTGATTGATTTCGCTATTGTTGATGGCGCCCAGAATATTGTCCAGTTTCTGGTTGGACTGGATTTGCTGCTCGACCTGTGAATATTGGACAAGCTGCTTGGTGAATTCCGCCGTGTCGGTCGGCTGCAGCGGGTCCTGGTTCTTGAGCTGCGAGGTCAGCAGCGTCAGGAATGTTTCATAATTGGATGTGAGCGAACTGAATGCCGACTGTCCGGCATTGTTCGCCCCCGTATTGGTGTTGTTGTTGACGCCGGAGATCGACATGGCAGGGCCTTCCCGTCAAGGGTGCTGATCAAACCCTGACATCCAACCGCCCCAGTTCCAGAATCTGGGTCTGGGCGATTATTGCCGGGTCCTGTTCCTCTGCTTCAACAGAAGCAACTACCGTGCCAGCCGGACCGTCATTCTGGTCGCGCTGGCGTTCCTGGGCCTGTTCACCCTGATCGTGCAGGGAGAAGGACAGGCTGTCCTGGTCCGCCGTCAGGCCGGCTTCCTGCAGGGATTTCACAAGGTCTTTCACATCCTTTTGCAGCATTTCCAGGGTCTGCGGGCTTTCCGCGATCACCTTGGCCCGCAGGCGGCCTTCGGCGCCGATCTCAAGCTGGACATCGATGCGACCCAGATCGAGGGGGCGAAGCTGGATGGACAGCCGGTCTGTCCCGTCCTGGACGGCCCGCTGGACCTGGATGGCCATCTGCTGCGTGGGGGGCATATAGACGCCGGGGCGGTGCGGGGCGGTGGTGGCGCGCAGCGACTGGGCGAAGTCGGGGCCCTGCGCCTTGCCGGGGTCGGCAGCATGGAGGTTGGTGGGGGTGGCGTCTGCCGTATCGGCCATGCCCGAACCGCTATCCGGGTGGCCATCACTACCGGCAGTGCCGCTGTTTGCGCTGTCCGTCGCCGCACCCACCGCCCGGACCAGCAGATTGTCTGCCGTCCGGTCCGGGGCCGGGCCATTCTGGTCCGGTCGGGGCTGGACCTGATTTTGCCCGGCATTTTGTGCCGCGCCTGCCAGGCCGGCCTTGTCGGCCGCCTCCGCATCATCCTTGACATGCAGCGGGGCCAGCATGCGCTGGTTGGTCACCCCGTGGGTTTCAGCCTCATCGACGCTGGCCGCGGGCTCGATTTCCACCGTCGCGGGGGTCACATCCCCTTCGGCCTGGGCCGCTGCCGGTCTGGCGGTGACCGTCAGGGGCTGGCCCGCCTCATGGGAAGGGGCGTGCGCACCCTCCTTGCGAACGGGGGACGGGGCTTGCGTGCCTTCCGTCTCTCCCGCCATCACGGTGGTGCTGCCGGCCGGTTCGTCGGCCCTGTCATCGGAAGGCGTAGCGGTTGCGGGCGGGATCGCCATGCCGGCATCCGTGGTGCCCGGCACATGTTTGGCCGTGGCGGTGCCATGGCCAGCCGTGGCTGACAGGGCGGGGCCGGCCGATGTCGGCATATGGGTGCCGGGTGCCGGCGCACCGGTTTCCAGGGTCGTTCCGGCGATGGTTTGTGTGACCGGTACGCCGGGCGTCCCGTTCTCCGGCTGCATGGGGTCCCCAGTGGCCATGGTGGTGTCCGGACCCTCGCTGCCGGCGGCCATACCTTGCACACGGGGGATGACCGGTGCGGTGGTCTGGCCGTGGGGTGCGGGGGAAGATGGCGCCGCCCCGGCCTGAAGGCCCGGTGCGAGACCGGCGCCCTCGGCCGGCATGGGTGTGCCCAGCCGGCTTGGGATGCTGTCGGGCCGCAAGGTGGGGATCACCGGGGCCGGCCGGCCGTCAATGGCGGCAGGCGTGACATCCTTTCCGGGCCCAGGTTGCGTTGTCACATCCCCTTGCAGCAGGGCCAGCGCTGTGGCCGCGTCGCTTTGCGTCATCGCCCCGGTCATCACCAGCGCCGCCGCCGGGTCCGCCACGACCGGTGTCCCGGCCGATCCGTCACCCTCACCGTTGGCGGCGCCCGCGGCATCCGTGTCCTCGACCTCCTCGCCGGCTTCCGGTGTCTTGAAGGCCGTGGCCAGTTCATTGAGGAAGGCGGTGACCTCCTCGCTCATTTCCTGCCCGGCCAGCATGCCGCCATCCATCAGGAACAGGCCGGACTGGCCCCAGCGCTGCGATGCTTCGCCCAGGGGGCGGCCGTTCTGCAGGATGCCGCCGCCTGGAGAGCGCAAGGCTGTGCCGGCCATCAGCATCGGCGCGCCGCCGGCATTCTCCATCCCGTCGGTCCGTGCCGCGTCAAGAGACCCGCCGCCCGCGCTACCCGTCAGGTTCAGGAAATTGGCCAGCAACTGGTTGAAGCGGTCCGACGCCTCCTGCCCGTCCCCGCGCAGACCGTCAGCCGTCAGGCCGGCGCCGCCGATGGACAGGGCCGTGGGAGAGGCCGCCGACGATGCGGGAAGGGCAAAGATGTCCATGAATGGTGCTCCTGCGCTGGAAACCAAGGGGACCAAGCATCTATCGTGCCAACAGAAACCCCTTGGATTCTGCGGCATTCACGGGACCTTCCGGCAGTGTCGGCCGGCAGAAGCTGCCCGGTGGCGAGGGCAAGCCTTGCCGGGTCCGGCGGCCTTGTCGTTGATGGCGTTGCACGCACTCACCCCACCGCCCGTTGCGCGGGTAAGGGGGGACTGCACGGTCGGCCGATCCGGCCGCCGTCCGTTCAAGGAAATGACACCGCAGCGCGGGTAGATCAGAAGGAGCGGTTGTACGCCATCGACGGTGCGCCCTTGCGGGTATAGGCGGCCGGCATCACCGCACCGCCGCGGCGCGTATACATGCCATCGTCGGCACGGGCCTTGTTGATGGCGTTGACCAGGGTGTTGACGGTGGATTGCGTGACCTGCGTTGCCGCGCGGACCAGCCGGGCATGTTCCAGCGTGGCGTCCACGAACCGGTCGCTGGCCTCCTTCAGGGTGCGCTTGCACTCGTCGCTGAGCATGCGCAGGCTTTCCGCTTCGGCGCGGAAGGAACGGA
Organism: Niveispirillum fermenti; assembly: GCF_048066175.1. Classification (GTDB taxonomy): domain Bacteria; phylum Pseudomonadota; class Alphaproteobacteria; order Azospirillales; family Azospirillaceae; genus Niveispirillum; species Niveispirillum fermenti. The sequence continues at coordinate 50,672 of NZ_JBLTXA010000018.1, read as the reverse complement.
CGCAATCCTCATAGGTGCGCACGACCAGCGGCTTCCTGTCGGCCACGACGGTCAGGGCCGGGATGTCGCGGCGGCGGATGGCGTCATTCTCCTCCTGGAACAGCTCGGTCAGGCGGCTCATGGTCTGGACCAGGGTGGCCACGCGGGGATCGGTGGTCATGGCGTGTCCTTCTTGGTTGATTGTTCCTGCATGCGGATCATCTCCGCCATCACCTGATCGGCGAGGCCCAGGCCACCGGCCCGGGCGATCTGCTTGCCATATTCCTCGACCATCATGCCGCGCCAGGTGTTCTCTGCCTCGCCGCCGCCGAACGTGTCATCGGCTTCCACGCCCTGCCACATCTGCGACAGCATCTGCGACAGGAACACGGCCTCGAATTCCTGTGCCGCCTTGCCCACGTCCTGGACGCCGGGCTTGCCGCCCTGGCCGGTGGCCCTGTTCAGCCCTCCGCTTTGTGCCAGGGCCTGCATATCGAAACCGGGGGTGGACAGCTTCACTTCCGACATCACATCACCTCGATCTCAGCTTGCAGCGCACCGGCCGCCTTGATGGACTGAAGGATGGCGATCATATCACGCGGGCCGACGCCAAGCGCGTTCAGGTTATGCACCAGTTCCTGAAGCGACACCCCGGCCGGCATGACGGCCAGCTTGCGGTCGGCACCTTCGTCCACCTGGATGTCGGTGCGCGGCACGACCACGGTCTGTCCACCCTGGCTGAGGGGGGCCGGCTGGGACACCTGCGGCGTCTCGGTGATGCGGATGGTCAGGTTGCCCTGGGCGATGGCCACCGTGCTGATGCGCACATTCTCGCCCATCACGATCACACCCGATGCCTCGTCGATGACGACGCGGGCGATCTGGTCGGGCTGCACGCGCAACTGTTCGACATCGCGCAGGAAGCTGACAAGATCGGCCTTGCGTGGCATCGGCACGTCGATGAGGATGGAAGTCGGGTCGGTGGCGCGGGCCGTCTGTGGCCCGAAATTGGTGTTGATTGCCTCGGCGACGCGCACGGCGGTCGTGAAGTCCGGGTTGCGCAGGGACAGGCGCAGATAGGGCAGGTCGGTCAGCGCGAAGTCGATCTCGCGCTCCACGATGGCGCCGCCGGCGATACGGCCGCTGGTCGGCACCCCGCGGGTGATGGAGGCGCCGGCCCCCTGCGCCGCAAAGCCGGATATGGCGACGGCCCCCTGCGCCACGGCATAGACCTCGCCATCGGCGCCCAGCAGCGGCGTCACCAGCAGGGTGCCGCCCTGGAGGTTCTTGGCGTCCGCCATGGCGGCCACGCTGATATCGATGCGGGCCCCTTGCGAGGTGAAGGGGGGAAGGGTGGCTGTGACCATGACGGCCGCGACATTCTTGGTGCGGATCGTGTCGCCGCGGACATTGACACCCAACCGCTCCAGCATGCCGATCAGGCTCTGTTCGGTGAAGGGGGAATTGTTGATGGTGTCGCCCGTGCCGTTCAGGCCGACGACCAGGCCATAGCCGATCAGCATGTTGTCGCGCACGCCCTCGACATCGGCGATGTCCTTGATTCGGCTCTGCGCATGCGCCATGCCGGGGGTCATCAGGACCAGCGCCGTCAGCAGGGCGGCGGCCATCCGGCCGATACGGGTCCTGGCTTTGTTCGCGGGCGTCACCATGGTCGTCATTCCGATCTGTCGCTCGGGGCTTCGGTTCGGGGACAGTTCGTCCCTTCTCGGTCGGTCAAGCAGAATGCGAGAAACATGCCAATGGCGGCATTGCACGCCTTTCGGGCCGGTGGATCAATATCTGCCGGCCTGTACAAAGGGGCAGGCCATCCGTCGGGGCAAAAATTGCCCTAGGACGGGAAGGCGCTGGGGTGATACCTATATTCAACCGGCAGCCGCGTCCCCATATATGGGAATGGCGATGCCATCCGACCGCAGGAAAAGCCACCGTCCACGCCATGAAGATCGAGGGTCCCGCCTCCGCCCGTCCCGGCCAGGTCAAGAAAGCCACCCGTAGCGGCGGCGGCGATTTCCTGCGCCATATTCCGGGAGAGGACGGGGACGATGGCGTGTCCCGTTCATCGGGAACGCAATCGGCATCCGGCATCAACCCCCTTTTCGCCCTGCAGGAAGTGGACGATGCCCTGTCCGGCAAGAAGCGCCGGGCCCAGGCGCGGGGTGAGGATATCCTGGACCGGCTGGACGAGTTGCGCCTGGGCCTGTTGACCGGGCGCTTCCCCGTGGAAAAACTGCACGAGCTGGTGCGCATGGTCCAAAGCCGGCGTGAGGATCTGGATGATCCGCGCCTTGCGGAGATTCTGGACGAGATCGACCTCCGGGCTCAGGTGGAAATCGCCAAACTGACACAGCAGGCCTGACCACCCGCTGCGCCGTGGTCATGGAGGCCCGCAGGCCACTCCGCTTTCGCACCATGCTGCGGGCTGATATATGACCAGTGGGATAGGTGTTCCGGAAATTGTTTCGATTCAGCACATTAGAAGTTTGAGGCCATTATTCTCGGCTGTTGCGGGCCGCGCGCACTCTCCATATACTCCGCGCCGTTTCCAGGCCCAGGATCGGACCAGACAAATGTCGTCGACTACCTCGCCTTTGCTCCCCCCCGGTTACCGCCCGTCGGAAGACGAGGATTACATGAACCCCGTCATGCGGGAGTTCTTCCGGCAGAAGCTGCTGCAATGGCGTGCCGAGCTTTTGCGGGAATCATCAGAAACCCTGAATAGCCTGCACGAGGATGGCGGGTTGCAGGAACCGGACATCGCCGACCGTGCGACACTGGAAACGGACCGGGCGCTGGAACTGCGCACCCGTGATCGGGAGCGCAAGCTGATCTCCAAGATCGATGCGGCGCTTCAGCGAATCCATGATGGTGAGTACGGCTATTGCGAGGAGACGGGGGAGCCGATCGGCGTTCGCCGTCTGGAGGCGCGGCCCATCGCCACGCTGAGCCTGGAGGCGCAGGAGCGCCATGAACGCATGGAGCGCACCCATCGCGACGATTGAGCCGCCTGATGGCGCCCCGGTAATCGGGCAGATGTCCTCCCTCTGATGAAGCAAGGGCCGGCGGATCGCTCCGCCGGCCCTTCTTTTGTCCGATACCGGCGATAATGCGCCGGGCGGTTCAGATGCGGGTGATGGCCTCCTTCACCCCGCCATCCAGAAGCGCATAGGCGCGTTCCAGGGCGGCGCGAAAGGCGGTGTTGCCGGTCAGGGCCGGCGGAAACACCTGTTCCAGGGTGAAGAAGCAGGATATGTCCGCATGCGCGTTGCCGGTGCAGCCGCGTCCGATGGTCAACAGCATGTCGGCCAGCGGGTCGGTCAGCTTGTCCCCCGCGGCCGCCTTGGCCCGGATGAACCGCATCCAGGCGGCGACGGGCAGGGCCAGCTTGTCCACGGCCGCCCCGGCGGCCAGCCGGTCGGCGATGGTGCCGAACAGCCGGAAGGGCAGCTTGGCCGACCCGTCCCAGGCGATCTGGGACAGCAGATGGCGGATGCCGGGGTTGGCGAACCGTGACAGGATGGCATTGATATAGGCGTCGTAATCGATGCCGGCATCGGGCGACAGGGTGGGCTTGATATCTTCCAGCATCAGGCGGCGGACGAAGCCGGCGAGGTCCGGATCGGCCATGGCGTCGGCCACGCTTTCAAAACCCGCCAGGCTGCCCAGATAGGCCAGGGTGGAATGCGGGCCGTTCAGCAGGCGCAGCTTTGCCCGGTCATAGGCGCTGACATCACGGGTCAGCGTCACGCCGATGGCTTCGAAATCGGGCCGGATATTGCAGAAATGGTCTTCGATCACCCATTGGGTGAAGCGTTCCCGCTGGATGGGCCAGGCGTCCGACAGGCCCGTTTCGGCCGTCACGCGGGTGCGCAGCGCGTCGTCGGTCGCCGGGGTGATGCTGTCCACCATGGTGCGGGGAAAGGCCACCGCCGTCCGGATCCAGGCGGCCAGCGCTGCATCCTGGCGTTCGGCCAGGCCCGCCACGGCCCGGCCCAGCTTGTGTCCATTATCGACCAGGTTGTCGCAGGATACCACGGTGAAGGGGGCGGTGCCGGCCCCATGGCGGCGGCGCAGGCCTTCGACCAGATGGCCGACCAGGCTGGCGGGGTTGCGCGGGTCGGCCACATCATGGGCGATGTCGGGATGGTCGAAATCCAGCGAGCCGTCGCCCTTCAGGCAGTATCCCTTCTCTGTGACCGTCATGGTGACCATGACCGTGGCGGGATCGGCCAGCCGGTCCAGCAGGGCCGGCCGGTCGGCGGGGCCGGCCAGCGTCTCCTTGATGGCGCCGATGACGCGATAGCGCGTTTCGCGCTCCAGTTCCGCCAGGATATAGAGATTGTCCTGCGGGCGCAGCGCGTCGCGCACATCGGTGCTGCGCAGCGCGGCGGCGCAGATGGCCCAGTCGCCGCCCCGGCCCAGCGCCTCATCGAAATAAAAGGCCTGATGGGCGCGGAAGAAGGCGCCGGGGCCGAAATGCACGATGCCGATCCCGGCCTTGTCCCGGTCATAGGCGGGGCGGGCCACGTCGCTGCTCAGCAGGTCCAGGTTGGCGGCGGAAAGGGACGGCATTTACAGGGTCACTCCGTTCTTCCAGATGGCAATCTCGCGCTGGCCGTTCTTCTCGGCCCGTGTAGCCTGACCGGAAGCCGTGGCCAGGATCAAGGACCAAAGCGCATCGGCGGCATGGTCGGACCCGGTATCGGACAGGGCCGATCCCGCGTCGAAATCGATCCAGTTCGGCTTTTGCCGGGCAAGCGTGCCGTTGGAGGCGATCTTCAGCGTCGGGGCGGGAAAGCCCAGCGGCGTTCCGCGTCCCGTGGTGAACAGGATCACCGTCGCGCCCGCTGCCGTCAGGGCCGTGGCGGATACGCCGTCATTGCCCGGCGCCGCCAGCAGGGTCAGCCCCCGGTGGCGCAGGCGTCCGCCATAGGCGATCACGTCGGCCAGCGGCGCCCGGCCGCCCTTCTGCACGGCACCCAGCGACTTTTCCTCCAGCGTGGTGATGCCGCCCGCGATGTTGCCGGGGGACGGGTTCTCATAGACCGGCTGGTCATGGTCCAGGAAGTAGCGCTTGAAGCCGTTGACGACATCGACGACGCCCTCGAACACGGTTTCATCAACGGCCCGGCGCATCAGAAGTTCCTCCGCCCCGAAAATCTCCGGTATCTCGGTCAGGATGGCGCTGCCGCCGGCGGCCGTCACCCGGTCGGCCATGCGGCCCACCAGCGGGTTGGCCGTCAGGCCGCTGAACCCGTCCGATCCGCCGCATTTCAGGCCGATGGCGAGGTCCGACGCGGGGCAGGGGACACGCCGGTCCTGTGCGGCGATGGCCACCAGCTCGGCCACGGCCTGCAACCCGTCCTCCACCTCGTCGCTGCTCTGCTGCGCCGTGAAGGCGCGCAGGCGGCCGGCATCGATGCCCGGCGCATCGCGCAGCAGCCTGTCCAACTGGTTGGACTCGCAGCCCAGCCCCAGCAGCAGCACGCCACCGGCATTGGGATGCTGGGCCAGCGCGCTGATGATGGCCTTGGTATGGGCCAGGTCGTCGCCCAGCTGTGAACAGCCGAACGGATGGGGGAAGGCGACGACACCGTCCACCTGTCCCGCGAAACGGGTCGATGCCAGTGCTGCGATGCGTTCCGCGGTGCGGCCGACGCAGCCGACCGTACAAAGCACCCAGATCTCGTTGCGTGTGCCCACGCGCCCGTCGGCCCGGCGATAGCCCATGAAACTGCCGGCGTCACGCGACAGCGCCGACCAGGCGGCATCGGTGCCCGCCGGTTCGTGGCGATAGTCGAGCGTGCCCGTCAGCCCCGTCGACAGGTTGTGGCTGTGGACATGGTCGCCGGCGGCGATGCCAATGGTGGCACGGCCGATGGGCCAGCCATATTTGTGAACCGCTTGTCCGGATTGAAGCGCGCGCAGGGCGAACTTGTGCCCCCGCGGGATATCGGCGGCCAGTTCCACGACCTGTCCCCCCACCTGTACCCTTTCCCCCCTGCCCAGCGAACGGACTGCCACGGCCACGTCATCCGCCGGGTCGACCCGATGGGCCGGGGGCAGGTCATCCACCACCGGGGCGGGAGGTTGCGCGCAACTCATTTTCGCATCATCCTTCGGAAAACGGCCGGCGGGGGCTGGGTATCGGGATTTATTTGCCCGTCCGCGCGTCTCGGTCATTGCAATTGACACCGGTTACCAGATAAAATCAAGGGGTCAGGTGGCGTCCAAGACCACCATTGCCGCCCAGGTGCCGCTCCGCGCGGCCCGTAACGACTGAAAGGAAGGGGAGGGACCGTGGCCAAGGGACGGGTGCAACTTCGCGGCATCGTGAAAAGCTTCGGCGCCGTCGATGTGATCAAGGGCGTGGACCTGGATATCGCGCCCGGTGAACTCACAGTTTTCGTGGGCCCCTCGGGCTGTGGGAAATCCACCTTGCTGCGGCTGGTCTCCGGGCTGGAACTGCCGACCGGCGGCAGCATCACCATCGGCGACCGCGACGTGACGCTGGCCCATCCGGCCAAGCGCGGCATCGCCATGGTGTTCCAGTCCTACGCGCTCTACCCGCATATGAGCGTGGCGGACAATATGGGCTTCGGGCTGAAGATCGCCGGTGTGCCCAAGGCGGAGATCCGGGCCCGGGTGGCCCAGGCGGCGGATATTTTGCAGCTTTCCCACCTGCTGGACCGCAAGCCGCGGGCGCTTTCGGGCGGGCAGCGCCAGCGCGTCGCCATTGGCCGCTGCATCGTGCGGGAACCGGAAGTGTTCCTGTTCGACGAACCGCTATCCAACCTGGACGCGGCCCTGCGCGGCCAGATGCGGGTGGAGATCGCCCGCCTGCATGCCAACCTGGGCGCCACCATGATCTATGTGACGCATGATCAGGTGGAGGCGATGACGCTGGCCTCCCGGATCGTCGTGCTGAATGCCGGACGGATCGAACAGGTCGGCGCCCCGATCGAGCTTTACCGCAACCCCGCCAACCTGTTCGTGGCGGGGTTCATCGGATCGCCGCAGATGAACCTGATGCGCGGCACGGTGGAGGCGGCGGACATGGACGGGGTCACCGTGCGCCTGAATGGCGGTGCCCTGCGCATTCCCCGCCGCAATCCGGCCATCGCGCCGGGGGCAAAGGTGACGGTGGGCATCCGGCCGGAGCATTTCCGCGTGGGTGAGCCGCCAGCCGATCCCAAGCAGGAACAGGTTGCGGAATTCGATGCCGTCATCGATCTGGTGGAACGGCTGGGCAGCGAGACCCTGGCGCATTTGCGCATGCCGACCCTGTCTGAGGGGGTGCTGGTCGTGAAGCTGGGCGGTGACGTGCCGCTGCGCATCGGCGGGGCGTTGCGTGTGGGGCTGCGCCTGCCCCATTGCCACCTGTTCGATGCCGACGGCAGGGCCGTCGGGGCGCCCAGCGCCAAGATCGCGGCCGTCGCGGCGTGAAGGGGGGAGTGCGCATGACCTTGCCTGAACCCGGTCCTGAACTCGGCGTCTGGCCCGCCAGCATCCGGGGAACGTGCCATGTATGAGAACCGCGTCACGGGATATCTTTACATCGCGCCCTTCCTGCTGGGGCTTGCAACCTTCACGCTGTTCCCCTTCCTGGCATCGTTCCTGTTGTCCTTCTCGGATTATCAGCTACAGGACCCGGTTGCCCGCGCGCATTTCATCGGGATGGAGAATTACGTCCAGATGGCGGGGGATGGCACGTTCCACAATTCGCTGGGCGTGACATTCCTTTACGTTTTCGTCACGGTGCCGCTGAAGCTGGCCTTCGCGCTGTTCATCGCCTTCGTGCTGAATTTCAAGCTGCGCGGCATCTCCTTCTTCCGCACGGCCTATTACGTGCCGTCCATCCTGGGCGGGTCGGTGGCCATCGCGGTGCTGTGGCGCTACGTCTTCGCCGGCGACGGGCTGATCAACCAGGTCATGGCCGCCTTCGGCGGGGAGCCGCTGAACTGGCTGGGGGAGCCGGGATACGCCCTGTTCACCGTCGTCCTGCTGCGCCTGTGGCAGTTCGGATCGGCGATGGTGGTCTTCCTGGCCGGCCTGCAGAACATTCCGACCGACCTTTACGAGGCGGCGACCATCGACGGGGCCGGCAAGGGACGCATCTTCTTCACCATCACCCTGCCGCTGCTGACGCCCGTCATCTTCTTCAATTTCATCATGCAGATCGTGCAGGCGTTCCAGGAATTCAACGGTCCCTACATCATCACGGGCGGCGGTCCGTTGAAATCAACCTATCTGCTGCCGCTGATGATCTATGAGGAGGCGTTCAAGTATTTCAACGTGGGCTATGCCTCCGCCCTGTCCTGGGTGCTGTTCATCATCATCGCCGTCTTCACGCTGGTCGCCTTCGCCTCGGCCCGGTACTGGGTGTTCTACGGCAATGAACGGGGGGACAAGGAATGACCATGGCCGTTTCCACCCCTGCCGCCCCGCGCAGCGATGTCGCCTGGCTTGGACGGCTCAACGCCGCCGTCCGCTATGGCGTGCTGATCGTTGTCGGGCTCGTCATGCTCTATCCGCTGTTCTGGATGGTGGCCGCCAGTTTCAAGCCGAACCACGAGATTTTCGGTTCCATCGGGCTATGGCCGCGGGAACCGACGCTGGACGGCATCATCCAGGGCTGGCGTACCGGCACCGAATACAGCTTCGCCACATACCTGTTCAACAGCTTCGCCTTCATCATTCCCAAGGTGGTGCTGACGGTCGTCTCCTCCGTGCTGGTTGCCTATGGCTTCGCGCGGTTCAGGATGCCGGGCAAGCAATTCTGGTTCGCGCTGATGGTGGCGACCATCCTGTTGCCAAAGAGCGTGCTGCTGATCCCGCAATATCTGATGTTCCGGCAGTTCGGCTGGCTGGACACCTACCTGCCGCTCTATGTTCCCTGCGCCTTTGCGACGGAAGGATTCTTCGTCTTCATGGTGGTGCAGTTCCTGCGCTCCATCCCCCCCGACATGGAGGAGGCGGCCGTCATCGACGGCTGCAATTCCATCCAGGTGCTGTGGCACGTGGTGGTGCCCATCCTGATGCCGGCCATCATCTCCGTCGCGCTGTTCCAGTTCATGTGGAGCCTGAACGATTTCCTCTATCCGTTGATCTACCTGTCATCGGTGGAGAAATATCCCGTCGCGCTGGCCCTGAAGATGGCCATCGACGTGACGGAGGCTACGGCCTGGAACCAGGTGCTGGCCATGTCGACCATAGCATTGCTGCCGTCGCTGGTCGTGTTCTTCCTGGCCCAGCGCTATTTCGTGGAAGGCATCACGTCGGGGGCGGTGAAGGGATGAGAAGGCTGTCTTTCATACCGCTGCTGCTGGTGGTCCTGGCCGTACTGGTGGTGTCGGTCCGACCGGCCCCGGCGCAGGAGGTGGTGCATCTGCGCATGTCCTGGTGGGGCGGCAATGATGTCCACCGGGCGCAGTTGCGGGCGCTGGAAGCGTTCGAGCAGCGTCATCCCCACATCCGGGTGCGGGCCGAATATACGGGCTGGGTCGGTCATCTGGAACGGCTGACCACCCAGATCGCCGGCGGCACGGCACCCGACATCATGATGGTCAACTGGAACTGGCTGAAGCTGTTTTCCCGTGATGGCCAGGGTTTCTACGATCTCAACCGGGTGGCCGACATCATCGACCTGAAGCAGTTCGACGCCGATGCCATCGCCATGTCGTCCGTTCATGGCCATCTGAACGGGTTGCCACCCAACATGACCGCGCGCCTGTTCTGGTTCAACGAGACGACCTTCGCCAGGGCGGGCCTGCCCGTGCCCGACAGTTGGGATGCGCTGATGGCGGCGGGTCCGGTGTTCCGTGACCGTCTGGGGCCTGATTACTACCCGCTGGACATGAATTTCCAGGATACGGTCGCTCTGCTCTATACCTGGATCAGCCAGAAGCGCCAGGCGCCTTTCATCGATGAGGAGAACAAGCGCCTGCTGGCCGACCGGGAGACGCTGACGGCAGCGGCCCGGCTTTATCAGGAACTGGTGGATAACCATGTCGTCCCGTCGGCGCGGGAGCGGGCCAGCTTCGGCCATGTCCAGCTTCAGGAGACGCGGCCCTGGATCACGGGGCGCTATGCCGGCACCTACCAATGGACCAGCGCCGTCGGAAAATATGTGGAGACGCTGGAGCCCGGCCAGAAGATGGTGCTGGCTCCCTATCTGACCCTGCCGGGTGCCGCCGATCCCGGCCTGCTGTACAAGCCGGCCATGATGTATGCCATCAACAAGGATACGAACCATCCGCGGGAAGCGGCCCTGCTGCTGCAATTCCTGCTGAACGATCCCGAGGGTGTGCTGATCCTGGGCGCGCGTCGCGGCGTGCCGGCCAGCGCGGCGGCACGCGACATCCTGGAAGCGGACGGACAGTTGGAGGGGCTGGCCCTGCAGGGGCAGGACCAGATCGAAAGCCTGCCGCGGGGCATCCAGCTTTCCGGCTATTACGAGCATGCGCGCGTGCGCGACGGTTTCAACGACATCCTGGAAAAGTTGGGCTATGGCGTTCTCACCCCCGAAGAAGCGGGGGAGGCCATGGAGCAGGAGATCAACGGCATCCTGCGCCGGGTGATCCGGTGAGCCTGACATCTGCGTCCGGATGCCTTTCCCGCATCCATACCCGTTCCCGCTCGCGAACCCCGAGCGCCTGATCCGACTGGACCCATCATGAATGATTTCAACCGCTTCGGTTCCCATGTCCTGCCCTTCCTGCGCCATTACCTGGCGGAGTGGGACTTCTACAAGCCGGCCTGGAATTACGAGGATGGCTGTATCTTTGAGGGGTGCCTGGACCTGGGGGACGCTACCGGCCGGTCGGAATTCTCCGATTTCGTCCTGGACAAGGTTGGCCCGAGGGTGCTGGAGGACGGGACCATCACCGGGTTCGACATCGGCGAGTACAATATCGACAATGTAAAGTCGGGGAAGATCTTCTTCCCACTTTACGAACGCACGGGCGAGGAAAGGTTCCGCCGGGCCATCGCCACCCAGATGGCGCAGTTGCGGACCCATCCGCGCACGAAATCCGGCAATTACTGGCACAAGAACATCTATCCCTGGCAGGTCTGGCTGGATGGTCTCTACATGGCCCAGCCGCTGGTTACGGCGCAGGCCGTCGCCACGGGGGACCGCGCAGCGTGGGAGGATGTAGTCAACCAGTTCCTGTCGGTGCGCGATCATCTGCGCGATGCGCGCACAGGGCTCTATTATCACGGCTGGGACGAAAGCCGGCAGGAGAGATGGGCCGATCCGCGGACCGGCTGTTCCCCAAACTTCTGGGGCCGGGCCATGGGCTGGTTCATGATGGCCCTGGCCGACTGTATCGAACTGTCCGCCCCCTTCGACGGGCCGGCCCGGGCCGCCCTGATCGGCCTGTTCCAGGATACGGCACGGGCGCTGATGGCCGTGCGCAGCCCGCGCGGCCTGTGGTGGCAGGTGCTGGACCGCGGCGGCGATGCCGGCAATTACGAGGAGAGCTCGGCCAGCCTGATGATCGCCTATGCCCTGATGGCCGGGGTGCGGCTGGGTGTTCTGCCGGCCGACCAGGGACAGGCGGGCGAGGTGGCGTTGCGGACCGTGATCGACGGCTATCTCTCACACACTGAGCTGGGCGGCATTTGCGGTGTGGCGGGGCTGGGCAACACCCCTTATCGCGACGGTTCCTATGAATATTACCTGTCGGAGCGGCTCATCCCCAATGACCCGAAGGGGGTGGGGGCCTTGATGATGGCGCTGTCGGAAGGGGTGCGCCGCCCATGACCCTGATCGAACTGGCCCCGCTGGGAACTGTGCATGGTGTGCGCATGCCGCGTCAGCCGCGTGCGGAAACCACCATGCGCCGCATCGTGGGGGCGGTTCGCAAGCTTTTGCAATACAAGGACATGGATGCCATCCGGATCGAGGAGGTGGCCAGCCTGGCCGGCTGTTCCCCGCCATCCATCTATGCCCGGTTCAAGGACAAGGACACGTTCACGGGCGTGCTGTTCGAACTGCACGCGGCAGAGGTGGCGGATGGCATCGCCGCCTTTCTGGCGCCGGACCGCTGGCGGGGCCGGTCCCTGTCCGCCTTCGCACAGGCCCTGGCCGACTATCTGCTGCATCTCTACCGCGCCGACCGCAATCTCTATCGTGCCGTGCTGCAATGTCCCGACCCGGCGGTGCGGCGGCGCTTCACCCAAGCGACGGAACATCTGTCGGCGCAGGTGGCCGAGGCATTGCGCGTCATGGATGGTGGTGCGGGGCGGATCGCGCCGGACCGGGTGCGCTGGGCGCTGCTGCAACTGGTGGCGGCGCTGCAGGGCAATGCCGTGCTGGGCTGGATGGCGCCTGACGACGGGACGGCCATCACCCCGCATCTGGCGGAAATGTTCGTTCGCGCTGTCGGGCGCTGATGCTGCTGCCGTGCGAGTTCCCGGACAGGTCTGCTTACCGGGAACCTGTACGAGAGGGGATGTCATGCCAAGTTGCGGTGAGTTGGACTCATCGCGACTTGTTTGGCGCGTCGAGCGCCCGCGCGCCCATGTGCGCGTGAGCCGCCGGATGGCGGCGCCCGGCGTGTCGATCAGGACCGTCGGTCCTGATCGACGCAGATACGTATCAGCCGAAGGGAAAGGCCGGCTTGCGCTTGTCGCGGAAGGCGTCACGTCCTTCGATGAAGTCGGGCCCCTCGATGGCGTCCAGGAATTCGGCCACCGTCTCCGGCGTGTCGGTCCCCTGTCCGGCCAGGACACGGGCGATCATGCGCTTGGTGGCGCGGGCCGAATATTGGCTGGCGGCTGTCACCTGGGCGGCATAGTCCAGCACGGCCGCCTCCAGGGCGTCGGCCGCCTCCACGCGGTTGACCAGCCCCATGGACAGCGCCTCGGCCGCCCCCAGCAGGCGGCCGGTATATAGCAGGTCCTTGGCGTGGCTGGGGCCCACCGTCTGAACCAGCCGCCGGGTGTCGCCCAACGGATAGACCAGACCCAGCTTGCCCGGCGTGATGCCCATGCGGGCATTGTCGGCGGCGAAGCGCAGGTCGCAGGCCAGCGCCAGCCCCAGCCCGCCACCCACACAGGCCCCCTGGATCAGGGCGATGGTGGGCTTGATGAAGCCGGCCAGCCCGTCCATGGCCCCGGCGATGTCGCTTGCATAATCGGCCGTGCTTTCCCGCGTCTCATAGGCGGCCTCGAATTCCGAGATGTCGGCCCCGGCCGCGAACGTGCCGTTCGCCCCCTGGACAATCAGCACGCGGATGGCGGGATCGGCTGCCGCCTCGGCCAGCCGCACGGGCACCAGCCGCCACATCTCCTGCGAAAGGGCGTTGCGTTTGGCCGGCTGGTTCAGGATCAGGCGGCCGATGCCGCCCGCGTCACGGCGCAGGATCACTTTGTCGGACATGGAAAACGGTGCCTCCCGGCAGGAAAGGGGACGGCGTCAGCCGTCGGCGCGCCAGCTTCCGGCGCCCTTGCGGTTGGATCGCATATGGTACTTGAACCGGTCGGGCCGGTAATGGCCATGGATCAACTGCACGGCCCGGTCCTTCTTGTCGCGCATCACGCGCTCGATCTTCAGCACCGGCGAGCCGGTGGCCAGATCCAGGGCCGCCGCCACGGGCGGATCGGCGGCGACGGCCGTGATCCATTGCTCCGCCTCATGCACCAGCACGCCCTTCTGTTCCAGCAGCACCAGGGTGGGCACCGTCTCCATCTCCGCGCGCGTGATGCGCGTGGCGATGTCCAGCGGCATGTACTGGATCAGATAGCTGAACGGCTCGCCCGACAATTTGCGCAGGCGCAGCGCCCGCTGCACGGGCGTGCCCGGCTCCAGGTCCAGCAGGCTGGCGACGGCCGGCGGGGCTGGCAGTTCGACGACCTCCAGCACTTCCACCTGGGTTTCAAGGCCCAGCGTCTTCAGGCTGTCGATCAGGTTGTCGAAACTGCCATGGACCTGCGGCAGCGTGGCCGATGCCGTCACCACGGTGCCGCGACCGCGATGCCGGCTGACCAGGTCATGGGCCGCCAGTTCGTTCAGCGCCCGCTTCACCGTGATGCGGGACACATCGAACAGCTTCGCCAGTTCCTGTTCGCCCGGCATCACGGCGTTGGCGGGGAACTCCCCGCTGCGAATCTTCTCCCGCAGCACCAGGAATATCTGGTGGTAGAGCGGGGTCGGGGCCGTATGATCCAGTTGGTCCGGGCTCAAGCCTGCGGCGCTGATGGGCTGGTCCATGGATCTCCGTCCGGGTTGTGCGAAAAGGTCACTGCCACAGCTTTATCGGCATCTTGGGGCCTTTGCACAAGAACGCCGTTGCCGAAGATCAGGCCGATAGGGCGCGCAGCAGGTCCGACGGACCGATGGCGCGCGCGCCCGGACGGTCCAGCACACCCTTCAGGCTGTCACCCAGCGCCCGGACCCGATAAGGCAGGCCGCTGACATAGGGGCGCACCACCAGCGTCAGCACCCGCGGGCTTTTCAGCCTTTCCGCCTCTGCCGACAGCCAGTCGGCGGCATCGGAAACCTGGGTTGCCCATTCATGCTCCGGCCGGCCATAGGTGATCAGGATTTGCCAGTCGTCCAGTTCGTTCGACAGGGGCAGGGCCGCCAGATCGCCCCCGTCGGTGCGGAACCGGGTCGGCAGTTCGTCATGCGCCCAATCAGCGAACCAGCGGATGCCGGCCGCCGCCAGCCGGGCCGGGGTCTGGAAACCCTCGGCCCGGGCCGGGCTCAGCCAGCCGTCGGGGCGGGGGGCGCCGGCGGCCTGGATGGCGTCCAGCGTGCGGGTGATGTAACCCGTCTCCACATCCGCCGCCAGGCCGGAATGATGCAGGCTGTCGGTGTCCCAGCCATGGGCACAGATATCGTGCCCATCGGCCAGCACATCCTGCACCAGGCCCGGATAGCGTTCCGCCACCGCGCCCTGCACGGCGAAGGTGGCCCGCAGTCCCAGCCTGCCGAACAGCTTCAGCAGGCGATAGGCACCGACGCGGTTGCCATAATCGCGCGTGGTGTAATGGCGCAGGTCGGGATAGGGCGTCTGCATGGCGCCCGGCGCCTTGAAGGGCTGGCCCGACGGGTTGAGCGGGAAGAATTCCAGCGGCACCACGACCCACAGGCCCAGCCCCGCGCCGTCGGGCAGGGTGACGGGCGCGCGGTCGCGCACGGGCGATGCCGGATAATGGTCATGGTCCGGGCCGGCATGGCGCCGGGGATAGGTCAGGTAGCTGTCGGGCAGGCTGCTCATCGTGCGGTCCTCAGCAGGCCGGGATCGAAACCGGTGCCGGGCCGGGCATTGCCGCGGCGGGCGATGTCGGCCAGCGACTGGTCGTAATGGTTGTCGCGATAGAACGCGGCGATCTCCTTCGCCGTCGTCACCCAGACATCGTCGCGGTGCGAGGTGATGTAGCGCAAGGCCTCGCGGAACGGCCCGATGCGGTGCGGATGGCCGACCAGATAGGCGTGCAGCGGAATGCACATGACGGTGCCGGTCTCCGCCCCTTCCTCCAGCAGCTGGTCGAAATGGCGCATCAGCGCATCGGCATAGGCGCGCGGGCTCTGGTTGTAGACGCCATAGGTGATGACGTCGTTGACCTCCAGGCTGTAGGGCATGGAGATCAGGCGGTTCGGGCCCTTCACCTTCAGCGGCTGTGGCTGGTCGTCCTGGAACAGGTCGCAGCTATACCAGAACTCGTATTCCGCCAGCAGGTCCAGCGTGCGCTCGGTATGGGTCAGGGCCGGGGCCAGATAGCCGCGGATGCGCTGGCCCGTGGCGTCCATGACGGATTTGATGCTGTCTTCCAGCACGGCGCGTTCCTGCGCCTCCGTCATGTTGTAGGAATAGCGCGTGTTGTAGATGCCGTGGCTGAAGAACTCCCAGTCGCGGTCCACGCAGGCCTGGATGATTTCCGGATGGTGGTCCAGCATGGCGACCGACAGGCTGATGCTGCCGCGCACCTCGAACTCGTCCATCACCTCCATCAGCCGCCAATGCCCCACCCGGTTGCCCCAGTCGCGCGCCGAATAGGGCACGATGTCGGGGTGCGGCCGGCCCCAGGGCTTGCGCGACGGGTTGGGGGGCGGATCGAACTCATAGAACTCGATATTGGGGGCCACCCAGAAGGCCACCTTCTTGTCGCCCGGCCAGGCGATCTTCGGCCGGTCGCGATAGGGCCAGAAATCATACAGGTTGGGATCGCGATGCATGGGTTTGATCCTGGTTTGGAAGGGGGCTCTGGACTGGGATGGCGGGCCGGTCCTATGCCCCGAGCGACGCCAGATGCGCCTCGACCTCCGCCACGCTGACAACGTCGGCATATTTCAGCAGAAGGTCGGTCAGGTTGGCGTAATGGTAGCTCTCATGCTTGTCGGCCACGCATTCCTCGGGAACGATGGTGCGATAGCCATGGGACAGGCTGTCCACCGCCGTGGCGCGCACGCAGCCCGACGTGCTGCCGCCCGTCACGACCACCGTGTCCACCTTATGCCACACCAGATAGCTGGCCAGTGGGCTTTCGAAGAAGGCCGAGGGCATGCGCTTGCTATAGACCAGATCCACCGCCTCATCGATCACGCAACGCGGGTCGAAGGCGTGGCGGTCGCTGTCATACTTGATGTTCTGCAGGCTGTCGGGCGTGTTGGTGCGCGTCCCCCACACCCCCGCATCGCCGGCGTCCGGCTTGTACGCCACACGGGTCCAGATGACGGGCATGCCCAGGGCACGGGCCGCCGCACTGATCCTGTTCACATGCGCGATCTGATCGGGATCGGTGACATAGGAGGTCTTGGGAAACAGGTCCGGCCGCGTATAGGCCTGCTGGAAATCGACATTGACGATGGCCAGCCGGCTGCCGAAGCCGAACTTCGCGCGGGCCGGATTGGCCTTCACCTGCTCGTACAGTTCGCGGGCCGTCTTCTCTTCCCGGACCATGGTGGGCTCGAACCGCATCGGACCGTCTCTCTCGCTGTTGATTGATATAAGTTTATATCATTATTATGGGAAGCGGACCTGGCCGGCAACAGCGAAATCCGCCCCCCGACGGACCGGATCAGGCCTTGGCGGCCGCTTCCGGGAAGCTGGCGGGATAGCGGCCAAGCGCCAGCAGCAGCACCCCGCCCGCCACGAACATCACCGCCGCGGCGATCAGCACGGGTGAATAGCTGCCCGACGTTGCATAGACATAGCCGTAAAGCGGCGGGGAGAAGGAGGAACCGGCCGCGAAGGCGGCATAGAGCATGCCGTAGATGCGGCCGTAATAGGCCATGCCGAAATAGCGCCCGGACAGGTAGGCGATCAGGTCGGTTTCTGCACCCGCGGCACAGCCCAGCATGATGGCGGCCAGGATGATCAGGGCCAGCGGTGCTGCCTCGCTCATGAAGATCATGCAGGCGAAGGCGGGCAGGGTCAGCAGCGGCAGGGCCACCATGGGCGCCCAGAACCGGTCGACCAGGAAGCCCGTCCCGATGCGCCCGACAATGATGGAAAGCCCGACGCAGCCCGCGACCAGGGCGCCCGTCCCGTCGCTGAACCCCTTCAGGCGGATCATGTTCTGCAGGTTGGTGTGGAAGCCGCCATAGGCCAGCGATACCAGCAGGAAGGACAGGATCATGATCCAGAAGCGGCGGTCGCGCAGCACCTGGTTCAGCGGCAGGCCCGTGCGGGCCGCGGCCGCCGCGTGACCGGCGCTGCCGGCGGCCGGCTCGCGGATGAAGGCATAGACGGCGGGAAAGGCGATCAGCAGCGGCAGCAATGCGATGAAGCCATAGGCCAGACGCCAGCCGAACCGTTCGATCAGAAAGACCGTCAGGCTGGGCAGGATGAAGGCGGCGATGCCTGTGCCCACCAGCATGATCCCCAGCGCCAGCCCGCGATGGCGGACGAACGAAAGGTTGATGGCCCGCGACCAGGTGACGGGTGTCGACCCGATGCCCAGCAGCCCGATCAGGAAATACATGGTGTAGAACATGAACAGCGAACTGGTCAGGCCCGTGGCGGCAAAGGCCAGACCGAAGCCGGCCAGTGCCAGCAGGCCGACGCGCCGCGTGCCATACCGGTCGGCCAGCCCGCCGACGATGGGCGCCATGATGCAGCCCGTCAGGCCATACATCAGGATGCCGACCTGGATGTCGCCGACATTCCAGCCGAATTCCTCGGTCAGCGGCTTCAGGAACGAGCCGATCGTGTTGTAGGGCAGGGGTGACGCCCCACACATCGTGCCCAGCAAAGCTGCCAGAAGCACGGTCCAGTTGCGGGCGAACTCGCCCTTCTCCGGTTCCGGTGCCGTGGCGGGTGCGGGAGAACCCTTGGCGTTCACGCTCATCACTGGCCCTTTCCGGTTTCGATCAGTTCATAAAGCTCGCCGTCCGGCCCCTGCACCGTCGCGCTGCGGCGCCCGTCATAAAGCGGACCCGGCCGTGCCTGGGGCGGCGTCAGGAAAGGCAGGTCGATCCGATCCAGATCGTCGACATTGAAGGAGATCAGGGCATTGCCGGGCGGCAGACCGCCGGCGGGCCGGGGGCGGACAATGGTGCCGGCGGGATATTGATCGATCTCCGTCACGGGCAGCCTTTCCACCTTGGTCATGGAAATGGTGGTGCGGTTCTCGGCGGGCAGGCCGAACGCATTGTTGATGACGCTGTAGGGGATATTGTAGGTCCCGCCCTCCGCGAAGCCCAGCCTGCCTACCTGGAAATCGATGGACGCCTGCCGGTCGGCGGATGCCAGGATGGCGATGAAGATGACATCGACCACCGATTGTGCCATCGGCAGGTCCAGGTCGCTCATCGATTTCAGCACCTGGTTCAGATACAGGATTTCGCCGCTGCGCCCCACGACCTGCATGGGGATGAAATTCGTGAAGCCTTCCACATGCTTGGGCGGGCCGATGACCGTGAAGCTTTCGCCCGCCACCTTCTTGTGCAGGTCGAAGACGTCTTCGACTGTAATCTCGAAGGCCACCCAGCCGAAGCTGCGGGCCGGCTTGTAATCAGGGGTGGGCTCCACCTCCACCAGCCGGTAGTGGCAGCCGTTGCCGCTGGCCGGGCGCAGCAGGGCGGTACGGGCGCCGGCCACGGCGGGCGCCCCCCAGCCTGCCGCCAGGTCGGCCGGCACGGTGCCCTGCTCAAGCAGTTCCAGCCCCAGCAGGTCCCGGTAATCGGCCAGCGTGGCGTCGAAGGCGGGGGTGGCGACCGTGCCGCATTTGATCCGGCCGTGGCGATCGAAAACTTGGGTCGTCATCTGTTTCATCCGTCCAGGAAGCCAAGGAAGGCGGCGCCACGGGCCGCCGGGTCGGGGTCGCGGTCCATCCGGGTAGCCTGCGACAGCCGGCGGGCCGCCCCATCGACCGCACGGTAGAGCGGGTCACCGGTGACCGCCGGCAACAGCACGGGCACCGTCACGGCCGACAGCAGCGACCCGGCATCGTCGGCGAAGGCGGCGCGCAGCATATCGCCCTGGTGCCGGGGCTGCATCAGCATGTCCATCACGCGCCGGTAAAGCAATTGCGGTCGCAGGATTGCGCTGTCGCTGCGCACGGCCGGGATGGAGCCATCCTGCGCCGGGAAGGAAGCGGCGGCGTCGCGCAGCGCGTGGAACGCGCGGTGCAGATGGCCGCCGGCCCGGTCGGGCACCAGCGGGGCGGCCAGATAATCCAGCATGGCCTCACGTGCGGCGGCGTCCAGCAGCGGCATGCCGTCCAGCACGGCGCGGCGGATCGGCAGGCCGGTGGCCAGCATCTCCAGGCCCAGTGGCACGGACAGGCCCGTGGCCACCAGATCGAATTCCCCGTAACCCAGGGCGGCTACGGCCTCGGCCACCACCCGGCCCAACGTCTTGCGGCTGGCCGCGGGTAGCGGGTCGGACGCGCCACATCCGGGCAGGTCAGGGGCCAGCACCGGCCGGCCGCCGGCTGACAGGGCGCGGTGCAGGTCGGCTTCCGCTGTGGCGCCGCCAGGCAGGTCGTGCAGGCACAGGACCGGCCGGCCCCGGCCGGGCTGGACCAGTATGCGCATCTGCCCGTGGGCAAGATCGATATAACCGGCGCCCGACCGTTGCGGCGGCAACGGGGCCGGCCCCACGGCCATTGCGCCGCGATGCCGGTCGAACATGGTGCCGATATGGGCCTTCCACGCTGCGCGGTCGGCGGACAGGCGCGCCACCGACAGGCATTCGGGACCGGGATCGGGCAACAGGTCCAGGCAGCCGAACAGCACGTCGTCGGCCCGCGCCATCACCTGCGTCGGTACGGTCAGGCGCGACACATTGTCCAGCGGCTGATGCCACATGGCGGCGCGGTAGGCGCCCGCGTAATGTGGCCCGGCCAGGGCATAGTCCAGGAAGTAGTCATGGATGTCGCCGATATCGGGCTGGGCGATGGGCATACGGCTGCGTGGCACGGGTGCGAACCAGGGGAACCAGCGCATCGTGTCGCGCACCCGCGTCCATTCCCGTGCCAGCCAGGCGCCATCGGCATCGATGTCGAAGGGACGCATATAGGCGTCGATGAAGGCGCCGTCGGGCTTGCCTCCCGGTGCGATGGACAGCCCGTCCAGCAGGGCCACCGCCACCCGGTCCGGATGGCGGACGGTGAAGTCCAGCAGGATCTTGGAACTGGTGTGGAAGCCGTAGAAGCCCGCCTTCTCCAGTCCCAGGGCCGCCACCGTTTCGGCCAGGGCATCGGCGAAATCGGCGATCTCCAGTTCCCGTCCGCCGGTCGGAAGCGGCGTGGAAAGCCCATAGCCCGGCGTGTCCAGCGCATAGACGGTATAGCGGTCACACAGCGACGCCATCAGGTCCAGATGCAGCAGGGACGAACGTGGACTGTCATGCAGCAGCACGATTGGGGGCCCCGATCCGGCCCGGCGATAATGCACCTGGCCGTCGCCCACGGCGACATAGGCTTTACTTATGCGCGGGTCAGACACACTCTTCTCCCAGTCCCGTTCGCCCACCTGCCATCAAACCGGCGTTTGCCGCCGCATCATGTTCTTGCCCCTTGATGGTATATTGATATACGAATAGATCAATATAAAACGCACAAGCGAACGACTGCTTCGGCAAAGGACCGGGAACATGCAGACAAATTCCTCCCAAACCGGTGCCGCGACGGTGCCGGCCGACATTCCCGACGCGGATCTGGTGACGGCTTTGGCTGCCCGGCTGGCGGCCATCGTCGGTGACGGCCATGTCCATCGGGACGACAGCCATCGCGATCTGTTCTCGCAGGATATCTATGCTGCCGCCCCGGCCCCGGCCGCGCTGGTCGCCGCCCCGGCCACGACGCAGGAGCTGTCGGCCGTGGTCAAGGCGGCGCACGAGGCCGGCTTTGCCTGTGCGCCGCGCGGCGGCGGCATGAGCTACACGAAGGGCTATATCCCGGCATCGGCCCGCAGCGTCGTGCTGGACCTTTCGCGCATGGACAAGGTGCTGGATATCCGCGCCGACGATATGGTGGTGACGGTGCAGGCCGGCTGCACCTGGAACACACTGTACGAGGCGCTGGCGCCGCTGGGCCTGCGCACGCCGTTCTGGGGTGCGTTGTCGGGGCTGGTCTCCACCATCGGCGGCGGGTTGTCGCAGGGCAACGCCTTTTTCGGTGCCGGCCATCACGGCACCACGGGCGAAAGCGTCGTGGCGCTGTCGCTGGTGCTGGCTGATGGCCGCATCCTGCGTACCGGCGCCCGCGGGTCCGATGGTGACAGCCCCTTCTACCGGTTCTATGGCCCCGATGTGACGGGCCTGTTCGCGGGTGATTGCGGCGCGCTGGCCATCAAGGCAGAGGTGACGCTGCGGTTGATCCGTGCGCCCAAGCATGAGGCCTATGTCTCCTTCTCCTTCAAGGCCGATACCGATATGTTCGCGGCCATGACGGAGATGACGCGGGCCGGCATCGCATGTGAACTGTGCGGCTTCGATCCCCGTCTGACCCGTATCCGGCTGAAGCGCGCATCACTGTCGGCCGATCTGGGTGCGCTGAAGAATGTGGTGGGCAAGCAGGGCTCGTTCCTGAAGGGCATGAAGGAAGCGGCCAAGGTCGCCCTGGCCGGCCGCAACTTCATCGATGACGGTGACTTTGCCCTGCATATCGTGTGCGAGGGCCGTTCGGCGGCCGGTGTGGCCGATGATGTGGCAGAAGCCCGGCGCATCGCCGCCCGCTACCACGGGGAAGAGGTGGAGAACACCATCCCCAAGGTCATGCGCGCCCAGCCCTTCGTGGCGCTGAATTCCATGGTCGGTCCCAATGGCGAGCGGTGGGTGCCCATCCATTGCCTGGCGCCCCTGTCGCGCGCGCATGCCATTTTCAAGGCGATCGAGGCGGCGTTCGATGACATGCGCGCCGAACTGGATGCGCATGGGGTGGAGAACGCCTTCCTGTTCTCGTCGCTGTCGACCAACGCGCTGGTGATCGAACCGACCTTCTATTGGCCCGATGCAATGATGCCGATCCATCATGCCTATGTGGAAAAGCCGCACATGGCCAAGCTGCCCAGCTATCCGCCCAACGCCGCGGCCGCGGCCGTGGTGGAAAAGGCGCGCCAGCGCCTGCTGGCGCTGTTCCTGCGTGAAGGTGTGGGACACCTGCAGGTCGGCCGCACCTATCCCTATCTGGAAAGCCGGGATGCGGCGTCCGTCGACCTGCTGCGCGGGATCAAGCAGGTGCTGGACCCGGAACGCCGCGTCAATCCGGGTGTGCTGGGGCTTTAGCCCGGGAATCGGCCTGACGGACAGCATAAGGGGGGCCGGCGGTGACACCCGGTCCCCTTTATCGCATTTGATGGGTTTGCGACCGTCAGGGTTTCCAGACGCTGACCACGAAGATGGCGGCGATGAATACCCAGAGCAGGCCGACAACGGCCGTCCCGCGCCAGGCGGCCCGGCGGACGGCCTGTTCGCGTGCGGCGTTGCTGCCATCGGTCATCATGGTGCGCCAGGTGCCGAACAGGTCGATCAGGGCCAGCCGGATGCCCACGCCGCACATCACGACGCCGGCGAACAGCGCCATTTTCAGCCGCAGCCAGCCTGGCAGCGGCCAGCCCGACCCGATCAGCCCCAGCGCAACGGCCAGCAGCAGCACGATCAGCAGATAGCGCGAGCCGCGATCGATGGCGGCCAGCACCCGGCCGCCGCCGCCATGGCGGCGGCGGTGGACCAGTTCCACGAAGCCCAGCCACAGCGCGCCCATGGCCAGAAAGCCATAGGCCACCGCCGCGCCGCCGGGTGCATAACCGTAGAATATGGCGATAGCCGGCCCCAGGCTGGCCTGCAGGACCAGGGCATAGCGCACATGCTGGTCCACCGTCATCACATGGTCCATCAGCCTGTTGCGCTCCTGCATCGGAATGCCCGGCTGGGAGCAGACATAGCGGAAGGTGCTGTTGATGACGAGTTCGGCGCCGAGCCAGTAACCCAGCACGGCGATATGGATGGGCAGCAGCCAGTCGGTGGGCATGGATATTCCCCCTCCTCCTATGCACCGGGCGGAATTGAAAAAGGGGCCCGGTTATTCCCGGACCCCCATCTTCTTCCTGTCGCTTACGATCAGCGCTCCAGGCTGACCAACTCGTACCAGGTCATCATGTAACCGGCGACGCCGCCCTTGACGAAGATGCTGTCCTCGTCCTTGGTCACCCACACCTCATACACAGGGTGGGCGCCATGGGCCGTGACCATGCCGCCATCCTCGTCGGAAAAGCGGAAATGCCGGCATTCGAAGGTGCCTGCTTCCACCGTCACCGTCTCGTCCCCGACATATTCAAGGTAGAGCCGGCTTTCGGCGATCAGCGGCGGGGTGGCGCCGCGATGGTCCGGCGACGGCAGGAAGGCGCGGATCTCCCGCTTGTGCGGCCCGCGCGACAGGTCCATGCAGCGGGTCATGTAGGCATCGCCGATGATGGGATGCGTGCCGAACCCGTCATAGTGACCATCCACCTCGACCTTCTGCGACACGCGGCCGATGGTGGGGCCGAAGCTTTCGCATTCGATCAGGCCCGGGCTCATCCGGAACCAGCCGGTGCCCATGAACTTGTCGCCGATGGTCAGCCGCACATGGCAATCCATCGGCCGGTCATTCTCGTCCAGCGAATAGATCACGTCGCGCAGCACGGTGGGCGCCGGCTCCTCGATCTCGCACTGGGCGCGGATGGTCAGCTTGCCGTCGGTGTGGCGGGTCATGGTGAAATATTCACGGCCCCGTTCCTGGCCAACACGGTCCGGCTTGCGCGAGGTGTAGCGGATATGGCCGCGGATGGTGCGGTGCTGCATGCCTGTAAACTCCTGTTGGTTGGGAAAGGTCAGGTCGGGGTGCCAAGACCGAGCAGGGCCGCCATCAGCAGCAGCAGCCACAGCAGCATCACGACGGGGCGTGTGCGCGCCAGGACGCCCTTGATGGCGGCATCGGTCTCCGGCGTGGCACCGCCGGCCATCATCTGGCCGAACGGTGCCATCAGGGGCCGCAGCAGCAGCCGGATCAGCAGGCCCAGCGAAATCGCGGTGGCCAGGATCAGCAGCTTGGCGGCGATGAAATGCGGCAGGAACAACAGGCCGGCCATGCCGGCCAGGCCAAAGCCGGCACAGCCCAGCAGGGCGGCCCAGCGGATCACCAGATCCGCCTGGCGCTGCCAGGGCTGCTTGCCATGGTTCATGTGGACGGCCCAGGCCAGGGCGAGCCAGACCAGCCCCACGGCCCAGACGGCCAGCAGTGCCGGCAGGCCCAGGTCGGGCAGCCAGCCCTTGACCACACCCAGCGTCAAACCCGTGGGCAGGGCCAGGATCAGCGCCGTGCGCGGCGCCATGTCGACCGCCATCAGGATGCGCAGCGCCGTCGCCCGCTGGGGCGGTGTTGCCTTGGCATCGGTGAGGATGGAGGAGGAATAGAAGGCACCCAGATCGCCGCCCAGCCAATAGACCAGGATCAGCAGATGCAGCAGGGTGAACAGTGTCTCGGCCATGGAAGCTCCCTTATTATTGACCTAGAAATATATCATTAAGCTAAGTTGTGGAACCCCCAAATCTCAGCGCCTCCTCTCAGCGTAGTGCCAGAAGCCCGGGCAGCCAGCCGGGAACAGTGCCGCCGCCATCCAGCACGGCGTCGGCCAGATGCCGGTGCCGCTCCCCCACGCGCGATCGCAGGGCCATGACATCGGCCGCGGCTTCCAGCGCCACGGCCTGTGTCCAGTGCGGCCCGGCCTTCAGCAGGCAAAGCGCGCGGCGCTGGATGTCCGCCGGTTCCAGGTCGGCCGGGGGGCGGATGGCATGGGCCTGCCTGCCATCATGCCAGGGCCGGAACAGCCGTTCGCGCCGTGCGATGCGGAACGCCCGGACCAGATGCGCCCCATCCCATTCCGGGGCCAGTGAGGGGGCCGCCTGCGCGGGATCGGGCAGGGGATCGTCACCCAGGGTTACGGCCCTGTCTGCCACACCGTCCGCTGCCAGATGCAGGGCCAGAAGCCCGCCGATACCGCGCCCTGCCACCAGCGGCCGGTTGAACCCGGCCGCGCGGATGCCCTCGGCCAGCCGTGTGGCCAGCCCGGCCAGACTGTCCGGCATGGGGTGGCCCGTGCTTTCCCCGTGGCCGGGCAGGTCGAAGGCAATGACCGGTCCGCCCGCCTGCGCGATGGCCGCATCGAAATCGCCGCCATGGCCGCCGGCCCTGTGCAGCAGCACCAGGGGCCGGCCGCTCCCCGTCAGCCGGCCCCGCCAGGCCAGCGGGCCGCTGGTCGTGTCCAGGAACCCGCGGATGGTGGCCGGCGGTGCAGCGGGTGCGTTGTCTCCCGGCCGCTCTGCCAGCCAATCCACGGCGGCCAAGCGCAAGGCTGCGGCGTCGGGCACGGTGCGGGCCGGCACCCCGGCCAGTCCGGGCCGCGAAAGATGGTCCAGCAGCACATCCGATCGTGTCACCAGGATCAGATGATCCGCCGTGACCTGCGGCAGCCAATGGTCCGGCCGGAAGGTGAAGGCAGCGCGATAGGTGTTGCGATAGGCGTCCCCGGCTTCCAGCAGGTCCATGGCATTGGCGTGCAGATGGGCCGGTGTGGACAGGTCGGAATCCATGCGGGCAGAGGGCAGGGCCCGGTGCCAGGGGAAGAAGATCACCTGTTCTTCCATGCGCGACCAGACCCAGCACATATGCGTGCCGTCCCAGGCGGGCAGCAGCGGCGGCAGATAATGGGCCAGGCAATCTGCCCGTTCCTCTGCCGTCCAGCAGGGCAGCCCGTCGAACAGCACGCCGGAAACCCGGTCGGGGAACAGGGCGGCGAAGGCACAGGCGATGGTGGCGCCGGTGTGGAACCCGTAAAGCCCGATTCGGCCCAAGCCCAGCGCATCAGCGAAACCGGCCAGGGCGGCGGCATAGGCGGCACTGTCCGGCAATGGCGCGGACAGCGGTGTGGACAGCCCGTTGCCCGGCGTATCGGGCGCGATGACGCAGAAGCCACGGGCTGCCATTTCTTCTGCGAACGGCACCAGGGTACGCGACGCCTGCGGCGATCCGTGCAGCGCCAGGATGGCCGGCCCCTGGCCCCAGCGGCGGTAATGGACGACACGCCCGTCGATTTCCACAAAATGGCGGGTTTGCGCGATGGGTGCGGACAAGCGGAATACTCCGGCGGCAAGGGCGGGGGATCGGCGCGCGGGGGGGGCAGATTGCATGTTGCAAGCGGGCGCACTCTCTGAAATGATCTAAACACATATCAATGGACAGGGGAATAGCCTCATCGAAGCGACCGCTTGCCCACTTGCGGGGATCGCGGCGATATGCGATGGCTTGCATACGAAAATATGCAGGCGTGGCTTTGTCCTTCCCCGTTCCATGAGAAAAGGAGGGGTTCGGTGGCCCACCAATTGTCCGCGCTTATCCGTGCCGCCCTGTTCGTGCGCGACCTGGACCGGTCGGTCCGGTTCTATCGCGCCCTGGGCTTCGATGCCGTTTACTTCGAAGGGCCGCTGGATGGCCCGTCATCGGCCGTCGTCTTGGCCATTCCGCCGACCAGCAAGGTGCGTTGCTGCATCCTGAAGCGGGCCGGTGGCCCGAATTTCGGCATGGTGGGCCTGTTCGAGGTGACGGACCCCGTGCCCGAGGCGCTGCCCCTGTCCGATGGTCCGCCGCGCATCGGCGAGGTGGCGCTGGTGATCTATGCCAAGCCCATCACCCCGGCCATCGAGGCCTGCCGTGCCGCCGGTGCAAGCTGGGCGCCCGATGCCACCCTGTTCAATATGCCGCATCGCCAGCAGATGGAGGTTTGTCTGCGTGATCCTGACGGGTTCCTGATCAACCTGGTCGAACGCGACCCGGCCGAACAGGACCGCACGCAGCCGGTGGCGGTCTGATGGCCCGCCCGCACGTGGAATTCGTGCAGTCGCAGTCGGTCGAGTGGCAGGACGCGGGCGACGGCACGGCCGTGAAACGGCTGAATATCGATCCGGACAATGGCGACGGCACCGTCCTGCGCCGCTATCCGGCCGGTAGCGGCCGCGCGCCACAGCCCCGTGCCGGCCTGTCGCTGGAATTTTATGTTCTGGACGGGGAGATCGCCATCGACGGGCGTGTGTTAGGTGCGCATGCCTATGGCTACCGGCCCGCGGGCACCCCGGCCCTGACCTGGCAGACCAGCGCGGGCGCCCTTGTGCTGGAGATCGGCGAGGCGCGGCCGGTGCCCGCCGGCCAGGATGATCCCGCCATCCTGTTGGATTGCCTGGCTCTGCCCTGGGACGTATCGACTTACGATCCGCAACTGCGCCATATGCACAATGCCCGCAAGGTGCTGCGGCTGGGGCCGGGTGACAGCGGGCGCACCTTCCTGCTGGCAGGCCTGCCGCACGGGTTTCCTTCCACGCCCGACCTGCCGCTGGAACGCCACCCCCATGGGGAGGAGATGTTCCTGATCCAGGGCGAGATGAAATCACCGCAGGGTGTCATGCGTGACGGCGCCTATTTCTACCGTCCGCCGGGTATCTGGCATGGGCTGCACGTGTCGGAATTCGGCTTCCTTATGCTGATGCGCAGCCCCGGTGCCAACAAAATCAGCACACAATGGAGCGAGGCGCGGCATCCCGTCCAGTACCGCCCCGCCTTCGATCCGGTGTTGCCGGAAGGGGCGCCGGCAGCCTGGGGGCGGCCCCATGCCGCGCGGCCAACATATTGAAAATAAAGAATTAAGTCCGTATCCGAAAAAATATGTCCGGACTTAATCAAAAAAGCCCTTCCTTTTGGTATATTGTTATATCAATGTGTTCCAAAGAGACGGGCGGCATGAACCTCCCGCTGAAGGACCCCAAACAGGAGGCTGGCGACATGACCTTTACGAACCCGAATTCCGTGCGCAAGAAATCGGCGTTGAAGCTGGGGGCATCGCTGTCCCTGCTGGCGCTGGCCATTCCGTCCCTGGCCCAGGCCCAGAGCGACGGTTTGCAGCTTGAAGAGATCGTGGTGACGGCAACCCGCCGCGCCGCGAGCCTGCAGGACGTGCCGCTGGCGGTGTCGGCCTTCACGGCGGCCGACCTGGAGACCCGTCAGATCAGTTCCACGCTGGATCTCGTCCGCTCCGTGCCGAACCTTTATGGTTCCAACAATACCGGTGTGGCCAGCGCCAACACCTACTACATCCGCGGCCTCGGCTCCACCGAACAGATCGCCACCATCGATCCGGCCGTGTCCACCTATGTCGACGATGTCGTGCTGCCGCGTCAGAACGCGAATAATTACGGCTATTTCGACCTTGAACAGATGGAAGTGCTGCGTGGTCCGCAGGGCACCACCTTCGGCCGCAATTCCACGGGCGGCGCCATCTCGGTAAAGCTGAAGAAGCCCAGCGAGGAATTTGGCGGCTTCATGCAGGCCAGCTACGGTTCCTATGATCAGATCCTGCTGCGCGGCGACGTGAACGTTCCCGTCAGCGAGAAGGTGCTGACCAAGTTCACCGGCTTCTATACCGATGACAGGGGCTATGTGACCAATGTCGCCAATGGTGAGCGGCTCAACTCGCTGACCAACTGGGGTGCCCGTGGTGCCGTGCGCTTCCTGCCCAACGACGATGTGACCGTCGATGTGGCGCTGGAGCATATGGACGGCCAGGGCCTGTATCTGCGCACCTTCGCACGTGACAACCGCGAGACGATCCTGCGCGGCTCCACGAAGGGCGGCACGTCGGACGAGGTGGCGGATGCGCTGGCCAACCGCGGCGTGCGTGCCGATTACGACACGACGGCCGTGACCGCCAATATCGAATGGCGCCTGGATGATGTGTCGATCGAGTCCATCACGGGCTATCGCACCATCAATCAGAGCTTCGTGCTGGACTTCTCGCTGCCGGCGTCGCGCACCACGGTGCCGCTGCCCTTCTACCTGACCAATGCCGGCGGGTACGACATGTTCAGCCAGGAGTTCAAGGCCGCCGGCAATTTCGGCGACCGGCTGAGCTACGTGGCGGGCCTGTATTATTTCTATGAGAATAACAGCACGCTGGCCGGCCAGGTGTTCGGCACCTCCCTGTCCTGCTCGGCCGGTCTCTATGGCGACGGCAACATGACCTGCAATGGCGTGCCCGGCTATTCCAGCGTGCGCGACATCCGCAACAAGACCACGTCCTATGCCGCCTATGCCCAGTTCGATTATGCCCTGACGGATGCGCTGACGGCCATTGCCGGCGTGCGCTACACCAACGAGGTCAAGAAGCTGGACCTGCGCCCGACCTCCTATGGGGGGATGACGACGGCCGACATCGTGGCCGCCGGCATGGCCACGCGGCTGGAAACCAACAAGGTGACGCCGAAGTTCGGTGTGAACTACAAGGTCGATCCGGATATCATGCTGTTCGCCTCGGCGACCAACGGGTACAAGTCGGGCGGCTGGAACAGCCGTACCGCCTATCTGCCGGAAACCTTCCAGGACATGTCGCCGGAAACGGCCTGGTCCTATGAGGCGGGCATGAAGAGCGACCTGTTCGATCGCCGGGTCCGCTTCAATGTCACGGGCTTCATTGCCGAAACGGACAATCTCCAGCTTTCCTACACCACACCCGGCCCCATCCCCGGCACCACCCTGTCCACCCAGGACAATGCCGGCGACATCCGCGTGAAGGGCCTGGAGTTCGAGCTGTCGGTGCGTCCGGCGCGTGGTCTTGACGTCTTCGCCACGCTGGGCCTGCAGGATGGCAAATATACCTGGGTGAACCCGGCGGCGCAGTCCTTCGTCAGCCCGACGGGTGCCTATGTCAACGCCATCGACCCGACCGACGAGCTGTCGCGCCTGCCCAAGCGGTCGTTGGCCCTGGGTGCCACCTATACGGTGCCGGTGGAAGCGCTGCACGGTTCGCTGACCTTCTCCGGCGAGGCCAACCATACGGGTGGCTTCTGGACCACGGCGTCCAACAGCACCCCGTCGGCCCAGACCCCGACGGCGTTGGACACGTTCGCCCGGTCCTACACGCTCTACAACCTGTCCGTCAGCTATCTGTCCGATGACGAGGCATGGCGCCTGGGCGTGGAGTGCAAGAACTGCTCCGACAAGCTGTACCTGACGTCGGTGTTTAACGGGTACTATTATGGCGAGCCGCGCCGCATCCGCGGCACGCTGACCCGCAAGTTCTGATCGCAGGGGCCGGCGACGGTCCAAAGGAAAGCCCCGCCGGCAGTCGCTGGCGGGGCTTTTTCTGATCGCAACCGGTCACCGGGTTTCAGGCCCCGGCATCCACATCAGCAGGCACAACTGCGCGCCAACCGGCATTATACTATTTTGCGGTGACCAGAACCTATTGGTTCTGATCACTGCCCTCAATCGCCGGCGCCAACATTCGTTGGCTTGGCTACGCCGCACGAGCGGCGCGGCGGCGGTCGCCGCCGAACCAACTTGCGATGAGTTCTACTCATCGCAAGTTGGTATTACTGTCTGGCCGCCTTCAGGAAGGCATCGATCCGCAGCCGCGCATTGGTCCGGATGTCGGCATAGAACAGACCATAATCATGGTAATGCATGCTGCCGCCGGGCAGGGGTGTCAGATCCAGCCCCGCCGCCGGTTCCACCACCAGGAAGCCGTTCACGCAGCGGGCCGCCACCGCACCGGGCTGCGTCGCCTGCATCGCGCCCTCGCCCGGTGCGCCGGGGACGGCGCCCAGCGCCTGGTCGGCTGTCGTTTCCGGCTTGCCGCGGTCGAAGCTGACGGGGTTGATGCACAGGATGCGCTTGCCTGGATCGTCGCCGTACCACTCCACATAGCGCCGTTCGCCGGCGGCGGAAACCATGGGGATATCCGTTTGCGCCAGCGTGGCGTTCCAGCCGACGACACAACCGGTTTGCGCGGGTGTGTCGCAGGCGGTCAGGCTCTTGTATGTCTTGCCGAAATCGCCTTCGGACAGGTTCACGCCGACCACATAGGCCGCGACCATGCGCCGGGCCAGTTCCGTCCCGTCGATGCGGCGTTCCAGCAGCACCATCAGATGGCGCGCACCCTGGCTGTGGCCGGCCAGGATGAAGGGACGGCCCTTGTTGTCATGCTTCAGGTAGTGGTCGAAGGCGCGTTCAACGTCGGTATAGGCCAGATCGAACGCGCGGCCCCCGTCACCGTCCATGGCCATGAAGGACAGGGTTGAACCCTGGCGGTAGCGAGGGGCGTAGATGCGGCAGCAGCCGTTGAACACGCCAGCCTGCCGGGCGATGACGCTGGCGTCTGTCCAGGCGTTGGTCGCCGTGTCGGCGATGTCCTGGTTCCAGCTTCCCTTGCTGCGGTAAGTGGTGGGGTGGACATAGAAGACATCAACCGCTGCGTCCGACGGGGCAGCCTCCGCGCCCGGCGGGCGGATACTGCTTGCTCCGGGGGCACCGGCCCGCGCGGCCCATGCCTCCGGCCTGGCATAGTCCGGTGCCGGCGGTGGTGTCTGATCGGCGAAGGATGGTGGCGTGCCCCCGGTCGCCAATGCGACCGTGCTGGTACCGGACAGCAGGATGGCGGCCATCAGCAGAGATGCGATCTGTTTCATGCTTTCCCCAACGGATCGGTAAGCATCGACCATATCCCGCTACATGCCAAGTGCTGCCCGGCTCGTCGTGGCATTGTCCGCTTGATGGACAAAAGGATACAAGGTGGGGCAGGTGGCAACGGCCGTGTGGCTGTCGGCGACAAACCAGCGGAAATGCTTTTAATTCTGGCCCGCCTCCGGTCTTTCCGGGGGCGGGCCTTTCGTTATCCGTCTGGTGGACAGCGCAGGCGGGGAGGTTGAGGAAAGTTCGTCAAAGGAATTAGCTGACCGTGCTGGCAACATTCCGGCTAGCAGGCTGAGCGCGTCGAACCATGGGTTGCGTCCAAGTAACCCGACATGTCACCGAAATAATGCGCAGCCGCCAAAAACGGGAACTTGGCGCCGGACAGTAAGCCTATCGAATGATCGAAGAATGTAAGGGGGCTTCATGTATCGTTCCAAGTTTATCGCCTTGACCACGTCCGCGATGGTCGGTGCGTTCGCCGCTTCGGCTGTGGTTCCGGCTGCACTGGCTGCTGATGGCAATCTGGTGCTCGAAGAGATCATCGTCACCGCCCGTAAGCGCCGCGAGGATGTGCAGACCGTTCCCATTGCCATCCAGGCCTATTCCTCCGAGGATCTGGCCGAACGCAATATCACCAGTCTGACCGATCTCGGCAATTCCACGCCGGGCATCACGGTCAGCACGATCACGGGCGGCACCTTCACCAACATCTATGTGCGTGGCCTGGCGCCGGCGAACTCGTCCAACGATCTGAACGTCGAAGCCAATGTCGGCCTGTTCATTGATGGCATCTATCAGACCAGCCGTAACACGGCCGACATCCTCCAGGTGGTCGAGATCGGCCAGCTCGACGTCGTGAAGGGGCCGCAGAGCGCGCTTTACGGCCGTTCCACCTTCGCGGGTGCCGTCGGCATCACCACGGCCCGCCCGGCCCGCCAGGCGGAAGGCACGGCCTCCGTCACGATGGGCACGGATAAGGATTACCGGGGCCGCGTGTCGCTCTCCAAGCCGATCATCGAGGATAAGCTCTACGCCAGCATCGCGGCGGCCTATTCCACCTTCGACGGCACGTTCAAGAACCAGAACGATCCGTCGGACAATCTGGGTGGTTATGAGAAGCGCGGCGCGTCCATCGCGTTGGAATTCCTGCCGACCGACCGGCTGACGGCCACGCTGACCGGCTTTGCGACCAAGTCGACGATCGAAAATACAGGCATGTCGCTGAACCCGATCGAAAGCCATAATTGCGGTGCCTTCAACGCCCAGAGCCAAGCCTACATGCTCTATTGCGGGTCTGTGCCGGAAGGCATGCCCATTGACCTGACGAAGGGTATCCCGGAGGCCACCTCCCGTTCCCGTCAGGCGGCCCTGGAACTGGAGTACGAGTTCGATAGTTTCTCCATCGTCAGCGTCAGCGGCATTACCAGCTCTGCCGTGACCGCCACCAACGATTATGACGTGACCGGCAATGGCAGCCTGTTCGGGGTCTGCACCGTGGGTTCCACCTGCGGGGCGACGACGGGCACCTACACGCGCACCGTGCGCGCCAATTCCACCCTTCTGAACAACGAGCAGGTGGTGACGAAGAGCCAGGAACTGCGCATCCAGTCGCCCGACGGCGACCGGTTCCAGTGGCTGGCGGGTGCCTTCTTCTTCCAGTCCAACGTGGAGTCGCAATCACGTGCCGGCACCAGTGCCGCGGGTCTGAACAGCAACGAGCGGCTTGTGCAGATGCTGCCGGGTATGCCGGCCGGAACGGGTGCCATGGCAGGTTTGGCAAACCTGCAACTCGTTCCCGATAGCAACGCCACACAGCTCCTGTCCAGCCTGAACTATCGCCAGAATGTCACGAAGTCGCTGTTCGGTTCGCTCGGCTACGAGGTTGTTGACGGGCTGCGCGTGTCCGCGGAAGGCCGTTACAATATCGATCGCAAGAGCGACCATTGCCTCATCACCTTCTTCGGCGCCTACGGCCCCTGTCCGGGTGCGCAGCCGCTGACGGCAGAGTTCAAGAGCTTCACCCCGCGCTTTACGGTGGATTACAAGGCGACGGAGGATATCTTCCTGTTCGCGTCGGCCGCCAAGGGCGTGCGGTCGGGTGGCTTCAACGCCGTGGGCGGCCTCAGCGCGGCTGAGCTGACCTTCGACGAGGAGGAGAACTGGACCTACGAAGCGGGCGTCAAGTCCTGGCTGTTCGATCGCCGCCTCATGCTGAACGCCTCGGTGTTCCGCGTGGACTGGACGAATTTGCAGATCAGCACCTTCTCCAGCAACCCGGCGGTCGTGCAGGCCATCATCACCAATGTCGGTGAGATGAAGACCAACGGTTTCGAGGCGCAGACCCAGTTCCGGGCCACCGATATCCTGACGCTGGGCGGCGGCGTCACCTATTCGGACCCCAAGTTCGGCAAGGGTGCCTATGATCCGGCCTATTCGGCGCAGTGCGGCAACCCGTCCACGGCATGCGAGATGGTCACTATCCCCGGCCGCGGCATCCAGGCATCAATCGAGGGGCACCGCCCGGCACGCTCGGTCAAGCTTCAGTACAACCTGAATGCCACCGTGGACGTCCCGGTTTCGGCGGATTGGGATCTGAGCGGCCGTGTGGATCTGAATTACATGGGCAAGTCCTACACCAACAGCCTGAACGTCACCAGCTTTGGCGAGCGGACCCTGGCTAACCTGCGGCTGGCCCTGGAAAGCGACCAGTACAGCATCGCTGCCTGGGTGACCAACCTGACGGACGAAAAGTACAACGCCAACGTCATCCAGCAGCCGCGCCTGTACTCTGTCGGTACGCAGCGCGTCATGGAAGTCTATCATGGCGAAGGCCGTCGCCTTGGTCTGACCGCCACGGCGAAGTTCTGACGCATCGGAAGGCTTGCCCGTTCCCCCCGGCCCGCAAGGGTCGGGGGGAACCCGCTTCATCTGGTTTGATCTGGCTGGAAGAACCCTGATCCATGACAGTTACCCACCTTTTCCCCTCCCTGTCCCGTCGCGCCCTGGTCGGCTCGATGCTGGCGGCACCGCTTGTCATCTCGTCGCGCGGCTGGGCCGCAGGGCCGAAGAATGTCGATGTCGTCATTGTCGGCGCCGGCCTTGCCGGCCTGAACGCGGCATCGATGCTGGAGGAACAGGGCCTGACCGTGCAGGTCGTGGAGGCATCGGACCGTGTGGGCGGCCGCCTGCGGACGGCCCGTGTCGATGGTTATCAGTCCGAACTGGGCGGCAGCGAGGTGGGTGCCCTTTACGGCCGGGTGCGGGATGCCTGTGCCCGCCACAATATCGGCCTGACCACCGATGGCGCGAAGGGCACCGATTTCCTGCTGCATGTCGACGGCACCGCCGTCCTGCCGGCCGATTGGGCCGGCTCGTCCGTCAACCAGACCCGCGGCCGCGAGCGGGAATTCCTGCCCTACATCCTGCAAAACCGACTGATGTTCGACTGGCTGCCCTTCAAGCAGACCAATGCCTGGCTCGACCCGGCCAACCTGGCCTATGACGTGTCGGCGGCCGAGCTGATGCGCTCCAAGGGCGTGTCGGAAGCGGCGATCCGTCTGGCCGATATCGACCTGAACGGCGCCAGCCTGGAGGGTGTTTCCGCCCTGTCGATCTTCCGCGACATGGCCCGTGCCCGGGTGGAAGGGTTCAACGACCCCAACAAGCCGCAATATGGCGGGGCCGCCATGGCGGCGGAACGCTCCTATATCGTCGGTGGGTCGGACGTGCTGCCCACCGCCATGGCCGCGGCGCTGAAGAACCCGGTCCGCCTGAACAGCCCTGTCATCGCCATCGACCAGACGGCCGACCAGGCCAAGGTCTTCCTGGCCACAGGTGATGTGCTGACGGCCCGTTTCGTGGTGATGGCGGCCCCGTTCAGCGCCGTCCGCCGCATCCGTTTCACACCCGGCCTGCCGGATGTACAGGCCGATGCCGTGGTCGGCGCGCGCTATTCGGCGACGACACAATTCCATTTCAAGATCACCCGGCCCTATTGGGAGCAGGATGGCCTGCCGCCGTCGATCTGGAGCAACTATGCCTTTGAACGCGCCTTCGCACTGAAAAGCCCGACGACCGGCGCCATCGACACGATGATCGTCTGGGTCAATGGCGACGGCGCCACCCGCTGGGACGATCGCGACACCAACCGGCAGGTGGAACTGGTGCTGGCCGAACTGGCGCGCATCCGGCCATCCATGGCCGGTGCCCTGGAATACAAGGTCGGCTATAGCTGGGGCCGCAACCCGTTCGTGGGCGGCAACAAGCATTTCTATGCACCGGGCCAGGTGAAGCGCTTCGCCGCCGACATGGGTAAGCCCGCCGGCCGTATCCATTTCGCGGGCGAGCATCTGCGCCGCCTGGAACATGGCATGGAAAGCGCCATGGAAACGGGCGAGGCGGCCGCCATGGAGATCCTGGAAAGGATCTGACCGGCCGCTTCCGCCCGCCTCAACAACGATATCCAACAGGGAGCAGGTCATGGACCGGCAAGAAGGCAACAAGCCCAGTGATATCATCCTTGCTTATGCATTTCCCGTGCTGGTCCTGGCGCATGACCTGCTGACCACGTTCCTGTTGCGCGCCGACAAGCTGGCGCCCATCCGCGAACAGTTGCGCGGCTGGCATTATCTGCTGGGCACGGCCCTGTTCATCATCGTGTCGATCCGGCTGTGGCAATGGTTCAAGGGCTGCGCGCCCGGCCCCCAGGCCCCGCTGCCACCGCGTGCGCGAAGCTGGGTGATGGCGGTGGTGAACACCACCTACATCCTGTTCTTCATCGCGCCGCTGCTGGGCGTGCTGGTGGTGTGGAGCCATGGCATGTCCCTGCATTTCGGCCCGATCCCGGTTCCGGCCCTGATGGGGGAGAATAGGGACGTCTGGCTGTTCACGGGCTATTTCCACTCCGGTTCCTCCACCAGCCTGCTGCTGATCAAGCTGACGGCCCTGCTGACGGCCGTGTGGATGCTGTTCCGGCATGGGCGCGGGCTGTTCTCCGCCTTTCCACGGGGTTACGGGCTTTACGCGCTGTTGAGCTTCGCCAGTTCGGTCTTTGCGCTGTCGACCTTCAAATCCTATGACCGCGGGCCGGCGGCTGTCCTGATCTTCCTGGCCATCTGTGGGGCCGTCTGGGGACTGGCCTGGCTGATCCGGCGCGGCCGGACCACGCATGCCACGGGCAGCGAG
This sequence comes from Niveispirillum fermenti, assembly GCF_048066175.1. Classification (GTDB taxonomy): domain Bacteria; phylum Pseudomonadota; class Alphaproteobacteria; order Azospirillales; family Azospirillaceae; genus Niveispirillum; species Niveispirillum fermenti. The sequence continues at coordinate 13,538 of NZ_JBLTXA010000018.1, read as the reverse complement.
CCCAAGCGGGGCCTTGTCCCGGCCGTCATCGGCGTCCTGGCCATCGTCACCCTGGGTCTTTACGGTCCCCACATGCTGTTCCGCGTGTCGCCCCTGTCCAAGGGCCATGTCGTGGAAGCGGAGGCGCATATCACCTCACACGAGGCGCCGGTGGTCATCGAGCAACTGCCCCCCGAAACGGATTTCGAGCGCAAGGTGCGGGCTGAGACGTTCAAATGGTGCGTGTTCTGCCATACGATGAAGAAGGATGGCGCGCATCTGGTCGGCCCGAACCTGTATGGCATCATGGGCCAGCGCATCGCGGCCGTGCCCAATTTCCCCTACAACAAGGCGCTGGCGGAACGCGGCCAGGCCGGGGAAATCTGGACCGACGAGGCGATGAGCAGCTTCCTTGCCAATCCGGATGCTTTTGCGCCCGGCACCTCGATGATCATCTCCTCCGGCAACATTACCGACCCGGCGACCCGCCAGGCGCTGATCACCATCCTGAAGCGGGAAACCGGTTCCGCCGCACCTGCACCGGCGCCCGAGGCCGCACCGGCAGAGGACGAGCCGGCCGCCGGGTCGGAGCCGGCGCCGCAACCTGAAGAGTAAGCCTTTACCGGCTGCGACAAGGCAAAAGCCGGGATTGGAGAGTGACTTGTGGCGCGGCCCGTAGCGATGCGGTGCCGCGCCTGGTCGTTCCGGCCTTTGGCAACCCGTGACTGGGTCTCCGGCCCCATCCGCACAGCGGTCAGCCACCTGCCGGCCAAGTGGTCACGCGGCCTTTATCCGCTATCAGCAGGATAGCGAATTGACCGCTTCCAGAAATGGGCCAAGGACGGGAGTTTACCATGGGTTACCGCTTGGGCGTCGATGTGGGGGGCACCTTCACCGACCTGCTGCTGTTCAATGACAAGACGGGGGCCTTCTGGCGGCACAAGACCCCGTCCACGCCGGCCGACAGTTCCGTTGGCATCCTGAACGGCGTCACGGCCATCTGCGAGAAGGCCGGCATCACCCCGGCGGACGTGGAATTCTTCCTGCACGGCACCACGGTTGCCACCAATGCCGTGCTGGAAGGCAAGGGCGCCAAGGTCGGCCTGATCGTCACCGAAGGCTATCGCCAGATCATGCAGATCGCGCGCTCCTTCGTGCCGGGTGGTCTGGCGGGCTGGATCGTCTGGCCGAAGCCGGAACCGCTGGCGAAGCTGGAAGACACGTTCGAGATCAAGGGCCGCATGACCGCCCATGGTGAGGAACTGCGCCCGATCGACGATGCCGATATCCGTGCCGCCCTGGAAAAGCTGAAGGCGCGCGGTGTTGAGGCCGTCACCGTATCCCTGATGAACGCCTATCTGAATGGTGCGCATGAGAAGCGCGTGGGTGAACTGGCGGCAGAAATCCTGCCCGGCGTGCCGGTGTCGCTTTCCCATGAAGTCCTGCCCGAGATGCAGGAATATGAGCGCACGCTGACCACGGTTGCCAATGCCTCGGTCCGCCCCATTGTGGGCCGTTATGTCCGCAACCTGCGGGAAAAGCTGCGCGGCGGCGGTTTTACCGGCAGCCTGTCGCTGCTGCGTTCCGATGGCGGGTTGATGTCGTCGGAAAAGTCGGAAGAACATCCCGTCTCCCTGCTGATGTCCGGCCCGGCCGGCGGCGTGACGGGTGCCCTGTGGGTCGGTGCCAATAGCGGCATCCGTAACATCCTGACCCTGGATGTGGGCGGCACCTCCACCGACGTGGCGCTGATCGAAAACCTGGACCCGCGCCGGGTGCGCACGACGGAGGTTGGCCATCTGGCCGTCCGCGCGTCGTCCCTGGATGTGAAGACGGTGGGTGCCGGTGGCGGCTCCATCGCCTATGTGCCGGAACTGACCAAGGCGCTGCGCGTCGGCCCGCAATCGGCCGGTGCCGTGCCGGGCCCGGTGGCCTATGGCAAGGGCGGCACCTTGCCGACCGTGACCGACGCCAATGTCGTGCTGGGCTACCTGCCCGAAGCGCTGCTGGGTGGCACCTTCAAGCTGGACCGCGAGGGTGCCAAGAAGGCGGTGCAGACCATCGCCGACACGCTGGGCATTGATCTCTATGCCGCCGCCCGCGGCATCATTGATATCGTGAACGAGAACATGTTCGGCGCGCTGCGCATGATCTCCGTTCAGCAGGGTTATGACCCGCGTGACTTTGCCCTGATGGGCTTTGGTGGCGCCGGCCCCTTGCATGTCAATGCCGTGGCGCGTCTGATGGGTTCCTGGCCGGCCGTGTCGCCCGTCTCCCCCGGCGTGCTGTGCGCCCTGGGTGATGCCACGACCCGCATGCGTACCGAGACCGCCCGCTCCTTCTCCCGCCGGTTTGATGAGACGGATGAGGCGGAAGTGCTGGCCGTGCTGGATGCCATGGCCAGGCAGACCCGCGATGAGTTGCGGGCCGAGGGCATCAAGGACGAGGATATCACCAGCCTGTTCGAGATTGATGTGCGCTATGAAGGCCAGGCCTTCGAGGTGCCGCTATCCATCGACCCGGAAACGCTGCATCGCGACGGGCTGGCCGGCGTCACCAAGCGCTTTGACGATGAGCATCACCGCCTGTTCACCTTCAACATGAAGTCCGCGCATGAGTTGGTGAACCTGCGCGCCGTGGCCCTGGGCCCCGTGCTTGACCTGCCGGCGGCCGAACTGCCCGAGGGCAATGGCGATCCGTCAGCGGCCAAGATCCGCGATCATGAATTGTGGATGGACGGCAAGATGGTGCCGGCCGTGATCTATGACCGGTCCAAGCTGAAGGCCGGCGATCTGATCCAGGGCCCCGCCATCGTCATCGAAATGGACAGCACGACGCTGATCGAAGCCGGCTGCGACGGCCTGGTCGACCGCGTTGGCAATATCCTGATCAACCCGCGCTGAAGGGGAGTGTGATCCATGCCCGCACAGATCATCCAGACCAATACCACCCCCTTCAACAAGGTCACCATCGACCCGGTGACGCTTGAGGTTATCGAGAACGCCCTGCGCAATGCCCGTATCGAGATGGATGCCACCCTGGTGCGCACCGCCATGTCGCCCGGCATCCGGGAGCAGGGTGACGCCTTCCCGCTAATCGCCGACCGCACCGGCCAGATGATCGTCGGCCAGTTCGGCTCCTATATCGGTCCCTTCCTGGACGGGTATGAGGGCACGGTGGAGGAGGGCGACATGATCATGTTGTCCGACCCTTACTCCGTCGGCGGCGCCATCAGCCATCTGAATGACTGGCTGGTCCTGCTGCCCGTGTTCAAGGATGGCCGTCTGGTCGCCTATACCTCGATGTTCGGTCACCAGTCCGATATTGGTGGCAAGGTCGTCGGCTCCATGCCCATCGACGCCACCTCCATCTTCGAGGAAGGCGTGCGCATCCCGCCGGTGAAGATCTATAAGAACGGCCTCTATAATGAGGACGTGATCAAGCTGATCATGGCCCAGACCCGCATGCCGGAATGGTGTACGGCCGACCTGAACGCCCTGATCGCGTCTTGCCGCGTCGCCGCGCGCCGCGTGGTGGAAATGTGCGAACGGTTTGGCGACGATGTGTTTGCTGCCGCCACGGACGAGTTGCTGGCCCGCAATTACCGCGCCATGAAGCATCTGATCGCCACCTCCATCAGCGAGGAAAAGGTCAGCTTCGAGGATTATCTCTGCGATGACGGCCTGGGCTTCGGCCCCTACAAGATCCGCTGCACCATGCACCGTGAGGGTGACATCGTGGTGCTGGATTTCGAGGGCACCGACCCGCAGAGCCAGGCCTCGATCAATTTTCTCCTGAATGAGAACATGCTGAAGATGTTCTTCGGCATCTACATGATCATGGTCTTCGATCCGCAGATCCTGTTCAATGACGGCTATTACGATCTGATCCGGGTGAAGATCCCCGAAGGCTCGCTGTTGAAGCCGAAATTCCCGTCGGCGCTTTCGGGCCGCACCCACGCGCTGGGCCGTCTGTTCGACATCATGGGCGGGCTGCTGGGCCAGAAGACGCCGGAATTCCTGAATGCCGCCGGCTTCTCCTCCTCCCCGCATTTGTTCTATTCCGGCTATGACGCCAAGGGCCGCTGGTTCCAACTGTTCCAGATCGGGTTCGGCGGCATCCCCGGACGCCCGCTGGGTGATGGGCCGGACGGGCACTCCCTGTTCCCCGGCTTCACCAATGTGCCCAACGAGTTCCTGGAGCGCTATTTCCCGCTGGTGATCGAGCGGTATGAGACGGTGGCCGACAGTGGCGGTGCCGGCCTGCATCGCGGCGGCAATGGCATCATCATGACCTACCGCTTCCTGGAGCCGGGCGTGATCGCCATCCATGACGACCGCTGGTTTACCTCCCCCTGGGGTGTGAATGGCGGCGAACCCGGTGCGCGGGCCCGCAAGATTCTGGAAAAGCCGGACGGCACCCGGACTGTCGTCGGCAACAAGCTGGAGAACCTGACGGTTGAAGCCGGCGACCAGTTGCACTTCATCACCTGGGGCGGTGGCGGCTGGGGTGACCCGCTGGCTCGCGATCCGAAGCTGCTGGAACTGGAACTGGAACGCGGTCTGGTAACCGTGGAAGGGGCCAAGCGCTACGGGGTGGTGCTGGTTGACGGCAAGGTCGATGTCGATGCCACGCAGACGTTGCGGGAGAAGATGCGGACCGAACGTGGCCCGATCACCGAAATCTTCAACTTCGGTCCCGATATCGAGACGCTGCGCGCCAATAGCCTGGCCGAGACCGGCCTGCCGGCGCCGAAGGCTCCGGTGAAGCCGCGTCACTGGGCGGCGTAAAGCTACCTCCTTTTATCGTCGTCCCCGCGAAAGCGGGGATCCAGCGAGAGCGGCGGTAGCCGCGACATGACTCATATCGGCGCTGATTGTGCCTTAAGCTGGATTCCCGCTTTCGCTGGAATGACGGTAGAGGGTATCCCGAACTCTATCCTCAAACGGAGCCTCTCCATGGCCTTGCTGTCTCGCCGCTTATTGCTGCTGTCCATGGCCGCCACGGCGGCGCTGCCGGCTTTGGCCCAGGGGATTGCTCCCCGTCCGGCCGACCTGACGGTTAAGACCGCCACCGGTCGCGCCGTCGCCATCACTGTCTGGAAAGCCCTGGGCGCGGAGAAGGGCCGTATCCTGTTCTCCCACGGGGCCTTGTCGGCGCCGTGGAAGTACCAGCCCCTGGTTGATGTCTGGACGACGGCCGGCTACAGCGTCCATGCGCCGCTGCATGTGGACAGCACGGACCATCCCGACCGCGACAAGTTCCAGGGCATGGCAAGCTGGCCGGCCCGGATTGAGGATGTGCGGGCGCTGGCCGACCATCTGGGTGGGGATTATATCGCCGCCGGCCATTCCTATGGCGCCCTTGTCGCGCTTTGCCTGGGCGGATCGGCCATCGCCGTGCCGCCGGAGGTGAAAACACCGTTGCGTGATCCGCGCGCCAGGGCGGTGCTGGCCTTCTCCCCGCCGGGGGCCGGCATGGGCTTCATCAATCCGGGGGATTATGCACCGCTCGCCGTGCCGGCCCTGATCCAGACCGGCGACAAGGATATTCCCCCCGGTCCCGGCGGTGACTGGCGCAGCCACCTGCTGCCCTATGAGGAAGCGGCCCCCGGCGGCTATCGCTACGCCCTGGTGCTGGATGGGGTGGACCATTATTTCGGCGGTGGCATCTGCCGGCCGGAACTGCCGGGGCCGGTGCAGGCCGACCAGTTGGCCATCGCGTCGGACCTGTCGGTGCTGTTCATGCGCGCTCATGCCGGCGCTGACAAGGCCGCCCTGCAGGCTTTGACAGGCCGGTTGTCGGAAACCGGCCCGGCCCGCCTAACGGTCAAGTAGGCGGGGACGGCCGCGACGGGCGGGCTTGATCAGCCCGTCCCGGTTCAACAGGGCCAAGGCTGCACTGGCCGTCCCACGGCAAACGCCGTAATGGGCGGCCAGACCCTTTTGCGTGGTCGGCACGCCGCGCCCGGTACTGCCCAGCAATTCCCCGCGCAGCAGCATGTAAAGCCGGTAATAGGCCGGGATCATCATCACGACCTCTGGCACCCCGGCCGGCTGGTCCAGGCTGCGGCGCAGCGTTTGGCTGTCGAGGGAGAGTTGCATGAGCCGTTGAACCTGGATAGGGCGGCCTGTCCCAAGCCATCAGACAAATCCGCCACCCCCTCGGGTAGATGGGGGTGGCGGCAAGGGAGGGAGTGACAGGACCCCGCCGCTCAAGGCCGGGTGGCCATGGCGGCACCACGCGCGGGGTGTCAGGCCCGCGCGATCTCTTCTATGGTGCTGTTGTAGCGTTCCTTCGTATCCGCCTCGGCCGCCTCGCGGGCTTCCTTGCGCATCAGATAGAACAGGCGTTCCAGGAAATCCTGGCGCCAGGCTTCGCGGGCCTCCAGCGCTTCCTGGTCCAGCACCAGCTTTTCGATCCCGTCGGCCAGATCGATGCCCTGGGCCTTGGCCACGCGCTCAATGCTGTCGACGCGGTCGTGCAGCACGGACATCTCGTTGGCCATGACCATGATCATCGAGATGGCCTGATCCAGACCGGGCGCATCATAGAATTGCGGGCGCTTGCCCTTGGCGTCCTTGACGACATGGGGGCGGTCGGCGGTCTTGGTCATCAGGCGGCATCCTTGGTGGCGATGGTCTGGGGCTTCTGGGCGATGAAGACTTCCCAGCCGCCGCCCGGCGCATACTCGCCGGCGGTGAATTCACGTTCGGCCACGGCACTGGCGGCGTCCTGGCTATAGCCGGCGGCTTCGCTGGCGGCGAATTCCATGACGGCCATGGGGGCAGTGTCGAACCTGGCATCGGCCCGGTCGAAACCGGCCTTTTCCGCCAGATCGAACTGGTCCATGTCGCGCATGGCACCCCAGAACGGCTCGTTATTGTACCAGGTCTCGTTATCCAGGATGAATTGGGTGAACGGGTCCATCAGGTCGAACGGCGGCAGATCGGCATGGATCATCAGCCCGCCCGGTGCCAGCAGCCGATGGCATTCCTTGAAGATGCGCGGCATGGCCTTGGCCGATGTCTCGTGCAACAGGATATGGCTGACCACCAGATCGAAATGCCCGTCGGGGAAGCGCGTCTCTTCCGCGTTCATCTGCGCGAAATTGACCTCCAGCCCCAACCCTGCCGCGCGGGCATGGGCATAGCGCACGCAAGGGCCCCCGACATCGATGCCCCAGACTTCGGCATCGGGGAACAATTCCTTATAGGGCAGGGTGGCATGGCCGACGGTGCAGCCCATGTCCAGGATGCGCTTGGGCTTGAAGTCCGGCATCCGGCGCTTCAGGTAATTACAGACCGACCGGCCCATATCGTCATTCAGCGGCCCCATGTAGCCCATGGCGTACAAATACACGCCCCGGTCATACAGGGCGCCGGCGCTGATGTCGTTCTCGGCAACCTCGGTGGCATAACCGCCGGGCATGCAATGGATATCCAGCGCCGTGATATAGCGCGGCACCTCGAAATTCTCCGGAATGTCGAGCTTGGCCTTGGTCTTGGCCGACAGTTCCGCCGCCTTCTCGATCAGTTCCGGCAATTCCCGGTCCACCGACAGGTTGGTGGCTTCCCACAGCAATTCCTGCGCGATACGGTTGGCGGCGGCGTAATGCTGGAAATAAAGATCGCGGACCATGCCGGCGCGGATATCGCGGCGGTCGGCCGGCGCGCGACCATGCTCGCGCTCAAAGGCCGGGGCCACCCGGTTCTTATAGATCGGGGTCAGGCCCGGCAGCAGTTTCTGCTGGATGAAGCCCTTGAAGCTCTTGGTGAACTCCTGGCGAGCCGCCTCGTCATGCGTCTGGCTTGGCAGTGCTGGATGGGGCTGTTGCTGGAACGTGTTCAACATGGGCCTTACCCGTTCGCGGTTGAGGTTGCCTTGGCCCTCATTGAAGGGCCGGAAGGGGGGTGGGGCAAAGGTGCCCGCACGCCTATGACCACCTAGTGGATGTAACCGGCCTTGACCATTTCCCGGCCGAACGCTTCCGCGTCACAGTCGCTCCCGCAAACAGACGAACGGGTGCCCGACCAGTGGTGCCCGGTGGACCGGAACCATGGGAGAACGGGATATGAGCGGACCAGAATTGACGCGGCGCCAGAGCTTTGGCCTCGCCGCTGCGGCAGCAACGGTGGGCGCCGTCGGCATTGGGGCCGGCGTGGCCCGGGCCGCGGTGCCGTCCTTCCAGACCAAGATCGACTTCAAGGACCCGAAATGGAACCGGGATGCCTATATCCGCCTGGACGCGGATATCGACCCGACCAAGGAGAAGATCGGCTGGTTCCGCGGCAATGTCTATGGCGTGCGTGACAACGAGCCCGTGCGCACCCTGTTCATTCTGGACGGGTTCAGCTTCGTGCGCACCAAGCGGCTGGAAGACGGTTCCTATCGCCGCATGCTGCGCGAGATCGGTTTCTACCGGGATGCCAAGACCGGGGAGATCATGAAGACCTGGCACAATCCTTATACCAACGAGGATGTGCGCGTCGTTCCCATCGCCAACGACCCCTACAATTACACGATCGGCGAGTTCCGCCCGCAGCCGCCTTCCTATGGCGGGCTGAACAAGGACAAGCCGCCGCCGGAGCCGTTCCTGCTGGACTGGCGCCATGGCCCGGATGACACGGTGATCCTGACCACCGACATCCACCTGTTCTATCCCAACGCCCTGCAGCCCGACAAATGGGTCCGCGAATCCGCCGGTGCCTTCAACCGGGTGTCGGAACTGTTCACCTATGTGGTCAAGCGCAAGGATCTGGAAAATCCGAAGGCAACCCATGTGAAATGCGTGGGGTCGTGGTCGCGCATCACGCCCTGGCTGCCCTGGATGCTGATGGGCCAGGCACCGGGCCATATCTCCTATTTCTGTAGCTTCGGCGCCTATGACAGCGTCGACGAAATTCCGGCGGACATGCGGGAGGCCGCCCGCGCCATGGATCCGAAATGGCTGGCCGCCCCGACGGAGGATTATGGCCCGTCCCTGTCCAGCATCGAGAACTATGCGCGCGAACAGACTCCGGCCCCGGTTCCGGCCGGCTGGACCCCGCCGCAGCCCCCGCCGCCGCGCACCCTGCCGCCGGCCGCGGCAAAGTAAGCGGATGAACGGGCGGGCGGGCGCGAGGGTGCCCGCCCGCCTTTTTTGTTGCCGATAAACAGTACCGTTTCCAAGGATCGCCCCGGGGGATCGCCGATGACCGCCACCGTTACCCAAGCGCCCCCGCCGACCGCCGGTCATCTCGGTCTCTTGTCCCAGGTCGGCTATGGCGCCGGGCAGGTGGCGGGGCAGGTGTTCCGCGACGTGCCGTCGCTGCTGTTGCTGTTCTTCATGACGACGGTGCTGGGGATCGAGCCGGCATTGGCCGGTGTGGCCATCTTCGTGCCCAAGCTGGTCTGGGGCGTGGGGTGCGACATGCTGGTCGGCATCCTGTCCGACCGCTGGAAGCATCGCATCAATCGCCGCTGGTGGCTGCTGGCGGGGGCGCTCTGTTCCCCGGTTGCCTTCCTGCTGCTGTTCCATGTGCCGGCCGATCTGTCCACGAATGGCCGCGTCATCTATGTGGCGGGTGCCTTCAGCCTCTATATGGCGGTTTTCGCCACCTTCTCCGTGCCTTATCTGGCCATCGCGGGGGAATTGTCGGACGACCCGCACCAGCGCACGGTTCTCATGGCCTGGCGGCTGGTCTTCACGGCGGCGGGCGTGCTGGTGGGGGGCGCGCTGGCGCCGGCCGTGGTGCAGTATCTGGGTGGTGGCCAGGCGGGGTACGAGGGGATGGCCCGCGTGCTGGCCGTGATCTGCCCCCTTTCCCTGCTGATCGCCTTTTTCGGCGCTGGCCGTGCCGCGCGGCAGGCGGGACGCGCCCCGGCCGCCCCGGCCCTGCACAGGCTGACGCCGCGCGCCGCCTTGCGTGTGCTGGCCGCACCGCGCTTTTCGGTGCTGCTGACCTCCAATCTGCTGCAACTGACGGGTTCGGGCATGGCCTATGCCGCCATGCTCTATTTCCTGACCTACAACATGGCGCAGGGGGCGGGGGCGCTTCAGCTTATCGGCGGCCTGATCATGGCGGCCTGCGCCGGCATCATCGTGGCCCAGCCGCTGTGGGTGGCCGTGGCCAGGCGGGTTGGCAAGAAGCCGGTCTATGTCCTGTCAGCCATCGGGTACGGCCTCAGCTATATCACCTGGTCGCTCAGCGCCGATGCCGGCATCCCGGTCGCCTATACGCTGTGCTTCATCGCGGCCATTTTCAATTCCGGCTGGGCACTGCTCAGCTTCTCCATGATGTCTGACATCGCGGGCGAGGACCGGGCCCATGCCGGGCTCTACTCCGCAGCCTGGATCGCGGTGGACAAGATCGGCTTTGCGCTGGGCGGCACCCTGCTGGTCGGCATCGTGCTGTCGCTGTTCGGCTTCGATGTGGGCCGGTCGATGGCGGGCCTGCCCCAGGCGCCGCAGGCGATGACAGGCGTGATGCTGGCATTCGGGGTGCTGCCGGGTCTATTCAATCTCACGGCCGCCGCCCTTTATGCGCGTTTCGGCCGGCATTGACGTGAAGGTGTGACGATGGGTCAGGTTGAGGAGTTCCGCCGCGGCTGGCGGCTGGTGCTGGCGGCGGCAACGGGGGTGGGGCTGGGGATCACGGGTCTGACCTTCTACACGCTGGGCATCTTCATCGGCCCGCTGACCCAGGAATTCGGCTGGTCGCGCACGTCGCTGGCCAGCGCCACCATCCTGACCACGCTGACCACCCTGCTGCTGGGGCCGCTGGTCGGGCGGCTGGCCGACCGGTTTGGCGGGCGCCGCGTGGGGCTGGCCGGTCTGGTGGGCCTGTCCGCCGGCCTGGCGGGGCTCAGCCTGATCGGCGCGCAGCTCTGGACTTTTTATCTGGCCTTCGGCATCGCCATGGTGCTGGGGGCGGGCACATTGCCCATCGTCTGGACCCGCGCTGTCAATGCCGGGTTCGACAAGGCGCGCGGTCTGGCCCTGGGTTTAACCCTGACGGGCACGGGCGTGTGCGCCATCCTGGCCCCACCCTATACCCAATGGCTGATCGCCGAGCATGGCTGGCGCACCGCCTATCTGGGGCAGGCGGTGCTGGTTCTGGCGCTGGGCGTGCCCGTTGTCTGGCTGCTGTTCCATGAAGGGGGCGGGAAGGGGGCCGCCGGACCGGCCGGTGCCGGTGCCCCCGCACAGCCCGGCTTCACGGCGCGTCAGGCCCGTGGCATGCGCCAGTTCTGGATGCTGGGCGTCGGCTTTCTTTTCGCATCCTTTGCCGTCTCCGCGCTGATCGTGCATCTGGTTTCAATCCTGTCGGGCCGTGGGCTGGACCGGGACACGGCAGTGTGGGTCACCAGCTTGCTGGGCTTTGCCATCATCGCCGGGCGGCTGGGCATCGGTGTCCTGGTCGACCGGTTCTATGGGCCGGCCGTGGCGTTCCTGGTGCTGCTGGTGGCGGGGCTGGCATGCGGCCTGCTGCTCGTGGGGGGCGGTGGGGTGGCGCTGGCCATCGTCGCTGTCGTCCTGATCGGACTGGCGGCCGGGGCGGAGGTCGATCTGGTCGCCTATCTGGCCAGCCGCTATTTCGGCCTGCGGGCCTATGGCGAGATCTATGGCTGGCAACTGGGCTTTTTCGCCCTGGGCGCCGGCCTGGGACCGATGGGTGTCGGCCGGCTCTATGACGCCACGGGCTCCTATACGGCCGGCCTGCTGGCCGCCGGGGTGGGCTTCCTGGTGGGGGCTGCACTGATCGGTCTGATGGGGCGCTATCCGGAACGGTTCCAGGATTGACGCTGTCCGCTGGCCGGACAGCCCGCATGTCCGTCCGCTTGCCCCATGGCCGATCCTGGCAATCTGGCGCCCGCGACGCCCTTTTTGCCAGGAAAGCCCCCAACCATGCCGGACACCAACGCCACCGCCGCCGACCTTCTGCCGCAACTGCGCGATGTGCTGGGTGACGATGCCGTCCTGACGGATGCCGATACGCTGGCCTTCCATGGCCAGGATGTCCACTCCGTCGGCGCGCCGCTGCGGGCCGTCATCCGTCCGGCCACGCGCGACGGGCTGCTGGCGGCGCTGCCGCTGCTGCACCGGGCCGGCGTGGCCGTTGTGCCCCGTGGCGGCGGCATGTCCTATTCCAACGGCTATCTGGCGGACCGGCCGGGTGCGGTGCTGGTGGATACCGGTGCGCTGGACCGGATCGTGGAGATCAACGCCACCGACATGTATGTCGTGGTGGAGGCCGGCATCACCTGGGCGGCGCTGGATGCGGCCTTGGCGCCACTGGGCCTGCGTACCCCCTTCTGGGGACCGTTTTCCGGCATCCGGGCGACCGTGGGCGGCACCATGTCGCAGAATGCGGTGACCTATGGCACGGGCGTGTTCGGCACGGCGGTGGACAGTCTGCTGGGGCTGGAAGTGGCGCTGGCCGACGGGTCCACGCTGCGCACCGGGTCGTGGGCGCAGGATAACGGTGTGCCCTTCTTCCGCCATTACGGGCCGGACCTGACGGGCCTGTTCGGCGGAGATGCCGGGGCCTTTGGCATCAAGATGGCTGTCGCCCTGCGCCTGGTCCGCCGCCGGCCCGTCACAACGGGCGTTTCCTTCGGTTTCCAGACCTTCGAGGAGATGCTGGGGGCCATGGCCGCCGTGGCGCGCGAAGGCGTGGCGTCGGAGGCGTTCGGCCTGGACCCGTTCCTGCAAAAGCAGCGCCTGGGCATGGGCGACCTGAAATCCGACCTGAAGATGCTGCTGGCCGTCGGCCGGGCCGGACGCGGGCCGCTGGAATCGCTGGTGCAGATGGCTCGCATCGTCATCGCCGGCCGCGGGTTCCTGGACAAGATCAACTATTCCGCCCATTACACGGTCGATGCCTTCGACAAGGACGAGGAACGGTCGATGCTGCGCCGCATCCGCAGCGCTGCCACCCCCTTCGGCAAGGAGATCGAGAATTCCATGCCGACCCTGGTCCGGGCCTATCCGTTCCCGCCGCTGAACCATATCCTGGGGCCGAAGGGGGAGCGCTGGGTACCTGTCCACGGCATCCTGCCCTTCAGCCGCGTCGCCGCCTTCCGGGCCGACCTGGAAGCGCTTTATGCCGGGCATGCGGCGGCGATGGAAAGGCATGGGATCAAGGCCGCGGCCATGTTCTCCACGATCGCCACCAACGGCTTTCTCTATGAGCTGGCTTTCTATTGGGAGGATGAGCGGGCGGCGTTCCATGACCGCATCCTGGAGCCCTCGGCCGCGGCAAGCCTGCCACGCTATCCCGCCAATCCGGAAGGGGCGGACCTGATGCGCCGTTTGAAGGCCGAATGCGTGGCGCTCTACAACCGCCATGGTGCCGCCCACCTGCAGGTGGGCCGGCTCTATCCCGTGACCGGGCGGATGAACCCGGCGGGCCGCGATCTGCTGGGCGGCATCAAGTCCCATCTGGACGGGCAGGGGACGATGAACCCGGGTGCGCTGGGGTTCTGACGCCGATGGGTGGGGCGGGTGACTGATACTGCTTTGCGGTGATCAGAACCTGTTGGCTCTGATCACCGGCCTCAAGCGCCAGCGCCGC
>NZ_JBLTXA010000017.1:0-89243 GCF_048066175.1 Niveispirillum fermenti | reverse complement strand
CGGTCCCAAGCTGGTCGATCTTTACGGAATGGATGACGCGAAGGCGTGGGGCCTTAACCTGGTCCAAGATCTCAAGGAGTACCTGGCCGGACGCTTGCCCTGGAAGGAAGTTGACAGGGGGTGCCTGTTGGTCGGCCCTACTGGCACGGGCAAGACGTCGTTCGCGCGTATCTTGGCGGGAACAGCCGGGCTGCCGCTTGTAACCGGATCGCATAGCGAATGGCAGGCGGCCGGGCACCTTGGCTTGATGCTGGCGGCAATGCGTAGCACGTTTGAACATGCACGAGCGCAAGCCCCCTCCATCCTGTTCATCGATGAGATTGACGCCTTCCAGGACCGGCAATCCCTGCGGAGCAATCAGAGGGACTATAGTCACCAAGTCGTCAATGCCCTTCTTGAGGCGACCGACGGCACCCTCGCGCGGGAAGGGGTTGTGCTGCTGGCGGCAGCCAACAGCCTGTCGGTCGACCCGGCGTTGATCAGGCCCGGTCGGCTCGACAGGGTGATCATGGTATCCTTGCCTGATGACCAAGCGCTGGCCGGAATCCTGCGACAGCATCTCGGTCCCGATCATCTCCCCGGTGTTGACCTTCTGCCCTTTGTGTCAGGCATGACGGCATCCGGTGCTGAAGCCGAGCTTTGGGCTCGTGACGCCAAGCGTGAGCCCCGTCGCGCCGGGCGGCCGATGACCCCTGACGACCTGCTGGCTCATATCCCTCGTCCTGAAACCGTTTCCCCCGATCTGCATTTCAGGGTCGCGGTGCATGAGGCTGGTCATGCAATCGCCGCCGCGGTCGAGCTGCCGGGCAAGATCCAGATCGTCAAGGTTCAGGGCGAACATGCCGGCGTTCGGTTCGAACTGGGCCAGTTCGACACCGAGGCCGATGCCCATGCCCATATCCGCATCCTGCTGGCGGGTCGCGCGGCGGAAGAGGTCCGCCTGGGAGCCCCAGGTTTCGGGTCCGGCGGTCCCGCGCACAGCGATCTTGCGCGCGCCACCACCCTGGCAGCCGCCATGTTGGCGGGCCATGGATTCGGTGACCGACTGCTTTGGCTGGGCAACGCCATCCCCGAAAACACCCACTCGTTCTTGTCGGCGCACCCCACCTTGGCAGAACAGGTCGGCCGTATGCTGGCGGAGGAATATGAACGGGCGTTGGCACTACTTCGACCGCGCCTGCCTGTTATCGACAGGGTGGCCTCCATCCTGGTCGAGCGTGGCAGCATGTCGGGTCCCGAACTGGAAGAACTTGTCGCGGCCATGCCCATCGCGAAGGAGTTGGTGCCGTGACGGCATTTCGCGGCAAGCTGCGGCAGCCCAAACGAAGCGAGGATAAAGGGCCTTCGGTCAAAGATGAAACAAGATGGCCATGAAGAAACCCCGCCAAGCCACCATGGGGCCGCGACTGGTGCCTCTGTGCACGAAAGGATCGGCAACTTACCGCTGGTATATCCGATACCAGGATCCCGCCAGGGGGAAGCGGGACATCTCCACCGGTTGCCCGGTGGAGGACAGGGTTGGGGCTGAAAGAGCTTTGGCCGAATTCATCCTTGAGCAGCAGGCCGTTGCCATCGCAGCCGAGAATTCAAAACCGGACGTGGCGAACCGGCGCGCAGAGGTCATGACATGCGGTCAGGTCCTGTCCATCTATATGGACCAGCATGCGAATACAACAGCCGCCCCGCAACGGATTGGCTGGGCTATCCAATCCATGACCCCATTCTGGGCAGATGTCCTTGTTTCCGACATCAAGGGCGAACTTTGCCGCCAGTACCTCGTCAGTCGGAAGAAGCGGGAGCGTATTCCAGATACCGACCCGCCGCGCTACCGGACGGTGCCGGTATCACCAGCAACGGTACGACGTGAACTCGCGACCCTCGCCGCGGCTCTGGGATACTGCCATCGCGAGGGGCATCTGCTATCGGTTCCTGCGGTCTGGCTACCGCCTGCCTCCATGCCTAGGGAAACGTACTTGTCACGCCAGGAGGTCGCCAGGCTGATCCGTGCAGCCCGAAAGGACCGGCGGTCAGGCCGACATTTGTCCCTGTTCATCCTCGTCGCTTTTTATACGGGGCGGCGCAAGGAGGCGATCCTCTCCCTGCAATGGGCACCGAACCTTCAGGGCGGCTGGGTCGATCTTGACAAGGGCGTGATCGATTTCCGGCCCGTTGGCCGTGCTGAAACGGCCAAGAAAAGGGGCAGGCTGGAGGTTCCGGATCGGCTGCTTCGGTTCCTGCACTACACACGCCGACGGACGAAAACTCACGTTTTCGAGTATGGTCCCCATAACCGTCATGTCAAAGACCTGAAGAGATCATTCGCATCGGCAGCAAAGGCAGCAGGCCTCAATCCCGATGTGGTCACACCCCACACCCTTCGCCACACCTGCATCTCCTATTTGGCCCAGTCAGGCGTTTCCCTCTTCGATGCTTGCGGCTGGGTCGATGTGACCATGGAAACGGCGGAACGCGTGTACGCCCATCACGATGGGCGGCATGACAGGGTTCGAGACCTTTTGGGCAAAGGCGGCCGGGGACGGAAATGAAAATGGCGGAGATTCTGCATCATTCCCGCCATGGCGGTCAGCCCGGGGTGCAGATGTTCCCGGACGTAACTGAGCGATGAGTTGAGCGATGATTGAGGGATCAACGCCCCGCCATCATTGTCAATCTATTGATTTCATTGAAGAAAAGTGGCGGACCCGAATGGATTCGAACCATCGGCCTCTGCCTTCGGAGGGCAGCGCTCTATCCAGCTGAGCTACGGGTCCATGCCGGCTGGTAAGTGTCTGACCACCCCCCAAGCGGCGCGGAACATAGCGCATCATTTTCCCGGGTGCAAATGCTTACTGAAGGAAAATGGCCATATCGTCTGGAGGGGGAGGGTCAGCCCAGCATGGCTCTCAGGGCCTGGCGGGAAAGGTCGCGCAAGGCGTCCCGCATGCGCTGAATCTCGTCCGCGGCGGCCTCGTAATCCCGGATCAGGCCGCCGACGAGGGTGGCCGGGTCGACCGATTCCTCCGGATAGCGGTCGCGGGCGCGGGCGGCGCGGCGGCGCAGACGTTCGACGATATCTTCTTCGTTGGACATGGACTGGCCGCCCCGATGCTGTTCAAGCCACTGCCCTTTAAACATGCCCTACCGGTTCCGTCACCCCTTTCCTTTCGCCCGCACCCCCGTGGCGTGCCCGCCGCCCGAAAGGGGTAAGACACATACTCTACGCCTCAATGGTTGATATTTTGCCTGGGAACGCCTATTGCTGCCGTAAGGGGCGCATTTCGGAAAAAGAATAACGAGGTTTTTCATGCCGATCATGGCACGCGGCCGGGGCCACCGGCTGGTCGCCGCTGGCGCCCTGTTCCTGTCCGTTGCGGCGCCCGCCCTGGCGTCCCTGGCCCATGGGGGCGACGGCTCTTGTCCGGCCACCCGCCCCGGTCACTGCGCCTTCACCGTCGGGCAGGAAGGCGTCCATCGCATTGATGTCACCCTGCCGGCTGGGCTGGCAGCCGGCCCTGGCGATATCGCGATCGGCGGCCAGTCCTGTCCCCTGAGCCGCCAGCCCCAGGCGGATGGCACCACCGATCTGCGGCTGGCCTGCTTCGCCTATCTGACCGGGGGCAGCACCTATGCGCTGACCATTCCTGTCAATGGGCAGGTCGATGTCACCCGGGCCGACCCGGCCAATGGGGAACCGGTCACCATTATCCCCTGATCCGGCATCCCCTGATCCGGCTCCCCGCCGGGCGCCGCGTCAGGCCGAAGGCCGTCGTCGCCGGCTGGGCATCAATGGCGGGGCATCAATGGCGGGGCATCAATGGCGGGGCTTCATCTCCACCGTCTGCTCGATGCTGTTCAGGGCGTCGGCCAGACGGTGGCTGGCGCTGCCGCGCTTCGCCGGCTGTTGTTGCACCGAGGCATCGGGTGACCAGCCGGCCAGGAATACGATCTCGAACGTCGCGGGCACGGTGCCATCGGCTTCCCTGAACAGCTCCATGTAGCGTTCGGCGGCGCGGATGATCACCGCGCGCCGGGTCGGCCGCTTCAACCGGGACAGTCCCGCATTGGTTTCCCCCATGCCGCGTAGGTCGCGCATCAGGCGGAACGGATCGGGGTAGGCTACGGTCAGCGTGTCCATATCGGCCACGGGCAGGGCGAAGCCGGCCCGCTGCAACAGGCCGGCGGCATCGCGCAGGCCGGCCATGGGGCTGATCCGGGCCGACATGCCGCCCGTCACCTCCATCTCGGCCTCCATCAGGGCACGGCGCAGTTCGAACAGGCTGTCACCCCCCAGCATGGCGGCGATGAACAGCCCATCCGGGCGAAGGGCGCGGCGGGCCTGGATCATGGCACCGGGCAGGTCGTTCACCCAATGCAGCGACAGGTTCGACACCACCATGTCGAAACTGCCGGGCGCGAAGGGCAGGGCCTCCTCGTCGGCGGCCACGGCCGGGCTGCCGGTGCCGGCGGCTGCCATCCGTGCCATGGCCGGCGACAGGTCGGCATGGACCATCTGGCGGATGCCGTTGCACCCGCCGAACGCGGCTTCAACCTCGCCCCCATGGCAGCCCAGGTTCAGCACGCGCGGAAACGTGCGCTTGATCATGTCGAGCCGTTCGGCCAGCCGGCCGGCCACCTCCCGCAGCAGGAAGTCGAACCGCCCGATCTCGGCGGCGGCGCGGTCGCGGTGCCGACGCACCAGCGGCCGGTCGAACAGGAACATCGTGTCTGTATCGTTCATGCCCTTGGCCATACTCCGCATCCGGGCGCCTGGCAACAGGGCGCATCGGGAGAATGCCGATACGCCGCCGGTCAGACGTGCCGGTCATCCGTGTGCAACGGGCCTCATACCGTTTCCCGGTGATCGCCACCGCTCACCGGGACCGATCGCCAGCGCCCGCATCCCCGTGGGCTTGGCGACGTGCCACGGGGCATCACCCCCGGCCGGCGGGGGCCGCGTAGCGGGCCAGCCAGTCGGCGATGGATTGCGGGGTCATGCTGCGGGCCTTGGCCAGTTCCGCGCTGTCGGTGGCGTTCACCAGATCCCCCTCCGCCGTGACGATCAGGACGCTGGGCACGCCCCGCAGCTTCTCCACCCCATAGCGGGGCGGGATGTGCAGGTTGCGGGAGAAACGGCCGACGTCGATCTTCACCAGCTCGTAATGGGTATCCAGAAAGCCCTTGACCTCCGGCAGTTCCATGATGCCGGCCAGGATGCGGCAATCGGGGCACCAGTCCCCGCCGAAATTCAGCATCACGCGCTTGCCGCTGGCTTTTGCCCGCTCGAACGCCCGGGTCACGTCGGCATCGGCGTCCGCCTGCTCGTCATAGGGCAGGGGCAGCGGCTGGGGCAGCGACCCGATATCCGTGATCGATACGGTGGGGGCGGTCACCTGCGCCATGGCCGGTGCGGCCGTCAGCAGCGGCAATGCCAGAAGGCCGGCGGAAAGAAGAAGGTATGGGCGCATGGATCGTTTCCTTGTCGCATGGAAACCGGACAGCGTCCGGCGGCCCCAGTGTACCGGGCCGCGATCCTGTCGCAATGGGAACATGCGCCCTGGTACCGTGTCACCCTGCCTGATGCGCCAGGGCCAGTCCGGCCATGGCAGCACGGACGCGCAGGATGCTGCCCGTTCCGCGGGAAACGATGTGCAGATCCCGCCGCCCCGCCCCAGGCCAGGTTGGTCGGGCGGGACATCACGGTCCCGGCCGGATCATGCAGCATTTCCACCAGCCGCCCGGCAGGCGTCAGCAGCACCAGCTTGTTGGCAAATGGCAGGGTGATCCACAGATTATCCTGTTCATCGAAGGCCAGCCCGTCCGGATAGCTCTGGCGGGCCTGGGTCGCTGCGTCCAGCTTCAGGATGTCCTGGAACATCGCATCCGACGTCACCGTCACCTATCGCACCCAGGCGATGGGGGGGCGGAGACGGAGCTGTTCCTGACCGTGAACAACCTGCTCGACCGCGATCCGCCGCTGATCCCCGGCACCATTCCGGGTCTGAACCTGCCGACCATCATCTCGCTCTATGACACGGTCGGCCGCGCCTACACCTTCGGCGTGCGCGCCCGGTTCTGATCCCTGTCACCCCCGGGGCGGACCTGTCGCCGCGCCGGGGCTTCCTCCTGGTGGACCGCACCTTGCCGGGCGGCATCCGTTCTTGGCCTTGCGCCGTCCCGTCCGGGATCAGTCCCGGCGGGATGGATCGTAGACGGGCCGGTCCAGCTTGAACTGGTCGCTGTTGCGCACGTACCAGCCGCTGCCATGGGTGCGGCCGATCAGTTTCATGGCCGGCGTGTCGAGATACTGCTTCTGCGCGTCCAGCACGAACCGATCATGGATATGCGCCATCAGGATTTCGCCCAGCACGATAGTCTGCCGGCCGATATCGATGGCGGAATGCTTGCGGCATTCAAAGCTGACGGGGCTGGTGGCGATGCGCGGGGGCTTGACCAGCTCGGACGCGACCGTGTCCACGCCCGCATAGTCGATCTCGTCCACCGCTGCCGGCGCGTCGATGCTGCACTGGTTCATGCGTTCTGCATCGGCCTCGCAGACCAGGTTCACGACATATTCCCCCGTCTCCATGATGTTGCGGGCCGTGTCCTTCATCAGCCCCGTGACGGGGTGCTTCAGCAGCCCCAGCACCAGCAGCGGCGGATCGTCGCCCACGGCGTTGAAGAAGCTGTAGGGGGCGGCGTTGCGCACGCCATCGCGCGACAGGGTGGTGATCCAGGCGATGGGGCGTGGCGTGACGGTGGAGTTCATGATCTTGTAACGTGCTGCCGGCGGCAGGCTGCGCATGTCGAACTGCATGGAACGGAACCCTGTGGCCGAAGAGGGAGAAGGCGTGACGGATCAGTCCTGGCCGGCTGCATGCGCCGCGGCGCGCCTCGCGGCGAAGGCCTCCCGCTCCCCCGGATCGGCGGGCGGAAGGCCGGGCGTGGCGGGTTCGATGGACAGGGGCAGGCGGCCTTCCTGGATATCGGCCAGCACGGCTTCGATCTCCCGCCGTGCCGTGCCCCGCGTGGCGCCCGACATCAATGTCAGGCATGTGGTCAGCAGGTGCGGGATCACGATATCATCGGCGATATGGCCGCGGCACCAATCATAGATGATGGTGTATTCGAACCGCACGACATCGTCGGCCAAGCGCTGGGCGTCGATCCAGGGCTGAAGCTGTCGCCTGGCCTTCAGCGCCTCGATCCATTGCAGGTTCGGGGTGACGGCCACGGAATGCATGGTGTTCCAGATGTCGCTGTCGGCATCCAGGCTGAAATAGATCGACATGATCGCGCTGATGTAATTGCGGATCTGCCGGTTGCGCTGGACCACGAAGACTATGCGCTCCACATTGCGCTGCAGGGTGCCGGCCGGGCTGGAATAGGGCAGGCGGGAGATGTAGCGCTCGAAATACTCGTGGATCGCCATGGCGATCATGCGTTCCTTGGTCTGGAACGCATTGTAGAGGGTGCGCTTGGACACATCGGCGCGTTTGCAGATCTCGTCCATGCTGAAGCCGGCCAGCCCGCGCTCGGCGATCAGCTTGCGCGTCTCCTCCAGGATGCGGCGGCGGCGGGCATGGATGGCGGGGCTGGAATAGACCAGGGCCTTCTCCGGTTCGATCCGCGACACGGGGCTCACACTCCTCAAGCTGGTTCACCGCTGCCTTGGTCCCCCTGCGGGGGCCGCTTCATCTATATGACAACATTGCACGTCTGTAAAAGTTTGTCTGAGGGCTGCGGCGTGCATGGCAACCGCCGTACAGCGCGCTCCGGCTGGCTTGCGCACCTGCGCGGGCCGGGTTGCATGCGCTGTTAACACAGGTGCGATGCCCTCAACATAGTAACCTATGATGCAATTTTTGACGTGCAAATGACCACGGCCTGCATTAAGGTCGAAGGCAAGCGATAAGGGTCCGTGGTTTGGCGCCATATGACCGTCCCTCGGGCGGGTTGCGCGGCACGGATGGCGGCATCTGCCCTGAAGAAGCGGGATTGCTCGATCCTGCCCGAACAGGCCTATCCGGGCTTTGCCGGCATGACGGGGCTGAAGGCCTATACCGGGCTGCTGCATATCGCCCAGATGCGCGATGGTGACACGGTATTCGTGTCCGGCGGGGTCGGCTCCGTCGTCTGCCAGATCGCCCGGCTGAAGGGCAACCGCGTGATCGGTGCTGCCGGCAGTGCCCGCAAGGCGGCGTTCCTGCGCGATACGCTGAAACTGGACGGCGTGATCGACTGCAAGGCCGAGCCCAGCCTGACCAAGGCCCTGGCGCGCGAGGCGCCGGATGGCATCGACGTCTATTTCGACAATGTCGGCGGCGACCATCTGCAGGCTGCCATCCGATCGGCGCCACGGGCGGCCGCATCCTGGCCAACCTGACGCGCGAGCTGCAGCGCCGCGGCGGGCGCTTCGGACTGGAGACCCTGTGCATCGGCGGCGGCCAGGGGCTGGCGGCCGTCTTCGAGCGCGCGTGACGATGCCGCCCCCACCATGCCCCCATCCCGCCGGCCGTTGCCGATCACCGGTGGGATGGGGGTATGGTGGGGGGAACGGAACATGCTTGGACGAGGGTAGAGAATGACCGAGAACGGCCGATCCGCGGCGGCACTGGCGGGGGTGAAGGTACTGGACCTGTCCCGCGTGCTGGCCGGTCCCTGGTGTACCCAGATCCTGGCCGATTTCGGGGCCGACGTGATCAAGGTGGAGGCGCCGGGGGTCGGCGACGACACACGGTCCTGGGGGCCGCCCGACCTGCCGGCGGAGCCGGGCTGGGACGGGGCGGGGGAAAGCGCCTATTACCTGTCCTGCAACCGCAACAAGCGGTCGCTGGCTGTCAACCTCGCCACGGCGGAGGGGCAGGCGCTGATCCGGCGGCTCGCGGCCGGGGCCGACATCCTGGTGGAGAATTTCAAGGTCGGCGGCTTGGGCAAGTACGGGCTGGACTATGCCAGCCTGTCGGCGATCAACCCGCGGCTGGTCTATTGCTCCATCACGGGGTTCGGGCAGACGGGTCCCTATGCCGACCGGCCGGGCTATGATTTCGTGGCCCAGGCCATGGGCGGCATGATGAGCATCACGGGTGAGAAGGACGGCCCGCCCATCAAGCCGGGCGTGGCCCTGGCCGACGTGTCGACGGGCCTGTATGCCGCCGTTTCCATCATGATGGCGCTGCGCCATGCCGAGCGGACGGGCGAGGGGCAGCATATCGATTGTTCCCTGCTGGATACGCAGATCACCATGCTGGCAAACCAGGCGCTGTCCTATCTGGTGGGGGGCAAGGCGCCCGGCCGGCTGGGCAACGCGCATCCGACCGTCGTGCCCTATCGCGTGTTCGATGCCGCCGACGGTCCCATCGTGGTGGCTGTGGGCAATAACGGCCAGTATGCGGCGCTGTGCGCCGTGCTGGGCGTGCCGGAACTGGCCATCGATCCGCGCTTCGACACCAATGCCCGGCGTGTCGTGAACCGCGCGGCACTGGAACCGATGCTGCAGGAGATCATCGCCCGGCACAAGGTCGCCGACCTGATGGCACAGTTCCCCGCCCGGGGCGTGCCGGCCGGGCCGGTCAACGATATCGGACAGGTGTTCCAGGACCCGTTCGTGCAGGCCCGCGGTACTGTCCACCATTTCCAGCGCGCCGACGGGGTGGATGTGCCGTCCGTGGCCTATCCGTCCAGGCTGTCGGCCACGCCGGCCCGTTTCGACCGGCCGCCGCCGCGCCTGGGCGAACACACGCGCGACGCGCTGGCCGACTGGCTGGGTCTGGACGGCCCGGAACTGGACGCCCTGAAACAGGCCGGCGTGATCGCCGACCGCAACTGAACGACGAATGGCGGCCCGGATCGGGGGCCGTCTGGGGAGGAAGGATCAGCAAATGGAACTGGGTAACGACATCGCCGCCATCGTCACCGGCGGTGCCTCCGGCCTTGGCGCCGCGACGGCCCATGCCCCGCCCGGCGCAGCCGGTCCAGCATGCGTTCGGCCGCCAGGGTGCAACTGCCCGTGACATGGCTTGTATCGGTCTCGACCTATGTCCGGAAGATATCGACGACGGCGGCCTGGTCGGGGCGCAGGGCCGCATCATCCTCACCGGCCCGCGCGCCCGGGGCCGCCAGGACCGCGCAGAAGGTCAAGCGCACGGCCAGCGCCAGCATGGCCATTCGTTTGGATGCCATTTCCCGCTCTTTCGTTTTTCCCTGATCGGGATTAATTATGCACTATAGGATAATATTTCAGTCGTCACCCCACACGTCCAGTGCCTTTGCGGCGACCGGGGGGCCTGTCCGGATGGCAGGGGGGCACGGGGGGTGTCAGCCGCGGCGCAGCGCCAGCGCGAAGCGATAGCCGGAAACGCAGAAGACAAAGCTTTCCGCGGCCAGGATGGCCAGGGCCGCGGCGATATGGGCCTGGACGCCCGCCAGCAGGACCAGACCCAGGAACAGGGCGAGGCTGATCCCCGCCGCCGCCTTCAGCATGCGGCCCCACAAATGCCCCTCTCCGAAATTGAACATGTAGAGGGAGGAGAAGCAGGATCCGATGCCGATCAGGATGGGCACGGGCGACAGGATGCGCAGCACCAGCGCCGCCTCGGCATAGGCGGGGCCGAAGACCAGGGCGACCAGCCAGTCCGCGCCGAACAGCATGATCAGGCTGCCGACAGACCCGACTGCCCCGCACAGCAGCATGATGCGGCCGATCAGGCGCAGGCCGGCCCGACGGTCATTGCGTGCCAGATGGGCCACCCGCGGCATCGCCGCCTGGGTGATGGCCGACAGGAACATCTTGCCGGCGTTCAGGCAGCGGTCGGCGATGTTGAACTGCGCCGTCACGGCCGGCCCGCCGAACAGGCCGACCAGGAAGGTCTGCGCCGCGGTATAAAGCTGGATCACCAGGTCGGTGGTGAAGACCTGCCAGCAGGCCCGGAACCGGGCCACGACCTGGGCGCTGGTCGGCCGGCGCAGGACGCCTGCGAAATGCCCGGCGATGAAGCGCATGGACACCAGGCCAGGCAGCAGCCCCCCCGATGCCGTCAGCAGGACAGCCAGGTGCAGGTCGTCGGGATGCCTGACCAGCAGCACGACGGCCAGCACGCTCAGCACCCGGCCCAGCAGGGCGGAAAACACGAAGGTGCCGAACCGTTCCAGCCCCTGGAACATCCAGGCCGGGGTCAGCAGGTTGGCGGCGGCCACCAGCGGCACATAGGGCAGCATGGCCGTCACCCCGCCCCCGTGCGGCAGGAAAAGCCAGGCCAGCAGGATCAGCATCGTCGCCCCGGCCATCATCAGGGCCCGGATCGTATAGCATTCCAGGACGATGGCGGCCGTGGCGCGGCGGTCGTCGCGATGGATCGCCACTTCCCGCACGCCGGTCCAGTTGAAGCCGAAATCGCAGATCAGGCCCAGCAGCGTGCCGGTGGATACGGCCCAGGCGTAATGGCCGAAAGCGGCCGGTTCCAGCGCGCGGGTCAGGAAGGGCAGGACAAGCAGCGGAATCAGGATATTCGCAACATTGGCCATGCCCATGTAGGAAATGTTGCGAAGAATGCGGCCGTCGATCATTCGGGCGCGCCGTCACCCGCCACGATGGCGCGTATATTGGCTTCCATGGCGTCGCCCGCCGCATCCCAGGTCAGGCCCTTCGACATTTCCCAGCCGGCCGTCGCGATGCGCTGGCGATGGGCGGGGTCGCGGATCAGGCGGATCAGCCCGTCGGCCACCGACCGGGGCGACCGCGCCTCCACCACCTCGGCCGTCACATCGGGGATGGCATATTGCTCGGTTCCGGGCTGAGTCGTCACCACGGGTAGGCCGCAGGCCATGGCTTCCGCCGGGAACAGGGGGAAGCTTTCATACCAGGAGGCCGACAGCAGGATATCGGCGGCGCGATAGGCATCGGCCAGGGCGCGGGGCTGCAGGAAGCCCAGGTCCTTGTAAGGCGCGATGGCATTGTCGGGCGGCAGGCTGGCCCCGCCATAGACATGCCAGTCGATCTTATAGTCGGGCAGTTCGCGCCGGGCGATGGCCGTGGCCTCCGCCATCTCGCGGAACCCCTTCCATTCGACATGGCGCCCGCCATAGCTGATCAGCGTGACATGCCGGTCGCCGGGCCCGGCCAGCGGCTTGGGCTGGCCGTTGAAGATGGACGGGTCGATGGCATTGGGCGACAGCAGCACGTCGGGCGCCCCCGCCGTCGTGGTCCGCACCCGTTCGCGCAGCCAGGGCGAATTGGCCATCATCCGCATGCCCAGCCGATAGGACATGTCGGCGATCTTGAAGGTCTGTTCGGGGTCGGGCGTGTCGTTGGCGAAGATGACTTCGTGATGCTGGAGGAAATAGCCCAGCTTGCCACGGCCGAACAGATAGACGGGCAGGGCCGTGCTGTATTGCGTGGCGATGGTGATGTCGGCGTCGGGGATCAGGCGGCGCAGCATATGGTGCTGCACCGCCTGTTCGAACTCGGGCGTCCAGAGCTGGGGCAGGGACCGGACCAGGCCCACGAAATCCTGGCGGATGGCTTCCTTGCCCCCTTCGGTCCGGTTCAGGCCCCATTTCACTGTTGTGCAGGCCAGCGATTTCAGCGCCGACGCCGCGCTGGTCTGCGGCCAGTGCAGCAGCGTGCCGAACTCCTTGCCGAACCAGGCGGGGTACTGCGACGGCCGGGTCGGCACGACGGTGACCGTGTGGCCCCGCCGGTGCAACTGGTGCGCATGTTCCAGGATGCAGAGCGTCCCGCCGGAAAACCGCTCGCTGTGCAGCGGGGGCAGGACGATGTTCACGCGCAACGGCGAAGCGGCGGTCATGGGGTGCGGGCCTTGTCTTTGCTGGGAACCGGGTCAGGCGGAAAGCGGCTTGCCGGCCGAAAAGCGGGGGGCGACCTGCTGGTCGAAGCATTTCAGCGCCGCACCGATGGCTTGATGCATATCCATGTAACGATAGGTGCCCAGCCGCCCGCCGAAGATCACGTCCGGCTCGGCCGCGGTCAGGCCGACATAGCGGTCGTAAAGGTCGCGGTCCTGCGGCGTGGCGATGGGATAATAGGGCTCGTCGCCATTGCGCGCGAAACGGGAGAATTCCCGCGCGATGATGGTCTTGTCACCATCGAACGGCCGTTCCGGATGCAGGTGCCGGAATTCGTGGATGCGCGTGAAGGGCACATCGGTATCGGCATAGTTCATGACCGAGGTGCCCTGGAAGTCCGGCGTGCGCGCGACCTCCCATTCCAGGTCGACGGTGCGCCAGCCCAGTTCCCCGAACCGGTAGTCGTAATAGCGGTCGATGGCGCCGGTATAGACGACCAGCGCCCCGGCCGGCACCTTGTCCCGCACGTCGAAATAATCGGTGCCCAGGAACAGGCGGATATTCGGGTTGGACAGCATGTTGCGGAAGATGGCGCCATAGCCCTGGCGCGGCATGCCCTCGAACCGGTCGGAGAAATAGCGGTCCTCGAAGGTGAAGCGCACAGGCAGGCGGCCGATAATGGCGGCCGGCAGCAGCTTGGGGTCGGTCTGCCACTGCTTCATCGTATAGCCGCGGATGAACGCCTCATAAAGCGGGCGGCCGATGGACTTGACGGCCTTCTCCTCCAGGTTCGCGGGCTCTCCGATGCCTTCGGCCCCCATTTCCCGGTCGACCAGGGCGCGGGCTTCGTCCGGTGTGAAGTGGCGGCCGAAGAAGGAACAGATGGTGCCGAGGTTGATCGGCATGGAAAACACCCGGCCGCCATGCACCGTGAAGACGCGGTGCCGGTAATCGGTGAATTCCGTGAAGCGGTTCAGATAGGTCCAGACCTCTTCGGAATTGGTGTGGAAGATGTGGGTGCCGTAGGGATGAACCTCGATCCCGGTCTCGGCATTCACCTCCGACCAGGAATTGCCGCCGAAATGCGTGCGCTTGTCCAGCACGGCGACCTTCAGGCCGAGTTCGCGGGCAGCGCGCTCGGCGATGGTCGTGCCGAAGAAGCCGCTTCCCACGACAATCAGGTCGAAACCGTCGAAATCCATCTCATTCCCTTTCAAGACAGCGCGGCCCCCGCGGCGGTACTGTTATCCGTGCCTGCCCGCCGATGGCAAGGACCGTTCGGCCGCGGCATGGGTGGTCAGCCGCCAAAGCCGTCCGGGTGGCGCGACCGCCAGGCCCAGGCCGTGGCGATGATGTCCTCCAGCCCCGGCAGGGCGGGGGACCAGCCCGTTTCCGCCCGCAGCCGGTTGCCGTCGGCCACCAGCACGGCCGGATCACCCGGCCGCCGCGGGGCCATGCGCACGGGAATTGGGCGGCCGATCACCTTTTCCGCCGCTTCCACCACCTGCCGCACGCTGTAGCCGCTGCCCGACCCGACATTGTAGCGGACGGACCTGTCGTCCAGCACATCCAGCACCCGCAGATGCGCGTCGGCGATGTCGCACACATGCACATAGTCGCGGATGCAGGTGCCGTCCGGGGTGGGATAATCATCGCCATAGATGTCCAGATGGCTGCGCTTGCCCAGCGCCACCTCCAGCACGATGGGGATCAGATGGGTCTCCGGGTGGTGGTCTTCCCCGATATGCCCGTCGGGATGGGCGCCGGCGGCGTTGAAATAGCGCAGCGCCGCCGATCGCAGCCCATGGCAGCGGTCGGCCCAGTGCAGCAGTCGCTCCACCATGTGCTTGCCCTCGCCATAGGGGCTGCCGGGCGCGATCGGCGCCTCTTCCCCCAATGCGGCGCCATCGGGTGGGGACGCGAAGATATTGGCGGTGGAGGACAGGACGAAGCGGCGCACACCGGCCGCCACGGTCTCCTCGATCAGGTTGTGGGCCGTCTGCACATTGTCGCGCAGATAGAGATGCGGCTTCTGCATGCTCTCGCCGACCAGCGACCGGGCCGCGAAATGCATGACGGCGTGGAACGGCCGGGCCGCCAGCACGCGTGCCAGCAGCGCGCGGTCCCCGGCATCGCCCACCAGCAGTTCGGCCACCGCCGGGACGGCCCCCCGGTGTCCCTGGCTCAGGTCATCGATGACGGTGACATGGTGGCCGGCCCGCAGCAGGGCATCGACCGCGTGGCTGCCGACATAGCCGGCGCCGCCGGTGACAAGGAAGGACTTGGCATTCATCGGGGGTAGGGGACCTGCTGGGTGAACCGGATCATGCCCCTGATACCATCCCGCCGCGTGGCGGGATAGCACCATGGCACCCCCCTTTTCGGCTAATACCCTGTGGGGGTCAGGTCCCCGTCTTCGTCGCGAAACGGTAGCTGACCTCCACGATACCGTGATCGTCGGGATTGTCGTGGCTGGTGAAGCCCAGCTCACGGCACAGGCCCAGCATGCCGGCATTCTCGCGCAGCACCTCGCCGAACACTTCCTGGATGCCGCGGCTTTCGGCATAGGCCAGGATCTCGCGCATCAGCCGCGACCCCAGCCCCTTGCCCTTCATGTCCGACCGCACCAGCACGGCATATTCGGCCCGTTCGTTGTTGGGGTCGGCCGTGATGCGCACCACGCCATAGATGGGGCCGGGCTTGGCCGCGTCCATGACGTCCAGCGGGATGGCGACCAGTGCCATCTCCCGGTCATAGTCGATCTGGGTCAGGCGCGCGCCCATCTGGTGCGACAGGCGCCGCATGGGGGCGAAGAAGCGCAGGCGCATATCCTCCACGCTGGTGGCGGCGACCATGTCGTGGATGGCGGGCTCGTCCTCCGGCCGGATGGGGCGCACCAGGAATTCCCGGCCCGACCGCAGCGTGATCGTATGTTCCAGCCCCTTGGGATAGGCGCGGATGGCCAGACGGCGGCGTGTCTGGTCGGTGGCGGGCTTCACCTTGATGCGGGCATCCAGGGCCAGCACCCCCGCCTCGTCCGCGAACAGGGGATTGATGTCCAGCTCCGCGATCTCGGGAAAGTCGATGATCAGTTGGCTGACCTTGTTCATGGCCAGGGCCACGCCGTCCAGGTCGGCCCGCGCCATGTGGCGATAGCCCTGCAGCAGCTTGTGGACGCGCGTGCGGGCCATGGCCTCGCGGGCCAGGTTCAGGTTCAGCGGCGGCAGGGCCAGGGCCTTGTCGTCCAGCACCTCCACCGCGACGCCGCCCGCCCCGAACAGGATGACGGGGCCGAACAGCACATCGTCCACCATGCCCAGGATCAGTTCCTGGGCGCCGGGCCGGTGCGCCATCTCCTGCACGGTGAACCCTTCGATGCGGGCGGTGGGGTTGGCGGTGCGGATGCGCTCCAGCATGGCTTCCGCCGCGGCCCAGACCTGGGTCGGCAGCAGGTTCAGCGACACCCCGCCCTGGTCGGACTTGTGCGTGATGTCGGGTGACAGGATCTTCAGCGCGATGCGTCCGCCCAGCCGCTTCGCTGCCCGTTCCGCCTCTGCCGGGGTGGCGGCCGTCACGGTCTGGACGCAGGGGATGCCATAGGCGCGCAGCACCTCCTTCGCCTCGAACTCCGACAGCCAGCCGCGCCCGTCGCCCAGCGCCTTGTCGATGATGGGGCGCACCGCGCCCATATCCACATCGAACTGTTCCGGCACGCTGGCGGGGGTTTCCATCAGCAGGTCCTGGTTGCGCCGGTACTGCACCAGATGCAGGAAGGCGCGCACTGCCTGGTTGGGCGTCTGATAGTGCGGGATGCGGGCCAGATCCAGAAGCTTGCGCGACGGGGCCGCCTGTTGTTCGCCCAGCCAGCTTGCCAGCACGGGCACCTTGCGCCCGCCGCCGGCCCGGTTGTTCTGGTCGCGCACGATGTCGGCCACGGCCTGCGCCGCATCGCGCCCGTCGGCCACGGCCGTCGGACAATTCAGCACCAGCACGGCGTCGATGTTGCGGTCGGCCATGACGATCTTCAGCGCATCGGCATAGCGCCGGCCGTCGGCATCGCCGATGATGTCCACGGGGTTGCCATGGCTCCAGGTCGGCGGCAGGACGCGGGACAGCGCCTCCACCGTCTCCGGCGACAGGGGCGCCAGCCGCCCGCCGCCGGCGATCAGCGTGTCGGTGGCCAGCACCCCGACGCCGCCGCCATTGGTGACGATGGCCAGCCGGTCGCCGCCGATCTGCACGCTGGTGGCCAGCGTCTCCACCGCGGCGAACAATTCATCCAGTTCACCCACGCGCAGCATGCCGGCCCGACGGAAGGCCGCGTCATAGACGGCATCGGCCCCGGCCAGCGCGCCCGTGTGCGAACTGGCGGCGCGCGACCCCTCCTCGCTGCGGCCGGCCTTGATGACGATCACCGGCTTGGCGCGGGCCGCCGCGCGGGCGGCGGACATGAATTTCCGGGCGTGCGTGATGGCTTCGACATACAGCAGGATGGCCCGCACGCTGGCATCCTGCGCCAGATAATCCAGCATGTCCCCGAAATCCACGTCCGACATGGAACCGAGCGAAACCAGGTGGGAAAAACCGATGCCGCGTGGCGTGGCCCAGTCCACGATGCTGGTGACGACGGCGCCGGACTGGGCCACCAGGGCGATATCGCCCTTCAGGGGCGGCACATGGCAGAAGCTGGCATTCACCCCCCGGCCCGGCACCATGATGCCCAGGCAGTTGGGTCCGATGACGCGCAGCAGGTGCGGCCGGGCGGCGTCCAGCACGGCCTGCTGCAGGCGCCGCCCTTCCTCACCCATCTCTGCGAAGCCGGCCGTGATGACCACGGCGGCCCTGGTGCCGCGCGCGCCCAGTTCGGCGATCAGGCCGGGGACGGTGGCGGGCGGCGTGGCGATGACGGCCAGTTCCGGCGTGACGGGCAGGTCGGCCACCGTGGGATAGGCCAGAACCCCCTCGATCGATTTCTCCCGCGGGTTGACCGGCATGATCGGCCCGTCGAACCCGGCATTGAACAGGTTGCGCGCGATGACCTTGCCGACCGAACGGTCCCGCCGGCTGGCCCCGACCAGGGCGACGGACGCGGGCTTGAACAGGCTGTTCAGGTTGCGGATGGTCATGGGCGTTCCTTCCGGTCGGAAAAAAAACAAGCCGTCCCCGACAGGATGCCAGGAACGGCCGCCACCATAAACAACGACCATGGACGGGCGATGACATGGGTCAATCGCCCGTCGCGGTTGGTATCAGACCATCCAGGTGCCGGGATTGTTGATGGGTTTGCCGTCGATGGCGCGCAGCAGGCCGACGACGCAGCGCACCAGCGCCCATATG
Source organism: Niveispirillum fermenti (assembly GCF_048066175.1). GTDB lineage: Bacteria > Pseudomonadota > Alphaproteobacteria > Azospirillales > Azospirillaceae > Niveispirillum > Niveispirillum fermenti. The sequence goes on along the minus strand of NZ_JBLTXA010000017.1, from coordinate 71,105 downwards.
GTTACGGCAAGCAGAATCAGATAACCGATGCCGATCAGCGTCGTGACCGCCCCGACGACCGCAAGGAACAAGCCGATCCAGAAAGTACGGATGATGAAGGTGAAGTGCGAATGCCAAGGGGTGTGATGCGAATCCGGACGCTTCACATAGGCCATGATCAGCCCGATCAGGGCGAATCCTATCACATAGAGAATATAGGCGATGACAACCACCAGGCGCAGGTTGCTGTCATCCGAACGGCTTCGTTCCAGGCTCATGTCATTCCCCCTGATCTTCTGTCCCGCCTTCATGAGGCATTGTTGCCGGTATGGAGGCAATGGGAAACAGGACAGCCCGGAACGAATGCATGCTTTGCATCCATAAAAGGAAAAGGCCGGGCAGATCGCCCGGCCTTTGCGCACCGATCCGATGGTGATGCGCCATCGCTTCAGGGGAGGGCGTTTTTCAAGATGCCGCCGCTCCCCTGCCGGGATCAGCCTTCCTTCTGCGCGCGGTCGAAGCTTTCCTGGATCAGCTTGGCCGCGACGTCGGCTTCGTCCCAGCGGACGATCCGGACCCACTTGCCATGCTCCAGATCCTTGTAATGCTCGAAGAAGTGGGCGATCTGCTCGACCAGGATCTGGGGAAGCTGACGATAGCTGGTGATGTTGCTGTAAAACGGGTGCAGCTTGTCCACCGGCACGGCCAGGATCTTCTCGTCCATGCCCGCATCATCTTCCATGATCAGCACGCCGATGGGGCGGGAGCGCAGCACGACGCCGGGAACCACGGGGGTGGTGCCCACGACCATCACATCCATCGGGTCGCCATCCAGCGCCAGCGTGTGCGGCACGAAGCCGTAATTGGCCGGATAGAACATGGCGGTGTGCAGGAACCGGTCGACGTACAGCGCGCCGCTGTCCTTATCCAGCTCGTACTTCACGGGCTGGCCGCCCTGCGGGATCTCGATGACGACGTTGATGTCCCAGGGCGGGTTCTTGCCGACGGGGATCTTGCTGATGTCCATGGCACGGCCTTCTTGGCAACGGTAGGAATGAAAATCGGCGCGATCCTAACCGAGTGCAGTTGCGAAATGAAGTTTCGGGAGCGATGGGCCACTGTGCATTTCCGCCGCATCTACCAAGGTCGTAAGCCGCCACCGGTGCGGCGGGCGGCATCAGCGCGGGTCGCGCGGGATCAGCGGCGGGTCATCCGCGCATCGTCGCGTTCATGACTTGTTCTTGCGTCGCGATGCCGTTAGGATCGGTCCGGCAACGAACCGGAACGGAATGCCGCCTTGGCCGCCCTGCCGCTTGATCCCCTGTCCCTGCTTGCCGGTGGCGCCCTTGCCGCGCTGATCGTGGGCCTGTGGCTGCGGCAGGCAGGCGCGGGTCTGCGGGCTGAACGCCTGGCCCTGCTGGCGGAGCGGGAGCGGGACCGCCACCATATCGGGGAATTGCGGGGCGAACTGGCCCAGCGCGACGGGCTGCTGGCCGATCTGCGCCGGCAGGCCCAGGGGGAAGCCACCCGCCGGGCCGCGGCAGAGGCGCAGGCGGCCCGCGTGCCCCGGCTGGAGGAGGTTCTCGCCGTCGCGCGGGAGGAGCAGGCGGAATTGCAGGCCGCCCTGGCCGAAGCGCGGACCGCCCTGGATCACGAACGGCGCGCCCATGCCGACAAGCTGTCCCTGCTGGATCAGGCCCAGACCCGTCTGGCCGACGCCTTCAAGGCACTGTCGGCGGAGGCGCTGTCGGCCAACAACCGCGACTTCCTGACCCTGGCCCAGGCTCAGTTCGACAGGTTCGGGGAGACCGCGAAGGGGGACCTGGAAAAACGCGGCGCAGCCATCGACGCGCTGGTCACCCCCATCCGCGACCATCTGGTCCGGTTCGGGGAGGCCGTGAACGGCATCGAACAGGCGCGCATCGGCGCCTATACCGAACTGAAGACCCAGATCGCCCACCTGATGGAAGGGCAGGGCATGCTGCGGGCGGAGACGGGCAACCTGGTCAAGGCGCTGCGCAGCCCGTCCACGCGCGGCCGCTGGGGGGAGATACAGCTTCGCCGCGTGGTGGAGATGGCGGGCATGCTGGATCATTGCGATTTCCATGAGCAGGCCAGTGTCAGCACTGCTGACGGCAACCGCCTGCGTCCGGATCTGATCGTGCGCCTGCCGGGCGGCAAAAGCATCGTGGTGGATGCCAAGGCCCCGCTGGAGGCTTTCCTGGATGCCACCCACGCCCCCGATGACGACGGGCGCGCCGTGCATATGGGCCGCCATGCCCGGCATATCCGCGACCATATGAAGGCGCTGGGCGAAAAACGGTACTGGGCACAGTTCGACCCCGCACCGGAATTCGTGGTCCTGTTCCTGCCGGGGGAGAATTTCTTCTCCGCCGCGCTGGAACAGGACCCCGGCCTGATCGAGGCGGGGATCGACCAGTCTGTCATCCCCGCCACGCCCACGACGCTGATCGCGCTGCTGCGCGCCGTCTCATACGGCTGGCGGCAGGAGGCGCTGGCCCGCAATGCCCAGGTGATCAGCCAGTTGGGCCGGGAACTGCATGAAAGGCTGGGCACCATGGCCGATCACATGGCCCGCGTGGGCAAGGGGCTGGGCGGCGCGGTGAACAGCTATAATGCCGCCGTCGCGTCCCTGGAAAGCCGTGTCATGGTCACCGCGCGGCGCTTCAAGGACCTGAAGGCCACGGCCGGTGGTGACGACCTGCCCGAACTGCTGCCGCTGGAGCAGGTGCCCCGCCTGCCCCTGGTGGAGATGGCGGGGGAGTAGGGGGCGATCGGGTCGGACGCCGGTCGGGCCATGGCGGCCATGCGTCATTTCCCTCTGCGATTCAATCGTGCGCGATATATAATGCCGGGGTCCGTTCACCCGCATGATCGACAGGTGCGACCCATGTCCACGCCGCCATCCCTGAAGCTGGGCGACTTCATCTGCTTCTCGCTCTATTCCACCAGCCATGCCTTCACGCGGGTGTACAAGCCGTTGCTGGACCGTATCGGCCTGACCTATCCGCAATATCTCGTCATGGTCCTGCTGTGGGAGCAGGATGGCCAGACCGTGGGCCGGATCGGTGAGCAGCTTTTCCTGGAAAGCAGCACGCTGACCCCGCTGCTGAAGCGGCTGGAGGCGGCGGGTCACGTCACGCGGGAGCGCAACCCCGCCGACGAACGCCAGGTGCTGATCCGCCTGACCGGCAGCGGCCGGGCATTGAAGGACCAGACGGCCGATTTCTTCAACCAGTTGACCGATGCCATCGGCATGAGCACGGAAGAGGTGATCCGTCTGCGCGACAATATCCAGGCGCTGCGCGACAACCTGAACCGCTTCGCGGGTTGATACCTGAAGGCCCGCGGGGGCCGGTCCGGTCGGGTTATCGATATCAATGGCCGTTTCCCGGCATTTTCCGGGCCGGAGTGATGGTGCGCACAGATGGTGGAGGCCTGACGGGTTAATCATGACCTCAAGGCCGGCAAGGGTCATGCGCCTTTTGCCGGCCGCTCCATTCCATCACGCCACGCAACCCCTATCTCCATCGGCCCCTCTATCCCGCAGGTTCGGGGGTGGCCGATCCGGTGCCGGATCGTGGCGATCCATGTTGTAGGGATCCGCCTTCCCGGCGGGCCTGACAGGGGAAGCGCCATGCCCGTGCAGATGTCCGACCATCACGCCCAGCAGATCGCCGCCTGCGTCGCCACCGAGACGGAACCGGTGGAAGCGGTTCTGGCCCGGCCGCTGGATGCGGGTCTGGACGTGGCCGGCAACGCCTTGCCGCCCCTGCTGCATCGCCGTGTCGTGCTGTTCATCGAACAGAACCTGGATGACGATCTGTCGCTGGCCACGCTGGCCGCCGTGGTGGGGCTCAGCCCCAGCCATTTCGCCCGCCGTTTCAAGGCTGCGGCGGGGGAGGCGCCGCACCGCTATGTGCTGTCGCGCCGTGTGAACGCGGCCAAGCGCCTGTTGCTGGAAACGGAGATGCCGCTGGCGGAAATCGCGGCGGCGGCTGGTTTCTCCTCCCAGGCGCATCTGACGGGCATATTCGGCCGGGCCGTCGGCATGACGCCCGGTGCCTATCGCGTCCGTCGCAACGCCTGCCTGGATTTCCTGCGGGCCGGTGGCGTCAAACCGCAGAGCGCCGCCGCCTGACGCGCCACTTGACCCGTCAGGCCGGGGGTGGGCCCGCCGGTGGTCTGGCCAGGGACAGTTCCCGGGCGATGGCGGCCAGCGAGGGCTTGCCCCCCGGCAGCCAGGGCAGCGGCCGGCAGAGTTCCATGGCCGCCAGCCCGATACGGGCCGTCAGCACCCCGTTCAGCACGCCCTGGCCCAGCTTCGCCGACAGGATGCCGGCCAGCCCGCCGCCCAGTGCCTCGACCACCAGCCCGTCGGAGGCTTCCGCCAACCCGGCCGTGCCGATATGCGTGGCCATCTGGCGCACCAGCCGTGCCGATCCGAACAGGCCCGGCCGCGCGGCGTAGAGCCCCGCGATTTCCCGCACCAGCTTCATGTTGCGCCACAGGACAAGGGCGGTGTCCAGCAGGGCGGATGGCGACAAAGTGGTGGCCACCATGGTGTCGCGTGCCGCCTGCATAACCAGCCGGTTGGCGGCCTTGTCCAGCGGCGCCAGCAGGATACGGTCGGTCAGGGCCAGCACCTCCCGCCCATCATGGGCGTCCGTGACGCTGGATGACAGGCGGTTGGTCGCGGCGGACAGGCTGTCACGACTGGCATAAAGGGCGCAGATCTCCTCCATCACCTTGCGCATCTCTGCCCCTGTGGTGGCGGCGAGGGCGCGGCTTCGCAGGCCGTCCACCCTGGCCAGCCGGCGATAGGCCCTGATCTCCCGTCCCGTCATCAGGCCCAGGGCGCCCAGCGCGATGCCGGCCAGCCCCGACAGGCCCCAGCCCAGCACGGGCGACAGGGCGAAGGCCCGGGTGATCAGGTCGGCGGTGTCGAAACCGATGGCCGCGGCGAACAGGGCGGCCAGCGACAGGAACAGGGCCTTGACCAGTCCCCGGCCGCGCCGCGGGGCCGGCACGGGCTGCGGCCCGGTGGCGGTCAATGCCTGTTCCTCCGCCGGGCTCAGGGGCTTGGCCTCGGCGGGGTCGAACTCCATGGGCGGGATCCAGATGCGTTCGCGCGTGTCGGTCATGCCAGCCGGTCCCCGATCAGGAATTGCAGCGCCTGGTCCAGGCGGATGTTGGGCAGGCCGCGCCCGTCGCGCCCAAGTCCGGGACGGGGCCGGAATTCCGCGAAGCCGAACCGGTCGGCGACATCGTCGCCGATACCCAGCAGGCTGGCGGGCAATTCGCCGGGGAAGATCACGGTTTCGTCCTTCCGCCCGCGCAGGATGCCCTGCACGCAGGCCAGGTCACGGCCCTGATGGCGGGTAATGACGCTGTCGGTGCATTTGACCGATGCCAGGGCCAGCGTGCCCATGGCGGCGCCGTCGAACTGCATCTGCCGCCGCCGTTCGGCCAGCAACTCGTCCAGCAGGCCGGCCAGCGCCTCATGCTGCGGGGCGGCCACGTGATCGGCCTTGGTGGCGGCGAACAGCACCTTGTCCACCCGCGCGCCGCCCAGCCAGTCCAGCCAGCCCGTGCGGCCATGGCGGAAACTTTCCAGCGTCGTCGTCAGCGACCGTTGAAGGTCGGCAATGCCAGGGGCCCCGGCATTCAGCGCGGACAGAAGGTCGACCAGCACGATCTGGCGGTCGATGCGGGCGAAATGGTCGCGGAAGAACCGGCGCACCACCTTTTCCTTGTACCCCTCGAACCGGGCCGCCATCAGCGCACCCAGGCTGCCGGCGGCATGGGGCGCGGCACCGGGCAGGGGGCAGAAGGTCAGGACGGGGGCCCCCGCCATGTCGCCCGGCTCCAGGAAGCGGCCGGGTTGTAGCAGCGAAAGGCCGACATCATGCGTGCGCGCGGCCAGCAGGAAATCCGTGTAGAGCCCGGCCAGATGCCGTGCCGCCGATTCGTCGCCCGGGCCGGCCGGGTCGGTTGCCTCAAGGGCCGCCAGCCACGGGCCGGCCAGCCCCCGGCGGGGCTGCGTCCGGCATAAATCCAGCGTCATGGCCGACCAGACCGCGAAATCCTGGCCCAGCATCGGCAGGTCCAGCAGCCATTCGCCGGGATAGTCCAGAATCTCCAGGTTCAGGGTGGCCACGCCGGACAGCCGCCGCCTGACCAGCCCGTCGGGGCGGTATCGCAGCGCGATGCGGATTTCCGAAAGCGCGCTGGTCGGGGAAGGCCAGGCGGGCTCCGGCCCCGTCAGCGCCGCGCGGTGACCCTCATAATCGAACCGCGGTATCCTGCTGTCGGGGGATTGCGGCAGCAGCCGGGCGCCGATGAAGCGCCCCTGCGCCACGGCATCCAGGAACGGCAGCCGGCCCTGCAGCAAAAGATTGTCCAGAAGGGAGGTCAGGAAGACGGTCTTGCCGGACCGGCGCAGACCCGTGACGCCCAGGCGCAGGGTGCTGCCTGCCAGCCGCGCCGCCATCTGGCCGAACCCGTCGGCCAGATCGGCCCCGCGCTCCCGCCAATTTTCCCGCCAGCCTGTTGCCAAGGTGCCTCAACCTCCCTGTCTGCATGGCCAGTTTAAGCCATATGCCCGCACTTTCACCCGGTTTTAAGGGATTGTCATATCCACCGACGAAAAGGCAGACTATCGTTCGGATAAGTCGCTTTGGGCGGGTGCGACCGGGGCGGAAGGCGTTGATGGGCGTTTTCCGGGGCGGGATGCCGAAGGGCGGCGGCGGACAAGGGGCGCAGGTGTGGATGAAAGCGACGTTATCGCCCGAGCAGGCCGAGGCTGACATCCCGCCGGAGAGCGGGGGCGAGCCGGCTTCCGCCGTGGCGCGCGTGCCCTTGCGCAAGCGGCTGTCCTTCAAGCAGGCGCGCAACACGGCACTGGTCACACTGGTTCTGGGCATGGTCCTGTCCACCGCCCAGATCACCATCGACCTGCTGGACATGGAACGTCAGTCCGACCAGCTTGTCCGTCAGGTCCTGTCCATCATGCGCGAGGCGGCGGCGGAGTCGGCCTACTCATTCGATCAGGCGCTGGCCGACCGTGTCGTGACGGGCCTGTTCGAATACAAGCCCATCTACCGCGCCGTGATACTGGAGGATTTCGGCAACCAGCTTGCCGCCCGCGAACGCCCGCAGGCCGAAGGACAGCTCAAATGGCTGGCCGAGATGCTGTTGCCCGTGGAAAAGACCTATTCCATCCCGCTGGTGATCGAGCGGCACAACCAGAATGTGGGCGAGCTGCGCGTCTCCATCGACCGGTTCCTGATTGCCCAGGAATTCTTCCGCCGGTCGGGGGTCGTGTTGTCCACCGGCATCATCTGGACCGTGGCGCTGGCCCTGATCCTGGTGGTGATGTTCTATTCCACCCTCACCAAGCCCTTTCTGCGCATGTCATCGGCCATTGCCGAAATCAATCCGCAGCGTCCCGCCGATAAGCTCCTGTCCGTGCCGCGGCGGCACGAGGATGATGAACTGGGTCTGCTGGCCAAGACCACCAACGAGGTGCTGATCCAGTTCGACCGGTCGCTGGTGGAGCGTGTGCGCGCCGAGCAGGCGCTGCGCGAGCGTGAAACGCGCCTGTCCGGCATCATGGACAATGTCGCCGACGGCATCATCACGCTGGATGAGGATCTGCGGATCGAGACAATGAATGCCGCCGCCCAGGTGCTGTTCGGCTATGCCGACGGAGAGGCGACGGGCCAGCCCTTCGTGACGCTGATCGAGGAACGGGACTGGACCCGGGTGGCCGTGGCCCTGATGGCCTGCCTGCGCCGGTCGGAGGAGGAGCAGCGTCCCGACAACCGGGCCGAGATCCAGGGCCGCCGCCGCAATGGCGAGGTGTTCGCCATGGCCTTCGGTGTCAGCCAGATGCGCACGGGCGACCGGCGCACGGCCATCTGCGTCGTGCAGGACATCACCCAGCGCAAGCGCGCCGAGCAGGCCCTGCGCGAGAGCGAGGAGCGGCTGAAGCTGGCCGTGCGGGCCACGCGCTCGGGCGTGTTCGACAATTCCTATACGAAGGGCACCTACTGGTGGTCGCCTGAATTCATCGAGATGCTGGGCTATGACGCGGTCGACGCGATGTATGCCAACAAGCTGTTCGACGGGCTGCTGCATCCCGACGACAAGGACATGGCGCAGAACCAGATCGAGCGCTACCTGAACGGGGAGGTGGGTGATTACCTGTCGCTCTACCGTCTGCGCCACCGTGACGGGTCCTGGGTCTGGATCGAGGCCAGGGGCCAGGCCATCCGGGATGAGGGCGGGCGGCCGCTACGCTTCACGGGCACCATGACCGACGTGTCGGACCGCAAGCGGTTCGAAGAACAGCTCATGTATGTCAGCACCCATGATCCGCTGACGGGCCTGCCCAACCGCACGCTGGTGCAGGACCGCCTGCAGCATGCACTGGCCCATGCCGGGCGCAAGGGCACGGCGGTTGCCGTGCTGCTGCTGGACGTGGACCGGTTCAAGCTGGTCAATGACAGCCTGGGCCACCAGGCCGGCGACAAGCTGCTGCGGGCGCTGGCCCAGCGGCTGGGAAGCTGTGTGCGGGCGGCCGACACGGTGGGCCGCCTGGGCGCCGACGAATTCCTGATCGTGGCGGAGGACCTGCCCGACCCGCAGATGGCGGCCCGCGTGGCGGAAACCATCCTGGTCAGCCTGTCGCGTCCCTTCGGGATCGATGGGCAGCAGCTTTTCGTCACCACCTCCATCGGCATCGCGCTGTTCCCCGGCGACGGGCAGGATTTCCATGCCCTGATGCGCGACGCCGACACGGCCATGCACAATGCCAAGGCGGCCGGGGGCAACGGCTATCGTTTCTTCACGCCGGAGATGAACGAGGCGGCGGTGGCCCGCCTTTCCCTGGAACATTCCCTGCGCGAGGCGCTGGAGCAGGGCCAGTTCTTCCTGCATTACCAGCCCAAGATCGCCATGGGCAGCATGCATGCCGTGGGTGTGGAGGCCCTGATCCGCTGGCAGCATCCGGAGATCGGCATGATCCCGCCCACCAAGTTCATTCCGGTAGCGGAAGAAACGGGTCTGATCGTTCCGCTTGGGGAATGGGTCATGCGGGCCGCCCTGGCACAGATCCATGACTGGCAGGCGCGCGGATTCGCGCCTGTGCCTGTGGCCGTGAATGTCTCCGTCCGCCAGATCGCCACGCCCATGTTCGCCGAGCGCGTCTTCGCGCTGTGCCAGGAATATGGCGTGCCGCCCGAGCTGCTGGAGATCGAGATCACCGAGACGGCCATGATGTCCAACCTGGCCTATATCGCCGATACGCTGAACGAGATCCGCAATCGTGGCATCCGAATCGCCATCGATGATTTCGGAACGGGCTATTCCTCGCTCTCCTATCTGCGCCGGCTGCCCATCACGACGCTGAAGGTGGACCGCTCCTTCGTCAGCGAGGCGCCGATCAACGCCGATACGGGCGCCATCGCCGCCACGATCATCGCCATGGGCCGGCAACTGGGCCTGAAGGTCGTGGCGGAGGGAATCGAGACGCAGGAGCAGCTCGAATTCCTGCGCCTGCATCATTGCGACGAGATGCAGGGCTACTTCTTCTCCCGTCCTCTGCCGCCGGGCGACCTGGAGGCGCGTTTTCTACAACCCAATGGTGTGCTGGAGCCGGTCGGGTGACGTAGGCGTCACAAGGGGTTGAGAGGCATTTTCGTCTCTCGCAAGTGCAAAATTTCCCGTATGGCGTGAGGGCTGCCTACGAAACAAGCGTTTCACCGGCCTGCCCCAATTTTGTCCAAACCATTGGAAACTGGACAAAAATTGTGTCTTTTTTGCCAAAGCGGGCGCCAAACGACGCGCGCCCCAGGTGATCGCGCATAGAAGCCTTGACGTGCCTACATAGCCACCTTTACGACAGAAAAGCGCGTAATTCCCCCGGCCCTTGGATGGGGTCGGCCACCGGCCCCACGCCGGGGAATGATAAGAATGGGATGCGAGGAGGAAACGCATGGCACGGAAATCGACGCCGCAGGTGCGCTTGGATCGCCGGATTCTGTCCGGTGTCAGTGCCGCGGCCATCCTGGCCCCGATAATGATGGTTGGCACCGCCCAGGCGGTCAGCTTCAACCGTGGCGATCTGCGCGGCAGCTTCGATACGACGCTGACCATGGGCGCGCTGTTCCGCGTGCAGGGGGCCGACCCCGACCTGATCGGCGTGGCCAATGGCGGTCGCGCCCATTCGATCAATGGCGACAACGGCAACCTGAACTATGACAAGGGCCTGGTTTCGCTGGCGGCCCGCGCCACGCACGAACTGAAGCTGAGCTATGGCAATCTCGGTGCCTTCGTCCGCGGCACCTATTTCTACGATGTGATCAACGCCAAGAAGTCCAGCAGCGCCGCCGGGCGAACCGGGCGTTTCGATCTGTCGTCGGACACCGTTGAGCGTGTGGGCCGCGACGTCCGCCTGCTGGATGCCTTCGTCTATGGCAATTTCGCCGTGGGCGACAGCGGCAGCAGCATCGATATCCGTCTGGGCAACCAGGTGCTGAGCTGGGGTGAAAGCACCTTCATCCAGAACGGCATCAACACGGTCAACCCGATCGATGTCTCGGCCCTGCGCGTGCCGGGGTCGGAACTGCGCGAAGGCTTCCTGCCGGTGCCCCTGGCGGATATCAACTTCTCGTTTAACCAGAATGTCTCGCTGGAGGCGTTCTATCAGTTCAAGTGGGACAAGACCGAGCCGGAGGCCGCGGGCTCCTTCTTCTCCACCAATGATGCGGCTTCACCGGGCGGCCGGAACATCTTCATCGGCTTCGGCAATTACCTGTTCACCGACAGCCCCAACCAGGGTGCGATTGCCGGTGGCAACGTGTTTCCGGTCGACCTTTACCCGAATCCGCTGTTGAACCCGTGGCGCGGCGTGCAGTCGCTGACCCCGTTCGGCACCGTCGTGCCGCGTCTGAAGGATGACCGACCCAGTGACAGCGGCCAGTATGGCGTGGCGCTGCGCATCTTCTCCGAGGAACTGAACAATACCGAGTTCGGCTTCTACCACATCAACTACCATTCGCGCCTGCCCGTGCTGAGTGCCGTGGTCGGCTCCTTCCAGTCCTTCCAGGCCGATCCGTCGAACTTCACCCGGGCATCCGGCTACCGTGCCGAATATCCGGAGGATATCAAGCTGTTCGGCGCCAGCTTCAACACCACCATCCCGTTCGGCATCTCCCTGCAGGGCGAGGTCAGCTTCCGCAAGGACCAGCCGCTGCAGCTCGATGACGTGGAGTTGCTGCAGGCCACGCTGGCCGCGCCGTCCATCCTGGGCGCCATCTCCCAGGGGCAGGCGACCGGTGCCGCCACCGGGCGGGCCCAGGGCAGTGCCGCCTTCAACGCCGCGGTGGCCACCGCCGTGGCGAGCAATCCGGCCCTGGCGCCTTTCACGGGTCTGACCTTCGAACAGATCCAGGCGGCCAGCCCGGCTGTGGCGGGCGCCATCAGCGCCGGCATCGCCGCCTCTCCGGGTTCGCCGGGTGGCACGCGCGCCGCGTTCGAGACGGCAGGCGCCACGGCGGGTGGGGTCGTGGGTGCCAATACCGGGGCGGTTCAGGCCGCGGCCCTGTTCAACACCAACCAGATCGTCCAGAAGATGGGCGGTATCCAGGGGACCAACGCCGCCCAGATCACGGCCGATCTGGCCAACCGGTTCTTTGGCCAGCATATCAAGGGCTGGGAACTGTTCGATGTGACCCAGGCCCAGATGACGGCCACAAAGGCGTTCGAGCGCGCCTTCGGCGCCGACCAGTGGGTGCTGGTGGCCGAGGTGGGGGGCACCTGGATTTCCGACATGCCCAAGAAGAGCGAGCTGCGCCTGGAAGGGCCCGGCACGGTCGTTGGCGGCAACCCGGCCTTCGTGGGCCGCGGCGGCATGGCCGATCTGGCGACCGACGGTTTCGCCGATGCCTTCTCGTGGGGCTACCGCGCGGCTGTTCGCTTCGACTATCTGAACGCCATGCCGGGCATCAACCTGTTCCCCAGCATCTCCTGGCAGCATGACGTGAACGGCACGACGCCGACGCCGCTGGGCAATTTCGTGGAGGATCGCAAGGCCATCAGCGTGGGCCTGCGCGCCGTGGTGCGCGAGACGATCACCGTCGACCTTTCCTATTCCAACTTCTTCGGGGCGGGGAAATTCAACCTGATCAACGATCGCGACTTTGTCGCGGCCAGCGTCAAATACTCGTTCTGACGCCAAGCCACTGACCTGAGCGATCGAGGAGGAAACGCATGTTCCGCATGAAATCCGTACTGCTGGGTGGCGTCGTCGCCCTGGCCTTCAGCCTTCCCGCCCTGGCGCAGAGCGCCGCCGATCTGGGCAAGACCCTGACCCCGATGGGGGCCATCAAGGCCGGCAACGCCGATGGCTCCATCCCCGAATGGACCGGCGGTCTGACCACGCCGCCCGCCAACTGGAAGCAGGGAACGATCGAGGTCGATCCGTTCCCGCAGGACAAGGTGCTGTTCACCATCACCGGTGCCAACATGGCGCAGTATGAGGATAAGCTGCCGGAAGGTCTGAAGGCCCTTCTGAAGCGCTATCCCGACTACAAGATGAACGTCTATCAGACGCGCCGCACGGCAGCCCTGCCCCAGCGCATCTATGACGAGACCATCGCCAATGCCAGCCGGGCCAAGCTGGCCGATGGCGGCAACGGCGTGGAAGGTGCCAAGGAAGGCGTTCCCTTCCCCGTGCCGAAGGAAGGCGTGGAAGCCGTCTGGAACCACCTGCTGCGTTATCGCGGCGAGGCGGCGACGGTGCGCCGCGTGGGCCAGGCCAATCCCCAGGTCAATGGCAGCTACACGCTGATCATGCTGGAAGAGAAGGTGAAGTATCTATACCAGGCGCCCGGCGGCACCCGGAACAACACTTCGCTCTATTTCCTGCAGGAGGTGGTCAGCCCGGCCCGTCTGGCCGGCGAAATCCTGCTGGTGCATGAGACCATCAACCAGGTGAAGGAGCCGCGGTCGGCCTGGACCTATAATCCCGGCCAGCGTCGGGTGCGCCGCGCGCCCAACGTTGCCTATGACAATCCCGGCACGGCGTCGGACGGTTTGCGCACCACCGACAATTTCGACGTCTATTCCGGTGCGCCGGACCGGTATGAATGGAAGCTGGTCGGCCGTCAGGAAATGTACGTACCGTACAATTCCTACAAGCTGCATTCGGCCGACACCCGGTATGACGACATCATCAAGCCCGGCCATATCAACCAGGACCTGGCCCGGTACGAGTTGCACCGCGTCTGGGTGGTGGAAGCGACCCTGCGGCAGGGCACCAGCCACATCTATGCCAAGCGCCGCTTCTATATCGACGAGGATAGCTGGCAGATCCTGGTTGCCGACCATCTGGATGCCCGTGGCGAGATGTGGCGCGTGGGTGAAACCCACCCGGTCCAGTATTATTCCGCGAATGTCTTCTGGTCGACGCTGGACACGCTCTATGACCTGCAGTCCGGCCGCTACACGCTGATCGGCCTGGACAATCAGGAGCCGCCGTACAAGTTCGATGCCAGCCTGACGGACGCCGACTTCTCGCCCGACAGCCTGCGCCGGGCCGGCGTGCGCTGATCAAGGCTCGGATAGGGGGCCGGCCGGTCGTGAAACCGGTCGGCCCTTTGCCGTCTCTTTGATTTTAGCCGTCGCCCGACGGCCTGCTGCAACGCGCCGTCATCGTCACGGTCATGAAGCGTTGGGCGCCGGCAATTTCCGGTTTTTAAGTCTGGAATCCTTTCGATGCTTCTGTGAGCATCCATGGGTAACCCTGTCCAGCAAGGTTCGGTGAGCGAAATGGTGTGTGTCCCCCTTGTCACCCGGCTTCTGGCCGGCGGCCTTTGCCTGCTGGCTGCCGGCCTCCTGCCCGCCGCCGCGCAGGAGGCCAGGATACCGGCCCTGCGGCCGGCCGTCATGGCGCCGCTGGCGGTGCATTCGCTGATCCTGGGGGCTGCCAGGGCGGGGGACCGGCTGGTTGCCGTGGGCGAGCGCGGGCACATCCTGCTGTCCGATGACAATGGTGCGTCATGGCGACAGGTCGCGGTGCCGGCCAATGCCGCCCTGACCGGTGTTGCCTTTGCCGACGATCGGCAGGGCTGGGCCGTCGGGCACGATGCCGTCATCCTGCACACCGCCGATGCTGGCGAGACCTGGCAGGTCCAGTATGCCGAGCCCGAGCTGGAGCAGCCGCTGATGGATGTGCTGTTCAGTGCCGATGGCCGGCACGGGATCGCCGTCGGTGCCTATGGCCTGTACCTGGAGACGGCCGATGGCGGTGCCACCTGGGAAAGCCGGATGATCAGCGACAGTGATTTCCATTTCAATGCCATCGTCGCGCCGACCCCCGAAAGCCGGCTGATTGCAGGGGAGGCGGGAACGACGCTGGTCAGCACGGATGCCGGCGCCACCTGGACCCCGCTGGCGGCACCCTATGATGGTTCCTTCTTCGATGCGCTGGCGTTGGGACCGCAGAGCTTTCTCGTTTACGGCCTGCAGGGCAACATCCTGCGCACCGATGATGCCGGCCAGACCTGGACCGCCATCGACAGCGGCACCACGGCGGGCCTGATGGGTGGCGCCGTGCTGGCCGATGGTTCGGTCGTGCTGGTGGGCGCCCAGGGCACTGTGCTGACCAGCAAGGATGGCGGCCGCACCTTCTCCGGCATCCAGCGCCCCGACCGTGTCGGTCTGGCGGATGTCATTCAGGCCGCCGGTGGCCAGGTCATCCTGCTTGGGGAAGCGGGCCCGCTCACGGCCAATCCCTGATCCCGCCCGACCCGATCCCTTGATGCCCAAGGCGAAGCGATATGTCCCAATCCCCGTCCTTCCTGTTCCGGCTTGAAAAATGGACCTTCCGGTACCGGCTTCTGGTACTGGTCGTGTTCGCGATCCTGACCGCCTTCATGGGCTGGCAGGGCGCCAAGCTGCGCGTCGATGCCGGGTTCGAGAAGACCCTGCCGCTCGATCATCCCTATATGCAGACCTTCACCAAGCACATGAAGGAATTCGGGGGCGCCAACCGCGTGCTGGTGGCCCTGTCGGTGAAGGAAGGGGATATCTACACGCCGGAATTCATGGCCCGGCTGAAACAGGTCACGGACGAGGTGTTTTTCGTTCCCGGCGTTGACCGGGCCAGCGTGACCAGCATCTTCACGCCCAATGTCCGTTTCATCGAGATCGTGGAGGACGGGTTCGCGGGCGGCAACGTCATTCCCGCCGAGTTCCAGCCGACGCCGGAATGGCTGCCCATCGTGCGTGAGAATGTCCTGAAATCGGGACAGGTCGGGCGTCTGGTGGCGGAGGATTTCACGGCGGCCCTGGTCAGTGTGCAGTTGGTGGAAACCGACCCGCGCACAGGCGAGAAGCTGGATTACATGGCGGTCGCCAAGCAACTGGAGGATATCCGCCAGAAGTACGAGGATGACCGGATCCAGGTCCATATCATCGGCTTTGCCAAGGCCATGGGCGACATCGCAGATGGCGCCGCGAGCGTGGTGATGTTCTTCGGCATCGCCTTCGTCATCACGGCCGTTCTGGTTTACGGCTATGGCAAAAGCTGGATGCTGACCTTTGCCATGCTGGGCATCTCGCTCTGCACCGTGATCTGGCAGTTCGGGCTGCTGGTCATATTGGGATATGGCATCGACCCTCTGTCCATCCTGGTTCCCTTCCTGGTGTTCGCCATCGCCATTTCGCACGGCGTGCAGAATGTCGGCACCATCTCGCAGGAAATGGGCAAGGGGGCGGACGCCTATACGGCGGCGCGGACCAGCTTCGAACGGCTTCTGGTGCCCGGCGCCTCGGCCCTGTTCACCGATGCCCTGGCCTTCCTGACCATCGCGATCATCCAGATCCGCATGATCCAGGAACTGGCCGTCGCGGCGTCGGTGGGCATGATCATCATCATCATCACCCATCTGTGGGTGCTGCCCGTGGTTCTGTCCTATCTGCCGCTGGGGACGAAGTATCAGTCGCGTGTGGCGGGGCAGGTGGACCGGTTCGACCGTGTCTGGGGCTGGCTCGCCGCCTTCGCGCGGCCCAAGGGCGCTTCGATCATGGTGCTGATCGGCCTGGCCATTTTCGGCTTCTCCGCTTGGGAACAGCGGCATATGACGGTGGGCGATACCGAGGCGGGCGTGCCCGAACTTTGGCCCGACAGCCGTTACAATCAGGATGCGCAACTGATCGTCGATCGATTCGCCATCGGTGTGGACGTCATCCAGGTCATCGCGGAAACCAAGGATGATGGTTGCATCGATTACGACATCATCAAGCAGATCGACGATTTCACCTGGGCCATCTCCAATGTGGAGGGGGTGCAGTCCGCCATGTCCATGGCCACGGCCATGAAGGTGGTGAATGCGGGCTGGAACGAGGGCAACCTGAATTGGCGCGTGCTGCCCCGCAATTCCCAGGTGCTGGTGCGGTCCGTGACGCCCATCGAGACATCCACCGGGCTGCTGAATTCCAACTGTTCCGTCATGCCCGTCATGATCTTCACCAAGGATCACATGGCCGGCACCATCCAGCGCATCGTTGATGCCGTCGAACAGTACAAGAAGGACAACCCGTCGGAGACGGTGGCGTTCAACCTGGCCACCGGCAATGTCGGCGTGATGGCCGCCACCAACCAGGCCGTGATGTCGGCGGAAAAGCCGATGCTGCTGCTGGTCTATGTCACTGTCATCACGTTCTGCCTGATCACTTTCCGGTCGGTCGTCGGCTCGCTGGCTGCGGTGCTGCCGCTGATCGTCGTGTCGATCCTGTGCAACGCGATGATGACATGGCTTGGTATCGGGCTGAAGATTTCCACCCTGCCGGCGGCAGCGCTGGGCGTTGGCATCGGCGTGGATTACGGGCTCTATATCTTCAATCGCCTGCAAAGCTATCTGAAGCACGGGCTGAATTTCGCGGAGGCCTATTACCGCACCTTGCAGGAGACCGGCAGTTCGGTGCTGTTCACGGGCCTGACGCTGGCCGTGGCCACGGCGACCTGGATTTTCTCCGACCTGAAGTTCCAGGCCGATATGGGCGTGCTGCTGACCTTCATCTTCCTGGCCAACATGATCGGCGCCATCGTGCTGCTGCCGGCCGTGGCGGCGCTGCTCTACAAGATTTTCCCGAAACTATATGAGGCGGAGGTGCGTCGCGCGTCCAAGCGGACCTACGCGGCGCACTGATCCTCGATCCTGGTCCCGGATCGTCGGCAGGTGGGGTGCCGACGGTTATCGGGTTGGGGGGATTGGCCCTGGCGATCCGGCACTGCCGTCGCCAGGGTTTTTTTTGAGCTTTGTCCGTTGCCCACCCTCCCCGAGCCCCCACCCTTCCCGAACCGTGATCAGCACCGCAGGGAAGGAAACGGCAGGGCGGGAACCGGCCATGAAAAAAGGGCCGCGACGGTTGCCCGCCGCGGCCCCTGGCTATCTGAGCCTGTCGCCTGTCCCTCAGAAGCCGATCTTGAGATGCGCCGACAGCGCATGGTCCCTGCGGTCGCCACCGGCCGCGAAGCGCCCGACATAGCCCAGCGAGACCGCGACATTGTCCGCCGTCTCATGGACCAGTCCGGCCCCGATGGCCAGATGCCCGCGCTTGCCGGCACCCGGATCGGTGCCGACCAGTTCACCATTGGCGAAGTGGCCCGTGATGGCCCGCGTGTCGCCCTTCATTTCATATTCGTAAGCCAGCCGGACCTGCGGGATGAAGCTGGTGCCCACGCCGCTGATCTGGCCGCCGATGCTGCCCACCAGGCTCTCGGCATCGAAATCATCCCAGCGCAGGGCCAGCGGGCCGCCGCCGGTCTCGCTGAACCCTTCCACCCGAGTCTTGGCGTAGCGCAGGCCGACAACGGGACCCATGGCGAAGCTGCCGGCCACGGGCGTATAGCCGACCGTGCCGGATACGGCATAGGTATTGCCCTTGAAGTCGCTGTGGGCGGTGGGATAGGGGCTGAACCGCGTGATGCGGTCGGACTTGTAATCATCGAAGCTGTAGGACAGGGCCGCATCGACCCACATCGCGTCCATGGCGGCCGTGACATAGGTGGTCAGGTTGACGGCCTTGGCGTCCAGGCTGGAATAATTGCCGTCCGTATCCAGGTTGATCTTGCCATAGCTGACGGCCACGCCGGCGATGACATGCTGGTCGACCTGATAGTCGATGCCCAGGCCGGCATTGAAGCCGTCATAATCATAGCCGAGCTGGCCGCGCACGGGCTTGCGGTCACCGGTCAGATAGCTGCCGAAGCTGAAAAGGCCGAACCGGCCATCCTGTCCGGCCTGCGCGCCGACGACATTGACGGAGGCCTGACCCGTGCGGGCACCGGCCATTCGGGCCGACAGCCCGTCATTGGCCAGATCCATCAGGCGCTGGGCGGCTTCCGTGCTGGTGGCCAGGGCGGCCGGTGCCTCGAACGCACTGGACAGGGTGCCGTCTGCGAACTGTGCCACCACATTATGGGCGGCCGTGGTCGGGTGCAGCGCGTCGAAGAAGACGGAGCCCGCGGCCCCCGCCGCCGTGGCGCAGGCACCCGTGGGCACCAGCGAGCCCCCCGGCCCCAGCGGGGCATAGCAGGGAACGGTGATATTGTTGAAGCCATAGGTGGACGGGTTGGCCAGCATGTCCTGGAACAGGGCCTTGGCATCGACCACGGTCACCGTGGCCCCCTGCTGGCGCAGGGCCCCGGCGGCGGCGCGGATGGCTTCGGCATGCAGGTCGGCCACCGTATTGGCGGCGGCCTTGTCGCTGGCCGACAGGCCGCTGGTCAGCGGGATGGAGCCCAGCGGCGGCAGGTTGACCAGCACGAACTGACGCGCGCCGGCGCTGTAGAGGCGGCCGGCCTGCGTCGTGATGGCGCCCGCCGTGGCGGCGATGGCGGCCTGCGCGGCGGCGGTCGGGTTCGATTGCGGCTGGGTCAGCACGGCGATGTAGTCATTGCCGCCGATCCAGATGCCAACCATGCTGTTGGCGGAAATGGTGCGCCCGCCGGCCAGATAGGCGCTCACCTGCGCCGTCAGGTCGATGGGGGTGTTGCGGGTGGCCCGCGCACCGCCATAGGCACGGCCGTCCAGGGTCCAGCCCCGCGTGGCGGAAAGCGTCTCGGCCCAGACGGGACCGTTGGAGAACCGGCCGTTCACATAAGGCGCGCCCGGCCGGCTGGCAGGGTCCAGGTTCTTCAGGTTGTCCGTGTCGCTCAGGCTGTCGCCGAAGACGATCATGGAATTGACATCGGCCAGTTGCGCCTGGGCAACGGTCGTGGCGCCGGCAAAGGCGGACAGGGACAGGATGGCGGCCACAGCGGTGCCGCCGAGAAGACGGTTGGTCATCAAATCATTCCTCCCACAGTCCGGGCTGCGTTCATGTGCGCCCGTTTCTGCACGCACCAACGGTATCCAAAGCCCACGGACAGTGAAAGGGGGTGACGTTAGGGAAGCAGGGCCCGCGCGCGCATTATTCCGGTGATTGCGGCCTTCTTGACACAACCCGAACGGCGACAGGCGGCATTCGCATGTGAATGCCGCCTTTCCGGGCTGACTCTGGAGAGGTAATACCCAGTTGCGGTGAGTGGAGCTCATCGCAACCCGGTTGGCGCCCCGGTTGGCGCGCTGAGCGCCCGCGCGCCCATGCGCGTGAGCCAGCGTGAGCCAAGTGGCCGGATGGCGGCGCCCGATGCATGAGGGCCGCATTGATCAGGACCACAGGGTCTTGATCAATGCAGATACGTATAACCCTCCATGCGCAAGGGAAGGCCGGAAGGAGGGAGATCAGACGTTGAAGCGGAAATGGAAGATGTCGCCGTCCTGCACGAGATATTCCTTGCCTTCCATGCGCATCTTGCCGGCTTCCTTGCACCCGACCTCGCCCCCCAGCGTGACATAGCTGTTGTAGTCGATGGTCTCGGCCTTGATGAAGCCGCGCTCGAAATCGGTATGGATGACGCCGGCGGCTTCCGGTGCCTTGGCGCCCTTGCGCACGGTCCAGGCGCGTGCCTCCTTCGGGCCGACCGTGAAGAAGGTCAGCAGGCCCAGCAGGGAATAGCCGGCGCGGATCAGCCGGTTCAGTCCCGGCTCCTCCAGACCCAGGGACTGGAGGTAATCCAGCTTGTCTTCGGCCGAAAGCTGGGACAGTTCGGCTTCGATCGCGGCGGAGATGACGACGCTGCCCGCGCCCTGGCCGGCGGCCATCGCGGCCACCCGCTCGGAAAGCGCATTGCCCGTGCCGGCCTTCTCTTCCTCCACGTTGCAGACATAAAGGACGGGCTTGCCGGTCAGCAGCGCCATCTGCTTGAAGGCGTCGCGCTCCTCGTTGGCCACCTCGACGGTGCGGGCGGGCTTGCCGTCGCGCAGGACGGCCAGCACGCGCTCCATCAGGTCGGACAGGGCCTTGGCCTCCTTGTCCCCGCCCTTGGCCTTCTTCTGGAGCGGCGGCAGGCGCTTCTCCAGGCTTTCCATGTCGGCCAGCATGAGCTCCGTCTCCACCGTCTCGGCGTCCCGGACGGGGTCGATGGAGCCTTCGACATGGGTGATGTCCCCATCCTCGAAGCAGCGCAGCACATGGACGATGGCATCGACCTCGCGGATATTGGCCAGAAACTGGTTGCCCAGCCCCTCGCCCTTGGACGCTCCACGCACCAGGCCGGCAATGTCCACGAACTCAAGCTGGGTGGGGATGATCTTCTGCGACTTGGCGATCTCCGCCAGCTTGTCCAGCCGCGGATCGGGCACGCCGACCCGGCCGACATTCGGCTCGATGGTGCAGAAGGGATAGTTCGCGGCCTCGGCCGCCGCCGTGCTGGTCAGCGCGTTGAACAGGGTGGACTTGCCGACATTGGGCAGGCCGACGATACCGCAATTGAATCCCATGGGATGATGCTTCGCTGGAAGGTTCCGATCTGGTCCCGGTTATGGGCGATCCCGGCCCGGAATGCAAATGACGGGGGCGCATTGCATCCCGTCACCGGCCGTCACCGGCCGGTATGGCATCCCGTCACCGGCCGTCACCGGCCGGTATGGCATCCCGTCCCAAGCCGGCACTGGCCGGGAACGCCATGTGCCGGCCCGCCCGCCGCCACGCTTCCGCCATTTTGCCGGGCCAAATGATCAGCGGGGCGCGGGTTCGCCCTTGCCTAGGTCCCCCGGGGTTTGGCACTAGAGAGCCATCTCGAGGACGGATCCTACAGCGGGTTGGAACATGAAGCGGCACCTGGGAACGATTTGCCTGATGCTGATACTGGCCGGATGTCAGACGAAGCCGCCGCCGGCCCCCCCGGCGCCCGTGGTGGAGGCGCCGGCCCCGCCGCCCAAGCCGACCAGCATCGTGATGGAGGACAGCGATCTTGCCGGCTTCCAGGGCGCGCTGCGTGAATTGGGCGGCAAGCCCGTTGATGTTCCCGTGGGCTGGGCCAACCCGCTGACGGGCAAGCGCGGTTCCGTGAAGGTGCTGCGCGACGGTTATGACGGACAGAACCGCCCGTGCCGGGAGTTCCATTCCGTCGTCATCCTGGAGGAGATGTACCAGCACGCCACCGGCTTCTTCTGCCGGCAGCCCGACGGGGTCTGGGAGGTGGTGCAGGCGCGGGACTATCCTCTGTATCGCCACGGCTCCTGACGGGGCACAGCCGACGGAGGCCCCATGCGCCGCCCCTACCTGATCGCCGCCGCCCTGTTCGCCACCACGGCCCTGGCCGCCGTCCTGTGGCTGGGCGCTCGGGACACGGGGCCGGGGACGGATGATCCGGCCGGCATCCTGCTGCCGGAGAAAGCGGTCGGGCCCCTGGTCGACCTGCCGCTGCCCTCCGGCTCGGGCACTGTCCTGCCCATGGGGGATCCCGATCAGGCCTTTTCCGCCGACGGGCTGAAATCCATCCGCGATTTTGCGACGGCCAGCAACAGCAAGGCATTGCTGGTCTGGCACGCCGGCGCCCTGCAGCTTGAGATCTATGCCCCCGGCGTCCAGGCTGGCGACATGCTGGACGGTACGGGCCTGGTGCCGGGCCTTATGACGCTGCTGACCGGCCTTGCCCAGCGCGACGGCGTGGTGCCGGGGCTGGAAACCGGCATCGCCGCCTGGCTGCCGGAATGGGCCGGTGACGACCGCGGCCGCGTGACCCTGCGCCAGTTGCTGGAAGGCACCAGCGGCCTGGACGCGCCGGAGGCGCCGCCGGGCCCCGATGCCATCGCCTGGACCCTGTCGGCCCGCCTGGTGGCGGAACCGGGAAGCCGGTTCGAACCGCACGGCGTGGAAATGCAGGTGCTGGGCATCGTGCTGGCCCGCGCGGCCGGCGTGCCCGTGGCCGATTATCTGTCGGAGCGGCTGTGGCGGCCCCTTGGGGCACGGCCGGGCCTGCTGGCGGCAGGTTCGGGGGACGGGGCGGCCTATCTGCAATGCTGCGTGCGGGCCACGGCGCGGGACTGGCTGCGCCCCGGCCTGCTGTTGCTGGAAGGCGGGATGGCGGGGAATACGGCCCTGGTGCCGGCCCCCTGGCTGGACCAGATGCAACGGCCCATCCCCCATTCGCGCCATGACGGGCTGCGCACCCGGATGGCCTGGCCGTTCGAGGCGAAGAATGGCAACGGTGCCAGGAAACCCTTCACCGATGGTGACACGATCTTCTGGTCGGGGGAGGACGGGGCCCGGCTTTATGTGTCCAGGGGGCGGGAACTGGTGATCCTGCGGCTGGGGCCGGCTGCGGCGGACTGGGACGAATCGGCCCTGCCCAACCTGGTGTCAAAGGCCCTCATCACCCCGCCGGCGGAGTTCCGGTCGGTGAACGGGCTCAGCGTCCGCCGGGCAAGGGACCTGAACGGCAAGATCGACATGCCCCCCATCGTCAAGCCGCCTGCCGTTCCGAAGGTCACGGTGGAACCCCTGGCACCCCTGGAGGGGGAGGCCGCCGCATCTCCGCCACCTTGAGGCGAGGCGGGACGTCGGTCGACGTCCGGCCCTGATGTCCCGATCACTTCGATTTGAAGGCGCGCAGTTGCTTGTTGAATTCAGCGGCGAGGCGCTCCATCCGGCTGGAAGCGTCGTTGTAGCGGCGTGTCCAGTCGCCACCCGACCGGCCACGGCCTTCGAATTCCAGGCAGGAAAGGAATTCCTGCGTTTCCGCGACATAGGCCTTCACGGCCTGCTGTGCCGCGACCATCTCCGCTTCCTGCGCCGTGGCGCCGTCCGGCAGCACCGGCGGGTCGTTCAGCACGCATTCCGCCTGCGCGGCTCCCGCCAGGACCAGGAGCGCCACAGCCGACACAGGCACCATGAGTTTGTTCATCATCTAAGCCCCTATCTTTTCGTTGCCGCCTGATTGCAAGCAAGTTTCCGACTTCGTTTTTGGCTTTTGCAGCGGACGATGACAATCCGCCGGCGCCCCTCCCCGGGCTTACTTCTCACTATTCTATAAACATTCCCTTAACCATCCGCGGGCATTCCCCAGTTGAAAGGGTTGACGCCCCCGTTCGGTCGGATCAGCTTCTGATCGCTTGCGACTTCGGTCGTAGATACGCCTACAATTTCGTTACAAGCTCGGTTATACCTATGCGAAAGTATGCCGGCTGGGCAAGGGGCAATCCCCACCGGACGGGCCGGGTGGGCGTTTTAATAAAATGCAATACAAACGGACGTTTGCCTGGAAGCGGTAAGTTTTGAGAGGTCTTTCGCCGGGTTCCGCAATGCACAATGGGAATGAATTGGTTTTCGCCCATGCGGTAGCCCGGACGAAGTATCTGGTTATGCTTGCGGAGTTAAGGACAGGAGAGGTTCAGCCAGATGAGCAACATCAATCGGACTATGCGACCGGCCGGGGCCGGGGCTCCCGCCAAGGGGGCGGCCGGGGGGCGTGGCACGCTTTTCGGCAACTGGTCCATCAGCCGCAAGATTGCCTTTTCCATTGCCGTGCCGGTCATCATCGGCCTCGGGGCGGTGATCGGGCTCAGCGCCGCGTCGATGAGCAGCGCCATGCTGGAACTGTCGAAGCGCTCGGAAAGCCAGGTGACCGAGATGCTGGCCGCCCAGATGTCGGCTGCCGTCCGGTTCAAGAATGCCGATGCCATCGCCGATGCCTATGCCGATCTGGCCAATGCCCCCGGCACCAGCCTGTCGGCTGTGAAGGTCGTGGACGCCGATGGCGACGTGCTGATCGAGTATCCGACCAAGGACAAGCCGCTGCCGGACGGCGTGCCCGGGTTCGATTTCTCCTCGGCCAAACTGCCCAACGCGGTGCCGGAACTGAAGGTTCTGGACATGGGGAATTTCCTGGTGGCGCAGGCCCCCGTGCGGGCCGGTGCCAACCGTGACCAGGTGGGCACCCTGACCGTGGCCTGGAGCCGGTCCAATGTGCAGTCGGCGATCTCGTCGGCCGCCATGGGCAATTCGATCATCGCCATCATCGTGCTGGCCGTGTTGATCGGCATCCTGGTCCTGATGCTGCACAAGATCGTGGGCAGCCCGCTGAAGGAGATGCAGGGCGCGATGTCGAAGCTGGCCGGCGGCGACCTGAGCGTTCAGGTCCCCGGCATCCATCGCGGTGACGAGATCGGCGCCATGGCGCAGTCGGTGCAGGTCTTCAAGGACAATGCCCTTGAGGTGGACAACCTGCGCCGCCGCCAGGAGGAGGCCGAGCGTCAGGCCGCTGTGGAGAAGAAGGCCGCCATGGAGAAGCTGGCGTCCGACTTCGAAAGCTCCGTCAAGGGTGTCGTGGCCGAACTGTCGGGCGCTTCCAGCCAAGTGCAGTCCACGGCCGAGGGCCTGTCCGCCTCGGCGGAG
The DNA here is from genome assembly GCF_048066175.1 of Niveispirillum fermenti. Classification (GTDB taxonomy): domain Bacteria; phylum Pseudomonadota; class Alphaproteobacteria; order Azospirillales; family Azospirillaceae; genus Niveispirillum; species Niveispirillum fermenti. The sequence continues at coordinate 46,310 of NZ_JBLTXA010000017.1, read as the reverse complement.
GAAAGCCGCGCCCAGACCAGTGCCGTCGCCGCCGCCACGCAGCAGGCCAGCGCCAATGTGCAGTCGGTGGCCAGCGCCACGGAGGAACTGGCCGGTTCGCTGGCCGAGATTTCCAACCAGGTCAACACCTCCGCCCGCATCGCCCGCGATGCCGCCAAGACAGCCGAGAAGACCAACGGCACCGTCCAGTCGCTGGCCCAGCGCGCCCAGTCCATCGGCGACGTGGTGAAGCTGATCTCCGACATTGCCAGCCAGACCAACCTGCTGGCCCTGAACGCGACCATCGAGGCGGCCCGCGCCGGTGAAGCCGGCAAGGGCTTCGCGGTCGTGGCTTCGGAGGTCAAGAGCCTGGCCAACCAGACGGCCAAGGCCACCGAGGAGATCGCCAGCCAGATCACCACGATGCAGGACGCCACCAAGGAGGCGGTCGACGCCATCGTCACCATCAGCCGCACCATCGCGGAGATCAACGACATCTCCGAGATGGTCGCCGGCGCGGTGGAGGAACAGGACGCCGCCACCAAGGAGATCGCCCGCAACGTGCAGCAGGCCTCCATGGGCACGATGGAAGTGACCCGCAACATCGAAAGCCTGGAACAGGTGGCGCACCAGACCGGTTCGTCGGCCACGGACATGCTGGCCGCGGCCCGGAACATGGCCCGGCAGTCCGGCATGCTGGGTCAGACCGTGGATCGGTTCCTGGCCCAGGTGCGCAGCGCCTGATCCATCCGCATCATTGCTGAACCTTTCCGAACAGGCCCCTATCCACCCGGATGGGGGCCTTTTCGTTGCGGTGGCAGCCGGTCGATGCTGCTATGATCATGGTTAATGCCAGATCCCGGTGAGTGGAACTCATCGCAAGCTGGTACGGCGGCGACTGCCGTCACACGCCACTTGGCGGGCGCCGGCGCCCGCGGATGTGGTCGCGGGCGCTTGAGGTGCCGAAAACCTTGACCATCGGTCAGGATTTTGGCCGCTGTATAATGCCTTGCGACGGTCACGTCGGCGAAGGCCAGGTGTACGTCGGCAAAGGAGCGGAGATGCGCTTCATCGGTCTGGTGGCGATGTCGGTCCTGACCTTGGCGGTGGCCTGCCACCGCGGCTCCGCCCAGGCCCCGGGCGATCCTGTCAGCCTGTCGGACCAGCGGCCCCGGATCGAGGGGCTGTTGCGGGATCTGGCGGCCGTGCTGCTGGCCGACCCCATCCTGCTGGACGGGGTACGCAGCGCCAGTGCCGGCAATGATGATTGGCCGCCGGCCCTGATCGCCGAGCGCGACAACCAGTGGCGCCTGCAGGCCAAAAGGGGTGTGGGCCCCCTTCTGGATCAGGTGCTGGGCGGGCCGCTCTCACGGCAACTGGTTCTGCTGCGGTTGCCGCTGGCCGGTCTGCTGGCCGACCTGGCCTTGATGGATGATCGCGGCCTGCTGATCGCCGCCACCCGGCTGACCAGCGATTATGACCAGTCCGATGAGCCGAAATTCATGGAAACCCTGCCGGCCGGGCCGGGGGCGATACTGGTGGAACCCCCCGCTTACGACGAATCGGCCGATGATTACGTCATCGCGGCCAGCATCACGCTGACCGACCCGTGGACGGGCCGGCCCATCGGGGTGCTGACCGCCAATATCGCCCTGGACACGCTGGACCGCTGACGCTGCCCCTGCCGGACCCGGATCAGGCCTTTTCCGTGCCGCCATTGCCGGCCGACCAGGCCTCCGGCGCGTGCAGGAACTTTTCCACCTCCGACAGGGTGTGACTGTCGAAGTAATTGCCCTCGCGGGCCACGCGCAGCACATCCCACCAGGTGGCCAGGGCGTGCAGCTTCACGCCCATGTCGGCCATGGTCTGTTCGGACTGCGGGAAGATGCCGTAATGGAACACGACCCAGATATGCTCCACGATGGCGCCGGCATCGCGCAGCGCCTTGACAAAATTGATCTTCGATCCGCCCTCGCTGGCCAGATCCTCCACCAGAAGCACACGCTGGCCCTCCAGCAGCTGCCCTTCGATCTGGGCGTTGCGGCCAAAGCCCTTGGGCTTCTTGCGCACATAGAGCATGGGCAGGTCCATGGCGTCGGAGATGAAGGCGGCATAGGGGATGCCGGCCGTCTCGCCGCCCGCCACGGCGTCGAACGCCTCGAACCCCGCCTCGCGGCAAAGCTGATCCTTGGCCGCATTGATCAGGAAGCGCCGGGCGCGCGGAAAGCTGATCAGCTTGCGGCAATCGATATAGACGGGGCTGGCGCGGCCGGACGTGAAGATGAACGGCTTTTCCGCGTTGAACAGGACCGACTTGGTCTCGATCAGGATGCGGGCTGTCTGGGTGGCGGCGGTGGCGGCGTCGATCATGGCATGTTCCTGCGGACGGGTGGGGGCGGGTTGAACCGGGGCCGGGAGATCTTGACCCCGGTATCCGCGCCGACGGGCACGGCTATTAGACGAGGCGCCAGTCCAGACGCTCGCCCGAACGGAAGGGCAGCACGGCGTTGCGGCCGTCGACATCCAGGATGTCGGGCACGGTCAGGCCGCTTCTCTCCAGCGTGATGGTGTCTGCGTTGGGGGCCAGCCCATAGAAGGCGGGGCCGTTCAGGCTGGCGAAAGCCTCCAGCCGGTCCAGCGACCCTTCCTCGTCGAAGACCTGGGCATAGAGTTCGATGGCGGTGGCGGCGGTATAGATGCCGGCACAGCCGCAGGCCGTTTCCTTGGCGCCGACCGGGTGCGGCGCGCTGTCGGTGCCCAGGAAGAACCAGGGTTCCCCCGAGGTCGCCGCCTCGCGCAGGGCGAGCCGGTGGGTTTCCCGCTTGGCAATGGGCAGGCAGTAGAGATGCGGGCGGATGCCGCCCGCGAAGATGCTGGACCGGTTGATCATCAGGTGATGCGCCGTGATGGTGGCAGCCAGCCGGCCGGCTGGTCCGTGCCTGCGCACCACCGCCACACCTTCGGCCGTGGTGATATGTTCCAGTACGATCTTCAGGTCGGGGTGCCGGTCCATGATCCGGGGCAGGACACTATCGATGAACACCGCCTCGCGGTCGAAAATGTCGATCTTCTGGTCCGTCACCTCGCCATGCACCAGCAACGGCAGGCCGACCCTGGCCATGCGGTCCAGTGCCGGCGCCACCTTGTCCAGGTCGGTGACCCCATGGGCGGAATTGGTGGTGGCATGGGCCGGATACATCTTCACGGCGGTGAATATCCCGGCCTTGTGCCCGGCTTCCAGGTCATCGGGATCGGTGCCGTCGGTCAGGTACGCCGTCATCAGCGGCCGGAAGCCGCTGCCGGCCGGCAGGGCATCCATGATCTCCGCCCGATAGGCATCGGCCTGGGCGGCGGTGACGACGGGGGGCACCAGGTTGGGCATGACGATGGCACGGCCAAGCTGTGCTGCGGAATGCGGCAGCACGGCGCGCAGCATGGCGCCGGTGCGCAGATGCAGGTGCCAATCGTCCGGGCGATGGATGGTCAGGCGCTGCGGGCCTGGCTGTGCGGGCGCGGTCATGTCGTTCGATCCCCTGGCAGTTGCCGGATTGTCTAGGGCCAAAGCCCCTGCCACTCAAGCGTTGCGGTGGAAGGCCGGGCCTGCGCCGGGGACGGGCGGCCCCGCAAGAGGGGTGGTGATGCGCGGCTGGGTTGTTGACCGCCGGCCGGGAACTTCATAGGCTTGCAATCCGTCGGCCGGGCTTCGGACCTGTCCGGCCATCTGCGGGCCCCGCCATTTCCCACCACCCTTCATGGCAGGTGTCGTTGATGCGTGTCCCCGGCCGCCCATGGCGGTTCCTTCCGGCCGTCCTGCTGGCGGCGATCCTGTTGCAGCCGGCCACCGTTGCCGGGGCGCCGGATGGGGCCGGCCCGCAGCCTGTGACCGAAGGGCCTGCCGTCGAAATCGTGTGCGGCCCCTTGCCCTTCGTGTCGGACGGGCCGGCATGCGAGCGGGGGATCGGGGCCGAACTGGCCCGTGCGGCCTGCGGGGATGCCGGCCTTCAGTGCCGGTTCCAGCAATATCCCTGGCCGCGCGCCCAGAAGGAAGTGGAGATGGCGGCGGCCGATATCCTGATCGGCCCCTATTACACGCCGGAACGGTCGACCTGGCTGGTGTTCAGCCAGGAATATTTCTATGTCGATCAGATGTGGCTGTTCCGGTCGGTGCCGCCGGGCGACGCCCCCCTGCCATCACAGGAACCACGGCTGATCGGCGTCCCGCTGGGCTGGGCTGTGGGGGGCGACCTGGAACGCCGGCCGGGCACGGTGCTGGAGATCGTGCGGACCGTTGACCTGGCGTTGAACCTGCTTCTGATGGGGCGGCTGGATGCGGTGGCGGCCCATGCCCGGGCCGTGGCCCGGTTCCAGGCCGAGCGCCCGGGCAGCCGCCTGCTGCCGGCGGGTCAGCCGCTCTCCGCCCAGCGTTCCTACATGGGCTTTTCCCGCCCCTTCGCCGCGTCGCTGGAACGGCGGATGTTCGAAGCGGCCTATGAACGGGTGCTGGCCGGTCCCGCCTATGCGGATATCCTGGCCCGCAACAAGCCGTTGCCCGACATGCGGACCGAGGTGGCGGCGCGCGGGCACCGTTTCCGCCCCTGATGCGGCCGGCACCGTCCTGGCCTGCACAATTGCCCCCGCACGCCGGGGCCGGCGGGCGTTACCATGCCGGCGCGGCGCCACCACCGCCATCCTGCGGACGGGCGCGCCCTGAACCAAGGGGAAGGGGTCCTGCATGTCCGGCAAGGAACATCACTACGCCGTCACCGTCACCTGGACCGGCAATCAGGGGACGGGGACCAGCGGCTATCGCGCCTATAGCCGTGCCCACCGGATCGAGGCGGGGGCCAAGCCCGCCATCCAGGGTTCTTCCGATCCTGGCTTCCGCGGCGACGCGGCCTGCTGGAACCCGGAGGATCTGCTGGTCGCCTCGCTGTCGGCCTGTCACAAGCTCTGGTATCTGGGCCTGTGTGCGGGGGCCGGTATCGTCGTCACGGCCTATGAGGATCGGGCGGAAGGCTGGATGAGCGAACTGCCGGGCGGGGAGGGGCAGTTCACGCGCGTCCTGCTGCGCCCGCGCGTGACCCTGGCGCCCGGCAGCGATGTGGAAAAGGCCCGCCACCTGCACCATACCGCGCATGAGAAATGCTTCATCGCGCGGTCGGTGAATTTCCCCGTGGAAGCCCTGCCGGAATTCCATACGGGCTGACAGGGCTTATGCCAACTAGCGATGAGTAGAACTCATCGCTAGTTGGTGCGGCGGCGACCGCCGCCGCACCGCTCGTGCGGCGGAGCCAAGCCAACGAATGTTGGCGCCGGCGCATGCCCACGAATGTGGGCGCCGGCGATTGAGGGTGGTGATCAGAACCTATAGGTTCTGATCACCACAAAATAGTATTATACCAATCTCCCTAATGATTGACCGTTGCCCATTGCCTTGAAGCGATTTGTCGAATTTTCCCTGTTTGTGCGATGAGGCTGTTCCATGCGTTGCAGCAGGCATCAACGATATCGTTGTAATCATTGAATATTCTGTTTCCGAGGAAATTCTGGCGCAGGTACTGCCAGATATTTTCGACGGGATTGAGTTCGGGGCAATAGGGTGGCAGATGAAGGATGCTGATAGTATCGGGGACCTTCAGTCTTCCGCCTGTCTGGTGCCATCCGGCCCCGTCGAGAATGAGAACGGCGTGGCTTCCCGGCTGGACCTGAGTGGCGATTTCAGCCAGATGCTTGTTCATTGCTTCTGCGTTGGCACGGGGCAGGACCAGGGCGGCACCGACATCGCGTGCCGGGCAGACAGCGCCGAAGATATAGGCCCAGCTATAGCGGGTGTCCTTCAACTGGCGGGGCCGGCTGCCCTTGTCGGCCCAGGCGTAGGTGAGCGTTCCCTGTTGCCCGACGCGGGCCTCGTCCTGCCACCACAATTCCAGAGGCTTGCCGCTTGCGTGCTCCGGGATCACCGCGGCGACCAGCGCGGTGAAGTTTTTTTATGCGTCTCAAGGGCTTGCGTGTCCTGACCCGGGTGACGCGGTCGGGCTGAGATGTGGCTGAAGCCCAGGCGGTGCAGGATCTTGCCCACCCCTCCTTCGGCGATTGCCACGTGAAAGCGATCAGAAATCCGTATCGCCAGATCACTCAAACGCCAGCGAACGATGCCATCCTTCTCCGGGTCGGGGCCCTGGCGCACCCAACTGGCAAGCTCTTCCAGTTGTTCTGCGGACAAAATCCCAGGCCGGCCCTTTGATCGACGATCCGCCAGGCCGGCTATCCCCTCCGCGTTATAGCGGTGCACCCAATCCCGTAACGTCTGGCGATCCATGCCGGCAGCCGCAGCCGCTTCCTCCCGCGTCTTGCCTTCCGCAATCAGGGCAAGCGCCAAAAGGCGGCGGGCCACATTCGCATCCCGGCTCCCCACCGCCTCCCGACGTAGCGTCGCCGCATCCGAACCTTCACGGATAATCTTGATTGCCCCTGACATCGCCACCCCCAACGCTCAAAATGCGCGATAAGGGAATCACAGCCACGCTGTCAGGGGAATCTCCCATATCACAACGAGAGTCACTTCATCGGCGGGTTGGTATTACTTCTTCAACCCGATCTCCCGCAGGCGCTGATCCAGGAACGCACCCGCCGTCAGGTCGGCCGACAGGCGGACATCGGGCCGCGGGTGCAGGAACATGGGCATGGAATAGCGCGACACATTATGCTCGGGCGGCGGGTTCACGACGCGGTGGGGCGTGGCCGGGATGTAGTTGTTGGACGCCAGTTTCAGCATGTCGCCGCCATTCACGGCGATCATCCCGGCATCGCATGGCACGTCATGCCAGTTGCCCGCCGTGTCCTGCGCCTGCAGCCCCGGTTCGCTGCCCGTGACCAGCAGGGTGATCAGGTTGATATCCTCGTGCGCGGCGGCGCGCACGGCCCCCGGCTCATACCCCTCGCCGATGGGCGGATAGTGCAGGATGCGGAAAAGCGTGCTGGTGGAGCCCTGCATCATGCCGGGCAGCGGCTCGAAGAAGGCGTCACGCACCGCGGCCGGCACATTGGCCTGTATCCAGCCCAGCAGGGTGTCGCCCAGGGTCCGCAGGTCGGCATACATGCGGTCCGTCGCCCCCTTCACTGGCGGCGGCAGCCGGCGGTTCGGATAGACATGGTAGAATTCCTTCAGGTCCTTGACGGCGCTGTCCTTGGCGTTTTCCGATTTGAAGGGGAAATAGCCGTCCTGGATTTCCGGATCGAACCGGTAGTCGAACTTGTCGTCACCGGCGAAGAAGCCGGCCCAGACCTTGTACAGTTCCCCGATCAGGGCGGTGTCGATCGGATGGTTGCGCAGCACGGCGAAGCCCGTCTCATGCATGGAACGGGTGAACTGCCCGGCGGCGTCGGGGGCCTGGAAATCCACGGTGGCGATGTTGAACATGGGGGATGTGCCCTGGTGTTGGCGGTTCTTGGTGCATGGTTGCCCCCCTATCATCACGCAGCCCCGCCGGGCGTCAATAGCGTGCGGCCATCCCGGCCGGGTTATCTCCCGGTGCGATAACCTGCCACCGATGCCAGGGGAGCCTTGCCATCCATCCGCCTTCCAGGCCAAAATGTTGCGAATGATTTGCGATTGGCGGCGGGCGGGATGAACGAGCCGAAGGAAAAAAGCCGCTGGCGGCCCCTTTACATGGCGCTTGGCTATGTCTGCGTGGCGCTGGCCATGGCTGGCGCGGTGCTGCCGGTATTGCCGACGACGCCCTTCCTGCTGGTGGCCTTGTGGGCCTATTTCCGGTCCCATCCGGAAAAGGCGCAAAAGCTGCTGGATCATCCGCGCTTCGGCCCGCCGTTGCGCGACTGGCGCGAACAGGGCGCCATCCCGACCCGGGCCAAGATCGCGGCCGTGGCCGTCATGTCCCTGTCCTGGCTGATCGTGTTCCTGACGGCGACCAACCCCTGGGTGCCGGTCGTGGTGGGCGGCATCCTGTGTTGCACGGCGACCTTCGTCGCCACGCGCCCCGCCCCGAAAAGGAAAAAGGGGCAACCCGTCGCCGGGCCGCCCCTTTCCTGAACGCCGCCGGGTATCAGCCCGCCAGCAGCCCGCGCAACTGTCGTCCGGCCACGGCCAGCATGGCGATGTCCAGATGCGCCACCGTGCGCAGTTCGGCCAGCAGCGACTGGATGCGGTCCAGCGGCCCCTGCCGCTGGCCGGCCCAGCTTTCAAACCGGTCGCCCTGGTCCTGCGGCTGGGCCAGCACACGGGCCGTCAGCCGGGCCTGCAGGTTGAACAGATCGTCCAGTGCGGCGGCGACCGCCTGGCGTTGCCAGTGGTTCTCCGTCTTCACCTCCGCCGTGCGCTCGCGCAGATATTCCAGGCCCAGGCGGTCGCCCAGATCGAAATAAAGGCTGGCGACATCGGCGGCATCGCTGCCCACCTCCACCGCGATTTCCGCGATATCGGTCGCGGCCGCCAGCAGGGGCAGGGCCGCGACGCGGCGCGTAAGGTCGCCCGGCACGCCGTCCTTGGACCAGTTGCCCGCCGTTTCCGCCAGCCATTTCAGGGCCGTCGGCGACAGCACGTCGGGCAGGTGCCCCGTCAGTTCGCCGACCACGGGGGACAGGCGCTCGCATTCCGCGGCGATGTCCAGCGGATAGGCGCCGTGGGCCAGCACCCAGGGCACGGCCCGGCGCATCAGCCGGCCCGTGAACAGCATCATGGCGGTCTGCGCCGATGCCGGCACCTTGGTGTCCAGCCCCTCCACGGCTTCCCACAATCCGCGCAGGCCGAAGGCGTCGCGGACGATCAGATAGGCGCGGGCGACATCGCCCTCGCTGCGGCCCGTCTGTTCCACCATTTCCCAGGTGAAGGTGGGGCCGACGCGGTTCACCATGCCATTGGTGACGGAGCTGCAGATGATTTCCCGCCGCAACTGGTGGCGGCAGATGGCGTCGCCGAACCTTTCGCGCAGCGCGTCGGGGAAATAACGCATCAGGTCGCGTTCCAGCACCGGGTCGTCGGGCAGGTCGGAGGCCAGCAGCCGATCGTACAGGTCGATCTTGGCATAGGCCAGCAGCACGGCCATTTCCGGCCGGGTCAGACCGCGCCGGGCATTGGCGCGGGCGGCCACCTCCTCGTCATCGGGCAGGAACTCGATCGCGCGGGACAGTTTGCCGCCCTTCTCCATCCACCGCGCGAAGCGGGCCTGGTCCTCCAGCGTCTCCACGGCCACGGCCTGGGCGATGGTCAGGGCCTGGGTCTGCTTGTAATTGTCGGCCAGGACCAGGGCGGCCACATCGTCCGTCATGCCCGCCAGCAGCACGTCGCGCTGTTCGCGCGTCATGCCACCCTTGTCCATCACGTCGCGCAGCAGGATCTTGATGTTCACCTCGTGGTCGGAGGTGTCGACGCCGGCCGAATTGTCGATGGCATCGGTGTTGATCGCGATGCCGGTCAGCGCCGCCTCGATGCGGCCGCGCTGGGTGAAGCCCAGGTTGGCCCCTTCGCCCACGACCTGGACGCGCAGCTCGCGGCCATTGATGCGGATGGGGTCATTGGCCTTGTCGCCGGCGTCGGCGTTGGTCTCCTCGCTGCATTTGACATAGGTGCCGATGCCGCCCAGCCACAGCAGCTCCGCCTTGGCTTTCAGCACGGCACGCATCAGTTCGGCCGGGGTCACGCGCTCGGCCTGGATGTCCAGGGCGGCCCGGATCTCCGCCGACAGCGGCAGCGACTTGGCATTGCGGTCGAAAATGCTGCCGCCCGGCGACAATTTCGTCGTGTCGTAATCGGCCCAGGAGGAACGCGGCAGGTCGAACAGCCGCTTGCGCTCCGCCCAGCCGGTCGCGGCATCGGGGGTGGGATCGATGAAGATGTGGCGATGGTCGAAGGCGGCGACCAGGCGGATATGGCGGGACAGCAGCATGCCGTTGCCGAACACGTCGCCCGACATGTCGCCCACGCCGACCACTGTGAATTCCTCGTTCTGGATGTCCTTGCCCCGTTCGCGGAAATGCCGCTTCACCGCCTCCCAGGCGCCGCGGGCCGTGATGCCCATGCCCTTGTGGTCATAGCCGGCCGACCCGCCCGAGGCGAAGGCATCGTCCAGCCAGAAGCCATATTCGCGGGATACGGAATTGGCGATGTCGGAGAAGGTGGCCGTACCCTTGTCGGCGGCGACCACCAGATAAGGATCGTCGCTGTCCAGCCGCACCACGTCATGCGGCGGCACGACCGCGCCGTTGCGCAGGTTGTCGGTGATGTCCAGCAGGCCGCGCATCATGGTCTTGTAGCATTCGACCACTTCGGCCATCAGCACGTCGCGCCCGGCGCTGGCCGGCGGCGGGTTCTTCACGACGAAGCCGCCCTTGCTGCCCACGGGCACGATGACCGCGTTCTTGACGATCTGTGCCTTGATCAGGCCCAGGATCTCGGTACGGAAATCCTCCCGCCGGTCGGACCAGCGGATGCCGCCGCGCGCCACCTTGCCGCCGCGCAGGTGGATCGCTTCCACCCGCGGGCTGTAGACCCAGATTTCCCGCCAGGGGCGGGGAAGCGGCAGGTCATCGATGGAACCGCTGTCCAGCTTGAAGCTGATATAGGATTTCGGTTTGCCGTCGCCGGCCTTCTGGAAGAAATTGGTGCGCAGCGTGGCGCGGATGATGTTCAGCATCCGGCGCAGGATGCGATCCTCGTCCAGGTTCGACACATCGTCCAGCGCGTGGTCGATCTCCAGGATCAGGCCCTTGCGCCGGGTGTCCACCTCGTCACGGCCCAGCCGGGTCAGCAGTGCCGGATCATGGCTCATGCGGAACAGGTCCAGCAACAGCCGGGCGATGCCGGCATGGGCCGCCAGCGTGTTTTCGATATATTCCTGGCTGAAGTCGAACTTGGCCTGTTTCAAATACTTGGCATAGGCGCGCAGGGCCGTGACCTCCCGCCAGTCCATGCCGGCCAGCAGCACCAGGCGGTTGAAACCGTCGGATTGCGCCTGGCCCGTCCAGACGCGCAGGAACGCCTCCTCGAACGCGGCCTTCACACGGTCCAGTTCGACGGCACTGCCGTCGGCTGTGCGCATGTCGAAATCCTGCATGAAGATGTTGGGCGTGTCGCCGGCCAGCTCCACCTCGAACGGCCCGCCCTCGGCCAGGATGCGCAGGCCCAGATGCTCCAGCATGGGCAGCACCTTGGACAGTTCCACGGGCGTGCCTGCCTGATAGACCTTGAAGAACAACTGATCGGCGTCGGCTTCCACCGGCCGGTACAGGTTCATCGCGATGCCGCCCCTGGACAGGATCTGCTCCACCCGCGCGATGTCCACCACGGCGTCATCGGGGGTATAGGCTTCCTGGTAGGAGGCGGGCAGGCTGCCGGCATATTTGCGGGCCAGCGCCAGGCCGGTGGCCTCGCCCCTTTCCTCCACCAGCGCCTGGGTCAGCCGGTCGCGCCAGCCGCGGGCCGTTTCGATCAACTGGTTTTCAAGCTCGACCACATCCACGTCGGGCAGCTTGCCGGGTGTGGTCTGGATGATCAGGTGGACCCGTGCCAGCACGCTTTCCGCCAGGGCGACATTCACCTGGGTGCTGGTGCCGTCATAGGCCCTTTCGATCAGAGCCTGCAGGCGCCGGCGCAGATCGGTATCGTAACGTTCGCGGGGAACATAGATCAATGCGGAAACGAAACGTTCAAACGGGTCCTTGCGCACGAACAGGGCGATGCGCTGGCGTTCCTGGAGATGCAGGACGCCATTGGCGATGTCGCTCAATTCGTCATCACCGATCTGGAACAGTTCCTCCCGCGGGTAGGTCTCCAGGATATGGACCAGCGCCTTGCCGTCATGGCCCCTCGGATCGAAGCCGGAACGGGCCAGCACGCGGTTCACCTTCTGGCGCAGGAACGGGATGTCGCGGGCCGAACGGTTATAGGCGGTGCTGGTGAACAGGCCGACGAACAGGCGCTCGCCGATCTCCTCCCCGCTGGTGTTGAACAGCTTGACCATGATGGCGTCCAGCGGCGCGCGGCGATGGACCGTGCTGTCCTTGTTGGACTTGGTCACCATCATGAAGCGCGGCTGGCGCACGAAGGCCCGGACCTCCGGCGGCAGGGCGGAGAAATGGCGCAGCCCGTCGAAGACGCTGACATCGTCGTCGCGCAGCAGGCCCAGCCCCTCACCGCCCAGGATGTCCAGCGTCTCCTCATCCTTGTCGCGGCCCAGCCGGTATTCGCGCACGCCCAGGAAGATGAAATGGTCCTCGTCCATCCAGCGCAGGAAGGACAGGCCCTCCTTCACTTCTTCGGAGGAAAGGGGCAGGGGGGATTGCTCGCTTGCGGCCAGCGTGTCGGCCAGGCGCGCGCGCATGGCCTGGAAATCGGCCACGGCGGCGCGCACATCGGCCAGCACGGTGGCGACCCCGGCCCGGATGGCCTCGATCTCGGCCGGATCGGTGCGTTGGTCCACCTCGATATGCATCACCGATTCCAGCAATGCCGCGGCGGGTGCGTCCTCGGCGGTGTAGATGGCTGTCAGGCGGCCATTGGCATCGCGGGTGGCGCGTATGACAGGGTGGACGACCAGATGTACGGTCAGGCCGCGGCGGTTCATTTCCGCCGACACGCTGTCGACCAGGAAGGGCATGTCGTCGTTGACGATCTCCACCACCGTGTGGTGGGCATGCCAGCCATCGCTGTCCATGCGCGGGTTCACGACCCGCACCAGCGCTTCGCCGGGCCGCCGGATGCAGGCGAACTGCATGATGGCAATCGCCGCACCGTACAGTTCATCGGCCGTGGACCGCAGCATGTCGTCGGGCGACACGTTGCGGTAGAAAGCCCTGACAAACGCCTCGGCCAGACCGGCCTTTTCCTTCGACAGGCGGGAACGCAACCTCGCGACCACCTGCTCCAACAGCTCGGACTTACGCTGTTCGAGCTTGAACGCCATGACTGATCTCCCACTATGGCACCGTATCTTGTCGGAGCCCATGGATCGGCCCCGGCACGGTTTGCCGGGGCACCTTGCGCCATTTATGTGTCCGCAGAAAGGCCTTGGCGGTGATGTTCGGAGAACCGAAACGCAAATGCCGCCGATGGGCTGGTATACGGCATTCCATTGCTTTACAAGCGACTGCGGCTTTGTTTTCGAATCCGCTGCCAAGCGCGGCACCGCAGGAGAGGGGGAAAGGCACCCGTGCCCATGGCCGACTCGACCGTCCTGGGTCTGACCGCCGTCATCGTCGCGGTGACGGACGAGGTGCCGCGTGTGCTGGTGGTGCGGCGCATGACGCACAATCTGGCCACCCCCGAACAGCGCGATGCCACCGAAGGGCTGGACGCGCTGCCCTTCGGCCCGTTCGCGGCCGAGCGCGACCGCACGCTGGAACAGGGCCTGCGCCGCTGGGTGGAGGCACAGACCGGCCTGCCGCTACGCTATGTCGAGCAGCTCTATACCTTCGGGGACAAGTACCGTGACCCGCGCGAGCTGGAAGGGGGGCCGCGTGTAGTTTCCGTGGGCTATATGGCGCTGGCGCGCGAGGCGCCGCTGTCGGGCAGCGGGGCCGCGGAATGGCACGACTGGTACGATTACTTCCCCTGGGAGGATTGGCGCGATGGCAAGCCGGACATCCTGACCCGGACCATTGCGCCCGCCCTGTCGCGCTGGATCGCCGCCGCGCCGGACACCGCCATCGCCGCGGCCCGGGCCGAGCGTGTCTCCACCACCTTCGCGGAGGAGGAATTGTGGGACACCGAGCGCGTGCTGGAGCGCTACGAGCTTCTATACAGCGCCGGGCTGGTGGAGGAGGCGCGGCGCGACCGTGCCATCCGCCAGCGCCTGGGGCTGGTCCTGGACAATGGCCATCTGGATGAACCCGGTCTGGCCGCCCGCATGGGGTCGCCCATGGCGCAGGACAACCGGCGCATCCTGGCGGTGGCGCTGGGCCGCCTGCGGGGCAAGCTGAAATACCGGCCGCTGGTCTTCGATCTGCTGCCGCCGCAATTCACCCTGTTCCGCCTGCAGCGCACCGTGGAGGCCCTGTCGGGCGTGCAGTTGCACAAGCAGAATTTCCGCCGACTGGTGCTGGCCGGCGGGCTGGTGGAGGCTACCGGCACGCAGGAGGCCCGAACGGGCGGGCGGCCGGCCGAGCTGCACCGGTTCCGCCGCGACGTGCTGCGGGAACGGGTGGCGGCCGGCATCGGCCTGCCGCAGGTCCGCATGGTGGATTGAGGCCGGTGGGGATGATCGAAACCGACCGTCTGATCCTTCGCCCCTGGCGGGACGGGGACCTGGAGGCCCTGGCCGCCATCAATGCCGATCCCGCCGTCAGTCGCTGGCTGGGTGGGCCCATCACACGCGACATGACGGCTGCTGCCATCGCGCGGCAGCAGGAGTATCAGCAGCGGCTGGGCTTCTGCTATTGGGCGGCGTGCCTGCGGGACGGGGGCGGTCTGGTCGGCATGATCGGGTTGCAGCCCACACGGTTCGACGCGCATTTCACCCCCGCCATCGATATCGGCTGGCGTCTGGGCGCGGCATGGCAGGGGCGCGGCCTGGCGACGGAGGGGGCCCGCGCGGCGCTTGATTTCGGCCGGCGGCAGGCAGGCCTGTCCGATATCGTGGCCATCACCGCTGTCGGCAACCATGCCAGCCGGGCCGTGATGGAGCGGATCGGTCTGATCCGTGACGCTGATGGCGATTTCGACCATCCGTCGCTGGCGACGGACCATCCGCTGTGCCGGCACGTGCTGTATCGGTCGCCGGCCGCCTAAGCAGGTTCCTCCAGATCGGGCCACACATGGCCTGGCCTGGCCTGGAGGAACCTGCCGACTCCATGGTTTGCAGATTTTCCGAGCCCGCCCATCTGTGGGCGGCGTTCGGAAAATCTGCTTATACCAACTTGCGATGAGTAGAACTCATCGCAAGTTGGTCCGGCGGCGACGGCCGCCGCGCCGCTCGTGCGGTGCAGCCAAGCCAACGAATGTTGGCGCCGGCAATTGAGGGCGGTGACCAGAACCAATAGGTTCTGGTCACCGCAAAATAGTATTAGAGCCGTATTGCCGGTGATCGGCACCCGGGCCGAAAAAAACGGCGCCGGTGGCAGGAAACCTGCCAGCCGACGCCGCCACCCGGGTCGGGCCCCACCACGGACCCAATTCCACACCATGCTGCCCGCCTGTCGCCAGCCGGTGGAGAGCCCAATATCTCCGCCGCATGTGCGGGTAACCGGATTGCGAATCGCGTGCCAAGTGTGGTGCCGGTTGCCCGGCCTTCAGGATCAGGCACTTGGACGGCCGGACCGGGATGGTGGCGGCATGAACCTTGCCCAAAAGGGCGGCACTGGCGCGTAAATGGGCGGACCCTGCAAAAAAAGGAGGGCGGCCGGGGATGACCCCGACCGCCCACAAGGTCGACCGCCGTGAAATGACCGGACAACGGCGGTCGTAGAGGACCCTGATGGCCGGTACGGCCCCGCTGGGGCGCGGTACCGGGCGTGTGAAAAGTCATCCCGCCGGACGCAGGGCCGCGGCCTGGCGGGCCAGTTCGGTGATCGCCGCCCAGTTGCCATCCTTCACCAGCCTGGCCGGCGTCACCCAGGACCCGCCCACGCACATGACATTGGGCAGGGCCAGGAAATCGGGGGCTGTGGAGGCGGTGATGCCACCGGTCGGGCAGAAGCGGATCTTCGACAGGGGCGAGGCCACGGCCTTCAGCATGTCGATGCCGCCCACCACCGTGGCGGGGAACAGTTTCTGGTGATGGATGCCGCGCGACAGCAGATACATCATCTCTGCCGGGGTGGCGACGCCGGGCAGATAGGGGATGGTGCTGTCCAGCACCGCATCCACCAGGTCGGGATAGGCGCCGGGGCTGACGATGAACCTGGCGCCCGCGTCGGCCACATCCTTCACCTGCGCCTTGTCGATCACGGTGCCGGCCCCGACGACCGCGCCCGGCACCTTGGCCATGATGGCCATGGCATCCAGGGCCGCGGGCGAGCGCAGCGTCACCTCCAGCACGGGAAGGCCGCCGGCCACCAGGGCCTTGGCCAGCGGCTCGGCATCCTCCAGCCGGTCGATGATGATGACCGGGATCACCGGGGCAAGGCTGGCAATGTGGTCGATATCCATGCGCATCGGGGTCAGGTCCGGTCAGGCGGTGGTTGCGGGTGCGGCGAAGCAGGAGGCTCCCTGCTCCGCGCCGGTGGCAGCGGCGCGGAAGGCGCCGAACAGGTTGCGGCCCATGCCCCATTCATTGCCCGACAGGTCGGGCATGGTCACGGTGCGGGCGGCGAATTCGGCGGCATCGACCAGCACGTTCAATTCCCCGGTTTCGGCGTCCAGACGGATGATGTCGCCGTCGCGCACCTTGGCCAGCGGGCCGCCGCCCAGGCATTCGGGGGTGATGTGGATGGCGGCCGGCACCTTGCCGCTGGCCCCCGACATGCGGCCGTCGGTGACCAGGGCCACCTTGAACCCCTTGTCCTGCAGCACGCCCAGGCCGGGGGTCAGCTTGTGCAGTTCCGGCATGCCATTGGCGCGCGGCCCCTGGAACCGAACCACGGCCACCACATCACGGTTCAGCGCGCCGGCCTTGAAGGCGGCCTGCAGGTCGTCCTGGCTGTCGAACACGGCGGCAGGCGCCTCGATCATCCGGTGTTCGGGCTTCACGGCCGACACCTTGATGACGCCGCGGCCCAGATTGCCGGACAGAAGCCGCATGCCGCCCGTGCTGTCGAACGGGTCGGCGACGGGGCGCAGCACCTTGGTGTCGGCGCTCTGCCGGACGCCCAGGCGCCAGGTGGCGACCCCGTGATTGTCCAGGAAGGCGTCCTGGCGATAGGCATCCAGCCCATCACCGGCCACCGTCTTCACATCGCCATGCAGCAGGCCGTTGTCCAGCAGTTCGGAGATGACGAACTGCATGCCGCCGGCCGCGTGGAAATGGTTCACATCGGCCACGCCGTTGGGATAGACGCGGGCCAGCAGCGGGACGGCGGACGACAGGTCGCTGAAATCCTGCCAGTCGATCAGGATGCCGGCAGCGGCGGCCATGGCGACCAGATGCATGGCATGGTTGGTGGACCCGCCCGTCGCCATCAGGCCGATGACGGCGTTGACGATGGCCTTCTCGTCGATCACGTCGCAGATGGGGGTATATTCGTCACCCAGCGCCGTGATCCTCGCCGCCCGTTCGGCGGCGGCCACCGTCAGCGCGTCGCGCAGCGGCGTGTTGGGGTTGATGAAGCTGGAGCCGGGCAGGTGCAGGCCCATGATCTCCATCATCATCTGGTTGGAATTGGCGGTGCCGTAGAAAGTGCAGGTGCCCGGCCCGTGATAGCTCTGCGACTCCGCTTCCAGCAGGGCGTCGCGCCCCAGCTTGCCTTCGGCATAGAGCTGGCGGACCTTGGCCTTTTCCGGGTTGGACAGGCCGGACGTCATGGGGCCGGCCGGCACGAAGACCGCCGGCAGATGGCCGAAGGACAGCGCGCCGATGAACAGGCCCGGCACGATCTTGTCGCACACACCCAGATACAGGCCCGCATCGAACATGTTGTGCGACAGCGCGATAGCGGTCGACATGGCGATGACATCGCGGGAGAACAGGGACAGTTCCATGCCGGGCTGCCCCTGGGTGACGCCGTCGCACATGGCGGGCACGCCGCCCGCGAACTGCGCCACGGCCCCCACCTTGCGCACGGCGTCCTTGATCAGGGCCGGATAGCGCTCCAGCGGCTGATGCGCCGACAGCATGTCGTTGTAGGACGACACGATGGCGATGTTCGGCTCCATCCCGGATTTCAGCTTGGCCTTGTCATCGGGCGCACAGGCGGCGAAGCCATGGGCCAGGTTGCCACAGGCCAGCGTGCCGCGGCGCGGACCCTTGCCGGCGGCGGCGCGGGTTTGCTCCAGATATCTGGATCGGGTAGCGACGCTGCGCCCGACGATCCTGTCCGTGACGCGGCGGATGGCGTCCTGTGTCATCTCGAACTTCCTCCTTCAGGGGCGCCCGGTCATGGACGGGGGTTACGGCGCCCACCAGATGGAAACGGGAACCTGTTCCTGGTGCAGGACGGCGCGGACGGGGGCCGCCTCCATGGGGCCGGGTTGCAGCGCCATTTCCAGGACCTCCTTCTTGCGGGGCCCCGTTATCAGCAGGATCACCTGCTGTGTGCGCAGCAATTCCGGCCGGGTCAGGGTGATGCGGGCCGGCACGCCCCCGACCGGGGCCACGGCCGCCACCGCCAGGCCCAGCGACCCGGTCAACGCCTCTTCCAGGCCGGCGGCACCGGGGAAGAAGCTGGCCGTGTGGCTGTCCTCCCCCATGCCCAGCAGCACAAGGTCGTAGGGGCGTGGCATGGTGGCCAGCCGGCTGCTGGTGCGGGGCAGGCCGTCGGCCGGCGTGGTACCGACGCTTTTCAGCCCGACGACGGTTGCCCCCCCGGCCACGGCCGTGGCCAGGGTGCGGCGGACCATCGCCTCGTTGCTGGCCGGATCGTCCAGATCGACCCAGCGCTCATCCGACAGGGTCAGATAGACCTTGTCCCAAGGCAGGTCGATGCGATCCAGCCGCACGAACAGGTCGGCCGGCGTGGAGCCGCCGGACAGGACCAGCGAGGCCCAGCCATGATCGGCGACGGCTGCCACGATCGTCGCGGCGACATGGTCGGCCAGCGCCGCCACCAATACCGGCTTGTCGGCGAATGCCTTGAACTCATTGATATTCGGCATCGTTCCACCGCCGATCGTCGCGGGCCAGCAGCAGGGCGGCCGACAGCGGCCCCCAGCTTCCGGCCGGATAGGGTTCGGTCGCCTGGTCGGCATCCTTCCAGCCCTTCAGGATCGTGTCGATCCAGGCCCAGGCGGCATCCACCTCGTCCCGGCGCATGAACAGGGACGGGTTGCCCCGCACCGTATCCATCAGCAGCCGTTCATAGGCATCGGGATAACGATCCTTGAACGTTTCGGCATAGGAAAGGTTCAACGGCACGGAACGCAGGCGCAACCCGCCGGGGCCCGGCACCTTGGTCATGATGGACAGGTTCACGCCCTCGTCGGGCTGCAGGCGGATGACCAGCCGGTTGGCGGTCAGTTCGCCGGCACCACGATCGAACACCGAATGGGGTACGGCCTTGAACTGCACGACGATTTCCGAATAGCGGGTCGCCATGCGCTTGCCGGTGCGCAGATAGAACGGCACCCCGCCCCACCGCCAATTGTCGATTTCCGCCTTGATGGCGACGAAGGTTTCAGTGTTCGAGCTGCTGCCCAGTTCGTCGGGATATCCGGGGACGGACTTGCCCTCGATCGCGCCGGGCCGGTACTGGCCGCGCACGGTCTTGGCCTTCACATCCTGCACCGTGATGGGGCGCAGGGCGCGGAGCACCTTGATCTTCTCGTTGCGGATCATGTCCTCCGTCAGCGACGAAGGCGGCTCCATGGCCACCAGGCACAGCAACTGGAGGAAATGGTTCTGCACCATGTCGCGCAGTGCGCCGGCCTTGTCGTAATACTCGGCCCGCCCCTCCACGCCCACCTTCTCGGCCACGGTGATCTGCACATGGTCGATATAGCCGGCATTCCACAACGGCTCGAACAGGGCGTTGCCGAAACGCAGGACCATCAGGTTCTGCACCGACTCCTTGCCCAGGTAATGGTCGATGCGGAAGATCTGCTCTTCCTTGAAGATGGCGCCGACCTCGTCATTTACGGCGTTGGCCGATGCCCGGTCCTTGCCGATCGGCTTTTCCAGCACGACGCGCGTCTTCGGACAGATCAGGCCGGCTTGGCGGATGTTGCGGCAGATGGCGCCGAACAGCGCCGGGGAGGTGGCCAGATAGAAGACGCGGGCCTTCTCGCCCCCGTCCTTCAACGCCTCGGCCAGTTGCGGCCAGTGGCCGTCCGGCTTGGTCGCATCCAGCGCCACATAGGCGATGCGGCCCAGGAACCGGTCCAGCACGGCGGGGTCGATATCGTCGGCCGGCACGAACTGTTCCAGCGCCGCGGCAATCTGCTGGCGGAACTGCGCGGTGCCCTGGTCGGTGCGCGACACGCCCACGATGCGGCTGTCGTCCGTCAACTGATGGTCGCGCTCCCGATAGTAGAGCGCGGGCATCAGCTTGCGCAGGGCGAGATCGCCCGTACCGCCGAACACCACGTAATCGAAGGGGTTCACCTGCATCACATCAGCCATGGCACCCGGCCCGCCCGTTTCTTCGTCTTTCCAGCCGTTCTCCGGCCGCGACCGCGCGGAACCCCGCGCGGCCCTCTGCCTGTGAATGTAGCAGAATTACAGTCCGGGGCAAGCGGGCATTACGTGCAAGTATAGCGATTCCGGCTAAGGTGCGCATGTTTCGTCCCGCCACGCTGCGCTGCGGCGTAACTTTACTACGTTCCATGCCCTCTGAAAGGCATTTTGCACGCGCAATGATCAAAGCGGGGGAAACAACCGTGCCCCGCCATTACCGCCGATATGCCGGCCTTGCCAAATCCCGATGGATTTCGTGTAATTCCCTTACATCGCCGCATCGCCCGCGGCCCTTTCGGATTTGAAGGTTTGGGGAGCGCGACCGTGCTTGAACGTATCCGCGGCATGCAGGCCGGTCTCCGGCGGTCGGAACAGAAGATCGCCGAAGTGGTGCTGAAGCGCCCGCATTCGGTGGTCAACGCCTCTGTGGCGGAGGTGGCGCGCGAGGCGCAGGTCAGCCAGCCCACCGTCGTGCGCTTCTGCCGGTCCATCGGCTGTGCCGGTTTCCAGGATTTCAAGCTGCGCCTGGCCCAGGACCTGGCCACGGGCACCCCTTATGTGCATGAGGAGGTGCGGCCCGATGATCCCGTGGTTGATGTGGCGGCCAAGGTGCTGAACCGGTCCATCGCGTCCCTGACCCGTGTGCGCAACCACACCAATCCCGAGGCGCTGGAACAGGCGGTCAGCATCCTGACCGCGGCGCAGCGCATGGAATTCTACGGCTTCGGCGCATCGGGCGTGGTGGCCATGGATGCGCAGAACAAGTTCTTCCGGCTGGGCATCCCCTGCGTCGCCTATACCGACTTCCATGTGCAGGCCATGTCGGCCACCCTGTTGGGGCCGAACGCGGCGGCCCTGGTCATCTCCCATACCGGCCGCACGCGGGAATTGCTGCGGTCGGTCGATCTGGCGCTGGACAGCGGGGCCAAGGTCGTGGCCCTGACCAGCGGCGGGTCCCCGCTGGCGGAGAAGGCCACCGTGTCGCTGCTGGTGGATGTGGTGGAGGATACCAGCATGTACACGCCCATGGTCAGCCGTCTGGCGCATCTGGCCATGCTGGACGTGCTGCAGGTGGCTGTCGCCCTGCGCAAGGGCGTGAACCTGGCGGAAAGCCTTGCCCGGTCCAAGCGGCCGATCCGCGAGCGCCGGCTGACCCAGCGGGGCTGACGGGCGGGACGGGAGCGGGTGGCGGCGGTTGTCGATCCCATCTCCCTTGCCCCGGAAATATGGTAAACAGACCGACCCCTTCCCTGTCCAGGCCCGCCAATGTCCCTTGCCCTTTCCGCCGCCGAGATCGCCGCCATCACCGGTGCCAGCCATGGTGACATCTTCGCGGTGCTGGGACCGCACCGGTTCCATGACGGGTCGGACCGGGTCGCGCTGCGGGTGTTGCGCCCCGACGCGGACCGCGTGACCGTGATCGGCCCCGACGGGGCCGTCCGGCTGGAACTGGCCCGCATCGACCCGGCTGGCCTGTTCGACGGCACGCTGACGCTGGAACAGGCGACCGGCTATCGGCTGCGGTTGCACCGTGGCGACGCCGTGTGGGAGATCGACGACCCCTACCGGTTCCCGCCCCTGCTGGGGGAAATGGACCAGCACCTGCTGGGGGAGGGGCGGCATTGGCGCGCCTATGAGAAGCTGGGCGCGCATCTGGATGTGATCGATGGTGTGTCCGGCGTGCGCTTCGCCGTCTGGGCGCCCAATGCGCGGCGCGTTTCGGTGGTGGGGGATTTCAACGGCTGGGATGGCCGCATCCATCCGATGCGCCTGCGCCTGGGCGCCGGCATCTGGGAACTGTTCGTTCCCGGCGTGGCGGAGGGGGCGCATTACAAATATGAATTGCTGGACGCGGCGGGCCATCTGCTGCCGCTGAAGGCGGACCCCTATGCGCAGGCTGCCGAATTCCGGCCCGCCACCGCGTCCATCGTGACGCGGATCGACCGGCATGAATGGCGGGACGGGCAATGGCTGTCGGCCCGGGCCGCCCGCAATGCCCGCAATGCTCCGCTTTCGATCTACGAGGTGCATCCCGGTTCGTGGCGGCGCCCGGATGGCGGTTCCTATCTGAACTGGCGCGACCTGGCGGCGCTGCTGGTGCCCTATGTGCGCGACATGGGCTTCACCCATATCGAGGTGATGCCCGTGCATGAGCATCCGTTTGACGGGTCGTGGGGATATCAGGCCCTCGGCCTGTTCGCGCCCACCGCGCGGTTCGGCACGCCGGCCGATTTCCAGGCCTTCGTGGATGCCTGCCATCAGGCGGATATCGGTCTGATCATCGATTGGGTGCCGGGCCATTTCCCCACCGACGCCCATGGGCTCTACCGGTTCGACGGTTCCCACCTTTACGAGCATGCCGACCCGCGCCAGGGCTATCACCCGGACTGGAACACGGCCATCTACAATTTCGGCCGGAACGAGGTGACGAATTTCCTGACCGCCAACGCCCTGTTCTGGTTGCGTCATTATCACGTGGACGGGCTGCGGGTGGATGCCGTGGCATCCATGCTGTACCTGGATTACAGCCGCAAGGAAGGGGAATGGGTGCCCAACCGCCATGGCGGGCGGGAAAACCTGGAAGCCATCGATTTCATGCGCGCCATGAACGCCCTGGTCTATGGCACCGATGAGGGGCAGGGCGGCGGGGCCATCACCATTGCGGAAGAATCGACCGCCTGGCCCGGCGTATCGCAGCCCGCCCATGCCGGCGGCCTGGGTTTCGGGTATAAATGGAACATGGGCTGGATGCATGACACGCTGAAATACATGCAGCGCGACCCCATCCACCGCCGCCACCATCATCACGACCTGACCTTCGGCCTGCTCTACGCCTTTTCGGAGAATTTCATCCTGCCGCTCAGCCATGACGAGGTTGTGCATGGCAAGGGTTCGCTGCTGGCCCGCATGCCCGGCGACGACTGGCAGCGATTCGCCAACCTGCGCGCCTATTTCAGCTTCATGTGGACCCATCCGGGCAAGAAGCTGCTGTTCATGGGCGGGGAGTTCGCGCAGGCCCGAGAATGGAACCATGACAGCCAGTTGGACTGGCATCTGCTGGACGATCCGTTCGGCGGCCACTGGCATCGCGGCGTGCGCGACCTTGTCCGCGACCTGAACCGGATCTACCGGGACATCCCCGCCCTGCACGAGCGCGATTGCGAGGCGGAGGGGTTCCGTTGGATCAAGGGCGGGGCCGCGGATGAAAGCCTGCTGGCCTACAGCCGGCATGGCATGGCCGGGGATGCCGTGGCCGTCACGGTCTTGAACTTCACGCCTGTCCCGCGCGAACGCTACCGCGTCGGCCTGCCCCGTCCGGGGCGCTGGCAGGAGGTGCTGAACAGCGATGCCGCGGCCTATGGCGGCAGCGGCATCGGCAATGGCGGCAGCGTGATGGCACAGTCCCTGCCCTGGGACGGCCAGCCCTGCTCCGCTGAAATTACCGTGCCGCCGCTGGCCGCATTGGTCTTCGTGCCGGGCTGACCGGCTGGCGGCGTGGCTTTCCAGGCGAAGGAAAGCCGTACAACTACCTGATCACGGGCACCCGTGCTTCGGACTGCCAGAAGGACCAGCGCAGGCCGGCGCCAACGCTGACATTGGTCTTCTCGCGGAACAGGGGGCTGTCCTCGTTCGCGCTGCCACCGTAATAGCCGACCTGGGCCGCGCCGAACACCAGCAGCCGTTCGGTGACCGGATAGGCCAGGCCCAGCGTCGTCTTGGTGCCGATATAGCCGTTCTGTGCGCGGTAGGCGGGGCGATCCGGCGTCGCATAGACCGGGTCCACCTGATAGAAATAATCATTCACGCCGTCGAAGCCAAAAATGGGACCGATGGAGGCATAGCCCCGCATCTTCGTGCCGCCCAGCGACCGCTCGAACCAGCTCAATTCGGGGTTCAGGGTGATCCCCTCGTAATCGAAGCCGATGAAGCGCGTGGCGATGACGGCGCGCAGTTCGACGCCCAGGTCGATCTGCCGGCTGGCATCCCCAGGCAGGAAGTGCCAGGTCAGCTTCGGTCCCGCCTCGATCAGCAGGTCCAGGTCCGGCATGCCGCTGCGGGCCTTGTTGTCCTTGCTGTCGACATCGAAGGACCCGTCCAGCCCGATATCCAGTTCCAGCCGCCCCCCCGCCATTTCCTGGCGGGCGCGGATGAAGCCATCATCGCCGATGCGCAGATGGTCGCCGCGATAGATCAGGAAGGGAATGGGCAGGGCCTTGAACTGGCCCTCCGATGCGGCCGGGTAGTGGGCGATGTAACCGCCGGCCGCCAGCAGGCTGGCTTCCCACAGGGGGGCCGTGTCGTTCGTCGTCTCCATCCCGAATAGGGCGGATTGGGCGGCGGCACTGCCGGACAGGGCCAGCAGGGCGGTGCTCAGGGCGAGAAGGCGGCGCATCATCGGGGCACGGACGGACCGGTTTGTTGCAGGGGCGGCATAGCTCTATCGCATTGCCGTCCCCGCCGCCACTACCCCGAACGGATCAGCGCTTGCCGCGCGTCATGAAGGACTGGAACGCCGCCATGGCCTCCGGCGACCGCAGGCAGGCACCGAAAATGCCGGCCTCCTTGCGCATCGTGTCCAGGATCAGCGCCTGATCGGGCCGCATCAGCGCCTTGGTCTGGCGCAGCGCGCCGGCCGGCTTGGCTGCCAGGGCCGCGGCCTTGGCCCGAGCGTGCGCAGACAGATCGGCCGTGGGCACGATGCCGGACAGGATGCCGGTGGCCAGCGCCTCCTCCGCGCCGATCGGCTCGCCCAGCATCAGCATGCGGGCCGCCTGGGCATGCCCCATCGTGCGTGGCATGAGCAGCGAACTGGCCGCCTCCGGCACCAGCCCCAGATCGACGAAGGGCACATGCAGCCGCGCATCCGGGGCGGCATAGACGAGATCGCAATGCAGCAGCATCGTGGTGCCGATGCCCACCGCCATGCCTTCCACCGCAGCCACCAGGGCCAGCGGCGTCGTCGCCAGTTGGGCCAGGAAACGGAAGACGGGCGCATCCTCGCTGGATGGCGGGTTGGCCAGGAAGTCGCCGATATCGTTGCCGCCCGTGAAGAAGCCGCCCGCACCTTCGAACAGGATGACGCGCATGCCGGCATCCGGCGCAGTGCGCACGGCCTCGGCCATGGTGGCATACATGGCGGCCGTCAACGCATTGCGCTTGTCGGCGCGGTTCAGCGTGATGGTGCGGACCGCATCGGCGTCGCTCACCAATACATGGTCGGTCATGGCGTTATCCCTCCGGGCTCGGCTTTGGTTGGCATCAGGACGCCCGAAGCCGCCAGCCACGTCAAGACGAAACGCACGACCGTGCGGAAAGGGGCCGGCAGCGCAATTTCCCAGCGGCCGCCAGCCGGTCCGGATGGCGGTTTCGTTCTACCGGTCGTCGTGAAGTCGATGCTCCGGGGCGGTGCGGGCAAGCCCGGCCGGCCGTTACTTCTTGCGGAAAGCATCCAGTGCCACGACCGTGCCCGTGGGCTTGGGCTGATCGGACTGGTCATCGTCGGCAGGGGGCTCGTCGGTGGCGACAGGGGGTTCCGCCTCCGTCTCCTCTTCCACCAGAACGTCGGGTGCGTCGTCCGGCTGGAACTGCAGGACGAAGTTCACCGACGGATCGGCGAAGGTGATGATGGTGGACAGCGGAATCACCAGACGGCGCAGCACCCCGCCGAAGCTCAACGTCACGCCGAACCGGTCATTCTCCACCATCAGGTCGTAGAACTGATACTGCAGGACGATGGTCATCTCCGTCGGGTACTTGGCGCGGAGATAGTCCGGCAGTTCCACCCCTTCGGCATCGGTGCGGAAGGTGACGTAGAAATGATGCTCACCCGGCAACTGCCCGCCACGGCTCAGCACCTCGCGCAGGGCCTGTCTGACCACGCCACGCTTGGCGGCTTCGACCATGCGGTCATAGCGGAGCATTTCCTGCGACATCTGTAACCTGAACCCCTGGTAACGAACGCGACGGCAGATTGCCGTCCCCCACGGAACCAGACAAGCCTATTACGGGCGGATAATCAAGCCTCGGGCGCAAAAGGCGGGTATGGCCTGCACAGCCATGCGGTAAAGCACGGGCACGACGGGGGCATGCGCATGTGCAGACACACATGCATATGTGCAGATGCATCTGCAAAGATGGAAGGTGGGGGGATTCTGTTGCCCAGCTCCCCCCGGGCTGCGACTTAAGCAAACTGACTAACGCCCTTTAGGGGGAATTAGGCAGCCATGCGAAGGTCAGACGCCGAGTTATCGTTGGCATCTATGAGGTTTGACCCGATAACGGCGGTATCATGCCGAGAGAAGACTGTGCCTTTATTACGCGCGTCGATCCTGTTTCGCCCCCATGAACCGGCGGCCCTTGGCCCGATCAGGGGCCGGCCGACGGTGAATGGTGGAGGCGCCGGGTACCGCCCCCGGGTCCGCAACGTCTATTCCACACCGCGTTTATCTCCATAGTCGGGCGAACCCGACAAGACCTATATAGTCGGTCCGCCCGCCGGATTAAAGGGGGATCTTGAGCCCGGCCGGGTTCTCGCCCGGCGCCTTCAGG
This sequence comes from Niveispirillum fermenti, assembly GCF_048066175.1. Lineage (GTDB taxonomy): Bacteria > Pseudomonadota > Alphaproteobacteria > Azospirillales > Azospirillaceae > Niveispirillum > Niveispirillum fermenti. The sequence continues at coordinate 19,566 of NZ_JBLTXA010000017.1, read as the reverse complement.
GCCGCATCGATCAGAACGACAGGTCCTGATCGATGCAGATGGGTACGCCGTCAGATCCGCAGCATGATCTTGCCGATATGGGTGGAGCTTTCCATCAGCCTGTGGGCGTCGGCGGCCTGTTCCAGTGCGAAGGTGGCGGCGATGACGGGGCGGACCTTGCCGGCCGTGACCAGGGGCCAGACATGGGTCCGCACGGCCGTGGCCAGTGCCACCTTCTGCACCGTCGTCCGGGCGCGCAGGGTGGAGCCGGTCAGGGTCAGGCGTTTCAGCATGATGGGGGTCAGGTTCAGCGCCACCTTGGGGCCGCGCAGGAAGGCGATGGTGACATGGCGGCCATCCATGGCCAGGCAATCGATATTGCGGGGCAGATAGTCGCCGCCCACCATGTCCAGCACCACGTCGACGCCGCGCCCCTGCGTCGCGTCCTTCACCAGGGCGACGAAATCCTGGCTGCGATAGTCGATGGCATGATCCGCGCCCAGCGTCGTGCAGGCGGCCACCTTCTCCGGCCCGCCGGCCGTGGCGAAGACGGTGGCACCCATCGCCTTGGCAAGCTGGATGGCGATGGTGCCGATCCCGCTGGTTCCGCCATGGACCAGCACGCTCTCGCCCGACACCAGCCCCGCCCGTTCGAACAGGTTGGTCCAGACGGTGAAGACCGTTTCGGGCAGGGCGGCGGCCTGCACCATGTCCAGCCCGTCGGGCAGGGGCAGGCACTGCCCGGCCGGCGCCGTGGCATATTCGGCATAGCCGCCGCCGCCCAGCAGGGCGCAGACCGTGTCGCCGATCTGCCAGCCCGTCGTTTCCGGCCCCACCGCCGCGATGGTGCCCGCCACCTCCAGCCCCGGCAGGTCGCTGGCGCCCGGCGGCGGCGGATACTGGCCCAGGCGCTGGATCACATCAGGGCGGTTGACCCCGGCGAACGCCACCTTGATCAGCACCTCGCCGGCGGCCGGCACGGGCAGGGGGCGGGTGGCGGGGACCAGCACTTCCGGTCCGCCGGGCTCCCGGATTTCCACGGCGCGCATGGTCTGGGGCAGGGTCATGGGGTTCTCCTGGCTTTGGCGGATGATTGCGATCCATGGTCTGATACCGCACAATGGCAGCAAGGCAAAGGCACCGGGACAGGGGGAACGACGATGGCTTTCGACCTGGATGAACTGCTTCCCGCCAGGAAGCCGTCCAAACCCGTCGACTTGGCGGGCCTGTCCATCGGTGACCTGAACGACTATATCGCCGCCCTGGAAGCGGAGATCGTGCGTGTCCGCACCGCGATCAAGGACAAGCAGGATGTCCAGACCGCGGCGCAGGCCTTCTTCAAGCGATAGGGCCGGGGTCTGGCGCGGCGGTCTTTCTGAATGCGGCCAGCACATGCACGCGCAGCGCGCTGGACAGGTTGCCCGTGCGCGTTGCGTCCACCCGTTCGATCAGCAGGTTCACGGCGATGCCCTCCGCGGCGGCCAGTTCCTTCAAGGCCTCCCAGAACGGTTCCTCCAGCGTCACGCTGGTCGGATGGCCGGCGATCATCACGGAGCGTTTGCGCACTTCGGTCACGGCGTCGCTCCCTTCGGGCCCGGTCAGGTCAGGTGCGGGCGGGCCAGGTAATCCTCAGCCTGCATTTCCATCATGCGGCTGACGGTGCGCTGGAACTCGAACGCATGTGTCCCCTCGGCATAAATGCGCTCGGGGGCCACCTCGGCCGCGATGATGGTGTTGACCTTGTGCTCATACAGCGCATCGATCAGGGTCATGAAGCGCTTGGCCTCGTTGCGCTGCGCTTCCGCCAGGCGCGGCACCATGTCGATCAGCACCGTGTGGAAATGTGTGGCGATGGCCAGGTAATCGCCGGCTCCCAGCGGGCGGGCGCATAATTCGTCGAAGGTGAACCAGGCCGCGCCCTTGGCACTGCGCGGCACTTCCACGGTGCGGCCCTGAACTGTCAGATGCGTGGCCTGCGGGTCCTGCCCGTCGGTCAGGTCGGCAAAGGTACGCCGCATGGCCTCTGTCGTGCCGGCCGTCAACGGATAATGGTAGACCTTGGCGCCCATCAGCCGCGCCAGCCGGTAATCCCGTTCGGATGCCAGGTGCAGCACGTCCAGCTTTTCCTTCAGCAGGGCGATGAAGGGCAGGAAAAGCTGGCGGTTCAGGCCGTCCTTGTAAAGATCCTCCGGCGGCCAGTTGCTGGTGGCCACGACCACGACGCCCAGGTCGAACAGGGCCGTGAAAAGGCGGCCCAGGATCATGGCGTTGGTGATGTCGGTGACGTGAAATTCGTCAAAGCACAGCAGCCAGCCGCGCGCCGCGATCTCGCGGGCCACCTCCACCACCTCGTCCCCGGCCTTGGCGCGGCCCTCCTGGCGGATGGCGTGCATCCGCTCATGCACGTTCAGCATGAAGGCATGGAAATGCACGCGGACCTTCTCCGCCACAGGCGCCGTTTCAAAGAACAGATCCATCAGCATGGACTTGCCCCGGCCGACATCGCCATAGATGTACAGGCCCTGCGGCGCCGGGTCCGGCCGGCGGGTCAGCCCGAAGCGCGCGCGCCAGCCCGTCTGCCCCGTGGAAGGACGGTATCCCTTCAGGGCGCGCCACAGGCTTTCCAGCTTTTCGGCGGCCAGTTCCTGGGCCGGATCGGCTTTCAGCGTGCCGGTGCCCCGGCGGGCGCGATAGACGGAGAGGGGGCCGTCGGTCATGGCGCTTTCACGAATAAGGTCAAGGGCTTCCGCACAAGGTGGTAACGGCCGGGACCGGGATGGACAAGTGCAGCGGCATTGACCCAGCCTTGCCGGGCCGGCGGGCGCATCGCCAATGCCTTATGCCAAGTCCCGGTGATCGCAACCGATCACCGGCATCTCAATCGCCGGCGCCCACATCCGTGGGCGTGCGCCGGCGCCCACATCCGTGGGCTTGGGCGTGCGTCGGCGCCCACATCCGTGGGCTTGGGCGACGCCGCATGTGCGGCGCGGCGGCGGCGACCGGTTCGGCAGCGGAATGGTTCATGCGAGATTTGCCAAATTGGTCGTTACATTTTTAACGAAATTATGTGCATTCATGCGCGTCATGAAATTGCGCATCCGTGTTCTTCCGGCCGCCCTTGCGGTCTTGCTGGTGTTGCCCGTCCTGTCGGCGGGCGCGGGGGCATCTGCTGTGCCCGGCTGCCATCTGCGGTTCGCCCTGGCCGATTTGCCGCCGTTCCAGTCGCTGAAGGATGGGAGGCCGGCCGGCATCGATGTCGAACTGGTGGCCGAAGTGGCGCGGCGCATGGATTGCCGCGTGGAATGGGAACAGGCTCCGCGCCAGCGGGCCATGGTGCTGTTGCAGGAAGGCAAAGTGGATGCCGTGGCCGGTGTCGCGCGGACGGCGGAGAGGGAGGCCATCGGCCTCTATTCCGCACCGCTGCGCCATGGCCGCAACGTGCTGGTCGTCCGCCGGGGCGAGGCGGCGCGCTTTCCCCTGGCCAGCCTGCGGGATCTGGCCGGCACGTCCTTCCGCCTGGGTATCGTACAGGGCAGCCGCTACAGCCAGGAGTTCGAGGATCTGGTCAATGACGGCGCGCTGGCCGGCAATCTGGTCGCCGTCCAGAACGGGGAAAGCGCCATGGCCATGCTGATGCGCGACCGGATCGACGGCTTCCTGGACGGTTACCGCGTCGCCATGGACCGGGCCGGCCGCCTGGACCTGGTGGACAAGGTGGAGGCGCATCCCATGCCCGTCAGCGGACCGGAGGCCTATGTCGTCTTCAGTGTCGCCGCGAAGCTGGACCCGTCCATTCCGGCCCGGTTCGATGCCGCGCTGGCCGCGATGCGGGCCGATGGCACCGTGGCACGCATCGTCGGTACAGGTGATAGCTGATCCGGGTTGAAAGGTGCCGGCGGATGGGGGATCGTGGCGCCATGCTGCCTGTTGTCCCTGTTCAGCCCCCATCTCCGCCATGACCGACCGGCCCGATCCGGAACGGCCGGTCATCGCCTATGAACGGGCCAAGGCATTGGCGGCCAGCCCCGATGCGGCCACGCGGGCCGATCTGGCTTTGCAGCCCGGCACGCCGCCGGAACTGCTCTATTATCTGGCCGATGATGATGATCCGCTGGTCCGGCGGGCCGTCGCCTATCGCGCGGAAACACCGGTACAGGCGGCGCCGCGGCTGGCGCGGGACAGTGACACCGACGTTCGGGTGCTGCTGTCGCGCAAGCTGGCCCGGGTCCTGCCCCACCTGACGGGACCCGAACATGCTGCCATCCGCGATCTGGCCCAGCATGCGCTGACCATGCTGGCCGCCGATCAGGTGGTGCGGGTGCGTGCGGCCCTGGCCGGCGCCCTGCGCGATGTGGCCGTTGCCCCGCCGGCCCTGGTGGGGCAACTGGCCCGCGACGTGGCCCGCGATGTGGCGGAGCCCATCCTGCGCGGCTGCGTGAACCTGCCGGATGAAGAGTTGCTGGCCATCATCGCGGCCCAGCCCGTTCCCTGGGTGCTGGAGGCCATCGCCCGCCGCGATCATGTGTCGTCCCCTGTGGCCGACGCCGTGGCGGCATCCGGCGATCCCGTGGCCACGGCCAGCCTTCTGGCCAATCCCGGTGCAGCCATCGGCGACGGGACCATGACGCGGCTGGTGGCAAAGCCGCTCGCCGTGTTCGACAGCGGCCGGGCGGCGGCCAAGCCGCTGTTGCCGCCATCCCTGCTGGGCAAGCTGGCGGGGATCGTGGAGGACAGCATCCGCGGCGAACTGGCCGGCCAGGGGTTCGACAAGCTGGACCGGCAGGAGGTGGTGGAGGTGACCCGCCGCCGGCTGGACTGGGCGCGTGATTATGTGAAGCGGGAGGCGCCCGACGCCAAGGCGGCCCGCCTGAAGGCCGAAGGCAAGCTGGATGAGAATGCCGTCTGGGATGCCCTGTCCTGGGGCGACAAGCCCTTCGTGCGCGAGGCGCTGGCCCTGCGCGCCGATCTGCCGCCGGACCTGGTGCAGCGGATCATCGATACGCAGAGCGCCCGCGCCATCACGGCGCTGGCCTGGCGGGCGGGTCTGTCCATGCGCTGCGCCCGGCTTTTGCAACTGAAATCCGGCCTGCCGCCGACCAAGCTGCTGAACGCCCGCCACGGCATCGATTATCCGATGACAGAAGCCGAGATGCGCTGGCAACTGGGGCTTTTCGGCGTGGAGTGATGCCGGGCGGTCGCATGGGGATCAGGCCCGGCCAGCATGGTGCCCATGCCCTTGCGCCATCGGCCAAAATGTTTGACCGATGGCAGGGCGGCGACCGCCGTCGCGCGGTCCGTGCCGCGTGGCCAAAGCCCAGGCATCGGGGCGGCGCCCGGCGCATGGTTGCATTGATCAGCACCATAGGTTCTGATCAATGCAGATACCTATCAGTAGGCATATTCCTGATAGGCGGGATCGACCGATCCGGCCCAGGGGCCGTGATATTTCTCCAGCATCTCCGTCGCCAGCGACCGGCCCGATTGCGCGATGGCGACCAGCGGTTCCAGGAAATGCGTCTCGTCGTCGCCCATGCCGGCCAGACGCGCCCGGTTGCGCAGCCCCTCGCGTGCGATGGCCACGACGCGGCGTGCCACATCCTGCACCGTCCCGCCCTGGAAGGGGGTGGCCAGACCCAGCCGCGGCACGTCGCGGCGCAGCGTGGCGCGGTCCTCCCGCGTCCAGCCCTTCACGATGTCCCAGGCGGCATCCAGCGCCGTGGTGTCATACAGCAGGCCCACCCACAAAGCCGGCAGGGCGCACAGCCGGCCCCAGGGGCCGGCATCGGCGCCCCGCATCTCCAGATATTTCTTCAGCCGCACTTCCGGGAACATGGTCGTCATATGGTCCGACCAGTCGGTCATCAACGGCTTTTCCCCCGGCAGGATCGACAGCCGCCCATCCAGGTAATCGCGGAACGACAGGCCGGAGGCGTCCAGATAGCGTCCGTCGCGATAGACGAAATACATCGGCACATCGAGCGCATAGTCGACATAACGCTCGAACCCGAATCCATCCTCGAACACGAAGGGCAGGTCGCCCGTGCGGTCGGCATCCGTGTCGGTCCAGATATGGGAACGATAGCTCTGATAGCCGTTGGGCTTGCCCTCCATGAAGGGGCTGGCCGCGAACAGGGCCGTGGCGATGGGCTGCAGGGCCAGCGACACGCGGAACTTCTTCACCATGTCGGCTTCCGACGCGAAGTCCAGATTGACCTGGACCGTGCAGGTCCGGGTCATCATGTCCAGCCCCAGGGAACCGACCTTGGGCATGTATTCGCGCATGATCTTGTATCGGCCCTTGGGCATCCAGGGGATGTCGGCGCGCGGCCATTTCGGGTTGAAGCCCATGCCCAGCATGCCGAAGCCCAGATCCTGGCCGATGGCGCGCACCTGCGCCAGATGCGACCCCACCTCCCCGCAGGTCTGGTGAATGGTGGTCAACGGCGCGCCCGACAGCTCGAACTGCCCGCCGGGCTCCAGGCTGATATTGGCCATGCCCTGGGTCAGGGCGATGATGTTGTCGCCCTCGCGCACGGGCTCCCAGCCGAAGCGGCGGTGGAATTCCCCCAGGATTTCCCCGATGCCGCCGGGACCCGCATAGGGAACGGGCGCATGGTCGGGACCCCTGAACACGAACTTCTCATGTTCCGTGCCGATGCGCCAGTCGACGGCCGGCTTCATGCCCTGTTCCAGATACGCCACCAGTTGGCGGCGGTCGGTGATCGGCTCGCCGCGCGAAGTCGGGGGTGCGGACATTTCGGTAGGTTCCTTGGGGAAGCGTCGGGCGCGTTGACGGGACGGCGGGGCGATGGCGATCAGGCACGATGGGGCGGGCGCATATCGGCCTGCCGACATCGCCAGTCGCCTGCCACCGCCTGCCACACGGACAGGACGGCGAAGGCGGCGGTGTCGGCGCGCAGCACGCGCGGTCCCAGCCCCACACCCACCACAAAGGGCAGGCGGCGCAGGGCGTCAAGTTCTTGCTGGTCGAATCCCCCCTCCGGACCCACCAGGAATGCGACGGCCTGTCCCGCGGCCGCTGTGACGGCGGTCACCAGCGGCTGTGCCGCCCCGCTTTCGGCGGCGACGAGCAGGGGGATGGAAGGGTCCCAGCAGGCCAGCAGCCGGTGCAGGTCGATCCCGTCATCAATGTCGGGGATGTCCAGCCGCTCGCATTGTTCTGCCGCTTCCACGGCATTGGCGCGCATCCGGTCCAGGTTGACGCGGGAAACATCACCGCGCCGCGTGAAGACGGGGGTCAGGCGGCCCGCCCCCAGTTCTACGGCCTTTTCCACCACATATTCGCTGCGCCCGCCCTTCAGCGGCGCGAAAAGCAGCCGGGGCGGGGGTGGGGCGCCGGTGTCGGGCGCACGGGTCTGCCGGTCGGCCCGCAATGTGCCGGCCGATTTGCCCAGCGCCCCGATACCGGCCAGATATTCCCCGTCGCGGCCATTGAAGGCCAGCACGGCATCGCCCGGCCCCAGCCGCAGCACGGCGCGCAGATAGTGGGCGCGGCCGGCATCCAGCGCCACCGCCGCCCCTGCGGACAGGGGCTGGTCGATATAGAGCCGGGTGCGGGGCAGGGCGTCGGACATGGGGCGCTGTCGGTTCCGGGAATGTCAGAGGTCCAACAGATAGCCGGCCCCGGCCCCGCGGCCAAGCGGCCAGCGTCAACCGCAGGGCAGGCCCACGCCCCGCGCATTATCCACTGATTTCATGGAAATAGTCCGGGGGAGCGCACCGCTGTCCCCCGGAGCCCCCAACGGCGGTTCAGCCCAACTGCCGGCGCAGATGGTTCAGGACATCCGTCCGGGTCAGCAGGCCCAGGAAGGTCGGCCCGTCCTGGATGATGGCCACCATGTTGCGATCGAACAGGGCCTTCAGATCGGCCATGGTCGCCGTGACGGGAAGGGTCTCCAGCCGGTTGACCATGGCGGTATAGACCTTGTCGCGGAAGCGGGCCGGGTCCTTCTCGACATGCAACAGCAGGTCGCTTTCATCCAGGATGCCGATCACCCGGTCGCCTTCCATGACGGGTAATTGCGACACGTCGGAAATCCGCATGCGCTTGTAGGCCGTCAGCAGCGTATCCTCCGGCCCGACGGTCACCACCTGTCCCTTGTCGTGGCGCCGGGTCATCAGGTCGCGCAGGTCGTTGTGCCGGTCGCGCGGCAGGAAGCCGTGATCTTCCATCCAGGCGTCGTTGAACATCTTCGACAGGTACTTGTTGCCCGTGTCGCAGACCAGGGTGACGACGCGCTTGGGCTGCGTCTGGGCGCGGCAATATTTCAGCGCGGCGGCGAAAAGGGTGCCGCTGGACGATCCGGCCAGGATGCCTTCCAGGCGCAGCAGGTCGCGCGCGGCGTTCAGGCTTTCCGTGTCGGAAACATAGAAGGCGGCCCTGGCATATTGCAGGTCGCAGACCGGCGGCACGAAATCCTCGCCCACGCCTTCCACGACCCAGGAGCCGGGTTCCTCGTGCGTGCCCTTGTTCACCAGATCGGCGATGATGGACCCGACGGGGTCGGCGATGACCATCTGCGTCTTGGGGCTGGCCTTGGCGAAGAAGGCGCCCAGCCCCGTGAAGGTGCCGCCCGACCCGATGCCCGCCACCACCGCGTCGATGTCGCCATCCATCTGGCGCAGCATCTCCGGACCCGTCCATTCCTCATGCGTGCGCGGGTTGGCGGGGTTGGCGAACTGGTTGACATAGAAGCTGCCGGGGATTTCCGTCGACAGACGTTCCGCGATGTCCTGGTAATAGGCGGGATGGCCCTTGCCCACATCCGACCGGGTGATGTGGATTTCAGCACCCAGGGCACGCAGATTATTGATCTTTTCCGTCGCCATCTTGTCGGGGATGACCAGGATCAGGCGATAGCCTTTCGCGGCGCAGACCAGGGCCAGGCCCAGGCCGGTATTGCCGGCCGTCGCCTCGATGACGGTGCCGCCGGGGGACAGGTGGCCGGCCGCCTCCGCCGCCTCGATCATGCGCAGCGCGATACGGTCCTTGATGGACCCGCCGGGATTCTGGTTCTCCAGCTTCAGATACAACTCGCACGGGCCGGTATCGAAGCGAGTGATGCGGACGATCGGGGTATTGCCGATCATGGACAGGATGGCAGGCGCCGAAGCGGGCGTCGCGGACATGGGTTCCCCCCTGGGGCAAATGGTTTTGACCAACAGGGAAACGCATCAACGGCCCGACCGCAAGGGCCGGGCGAACAAAGAAATCAAGCTGCGGCCCGTCCGGGTGCCGTGAAAGATTCCGGCGGGATCGGGCGCCCATCGGCATCGATCAATCCCGCGGCGAACAGCGCTTCCACATTCTCCGCCAGATTCTCCGCACAGGCCGGGCGCTCCCAGCCTTCCAGCCAGTTCTGTTCCAGGAAGGCCAGGATGGCCGGCTGGGCCAGTTCCGCCTCCCACAGGATGCCCAGCAGGGAGGCCAGTGCCTCCTCGCGGATCTGCTCTTCCTTCCCGACGGCAATGGCCTGATCCGCCTCTGCCACCCGGCCTGATTCCGGGCCGGCACCCAGGCCGAAATCGACCAGCCGGCGCCGTTCGGGCGGGGCGATCAGCCAATGCGCCACCTCGTGGATCAGAACATAGGCTTCCGACCGGGTGCGGATGCAGGTGCCATCATAGGAGAAGGCATCCTGCGGCGCTTCATCGATCACCCCGATGCCGAAGGCGCGCGCCAGATCGACCGCGGCGTCGCGGTGGGCCTGGGTGTCCACGCCCAGGGCGATCAGGTCGCGTGTGGCCGCGATGCGGGCCAGCACCCGCGCCGTGCGGCTGCGGGGGGCAAGCCGGCCGGCCAGCACCGCCAGCGCCTCGGGCAGGGTCTCGTGGGGGATGGTCGTAAGCTGCATGGGACCAGGAAGATATCCGGCCGCGCCGCAGGGGGAAGTGCCAATGACGCGCGGCCGGCTATCGCGGGGCGCAGAGGTGGCCGCCGCATCATTGCGCCAGCAAAGCAAGGATATAGGCCTTCGCCGCCTCCGCATCCCGGGCGCGCAGGGCCCCGCGCCGCCACAGGTCGCACAGGCCATGCACCTCCCCCCAGGCACGCATCACCCGGTCGCGCAGCGCAAGGGAGAAGCCGGGCGGGTCCCCGGCATGGCGGAAGGCATCGGCCGCCAGGGCCGTCACCTTGGCCACCGACGGGGCCAGTGCCGGGTGTGACAGGTAATTCTGTCCCGCAATGCCATACATCAGGGCATACAGCGCCGGCTGTGCCAGTGCGAAATCCACATAGGCACGGTACAGCGGGCCGGGTCGGGGCTGGCCGTCCCCGGTATCGAATCCGGCCCGGATCACGGTGGCAAGGGCGTCGAAACCCTGGGCCGCGACGGCCAGGGTCAGTTCATGCTTGTCGGCGAAATGGCGGTAAAGCGCCCGGTGGTTGACGCCGATGGCGGCCGCCACGGCCCGGAAGGAAAGGGCGTCCGGCCCATCCGCGACCACCATCGCCAGGGCGGCCGCCAGGGCGGCGGCACGCACATCACCATGGTGGAAATTGTCGCGGCGGGGTGCTTCCCCGGTCACGGGCGCTTGGGGCTGACGTACCATTCAACCACCATCTTCGACACGGGCTGCCCGGCCGCGTCGGTAATCTCCACCTCCACGGGGAAGCGCACCTTCCCCTCCGCCGCCAGTTCCGCCCGCAGGTCGGCACCCGCCCGGCCCGTGCGGGCCACGGCGCGCAGGTCGCCCCTGGCCAGGGTCAGATACTGGATCGTGGCCTGTGCCGCCACGGGGCGGATATTCATCAGCACGGGTGCCATGGCCCCGGCCATGGCGCCGCCGCTGGCCGTTTCGGCCAGGGTGAAGATCACGCCGGCATGCGGCGTGCCCAGATGGTTCTTCACCTCTGCCCGGTCCGTCACCCGCGCCTCCGCGGTGCCATCGCCCAGGCTGACCAGATCGATGCCGCAATGGCGCACAAAGGGCAGGGAGCCCGCCATCTGCTGGCGGATCATGTCATGGACCATCTTGGGCCTCACCTTGAACAACAGGGGAAGGATGATTTTCAGCATCAGCAAAGTCTCCGATGGAGACATTGCCCCGAAACGAACCGCCGGTCAAGGGTCCCGGCCGGCGGTATCGCCCTATATTCGTGCATGGGGGGAGATCAGCGGGGCGCCCCGCCTCCCGCCGTCAGCATTCGCGCTGGGGTTGGGGGGGCGGCAGGTTTCCCGCCCTCTCAGCGCCGATGGAACAGCATGACGCGGAAGGCGGGCTCGTCCGGCCCCTTGGCCATCTGTATGCCCAGTTCCTCTCCCAGGAAGGCGGTACGGTCGAATTCGGGGAAGAAGGTGTCGCCCGCCGGGCTGGCCGCGATCTCCGTCAGGAAGACACGGTCGGCCAGCGGCAATGCCGCGGCATAGATCTGCGCGCCGCCGATCACCATCACCTCGTCGCCGTCCGCTTCCTCTGCCAGACGCTTGCCCGTTGTGATGGCGGTTTCCAGGTCATGGACGATGATGGCGCCTTCCGCCCGGAAATCCCGGTTGCCGGTGACCACGATGTGCGGCCGGCCGGGCAGGGGCCTGCCTCCGAAACTGTCCCAGGTCTTGCGGCCCATGATCATGGGCTTGCCCATGGTCACCTGCTTGAAGAAGCGAAGATCGTTGGGCAGCTTCCAGGGCATGCGGCCTTCATGGCCGATGACCCCGTTGCGGGCGACGGCGGCGATCACGGAAAGGAACAAGGCAGGTCTCCAGGCGGTCGATGGGTGACAATAGCCGCCCGGCCCGCTAATACCAACCATCACAGCAAGCTGGTCCCAAGCGGAGCCGACGGTCGATGCGCCATCCCGAGCAGCAATATCTGGACCTGATGGGTGACATCCTGGCCCGCGGCGACCGCCGCGTGGACCGGACGGGCGTGGGGACCCTGTCGCTGTTCGGGTCGATGATGCGGTTCGACCTGTCGGACGGCACCGTGCCCATCCTGACCACCAAGCGCGTCTATTGGAAGATGGCGGTCAAGGAAATGCTGTGGTTCCTGACCGGCGGCACCAATATCCAGCCGCTGCTGAAGGAAAAGGTCACGATCTGGACCGACTGGCCGCTGGCCGCCTACCGCCGTGAGACGGGGGAGGATATCAGCCAGGCCGCGTTCGAGCAGCGCATCGTCGAGGATGATGCCTTCGCCGCCCGCTGGGGTGAACTGGGGCCTGTCTATGGCAAGCAATGGCGCCGTTGGCTGGGACCCGACGGGCGAGAGCATGACCAGATCGCCGCCCTGGTGCAGGGATTGCGGGAGAATCCGTCCAGCCGGCGCCTGCTGTTCCATGCCTGGAACGTGCCGGAACTGGGCGGCATGGCCCTGCCGCCCTGCCACATGGTCTATCAGTACCATGTGACCAGCGACGGCCGCCTGAACGGGTTGATGTACCAGCGCAGTTGCGACGTGCTGCTGGGCCTGCCCTTCAACCTGACCGGGGCGGTCGCCCTGCAGGCCATGCTGGCGCAGCAGGCCGGGCTGCGGCTGGGCGAGTTCGTGTGGATGGGCGGCGATGTTCATCTGTACCTGAACCATCTGGATGCCGCGCGGGAACAATTGACCCGCAACCCCCGGCCCCTGCCGCGCCTGATGCTGGCCCGCCGGGCGGACAGCATCGATGGTTACCGGATCGGGGATTTCGCGGTGGAAGGGTACGATCCGCACCCCCCCATCAAGGCCGACGTGGCGGTGTGAATGCCGGCCGACGCGACATCCCCGAAAAACCGCCCTTGCCGCGTCCCGGCATTTCAAATCAACCGCCGGGCTGAAAAATCCCGTGGCTTGTCCCGTGGCGGAACGCTATAGGAGAAGGGTAGTTGACTTGTCCGTCCGGTTGGCTGCGCGGGGCCCCGCCCGCGCGCGACGGGCGGTTTTTGCGTTAGCGGATCGTTTTGAAACGGATCGTTTTGACCGGCCAGCGCCGGTAAAGCGTTTGAGGAGGAAGCATGGCACTGCCCCTGATGCCGAAGGCCACCGCCGTCTGGCTGGTCGAGAACACCAGTCTCAGCTTCGAGCAGATCGCGGAATTCTGCGGCATGCACGAGCTTGAGGTGCAGGCCATCGCCGATGGCGAGGTGGCGGTGGGCATGGTCGGCCGCGACCCGGTCGCCGGCGGCGAACTGACCGCGGCGGAGATCGCCCGCGTCGAGGCCAATCCCAACCTGAAGCTGAAACTGCGCGTGCAGGACCTGCCGCAGCCGGTCGCCCGCGCCAAGGGCCCGCGCTACACGCCGGTCACCAAGCGCGGCGACAAGCCCGATGCCATCGCCTATCTGCTGAAGGCCCATCCGGAATTGTCGGACGCGCAGATCTGCAAGCTGATCGGCACCACCAAGCCGACCATCGCCGCCGTGCGCGACAAGACCCATTGGAACTCGGCCAACATCAAGGCGCGCAACCCGGTGCTGCTGGGCCTGGGCAGCCAGCGGGAACTGGATGCCGCCCTGGAAAAGGCCCGCCGCGGCCGTCCGGAGCCGGAGACGGCTGACATGGACGCCATCGACGAGGATATGGAGCCTGCGGCCCTGTCCGGGGACGAGGACGAAGCTCAGGATTGAGCCGCGGCGTCCGCCGCCCCACGCTGGCCACGCGGCGTCCGCCGCTACACGTTGGCCACGCGGCGTCCGCCGCTCCATGCCGGCCACGCGGCGCGGGGTGCCAATGGACCCCGCCGATCATCGGAAATTGGCCGGCTTGCCACGCGCAGCCGGCCTTTTTCTTTTCAGGGCCGGGCACGATATGCTGAAGGGAGCCGATGCCGCGCCCCGGACCATTCCGGGGCGGTGCGGATCGCGGGGAAAAAGGGGGTATTCATGACGCAGTGGTTTTTCCATGATGGCGACCAGCGGGTCGGCCCGCTGGACGGGCAGGCGGCGCTGGATTTTGTGCGCGTGCATCCGGATGCCTTCTGCTGGCGCAACGGCATGGCCGAATGGCTGCCCGTGCGCGCCGTGGGCGAATTGTCGTCACAGCCCAACCCCTGGGCCGGTGCGCCCGGCATGCCGCCGCCGCCCGGCGCCCGCAGCCGGGCCCGCGCCGACGATATCGATTTCAAGATCCACGGGCAGGAGATGCAGTTCGTGGAGGTGGAACTGGACCCCGGCGAAAGCGCCATCGCCGAGGCGGGGGCCATGGTCTACAAGGATGCCAGCGTCCAGATGAACACCATCTTCGGCGACGGCAACAATACCGGCGGCTTCCTGGACAAGCTGATCGGCGCCGGCAAGCGGGTGATCACGGGCGAAAGCCTGTTCACGACCGTCTTCACCCATACCGGCCGCGGCAAGGCGCATGTCGCTTTTTCCGCCCCCTATCCGGGCACCATCCTGCCGCTGAACCTGGCCGATCTGGGCGGTACGCTGATCTGCCAGAAGGACAGTTTCCTGGCGGCGGCCAAGGGCGTGTCGATCGGCATCCATTTCCAGCGCCGCATCCTGACGGGCCTGTTCGGCGGCGAAGGCTTCATCATGCAGAAGCTGACGGGTGACGGCTGGGTCTTCGCCCATGTCGGCGGTTCCATCATGGAACGCGAACTGGCGCCCGGCGAGGTGCTGCACATCGATACGGGCTGCGTTGCCGCCTTCACGCCCGACGTGGATTTCGACCTGGTGCAGGTCGGCGGCGTGAAATCAGTGCTGTTCGGTGGAGAGGGGCTGTTCTTCGCCACGCTGCGCGGACCGGGCCGGGTCTGGATACAGTCGCTGCCCTTCTCCCGCCTGGCCGGCCGCATGCTGTCGGCCGCCATGCCGGGCGCCAGCAAGGGCGAAGGCAGTATGCTGGGGCCGCTGGGCGATATCGTCATGGGCAACAAGCGATAGCAGGCACACGAAATCCGGGAGGGGGTGGCGATGCCGCCCCCTCCGGAAGCCCGACCTATCCCGGATGCACCATATCGGCGGGCCGCACCCAGGCGCGGAACTGCTCCTCGCTTAGCAGATTCAGCGCCAGCCCGGCTTCCAGCAGGGTTGTGCCTTCCTGGTGCGCCTTCTTGGCGATCCTGGCGGCATTGTCATAGCCGATATGGGGGTTCAGTGCCGTGACCAGCATCAGGCTTTCCTCCATCAGCCGGCGGATGCGATCCTCGTTGGCGGTGATGCCGGCCACGCAGTTCTCTGCAAAGCTGCGGCTGGCGTCGGCGATCAGACGGATGGACTGCAGAAGATTGTAGATCAGCACGGGCTTGAAGACATTCAGTTCGAAATGGCCCGTCGCACCGGCATGGGTGATGGTAACATGGTTACCCATCACCTGGGTGCAGACCATGGTCATGGCCTCCGACTGGGTCGGGTTGACCTTGCCCGGCATGATGGAACTGCCGGGTTCGTTCTCCGGCAGGCTGATCTCTCCGATGCCGCTGCGCGGGCCGCTGCCCAGCAGGCGTATGTCGTTGGCGATCTTCATCAGCGAAACGGCCACCGTGTTCAGCGCGCCCGACGCTTCCACGATGCTGTCATGGGCGGCCAGTGCCTCGAACTTGTTGGGGGCGGCGACGAAGGGCAGGTCGGTGATGGCGGCGACCTCCGCCGCGAAGGCCTGATCGAAGCCGGGGGCGCTGTTCAGGCCCGTCCCAACGGCCGTGCCGCCCTGCGCCAGGCGCAGCAGGGCCGGCATCACGGCCTTCGCCCGCCCGATTCCATAGGCCACCTGCTGGGCATAGCCGCCGAATTCCTGCCCCAGCGTCATGGGGGTGGCATCCTGCAGGTGCGTGCGCCCGATCTTCACGATGGGGGCGAATTCATCGGCCTTGGCGGACAGGGCGGCGTGCAACTGTTCCAGGGCCGGCACAAGATCATGATGGATGCGCTCCGCCGCTGCGATATGCATGGCCGACGGAAAGCTGTCGTTGGAGCTTTGGCCGCGATTGACATGGTCGTTGGGATGGATGGGCTTCTTGGACCCGATCTCCCCGCCCAGCATCTCGATGGCGCGGTTGGCGATGACCTCGTTGGCGTTCATGTTGGTCTGGGTGCCCGATCCGGTCTGCCAGACGACCAGGGGGAAATGGTCGATCAGCGTGCCGTCGATCACTTCGTCGGCGGCACCGACGATGGCGCTGCCCAGGCGCGCATCCAGCGTTCCCAGCGCCACATTGGCCTTGGCGGCGGCCTTCTTCACGATGCCAAGGCCCCGGATCAGGGCCGGCGGCATCCTTTCCCCGCCGATCTTGAAATTCAGCAGCGACCGCTGGGTCTGCGCGCCCCAATACCGATCGGCCGGCACCTCGATGGGGCCGAAACTGTCGGTCTCGATGCGGACATTGGCGGCCATCACCCGTTCCCCCGTTTCCAGTCTGGACGCCGACGGTAACAGATGCGGATATCCCTGTCCCCCCCGCTGCGCACCGGCCGGCTCAGCGGAACTGCGTGCGCCATTCGCGGCAAAGCCGTTCCGCCTCGTCCGATCCGGACAGGATCTCCACGATGCGCAGGCTGTTGAACATGGTCCGCTGGCCGTCGGCACCCAACGTGCCGTCGCGGTTGCGCGGGGCCGCGCGCAGGCTGGCCTGGGTCGTGCTGACCACCTGCTGGCGCGTTTCGCTGATCTTGGCGCTGACCTCCCGCTGGATCCCGAGCGCGCCCGCCAGTTTGGATGAACGGCGCAGCGCCATGGCGAACTGTTCGGCCTTCTTCATGGTGGCATCGTCGGGCAGGCCGCCATCCCGGCCGAACAGGGCGGCGTGCAGGCCCTGGTCGACATCCGCGCAGATATTCTTCAGCACGAATTGCCCCACCTCGGCGCGGGCGTTCTTCATCTTGTTGGTGATGTCCTTGTCGCGCAGGCTCTGCACCGTGTCGTTGACGGAATTGAGGCCGTCGGTCAGCCGCTCCGCCGCCGCGGCCAGGCTGGCCGGATCGCCGGAGACCAGTGGGTTTTCCCGGTCGAACTCGGCCGTCTGGCGCAGCAGGTTGCCGACGACATAGCCTGACATCTCCCGCGTCAGGTTCTCCTTCTCCGCCACCGTGCCGCCCAGGCGCACCTCCCCCAGCATGCGCAACAGCTCGCCGGGGCGTTGCATGCGCGAGGCCAGCACCAGCAGCAGCGGCTGGGTCAGCGCTGCATCCTCCCGTCCCAGTTCCATCAGATTGGCCCGGATGATGTCCAGGTGCGACTCGGCCAGATCCAGGATGGGGCGCGCCGGCAGGGCGGCCTTCAGCTTTTCGATCCGTTCCGCCACGACCAGCACCTGCCGGATCGTTTCCAACTGGCGCTGCACGTCGTCGTCGCGGCCGAACAGGCCGATCTTGTATTTCAGGTTGGTCTGGCATTCGGCGGTGATGGCCGCCAGGGCCGTCACGCCGGCTTCCCAAAGAGGCGCGCAGATGGACGCGACGGCCACCCCGTCTCGCAGATCCGCGGCAGCGGCTTCGCGCTGCGCGCTTTGCAGCAACGCGGCCGGGATGCGGTCCTTGACGGCCTGCCAGCAGGGGCCCAGCGTGGTCCGGCAGATGCGGTTCAGGCGCCGGCTATATTGCCCTGCATCATCCAGCAGATCCTCCACAGGCAGAAAGAACAGCCGTGACAGGGCCGGCCGCCGGGGCGGGCGCAGCGTCACCAGACGCGGCCGCATGGCCTCGAAGGCACCGGACACCTCCGGCTTGTCGCCCACCTGCTCCAGCAGCCGGTAAATCTGCAGGAGCTTGCGGTCGGGCAGGCGCGAAGCATCGGCGGCCAGCACCGCCCAGTCACTGCCCCTGACCGGGGTGGCGGGTGTCTCGGGGGCGGGGGTCTTGCTGTCGTTCATGCCATCCTCCCTCAGCCCATCGCCGCTTTCAACGATTCAAGCCGCATGACGGCATCCATATCCAGGACCCCCGTCCGCCAATCCTGGTTGACCCGCACCCAGCGGCGCTGGAGCCGCGCGATGGCGTCCAGGTCCAACTGCTCGGTTGCATGGCTCACCTCCTCCTTCGGGATCAGGGGCAGCAGCCGGGATATGTCGCTGATCGCCGTCTGGCGGGCGGCGGGCGGCCCGTCCTTCACCGCCTCCCACATGGCGATCAGGAAATCCCATCCGTCCAGCAGCCACGAGATGCGCCCGACATATTCCCTGATGGCGGTCAGCAGTTTCGGCGCGTCATTCACGATCTGGCGCGCATCGCGGCAGGCATTGTCCAGCTTGGCGATGCGCTGGCGGGCCAGGGTCAGCGTGTGGTTGGCGACCGTGGCGACATAGGCGCCCAGCATGGCCACGTCGGACGGGTCGGTATCGGCGAAATGCTGCGTGCTTTGTGCGAAGCCGCCCAGCCGCTCCGCCAGGCCGCGCAGCCGGCCGGCCTTGGGGGCCTGCGGCAGGCCGACGGGGGCCACCGCCTCGCCCAACTGGTCGACGCGGGCCGTCATGTCGTCGGGCTGGATATCGACCATGGCGGCGACGCGGGCCAGGGCCTGGCGGGCCACGCGCTTGCTGTCATCCGTCGTCATGCCGGGGCGCAGCAGGTCTGCGGCACTGATCCCCACCAGCTTCAGCAATTCGGTCACCAGGATGAACTGGGTCAGCACCAGATATTGCCCATCCTGGTCACGCAATTGCGCGGCCCGGGTGGCCGCGTCCGGCCCGCAGATGCCCGATGCCTGGACGGTCAGCGCGCAGGCACGGATCTGTTCGGGGGAATGCAGTTCGAGCTTCTCGATCTCCTCGAACAGCAGCCGGTCATGCAGGGTCAGCGTCATGACGCTGGGCAGCCCCTTCCAGGGCAGCACATAGGTGCCTTTGCCGGCCGTGAAGTTGGGCAGCAGGAACTCGAACCGGTCCATGTCGTCGCGGCGCAGGCGGGCCTGGCTCAGCAGCGGTGTGGTGAAGGGGACCGTCACGCCCCGCTCCTCGAAGGTGGCCGGCGCGAAATCCTCCAGCATGGCCCGCATCTTGCGGTTGACGTCACTCTGATCCGTCATGTTCCGGCCGACCCTGTCTCGCCTCTCCGGGCCGTCTGTCGCGGCCTGTTCCCGATATATGTCGCATTTTAGGTAGTTGGACACAATTCCGCAGTGCGGCAGCGGATGCTTTCAAGCATGCGGGATCGCAGCACAGGCCTGCGGTCCACGGCGGCTTGACCGGCACTCCGGCGGGTGCCTACATTTGCTGTTGAGAGGCGGTCCGACGGGCTGACCGCGCCCCTTAACAAAACCCGCCGAGGGAAATATGGCTGAAATCATCAATGTCACCGACGCCAGCTTTGAAACCGATGTCCTGAAGGGCAGCGGTCCGATTCTGCTGGATTTCTGGGCCGAATGGTGCGGCCCCTGCAAGATGCTGGCCCCCAGCCTGGCCGAACTGGCCCAGGAACTGGACGGCAAGCTGTCCATCGCCAAGCTGAACATCGATGACAATCCCAATGCCCCCAGCCGTTTCGGCGTGCGCGGCATCCCCACCTTGATGATCTTCAAGGATGGTCAGGTGACGGCGACCAAGATCGGCGCCCTGCCCAAGTCGCAGTTGAAGTCCTGGATCGAACAGAACCTGTGACCTTCCGGGCCTTCGGGCCGGATCAGGACAGGATCAGGGAAGGGGCCGGCCCGCCGATGGGACCGGCCCTTTTCCGTTGGGGCCCGCCGGCGTGCCGCTCGTGCGGCGCA
>NZ_JBLTXA010000016.1:0-95071 GCF_048066175.1 Niveispirillum fermenti | reverse complement strand
CCAACGCGGGGAAACGGATGATCCCTATTCCTGGCGGCACAAGGTCGCTCTCTGACCCGCTCCCCGGTTCTCCTCAGTTGTTTTCGCTGCGGCCCTTCCCCATCCGGGGAGGGGCCGTTTTGCGTCCAGAGGCGGGCAGGACCGGATGCATGGGAAATTGCGCACATCGGCGGCGGCGAACTTCGCATGGATGTGCGCAACCCCGCAATGCTACTGCTTTGATCGCAGCGCTGGTCGCAATGGCGCTATAGAATGGCTCCCGGAAAGCCTCGGCCATTGCGATTGAAAGGGAGGATGGGTTTTGAGCGAGGAAGTGCTTTGCACCGTGCGCGGTGCCATCGGTCACATCCTGTTGAACCGGCCCAAGGCGCTGAACGCGCTGACGCTGGGCATGGTGGATGTCATTTCCCCGGCACTGGACGCCTGGGCCGCCGATCCGGCCATCAAGGCCGTGGTGATCCGCGGTGCCGGCGACCGTGCCTTCTGTGCCGGCGGTGATGTGCGCGCCGTGTGGGATGCCGGCCGTGCCCGCCAGCAGGGACAGGGCGACGGATCGCTGACCCGCGCGTTCTTCGGTGGCGAATACCGGCTGAACCGCAAGATCAAGCGCTTTCCCAAGCCCTATATCGCGCTGATGGATGGCATCACAATGGGTGGCGGCGTGGGTCTGTCGGTCCATGGCAGCCATCGCGTGGTGACGGAAAAGACCCTGCTGGCCATGCCGGAAACGGGTATCGGTCTGTTTCCGGATGTCGGTGGCACCTGGTTCCTGCCCCGCCTGCCGGGCCGTCTGGGCCTCTATCTGGGGCTGACGGGGGCACGGGTCACGGCGGCCGATCTGCTTTATACCGGTATCGCGACCCACAGCGCCGCCAGCGCATCGCTGGACGAGATTGAGGCGGCGCTGGCCAATGCCGACGATGTGGAACAGGTTCTGGCCTCCCACGCCGTGCCGATGGGCGAACCGGCGCTGGCCGGCCATCGGGCCATGATCGATGACTGTTTCGACGCGCCTGACATGGAGGGCATTCTGGCCGCCCTGCTGTCGCAGGGCAGCGGCTGGGCCGATCAGGTGGCGCAGACCATCCTGTCCATGTCGCCCACCAGCCTGAAGGTGACGTTCGAGCAGTTGCGCCGGGGGGCCGAACTGGATTTCGACGATTGCATGCGCCTGGAATATCGCATGACGCAGGCCGTCATGGACGGCCACGATTTCTATGAAGGCATCCGCGCCCTGCTGGTCGACAAGGACAAGAACCCGAAATGGAACCCGGCCAGGCTGGTCGATGTGAAGCCGGCCGATGTCGCCGCCTATTTCGCGGTGCCACCGGGCGGGGACCTGGAATTCTGATGTGAAGCCGGCAGCCTGGTCGTGACCGGCGGGCGCAACCAACCAAGGAGGAAACGACCATGGCCACCATCCTGTTCATCGGCTTGGGCAATATGGGTCTGCCCATGGCCCGCAACCTGCTGAAGGGCGGCCATGCGGTGCTGGGCGTCGATCTGGCGCCGGCCAACATCGCCGCCGCCGCCGAGGCAGGGATCGATACGGGCAGGTCCGCCGGCGATGCTGCGGCTGTGGCCGATGTGGTCGTTTCCATGCTGCCGGCCGGCCCGCATGTGCGGGCCGTTTACGGCAATCCGGGCGGCGTGATCGAGCGGGCCCGCCCCGGCACTCTGTTCATCGACAGTTCCACCATCGATGTGGACAGCGCCCGCGCCGTGGCGGCACAGGCGGAGAAGGCCGGCCATTTCATGGTCGATGCGCCCGTGTCCGGTGGCACGGGCGGGGCGGCGGCCGGCACCCTGACCTTCATGGTCGGCGGGACGGATGCCGCCTTCGACAAGGCCAGGCCCTTCCTGTCGCTGATGGGCAAGAATATCGTGCATGCCGGCGGGCCGGGCACGGGCCAGGCCGCCAAGATCTGCAACAACATGGTGCTGGGCATTTCCATGATCGCTGTGTCGGAGGCGTTCGCCCTGGCCGACAAGCTGGGGCTGGAACGGCAGAAGCTGTTCGACATTGCCAGCACCTCGTCGGGTCAGTGCTGGTCGCTGACCAGCTATTGCCCGGTGCCGGGGCCTGTGCCCACCTCTCCCGCCAACCGGGACTATGCGCCGGGCTTCGCCGTGGACATGATGCTGAAGGATCTGAAGCTGGCCCAGCAGGCCGCGGGCAGCAGCGGCGCTTCCACCCCCCTTGGCGCGCAGGCCGCAGCGCTGTATCAGCTATTCTCCGCGGCGGGGAACGGGGGTCTGGACTTCTCCGCCATCGTCAAGATGCTTCAGGGGAAATGACATGACCGGCGTGAAAAGCGGCAATCTCTACCATCTGTTCGAAAGCCGCTTTCCCGCCGATCCCCAGTCCCGGTTCCTGACGGTGGAGGATGGTCCGCGGGCCGGCGTCTGGTACAGCTATGCCGACGTCGCCTCCATCTCCGCCCGCTTCGCCCATGCCATGGCCGGCCTGGGCGTCGGGCGGGGCGACCGGGTGGCCGTGCAGGTGGAGAAAAGCCCGGAAAACCTTTTCCTCTACCTAGCCACCCTGCGGCTGGGTGCGGTCTACCTGCCGCTGAACACCGCCTATCAGAAGGGCGAGATCCGCTATTTCCTGGAGGATGCGGCACCCGCCCTGTTTGTCTGCCGGCCGGAGGATCGGGTCGCCCTGGCCGATCTGGCATCGCAATGCGGTGTGCCGCAGGTGGTGACACTCGGCGTGGCCGCCGACGGCACGCTGCCCGACATGGCCATCGACCTGCCGGATGATTTCGATACCGTAATGATGGCGGAAGACGATCTTGCCGCCATTCTTTACACTTCCGGAACGACCGGCCGGTCCAAAGGTGCTATGACCAGCCATGGGAATCTGGCGTCCAATGCCCTGACCCTGCATGCATTGTGGGGTTTCGTGCCGGGTGACGTGTTGTTGCATGCCTTGCCCATCTTCCATGTGCATGGGCTGTTCGTGGCCACGAATACGACCCTGCTGAATGGCGGGTCCATGCTGTTCCTGTCGAAATTCGATGCCGACAGGGTGGTGGAACTGCTGCCGCGCGCCAGCGTGCTGATGGGGGTGCCCACCTTCTATACACGGCTGCTGACGCATGCCGGCTTCACACATGACCTTGCCGCCCATATGCGCCTGTTCATCAGCGGCTCGGCCCCATTGCTGGCCGATACGCACCGGGAATTCTCCGAACGGACGGGACACGCCATCCTGGAACGGTACGGCATGACGGAAGCCGGCATGATCACGTCCAACCCGCTGGATGGAGAGCGCGTGCCAGGCACCGTGGGCTTTCCCCTGCCGGGTGTTGACCTGCGCATCACCGACGACACGGGCGCCCCCGTGGCGACCGACGGGATCGGGCAGATCGAGATCAGGGGCCCCAACCTGTTCAAGGGCTATTGGCGCAAGCCGGAGAAGACGGCGGAAGACATGCGCGCCGACGGGTTCTTCATCACCGGCGATGTGGGCAGGGTGGATGCGCGCGGCTATGTCCACATCGTGGGCCGGGCCAAGGATCTTGTGATCTGTGGCGGGTTCAACGTCTATCCCAAGGAGGTGGAGACCGTGCTGGATGCCATTGATGGCGTCGTTGAAAGTGCGGTCATCGGTCTGCCCCATCCCGATTTCGGGGAGGCCGTGGCCGCCGTGATCCAGAGGAAGCCGGGCCGTGACGACGTGACAGAAGCCGCCATCATCGGCCATGTGAAGGGTGAACTGGCCAATTTCAAGGTTCCAAAGCGCATCTGGTTCGTGGATGAATTGCCGCGCAACCAGATGGGCAAGGTGCAGAAGGCGGCCTTGCGCGAACAGCACAAGGCCGCCTTTGCCGATTGATCACGCGGCCGCCAGGCCGGCGAGCCGGCCCAGGGTTGTCCAGTTGCGCGACGTGCCCGACACGCCCATCGCCCGCAGGACCTTGACGGGGTCCAGCGCGGCTCGGCCGGCCCCGTTCAGGAAATGCACATAGAGCCGGTCGCCGGACAGGTGCAGCCGGTCGGGCCCGGTTTCCAGGGCGGCCAGCCGTGCGGCCCCTTCCGCCGTGGGGGCGGCGGCCAGGAAGAAGACCAGCAGGTGGCTGGGGCTGCCGGCCGCCGCATCGGGAAAAGGATTGTCCCGGATGGCGGCGGCAAGCTGCCCCCCGTCCCGCAGGACATGGTCGGCGTGGAAGCCGAACCGATCCTTGAAAGCCCCCTCCAGCCGCCGGGCCAGATCGCCGCGATCTTCCGCCACATCCGCGCCGTCGAACAGGAGGTTGCCGCTTTGCAGCAGGGTGCGCACGCGGGTGAAGCCCATCTCCTCGTAAAGCTGCTTCCACAAGGCCATCTTCACGATCTTGTTGCCGCCGACATTGATGCCGCGCAGCAGGCAGGCGAGGGTGGCCATCGGGTGCCTCCATGATGGAATGGCGATGGCGGGGTGGGGGAAACCCACCCCGCCACCGCTTATTTCCCGTCGATCAGCTTTTGCGTCAGGTAGACGATCTGCAGGGCTGTCACCTCGGCCCGCTGCTTCAGGTTGGCGGCGGCGGAATGGCCGCCCTCGATATTCTCGTAATAGATGACCTTGTGCCCCTGCTCCTCCATCCGGGCCACGAACTTGCGGGCATGGCCCGGATGCACACGGTCATCCTTGGTGGAGGTGTAGACGAAGGCCTCCGGGTATCGGGCATTGGCGCGCAGGTTCTGATACGGGCTGTAACGTGCGATCCATGACCGTTCGGCCGGGATTTCAGGGTCGCCATATTCGCCCATCCACGACGCGCCGGCCAGCAGCGTGTGGTAACGCAGCATGTCCAGCAGCGGCACGGCCACGATCACGGCGCCGAACAGGTCCGGCCGCTGGGTCATGGTGACGCCCGTCAGCAGCCCGCCATTCGACCCGCCCTGGATGCCCAGGCGGGCGGGCTTGGTGACACGGGTGCGGATCAGATCCTCTGCCACGGCCTGGAAATCATCATAGGCGCGCTGGCGGTTCTCCTTCAGGGCGGCCTGATGCCAGCGGGGGCCGAATTCACCGCCGCCCCGGATATTGGCCACGACATAGGTGCCGCCCTGTTCCAGCCAGCCCTTGCCCATGGCCGACATATAGGCGGGCGTCATCGAAATCTCGAACCCGCCATAGCCATAGAGCAGGGTCGGGTTTTCCCCGTCTGCCTTCATGTCCTTGCGATGGACGATGAAATAGGGCACCCGTGTCCCGTCCTTGGATGTGGCGAAGCGTTGCTCCGCCGTGAACGGGCTGGCGTCAAACCGGGCGGGCAGGGACTTGATGGCTTCCGGCGTGCCGCCGCCCGGCAGCAGATACAGCGTGTCGGGCTGCAGGAAGTTGGTGTAGTTGACCAGCACATCGGTGCTGTGCCCGTCGGTGGACACGATGGACAGGCTGCCATTGGCCGGCAGGCCGATCTCCTTGCCCGTCCAGCCGCCGGCCCCCTTGCGGGTTTCCAGCAGCTTGCCGGTGACATTGTCCAGCAGGTCCAGATAGATGGCATCCCTGGCGATGCCGACACCCTGGATGGCCGCCGTTTCGCCCGGCGAATGGATCAGATCGACGCGCGTGATCGTGCCGGCCGCGGCCTGGGACAGCGGCACGGCCACCAGATCGCCCTTCTTCAGGTCCTGACCGGCCACCGACCAGTCGGCACGCAGGGCGACGATCAGGTCGCCATCCATGACGCCCTTCAGGTCCACGCCCAGCGGCAGGGCCAACTTGGCCAGCTTGCCGTCGGTGCCCAGCACGTGCCATTCCTCGGTGAAGAAATCGGGGCCGCGCTGCAGAAGGATCGTGCTGCCCTCCGGACGGTGCACGGCATAGGGGCGGGCCCAGACATCCTTCTGCCCCACTTCCAGCAGGATGGGAGCCGTGGCCAGGTCGGTGCCGCGCTTCCACAGGCGCACCTGCCGGGCATAGCCGCTGTCCGTCATGCTGCCGGGGCCGAAATCGGTGGCGACCAGCAACGTGTTCTGGTCCAGCCAGTCGATGGTCTGCTTGGATTCGGGAAGCTGGAACCCACCCTGGACGAAGCTTTTCGTGGCGACATCGAACTCGCGCACGACGACGGCGTCCTTGCCGCCGTCGGACAGGTGGACAAGGCAGCGGTTGGCATCGGCCCCGAAGCAGTTATGGCCCTTGTAGACCCAGTTCCTGCCCTCGTCCTTCGACAATTTGTCGATATCCAGCACCACGTCCCAATCCGGCTCGGCGGCGCGATAGCTGTCCAGCGTGGTCCGCCGCCAGATACCGCGGACCTGCGTCTGGTCCTGCCAGAAATTATCGACCTTGCCACCTTCCAGCCGGCCATAGGCGATGCGGTCCCGCGCCGTCAGCACCTTTTCCGCCTCGGCCCGCACGGGCTCGAACCGCGGGTCGTTCTTCAGGCGGGCAAAGGTCCGGTCATTATGCTGCCGGCTCCAGTCCAGGGCCTTTTCGCCCTCCACCGCTTCCAGCCAGGCGAACGGGTCCAGCCGGGCCTGTTCATCGGCGAAGGGATGGCTGCCGCCCGGGCTGGTGCCATTGGCCGATACCGGGGTCGCCGTCAGGGCGATCAGGGCCGCTGCCGTCATCAGAAAGCTCCGCAGTTTCATGTACCGCTGTCCCACTGTCCGTTTGCGCCGGGGCCGTCCTAAGCCACCGGTCCTTGGTATCTGCGTACCATCGTCGCGGGTGCCGGTCAGCGGCTGATACAAAGCCGAAACAAATCACCGGCCCGGATGGAAGCGCCCGCCCGTCAGCGGGGCTGGCACGCCCGTCGTTCCGGGCAGCGACAGCGGCAGGCCCAGGCGCGAGCGCACCGCCAGATAGGCGAAGGCCTCCGCCTCCAGCGCGTCGCCGTTCCAGCCCAGCCCGTCGACGGGCGCCACGGGTACGCCCAGGCGGGCGGCGAGGCCGGCCATCAGCACTGCATTATGCCGCCCTCCACCGCAGACCAGCCAGCGCCGGGGTGGTGCGGGCAGGTGGTCCAGTGCCCGCGCGATGCTTTCCACGGTGAAGGCCGTGAGCGTGGCGGCGGCATCCGGTGTCGCCTGGTTGGTCAGCGCCAGCCGTACCCAGGCGTCGCGATCCAGCGATTTGGGCGGCGGGGCGTTGAAATAGGGGTGATCCAGCAGCCGGGCCAGCAGGTCGTGATCAACCGTGCCGCCTGCCGCGATCCGCCCCCCTTCATCATAGGCGGCGCCCGTGCGCGACAGGACAAGATCATCGATCAGGGCATTGCCGGGACCCGTATCGAAGGCCACGACATCCAGCGGGCCTTCCCCCAGCCAGGTGACGTTGGCCACCCCGCCGATATTCAAGATGGCCAGGGGCCGTTCCAGGTTGCCGGCCAGAGCCTGGTGGTACAGCGGAACCAGCGGCGCGCCCTGGCCGCCTTCCTTCACATCGGCGGTGCGGAAATCATGCACCACATCGATGCCGGTGGCGGCCGCCAGCCGGGCGCCATCGCCGATTTGCCAGGTATGCCGCCGGTCCGGGGCATGCAGGATGGTGTGCCCATGGAACCCGATCAGGTCGATCGAACGCGGCGTCAGATCATGCGCGCGCAGCAGGGCCATGACGGCGTCGCCATGCAGGTCGGTCACTTCCTGTTCCACGGCCCCCACATCGCCCCCGCCACCCAGCACGGCGCGCAGGCGGGCCCGGAATGCGGGCTGATAGGGGGTGAAGGTGAAACCCACCGGTTCGACCTGGCCGTGGCCATCGGTGCGGATCAGCGCGGCATCGATGCCATCCATCGATGTGCCGCTCATCAGTCCGATGGTCAGGAAACGCTGCAATGCCATCACGCACCATGTTCTAGGCGTCGGGATGTGCTACCACGCCCAGGGCCGATTGGGCCATTCCCGAACTTCAAGGCTATGGAAGATGAGCACGACCACCACCGTCCCCGCGAGCATCAAGTCCGAATTCCTGCGCGTGATGGTGGAGCGTGGCTATTATCATCAGGCCACCGACCTTGAGGCACTGGACAAGAAACTGCTGGCAGGCCCCGTCACCGCCTATAACGGCTATGACGCGACGGCCGACAGCCTGCATGTCGGCCACCTGCTGCCGACCATGATCCAGCGCTGGCTGGGCAGGACCGGCAACAATCCCATCCTGCTGATGGGGGGCGGCACCACCAAGGTGGGCGACCCGTCGGGCCGGGACGAGACGCGCCGGCTGCTTTCCGATGACGATATCAATGCCAATATCGCCAAGATCCGCACCGTGTTCGATCGCCTGTTCACCTTTGGTGACGGCGCCCCCGGCACGGCGCGGCTGGTCAACAACGCCGACTGGCTGGACAAGCTGGAATACATCCCCTTCCTGCGCGATGTCGGCCGGCATTTCACCATCAACCGCATGCTGACTTTCGACTCGGTCAAGCTGCGCCTTGATCGTGAACAGCCGCTGACCTTCCTTGAATTCAACTACATGATCCTGCAGGCCTATGATTTCGTGGAACTGAGCCGCCGCTACGGCTGCTTGCTCCAGACGGGCGGCAGTGATCAGTGGGGCAACATTGTCAATGGCGTGGAACTGGGCCGCCGCATCGCGCAGGTGGACCTGTTCGGCTTCACCTGCCCGCTGCTGACCACGGCGTCGGGTGCCAAGATGGGCAAGACGGCGGCCGGTGCGGTCTGGCTGAACGAGGACCGGCTGTCGAACCTGGATTTCTGGCAGTACTGGCGCAATACGGAGGATGCGGACGTTGTCCGCTTCCTGAAGCTGTTCACCGAACTGCCGCTGGACGAGATCGCGCGCCTGGGCGCCCTGGCAGGGGCAGAGATCAACGAGGCCAAGAAGATCCTGGCCACCGAGGTGACGGCCCTGGTGCGCGGGCGCGATGCCGCCGAACAGGCTGCGGAGACCGCCCGCCGGACGTTCGAGGAAGGGGCCGCCGCCGAAGGGCTGCCCACCATCGAGATGGGCGCGGCCGCCCTGGCCGACGGTGCCTATCTGGCCGACCTGATGGTCCAGGCCGGCCTGTCGGCCAGCAAGGGCGAGGCGCGCCGCCTGATCAAGGGCAATGGCGTGAAGGTCAATGACGGCGCCGTGTCGGACGAGGCATACAAGCTGTTCGCGTCTCATGTCGGCGATGACGGCCTCATCAAGCTGTCGGCCGGCAAGAAGCGCCATGCGCTGGTGAAGCTGGTGTGATCCAGTCACGTCTTCCTGGTCAGGCGGGAAGAGGTGACTGATCGCCGGGAGAAGGTGGGACGGTGCTCGCGACACCGGCCCATCCGCCCGGATGCCGGATGGATGCAGATCGTGGCGTGCGGCGCAGGCTGCCGCCGTCGCGTCTGACGGGCTCAGCCGGAAACGGGAGAAATAATATAGACTTGCACGCGCGTACCGATCGGCGTGATCCCTTTGTCATGCGTGACAATTCTGTATATGTTCTCCCTATCATGATTGACGATCTGATCGACGAACCGTATCCGACGCGCCCGCCCGCGACCGCGCACCGCCCCTATCTGGAGGGTTTGAATCCCGTCCAGCAGCAGGCGGTGGAGGCGCTGGACGGCCCTGTGCTGGTCCTGGCCGGTGCGGGCACCGGTAAGACGCGCGTGCTGACCACCCGGCTGGCGCATCTGCTGCTGTCCCGCCGGGTCAGTCCATGGAACGTCCTGACGGTGACCTTCACCAACAAGGCCGCAAGGGAGATGCGGGACCGCGTGGATAATTTGCTGGGCGGGCAGTCGGAAGGCTGGTGGATGGGCACCTTCCATTCGCTGGCCGCCCGTATCCTGCGCCGGCATGCCGAACGGGTCGGCCTGAAGCCCAGTTTCACCATTCTGGACACCGATGACCAGATCCGCCTGATCAAGCAATTGATGGAGGCGGAAAATATCGATGCCAAGAAATGGCCGGCACGCCTGCTGCTGTCCATCATCGAACGCTGGAAGGACCGGGCACTGACCCCGGACAAGTTGAAGCCGGAAGATGCCGGCGATGCTGCCAATGGCCGCATTCTCTCCATCTACAGGCAATATCAGGACCGGCTGCTAAGCCTGAATTGCTGCGATTTCGGTGACCTGCTGCTGCATAACATCACGCTGTTCCAGCAGCATGCTGACGTACTGATCGAGTACCAGAACCGCTTCAGATATATCCTGGTGGACGAGTATCAGGACACCAACGTGGCCCAGTATCTCTGGCTGCGGCTGCTGGCGCAGTCGCACCGGAACATCTGCTGCGTGGGTGATGATGATCAGTCGATTTATGGCTGGCGCGGGGCGGAGGTGGGGAACATCCTGCGGTTCGAGCATGATTTTCCCGGCGCCCAGGTCATCCGCCTGGAACAGAATTACCGCTCCACCGCCCATATCCTGGGGGCAGCGCACGGCATTATCGCCAATAATCAAGGCCGGCTGGGCAAGCAGCTCTGGACGGAGACCGATGGCGGGGAGAAGGTCCGCGTCCGCGGCCTTTGGGATGCGGAGGAGGAGGCCCGCTGGGTCGGTGAGGAGATCGAGGCGCAGCAGCGCAAGGGTGTCAGTCTGGGCCAGGTGGCCGTGCTGGTCCGCGCCGGCTTCCAGACGCGCGAATTCGAGGAGCGGTTCATCACACTGGGTCTGCCCTACCGTGTCATCGGGGGGCCGCGTTTCTATGAACGCCAGGAAATCCGTGATGCGCTGGCCTATCTGCGCGTGCTGGCCAGTCCGGAGGACGATCTGGCGTTCGAGCGTATCATCAACGTGCCCAAGCGCGGCATCGGGGCCGCCACGATCCAGCAGCTTTACATCGCAGCCCGCGCCATGGGCGTGCCGCTGATGGAGGCGGCATGGAAATTGTCGCAGACCGATGAGCTGAAGCCCAAGATGCGCAGCACACTGTCGGCGCTGTTGCAGGATTTCTTCCGCTGGCAGTCGTTGATCGACCGGGTGCCCCAAGGGGAACTGGCCCGGACCGTGCTGGACGAAAGCGGCTATACCCGCATGTGGCAGGAGGACAAGAGCCCCGAGGCGCCCGGCCGGCTGGATAATCTGAAGGAATTGATCAACGCCATGGGCGAGTTCGAGAACCTGACCGGGTTCCTGGAACATGTCTCGCTGGTGATGGAAAATGCCCAGGGGTCCGGCGACGAACAGGTATCGCTGATGACCCTGCACGGCGCCAAGGGGCTGGAATTCGACGTGGTGTTCCTGCCGGGATGGGAGGAGGGCGTCTTTCCCAGCCAGCGGACCCTGGACGAAAACGGCATTGCGGGCCTGGAGGAGGAACGGCGGCTGGCCTATGTCGGCATCACGCGCGGCCGCCGCCGCGTCCATATCAGCCATGCCGCCAACCGTCGCATCCATGGCACATGGGCCACGGCCATTCCGTCACGCTTCGTCGATGAATTGCCGGCGGAGCATATCGAGACGGAGAATAATCCCGGCATCGGCGGTGCCGGATTCGGCGGTGCGATGCGCGAAAGCGCCTATGGGGGCGGATTCGGTGGTGGCTGGAAGAATGCCGGGGGCTTCGGCGACCGGTTCAATCGCATGGGCCAGAAAGCAGCCCAGGCCCCGGCGCGCGGCGGCCGGCTGATCGAGGGCACGGCCGTGGATGTGACAGCCCGCCGCCGGCCCGACCGCGCCTTCAATCCGGGCGACCGCGTCTTCCACCAGAAATTCGGGTACGGCACGGTCAAGGCTGTGGAGAATGACAAGCTGGAGATCAGCTTCGACGTGGCGGGCATCAAGAAGGTGATGGACAGCTTCGTGGTGCCGGCCGATCAGGCCGGCTGATACAAAGTTGCGGTGAGTTGAACTCATCGCACCTTGGTTGGCGCGCCCATGCGCGCACAAGCCCAGCCGCCGGATGGCGGCGCCCGGCGCATGAAGGAGGCATTGATCAGGACCATAGGTTCTGATCAATGCAGATACGTATGAACCCGCGCCGGACGGGGTGTCCGGCGCGAAGGAATGGGCATCACCGGCGTTCGGCGGCGCTGGCATCGCGCGCGGCGCGGAACTCGCTGTCGCCGCTCCAGTTCGGCCAGGCCGTGCCGTCCGCCAGCCCGCGCCCCACGGCGTATAGCAGGCCAAGGTCGCGCTTCGTGCCATCCAGGTTCCAGTCAGCCGACCATTCGTCGGATTGCTGATGGTACTTGTCGCGCGTATAGGCGTCACGCCATTGCCGCCCGGCATCCACGCCGCCTTCCAGCAGGTCGATCCCCGGTCCGAAGGACAGGGCCGGTACGCCGCGCTTGGCGAAGGGGAAATGGTCGGACCGGAAGAAGCCGCCGGCCTCCACCTTCGGGTCGGGCGTATAGGTGCGGTCCCGCTTCCTGCCTTCCGCGATCAGCAGGTCGAGCAGGTCCAGCCTGGCCTGACCGGAAATGGTGAAATCGCGGGCGGGGCCCGGCCCGACGATGGAATCCATGTTGATGACACCAACCGTCCGGGCCAGCGGCCAGACAGGATTGTCGGCATAGTAGGAGGAACCGAGCAGGCCCTTCTCCTCCGCGGTAACGGCCAGGAACACGATGGACCGTGGGGTGGGCGGGGCGGCCTTGAAGGCGCGGGCCAGTTCCAGCATGGCGGCGATGCCGGTCGCATTGTCCATGGCGCCGTTGAAGATACGGTCGCCCCGTGCATCGGGCTCGCCCATGCCGATATGGTCCCAATGGCCGGAATAGATCACGGTCTCATCCGGCCGCTCGGTTCCCGGCAGACGGCCCAGTACGTTCTTCGATGTGATCACCCGGGCCGTCACCTCATAGTCGGCGGACAGGGTGGCCTTCAGCGGGATGGGCTGGAAATCGGCCTTGCGGGCCGCGACGCGGGCCTTCTCGAAATCCAGGCCGGCGGCCTTGAACAGGTTGACGGCCACATCGCGCTGTATCCACGCTTCCATGGGCGTGTGGGCGGCGCGTGGTTCCTGCCGGACGATGTCGAACATGGTGTTGGTGTTGGAACTGGCCACCGTGGCCCAGCCATAGGAGGCCGGGGCCGTCTCATGCACAATCAGGACACCGGCGGCGCCCTGGCGGGCGGCTTCCTCGTACTTGTAGGTCCAGCGGCCGTAATAGGTCATGGCCTTGCCGCCGAAATCGCCGTCGCCCCCTTCGAAATCGGGATCGTTCACCAGCACGACCAGGATCTTGCCCTTCAGGTCCATGCCTTTGAAATCGTCCCAGTTCCGTTCCGGTGCCTTCACGCCATAGCCCACGAAGACCAGTGGCGCGTCGGTCAGCGATACGCGCTTGTCTCCGGTCAGCGCGGCCCGCACGGCCACCTCCTGTCCCTGGTTCAGGGTGAGGGTGTGCCCGCCCGCGGTCAGGGCGACGGACGGACGGCCTGCGATGTCGGCCATCAGCAGCGGGACGTCCTGGGTCCAGCTGCGTTTCCCGTCCGGACCCGGTGTGCCGCCCGGTTCCAGCCCGGCCGCCGCCATGCGGTCGATGAGGAATTCGAGGGTCCGGGCCTCGCCGGCCGTGGCCGGTGCCCGCCCTTCGAAGGCGTCGCTGGACAGGGTGCGCACATCGCCGGAAAAGCGGCCCATGTCGAAGTGCGGTTCGGCGGCGAAGGCGACGGTCGACCAGAGCGCAGCCGTTGCGAGAAGCAGATATTTCATGCGGCGGGATACTCCCTTGGGGATGTCGTTGGATTGCCTTTGATGTCCCAAGCTATACGCCCGATCCCGCGCAGCGGCCAAGCCATGCGGGTTCCACGCCGTGCCGGTCCGGATCAACCCGCCGGGGCCTGCCATTCCAGGAACAGGTCCGGCCAGCGCCGCAGCGGATTGTCTGCGGCGATGCGATCACCATGCCCGAACCCGTGCCCACCCTTCGGATAGAGGTGCAGCTCCGCCGGCACGCCGGCCCGGCGGCAGGCCGCGTGGAAGGCCAGGCTGTTCTCTGGAAGCACCGCCTGGTCATCCGTGGCGTGGAGCAGAAAGACGGGGGGCGTGTCGGTGGTCACCTGATGATCGGCAGACCAGCGTTCCACCATGGCCGCCGTCGGGCTGGGGCCCAGCAGGCGGTCGCGGGAGCCGCGATGCGCCATGGATGTCCCCATCCCGATGACGGGATAGATCAGCGCCAGCCGGGCCGGTCGCGCCGGCAGCCGGTCGGCCTGATCCACGGCGGCATAGGTTGTGTCGGCATG
Source organism: Niveispirillum fermenti (assembly GCF_048066175.1). Lineage (GTDB taxonomy): Bacteria > Pseudomonadota > Alphaproteobacteria > Azospirillales > Azospirillaceae > Niveispirillum > Niveispirillum fermenti. The sequence continues at coordinate 80,983 of NZ_JBLTXA010000016.1, read as the reverse complement.
CCGCGTGCCCAGCATGGCGGCCACATGCCCGCCGGCGGAAAAGCCCATGACGCCCGGCGCCCCGCCGTCGATGCCGAATATCCCGGCCTGGCTGCGGATCACGCGCATGGCGCGCTGGGCATCCTGCAGGGCAACGGCGGGTCCGTGTTGCGGCACCTCCCCCGGCAGACGGTAGGTCAGGACGAAGCAGGTGAATCCCCGTGCGGCCAGCAAGGGGCCCACCTCGCCCCCTTCCTTGTCGACCACGACCCGCTGATAGCCGCCACCCGGAATGATCAGCAGGGCGCGGCCATCGGGCCGGGCCGGGCGGTAAATGGTGAGAAAGGGGCGTGTGATGCCCTCCATGTAGCGGTCGGGCCGTGCCGGATCGTGGCTGCGCGCCACCATCCGCTGTTCCAGCGGAGCACCTTCGGAGCCCGGACCAGTGCCGCCGGGCCAGATCTCGACCCTTTCCGTCGTGCCTGCGCCGGCCGTGCGATCCAGTCCGGTTGTTGTTGCCAGCCCGGCCGCCATCATTGATCCGCGCAACCAGTCCCGCCGCGACACCGCCATGCCCGTTCTCTTCCGATGCTGTTGGTAACCGGTAGACAATCTGCCCGTCCGGTCCGCACCTGGCAAGGGCGCCCGCGGCTTGCCCGCGACACCCCGCCACATCGCCGACACGGCCGGCGGCACATAAACTTACATAGAAAATACATCTTTAAAGGAGGCCAGTATGGGCCGGATCGTTCCCCGACTGAAGGACGACCACGCGGAACTGAAGCGGGTACTGGAGGATGTGCGGCGTCAGGGCATTGGCACGCCGGACGGCCAGCGCACGTTGCTGGCGGCGCGGGACCTGTTCATCGACCATATCCGGCGGGAGAATGAGGAGTTCTATCCTGACTATCGCCGCTTGGCGCTGCGTGATCCCGTTCGTGCCGCCATGGCGGAACAGTTCAGTGCGGAAATGGTGGAACTGGGCGGCCGGGTCCTGGCCTTCTTCGACAAATATCGCGATGGGGGATCGGGCCTGGAATTCGCCGTCGATTTCGGCCGCATGAGCGCGCTGTTGCAGTCGCGTCTGCACAAGGAGGAAGCGATCCTTTACGCCCGATACGAGGAGATGGCCAGCCGCACGGCGGCGTGACGCTCACATGACGGACAATCAGGCGCCGGGCACCGGCATGTCCGGCTTGGGCGGCCGGGGCGGCTTGGGCGGGGCGGTCAGGGCCGCGATGCGGGAGGCGTACTTCTCCGGCTCCCCCTTGACCAGCAACGGCAGTTCGGCCGACAGCGTGTCCAGCAGCTTGGGCAGCCAGTTCTCGTCGGCCTTGGCGAAGTTGCCCAGCACCCAGCCATGCACCCGGTCCTTGTCGCCGGGATGGCCGATACCGATGCGCACGCGCCAGTAATCCTTGCCGATATGGTCGTCGATGGAACGCAGGCCGTTATGCCCGCCATGCCCGCCGCCCTGTTTCACCCGAATCTTGCCGGGTGCCACATCCAGTTCATCATGCAGGGCGATGACCTGGGCGGGGGTCAGCTTGTAGAAGCGCATGGCCTCCCCGACCGACTGGCCGGACAGGTTCATGAAGGTCTGGGGCTTCAGCAGAAAGCATTTCTCCCCGCCGGCCACCCCCTCGGCGATCAGCCCCTGGAAGCGCCGCTTCCAGGGGCCGAAGCCGTGTCGGCCATGGATGTCATCCACGGCCATGAACCCGACATTATGCCGGTGCCGCTCATATTCCGGGCCAGGATTGCCCAGTCCGACCAGCAGGCGCATGTGTCAGGTCCCGATACGCTGTCGCAAAAGGGCTGGGATCAGCCCTCGCCCTTCACGGTCGGGGCGGCGATCGTGGCGACGGTGAAGTCGCGATCCTCGATCGTGGGGCGCACGCCTTCCGGCAGCGTCACGGAGGAAATGTGGATGGAGGCGCCGACCTCGGCACCGGCCAGATCCACCGTGATCTTCTCCGGGATGTTGCCGGCGCGGGCGAACACCTCGATGTCGTGGCGCACGACGTTCAGCACGCCGCCCTTCTTCAGGCCAGGGCAGGTATCGGCATTCAGGAATTCCACCGGCACCTTCAGGGTGATTTCGGTGCTGTCGCTGACGCGCAGGAAGTCGATATGCAGCGGACGGTCATAGACCGGGTCCAGTTGCACGTCGCGAGGCAGCACGCGGTGCGTGTTGCCTTCCACCGTCACGTCGAACAGGTGGGTGAAGAAGCCCGGACGATGCAGTTCACGGATGAACTTGGCATAGTCGACGGCGATCATCACCGGCTTTTCCTTGTTGCCGTAGATCACAGCCGGGATCTGGCCTTCACGGCGCGTGGCCCGGGCGGTCCCCTTTCCGGCCCGGTCGCGGGCCGTGGCGGCGAGCGCGATAATCTGGGTCATGGTACTCTCCTAGTACGAAAAAAGACCCGGTCGCGGCTTTCCGCGTCGGGTCCGGTAGTGGCGCCAGCCTCCAGGGGTGCTGTACGCCGTCGAAAATGGTGCGGCCTTGTAGGCGTAAACCGGCCCGGAGTCAAGGTTGAGCACCGTTGCGCGCTGCCGATGGCCGGCCCGCGCGGCGGCAAAGGGGCGGCCGCTGGTGGCCGCCCGCCTGCCGGTCAGAAGCGATAGCCCAGGGTGCCCACCACGGAACGGCGTGCGCCCAGGAAGCAGTCGCCGCGGGCCAGACAGGTAGAGATGTACTTCTCGTCCGTCAGGTTGTTGATGTTGAGGCTGAGGCGCCAGGCATCCTGCTGATAGGAGGCCATCAGGTCGGCCAGCATGTTGGCCGGTGTGTTGATGATGATGGTGCGGGCACTGTTCTGATCGGTCTGGCTGCCGACATAGCGCAGGCCGCCGCCCAGCTTGAACTCCGCCCCATTGGCCAGGGGGAAGGCCCGGGTGACGAAGGCGGAGGCCATGTGGCGTGGGGAGGAACTGGCAGGCTTGCCGATCTCCGTGGCCACATTGCTCCTGGATGTCTTCGCGTCGGTGTAGGTGTAGCTGGCGCTGACGGTGTAGAGCGCGAGCAGCGTGGCCTGCGCCTCCAATTCGAAGCCCTGGGCCTTGATCTCCCCCGTCTGCACACGGTCCAGCGGGTTGGTGGGGCTGGTCGTCACGCGGTTGGTGTCGCGCAGGTCGAACAGGGCCGTGGTCACAAGGGTCTCCGGCGTTGGCTGCCATTTCACGCCGGCTTCCCACTGCTTGCCGATCTGGGGATCGAACGCCTCGCCCGCCAGGTTGGTGCCCGCCACGGGCAGGAAGCTTTCCGAATAGCTGACATAGGGGGCGATGCCGCCCGGCGCCTCATACAGAAGGCCGGCGCGGTAGGAGGTGGCGGTATCCTTCTTCTTCGTCTTCACGCCGGCCGGCGTCAGGGTCGATGACCGGGCATTGTCACGGCGCAGGCCCAGCAACAGGTTCCAGCCCTGCCACTTTATCTGGTCCTGCAGGTAGAAGCCCAGCTGCTTCTGCTCGGTCCTGTTGCCCTTCGTGCGGGCCGGCGCCGCGAAGCCCGGTGTATAGACGGGATCATACAGGTCGATGGGCGTGGTCAGGCGGCTGGTGATCTGCTGCAGCTCCTGGCGATAATCCTGCCAGTCCACGCCGGCCAACAGCACATGGCTGAGCGCGCCCGTGGTGAAATCGCCCTGAAGCTGGCTGTCGGAGGAGAGGGTGCGCACCTCGGGATAGGAGCCGGAAAGGTAGCGGCCGACGGTGCGCTGCGGCCCCGTATAACCCGCCTGACCCGCCGACAGGAACGGGTTCAACGGGTTGCTGAAGGAATTGGAATAGATGGTCTGATAGGTCACCTCGCTCCAGGCGGCACGGAAATTCTGGCGGAACACCAGGCCATCCATCACTTCCTGCGCCAGAAAGGCCGACAGGTTGGTTTGCTTCGTCTTGTATTCATCGAAATCCGGCTCCCCGATGAAGGTGCTGAAATCGATCTTGCCATTGGCGTTGTCGTAAAGCGTGCCCCACCAGGGGAAGAACTGGGTTGTCAGGCCCGTATCGTCCCGCTGATGATAGAGCTGGATCGTCGCTTCCGTCCGGTCGGTGGGACGCCAGGTGAGTTGCGGCGCGATGAACCAGCGGTCGTCATCCACATGATCCACCTGGGTGTCGGCATCGCGCAGCAGGCCGGTGATACGGAACGCCAGGGTACCGGCCTCGTCCAGGGGGCCGGTCATGTCGACCTGCACCTGCTTGCGATCATGGCTGCCATAGGACAGCAGAACCTCTCCGGCTGCCGTGAAGGCGGGGCGCTTGGATGTCAGGTTGATCACGCCGCCGACGCTGCCCTGGCCGTACAGCACGGACGCCGGACCCTTCACCACCTCCACCCGCTCCAGCATGTAGGTGTCGGCGCGGGCGTTGTTGTAGGAATCATAGGCCGTGCGCATGCCGTCCAGATATTGCAACGGGCGCGTGCCGCGAACCTGATAGCTGTCCACACGGCTGTCTTGGCCATAGGCGTCCGACCGCACGCCGGAACTGTACAGAAGCACATCCTGAAGGGAGAGGGCGCCGCGTTCCATCATCTGTTCCGCCGTAACGATGGCGATGGATTGCGGCGTGACGGCCACGGGCGTGTCGGTCTTGGTCCCGCCGCTGCTGCGGCGTGCGCGTTCCCCGATCACGACGATCTGGTCCCGCCCGATGCCATCGGCATCCGCAACCTGCAGGCCCGCATCGGGTTCGGCCCCCAGCGCCGGCAGGCTGCTTCCCCCCAGCAGCAGCGACAGCAATGCCAGCCGCGCGGCTGGCCGTTGCCTGGACAAGATATTCATATTCCGGCTCCCCCAAATCTCGCACATGCGAATTATTCACATCTCGTTGTATGGGCTTACCATGAATATGAAAATCATTCTTAACCGCATATGACCCTTGCGGAAGGCTCATGCGGGGGTGCGCAAGGGTAATCCCCCGCCGGCCGTGCCAGGCCAGCGGGGGAGACGCTGCACCATCACCGTGGCTTGTAACGTTCCTCCAGCGCGCGGGCGCGGGTGTGGAGCGATTGCGACACGCCGTTGATGAACACCTGTTCGGCCAGCACCGTGGGTTCCAGCGGGTCACCGCCCCAGAGGACCAGATCGGCGGGCTTTCCGATGGCGATGACGCCGCTGTCGGGCGCACCGAACAGGGCGGCGGGACGGCTGGTGATGGCGGCGATGGCCTTGTCCCGCGGCAGACCATGCGCCACGGCGGTCCCGGCCTCGAACCGGACCTGATTGGCGAAATGGCCATCGGCGCTGCCCGTGATGATCACGGTGACGCCGGCCTTTTCCAGCAGGGCGGCATTGTCCAGCCGGGCGCGCTGGGTTTCGAAGCGGCCGGGCAGGTTCGTCGTGGGCTTGATGATCACGGGAACGCCGGCCGCGGCGATCTCCGGTGCCACGATCCACCCTTCCTCAGCCCCCAGCAGCACGATGCGCAGTTTCTCCTCCCGCGCCAGACGCAAGGCCAGGCGGATGTCGGCTGCGCGATGAGCCGCCAGGAACAGCGGCGCCTCGCCCCGCGCGACGGGGACCAGGGCGGCCAGATCTTCCCGCGACAGGCCGTATTCGCGTGTCGCGCCCTGGTTGAAGGCGGCCGTGTTGGCGGCGAAATGCCGGGCATCCTCCAGCGCTGATTTCAGGATGGTGACTGTCAGGCTGCGGCTGCCGCCGGCATTCCTGGCGGCGCTTTCGCCCAGCGGCAGGGCCACGCCGATGCGCGGACGCACGATGATGTCGGGGGCGGCACCCAGATGGATCAGGGCCGGCTGGCCCTGGAACAGCGGCTCTTCCACATGGCCGGCGGTTTCACCCTCATGGACATGGGCGCCGTCGCCGAAGGCCACGGCCGGCATGACGACGGCGCGTGTCACGCCGCCGGCACGGGCCAGCGGGATCAGCGTGCTGGCGGGGTTCACGGAATATGAGGGGTCGTAAGCCACGGTGATGCGGGGATTGTCGGCCCGGCTGTCGTTGGTGGTGGGCACGGCGCTCACCTCTTCGACCCCGATATCGCTGCTGGACACGAACAGGCCGGGGGTCACCACCTTGCCCGTACCATCGACCAGCGTGGCGCCGGCCGGCGCGATGACCCCGGCGCCGGCCGCCACGACGATCCCGTCGCGGATGACCAGCGTGGCATTGCCCTGTGGCGCGCCATTGCCCGTCATAAGGGTGACGCCCTGGATGGCGATGGTCTCCGCCCGGGCCGCGCCGAGGGCCAGCGCCACCAGCGCGGTCCCCAAAAGGAACTGCTTGAACCCGCGCATCATTCGGCCCCCCGCTGCATGAACACGTCCGGACCGGTCTGGCCCAGTTCGAAATCGGATCGCGGCGCCGTGGCCGGGCGGCTGCGGTCATACTGGACCACGCCGTCGATCAGCACGAGATCGGCCAAAGTGTAGATGGAGAAGGGATTGCCGCTCCACACCACGATATCGGCCATCTTGCCGGGTTCCAGCGTGCCGACCTTGTCCGCCACGCCGATGCTCCGGGCGGCGTTGGCGGTGACCCAGGTGATGGCCTCCTCCTCCTTGATGTCCAGGCCCAGGTAATTGCCTTCCGCCATGGCCTGGGCGGCTTCCTTGGTCAGGTGCTGGATCAGCGTGTCGTCGTCGGAATGGATGATGGCGCAGGCCCCGGCGCGGTGGACGATGGCGGCATTGGCCGGCACCCCGTCATAGGCTTCCATCTTGAAGCCCCACCAGTGCGCCCAGGTGGCGATGCAGGCATCCCCCTCCTTCAAAAGGTCGGGGATCTTGTAGGCTTCGACGGCATGGTGGAAGGCCGAGACGCCATAGTCGAACTCCTTCGCCACATCCAGCATCACGGCCATCTCGTCGGCGCGGTAGCAATGGTTGTGGACCAGGATGTCGCCGCGCAGCGCGTCGGCCAGCGTGTCAAGCTGCAGGTCGCGCTTGGGCGGGTCGCCCTTCTTGTCCTTGGATTGATGGTAATCGTCCCATTTGCGGCGATATTCCGCCGCCTCCACCCACGCCTTGCGGTAACCGGCGACATTGGCCATGCGGCTGCCCGGCGCGCGGCCCTTGCCGCCATAGACCCGCTTCGGGTTCTCCCCGCAGGCCATCTTCAGCCCGTAGGGCGCGCCGGGGAACTTCATCTCCTGCACCGACCGGGCGGGCACGTTCTTGACCGTCACGGACCGTCCGCCGAACAGGTTGGCCGAGCCGGGCAGGATCTGCAGCACCGTGACACCGCCTTGCAGGGCGCGCTCGAATCCGGGGTCCTGCGGCCAGACCGAATGTTCGGCCCAGACCTGCGCCGTGTTGGGGTCGGTGATCTCGTTGCCGTCGGAATGGGCCTGCACGGCGGGCGAGGCATAGACGCCCAGGTGGGAGTGCATGTCGATGATGCCGGGCGTGATCCAGCGCCCTGTGGCGTCTATGACGGTGGCACCCGCGGGCACAGGCAGGCCCGTTCCCACTGCTTCGATCCGGCCGTCGCGGACGATGATGGTGCCGCCATCGACGCGCGTTCCGGCACCCGTCAGCAATGTGGCCCCCGTCAGCGCCACCAGCCCGCTGGGCTGCGGCACATAGCGGCTGGGATACGGGTCGCGGTTGGCGGACGGGTCCAGGCCCCGCGCCAGTTCCTTGCCATCCTTGTCCCGTGATTGGTTTGCCGCCTGGCCCGTGGTGCAGCCCGCCAGCACCAAAGCCAGCCCCGCCACCATCCAGCGTCCGGTCCGCGACCGCGCCATAGCCCCCGCTCCATTGTTGTTCTTGAAACGAAGGCGTCAGTGTGGGTCGTGCCGGCGGGGCACGTCAACGGATCGGGGTGTAACGGCTTTGTAACTCTTTGGTTGCTTTGTGTATCCGGTGGGCCACCGGCGACCGCTTCATGCCGCACGACGGCCGGAAGCGGGTGAGGCCGAAAAGCAAAGCCCCCGCCCTGATGGGCGGGGGCCTGGCGGGCAACAGGCCATTGAGCCTTGAAATCGATCAGTCGAACAGGCTGGACACGGAGCGTTCGTTGCTGATGCGCTCGATGGCGTCGGCCATCAGGCGGGCGATGGACCGCTGGCGGATGTTGCGGGAATTGCGCACCGCTTCCGTCGCAACGATGCTGTCGGTGATGACCAGTTCGTCCAGCGGCGACTTGGCCACACGGTCCACGGCCCCACCCGACAGCACGCCGTGCGTCACATAGGCGCGGACCGACACGGCACCCCGCTCCTTCAACGCCATCGCGGCGTTGCACAGCGTGCCGGCGCTGTCGACGATATCGTCGATCAGGATGCAGTCACGGCCCGTCACATCACCGATGACGTTCATCACCTCCGATACGCCGGCGCGTTCGCGGCGCTTGTCGATGATGGCAAGATCGGCGTCGAGCCGCTTGGCGATGGCGCGGGCGCGGACCACACCCCCCACATCGGGGGAGACGATCATCAGGTTGTCGACCCGCACGCTCTCCTTGATATCCTTGGTGAACTCCCCGCCCGCGACCAGATTGTCGACCGGAATGTCGAAGAAGCCCTGGATCTGGCCGGCATGCAGGTCCATGGTCAGCACGCGGTTGGCGCCGGCCGTGGTCAGCAGGTTGGCCACCAGCTTGGCCGAAATCGGCGTGCGGGGGCCGGTCTTGCGATCCTGCCTGGCATAACCGTAATAGGGGATGACGGCCGTGATTCGGCGGGCAGACCCGCGCCGCAGCGCGTCGATGGTCACCAGCAGTTCCATCAGGTGGTCGTTTGCCGGAAACGAGGTCGACTGGATGACGAACGCATCCTCGCCGCGCACATTCTCATTGATCTCGACAAAGATCTCGTTGTCGGCGAAGCGGCGGATCGTTGCCTTGGTCAGCGGGACTTCAAGGCAATGCGAAATGGCTTCAGCCAAAGGCTGATTGCTGTTCCCGGCGATCAGCTTCATGGTCGTGCTGCCCGTCTGTGGTGGTGATCAAGGGTGGACGGCGGCACCACCCAGGGTGTCGCCAAACCTTCACGAAGGCGGGCGCACCATAACCCCGACCCCTGGGACTGTAAACGCCGCGACCGTTGCACCCTACAACGGTGTGACCGTCGGCAATCACATGGACGCGAATGCGAACCGGCCCCTTCCACCAGGGCGGTGGAAGGGGCCGGTGGCAGCCAGGGGCCGGTGGGTGGGCGGACGGTCCGGTGTCTCCAGAACCGCCGGGCGGGTCCGGCCCCGGCGCGGTGGGCGGCTTTCGCCGCCCGGGTTCCCGGTGCTGATGGGGAGGCGCCGGGAACCGCTCCCGTCAGTGCCGGACCTCGCGGGCCGCTTCCTTCAGATGGCCGGCCACCTGCTGGGCCTTGCCCTTGGCCTTGTCGACCGTGCCTTCGGCTTCCAGCTTGCGGTTGTCGGTTGCCTTGCCCACGGCCTGCTTCACACTGCCCTTCGCTTCGTTCAGCTTGCCCTTGATGATCTCACCGCTCATCGGAGTGCCTCCGTCGTGTTGGATGGGTCGGCCGTCTTGGCGACCCTGTGACCCATTAACGGCAAGACACCGGGATTGTTTCGCGGCTTCCTTGCAATGTCACAGAGGCGGGCGGCGGAATGATATTTCGAACAATGTTCAAAATGCCGTCGGTTTGCCCTTGTCCCGCCATGCCGGCCTGATTAACTCTAGGACATAAGCGGGTTTGCAGGGCTGCCCGCCCGATGTCCGCACCGTCCTGATGGAAGCGCGGGCCGAGAAAGGTAGGAGGGCATAAAGGACGATGTGTCGCTGGTTGGCCTATGCCGGTATACCGATCGCCATGGATACGCTGCTGTTCCAGCCGCGTAATTCGCTGATCCGGCAGTCCCTGTCCGCCCAGCGCAGCGTGGCTGTGACGAATGGCGATGGCTTTGGTCTGGGCTGGTACGGCGACCTGCCGCGGCCCGGTCTTTACCGCGATACGATGCCGGCCTGGTCGGATGCCAATCTGCGGTCGCTGGCCGAACAGATACGCTCACCCTTGTTCTTCGCGCATGTGCGCGCCTCCACCGGCACGGCGACCTCGCGCCTGAACTGCCACCCCTTCCGTTATGAAGACTGGCTGTTCATGCATAATGGCCAGATCGGCGGCTGGGCTTCGGTGCGTCAGGATGTGGAGGGCATGATCCGCCGCGATCTCTATCGCTCCCGGGAGGGGTCGACGGACAGTGAGGCCTTCTTCCATCTGGCGCTGGGCAATGGCCTGATGGCGGACCCCGTCGCCGCTTGCGCGCGGACCGTGGCCCAGATCCTGGACCTGATGGCGCGGGAGGGGGTGTCGGAGCCGTTCCGCATGACGGCGGCCTGTACCGACGGCCGCCGGCTTTATGCCCTGCGCTGGTCCAGCGATGGCCGGTCGCCCAGCCTTTACTGGACGGCGGGGCGCGTGGAGGGCTGCCGCGATGGTCTTGTCGTCCTGGGGGAGGGGCGGCAGTCCGTCATGGTCCTGTCCGAACCGCTGGACGAGGATGCCAGCCACTGGAACGAGGTTGCCGAAGGCAGCTTCCTGGTGGCCGAGGGCGGGCATGTCCAGGTCTTTCCCTTTGATCCGCCCGGTTGAGGAGTTTCCGGCCCCATGCGTTTCCCGATTCTCGCTGCCATCCTTGTCATGCCGTCGCTGGCCCAGCCATCGCTGGCGGCACCCGGTTCCCATACCGCGCCCTACAAGGAATTCCATGACGAGATGGTCCGCTTCTATGCCGGCAATTACGACCGGCTGGCCCTGCGCCTGTCGGTGCAGCCTGCGGACAAGGCGGGGCCGCTGGACCTGCCGGTGACCATGGTCATTTCCACGCCCGAAGGGCAGATGCCGCTGGTGGTGGATGGCGATGACCAGGAGGTGGAAATGCCCTTCCGGCCCGACTGGGTCGCGGTGCGTGCCACGGTGACCATCAATCAGGCGGAAGGCAGCTACAAGATGCGGGCCCAGATCGGCATGAAGCTGCCGGCTGCCGCCGCCTTTCCCTATGCCGATGTGAAGCAGGCCTTCGACCAGTTCGGCAAGCTGATCGACCGGGAGGCGGGCGTCGTGTCATTCCTGGCGCCGTCGCCCCGCACATTGCGCGTCGTATGCGGTCCCGACTGCACGGCGACACTGGACGGTGCCAAGGGCCGCCGTGTCCTGAAGGCTGACAATCGCGGCCGCATCAACATTCCCAACGACCGCAATCTGGCGCGGGAAAATCCCACCCTGACCTTCAGCCATCCCGTCTCCTACACAGTGTTGACCACGAAGGGCTGATATCGGGGGGGGGCGCCAGCCGGGCGCATTGCAGATAATTCATGCCGGTGAAAGCCGGGCGACAGCCGGTGGACGTCAATCCAGGCTGGTCGGGGCGGGCAGGTGGTCTATCTTGGCAAGGATGGCCCCGGTTTCCCCCTTGCCGGATGGAAGGATGTCCCATGTTGCTGCGCCAAGCCCCGGACCTTTGCGAACGTGATGTCACCCCGCGTGCGGTCTATCTTGATCGTCGGCGCCTGCTGGCCGGTGTCGGCGGCCTGATGCTGGCGGGCAGCGTCCCGGCCGGCGCGGGGCCCATGCCGGGCATGCGGAGCCCCCTGTCGACGGATGAACCGCCGACCAGCCGGAAGGACATTACCGGCTACAATAATTTCTACGAGTTCGGGACCGACAAATCCGATCCGGCCCGCAATGCTGGCCGTCTCACCACCCGTCCCTGGACCGTGAAGGTCGACGGGATGGTGGCCAGGCCCGCGACTTTCGATCTGGACGACATCCTGAAGGCGGTGACGCTGGAGGAACGCATCTACCGCATGCGCTGTGTCGAAGGCTGGTCGATGGTGATCCCCTGGGTCGGCTTTCCCCTGTCGGCCCTTCTGTCCAAGGTGGAGCCGCTGGGATCGGCAAAATATGTGGCGTTCGAAACGCTGGTGCGTCCGGCGGAGATGACGGGCCTGGGCGGCTTCATCAAGGTTCTGGACTGGCCCTATCGCGAAGGGCTGCGGCTGGACGAGGCGATGCATCCGCTGACCCTACTGGCCACGGGGCTTTACGGGGAGAGCCTGCCCAACCAGAATGGTGCCCCGCTGCGGCTGGTTGTGCCCTGGAAATACGGGTTCAAGGGCATCAAATCCATCGTCCGCATAAGCCTGACCGACAAGCAGCCCGCCACGAGCTGGAATATGCAGGCGCCGCAGGAATACGGCTTCTATTCCAACGTCAATCCGGCGGTTGACCATCCCCGCTGGAGCCAGGCCACGGAGAGGCGCATCGGAGAAGGCAGCGGCCTGTTCGCCAAGCGACGGCCGACATTGCCCTTCAACGGCTATGCCGAGCAGGTGGCCGGACTGTATGCCGGAATGGATCTGCGGAAATTCTACTGATGGCGCCGGCCAGACCCCGCCCGCCGCCCCGGATGCCCACCTGGCCCGTCTATCTGCTGGGTCTGGTGCCGGCGGTCTATTATTTCTGGCAGGGAATATACGGCGACCTGGGGGCCGATCCGCTGAAGGTGCTGGAACATGCCCTGGGGGAATGGGCCCTGCGTTTCCTGATCGCCGGGCTGGCCGTGACGCCGCTGCGGCGCGAACTGGGCATCAACCTGCTGAAATACCGCCGGGCCCTGGGCCTTCTGGCGTTCCTTTATGTGCTGCTGCATCTCGGCGTCTATGCCGTCCTGGACCAGGGGCTGGACTGGCGTTCCGTCGGTGCCGACATTCTGAGGCGGCCCTACATCACGGTGGGGATGGCGGGTTTCTTACTGTTGCTGCCGCTGGCCGCCACCTCCTTCAATGCCGCCATCCGCTGGCTGGGCGGCCGCAACTGGTCCCGGCTGCACAAGCTGGTTTATCCGGCCGCCCTGGCGGGAGCGCTGCATTATGTGATGCTGGTGAAATCCTGGCCGCTGGAACCGCTGGTCTATGCTGCCATCGTGCTGGCCCTGCTGGGCTGGCGCCTGTGGCGCGGCCGGTCGCACCGTGCCCCCTGACCAGGGATGGTCATTCCAGCAGGCGTCGGATGGCCAGCAGGTCCATCAATGTTTCCGACAGGGCCTGGCGCACGTCCGGTGACAGCGGGGCGCGCCGTGACGTCGCCGTGACAGGGGAGGGGGCCGGGCCAGGGGAAGAAGCCGGGCCAGGGGAGCGGACGGGGTCGTCCTCGCCTTCCCCCTCGGCCGGGATATCGGGATCGGCATGATCCGCCCCCCCTGCCTCGTCCGCCGGCTCGTCGGCATCGAACAGCGACGGCATGCGGGTGCCGGGCGGCGGCAGGCCGGCCAGACCCCGCGACTCGCGCAGCAATTTCTGCACGCCCTTGATCGTGTACCCGTCCTGGTAGAGCAGAGACTGGATGCGGCGCAGCAGTTCCACATCGTCCGGCCGGTAATACCGCCGGCCGCCGCCGCGCTTCATCGGCTTCACCTGGGGAAACTTGGTCTCCCAGAACCGTAGCACATGCTGCGGCACTTCCAGCTCGACCGACACCTCGCTGATGGTCCGGAAGGCGGAGGCGGACTTGGCAGCCCCCGGTTTGGCCTTCGTCCCATCGCTCGAAAGGTCGGTCATCGACAGGGTCAGCCTTTCCCGCCGCTGGCGGCCTCGAACCGTTCATTGATCCTGCTTTTCAGCACGTGCGAGGCGCGAAAGACCAGAACGCGGCGCGGCAGGATGGGCACTTCCTCCCCGGTCTTGGGATTGCGGCCGATGCGCTGGCCCTTGGACCGCACCGCGAAACTGCCGAAGGAGGAAATCTTGACCATGTCACCATTGGCCAGCGCGTCGGATATCTCATTCAGGACGCTTTCCACCAGATCGGCCGACTCATTCCGGGACAGGCCCACTTCCTGATAGACGGCTTCGCTCAACTGCGCGCGGGTGACAGTGTTGGTCATGTTCGTCCTCCCCGATTTATCGAGCGATGACGGTACTTTGACAGGAGAAATCCGTCAATTCAGATGGTTGGCGGGAATTGCTGATCCCACCCCGCAAAAGAAGGGGAAACCCGCAAACAGGCTGTGCCGTTGATAACGGGCTCAGAACCGTACCAGCGCCCCGCCCCAGGTGAAGCCGCCGCCCATGGCTTCCAGAAGCAGCAGATCGCCGCGCTTCACCCGGCCGTCATGCACGGCTTCCGCCAGGGCCAGCGGGATGCTGGCGGCGGAAGTGTTGCCATGATGGTCAACCGTGACCACCACCCGTTCAGCCGGAAGCCGAAGCTTGCGGCCTGTGCCTTCGATGATGCGGCGATTGGCCTGATGCGGGATCAGCCAGTCGATGGCGTCTGCCGCCAGACCATTGGCGGCCAGGGCTTCCTTCACCACCTCGGCCAGATTGACGACGGCATGCTTGAACACTTCCTGACCGCGCATGCGCACATGGCCGACGGTCTGCGTGCTGGACGGGCCGCCATCGACATAAAGCAGGTCGTGATGGTTGCCGTCGGAATGCAGGTGCGTGGACAGGATGCCCTGGTCGTCGGCCGTGCCGGCACCTTCCTGCGCGCGCAGGACCACCGCCCCGGCCCCGTCGCCGAACAGCACGCAGGTGGTGCGGTCGGTCCAGTCCAGGATACGGGAGAAGGTTTCGGCACCGATCACCAGAACCGTCTTCGCCTGACCGGCCTTGATGAAATTGTCGGCGACCGACAGGGCATAGACGAAACCGGAGCAGACGGCCTGCACATCGAAGGCCGCGCCGCGGGTCATGCCCAGCCGCGCCTGCACCTTGACAGCCGTGGCGGGAAAGGTGTTGTCGGGCGTGGCCGTGGCCAGCACGATCAGATCCAGTTCTCCGGCCGTGATACCGGCATGCGCCAGGGCCGCGACAGCGGCCTGATAGGCGAGATCGGAGGTCAGTTCCCCATCGGCGGCGATGTGGCGGGACCGGATGCCGGTGCGCTCGGTGATCCATTCATCGGAGGTGTCGACGATCTTCGCCAGATCGGCGTTGGTCAGCGCTTTTTCGGGCAGGTAGGAGCCGCAGCCCAGGATCACAGACCGGATCGCCATTACTTTACCGCCGTTTCGCTACCCGTTGCACTGTCGTCCCTGGCCTTGTCGGCGGCGGCGGTCAGAGCCGCCTGCAATGCCGCCAACTGGTCACGGATCTTGTCGTTGAAACCATGGCTGGCCATGTTGAAGGCCGTTGCGATGGCATTGGAGAAGCCCACGGCGTCGGTGCCACCATGGCTTTTCACGCAGATGCCGCGCAGGCCCAGGAACATTCCGGCATTGTATCGCCGGGGATCCATGCGCTGACGCAGTTTGTTGAACGCGCCGGAAGCCAGGACATAGCCCAGCTTGGCCAGAAGCGAGGACCCGAATGTCCGCTTCAGGAACTCAGCGTAAAGCTTGGCGGTGCCTTCCGCTGTCTTCAGGGCGATATTGCCCGTGAAACCGTCGGTGACGACAACATCGACCGTGCCCAGCCCCAGATCGTTGCCTTCGATGAAGCCGTGGAAATAGGGTGCAAGCGGCGTGGCGCGCAGCGCGGCGGCGGCCTCGCGAATCTGCTCATGGCCCTTCTGTTCCTCCGACCCGACATTCAGCAGGCCGATGGTCGGGTTCAACAGGCCCAGGACGGTCCGGCTGAACACCGTGCCCATGACGGCGAACTGCACGAGATTGTCGGCATCGCATTCCAGATTGGCGCCCAGATCCAGCATCACCAGCTCACCACGCTGAGTCGGCATGATGGAGGCGATGGCCGGCCGGTCGATCCCCGGCAGGGTCTTCAGCACGAATTTGGCGATGGCCATCAGCGCGCCGGTATTGCCGGCCGATACGATGCAGGCGGCCTCACCGGCCGCGACCGCATCGATGGCCAGCCGCATGCTGGAATTGCGCCCAGAACGAAGCGCCACCGACGGCTTTGCATCCATCGCCACGAAATCTGGCGTGTGCCGGACCGTGGATATGGATTTCAAAGCCGGGTGGCGTTCCAACAATGCGTTGATGCGCGCTTCGTCACCGACGAACAGGAAATCGACGTTGGGGCAACGCTCCCGTGCAAGGTCAGCCCCTTCGACAACCATGTCGGGGGCATGGTCGCCACCCATGGCGTCCAGAGCGATCCGCAGGCGCGTCGTCACGTCCTTCGATGTCCTCAATGCCGCGTCAATCTGGGCCCGTCAGGCGCAAATCAGGCCGCGGCCGGGGCGGTCGCGGTCACTTCGCGGCTATCGTAATGGCCGCAGGAGCCACAGACATGATGCGGGCGCTTCAGCTCACCGCAATTGCCGCACTCGTTGTAGGCGGCGGCGGTCAAGCCATCGTGCGAGCGGCGCATGTTGCGCTTCGACTTGGAGGTCTTCTTCTTGGGAACGGCCATGATCGTAACTCACAATGTTTTAGGCGGCCGCAAGGGCCGCCCGGACAGAGGCGCTTGAATACTGGATATGGTTCCGGAGGGCAAGTGCGAAACCCTGCTCAAGAGGGCTTCTTTAAGCGGGACAGGGCCGCAAATGGGTTCTGGCGGGGCGGTTCGGCGGGCTCGTCGCCTGTCAGGGACAAGGTATCGGGGCCCACATCCTCCAGAATCGGGGTGAATTCGACCCCGTCGCGACGCGGATAGGGATCAAGGGCCAGGGACAGATTCTGGGCTACCAGTTCGCCGATGTCGATACGCCCACCCGGCATAGGTTCCGGGAAATCCTCCTCGGCCCCCAGATACTGGAAATGGTCGCTTTCCGCGTCCTCTTCCTCCTTGGGGATCAGGTGGTCCGGCGCATAGAGGGCGCTGAACTCCTCCTTCACATGGGCGGGCACGGGCTCCAGCGTCACCACGCAGCGCTGGACGACATCGGCCTCCAGTTCGCCGGTCACCTTGATGAAATCCCCCCTGACGCGGCGCAGGCGCAGCTTGGCGGTCAGGCCCGAAAGGGAAATCAGGTCGAATCGTGTGGCCAGGGCGGCGCATTCGGCATCGCCGGCGGTGACGACCTCATACCCGCCGCTGGTGGTCACCTTGTCGGCGATGACGGTACGGGATAGTTCCGGGGTGCGGCTGGGATTGTTCATGACGAAAACTCCGGACGGCCTGCGGCCAGGCACTATGTCTGATGTTTGTGGTCGGGGATCGCTGGCGGCCATCCCCGACACCTTAATATATAAGGATGCGCCAGGGCGACATCGCCCCGGCACATCGGATGGCAATCCTCAGGCGGCGGCGAACTCGACCTGTCCGGCCAGCAGCCTGTCGATGGGGACGCTCTCCAGATGCGCCAGTTGCCGGCGCACATAGTCGGCCATCGCGGCCACCTGTGCCGGTTCGGGCAGGGTGGAGCCGAACAGGTTGCGGTCCAGCGCCGATTCCAGCACGGACGGGTCGTCACCCGCGGCGATCCCGGCATCATAGGCGGCGACGCGGCCATAATAATGGCTGGCCAGATCCTTCACCTTGTCGCCGATCTTCATGTCGCTGACACCCAGTTCGCGCAGGTTGAAATCCATGTCGGCGAACATGAAATCGAACAGGGCCTGATTGAAATCGGCTGTCGCCTTGCCGCCCATGGCCAGCCGGCGCATGACCAGCCAGGCATGCAGCGCCACCATCTCGAACCGCCCCTCCAGCGTATCGGGCACGCCCTGGTCGGCAAAGAAGGGGGGCTGGCGCGACTGGGCCACAATCGCGCCATAGAGGGCGGCGATGGTGCGTTCGCGCCGGGGGCGCTGGAACAGGCGACTGAACAAGGCGGGCCTTCTCCCCTGGCTTTCACAGGCTCGTGGATATGGATACTGCGGACATTGACATTGCGCCAAGGCCGGTGCCAATGTCACCGGCCAGATAGGGGGCGGCAGCCTTGCCGTCAAGCCATGGCGGGTCGTATTGCCGGTTCCCGGCGGGCGGATTGCCGGTTTCCGGCTTGCCGGCCGCTGGTCATCGGGGTTCTGCCCCGTGCATGGTCTGGCGGGGGCGCCCGTAACGCCGCCGGTCACTACAGGTTTGAGAGACGTCACGTTGATGCGCAAGACCCATGCAACCGCCCTGTTGACCTTCGCCTTTTTCGGCCTGGGCCTGACGGGCTGCGCCCCCATCGTCGCCCAGCGCGGCAATCTGGTGGAGGATTCGCGGATGGCGCAGATCCAGGTCGGCCAGACGACGCGCGAGCAGGTCCAGTATGTGCTGGGCACGCCGACCACCACAGGCACGGTCGACGGTTCCACCTGGTACTATATCGGCCGCCGGACGGAGCAGACCGCCTTCCTCGACCCCGAGGTGACGGCACAGCGCATCCTGCGCGTCCGTTTCGACGCCGGTGGCACGGTGCAGGAGATGACGGAGATCGACGGCAACGATGCCGCCTATGTTGCCCCCGTGGCCCGTGTGACCCCGACCGTGGGCCATGATCTCGGCTTCTTCGAACAGTTGCTGGGCAACCTGTCCAAGCCTGCGCGCAAGAAGAAGAAGGACGACGGAAAGAGCCGCTGAGGCGGCGTCATCCCGTCCGCAAACGGTCCCGCAGCAGAAGGACGCGCGTGCCATAGGACCGGCCGCGCGCCTCGTCCATCCAGGTATGGTAGCGGCCGATGGCGCGGGCGGGATCGGAGGGCAGGCTGTCCAGGGCCTCGCGCAGGATGCCGGCGCCGATGCGCAGGTTGATTTCCGGGTGCAGCAGGTGGCTGATATCGGGAACCCGGTGCCCGTGCCAGCGGACATTCACCTGCATCCATCCCAAATCTGCGTCCCGCACCTGATCGGCCGGCAGGCTGTGGATCAGGGCCATGGCCGCGTCGAAATCATCGGGATAGAAGGACTCCATCCTGGTCCGCACGGCATAGGGCCAGGGGCCCGTGCGGCCGCGCCTGTCCAGCCGGCTTTCGACATAGGATACGGCGTAGAGAAGATAGGGGTCGATCCGGGCCAGCCGCCCCGCCCGTTCCCAGATCGTACCCGTCAGCGTGAACGCGCGGGCCGGCCTCGCGGCCAGCAGCAGGCCGGCGGCACCGGTCAGCAGGGCGCGGCGGGCCAGCAGGGTGGGGCGGGAAGAAGCGGGATTGCGGCATGTCGGCTTCATGCAGCCTGTAATACACCAAATCCTGGTGATCGTAACCGGTCGCCAGCCTCAGTTGCCGGCGCGGCCATCCGGCAGCCTGGCGACGCAGCATGTGCCGCGCGGTGGCAGTCGCCGCCGAACCGGGACCGGATCTGTCCAACTCATCAGGTTCCGGTATTAGCCCAGGGTTGCCCGGCCGTCCAGCCGGGCTCACCGCTGCCGGCGCCGGCTGCTGGGCTGGGCATGGGCCCATGCCATGCGCAGCCCAGCAGCCAGTTCAGCTTCCGTCAGGCCCGACAGCGTGCCCGTGGTCCATCCCTGCCGGCCCCAGCCATTGGGAACGGGGATGAAGGCATCGGGTGCAACGGTGCATTTCAGCGCCTGCTCATCGGGTGTGAACCTGAAATTGGCCGTCAATCCGTCTGGTGCCAGCGTCACATAGGTGCGGGCCACCTTGAAGGCCGCGCGGTCGAAATGCGGATGTTCGGTTGTTCCCGGCAGCCCCAGTGCCAGCCGGCGCAGGTCCGATCCTGTCACCATGTCTTCTCCCCGTCTCCCACTGCTTTAAATAAGGCAGCGTGCCGGACAGGAAGGGGCGGGGCAAGGGACCATGATCCCTGCCGCTGCTTCCTTGCACCTTTGCGTGGAATTGGCTAGCGTCTGCTTCGCAATTGCGGGACAGGGGTGGGCATCGTGGGTCATCCGGCCAGTGCGGCGCATGGCGCCCCGCGTTCGTCATTCGGCGTGCTGTTCCTGTCGGCCATCGGTGTTGTTTTCGGCGATATCGGCACGAGCCCGCTCTATGCCATGAAGGAGGCCTTCGCCGGCCCGCACCCGCTGCCGGTCGATGAGCTGCATGTGCTGGGCGTGCTGTCGCTGGTCTTCTGGACCGTGCTGCTGGTGGTATCGGTCAAATATGTCGCCATCATCATGCGCGCCGACAATGAGGGGGAGGGCAGCAGCTTCGCCCTGCTGGCCCTGTTGCAGAAAACCCTGGCCGACAATCCGCGCCTGTCGGTGCTGGCCGGTGTGCTGGGGGTCTTCGCGGCGGCGCTTTTCTATGGCGACAGCGCCATCACCCCGGCCATATCGGTCCTGAGCGCCGTGGAAGGCCTGAATGTGGCGGCGCCGGATCTGGCACCCTGGACCGTGCCGATCGCCATCGCCATCCTGGTGGCCCTGTTCGCGATGCAATCCAAGGGCTCCGCAGCGCTGGGCGGGGGCTTCGGCCTGCTGATGGTCCTCTGGTTCAGCGTCCTGGCCGTGCTGGGCGTGACCAATATCGGGCGTGCACCGGAGGTGCTGGCCGCCCTGTCGCCGCATCATGCCATCGCCTTCATCGCCCATGACGGCTGGATTGGCTTCCTGGCGCTGGGGTCGGTGGTGCTGGCTGTGACGGGGGCGGAGGCGCTTTATGCCGACATGGGTCATTTCGGCCGGCTGCCCATCCGGCTGGCCTGGTATCTGCTGGTCTGGCCGTCGCTGATGCTGAATTATTTCGGCCAGGGGGCGCTGCTTCTCTCCGACCCGGCCACGGCGGCCAATCCCTTCTTTCTGCTGGGGCCGGCCTGGGCGGCGCTGCCGCTGGTCGGGCTGGCGACGCTGGCCACCATCATCGCCAGCCAGGCCGTGATCTCCGGCGCCTTTTCCGTGACGCGGCAGGCGATCCAACTCGGCTACCTGCCGCGGATGAAGATCATCCATACCTCGGAAAAGGAGATGGGGCAGATCTATGTCCCGCTGGTCAACTGGGCGTTGATGCTGGCCGTGGTGGCCCTGGTCCTGGGCTTCGGCAATTCCACCAACCTGGCTTCCGCCTATGGTGTGGCGGTGACGGGAACCATGCTGATCACGACGACGCTGGTGGCGCTGCTGGCCTTCCATCATTGGGGCTGGAACGGAAAGATGGCACTGGCTTTCTTCGGCCTGCTGCTGGCTGTGGACCTGGCCTATTTCCTGGCCACGGCCACCAAGATCACGCATGGGGGCTGGTTCCCGCTGGCTGCGGGCATCGTGGCCTTCATCATCATGACGACCTGGAAGACGGGCCGTAGACTGCTGCAGGCCAAGCTGCGGGCCAATGCCGTGCCGCTGGAGGAGTTCCTGGCGGGCATCGCCGGCAGCGGCCGGGTGACGCGCGTGCCGGGCACGGCCGTTTTCCTGACCACCAACCCGACGGGCGTGCCGCTGGCCCTGCTGCATAATCTGAAGCACAATCATGTCCTGCATGAACAGGTCGTCATTATGACGGTCAAGGTGACGGAGCGCCCCCGCGTGCCGGTGGGCGAGCGGCTGGTCTCTCAGAAGCTGCGCGACGATGTCCACCGCGTCACCATGCATTGCGGCTTCATGGACGATCCCGACATTCCCAAGGCGCTGGCCAATGCCCGGCGCTCGGATCTGGGATTCGATTATGAACCCCTGCGCTTTTCCTATTTCCTGACGCGGGAAACCATCGTGCCTTCACCGGAACCCGGCATGGCCCGCTGGCGGGAGGAACTGTTCGCCTTCCTGATGCGCAGCGCCACGACCTCGGCCGACTTCTTCCATCTGCCGCTCAATCGCGTGGTGGAACTGGGGGGTCATGTCGAGATCTGACGCCGGTGACGGGCGGGCGTTGTGCCCGTCCATTGCCGGAAGGCGCGGTTGAAGGCGGCCGGCTCGGCAAAGCCCAGCAAGGATGTGATGTCGGCGATGGAAAGGTCGGGCCGGGCCAGCGCCTCCTGTGCCATTTCCAGCCGCAAACGGTCCTTGATGGCCTGGAAGGATGTCCCCTCCTGCCGCAGCATCCGGCGCAAGGTGGCCGGGGAACAGCGCAGCGTGGCGGCCACCCGGTCCAGTCCCGGCCATTCGGCCGGTGGGCGCCGGCGCAGCATGGCGGCCACCCGCCGGCCATGGCCATCGGGGTTGCGATACTTCACCAGGAAACTGTCGGGCGCCTGGTTCAGGAAGGATCGCGCGGTGCGGGCATCCTGCGCGACAGGCAGATCCAGCATGCCCGCATCGAACCATAGCCGGCAATGCGGCCGGTCGAAGCGCAGGTTGGCGCTGAACAGCACCTGATACTCCCCGGCATGGCCGGGCGCCGGATAGGGCAGTTCCGCCTCCAGGATCGCGATGCGGCGGCGGGTCAGCCAGCAGGCCACGCCATGGATATAGACGAACAGTGTCTCCACCGCGAAGACGGGCACGGGCCGGTCGGGCCGGGTCGGCATGATCTCCAGCGCCGCGCGGCCGGCCTCCCGCCGCACGGCGACGCGCAGGTCATCGAAGGTGGTGTTGTAGGCACGGCAAAGCAGGGTCAGCGCGCGCCCGAGCCCGCCGGTGCCCAGGGTCAGCAGGCAGGACAGCGCGAAGCTGCCGATCTTCATGCGGCGGCTGTCCAGGCCGAAGAACTCGTCATCCAGCACCTGTGCCACCCCGCGCAACAGGGCGGCATAGGCGCCGACGGGCACGCGCGCCGATGCCTGTGCCAGCAAGGCCGGGGCGATGCCGGCCTTGCGCATCACCGGGGCCGTGTCCAGCCCGCGCGCCTGCATGCCCGCCAGGGCTGCCTGCACGAAATGGATCGAAACGCTGCCCTTCTCCATGCCCGTCGGCATCCCCTGCGGAATTGATATAACCGGTCAGGAAATTTGATCAAAACGGTTATGGATGATCGGAAGCGGCAAGTCTACGCTGTCCCGGACAAGCAATAGGCTTTGAGGAAACCGCCATGACCGCCGATCCGATCGTCATCGTGTCCGCCGCCCGTACCGCCATGGGCGGGATGCTGGGCGAATTGTCGGGCCTGACGGCTGCCCAGCTGGGTGCCGCCGCCGTGAAGGAAGCCGTGGTCCGGGCCGGCATCTCCGGCGAGAGCGTGGACGAACTGCTGATGGGCAACGTGCTGCAGGCCGGACAGGGCCAGGCGCCGGGCCGTCAGGCGGCGCTGGGCGCCGGCCTGCCGCTGTCGGTCACCTGTTCCACCGTGAACAAGATGTGCGGCAGCGGCATGAAGACGACCATGCTGGCCCACGACCTGATCCTGGCCGGTTCCGCCGACATCGTGGTGGCCGCAGGGATGGAGAGCATGTCGAACGCCCCCTATCTGCTGGACCGGGCGCGCGGCGGCTATCGCTATGGCCACGCCACCATCTTCGACCATATGGCGCTGGACGGTCTGGAGGATGCGTATGAGCGCGGCCGTGCCATGGGCACCTTCGCGGAGGATACGGCCAGCCATTTCGGCTTCACCCGGGAGGCACAGGACGCCTATGCCCTGGAAAGCCTGCGCCGTGCCAAGGCGGCCGTGGAGGATGGCACCTTCGACGCGGAGATCGCGCCCGTGACCGTGAAGGGCCGCGGCGGGGAAAGCGTGGTCGCCCGTGACGAGCAGCCGGGCAAGGGCCGCCCGGACAAGATCCCGACGCTGAAGCCCGCCTTCCGCAAGGATGGCACCGTGACGGCCGCCAACAGCAGTTCCATCAGCGATGGGGCGGCGGCGCTCGTGCTGATGCGGGCCAGCGAGGCGGATAAGCGGGGCCTGTCGCCGCTGGCCCGCATCGTCGGCCATGCTGGCCATGCCCGCGCCCCGGCCTGGTTCACCACGGCCCCTGTCGGTGCGATGCAGTCCCTGTTCGCCAAGACCGGCTGGACCGCGGGCGATGTCGACCTGTTCGAGATCAACGAGGCCTTTGCCGTCGTGGCCATGGCCGCCATGAAGGAACTGGACCTGCCCCACGACAAGGTCAATGTGCATGGCGGGGCCTGCGCGCTGGGCCATCCGATCGGTGCGTCGGGTGCCCGTATCCTGGTGACGCTGCTGCACGCGCTGAAGAAGCGTGGGCTGAAGCGTGGGGTCGGCAGCCTGTGCATCGGTGGCGGCGAGGCCACTGCCATGGCCGTGGAGATGCTGTAATCGGGTAGTCAGCCTTCACGAAGCCTGCCCACCCCGCATGGGCGCATGATCGATAACGCCCCACCCGGCTTCCGGCCTGCCGCCGTGATGCCGGCAGGGTGCCGGAAAGGACATTCCATGCTTTTCACCGAAGAACAGGTGATGGTGCGCGACATGGCGCGCCAGTTCGCGCGCGAGCGCCTGGCCCCCGGTGCGGCGGAACGCGACCGCGAAAGCCGGTTCCCCGCAGCGGAACTGCGGGAAATGGGCGAGCTGGGCCTGTTGGGCATGGTGGTGCCCGAGGAATGGGGCGGGGCCGGGGCCGACGCCGTTTCCTATGCCCTGGCGATCGAGGAGATCGCGGCGGGTGACGGCGCCATATCCACCATCATGAGCGTGCATAATTCCGTCGGCTGCGCCCCCATCCTGAAATTCGGGAACGCGGAGCAGAAGGAACGCTATCTCCGGGAGATGGCGGCCGGCCGCCTGCTGGGCGCCTTCTGCCTGACGGAGCCGCAGGCAGGCTCCGACGCATCGGCGCTGAAGACCCGGGCCGTGGCCGATGGCGACCATTACGTGCTGAACGGTGCCAAGCAGTTCATCACGAACGGCCGGCATGCCGGCGTCGCGCTGGTCTTCGCCGTCACCGACCCGGCGGCGGGCAAGAAGGGCATCTCCGCCTTTCTGGTGCCCACCGACAATCCCGGCTACAAGGTCGCGCGGCTGGAGCACAAGCTGGGTCAGCGCAGTTCCGACACGGCCCAGATCCTGCTGGAGGATGTGCGCGTTCCGGCATCGGCCATGCTGGGACATCCGGGTGACGGCTATCGTATCGCGCTGGCCAACCTGGAGGGCGGTCGCATCGGCATCGCGGCGCAATCCGTCGGCATGGCCCAGGCCGCTTTCGAGGCGGCCCGCGATTATGCCCGCGACCGCACCTCCATGGGCGTGCCCATCATCGAACATCAGGCCGTATCCTTCCGCCTGGCCGATATGGCGACCCGGATCGAGGCGGCCCGGCAACTGGTCCTGCATGCCGCGTCGCTGCGCGGGGCCGGCCAGCCCTGTCTGAAGGAAGCGTCGATGGCCAAGCTGTTCGCGTCGGAGATGGCGGAGCGTGTCTGCTCCGATGCGATCCAGACGTTTGGCGGTTACGGTTATGTGGATGATTTTCCGGTGGAACGCATCTATCGCGATGTCCGGGTCTGCCAGATCTATGAAGGCACCAGCGACATCCAGCGCCTGGTCATCGCCCGCAACCTGTGATGGGCCGGCCGGTTCCGGCACCGCAGGCCTGTTCTGTCGGCTCGTGATGCCGTCGCCCGGTCGGGCAAACGGCATCACGGCAACGGAGCCTATGGTGCGGCGTCCGTCACGGCGCAGCCCACGATCAGGGCATCGCAGCGCAGCACTTCCAGGATCGTGTCGGTCGTGCTGCCCATCAGGAAATCCAGCACGCTGCCGCGATCGTCGGTGCCCAGCACGACGAGGTCGGTGTCGTTGGCGGCCACATAATCGCGCACCAGATCAGCCGGTGCGCCCTCTTCCGCCAGGACGCGCAGCTTTCGCGCGGCATCCGGTGCAAGTTCGGCCGATGCCACGAAGGCCGCCGCCTCTTCCTGTACCGATGTGCGATACTGGTCGCGCATCTGGTCCTGATCACGCACGATACCGACGAACGGCGTCTGGAAGGCGTGCAGCAGGGCCGTGGATTGCTGCGGGAACAGATGTGCCGCCATTTGCAGGGCGCGACGCGACGGGGCGGCAAAATCCGTGGTGACCAGCACGTTCTGATAGGTCTCCCGCGCCCGGTTGCGCACGACCAGCACGGGCGCCGGCGCCCGGCGGGCCAGCTTTTCCACACTGGTGCCCAGGCTGAAGCGGCCCAGCACCTCGCTGCGGGCCAGGCCCGTGATGATCAGGTCGCAGGCCCGCTCGCTGGCGACGCGCTGCACCGTTTCCGACACGTCGCCCTTTTCCACCATGATGGCAACGGGACCGGGTGCGCGGCGCAACTCGGTCTCGATCTCCCGCGTGGCGACCTGTACCGGGTCGTCGGGGCGGCGCCAGGGAAGGACCGTGTCGCGCTCGTCCTGCATGTCCTGCCGGTCGGGCTCGACCACATGCAACAGGATCAGTTCGGCCTGCCATTCATTGGCCAGCAGCAATGCGCGGTCCAGGGCGCGGTCGCACCGGGCGGACAGGTCCGTGGCCAGAAGCAGGCGACGCGGGCGGGCGGCCATGGGCGGGGTTTCATTCGTCATGGGGTCTCCTCCTGTCGTTCATAAGTAATGTCTTTTGCTCAGATTTCATCCCCGAACAGACGCCACCGGCGCAGCAACGCCTTTTCCCCTTCCAGCACGGCCATCAGCAGCACGCCCGTCAGGATGATGACGATGCCATCGGCCAGCGGAACGGGCCGCGTCGCGAACCACGCCTGCATGACGGGGGTGTAGGTGAAGGCGAGCTGTGCGGCCACCACGATGGCGATCACCAGCAGCACGGCCGGCGTGCCCAGCACGCCGCGCCAGGTGACCGACCCGACATGCAGATAGCGGACATTGAACAGGTAGAAGATTTCCAGCACGACGATGGTGTTCACCACCATGGTCCGCGCTGTTTCCACATCATGTCCGCGGTTCAGGGCATAGAAGAAGATGGCCAGTGCCCCGCCCAGGAACAGGAAGGAAACCAGGATCACCCGCCAGACCAGGAAACGGGACAGCAATGGTGCATTGGCCGGCCGTGGCGGCCGTTGCATCACGCCGGGTTCGGACGGTTCGAATGCCAGGACAAGGCCCAGCGTCACCGTCAGGATCAGGTTGATCCACAGGATCTGCACGGGCGACATGGGCATGGTGAAGCCCAGCAGGATGGCGGCGATGACGGTCAGGGCCTCGCCGCCATTGGTGGGCAGGGTCCAGGCGATCACCTTGCGGATATTGTCATAGACGGTGCGGCCCTCATGCACGGCGGCGACGATGGAGGCGAAATTATCGTCCAGCAGCACGATTTCCGCCGCCTCCTTGGCGGCTTCGGTCCCCTTGCCGCCCATGGCGATGCCGACATTGGCCTGTTTCAGCGACGGGGCATCGTTCACCCCGTCGCCCGTCATGGCGACGATGGCCCGATCGGCCTGAAGCGCCTGCACGATACGTAGCTTATGCTCCGGGCTGGTGCGGGCGAAGACATGGGCGCGCTCGGCCACCTGCTTCAGCGCCGCATCGTCCATCCGGTCGATATCGGCGCCCGTCACCACCTCCGGCCGGTCCGCCAGGCCCAGTTGCCCCGCGATGGCGGCGGCCGTGGCGCCATGGTCACCCGTGATCATCTTCACCTGGATGCCGGCCGACCGGCATTCGGCGATGGCGTCGACCGCCTCGTCGCGCGGCGGATCGATGAAGCCGATGATGCCGATGAAGATCAGGTCCGTGTCCAGATCGGCGAAGGACAGCCGGTCCAGCCCGGCCGGAACCGGCTTCATCGCGAAACCCAGCACACGTTCCCCCTGTGCCGCGGCGGCTTCGATCCTTTCCTGCCAACAGGGAGCGTCCAGCGGTTCCGTCCCGTGGGCACCGGCCTGACCGGCGGCCTTGGCCAGCAACTGTTCGGGCGCGCCCTTCACGAAGATCACCCGTTCACCGGGGCCCTGGTGCAGGCTGGCCATGAATCTGTGCTTGGCGTCGAAGGGGATCTCGTCCACGCGCGGCCATTCCCCGCGGACATGGCCGGGATCGAACCCGGCCTTCATGACCAGGCAGACCAGCGCGCCTTCCATCGGGTCGCCATCGACATGCCAGGCGTCGGGACCCGTCTGGCGCAATTGGGCATCGTTGCACAGCAGGGCCGTGCGCAGGAGCGGTGCCGCCAGGGCCAGCGACTCCATGTCCTCGTCCCGGCCGCTGACACGGAAGCTGCCCTCCGGCCGATAGCCGGAGCCGCCGACCATGATCTCATGCCCGGCCGTGACCAGCCGGCGGGCCGTCATCTCGTTGCGGGTCAGCGTGCCCGTCTTGTCGGAGCAGATGACGGAGGTGGCGCCCAGTGTCTCCACCGCGGGCAGGCGACGGACGACGGCATTCCGTGCGGCCATGCGCTGCACGCCGATGGCCAGCGTGATGGTGATGACGGCCGGCAGTCCTTCGGGCACGACGCCCACGGCCAGCGCCACCACGGCGATCAGTGCCTCTTCCCAATGGAACTGCCGCACCAGCACGGCGAAGATGAACAAGGCCACGGCGGCGCTGACGGCCGTCCAGGTGAAACGGCGGCCGAACTCGTTGATCTGACGCAGCAGCGGGGTCGTGATCTCCTGCACCTGGCTGATCATCCGGCTGATATGGCCGATCTCCGTATGGGCGCCCGTCGCCACCACGATGCCCATGCCCTGGCCGGCGGCGACCATGGTGCCGGAAAAGGCCATGCAGAACCGCTCCGCCAGCGGGCTTCGGGCATCCACCAGAGCTTCCCGTTTCTCTGACGGCACGGATTCGCCTGTCAGGGCGGCTTCCTCTATCAGCAGTGCGCGGGCCCGGGTCAGGCGCAGGTCGGCCGGAATGCGGTCACCCGCTTCCAGCAGCACAATGTCGCCGGGGACCAGGTCGGTGGCCGGAATGGATTGCCGCCTTGCATCGCGGATCACCTGGGCGTGGGGGGAAATCATCGACCGGATGGCGTTCAACGCCTTCTCGGCACGCCCCTCCTGCACGAAGCCGACGATGGCGTTCACCGTGACCACGGCCAGGATGACGACAGCATCGATATGATGGCCCAGCGTGGCGGCGGCCACGGCGGCGGCCAGCAGGAAATAGATCAGCGCGTTGTTGAACTGTGCCAGCAGCCGCATGATCGGATGCTTTCCGGGGGCTGCCGGCAGCTGGTTGGGCCCGTTGACCCGCAGCCGGCGCTGCACCTCCGCCGCGTCCAGGCCGCTGACGCTGGTAGCCAGTGCTGCGAACACGTCCGCTTCCGGCAGGGCATGCCAGGCGATCGGGTACTCTTCGGGCGTCGGTGCCGCCGGCTTCTCATTCATCGCAAGGGGTCCGTTCTCTGCCGTGGTTTCCGGGGCCGGTCATCAAGGACTGGCATTATTCATCCGGGAAACTTACCAGGGCAGGGCGGAACCCCATTGATCCTGATCAAAAGCCGGGGGGATTTGGTGGCGGCCGTATCGGCGTTCGGCTGCGGCCGTCCGTCGCCGGTGATGGACAGCGCGGGTCAGCGGCTAACGGCTGTGAAGGCACGAAAGAAATTTGATATGAACAGAATACAACATTTAAATGTAAAGCAATTGGGAAAGGGTGCGTGAGGTCCCTCTCCCAAGCTGCGATCATGACGTAGGGCCCCCGCGGCATTTCCTTGCACTTTGGGTTCTGTCCCTTTGGTTTCGGGGGCGTTGGATTCTGTTGCGAGCGACGATTGCCGGGAAGCTTGGCAATACTCGCGTGCTGATCGGTTCCCGATGAGAATATGGCCCCGCCCCCGTATCGTCTGAGTGGAGCCTGTTCAGTTGGACTAAGTGGCGCGTGCGTCGTTCAGCCGGTGCTGATGGCAGCCGTACGGCGGCGCGGCGCGGGGGGCGGGTCGCGGCGGATGGTATCGGCCATCCGACGCAGCCAGCCGGCAATGTCCGAAGGCATGGCGGCTTGCCCGGACGCCCAACGGCGCACCTGACGTTCATCCATGTCTAGCATGGAGGCTAAGCCCCGCTGGGACCAACCCAGCAGGGCCAAGCATTCCCGGATTTCGTCGGGGGTCACAGGACCCCCATGGATTTCAACATGGCGACGATGGCGACGATACCGGTGACGACCGACGTGACCATGGCGACGGAAGCGGTGAAGGGGGCGAAGCCGTGATCGCGGCGCAGTTTGTCAGCCTCCGCCAGCAGCTTGCGTTCTTCCGCCATCAGCTTTTGCTGTTCGGCCATCAGTTTGTGCTGTTCGGCGACAAACTTGCGGGTTTCCTCCAGCGAGCGGTCAGTGCGCGCCAGTTGTTCCGTCAGGTCTGCGGACATATCGGTCATCGGGGCTTTCCCTCAATCTGGCTGGGGCCATTCCCTTGCCATGTCCGCATAATGCGGACAATTATGGGCAGGGTCAAGTAGAAAAGCGACTGGCTGCGCTCCCGATCCGCACCCAAAATCCGCACCCAGCCCCAAAAAGCACGAAAGCCGCCGTCGTTTCCGACGGCGGCTTTCCGTGTAACCCATTGGTAGGGTTAGCGAGAGAATGGTCGGAGCGACAGGATTCGAACCTGCGACCCCTAGACCCCCAGTCTAGTGCGCTACCAGGCTGCGCCACGCTCCGACCTCTCGTGCGAACCACGCCGGGGAACCCCGCCGTCGTTCGGGCGCGGACTATAGCCACCGACTTCCAGGGATGCAACGCCTCTATCAACAAAAAATCGCATGATTGTCGTTTTCCGGTCTGCCCTGTCCGGTACGCGGGGCTGCGGCCCGCCGCCCGCGCGGGACAGCGAGGGGGCGGGGGGCTACCATCGGCGGCCCAGCAGCGAAGGAAATCCAGGGATGGAAGCGCCTGTCCTGACCTATGTCACCGCACCCGATATCGAAACGGCCCGTCGCATCGGCGCCGCCCTGGTGGAGGAGCGGCTGGCCGCCTGCGTCAACATCCTGCCGGGAATGGAAAGCCTTTACCGCTGGCAGGGGCGGGTGGAGCAGGCGTCGGAGGTGGTGTTGATCGCCAAATGCCGGGCCGGCGGGGCCGGGGCGCTGACGGCGCGCGTGCGCGCCCTGCACCCTTATGAACTGCCTTGCATCGTCACCCTGCCCATCACGGGCGGGCTGCCGGCCTATCTGGCCTGGCTGGTGGCGGGCAGCACGGCGCCGGCCCAGGCCACCCCGGAAGGGGAGGGGGCATGATGCCGGCGGAGCAGCGTTCGGCCAGACTGTCGCTGGCCTATTCGAATATCGGTCACACCACCATGCATGTGATGACGGGTCTTTACCTGACCATCGTGCTGGAACTGGTCCGTGAATGGCAGATGGGGTACGAGGATCTGATCCGGCTGTGGACCTTCGGGGCGCTGCTGATCGGCCTGGGGGCGCCGCTGGCCGGGTGGCTGGGCGACCGCTGGTCGGACAGCCGCATGATCGTCGTCATGTTCGTGCTGTCGGGCCTGGGGGCGATCGGTGCCGCCCTGGCCGACACGCCCGACCAGATGATGTGGGCCCTGGCCGTCATCGGGCTGGGCGGCGCCATCTATCATCCCGTCGGCATCTCCTGGACCATGAAGAATGCCGCCAACCGTGGCCGTGCCATGGGTGTGCTGGGCATTTTCGGCAGTATGGGCGTGGCCGGCGGCAGTATCGTGGCCGGCGGGCTGGCGGCATTGTGGGGCTGGCACAGTGCCTTCCTGGTGCCGGGCCTGATCTGTCTGGTCTTTGCGCTGGCGCTGGGCTGGCACATCGCCCGCGGCGCCATCATGGATCGGCGGGCCGACATGGTGGAAAGCACGGTTCCCGGCCGCCGCGAGCTGGTGCGCGCCTTCATCATCCTGTCGGTGACCATGATGTGCGGCGGCGTCATCTTCCAGTCGCTGCTGACCATGTCGCCGAAATGGTTTGAACAGGCGGTGGGCACCGATCTGGCGGGCAGTACGCTTGGTGTGGGCGGCCTGGTCACGGCCGTCTTCCTGGCCGGTGCCCTGCCGCAGTTCCTGGGCGGGCTTCTGGCCGACCGCCTGCCCGTCAAATGGATCTATATGGGCTGCGCGCTGTTCCAGATTCCGCTTTATTTCCTGGCCATGCAGGTGCTGGGCTGGTCCTCGATCGTGCTGGCGGCGGGAATGGTCGCGCTGATGAACATGCAGATCCCGGCGGAAAACCTGTTGCTGGCCCACTATACGCCGGCCCGTTACCGCGGCATCGCCTATGGGTCTAAATTCGTGCTCAGCTTCGGTATGGCGCCGCTGGGCGTGCAACTTGTCGCGTGGGCCTATGGGCGCACGGCGGGTCCGGAACTGGTGTTCGCGGTGCTGGCCGTGCTCTCCTCCATGGTGTTGCTGTCCGCCTTCCTGCTGCCGCGGGAAGGAAAGGGGCCGGATGGCGCGGTCCAGGGCAAGGAGGGGCTGTCCCCGGTACCGGTGGCCGGCGCCGGGGACTGATCATCCCCGCACCCCGGCCATATGGACAGCCGGGGGCGGGCTGATGCGGATCATCCCTCCTGCGAGGCCGTCAGGGCACGGTCCAGGTCGGCGATGATATCCTCCACCGATTCCAGGCCGATGGACAGGCGTACCACATCCGGCCCGGCCCCGGCGGCGGCTTGGCCTTCTTCCGTCAACTGCCGGTGCGTCGTGCTGGCAGGGTGGATGATCAGGGACCGGGTGTCGCCGATATTGGCCAGATGGCTGAACAGTTCCACCGATTCCACGACGCGCACGCCCGCATCGTAGCCGCCCTTGACGCCGAAGGTGAAGACGGCGCCCGCCCCCTTGGGCAGGTAACGCCGGGCCAGTGCGTTGTAGGGGCTGTCTTCCAGCCCGGCATAGTTCACCCAGGCCACGGCCGGGTGGGTAGACAGGAATTCCGCCACCTTCTGCGCGTTGGTGCAGTGGCGCTCCATCCGCAGGGCCAGCGTCTCCGTCCCCAGAATGCCCAGGAAGGCGTTCATGGGGGCCATGGCGGGGCCAAGGTCGCGCAGCCCGATGGCGTGGCCATAGATCGTGAAGGCCAGATGCCCGAACGTATCGGCGAAGCGCAGCCCGTGGTAACCGGGCTCCGGCTCAGACAGGGCGGGGAACCGGCCGTCCCGGCGCCAGTCGAATTTGCCGCTATCCACCACGACGCCGCCCACCGACGTGCCATGGCCCGTCAGGAATTTCGTCGTCGAATGCACGACCAGCGTGGCCCCATGCTCGATGGGGCGGCACAGATACGGCGTCGCCATCGTATTGTCGACGATCAGCGGCACACCGGCTTCGTCCGCGACCTTGGCGATCGCGGCGATGTCGCTGACCACGCCGCCGGGATTGGCCAGGCTTTCGATGAAGATGGCGCGTGTCTTGGGCGTGACGGCCCGGCGGAAATTCTCCGGATCGTCCCCATCGACAAAGACGCAGTTCCAGCCGAAGGCGCGCGGGAAGCTGTTGGCGAACTGGTTCAGCGAGCCGCCATAGAGCTTCCTGGCGGCGATGAATTCGTCACCGGGGCGCATCAGGGGGAACAGGGCCAGGATCTGGGCGGAATGGCCTGACGCCGTGCAGGTGGCGCCCGCCCCGCCTTCCAGATTGGCGATCCGTTCTTCCAGCACCGACACGGTGGGGTTTGTCAGGCGCGAATAGATGAAGCCGACCTTCTGCAGGTTGAACAGGGCCGCAGCCTCGTCCACATCCTCGAAGACATAGCTGCTGGTCTGATAGATCGGCGTGGCGCGCGCGCCGGTTGCCGGGTCGGGGGCCGCGCCGGCATGGATGGCGCGGGTTTCAAATCCGAAGCTGCGGGGTGTTTCGTCGCTCATCTGGCGTTCCTCTGCGATGTCACATCAGTTTCTTGGCCGGTTTCACGGGCCGGCGCTTGGCGGTGATGATGTTGGAATTGACCCCCTGGCGCCCGATCTCGCCGTAAAGCCTGGCATATTCGATCTTGGGGCAGCGGTTCATGATGACGGTGGCCCCTGCCGTCTCTGCCCTGGCCGCCGCCTCGTCGTTGCGGATGCCAAGCTGCATCCAGATATAGGGGATGCCCATGGCGGCGGCTTCTTCCGCCACCCGGCCGGCCTCGGCGGTGTTGCGGAAGATATCCACCATGTCCGGCTTTTCCGGCAGGTCGGTCAGGCTGGCATAGGCCGGCTGTCCCAGCACGCTCTTGCCGGCCAGCGCCGGGTTGACGGGGATCATGCGATAGCCTTTGTCGGCCATGTATTTCATGACGTAGAAGCTGGCGCGCACCGGATTATCGGTGGCGCCGACGACGGCGATGGTTTTCACCGCGTTCAAGACGCCGCGGATGAACTCGTCAGGGTAGAAATCGTGCTGCATGCATCCTGGTCCCGGCCATGGGGAGGACAGGGAACGACAAATCGCCCGTCTTTTCAACAGGCTCGATTGGCACAATGTGCTGTTTCACTGTATTTTTATGTTAAAAACGCACGCCGAAAGTCCTGGCTGCTCCCTATGGGCGGGGCAGGCTACACTGGTTGGTCTGTCCGTGAACAACGGGAATAAGTGAGAGGAGACCGGCCCATGGCGCGACACCTGTCTGGCAATCTCCGGCTGCCGTCCCTGGATGTTGCGGCGTTCACCGCCCTGCTGGATGAATATATGCCGCAGGTCCGGGACGATGGTTTCGCCGTGCGGGAAATGGGGTGGGGCCGGTGTGTGATGGATGTGGGGGCCTCGCCGCGCACCATCCGGGCGGGGGGCACCATTTCCGGCCCCACCATGTTCGCGCTGGCCGATGTGGCATTGTATGGTGCCGTGCTCAGCCAGATCGGCCATGTGCCGCTGGCGGTCACCAGCAACATGACCATCCATTTCCTGAAGAAGCCGCCGCCGCGCGCCCTTGTGGGCGAGGCCCGGATATTGAAACCGGGCAAGCGGCTTGCCTACGGCGAGGTGCTGATCCATTCCGATGGCGACCCCGATCCGGTCGCGCATGCGACAGGCACCTACGCCATTCCGGCCGCGACGCCGGCCTGAACCGGATTTCCCTTGCCGGGAAAGCCGGTTCGCGGGCGGCGGGCCTTCAGGCCGGGATGATCAAGGTTTGCGCTTCTGCTTGTCCTTCTGCATCTCGTGCGTGACGACACCGGCGCCCGCACCGGCCAAGCCGCCCAGGGCAGCACTGCCGACATTGCCGCCCAGCACGGCACCGCCCGTGGCGCCGATCAGGGCCCCGCTGGCCGCGCGCTGTTCCATGCTGTTGCCACAGGCGGCCAGCAGGCCCGCCAGGGCCACGGCGGCGGCGCCCGCGCGGATCGTCGCGATGGTGGACATTCGAACCTCCTCTTAACGGTTGCACCGGACAAGCAACACCCGTGCAGGTTCCAGGTTCCCTCGCATGGGGCCGATGCCACAACCGCATGCCAGGGAAAGGTCGGGGCATGCGCAGGAGATTTGAGGTAAAAAAGTCCAATAATATCAAGGTGTTTCGGATTGAGGTACTATAATACCGTTCCCCAGCCCATTGTTCATGCTGCATTTTTTGCTTGCCGCGATGCGGGTTTGGCCGTAAACCACCCACCGCTTCGGTGCCAGCCCGGTGGTTGGCGCCTTCATCCGTTCAAGCCCGAGTGCTCCGATGAAGACCTTTAACCTGAAGCCGTCCGAGATCGAGAAGAAGTGGATTCTGATCGATGCGGAGGGCGTTGTGCTGGGTCGTCTCGCCAGCCAGATCGCCATGATCCTGCGCGGCAAGACCAAGCCCACCTATACCCCGTTCCTGGATTGCGGTGACAATGTCATCGTCATCAATGCCGAGAAGGTCGTCCTGACCGGCAACAAGCGCCAGGATGCCATGTTCTACTGGCACACTGGCTATCCGGGCGGCATCAAGGGCCGTTCCGCCGGCCAGATCCTGGACGGCCGCTTCCCCGAGCGCGTCATCCTGAAGGCCG
This sequence comes from Niveispirillum fermenti, assembly GCF_048066175.1. GTDB lineage: Bacteria > Pseudomonadota > Alphaproteobacteria > Azospirillales > Azospirillaceae > Niveispirillum > Niveispirillum fermenti. The sequence continues at coordinate 45,625 of NZ_JBLTXA010000016.1, read as the reverse complement.
TCGAGCGCATGATCCCGCGCGGCCCGCTGGGTCGTCGCCAGATGTCCAACCTGCGCGTCTATGCCGGTGCCGAGCACCCGCACGCCGCCCAGGAGCCGGCGGTGCTGGACATTGCCGGCCTGAACGCCAAGAACAAGCGGAGCGCCTGATATCATGGCCACCATCAACAGCCTCGCTGACCTGAAGGCCGGCGCCGCCGCCGCTGTCACTGCCGCCCCGGATGCCCCGGTGGAGCCCAAGCTGGACGCTTTCGGCCGCGCCTATGCGACCGGCAAGCGCAAGGACGCCGTCGCCCGCGTGTGGCTGAAGCCCGGCACCGGCAAGATCACCGTGAATGGTCGCGAACTGGCGGTTTACTTCGCCCGTCCCGTGCTGCGCATGATGATCAACCAGCCGTTCCAGATCACCAGCCGGATCGAGCAGTTCGACGTTATCGCCACGGTTTCCGGTGGCGGTCTGTCGGGTCAGGCAGGCGCCCTGCGCCATGGTCTGTCCAAGGCCCTGACCTTCTTCGAGCCGGGCCTGCGTCCCTCGCTGAAGGCCGCCGGCCTGCTGACCCGCGATCCGCGCGTTGTCGAGCGTAAGAAGTACGGCAAGGCCAAGGCCCGCCGCAGCTTCCAGTTCTCCAAGCGCTGATGCGCCTGGATCCTGGCAAGCCTGGGTCCAAGGAATGGAGAAAGGGCGTTCCCGTGTGGGAACGCCCTTTTTCTTTTGGCCGGCCGGTGCCGGCCTCACATGCCTTCATAGTCGATGGTCCAGGGCTCCTTCTCCGCGTCGGCCAGCCATTCCCGCATGGCGGGCAGGTCGTGGATGGCCTCGACATAGGCGCCGGATACGGGGTCCAGTGCCACGCCCCAGGTGCGCAGGCGGGAACAGACGGGCGCAAACATGGCATCCGCGATGCCAAAGCCCCCGAACAGGAAGGGGCCACCCTGACCGAATCGTGCCCGGCAATCGGTGAAGATGGCCAGCACCCTGTCGATATCGGCCTGGGCCGCCGCGACCCGGGCCGGCCGGTCGTAGCGGCTGCGCATGTCCATGAACAGGTTGCGCCGCAGGTCGGGGAAGCCGGAATGCATTTCCGCCGCGACCGACCGCGCCACGCCACGGGCGACGGGGTCCGTGGGCCATAGCTCGGCCTGGGGGCACAATTCGTTGACATACTCACAGATGGCCAGGCTGTCCCATACCGTCACTGTGCCATGGTGAAGCACAGGTGCCTTGCCACTGGGGGCATGGGACAGCAGCCTGGCCTTCGTGTCGGTCTGGCGCAGCGGCACCACCTGTTCGTCAAAGGCCAGCCCGGCCTGCCGCATGGCCAGCCAGGGGCGCAACGACCACGAGGAATAGTTCTTGTTGCCCAGGACCAGGGTGAATGCGGGGGAGGGGGCGGCCGTCATGGGAGGTCCTGCTTCACCGTTGCTAAGAAAGGGCTGGAAGAGTAGGGCTGAAGGCCTGTGGCCACCAAGCCCGATTTGAGCGGGCTGCCCGATGGCCGAACCTGACAGCGCCTGATCCCTGAAGGAAGCCGCGACCGTGACTGCCCATTTGCTGACAGAGACCCCCGCCGACGCCGTGCCCGTGACCCTGCTGCGCAAGGAGGGGCTGGAGGAATGGCTGGCCTCGGTTCCCCAGGCGCAGGCGACCTGGGTCAAGCGCGTGGGCTTCACGGGGGCCGCCGGCTCCACGGCGTTGGTGCCGGGAAGCGACGGGGGCCTGGCTCGCGTGCTGGTGGGCATTGGCGAGCGGGTGGACATCTGGTCTCTGGCCGGGCTGCCTGCGACCCTGCCGGCCGGCAGCTATCTGCTGGAAACCGCCTTGGAAGCGGCGGCGGCCACGGCCGTGGCGACGGGCTGGGTGCTGGGCACCTATCAGTTCACCCGCTACAAGAAGGCGGGCCGGGGCTTTGCGGGACTGGTGCTGCCCGCCAATGCGGACGGGGCGGCGATAGCGCGGTTCACCAGAGCGGCCTTCATGGTGCGCGACCTGGTCAATACCCCGTGTGAAGATATGGGCCCCCCGCAACTGGCCGCAGTCGCCGCCGGTCTGGCGGCGGAATTCGGGGCCAGTTGCAGTGTCACCGTCGGTGACGACCTGCTGACGGCGAACTATCCCATGATCCATGCCGTTGGCCGGGCTGCGGTACGGCCCCCCTGCCTGATCGATCTTGTCTGGGGTGATGCCACGCACCCGCGCGTGACGCTGGTGGGAAAGGGTGTGTGCTTTGACACCGGCGGCCTGGACCTGAAGCCCGCATCCGGCATGCTGATCATGAAGAAGGACATGGGGGGCGGTGCGCATGCACTGGGTCTGGCCCGCATGATCATGGAAGCGGGGTTGCCCGTGCGCTTGCGTGTTCTGGTGCCGGCCGTGGAAAATGCCGTGGCGGGCAACGCCTTCCGTCCCATGGATATCCTGCCCACGCGCAAGGGCCTGTCGGTGGAGATCGGCAATACCGACGCGGAGGGCCGGCTGATCCTGTGCGATGCGCTGGCGGAAGCCGATTCGGAGAAACCCGCCCTGCTGCTGGATTTCGCCACCCTGACCGGTGCCGCGCGGGTGGCTCTGGGCCCCGACCTGCCGGCCCTGTTCAGCAATGACGATGCCTTGGCGGCCGACATCCTGACCGCGGGCATGGAGGTCGGCGACCCCATATGGCGGCTGCCGCTCTGGCAGGGATACCGGCCGCAACTGGACAGCAAGATTGCCGACCTGAACAACGCGCCTGCCGGCGGCATGGCGGGCGCCATCACGGCGGCCCTTTTTCTGGAACAATTCGTATCCAGGGAGACGCCATGGGCACATCTGGACCTGTTCGCCTGGAACAATTCCAGCCGCCCCGGCCGCCCAGAGGGCGGGGAGGCCATGACGCTGCGCGCTGTCTTCGCCGCTATCGCTGCCCGTTTCGGGAAGCTCTGAGGCAATCCCGCGGCCGGCCAGCCGCAGTCCAAACGGATAGCCTCTGTTCCGCTGCGGCTAATCCGCTTGACTCTGTGCGGGGATCGGTGTTTTCTCGATCCTGACCCGAAAAATTCGGGGTTCCATACCTCCAAAGGAGAGACACAATGTCTTCGAGCGATGTCAGCCTGACTTCCAGTATGCGCAGCAACCTGCTGCTGCTGCAAAAGACCAACCGCCAGGTCGAGTCCATCCAGACCAAGCTGGCGACGGGCAACAAGGTCAATTCGGCCCTGGACGGCCCCAATTCCTTCTTCGCGGCCAAGTCCCTGTCGACGCGGTCCAGCGACCTGTCGAGCCTCAAGGAATCGATGGGGCAGGCGATCAGCACGATCCAGGCCGGCGACAAGGGTATCACCGCGATCGAAAGCCTGGTCGAGCAGGCCCGCGGTCTGACCACCACCGCCTATTCCAATCTGGGTACCGACGCTGCGTCGGTCGCCACGCGCAAGTCGCTGGCCGACCAGTTCAACCGCATCAAGGAGCAGATCGACAAGATCGCCCAGGACAGCGGTTACGCCGGCAAGAACCTGCTGACCGGTTCCGGTCTCAGCCTGGACAGCACCTCGGAAAGCCGCACTGCCGTCAACTCGGTGACGGGTCTGTCGAACAGCCGGGTCACCAACGTGGTCCGCGCCGACACCTATTCCGTGAATGTCAGCGGCACCGGCGCCATCACCGCCAATCTGGGCGACATCGCCAAGGCCGAGGATGCGCGCGGCATCACCTCGCTGAAGGTGTCGGGCACGATCTCCTCCACGGCCGGCAACTTCGCCGATATCAGCATCGAGATGCGCGGCAACACGGGCCGTGAGCGCACCGTCGTTGTGACGGAGAACGGCGAATCGCGCACCATCAAGTTCTTCGACAATACGCAGAACGCGGTGGCCAGCACGACCACGGCTGGTGTGAGCGGGACCAGCCAGCAGTCGAAGGTGACGATCAGCGGCGCGGTCGAGGTGGGTGACACCTTCACGGCCACGGTCAACGGCACGGCCTACACCTACACCGTGACGCAGGATGATCTGGACGCTTTCAACAGCGGTGCGGGCACGGGCGACAACCCGGCCGATCGTCGCAAGGTCGTGGCCGAGGGCCTCTACAACGCGATGGTTGCCGATACCACGAACTTCAACGACTCCGGCACCGCCCTGGCCAATGGTGACGATACCGGCGCCCGCTTCAACGTCGCCTATAATGATGGCGAGGAACTGTTCATCGGGTCCGACTCGACGGCGGGCACGGGTGTGTCCTTCACGGTGGGTGCGTCGGCCAGCAACGCGGCTGAGAAGGCCGTGTCGATCACCTTCTCCTCTGGCACCACTGTCAGCTTCACGATCGACCGTACTTCGCTGGAAGCGTTGAACACCTCCGCCAATGGTACGTCGACGATCGAAAAGAATGTCGACATCACCCTGTCGGCCACCAACCTGAACGGTGTCACGGTCGAGCGGTCGGGTACCAACGCCCGCGGTAACGCCAAGCTGTCGGACGGTGAGAACTCCCTGAACTTCGACAGTGGCACGGTCCGCGTGACGGTGGATGCCAAGACCATCAAGGGTGCGGCTTCGGCCCAGAGCTCGGCAAACCTGACGACCGTGCAGCGCACGGACGCCAATACCGAGAACGACCTGTCGGTGCAGTTCAATTCCGACAACACCAGCAACATCCAGGTCGTCAGCCGGAATGTCCAGACGGATGGTCAGGGTCTGCGCGTCGACTATGCCCAGAACGGTTTCCTGGACCGGTCGGACATCGACAACGCCGTTGCCAGCCTGGATTACGCGAAGGCCACCTTGCGCAGCGCCTCCCAGTCGCTGTCCACGAACCTGAACGTCATCCAGACCCGTGAGAACTTCACCAGCGAGTTCTCCAACGTCCTGACGGAAGGCGCGAACAAGCTGACCCAGGCTGACCAGAACGAGGAAGGTGCGAACCTGCTGCTGTTGCAGACCCGCCAGCAGCTCGGCACGATCTCCCTGTCGCTGGCCAACCAGGCGCAGCAGTCGATCCTGCGGCTGTTCTAATAAGCCCAGGAGCCTGATGGCTAAGGGAACGGCGGGCTTCAAAAGCCCGCCGTTCTTGATTCCGGGATTGTCACCGCCGATATCCTGTCCATGGCGAATATGCCAGGGCTGGTGCCCCGCCTTTTTTCGTGACCTGGCGGTGACGGTGGCTTACTTCCTAGTCATTGCCGGGGTGGTCCGTCCCCTGCTGCCATACAGGGAATATTGCTGTGCCTTTGAAACTCGTTCTGCGACCTGGTGAAAAGCTCATCGTGAACGGTGCCGTCATTGGTGTCGGCGACCATCCGGTGTCGCTTTTCTTCTATAATAAGGTGAATTTCCTGCGCGGCAGGGAGATTTTGAAAGAAGAGAACTGCGATACGATTGAAAAGAAGCTCTATTTCATCATTCAGTTGATTTACATCTTTCCCGAGGATGCAGAACTTAACCTCATGAAGTTCGGCATCATCCTGGATGAGGTCCGGTCAGCGCGGCCCGATGATGCCGAACTGTTTGATGAGGTACAGCAGCTTGTCCAAGGCGGGAATTATTATCGCGCGTTGAAGATATGCCGGAAGCTGTTTCCGGCCGAAGGGGGGGAGACGGCCAAGGGTGAGAAGCCGGGCAAGGCGCCCGTCGTCGTCACCAAGGTTCGCCGCCGGTCACCCCCCACCACCTGACGCCGGCTCCCTCGCCGGCGGTGCGTGCGCTGCCCGTTTGTGTGCGGCCGCTCAGCCGGTGACAAGCCCGTCCCGGTCGACAAGGATGGTCCGGCAGGTATCCACAGGTCCCACCTGCCAGACAGCGGTTGCCCAGGACCAGCCGACCCCGAATCCCGACAGCAGCAGGTGACGCCGGTCGGACCGTAGCGACGGGCCCAGCGTGTCGCAGATGGCAAGCGGTATGGAAGCCGAACTGGTATTGCCGCGATCGGCCAGGGCCATGACCATCTGGCCTGTATCGGCACCGATCTTTTGCCCCAGCCGGCGTACCATCATCTCGTTGGCCTGATGCAGCACGACATGGTCCATCATCCTGATATCGCAGTCGGCGGCGGCCAACGTGGCAGCGATGGCCTTGGGCACTTCCCGCAGGGTGAAGGCGAAGACCTGTGTGCCATCCATGAACAGCTTTCCCCCATCGGGCCGCCGTGCCCCGCCACCCGGCTGGATGAGATAGGGCGCGCCGGTGCCATCGGTGCCGGCATCGATGGTCAGCATGCCGGCGCCGGGATCGAATTCCAGCGCGGTCACGCTGGCGGCATCCCCGAACAGGGGGGCCACGGAGCGGTCGTCACGGTCCAGGGTGCGGCTGGTCGTGTCACCGGCCACCAACAGGCAGCGCCCCCGGCCCATGCCGGACAGTAGCGAGGCGGCAAGCCAAAGGCCGTAGACATAGCCCGAGCATCCCAGCCCCACATCGAAGGCCGCACAATGCCGGCCCAACCCCAGGCGCTGCTGCAACAGGCAGGCCGTGGCGGGCAGGGGGTGGTCAGGCGTCTGCGTGACCGTGATCAGCAGGTCGATCGTCCCGGCCAGCCACCCGAGATCCGCCAGCAGGGCATGGGCCGCGGGCACGGCCAGGTCGGACATGCATTGGTCTGGACCGATGATATGACGCTGCCGGATACCGGTGGCGGCCGCGATCCGGCGGGCCTGATCGGCCCCGAACCGGGCGGCCATCTCCGCCTCGCCTTCGACCGTGGTGGGCAGGGCAGAGACGATGCCGCGCAAGGCGATGGCGTGGATACGGGCCTGAGCCATGTCGATCCCTCAGCAGGTGATGCCGCCATCGATGGTGATGGTCTGGCCCGTGATGAAGCGCGCGCCGTCACCCAGCAGGAACAGCACGGCGGGCACGATATCCCCGGCCGTGCCCAGGCGTGCCATCGGCGTGCGCCGGACGATCTGTTCGCGTTGCCCGGCAGAAAGGGTGTCGGACATTTCGGTATCGAGATAACCGGGCGCCACGCTGTTGACCGTGATTTGCCGCCGCCCGACCTCCCGTGCCAGGGCGCGCGTCAGCCCATCCAGCCCGGCCTTTGTTGCGGCATAGGCGGCCAGACCGGTATAGCCGCGCTGCCCGATGATGGAAGAAATGTTGATGATCCGCCCGCCGCCGGGCCGTGACAACATATGCCGCAACACCCCGCGCGCCATTTGTATGGCGCCCGTCAGGTTGGTCTGGATCAGGCTGTCCACCTCCACCAGCGGCAAGGTGGCCAGGATGCCCTCCCGCGCGATACCGGCATTGTTGACCAGGCCCCAGGGGGGGCCAAAGCGCTGCACGGCGGCCTTGACGAATGCCTGCGTGGATGTCGCGTCCCCGATATCCGCCACCTGCCAGAACAGACTGTCCGGATGGGCAGCCATCAGGCCGGGCAGGGCATCGCCCAGGGTGCGGCTGCAAGTCGCCACGGCATACCCCTCCTCCAGCAGGGCACGGGTTATGGACAGGCCCAGGCCACGGCTTCCGCCGGTGACGATGACGGGGCTTTTCATGCATCCTCCGCAAGGCGTCGTTTCTTGCCGGCTGCCGACAAGGGGAGCTGGTTCAGCAGCCGCAACCGCCGGGGCCGGGATGGCGGGGGCAGGTCAGACAGGGCGGCCTGAACCCGCGTTCTCCAGCCATCATCACCTTCCCAGGTGGGGGCAACAATGTCGGCGGCCACCAAGTATCCGGTGATGGGGCTGGGAATGCCATAGGCCACGGCGTCACTCACGCCGGTCAGCGACAGCAACCGCGCCTCGACCAGCGCAGGGTTCACCTTTGCCCCGCCAACATTGATCACAAGATCGTTCCGGCCCCGGAACAAAACCCTGTCGCCAACGATCTCCACAAGATCGCCGGTCTCCTGCCATGCCTCGCCCACCCGCACCTGCAAAATATCATTCCGGATACGGAATGAATAGGGACCAGGAGGGTCAGTCAGCCATCGGGCCGGAAAGCCGGCCTGTCCGTCGGCCACGGTGAACAGCCGTCCCCATTCCGTGCCTGCATAGATGCAGCGTAGCGGAACATCGGGAAACCGGGCGCGCAGGGCATCCAGCAGGGGCTGGTCCGCCGCCTCCCCGCCCAGCGTGATGCGCTTCAGGGGCGGTGTGGCGCCGGACAGCAGCAGCAGGCGCCAGAAGCTGGGCGTGGCGCTGATATGGCTGGCACCGCCTTCCAGAGCCAGTCGCACCAGCGTGGCGACATCGGCGGCGGGATCGGCCAGCAGGGTGCCGCCGCCGCGCATCGCGGTCAACAGCACCTGAAGGCCAGCGAAGCCGCAGGGGTCATATGTCAGCAGCCAGCGCCCGCCGGCCCCCCGCGTCGCTTCGATACCGGCCAGCACGGCATCGAACGGGCGGGTCACTCGCCTTGGCGTGCCTGTGGTGCCCGAGGTTTCCAGCAGCAGCAGGCGCTCCCGCCCCGTCATGGCCGTGGGCGGGGGCAAGCCGCCGCGCAGCAGGGCGACGGGCTGTTCGCGCTGCCAGCCCGCAACCAGGGTGGCCACCAGTCGCGGCAGATCGCCGCCGCCGGCCACAAGCGGACCGGATGACAGGCTGGCCGCCAGGTCTGACAGATCCGGCCAAGCCCATTCCCGGCCGCCGCAGACAAGGCGGAAACCGGGGTGGGTCCAGGGCGGGGTCAGGGCAGGTCGCATGGTGCCATCATGCGGCAGGGCAGGGGGGCAATCCAAGCCCTCTCACGGTCCACGCGCGGCATCCCAGGCCCAGATGATGCCGCCGATCAGCGTGAGCAGGCCGATCACGGTCACCAGGCCCCACAGAAACTGCTTGAACTCCCCTTGCTTCCAGGCACTGCGGGCCAGAAGCAGCAGGTAGAGGGCGACGCCGCCGGCGATCCATTGCCACACCGTCGGCATTGGCTACGCTGCCGTATAAAGGGCGGCCAGTTCGCCGGCGGTCGTGAACTGGCGGAAGCCCTGGCGGAACGGGTCCTTGCCCGTCTCCCCCTCCAGCGCCACGATCAGGGTGGCGAGGTCCAGGGAGTCGAAGGGCAGCGGGCCTTCCAGGAAAAGCGTATCGGCCGTGATGATCGCCGGCGCTTCGCCCTTGTCGGCCAGGATGCGGCCGACCTCGCGCCCGATCAGGGCCAGCATCGCGTTCTTGTCGGTCAATGGAAACTCCGGATCAGGGCGTTGACGCGGCTGGCCGCCTCCACATGCGGCATGTGGCCGGCACCATCCAGCAGGTGATAAGGGATGCCGGCGGGGATCAGGCCGGCCGCCGGGGGCGGCACGATAGTGTCCCGCCGCCCCCAGATGAGCTGAACGGGCGCGGCCGGTACCCAGTCCCGCTGAACCAGCCGTTCCGACAGGTCGGCGCGATTGGCATCCAGCAGGGATTTGATGGCTGCGCGGTTGGCCGGCTGCGACAGGCGCAGGGCCAGCGCGCGGGCCATCGGCTCCACCAGGGCACCGGGTTCGGCGAACAGCGCGCCGGCGGCCAGGCGTGCCTGTTCGATCGATCCCGCCTCGGCCAGCCTGTCCAGGAACAGGTGGTCCAGGTCACTGCCCAGGCCGGCACAGGCGATCAGGGTGGCCCGGCCCACCAGGGATGGCCGCTGATGGGCCAGGGACAATGCCACGCGGGCGCCCAGCGAATGGCCGACAATGTCCACACGCCCCACCCCCCAGGCATCGATCAGTCCGCCCACCCAGCGCGCCAGATCATCCACATGGCCATGACCGACATCCAGCGTGCTGGACCCGTGCCCCGGCAGATCCGGCGCCAGCACGGCACGGTCGGCGGCCAGGGCCGTCAGGTTGAACTGCCATGTCAGCGCGTCGCCGGCCAGCCCGTGCAGCAAGACCAGCGGCGGGGCATCCCCGTCGCCGGGTCCCAGGCGGCCGCCCATCAGCCAGGCCGCCGGGCCACCGGCCAGGTCGACCACCTGCCGCCGCGTGCGGCCGGCGGGGATGGCGGGGCGGGGCAGGCCGGACATCAGGCCAGATCGGCGCCCGTGAGGGCCAGAAGATCGGAAACCGTCCGGGCCTTCGCCAGGTCCTCGCCTGCGACGACATGGTCGAAATGCTCATCGACCAGGGCGATGAAGCTGATCACGGCTAGGCTGTCCCAGGCCTCCAGGCTGTCCAGCGGCGCATCGGGCGCCAGGGTGCCGGCATCCAGTTCCAGCATCTCCTCCAGGGCGGCCAGGAATTCGGCGCGGGTCATCATCATGCTCCTTCACTATTGCAGGGGGGCAGGGTCTTCTGCACCACCTCCCGATTGATCGCTGCCCATTCGGGATGCGCGCGCATGGCACCATCGGCATCCCGCCAGCCAAAGGCTGGATTAACGGGCAAAAGCCATTCCAGCAAGTGCCGTACCAGCAGGAGATCCTGTTCCGTATCGACGCACCAGCGCCACGGGGCGTCAAGGTCCGGATCGGTCAGCCAGGACAGGCGGAACCGCTCTGGCCGGCGCCAGATGAAGGGCAGGACATGCTCACGCTCGAAATCCTCCTGCGCGTCGGTCCAGGCAGCCTGCAACGCGCCCATGGACACCAGTTCCGCGTCCAGCCCGCGCGGATAGCGCGACACGTCGATGGCGGCATAATCCGGCGGGGGGGTGGTGCCATCATGCAGCGCCACGAGCGTATCGACCAGGGCGGGGTCGATCAGCGGGCAATCGCCTGTGAAGCGCACGGCGATGTCGGCCCCCTGGCCATAGGCGGCGCGGTAGAATCGGTCCAGCACGTCCGTTTCGCTGCCGCGGAATACGGGAACGTCCAGGGCCGCGGCGTGATCGGCCAGTGCATCGTCGCCGGGCCGGTCGCTGGTGGCGAGGCACAGTCCATCCAGCCGGCGGCAGCGACGCAGCCGTTCCACCTGATGGGCGATCAGGCTTTTGCCCGCGACCTGCATCATGACCTTGCCCGGCAGCCGGGTGGAACCCATCCGGGCCTGGATGACGCCGATCACGCGCGGGGCGGCCTGTATCATGGGGCCCGGCCCAGCATGGTCCAGTCCACCGGTTCGCCACGCTTCAGATCGCGGGCGGCCGTGCGGCCCAGTATGTCGGGCAGGTGCTTGGGGGCGAGACCCAGGCCCGGCCGGATGGACCTTACATCCCCCTCGCCCAGCACGGTGCCCGCTGGCACGTCGCGGTTGACGTAAAGGGAACGGCGAAAGGTCCTGCCGCCCGCCTCCGACGGTTTCAGGGCATAGGAGATGCTGCCAAGGGCGGCGTGTGCCATGTGGCAGGCATCGGCCATGGCCCGGAATTCGGCGGGCTCCAGCGAAAAGGCCGCATCCGGCCCCCCATCGGCGCGGGCCAGCGTGAAATGCTTCTCCACGATGACGGCCCCCAGCGCCACGGCTGCCACGGGCACGGCCACCCCCATCGTATGGTCCGACAGGCCTACCGGCAGGCCGAAGGCCGCCGCCATGTGCGGGATCGTGCGCAGGTCGCAATCCTCCACCGGCGTCGGATATCCCGATACGCAATGCAGCAGCGCGATGCTGCCGGCCCCGGCCGCCTGTGCCGTGGCCACTGCTTCCGCGATCTCTCCCAGGGATGCCATGCCCGTGGACATGATCAGCGGCTTGCCCGTGGCCGCGGCCCTGCTGATCAGGGGCAGGTCGATCAGTTCGAAACTGGCGATCTTGTAGGCGGGCGCCCCCAGCCCTTCCAGCAGGTCAATGGCCGTGGGGTCGAAGGGGCTGCTGAAAATAGCGATGCCGGCCTCACGGGCATGGGCGAACAGCGCCTCGTGCCAGTCCCAGGGAGTATGTGCCTCCCGGTAGAGCTCATGCAGCGACCGGCCGGCCCAAAGCCCGCCCTCCAGCCGGAATTCCGGCCGGTCGACATCCATGGTGATGGTGTCGGCCGTGTAGGTCTGGAGCTTCACCGCATCGGCCCCGGCATCCCGGGCGGCATCGATCAGGCGTCGGGCGCGGTCGATATCGCCATTATGGTTGCCGGACATTTCCGCGATGAGAAAGGGCGGCTGGCCGGGCTGGAAACGGTTGGGAAAGCGGGTCATGCGGGATGGCCGGATGGGGAAGGGCATCCGATGCTAGCACCGACAGGGGGGCGGGCGGAAGCGGTCAGCCCAAAAGGTCAGCCGCCGGCAGGCTTGCGCCGTTTCTTCGGTGCCGCCGCCTCCACATCGTCCAGATAGACGATGAGGTTCAGCGCGCCGCCGATCACCTCCACGAACTTGTTGGACATGGCAGGCAGGCGGATCTTGCGCTCGATGCAGTAATTGACCAGCGATGCCGCCAGTTCGGCGGCGTTGCGCTTCACCTGGTGATGCTCGCCGTCATTGTCCTCGATCGTCAGCGTGGCGGACACGGGCTCTTCCGTCAGGGCCAGGCCGACGACCTGTCCGACGGGAATCTTCACCCGCTGCTTGCGCAACAGGTCGATGATGGCCTGGATCGATTCGCGTTCGGTGAAGCCGAGCGTGCGCATCTCTTTCACGCGCGTGCCCTCCGTTTCCACAATAAAACCGTGCGTACCGTAGAGCCCGGGTCGCACGCATCCTAGGGTTTTTTCGTCTTATAGCCTTGAGGTCAGGTTTGCCGGAGCAGGCCGGCAGTGAGTGCATCGTGGAAATGACGGATACGATCCTCGTTGCGGCCCAGAAGTGCGGCCCCCTCGGCATGGTGCAGGCCGGCCCCCACGGCGGCACAGACCGCCCTGTCTTCGGACAGAAGTTCTTCGTTCAGGGCCGCCAGATGGGTGGTGACGGCCGCCAGCGCCGCCCGGCTGGCCCCCTCACGGGCGGGGGCCAGGCACAGGCGATAGCGCAGGGTGAAGCTTTCGGGCCCGGTGGGTTCCAGCGTCTGGACGCTCATCATCCGGCCGGCGGTGATGCCGATGGCCAGATTGGGGAACAGGAGCAGATGGACATAGCCTTCCATGCCCGCAACCGCCTGCACCGGGGCCAGGCCCAGCCGCTTGCCCGCCCCCTCCCACCAGCGTTGCGCCTCCGCCCGGATGCCGGCATAGCCCGTGGAATGCGGGCCCGTGCCTTCCACGCGCCAGGACCCATCCACCACGGTGCGGAAGCTGTCGGGATGCACGGCATCGACGTGATAGACCTCCAGCACATTCTCCACCCCCACCTTCCAGTTGGCGGCCCAGGTTTGTGCCGCCTGGGCGAAGGGGGCGGCCATGCCGTCCGACAGCGCTTGCAGCAGGTCCCGGTAGGGGCCCAGCCAGTCGGCCAGCGATGGCCCGCCGGGCGTGACGCGCACGAACAGGAAACGGCCGGCCCGGTCCAGTTCATAGCGGCGCAGGGCCAGCCCCTGCCGGGCGGCCCGGTCCAGGCCGAAACATTCGGCATTGCCCGGAACGCCCACGGGCACCCCGTCCCGGTCATAGGTCCAGCCATGATAGGGGCAGCGCAGGGGGCCGCCCGCCACACCCTGTTCCCCCATCCGTAACCGGGCGAACCGGTGGGAACAGACATTGCGCAGGGCACGCACCTCGCCATCGAAATCTTGTACCAGCACCGGTTCCCCCGCGATCTGCCGGGCCAGCCAGGAACCGGGGGCCGCCAGTTCATCGGTGAAGCCCACGAACTGCCAGCTTCGGGCGAACAGGTCGCGCTGTTCGGCGGCGAAGATCGCCGGGTCGCGGTAATCGGCTGCGGAAAGGGCGGCAGGGCGGGCCAGCATGTGGGGAGCGTCCAGGGCAGGGAGCAGACAGAAGGGAAATGGCGGGTGCCATCCGCACCCGCCATCATGTGCCGGGCAAGCGGGACCGGGCAAGCGGGGAACGTCGATATTCAGTTCTGGCCGGTCCGGGCCGGCCCCGCCGCCAGCCGGGCCAGCAGGGCGGCGGCCACCCGATCCGCCCCCAGCCCGTCGATGCCATCCATCGTGATGCGACGGGACAGGTCCAGCCGGCGTGCGGGGTCGGCCCATAGCGACAGGGCCATGGTGGCAATGGCGTCCGCCGCGGCGGCGCGGTCGCCGCGGCCGTCGATGACGGCGGCCCAGCCGCGGGCCCGTGCATCCTCGCCCGCGGGAGCCTGATTGTCGGCCACGATGGCCAGCAGGCAGGGTGTGGCCAGCGCCGCCAGTTCGGCCACCGTGCCGCCACCGGCCGTTATGGCCAGCCCGCACCCGGCCATCAGCGCGCCGATCCGGCGGCTGTCCACATGCAGGGCGATGCGGCCGGCATGACGGGCACAGGCTGCCGTCACGCAATCCAGCGCCGGATTGCTGCCACCGGCTACGACTTCCAGCCGTACACCGGGCGGCAGGGCAGGTGCCAGCCGCTTGACCACCGGCACGGTCAGTCCGGCCGGATCAGACCCGCCGAAGGTCAGCAGGATGGTGTCGCGTTGGTCCGGTGGCGGCCGCGATGCATTGGCCGCGCGACGGATCTCCGCGCGCAGCAGCAGGAAGGCGGGCCCGAACAGGCGCCCCGCCCCCGGTGCCCGGCGATCATAGGGCAGGTCGGCGGCACGCGATGCGGGGTTCCACACCATATCGGCATGCAGATCGGTGTCGGCCAGATCATCCAGCGCCAGCACGGCGCGGAACCCCGGCCGCACGGTCCGGCGCCAGCCGGCATCCAGCCAATAGCTGTCCACCACCAGAGCCGCCGCGTCCAGCCGGTTTCCCAGCGCCAGGGTGGCCGTGGCGTCGTCGCCGTCCAGCAGGTGAAGATCGATCCCTTCATCCCGCAGCCGACCCGCCAGGGCGGGGGTGATTTCCATGCAGGCGAAGGCGGCACGGGCCCCTTGCGCCCGCAAGGCCTCTGCCAGCGCCAGACAGCGCATGACATGCCCAGTACCCTTGGCCGGGCTGGCATCGGCGCGGATCAGGATCAGCGGCATGGGCGCCTGTGCTGGATCGGTACGGGGCAGGAGGAATGCCGACAAATGTCTGAAATCCCTATCATGGCCGGCCGGCGCACGGCAAGGTTCCCCCTTTGCAGCACCTGCCGGACCGGTGTAGCTTCTACGGCCATGCCGACCATCCGCAATCTGACCCTGTCACAGATCATCCGCCGTGCCCGGCAGGATCATCGGAACCTGCCCTATGACCTGCTGCCCCTGTCGGGCGGACCAGGGCGGCGGCGCTGGCTGGCATGGCTTGCCACGCTGGGCCGTCCGCGCATGACGTCGCCGCCGCAGCAGGAAGCGCGGCGCCTGCATGAACAATTGCTGGATCGGGGCTATACCGAGCCGCTGGCCCTTTTGACCGCCGGGCAGGCCATGGCGGCGCGCGACTGGTTCGACGACCAGGACTGCCACGATCCTTATCGCCCGCATCTCGGCCGTTTCCGGCACGGCGCCGTGCCGTCAGAGGAAACGAACATGGGCTATTACAGCCAGGATCAAATCCTGGCGGCACCGGGTCTGTGGGCCCTGTTCAACCATCCGCTGGTGCTGGATGTGGCTGGCCTGTTCCTGGGCTGCAAGCCAACGCTGGACAATATCGGGGCCTGGTGGTCTTTCACGGCGCGCACCCAGGCCAAGGGCACGCAGTGGTTCCATCGCGATTGGGACAATATTCGCGGCTTCAAGCTGTTTGTGTATCTGAGCGATGTGGGGCCGGATGACGGGCCGTTCGAGTATGTTGCGACCTCGCAACGCGATGAACGGCTGGTGGAGATCAACCGTCTGTCGGACGAGAAAGTGGCAACTGTCCTGGGAGACCTGCCGTCCGTTTCCGTCACGGGTGCGGCGGGCACGGTCTTCCTGGCGGATACGTTCGGCGTGCATCGCGGCAGGCTGCCGCTGGCGCGATCCCGATTGCTGGCGACGGCGCAATATGGTGTCTGGCGCACGCCACACAGCGCCCCCCAGCCTTTCATGCCCCGCCGCGACGGCTTCGATCCCTATATCAACCGTGCCCTCATGCGGTAAGCGTCCGGCTTGGAGCCGGGGCGGGGTTTATGTTCTAGTGGGGCCAGAGACAAGGATCGGGACAGCCAAGCATGAAGGCCATCATCGAAGGGGTGCGGATCGCGGGTGTGCGGGCCGTCGTGCCGCGCCAGCGCCATTCCTTTGTCGAAACGCCGGGGATTTTCACGCAGGAGGAGGCGCGCAAGCTGCATGCCGGCATCGGCGTCTATGAACGCCGTGTGCTGCCGCCGCCCTATTGCGCATCCGACATGTGCCGTGCCGCCGCCGAGGGGCTTCTGGAACAACTGGGCTGGGACCCGGCGTCCGTCGATATACTGGTCTTTGTCAGCCAGGATGTCGATTACGTGCTGCCCGTCACCGCCGCTGTGCTGCAGCGCCATCTGGGCTTGCCGACAAGTGCGGCCTGTTTCGACGTGACGCTGGGCTGTTCGGGCTTCGTTTATGGTGTGTGGATGGCGTCGAAGCTGCTGGGCGGTTCCACGGCCAAACGGGCGCTCGTCCTGTGCGGGGACAATTCCACCCGCTGGCTGCATCCGCAGGACAAGGCCACCCTGCCGCTGTTCGGGGATGCCGGGTCGGCCACGGCGCTGGAGATCGACCCCGCGGCGCCGGCCATGCATGTCAGCCTGGGAACCGATGGCGGCGGGGCGAAGCACATCTTCGTGAAGGCGGGTGGCAAGCGCGATTGCCTGATCCCCACCGATCCCCCCCGGTCGGAAGCGGAGATGGAACGGCTCTACCGTGATGCGCGCCTGCATCTGAACGGGGCGGAGGTATTCACCTTCACATTGCGCGCCGTCCCGGGCCTGCTGAAGGAGGCGATGGCGGATGCCGGGGTGACGGTGGACACGCTGGACTTTGTCGTGCCGCACCAGGCCAACAAGATGATGCTGGACCATATCCGCAAGAAGATCGGCTGCGATCCCGGCAAATACATCATCGACATGGAGAAGTACGGCAACACCAGCAGCGCGTCGGTGCCTTTGGCCATCTGCTCGCGGCTGGGCGGGGAACTGACGGCGGGGCCGCGCAAGCTGCTGATGGCCGGGTTCGGTGTCGGCTGGTCCTGGGGAACGATCCTGGCCGATATCGGCCCCATTCCGGCACCGGCCGTGGCCGAACTGCCGGCGGATTACCCGGCAATGGTGGTGTGATCCGGTGCCGGGCTATTCCACATCCTGCGGGTGGCTGCCGCTTTCATAGACGCGCAGGTTCAGCACTTCCTCGCGCGTGCGCCGCATGGCCTGGCGCGGCCGGTCCAGCCAGTTGGAGATCAGCGGACCGCCGATGAAGGAGACGCCGGCCGCCTCGCAGAACTCTCCCATGGCACTGTCCATCACCCCTTCCACCGAGGTACGCAGGCGCAGCTTGGCGGCCGTGGTGGCAAAGCGCAGCATGTCCTGTCGCAACCGGTCGCCGGCCGTTCCCGGCGGCAGGGCGGTGCAGGCCACCTTGGCGCCGGCGGCGGCAACGGCCGGCAGGTCGCCGCTGCCGGCTTCCAGCATCACCATGGTCATGCGGCCGAAGGGGCGGAGCAGGGACACCATCTCCGCCAGCCGGCCAACCGGCACACCCGAGGGGGCTCCCACGATGTGGTAGGTCAGAAAGGGACGCATATGGCCGGGGATTTCCAGCAAGGCCGCCTGGAACTCCCGCCGTCGGCCGATGACGGCCAGACTTTCGAAATGCACCGGCAGCGACAGGAAGAAGCGTACCCGCTGATCGTGCAGTTCCAGCGCCGACACGACGGCGCTGCGCATGACCTGGATATCCATCTCCAGAATCGGCGCCGGGTCTTCCGGATTTTCCAGGCAATCATACCCCCAGACGGGGGAGCGTTCGGGACGGGAACGCATGGGCCGTGCCATGAATACCGAGACCGTTCCCGTGCGTGTATCCCAGAAGGGGGCATACTTGATTTCCAGCGGCCCCCAGTTTTCCTGGGAATTGTAGCGATAGCCGTTCCAGGGCTTGGTGGAGGACTGGTCGGCGGCCACATCCTCCCGCGCCTGCGTGGCGAAATTGTCAAGCATGTCGCACAGGCGGGCCGGTTCGAACATCACATCCGAGTTCATCTCGTAGACGGCGGTATGGACGACGATCGACTGGGCGTCCGCCTCTCCCAACAGCATGCGTTGCAGTTCCTCCAGAATCTTGGCGCAGATCAGCCGAGATTCGGAAGGGCCAAGGCTGGCGAAGACCACGACATAGGATTCATTATTGTACCGGAACCAGGCGTCCGCCGGCTTCAATTGCTGGCGCAGCAGGCGTTCCGTCAGTTGATGGACGCGATCGGCGACGGCCCCCCAGCGGTTTCCCAGTTTCTCCCGGAGGCTTTCCAGCCCCACCAGATGGATGCTGCCCGCCTGTGTGGGGTCATTATTCTTGAAGATGCGACGCAGGGTTGGGCCCAGTTCGGAGCTGGAGCCCGTCGTCTTGCCGACCTTGCCGGAGTGGGGGGGAGAAAATCTGCCCATAGTGTGCCGCCGGCCGCGCTCGTCGGGGCCGTCCACTCCCTTCTTCAGGCTCACTGACAGCAATGCTCTCAGTATCTTCCCGATGCTCATCGGCGTTTTCTTTCTCCGCGCTTCTTAAGCATATTATGGTCTTCTAAGTGTTAAGTAAACGTAAAATGCTTAAAATTCTATCGATCTGCATAATACACTACACACACAATCACTTTGTGTCATGTGATTCATTCAGGAGGGTGCTTAATATTGTCTTGATTTATGGAAATTCTATACTTTTATACATAGTCATTTCGGCGTTAATTAGTTAATATTGGCTGTCTTATATTTAAAGTTATCGGACATTCGACCGGAGGAAACATTCAGGCTATAGCTTTCGCATAGCCGATCGAACGTTCGGAAATTGATTGGCATTTCCGGACTGCTGCGCGACATTCCGACGCGCAACCATTCGCATCCCGACAGGGCATGTTAGTGGTGGATCATCATAAATCGAATAGCAGATATGCGTTAATATGAGATTTTCTACAACTTTACCCTGTCTGGGATGCGGCCAACATCATCAACCGGTCACGTTTGCGTCCATGTCGCGGAACAATCCGAAACGGTGACGCACGGCGGCCCAATCGGCTGCCCGCATTTCAAACAGATGCACGTCGCGCGGGGTGCCGTCCTTCAGGGCATGGTCCTTCAGCACGCCGACATGGCGATAGCCCAGCAGTGCCTGTCCCTTCAGCACCCGCGGGTTGCTGTCGAAAATCTGGTTGACCAGCTTGCGCAGGCCCAGCGTGTGGAAGCAGTGATTGAGCATCGGGGCGAAGTTCAGGGCGCCGATGCCCGTCCGCCCCCGCCTGTCGCCCATATAGACGCCGATGGTGCCGATCCGCCATTCGGCATGGGTGACCGTGATGCTGCCATACCCGACATCCACACCATCCACCTGGATGATGCGGTGGACATAATCCGCGCGCGCGTTGGATCGTTCGATCCAGGCGCGCTGCCGGTCGATGTCATCCGGCACATCGCTGAAGGATTGCGCGGCGATTTCGGGCAGCCGGCGCCAGGCCAGCAGCAGGGCGGCGTCATCGGTCGTCGGGGGCCTGAATGTCAGCGACGGGCTCATGCGGGGACGCACTCCGGGTCCAGGATGGCGGCCAGGGCGGCATGAAAATCGCCGATGCGCTGTTCGCGCCAGCCCAGCATGCCGGGACCGGTGGCAGCGCCCCTTGCCTGCTGCACCTGCTCGCACAGCGGCCTGTCCTCTTCGATCACCTGGCGGGCAGAGCTGGACAGCATGCTGGCCAGCCCCCGGCGGAAACTGCCGGCCCGCCGGTCATCCGGCTGGTCGGTAGCCAGATATATCCGCCATTCCAGCCGGCTGCACCCCACGGACAGGGGCACGATGCGATGGACGATGACCATGGCTCCGTGAAAGCTGGAAACATAAAGATCGGGGAAGATGAAGGTATGGTCGTACCGGTTCTGGTCGCTGAACCGGCGCAGCCTTCCCCGTGCGACCAGCTTGTCCCACCATCCGGCTGTGCTGTCCGACAGTTTCCAGCTTGACCGGCTGTGCGGGCCGGCGCGCCACGTTTCCAGGTGCCGGCGCCAGTCGGCATCGACGGCCGGGTGGATGGTCTGCGGATGCACCGTCGATCCGTGGAAGTCATCCAGCGTGTTTTCGGCCAGAATCTTCCAGTTCGCGGCGAATTCCAGGCTGTCCGAGGCAACCGGGCTGTCGTCCATCACCAGGGACAGCCGTTCCAGTTGCGCGGCGAAGGGCAGCAGCCAGTCGGACAGGGGCGGCGCGTCGGGCGTCTGCCGGCAGAAAACAAAACGACCGCAGGCCGTGACGGCGGCGTCCCCGGCAATGTCGGGATCACCTGCCAGCCCGGCGAAGCGCCAGGGCAGGCATGTGGACAACGCCGCATCCTCGGCCCGATGGGCCGCCGGATCATGGAACCAGCCGGGGGGCAGCAGGGTGCGCCGGGGCGGGGCCAGATCATAGCTCAGCATGCGCCCTCCCGCCCGGCGGAGGGACGGTGCAGGATCACCCCGTTGGTCCCGATCACGGCGCCGTCGGGCAGATGCGTGCGCCCGGCTGCCATCCAGCCAAGCGGAATGCCCGCATCGGCCGACGGATCGGCATGGACGAAGACCAGGCCATGGGTTGCGGTCACGGCGATGGGGGGAAGGGCAAGGGCACGGCGTCCGGCCTCGTCCAGATGGAAGTCGGTATCGTTGAAGGGAATGGCACGCGGCACACCGTCGGCATCATAGACCCAGGCGTGGTAGGGGCAGCGCAGGGGACCCTTGCCGGCCGGTTCCGTCAGCATCCGGGCGAAGCGGTGCGAACAGACATTGCGGAACCCGCGCAGGTCGCCCTGGAAATTCCGGACCAGCACAGGGATCGCGCCGGCCCAGCCCGCGATCCACCGGCCGTTGCCGTCTACATCCGCCATCCTGCCCAGCAGTACCCAGCCGGTCATGCCGTGCGGCCCCCGTCCACCACCATGGCCGTGCCCGTGATCCAGCGCGCAGCGTCGGACAACAGGAAGCAGATGGCGTTGGCCACATCGTCTGGATGGCCGAAGCCCAGGGGCTGCAGCTTTTCCAGATTCGCAATCTGATCAGTATTGAGCTTCTCGAAACCGCGTTCGATCAGTTCGGTCATGACGATGGACGGCACGACGCAATTGACGCGGACGGCATCGGGCAGCATCTCTGCCGACAGGCCCTTGGTGGCGGCGATGATGCCGCCCTTGGCCGCGGCATAGACGACATTGGCCGGCGAGGCTGCCGTGGCCGCCGTGGAGGAGATATAGACCAGGCTGGCCTTCTCCGCCTTCACGCCCTTCTGCCGCAATCCCTTCGCCAGGGCCAGGGAGGCGCCGAGGTTGGTCCGCATCACCTCGTCGAAGAAATCGGCCTGGAAGATACGGATGGGGCGCAGGGTCTGGATGCCTGCGCAATGGGCCAGCCCGTCGATGGGGCCGCTGGCGGCGGCCAACGTCTTCATCCAGCCCGGAATGGCATCGACGGCTGACAGGTCGAAGGCCGAAGCGTGATGATCATGGCCGGCCAGTGCGTCCAGCGTCGCGGCCAGGCGTCCGGCGTCGCGACCCGTCACGGTCACACGCGCGCCCAGGCGGGATGCCAGCACGGCCGTGGCCCGGCCGATGCCGGCCGACGCGCCCGTGACCAGGATGTGGCGGCCCGACAGATCCATGGGGTTGGTGATGGCAGGCATGGGACTATCCCCTGACGATGCGGAACAGGGCCGTGACGACCCTTTCATGGTCCGCCATGGACATGGCGGGATAAAGCGGCAGAGACAGGCAGCGCGCATACCACGCCGCGGCGCCGGGCAGGTCCAGGTCGCCATAGAGCTTGCGGTAATAGGGCTGCGTATGCACGGGGATGTAATGGACCTGGCTGCCGATGCCATCCCGGCGCAGGGCCCCCATGAAGCCGGCCCGGTCCAGGCCCAGGGCCGCGAAATCAACCAGCACCGCATAAAGATGCCAGGCGGCCTGCACCCCCGCCACGCGACCGGCCGGACGCAGCACCGGGGCCAGCGGCGTCAGGGCCGCGTCGTAGGCATCGACCAGCGTCTGTCGCGCCCGCATGAAGGCATCCAGCTTGCCGAGCTGCGACAGGCCCAGGGCCGCCTGGATGTCGGTCATCCGGTAATTGAGGCCCAGGTCAGGCATTTCGTAATACCAGGGATTGGGCGTGCCGTCGGCAGCCAGGGCGGCGGCCGGATTGGCGAAGGCCGAGGGTTCGCGCACCATGCCGTGGCAGATCGCGGCGCGTACCCGCCGGGCCAGCGTGTCGTCGGCGGTGGTGACCATGCCGCCTTCCCCCGTGGCCATGGTCTTGACCGGGTGAAAGGAGAAGCAGGCCAGATCGGACCGGTCGCAGGCACCCACGGCCACCGGTCGCCCGTCATGTCCCGTCAGGCGGGTACCGACGGCATGGGCCGCATCCTCCACGATGGCCAGCCCCTCCCCGGTGGCCAGGGCGGAGAGCCCGGCCATGTCCGCCGTCTGGCCGGCAAGATGCACCGGGGCCAGGGCCCGGACCCGCCAGCCGCGCGCCCTGGCCCGGTCCAGGGCGCCTGCCGCGTCCTGCGGGCGCATCAGGCCCGTGTCGGGATCGACATCGGCGAAGGCCACCTGCGCCCCGGCAAGGCGCACGGCGTTGGCCGTGGCCAGGAAGGTGATGCTGGGCACGACCACGGCATCCCCCGGACCCAGGTCCAGCGCCAGCATCGACACATGCAGGGCGGCCGTGGCGCTGGTGCAGGCCACGGCATGGCGCGCACCGACCTTTTCCGCGAACGCGCGCTCGAACCAGCCCACATTGGGGCCCTGTGTCAGCCAGTCCCCCCGCAGCACCTGCTTCACGGCGGCGATGTCGGCCTCGTCGATCCATTGCCGCCCATAGGGCAGGAAGGGCCCCCTGCTCATGGTCACGGGTTGCGTTCCAGCAGGACGCGCATGGCGGCGGCGGTCAGCCATTCGGGGTTCGTGTCGCTGCGGTAATTGAACCCGTCGGGCACCGCCCCCGCCCCCTGCTTGGCATAGGGGCCGCGGTCCCACCATTTGAAGGCCGGCTCGATGATGAAACGGTCGGGCAGCTCGACCGTCTGGCGGGCATCATCCTCGGTGATCATGATCTCGTGCAGCTTCTCGCCGGGACGGATGCCGACGATGCGATGCGGCAGATCCGGCGCCATGGTGCGGGCCAGATCCACGATGCGCATGGACGGGATCTTGGGCACGAAGATTTCCCCGCCCTGCATCATCGCGAAACACGAGGCAACGAAATCCACCCCTTTGTCCAGTGTGATCCAGAAGCGGGTCATGCGGGTGTCGGTGATGGGCAGTTCCTTCGCCCCTTGTGCAATCAGCCCGCGGAAGAACGGCACCACCGACCCGCGCGAGCCGACGACATTGCCATAGCGCACCGCCGCGAACCGCGTGCCCACGGACCCCGACAGATTGTTGGCCGCCACGAAGATCTTGTCCGACGCCAGCTTGGAGGCGCCATAGAGGTTCACGGGGCTGGCGGCCTTGTCGGTCGACAGGGCGACGACCTTCTTCACCTTGTTGGCAAGGGCGGCCTGCACCACGTTCTCCGCGCCGTTCACATTGGTGCGGATGCATTCGATCGGGTTATATTCCGCCGTGGGCACATGCTTGAGCGCCGCGGCATGGATACAGTAATCCACCTCCCGCATCGCCATGGAAAGCCGCTGCTGGTCGCGCACGTCGCCGATGAAGAAACGCAGCACGTCGCGGTTGTCCATGTCGGCGAACTGCTGCTGCATCTCGTACTGCTTGAACTCGTCGCGGGAAAAGATGACAAGCCGGCGCGGCTTGGCATGTTTCAACAGAAAACGGGTGAATTGCCGGCCGAACGAGCCGGTGCCGCCAGTGATCAGGATGGACGCCCCCTTGAACAGGACGGGGGCGCGGGGGGAAGGCGTGGTCATCGTCGTGGCGGGTCCGCTGGCGGCCAATTGATGGGGCCATGCTAGCCAGTTTGGCCCACCGGGTTAAGCAATTCCGTCGAAAGGACGTTTCGGGCTGCGCATCCGGGTTGGAGCGGCTGGCGCCGATGAGTTAAGCTGCGGCCCGCCCGCCTCCGACGGACCGCCGATGGACCGCAAGAAGAACAAGAATGCCGACTCGCCCGCCCGGTTGCTGGACGGGGCGGTTGCCTGCCATCAGCGGGGCGACCTGACCGGTGCCGTGGCCGGCTATCGCGCGGTGCTGGCGCAGGTTCCCGGCAATGTCGATGCCGGTCACCTTCTGGGTCTGGCCCTGTGGCAGTCCGGCCAGCAGGAGGAGGGACTGCGCCGTGTCATGGCGGCAGCAGCAGCAGCACCCGGCGCTGCTGCGATCCAGAACAATCTGGGGGGCATGCTGATGGCCCTGCGGGAGTTCCGGCCGGCCGAGCGCGCCTTTCGCGCCGCCCTGGCCGCCCGGCCGGAACTGGTGGATGCGCAATCCAACCTGGCGGCCGTGCTGCTGGAACTGAACCGCCCGGCTGAGGCGGAGGAGGCGGCGCGAAAGGCGCTGGCCGCCGCCCCCGGTCGTGCCGATGCCTGGTCCAACCGCGGCGTTGCGCTGCTGGAACTGGGCCGGTTTGCGGAGGCGGAGAAATGCCAGCGCAAGGCGCTGTCGCTGGACCCGAAGCTTGCCGTGGCGCATGCCAACCTGGGCACGCTGCTGCGCCGGGCCGGCAAGGACGGGCAGGCCGTCGACAGTTTCCGCCGGGCCGTCGCGCTGGATGGTGACCAGCCCGTGGCCCGGTTCAACCTGTCGCTGGATCATCTGGCCGTCGGCCGGCTGGCGGAAGGCTGGGCCGATTACGAGCTGCGTTTCCGGGCGCGCCAGCGGCAGGCAAAGCGCAACCTGGACATTCCGTTCTGGCAGGGCGAGATGCTGGCGGGCCGTCACCTGCTGGTCTGGCCCGAGCAGGGGCTGGGGGACGAGATCCTGTTCGCCAGCGTCCTACCCGACCTGGATGGCATCGACGGGCCGGTCAGCGTGGAATGCGATGCGCGGTTGGTGCCCTTGTTCGCCCGCTCGTTCCCGCATCTACGCGTCGCGGCGGCGGGCGGCGTGGCGTCGGCCGACCTGCAGATTGCCGTGGGCAGCCTGCCGGGGCTGGCCCGGCCGGTGCTGTCCCGCTTCACGGGCCGTCCCTGGCTGACGGCCGACCCGGCCAGGGCCGCATCATGGCGTCAGACGCTGGCCGGGGCGGGACCGGCGGCCCTGACGGTGGGGTTCTGCTGGCGAAGCGGTCTGAAAAGTGCCGAACGGCAGGGACTATATCCGTCGCTGGCCGATTTCGCGCCGTTGTTCGCCCTGCCCGGCATCCGCTGGGTGCCGCTGCAATATGATCTGGACGAGCCGGGCACGGCGGCGGAGCTGTCTGCGGGACTGCCCGACGGCATCGACCTGTATCGCCCGCCCCTTGACCTGCGTGACGATCTGGACGGGGTCGCGGCGCTGATGGCGGGGCTCGATCTGGTGGTCAGCGCCGCCACGGCGGTGGCGGAACTGGCGGGTGCCTTGGGTGTGCCGGTCTGGCGCATCGGTGCAGACGACGACTGGACGCGGCTGGGGGCCGCCGTGCGGCCCTGGTATGGCAGCACGCGCTGTTTCACCCTGAGGCAAGGCGGCACCCATGGTGCGTTGCTGGCGGGCATGGCACGGGAACTGCGCGCCTTGTTGCCGGATGCCGTGCCGGGGCCTGACCCCGCCACCTTGCCGCCACTGCCGCCCGATGCCCTTGAACGGGCCACGGTCCTGGTCAAGGACGGGCAGCCGGCCGCGGCGGTGGCCCTTTGCCGCGACATCCTGGCCCGCCGCCCCGATGATGCGGCGGCCTTGCACCTGCTGGGTCATGCCCTGATGCGGGATGGACGGCCGGCCGATGCGCTGGCTCCGCTGGAACGGGCCGTGGCGCTGCGGCCCGGCGATGCGCTGGCGCTGACCCGGCTGGGGGCGGCGCTGCGAGGGCTGGGACGCACGGAAGCGGCCCTTCAAACCTATCGGCAGGCTGCCCGCCTGTGGCCCGACAATGCGCTGATCGCCGTGAATATCGGCCTTTGCCAGTTGGAAGGCGGCGAACCGGAAGCCGCAGCCGCCACCTTGCGCGCCGCCATCGCCGCCGCACCGCAGACGGCTACCGCCCATGACGCACTGGGGCTGGCGCTGCTGGCGCTGGGGGACGCGGCGGGCGCCGCGGCCGCCCACCGGGCCGCCCTGGCCATCGATCCCCGTCTGCTGGCCGGGTGGGTCAATCTGGCCGCCGCCGCCAAGGAGGCGCAGCGGTACGCCGAGGCCGTGGACGCGCTGGAACAGGCGCGGCACCTGGACCCGGACCGGGTGGAGGTCTGGACCAGCCTGGGTTATGCCCTGTTCCGCACGGGGCGCGCCGCGGCGGCGGAGGCGGCCCTGGACAGGGCGCTGTCGCTGGTGCCCGACCATGTCCCCGCCCTGATCGACCTGTCCCGCATCCGGGAGGCGCAGCAGCGGCCGGCGGAGGCGCGGGCCCTGCTGGACCGTGCCCTGTCGCGGGAGCCTGGCGACAGGCTGGCCCGCTGGAACCGGGCGCTGCTGGCGCTGGCACAGGGCGACCTTGCAACGGGCTGGTCCGATTATGCCATCCGGTTCGCGGCCGGTGAGGTGGTGCCCGACCGCCATTTCGCCATCCCGGCCTGGCATGGCCAGCCGTTGGCCGGCCGGCGCCTCCTGGTCTGGCGTGAGCAGGGTCTGGGGGATGAGATCCTGTTCATGGGGCAGGTCGCCGACCTGCTTGGCCGTGGAGCGGAGGTGGTTGTCGAATGCGATCGCCGGCTGACCGGGCTGCTGGCCCGGTCCTTCCCCGCGGCACAGGTGCGGGCGGAGACCGCCGATCCGCGTGATGCCGATTTCCAATGCCCAGTGGGTGGCCTGCCGGCCCTGCTGCGGCCGGCGCTGGCGGATTTCCCGGGTGGCGCCCCCGCCTGGATGCGGCCAGACCCGGCACTGGCGGCCGCAATGGCGACGCGGCTGGGCGGCCTGCCGCCCGGACTGCGGGTCGGCTTCTGCTGGCGGTCACAGTTGCAGGCGGGGGACCGGGCGCTGTCCTATCTGCGGCCGCGCGACCTGCTGCCGGTCCTGACCCTGCCGGGCCTTGTTCCCGTCAGCCTGCAATATGACGGTGGCGCGGCGGAGATCGCGGAACTGGCCGATCAGACGGGTGTTACGCTGCACCGGTTCCCCGACATCGATCTGAGAGATGATCTGGAGGCGGCGGCGGCGCTGATCGCGGGGCTGGACCTGGTGATCACGGCAGGCACAGCCGTGGGGGAAATGGCCGGCGCAGTGGGTGTGCCCGTCTGGCGTTTCCAGGCCACGCCGGACTGGAGCGGCCTGGGTACGGCCGTGCGGCCCTGGTTTTCCTGCATGCGGCTGTTCACGGCGGCCCGCGTCACCGACACGGTGCCGCTGATGCGGCGGGAACTGCTGCACCTGCTGCGGGTGCCGTCACCGGGCGCACCGGAGCAGGTCCCGGCCCCCGCCGCGACCACGACCGCTCCGCCACTGCCGCTTGAAACGGTGATGGATTTCCACCGGGCCGGCGATCTTCCGGCGGCGGAGGATGGGTATCGTGCTATCCTGGCCGCGCAGCCGGATGATCCCGATGCCCTGCACCTTCTGTCGCAGGTGCTGTTCCAGACGCGACGGGCGGTTGATGCGCTGCCGCTGGTCGATCGTGCGCTGGCACTCGACCCGGATTTCGCTGCCGCTCACAATACGCGCGGCAGCCTGCTGAAGGCGATGGGCCGCTATGCGGAGGCGGAGAAAGCCTTCCGCCAGGCGCTGGCGCATCGCGTCGACTTCGCGGAGGCCTGGACCAACCTGGGCGCCACGCTGCTGGAACTGCGCCGCCCGCAGGATGCGGAAAAGGCCCATCGCCGCGCCCTGACCCAACGTCCCGTCTATCCCCGCGCCCAGGCCAATCTGGGCATCGCCCTGCGTCACATGGGCCGCTACGGCGAAGCGGTGGAATGGCATGAGAAGGCGCTGGCCACGGCGCCCGATCTGGCCGATGCCTGGAGCGATCTGGGCCTGTGCCGGGCGGCGCTGGGCGATGTGGATGAGGGGCTGCGTTGCCAGGATCGCGCCCTGGCCGCCGCCCCCGATTATGCGGAGGCGGAGGTCAACCGGTCCATGCTGCTGGCCGGGCAGGGCCTGGTGGAAGCGGCGCGGGCCGCGCTGTCCGATGCGTTGGCCATCCGACCCGATTTCCCGCGCGCGCTCTACAATGACGGGCTTTTGGCCCTGGGGCAGGGGGACATCGACACCGGCTGGCAGGAGATGGAGGCCCGGTTCGACAGCGGGGAGGTGGCGTGGAGCGGCCCGCTGGACAAGGCCCGCTGGGAAGGACTTGCCCTGGCCGGTCGTCGCCTGCTGGTCTGGCGCGAGCAGGGGCTGGGGGACGAGATCATGTTCGCCCGGCATTATCGCGGCCTGGAGGGTTTGGGGGGAAAGGTCAAGGTCTGGGCCGATCCGCGCCTGGTCGGCATCCTGGCCCGCAGTTTTCCGTTCCTGACCGTGCTGCCCGACGGCACGCCGGTTGAGATCGAATGCCATACGCCGGCCGGCAGCCTGCCGCTGCTGCTGGAGCAGGAGCCCGCCCAATGGGACCCCGCGCCCTATCTGGTGCCGCGTGAGGACCTTGCCGAATTGTGGCGGCAACGGCTGGCGGAACTGCCGCCGGGCCTGCGCGTCGGCCTGTGCTGGCGCAGCCAGTTGCAGACGGCCGACCGGGTGGCCGGTTACACCGCCCTGGCGGACTGGCTGCCCCTGCTGTCGGCCCCGGACATCCAGGTTGTTTCCCTGCAATATGATGGTGCGCTGGCGGAAATCGCTGCGGTGGAGGCGGACCACGGTGTCCGCCTGCATCGTTGGGAAGGGGTGGACCTGCGCGACGACCTGGAAACGGCGCTGGCCCTGACGGCCGGGCTTGATCTGGTGGTGACGGTGGCCACCGCGGTGGGAGAGATGGCGGGCGCGCTGGGCGTGCCTGTCTGGCGCCTTTCGGGTCCTGTGGACTGGACGCGGCTGGGCACGGATGTCCGGCCGGGCTTCGGGTCCATGATCGTCCTGAACGTGCCCGTGCATCTGCCCGCCGCCTCGCAGGTGCAGGCTGTCATGCGGCGGTTGCAGGACCTGAAACCCAGCCACCCGGCCCTTCCCGATGGTGACCCGGCCGGGTGGCTGGAACGGGGCATCGCGTTGCAAAAATCGGGTGATCCCGCCGGTGCCATGCCCTTCTACCAGGCCGTGATCGGACGGGAGGGGGAGCAGCCTGTCGCGCTGCACCTTCTGGGGCTGGCCCTTCAGCAGATCGGTCGCGGGGCGGAGGGGCTGGACCCGATGCGCCGTGCCCTGGCCGCGGCCCCGGATTATGTGGCGGCCTGGGTCAATCTGGGTAACCTGTGGCAGGAACTGGACCAGCCGCGGGAGGCGGAGGCCGCCTATCGTCAGGCACTGGCCCTGCAGCCCCGCGATGCCGGTACCTGGACCAACCTGGGCAATGCCCTGCGCGCCCAGCGACGCTATGCCGATGCGGTGAAGGCCCACCAGCGCGCCATCGCGTTCGATCCCGCCGGCCCCGCCGCCCATGGCAATCTGGCCGTGGTCTGGAAGGAGATGGATGCCGCCGGCAAGGCCGTCGCGGCCTATCATCAGGCACTCGACCTGGGGGGCGACGAGGGGATGCTGCGCGCGGGCCTGGGGGATGCCCTGCGCCTGCTGGGCGATCTGCCGGCGGCGCGGCGGCAGTTGGCGCGGGTGCTGGACCGTGATCCCGGCAATGCGGAGGCCTGGAACAATCTGGGGCGGGTGCATGAGGCGGCAGCGGACAAGGCGGCGGCGCGTGGCGCCTATGATCAGGCACTGGTCCTGGCCCCGGACCTGCCCTCGGCCCTCTATAATCGCGGCTTGATGGATCTGGCAGCGGGGCGCCTGGCCGCCGGTTGGGCAGGCTATGCTGCCCGGTTCCGGGGGACGGAGACGATCCGCGGCCGGTCGCTGCCGCTGCCCGTCTGGGATGGGGGCGACCTTGCCGGCCGGCGCCTGCTGGTCTGGGGGGAGCAGGGGCTGGGGGACCAGTTGATGTTCGCGTCCCTTTACCCCGCCCTGCTGGCGCGTTGTGCCCATCTGGTGATCGAAGCCGATGCCCGGCTGGTCTCTCTTTTCACCCGCGCCTTTCCCACGGCCACGGTGCGTGCGCCGACGCCGTGCCCGGCCGATGCCGACCTGGCCGTGGCGGCGGGGGACGTGGCCCGGCATCTCTGGCCGCACCTGTCCGCCCAGTCCCCCACCCCCTATCTTCAGGCCCGGACGGACCGGGTGGCCATCTGGCGGGACCGGCTGGCGGCCACGGGGCCCGGGCTGAAGATCGGCGTCTGCTGGCGCTCAGCCCTGCTGACGGCGGAACGGAAGGGTGATTATGCCCGCCTGTCCGATCTGGCGCCCCTGGCCGCTGTGCCGGGTGTGACGCTGGTCAGCCTGCAGCGGGGGGAAGGGGTTGCCGGCTGGGATGACGGTGACGTGCCATTGTTGCGCCTGCCCGACCTGGATATGGATGATGATCTGGAAGGACAGGCGGCGCTGATCACGGCCCTGGACCTGGTCATCACGGCCCCGACGGCGGTCGGCGAACTGGCGGGCGCGCTGGGTGTGCCCGTCTGGCGCCTGTCCCCGCCCGACTGGACCAGTCTGGGCACGGGCGTGCGGCCCTGGTTTCCCGGCATGCGCCTGCTGGGCCGGGGGTGCGGGATGGGGGGCGCCGTGGCTGACGCCGTGCGCCTGCTGCTTAGCGCCAGGCGTAGTTGAAACTGACGGAGATTCGCTCCGCATCGGCCTGGTTAAGCGTCACCTCGTGCCGCAGCCAGCTTTCCCACATCAGCAGCGTGCCGGTGCGGGGGGCGACGGGAACGGATGGCTGCATTTCCCGCGCTGCCTTGGGCTTGCGCGGCGGGGCGGCCATCATCAGCGCCAGGCGCGGATCCTCGAACCGGATCGCGGAGGCGCCATCCGGGATGTCCACGTAATAGGTGCCGCTGATCACGCTGTTGGGATGGATGTGGGACCCGTGGAAACCGCCGGGGTCCAGCACGTTGATCCAAAGATTGTCCAGTTCCAGCTTCTTCGATCCCAGGTTCCATTCCTGAAGCTTCGCGAACGCCTTGGCATGGCGGTCCAGGTGCGCCTTCAATTGCTTGAAGGCCGGGAACCGCCAGGGCAGATCGTCCAGCGAGGAATAGGATGTGTAGCCCGTATAACCGTTCTTGGCCGACCATTTGCGGCCCGCCGCGTCATCTTCCGCCGCGGACCGGCAGCAGGCGGCCAACTCATCGTTCAGCCCCTCCATCCCGTCCAGGTCGGCACGGTAAAGGCGGGTCGCGAACAGGGTTTCGATCTGGGGGGCGCCGGGCTCTGTCATGATGGCACAAGGCTTACGGTGCGGCGGCGGGGTCGTCAATGCCCGCCTGGCCGGGTGGCATGGCGAACCCGCCGCCGGGCATGACACCCGCGCGCGGGGCGCCGTTGTGCTGGCCGGCATCTGCCCCTAGGGTCTGGTCCAAAGAGGGGGCCTCGGGGACGGAGGCCGCCCGGCAAGACCAGAAGGTGGGCCCATGCCATTCACCGCGAAAATCCTGCTTCTCGGCTCCGGCGAGCTGGGTCGCGAATTCGTCATTTCCGCCAAGCGCCTGGGCGCGCAGGTCATTGCCTGCGACGCCTATGACAATGCCCCGGCCATGCAGGTGGCAGACGGGCGCGAGGTGTTCCCCATGCTGGACGGGGACAGGCTGCGCGCCACGGTGGAGAAGCACCGGCCCGACTTCATCGTGCCGGAGGTGGAGGCCATCCGCACGGAGATGCTGGCCGAGCTGGAGGCCGACGGCTTTACCGTTGTGCCCTCCGCCCGTGCCACGCAGATGACCATGAACCGCGATCGTATCCGCGAACTGGCGGCCGTGGATCTGGGCCTGCGCACCAGCAAGTACCGCTATGCCGAAAGCCTGGAGGAGGTGACGGCCGCCATCGCCCACACGGGCCTGCCCTGCGTGATCAAGCCCGTCATGTCGTCATCGGGCAAGGGACAGAGCACGGTCCGGGAGGAAGCGGGGCTGGAAGAGGCCTGGAACTATGCCGTGGCCAACATGCGCGGCGACCGGGCCAAGGTGATCGTGGAGGAGTTCATCCCCTTCGAGTATGAGATCACGTTGCTGACCGTGCGCACGCGCGATGGGGTGATCTATTGCCCGCCCATCGGTCACCGTCAGGAACGGGGTGATTACCAGGAAAGCTGGCAGCCCATGGCCATGCGCCCGGAACTGCTGGCCGAGGCGCAGCAGATGGCGCGCAAGGTCGTGGACGACCTGGGCGGCTATGGCATTTTCGGCGTGGAGTTTTTCGTCACGGCGACGGAGGTGATCTTCTCCGAACTGTCGCCGCGCCCGCACGATACGGGGATGGTGACGCTGGTCTCCCAGAACCTGTCGGAATTCGACCTGCATGCCCGCGCGATTCTGGGTCTGCCCATCCCGGCGGTGGAACTTTACGGCCCCTCGGCCAGCGCTGTGATCCTGGCCGATCGCCTGTCGCAGGAATTTTCCTTCACGGGTCTGGCCAATGCCCTGTTCACGGGGCGGCCGGACCAGGCGGTGGATGTGCGCCTGTTCTGCAAGCCGACGACGCGGCCCTATCGCCGCATGGGTGTGGCACTGGCCCGCGGCGCGGATACCGATGAGGCCCGTGCCACGGCTTTCGAGGCCGCGTCGCGCATCCGCATCGACTATCGCGGATGACCCGCATGCCCCCGCTGGATGGCGCCATCACCGGCATCCGGGCCGGCAGCCCGGCCTTTCGTCGGGTCAGTCTGGCGCTGTTCGCGGCGGGCTTTGCCACCTTCTCCCTGCTCTACCATGTTCAGCCGCTGTTGCCGCTGCTGGCCGATACGTTTCGCGTCGCCCCGGCGGAGGCGGCGCTGGCGCTGTCGCTGGCCACGGGCTTCCTTTCCGTGGCCATGCTGCTGGCCGGTGCGCTGGCCGATGTGTATGGGCGGCGTCCCGTCATGGTGGCGTCGCTGACCCTGTCGGCCCTGTTGACGCTGGCCACGGCCATCGTGCCATCCTGGCATGGATTGCTGGCGGCGCGGGCTCTGCTGGGCATCACCCTGGCCGGGCTGCCGGCCGTGGCCATGGCCTATCTGGGGGAGGAGATGGACCCCGGCGCCCTGGACCCCGCCATGGGGCTCTATATCGCGGGGTCGGCGCTGGGGGGCATGGCCGGGCGGCTGGTGATGGGTGTCGTTGTCGATTTCCTGCCCTGGCAGGTGGCGACGGCCGGCATCGGTGCCGCGGGGTTGCTGGCGGCCCTGGCCGTCTGGCGCTATCTGCCGCCATCCGCCGGTTTCACGCGGCGCCCGGCGCGGCCCCGCGCCATGTTGTCCGCCCTGCTGGTGCCGCTGGGGCAGGGGCGGTTGCGGCTGCTGTTCCTGCAGGGTTTCCTGCTGATGGGCGCCTTCGTCACCATCTACAATTATATCGGATTCCGCCTGCTGGCGCCGCCCTTCGACCTGCCGCAATCGCTGATCGGGCTGATCTTCGCGGCCTATCTGCTGGGCATGGGGTCATCGGCCTGGGTCGGCCGGCTGGTTGCCCGCCATGGGCGTGGTCCTGTCATGGCGGCCGGCGTGCTGATCATGGCGGCCGGCGTGGCGCTGACGGCGACCAGTCTGCTGCCGCTGGTGGTGGCCGGCATCGGGCTGTTGACCTTCGGTTTCTTCGGTGCCCATTCCATCGCCAGCGGCTGGGTCGGGGCGCTGGCGCCGGTCACGGGCAAGGCGCAGGCATCCTCGCTCTATCTCTTCTCCTATTATATGGGGTCCAGCCTGGTGGGGGCGGGCGGGGGTGTCATCTGGGCGGCCATGGGCTGGACGGGTCTGGCGCTGGTGGTGGGCGGCCTGCTGTGCCTGTCGCTGCTGCTGATCCGTATCCTCTCACGGGCCGGATAGGAGACGGCATGGAAACCATCGTCAACGTCATCCTGCCCGTCTTCGGCCTGGTGGCGATCGGTTTCATCACGGGGCGCCCCCCGCTGTTTCAGGCCGATTTTGCGCGGTCGCTGTCGAATTTCATCTTCTATCTGGCGCTGCCCTGCCTGCTGTTCCGGTCGATGGCCGCCCGCGGGTTGCCGCACGGGGATGAGTTGAACCTGATGGCGGCCTATTATCTGGCGCTGACGGTCCTGATGCTGGGCAGTTTCCTTTATGCCCGGCAGGTCCATCGCGAAAGCCTGGCCGGGGCTGCCACACTGATGCTGGGGGCCAGCTTCTCCAACACGGTGCTGGTCGGGGTGCCGCTAATCCTGGCCGCCTATGGCCAGGCCGGCCTGCAGCAGATGCTGCTGCTGGTGACCTGTCACTCGGCCTATCTGCTGGGGGGCGCCACCGTGCTGGCCGAGGCGTCGCGCGCGGCCCAGGGCGGGGCCGGCTTCCTGCGCATCACGATGCAGACGGCGGGTGCGCTGGCGAGGAACCCGGTCATCGTCTCCATCCTGGCCGGGCTGGCCTTCGGGTCGGTCGGGGGCACTATTCCGGTTCCGTTGGACAATATCATCCGCATGCTGGGGGACGCGGCGGTGCCCTGTTCCCTCTTCGCGCTGGGCGCCAGCCTGGTGGGGCTGGAAGCCCGGGGCCTGCTGGGCCGGACGAGCATGATGGTGGTGGCCAAGCTTCTGGTGCTGCCGGCCCTGGTCTTTGTTTCGGGCCGTTACATTTTCGATCTGCCGCCGCTGACCCTGGCTGTGGCCGTCACCACCGCGTCCCTGCCCAGCGGCATGAACGTGTTCCTGTTCGCCCAGCGCTATCAAACCCTTGTGTCACCTGTGGCCAGCGCCACGCTGCTGACCACCTTGCTATCGGCGCTGGTGACGGGTCTGATCATCGAATATTTCCGCGCAGCCACAGTGGTTCCGTTGTTACACGGGTAACCGGCCCTTTCCCGTAATATTTCGTTACATCTGAGAAACCATGTGTGACTTCCCGCCATAAGCCGACGCATGTAATGTCCGGCTCAGGAGGACGGGGGAAACATGGCCATGCCGCTTGCGGGCGGGCGGCCATGAGCGGTTGCCCTCGCCCGGAAGCCACGCCCGACGCCGTGGCCCCGATGATGGTGATCAAGATGACGGTTCAGCGCCTGCACACCCCGATTGGCAATGACAGCGCCCCCCCGATGCCGGGACCCCGGCATATGTCGCGGACGGCTGGACGTCCGCCGTCGCGCCTGAAATGGATCATCCTGGGCACCATCGTCCTGGTGGCGGCCGGCATCGGCACCTACCTGATGCTGAAGCCGGATGGCAAGCCCGTGGCCGGGGACAGCCCCGTCGATACCTCCAGCATCCTCACCGTGACGACGGTGACGGCCCAGCCCGGCGACATCCCCCGGCAATTGCTGGTCACGGGATCGCTGGCGGCGTGGGACGAACTGCCTATCGGGACCCAGACCTCGGGTCTGGCCATCACCCAGGTGCTGGTGGAGGAAGGGGACCAGGTCAAGGCCGGTCAGTTGCTGGCCCGTTTCGATGACGCCGTGCTGCGCGCCGACCTGATGTCGCGCGAGGCATCGCTGCGCGAGGCGCAGGCCCTGGCGACCGAGGCCGATGCCAATATCCGCCGGGCGGAGGAACTGGCGCGCACGGGCGCCATTTCCACCCGCGACCTGGATGCCCGGCGCTCCACGGCGCTGACGACCAAGGCCCGCGTTGGCGTGGCAGAGGCCGCCCGCGCCCAGGCCGCAGCCCGGCTGGCCCAGACGGAAGTGCGCAGCCCCGCCGACGGTACCGTGTCCCGCCGCAATGCCCGCCTTGGTGCCGTCATGTCGGCCGGCGGGACCGAGCTTTTCCGCATCATCCGCGATGACCGGGTCGAACTGCTGGCCGAGGTGCCGGAGATCGACCTGCGCCAGTTGGCCGTGGGGCAGACGGCCGAACTGTCGGCCGTGGATGGCAACGGCAAGCCCTTCACGGGTGCGGTGCGCATCATCTCCCCCATTGTGGAGACCAAGACCCGGATCGGCACGGTCAAGATCGAGGTGCCGCACGATCCGGGTCTGCGCCCCGGCATGTTCCTGACGGCGCGCGTGCGTACCGGCACGCAGAACGCGCCCTTGGTGCCGGAGGAAGCCATCGTCTATCGCGACGCCAAAAGCTGGGCGATCGTCATGGACCCGGCCGTCGATGACAAGGGCCACCATCTGGTGACCGCGCGGGAAGTGCAGACCGGCCCGCGTGCCGATGGCCGGGTGTCCATCCTGTCCGGCGTACAGGGCGGGGAACAGGTCGTGCTGACGGGTGCCGGCTATCTGAAGACGGGTGACAAGGTCATCGTCACCGACAAGCCGGCCGACGCCGTCAACCCGCTGCCGCAGACGAAGTAACCGCCGCTCCAGAGAAAGGCACCGGACCCATGCGCCGTGGCAATATATCGGCGGTCGCCATCCGCCATCCCGTTCCACCGATCGTCCTGTTCATCATCCTGACGCTGGCCGGTCTGGTGTCGTTCATGACGCTGGACATCACCAACAATCCCGACATCGACTTCCCCATCGTCAATGTCGGGGTCAGCCGGCCGGGCGCCGCCCCGTCGGAACTGGAACAGGAGGTGACGAAGAAGGTCGAGGATGCGGTATCGAACATCACCGGCATCGACCATGTGACCTCCACCGTCACCGACGGCTATTCCAATACGACCATCGAATTCAAGATCGGCTACAACACCGACCGCGCCGTGTCCGATGTGCGCGACGCGATCAGCCGCATCCGGTCGGACTTGCCGCAGGATATCTACGAACCGCAGGTGCAGCGCCTGGAAGCCACGGGCGACGCCATCCTTTATTATATGGTCACGTCCAAGCACCGCACGGTCGAACAGCTTTCCTGGCTGATCGACAGTGACATCGCCCGCAGCCTGAAGCGCGTCAGCGGCGTGGGCGAGGTGGAGCGGATGGGCGGTCTCAGCCGTGAGATCCGCGTCAACCTGGACCCCGTGCGCATGATGGCGCTGGGTGTCACGGCCGGCGAGGTGAACCAGCAGCTCCAGGCGCTGAATGTCGACATGCCGGGCGGCCGGGGCGAACTGGGTGCTGCCGAACAATCCATCCGCACCCTGGGCCGGGCCCAGAGCGTGGAGGAACTGCGCAATATCGAAATCGCCATTCCGGGCGGCCGCAAGGTACGCCTGTCCGATATCGCCGATGTCGTGGATGGCACGTCGGAGCTGCGCAATGTCTCGCGCCTGGACGGTGTGCCGGCGGTCGGCTTCGCTATCAGCCGCGCCCCCAATTCCAGCGAGGTCACCGTCTATAACGGCGTGAAGGAGGCGATTGCCCAGCTTGAGAAGGACTATCCCGACCTTACCGTCAAGCTGATCATCTCCAACGTCAAATTCACGATCGACAGTTATCTGGCCTCCATCGAGGCGCTGGTCATCGGCGCCATGCTGGCGGTGGGTGTCGTCTGGTGGTTCCTGCGCGACATGCGTGCCACGCTGATCTCTGCGCTGGCCATGCCGCTGTCCACGATCCCGACCTTTCTGGTCATGGATTTCCTGGGCTTCACGCTGAACGGCATCACCATGCTGGGCCTGGCCCTGGTCGTCGGCATCCTGGTCGATGACGCGATCGTGGAAATCGAGAATATCGTCCGCCATATCCGGCAGGGTAAGCGGCCCTATGCGGCCGCGCTGGAGGCGGCGGACGAGATCGGCCTGGCCGTGGTGGCCACCACCATGACCATCGTCGTCGTGTTCCTGCCCGTGTCGTTCATGCCGGGCATTGCGGGGCAGTTCTTCAAGTCCTTCGGCATCACCGTGGCCGTCGCCGTGCTGTTCTCCCTGCTGGTGGCCCGCCTGCTAACCCCGCTGATGGCTGCCTATCTGCTGACCCCGTCGCAGAAGGAGGAACATGAGGGCGGGCGCTGGGTGCAGCGGTACCTGGGTGTCCTGCATTGGTGCCTGGGCCATCGCAAGACGACGCTGTTCGCCGGCATCGCCTTCTTCCTGATGTCGCTGGGTCTGACGGCCATGCTGCCGTCCGGCTTCATCCCGGCCCAGGATATCGGGTTTTCCAACCTTCAGATCGAGATGGCGCCGGGCGTCAACCTGGAACAGATGGACGCCACATCACAGCGGGCCGCCGCCATCCTGGCCGCCCAGCCCGAGGTGGAGACGACCTGGGCCCGCAACGGACGTGGCGGCCAGGTGCGCAAGGCCTCCATCATCGTCCTGCTGAAGCCGCGGTCGGACCGTGTCCACCAGAAGGAGTTCGAGAACAGGGTCCTGGCCGAGTTGCAGAAGCTGCCGGGCGCGCGTTTCAGCTTCAACTCCACGGGCGGCTTCTCCAACCGCGATGTTTCCATCATGCTGACCAGTGAGAATGGTCCGCTGCTGGATGCCCACGCCAATCAGGTTCTGGCGGAGATGCGCTCGCTCCCCATCCTGAAGAACGTCACGTCCACGGCGCCGATGCAGCGTCCGGAAATCCAGATCAAGCCGATGTTCGACCGGGCGGCCGAGCAGGGCGTGTCGGTCTTCTCCATCGGTCAGGTGGCCAAGGTGGCCACGCTGGGTGAAATCGACACCAACTCCGCCAAGTTCAATCTGGGCGACCGGCTGGTGCCGATCCGCGTCCAGCTCGACCAGGCGGCCCGCGGTGACCTGGATACCATTGCCAACCTGCGGGTGCGGACGAACACGGGTGAAACCGTCCCCCTGTCGGCCGTGGCCCAGCTTGAGATGGGCGCCGGTGCCGTCCAGATCGACCGTTTCGACCGCGCCCGCCGCATCTCGGTGCAGGCCGACCTGAACGGGGTGGAACTGGGCGATGCCATGAAGGCCATCAACGCCCTCCCATCCATGAGCCACCTGCCGTCCGGTGTCACCAAGCCGGCCTATGGCGGTTCGGAACAGATGGCCATCCTGTTCATGGGTTTCGCCGTGGCGCTGGGCACCGCCTTCCTGCTGATCATCGCGGTGCTGGTGCTGCTGTTCCACAATTTCTTCCAGCCGATCACCATCATGACGGCGTTGCCCCTGTCGCTGGGCGGGGCAGTGGCCGGGTTGCTGATGTGCGACATGGCGCTGTCCCTGCCGGCGCTGATCGGCATCCTGATGCTGATGGGTATCGTGACCAAGAACTCCATCCTGCTGGTGGATTATGCCATGGCCGCGATGCAGGACCACGGGATGAACCGGCACGACGCGCTGATGGATGCCGGTGCCAAGCGCGCCCGCCCCATCATCATGACCACCATCGCGATGGCGGCCGGCATGGTGCCCATCGCCCTGGGCTGGGGCGCGGATACGGAATTCCGCCAGCCGATGGCGGTGGCGGTGATCGGCGGTCTCTTGACCTCCACGCTGCTGTCGCTGGTCTTTGTGCCGATCATGTTCACCCTGATGGATGATTTCCAGCACTGGCTGAGCCCCAAGCTGGGCCGGTTCCTGACACCGAAGGAGGAGGTGCCCCTGCGCCCCCACCCGGTGGACGGCGAATAACCGGGTCATTCCTGTGTACCCATGATCGACGACGCCCGGATGGCCCCGCCATCCGGGCGTAATCTTGTTACGTGGATTCGCCGTATTCTTGTAATAACCGGCCGGCAATGCATGTCTGGCATTTGCCATTCGGCTTCTGCCGGGGCTTGCGGGCGGGGGGATGGCATCCTATTCCGGCAGCCGACAGGCCGCCATCCGGTGCGGCCCCAGCCTGTGAAAGGACCATCC
The DNA here is from genome assembly GCF_048066175.1 of Niveispirillum fermenti. Classification (GTDB taxonomy): domain Bacteria; phylum Pseudomonadota; class Alphaproteobacteria; order Azospirillales; family Azospirillaceae; genus Niveispirillum; species Niveispirillum fermenti. Next base: position 5,982 of record NZ_JBLTXA010000016.1, on the reverse strand, counting down.
GGTGAGCATCACCCGCCTGCAGCCCGGCCGCCGTATGAGCGAAGCTGCCATCCATGCCGGCACTGTCTATCTGGCTGGCCAGGTGGCCACCGATGTGACGGCCGACATCAAGGGCCAGACGGCCCAGGTCCTGGCGCAGATCGACGCCCTGCTGGCCGAAGCCGGCTCGGCCAAGTCCAAGATTCTGTCCACGACCATCTATCTCTCTGCCATTGGCAATTTCGCCGCCATGAACGAGGTCTGGGACGCCTGGGTGGACCAAGCAAACCCGCCGGCCCGCGCTACGGTGGAAGCCCGTCTGGCCGCCCCCGGCTATCTGGTGGAAATCGTCTGCATCGCGGCGGTCTGATTTCGAGACGCGACGAACGGCGCTCTGGCGGTGGGCCGTTCGTCGCGCTATCTGAACCGCTTGAACGGCGGCCCCCGGCCCGCCGCCCCCGAAAGACCCGGAGCCAGACCAATGCCCGACGATAACGCGCGCCAATCCTTCAGCCTGTTCCCGCTGGGTCCTGACACGACCCCTTATCGCAAGCTGACCAGCGACCATGTCTCCACCGTCGACTTCGATGGCGAGACGATGCTGAAGGTGGAGCCCGAGGGCCTGCGCCTCCTGGCCGAAACGGCCTTCTCCGACATCAACCATTTCCTGCGCCCCGGCCATCTGGGTCAGCTCCGCGCCATCCTGGAGGACCCGGAGGCATCGCCCAACGACCGGTTCGTGGCGCTGGACCTGCTGAAGAATGCCTCCATCGCGTCCGGTGGCGTGCTGCCCATGTGCCAGGATACGGGCACGGCCATCATTATGGGCAAGAAGGGCCGCCGGGTCTGGACCAAGGGCGCCGACGAGGCGGCCCTGTCCGAAGGGGTGGCCGATGCCTACGCCAGGCGCAACCTGCGCTACAGCCAGGTCGCACCCCTGTCGATGTATGAAGAGAAGAACACCCGTACCAACCTGCCGGGCCAGGTCGAGATCTTTGCGGAGGGCGAGGATGCATACAAGTTCCTGTTCATGGCCAAGGGCGGCGGGTCGGCCAACAAGACCTTCCTGTTCCAGGCCACGCCGTCCGTGCTGGCGCCTGACCGTCTGATCCCCTTCATTGAGGAGAAGATGGCCTCGCTGGGGACGTCCGCCTGCCCGCCCTATCATCTGGCCGTGGTGATCGGCGGCCTGTCGGCCGAACAGAACCTGAAGACGGTGAAGCTCGCCTCGGCGCGCTATTATGACAGCCTGCCGACGGAAGGGTCGGAAAGCGGTCATGCCTACCGTGACCTGGATATGGAAAAGGCGCTGTTCAAGGCCGCGCAGGGATTGGGCATCGGGGCGCAGTTTGGTGGGAAGTATTTCTGCCATGATGTCCGCGTCATCCGCCTGCCGCGCCATGGCGCCTCCTTGCCCATTGGCATCGGCGTTTCCTGCTCGGCCGACCGCCAGGCGCTGGCCAAGATCACGAAAGACGGCATCTATCTGGAACAGTTGGAGACCGATCCCGCCCGCTTCCTGCCGGAAGTGGACGACGCGGCGCTGTCGGGTGAGGTGGTCAAGATCGACCTGACCCAGCCCATGGACCAGATCCGCAAGGTGCTGAGCCAGTATCCGATCCGAACCCGCGTGTCCCTGACCGGTCCGCTGATCGTGGCGCGCGATAGCGCGCATGCCAAGCTGCGGGCCCTGCTGGATGACGGGCAGCCGCTGCCGGATTATTTCAAGAACCATCCGATCTATTATGCCGGCCCCGCCAAGACGCCGGAAGGATACGCTTCGGGCTCCTTCGGCCCGACAACGGCGGGCCGCATGGACAGCTTTGTGGATCAGTTCCAGGCGGCGGGCGGCTCCTTCGTCATGCTGGCCAAGGGCAACCGCTCGCCGGCGGTCAAGAATGCCTGCCAGAAGCATGGCGGCTTCTATCTGGGCTCCATCGGCGGTGCCGCCGCCCGTCTGGCCCAGGACTGCATCAAAAAGGTGGAATGCATCGCCTATCCCGAATTGGGCATGGAAGCCATCTGGCGCATCGAGGTGGAGGATTTCCCCGCCTTCATCATCACCGATGACAAGGGCAACGATTTCTTCGAGGCGACGAAGTGACGATATCCGCCGCCGGGCCATTCCCGGCGGGGGGATGATGGCGATGAAAAGGGCGCTCGGCATCCACCGGGCGCCCTTTCTTTGGCCGATTTGCGCTACTATGGCGGGCATGACACGCCTGTTTCTCTGCCTGCTGGCACTCCTGTCCCTGTCTTTCGATGTCCAGGCTGCCGGGCGCTTTCAGGCGGACTGTTTCGATGTGGCGGCCGTGGGCCGGTTGACCGAACAGGTGGCCCTTCCGCAGACACCGGACGCGGAAGAGATCTTGCCGGATGCTGTGTTTCGGATGCGCTTCCAGGTGGAGCAGCATTTCACACCGGACGCTACGGAGCGGTGGCTGCAGGTGCACGCCGTGCAGCATGTCGGCTTCAGTCCGGCCATTCGCCATTTTCTGATTCTGGCGCGCCGGGGGCCGGGGACGGACTATGGCTTGTCCGGACTGGTGGCCAGCGTTGTCCGTGACCGCGATGGCCAGTTCGTCATTCCGCTTTCCCGGCTGACGGCGGACACCCTGCAGGGCCAGGGATCGGCGGCGTTGGCCACCCGCCTGATCCGCTATCGCGCCGGGGAGGCATGATGGCTGGCCACCAATCGGCAATTGCACATAGATCGGGTGATGGAAGAGCCTGGCCTGGCCGTCCCCGACCTAGTCGCCGCCCTGTCGGCCGCGCACTGTCCGCTGCCGGCGATGGGCGGACGATAAGGCAGCCTTCATGACAGCAGCGCCATCGCCTGTTCGCAGAATGCGGCCCGTTGCCGCTCATATTCGATGCCGGCTTTCAGGACCAGATGGCGCAGTTGCTGAGCGCGGTCGGTCGGGGGCGGGGTGAAGTCCCGCTTCTCGATGTCCTCATAGGTTTTCAGCCGCTCGCGGTGATGCCGCGTCAAGGCGGCCAGATTGTCCGGCAGGGCCGTCGGGCCGACCACGGCTTCCGCCCGCAACCGGACCATCATCTCGTCCCGGATGGGCAGGGGTTCCTGGCTTTCAGCCGTCCAGCGGGCCAGTTCCGCGCGGCCCGCCGGCAAGACCCGATAGGTGCGCTTGCGTCCCCGTGCGCCGTCCACGGCCCGGCCCTCAATCCAGCCCGCTGCCTCCAGCCGGGCCAGTTCGCGGTAAATCTGCTGATGCGTGGCCTGCCAGAAATAACCGATGGACCGGTCGAAGCGCCCGGCCAGTTCCGATCCGGCGCCGGGACGTTCAATCAGGGCAGTCAGCAGGGCATGGGGCAGGGACATGCGGAAATTCCGGTGCTTGGGGGCGGGAGGGGCCTTCATAGGAGCCCCCTCCCGGCAATGTCCAATCAGGTCTTGGCCTTGAAGGCCGCGATGTCCTGGCCGACGCGCCGGCCCATCTCCGCCGCCAGGGCCTGCAATCCGCTCAAGGGCCGGATCATCACCTCGAACTCCCGGATCAGTCCCTGCTCGTCGAAGCGGATGAAGTCGATTCCCTTCACTTGGCGGCCCTCCACCGTCGCGCTGAATTCCAGCACGACATTCAGCCCATCCGCCGTCACGGCCGTGCGGTGATAGGTGAAGTCACCGAATACCTGCATGACGTTGCCGATCGCCATCAGCAGGGCATCCGCCCCCTGATAGGGCGTATGGGCCACGGGCGACCGGAACACGGCCTGTTCATGGGTGATGCTACGCAGGGCGTCGATGGACTGTTTGGCGACGATGTCGTGCCAGATGGCCAGGGAGGCGGCGGCGGCCGGATGCAGGCCGGTATGGGTGGTCATGGTCTTGATCCTTCTCATACAGAATTCAGAGGGTGGCCGCCAGGCGCGTGCCCTGGTTGATGGCGCGCTTGGCGTCCAGTTCAGCTGCGACATCGGCCCCGCCGATCAGGTGGACACGGACGCCGCGCGCCTCCAGATCGGCCTGCAGGGCGCGCAGCGGCTCCTGGCCGGCGCAGATGACGACATTGTCCACCTCCAGGACCTTGTCCTGGCCGCCGATGGTGACATGCAGGCCCTCATCGTCGATGCGGCGATAGGTGACGCCGCCGATGGTGGCGACACCATGCATCTTCAACACGGTGCGATGGATCCAGCCGGTCGTCTTACCCAGATTCTCACCCAGCTTGCCTTCCGTGCGCTGCAGCAGGAAGACCTGTCTTCCATTATGCACCACTTCCGGCTTGGCGCAGCCGCCGGCCCGGCGATAATCGGGATCGACGCCCCATTGCTTGAAGAAACGGTCGGTCGACGGCGCCTCGTGCCGTTCCACCAGATAGGTGCTGACATCGAATCCGATGCCGCCGGCACCGATGACAGCCACCTTCCGGCCCACGGGCACCTCGTCGCGCAGAACGTCCAGATAGCCCAGCACCTTGGGGTGGTCGATGCCGTCGATGGCCGGCTTGCGCGGCACGACGCCGGTGGCCAGCACCACCTCATCGAACCCGCCTGCGGCCAGCAGGTCGGCATCGGCCCGCGTGTTCAGGCGGACGGTGACGCCCTTCAGGTCCAGTTGCCGGCGGAAATAGCGCAGGGTTTCGTTGAACTCCTCCTTGCCGGGAATTTTCTTGGCGATGTTGAACTGGCCGCCGATCTGCGCTGATGCTTCAAACAGGGTGACCTTGTGCCCGCGCTCCGCTGCGGTCACGGCAAAGGCCAGACCGGCCGGACCGGCCCCGACAACGGCGATCTTCTTGGGCGTGGGCGTGGGGGCGATGACCAGCTTGGTTTCGTGGCAGGCCCGCGGATTGACCAGGCAGGAGGTGATCTTGCCACTGAACGTGTGGTCCAGGCAGGCCTGGTTGCAGGCGATGCAGGTATTGATCTCATCGGCCCGGTTCTCGCGCGCCTTGATCACGAAATGCGCATCGGCCAGGAAGGGCCGGGCCATCGAGACCATGTCGCAATAACCCTCCGCCAGCAGGCTCTCGGCCACCTCGGGCGTGTTGATCCGGTTGGTGGCGATCAGCGGAATCGACACCTTGCCCTTCAGCTGCTTCGTCACCCAGGCAAAGGCCGCGCGGGGCACAGAGGTGGCAATCGTTGGGATGCGCGCTTCATGCCAGCCGATGCCGGTATTCAGAATGGTGGCGCCGGCTGCCTCAATGGCCTGTCCCAGCCGCACCACCTCTCCCAGCGTCGATCCGCCCTCCACCAGATCCAGCATGGACAGGCGATAGATGATGATGAAGTCAGGGCCGACTTTTTCCCTGATGCGGCGAACGATCTCGACAGGCAGGCGGATGCGGTTCTCATAAGGCCCGCCCCATTCATCGTCGCGATGATTGGTACGGGCTGCGATGAACTCGTTGATCAGATAGCCCTCGGAGCCCATGACCTCCACCCCGTCATAACCGGCCATCTGGGCCAGGGCGGCGCAGCGCACGAAATCGGCGATGGTCTCCTCCACCTCCTCCCCCGTCAGGGCATGGGGGACGAAAGGGTTGATGGGCGCCTTGATTGCTGACGGGGCGACGAGGTCCTGCTGATAGGAATAGCGGCCGAAATGCAGGATCTGCAGGGCGATCTTACCGCCCTCCCTATGGACGGCATCGGTGACGATCCGGTGATGCTCGGCTTCCTCCTCCGTCGCCAGTACCGCGCCAAAGGGGGCAGGGCGCCCGCGTTCACTGGGGGCGATGCCGCCGGTGACAATCAACCCGACCTCGCCGCGTGCCCGCTCGGCATAAAAGGCGGCCATCCGCTCAAAGCCGTTTGGCGCCTCTTCCAACCCCACATGCATCGATCCCATCAGCACGCGGTTGCGCAGGCTGGTGAAGCCAAGGTCAAGCGGCTGAAGCAGGTGGGGGTAGGCCGTCATGTCGTTATCCTTTATGCAACTGGTTGAGTAAACCATGATTGCCTATTGGATCATCCGCAACCTGTTTCAGAACATGGCCGGACGGATACCGCCTGCGTGCCTCTCATGGCCGGCGTTCC
>NZ_JBLTXA010000015.1:0-104689 GCF_048066175.1 Niveispirillum fermenti | reverse complement strand
AAAACAGTTGCTTGGCTACGCCGCACGTGCGGCGCGGCGGCGGCGGTCCCCGCCGATACCAACGGCCAAATATTCCGACCGTTGCTATGACACCCCCGCCGCCGCCCGCCCGTTGGCCCGTTGACGGTGGCACCAGCCGGTACCCCCTCCGGCCGCTATGCCGCCGCCACGGCCAGGGGGCGGCCGTTCACCAGCGTGTCATAATCCAGCATCAGGGTGCGGCACACCTGGCCCGGTATATAGGTCCAGTCGCCGATGCGTCCCACCGGGGTGACTTCCGCTGCCGATCCTGTCAGGAAGACCTCCGTGGCGTCCCGCACCTCCTCAAGAAGGATGTGACGCTCCACCACCTGATAGCCGCGCTGGCGTGCCAGATCGATGATGGTCCGGCGGGTGATGCCGTCCAGGAAGCAGTCGGGCGTCGGCGTGTGCAGAACGCCGTCCTTCACCATGAAGAAGTTGGCGCCCGTCGCCTCCGCCACATAGCCGCGGTAATCCAGCATCAGGGCATCCTGGAAACCGTTTTGCTCCGCCTCGTGCTTGGACAGGGTGCAGATCATGTAAAGGCCGGCGGCCTTGGCCTCCGACGGGGCCGTGTCGGGGGCCGGGCGGCGCCAGCGCGCCAGTTGCAGGTGGATGCCCTTCATCCGTGCTTCCGGGCTGAAGTAGCTGGGCCATTCCCAGCAGGCAACGGCCATGTGAATCCTGTTCTGCTGTGCGGCCACGCCCATCATCTCGCTGCCGCGCCAGGCGACGGGCCGCAGATAGCCGTTGGTGAGATTGGCGGCGCGGCACGTGGCCAGCTTGGCCGCGTCGATCTCCTCCGCACTGAAGGGGATGGTGAAGCCCAGCAGTTCCGCTGACCGCCTCAGCCGCTCGCTGTGTTCACGGGACTTGAAGATGGAACCGTTGTAAATGCGCTCCCCCTCGAATACACAGCTTGCATAGTGCAGGCCGTGCGTGAGGACGTGGACCTTCGCGTCGCGCCACGGGATCAGCGCGCCATCGAACCAGATATGACCGTCACGGTCATCGAAGGGGATGATCGACATTGCTGGGGCTTCCTTGTTACTTTATGTCCCTATGAGTAGCCTTAACGTTACAGAATTGCAGAAATAAGTCAACATGGCTGACATAAAATCCGGACCCAACCCGCTCTTCCTGCGTGAAGAGGACCTTCGCCAGGGCATCGAGCTGCTGTTCTATGCCTATCGCGACTTCACCGCGGAGCCGGATGCCATGCTGGCCCGGATCGGTCTGGGACGGGCTCATCACCGCGTCGTCTATTTCGTCGGCCGCTATCCCGAGATCACGGTGACCGAGCTGCTGGGTATCCTGCAGATCACCAAGCAAAGCCTGTCGCGCGTGCTGTCCGATCTGGTGGAACAGGAATATATCGCGCAGCGGCCGGGGACGCGGGACCGGCGCCAACGGTTGCTGACCCTCACCGACAAGGGGCTGGAACTGGAGCGCACCCTGTCGGACGCCCAGCGCGCCCGCATCGCGCAGGCCTATCGCGCGGCCGGGGCCGCGGCGGTGGAGGGGTTCCGCACCGTCATGCTGGGCATCATCGATGCGGAGGACCGCGCCAAGTTTCCCAATGCCGGCAAGCGCTGACGGGGTCGGGGGGGGGGAACGGGGAGCGGGCGTGTGATCCCGCTTCTCTGACCGGCCATGACGGCCTGTCAGGCTGCATGATCCGGACAGTATGACCCAATCCGTTTAACAAGGCGGGTTGCCGCCCACCAGTCGGCGACGGGTGGTTTCATTCAGGATCGAATGACAGGGGAGAGGAGGGCGCGACACGCCCGATGATCCGGAAATGGCTCCCAGGGAGGGACTCGAACCCCCGACCGGGCGGTTAACAGCCGCCTGCTCTACCGGCTGAGCTACCTGGGATCAGGCCATTTCAGATGCCGGAACGTCACATATTATAAAGCCAATCTCACCTGAAACAACAGGGCCGGATGCTTTTGACATCCGGCCCTGCCGATTGGCTCCCAGGGAGGGACTCGAACCCCCGACCGGGCGGTTAACAGCCGCCTGCTCTACCGGCTGAGCTACCTGGGATCAGTGCTCACGATACGAACACCGCTTCCGGGGCGCCGCATCGTGCGGTGGGCGGGCTTATAGCCAACCCGGTCACCGTTTGTAAACCCCTGTTTCGCATTTTGGCGCATTTTCTTGGCCATCTTGGAAAAACCCTTTGTTTCCAGTAGCCTGAAGTCTTCCAGCTCCTTTGGCAGGCGGCCCATGCTCCCCGATCCCGACCGCAATCCCTGGCGTATCCTGGCCAGCCGGAACGTCTATGAGAATCCCTGGATCGCCGTGGAGCATCACGAGGTGCTGAAGCCCGGCGGCGCGCCGGGGGTCTATGGCATGGTCCGGTTCCGCAATCATGCCGTCGGGGTCGTACCGGTGGCAGCGGATGGTTCCACCTGGCTGGTGGGCCAGTACCGGCTGCCGCTGGGCCGCTACAGTTGGGAGATCCCGGAGGGTGGTGTTCCGATGGGGGAGGACCCGGTCGACGGTGCCCGGCGGGAATTGCGGGAGGAAACAGGCGTGACGGCGGCCCATCTGTTGCCCATCCAGCGTGTGGCGCTGTCAAACAGCGTATCGGACGAAGAGGGCAGCCTGTTCCTGGCCTGGGGGCTGACGGAAGGGGAGGCAGCGCCCGACGATACCGAGGAATTGCGTGTCCGGCGTCTTCCCCTGCGCCAGGCGCTGCACATGGCCCTGTCGGGTGAGATTACCGACAGCCTGTCGCTGATCGCGCTGCTGCGTCTGCCGCTTCTGGTGTCCGACCCGGCGACTCCAGCCGAACTGCGCCGGTTGCTGGCGATTGGACTGGAGGCGGCGGGCTGAGAACCGGTCGTTTCCAGTTTCTGGATCGACCCCGGAAAACGAAAAGGCCCGCCGTTTGGGGCGGGCCTTCTGACCTGGCGGACAGGCTTGAAAACTTGGAGGCACGGCCGGGAATCGAACCCGGATTCACGGATTTGCAGTCCGTTGCATCACCATTCTGCCACCGCGCCGATGGCCCGCCTTCCGGCTCTCGCCGTCCGGGGTGGGGCCGGTATATAGACGGCTGGAAAGGGGCTGGTCAAGGGTCTGCTGCAATTATTCCGTCGGATGCTTTCAGGGTGCAGGCGCAACATTGTGTTCCGCGGTCGGGGCGGATATATAGCAGCGTGGAATTCCTTCTGCGGATTCACGCCACCCTTCGTTTTCCCCAGCGCGACAGACCCGTCCATGATGGCCCCCACCGAATATAGCGCCGCCCGTCTGAACATGGTCGAAGGCCAGATCCGGCCGAACAAGGTGACCGACCAGCGTGTGGTCGATGCCTTTCTGGCCGTTCCGCGCGACCGGTTCGTGCCCGCCGGGCTGCGCGGCGTCGCCTATGTCGACAAGAGCATTCCGCTTGGCAACGGCCGCTTCCTGCTGGAACCCATGGTGCTGGCGCGCCTGCTGAACGAAGCCCGTATCGAGGCGACCGACATCGTTCTGGATATCGGCACGGCCACGGGCTATTCCGCCGCCGTTCTGGGCCGTCTGGCCTCCACCGTCGTGGCCGTGGAGGCGGATGGCGATCTGGCGGCGCAGGCCGATCAGGCCATGCAGACGCTGGGCGTGGACAATGCCGCTATCATGCGCGGCCCGCTGAACGCCGGGTGGGCCGGTCAGGCCCCCTACAATGTCATCGTCATCCAGGGGGCCGTCGCCGCCGTGCCACAGGTTCTGCTTGACCAGTTGGCCGAGGGTGGCCGCCTGGTCACCGTCGTCATTCCCGAAAGCGGCCAGGGCGTCGCCCGGCTCTATCAGAAGTCCGGCGGCCAGGTTTCCAGCCGCATCCTGTTCGACGCTTCCGCCGCGCTGCTGCCGGGGCTGGAGGCAAAGCCCGATTTCCGCTTCTGATCTTTCGGTTGAACGGAGCCCCGCCTGTGCGTCCCATCACAGACAATGAAGTGACGGTGGAGGATTTGGCGGAGAGGCTCCGGGGGGATGACGGGTTGGTTGTGCTGGACGTGCGCGAACCCTGGGAAGTGGAACTTTGCCATATCGGCGGAAGCCTTCACATTCCCCTCGGACAATTGCCGACCGCCGTGGCGGCATTGCCGCGGGATCGTGATATCGCGGTCCTGTGCCATCACGGCATGCGAAGCGCGCACGCCACACAATGGCTGCGTACCCAGGGTTTTGACCGGGCCATCAATCTTGCGGGCGGAATCGACGCTTGGGCCCGGCGTATCGATCCGACCATGAAGGTGTATTGACATGGACGCCACCCGTCAGAAGCCGACTTCCACCAGCCCGTTCCTGCGCCATGCGGCGCGTGCTGCCCTGCCGGCCGTGGCGCTGGCCTTCGGGCTGGGCCTGTCGCCCGCCCAGGCGCAATCCCTTCAGGATGCGCTGGCCCAGGCCTATGAATCCAACCCCACCCTCGACGCCGCGCGCGCCCAGTTGCGTGCCACCGACGAACTGGTGCCGCAGGCCCGCGCCGGCTATCTGCCGACCCTGTCCGCCGAAGGCCAGGTCGGCCGAAACGTACAGAAGAACGGACCGTCCGACACGTACTGGAATGAGAAGACGGCCAGCGCCACCGTCGTCCAGCCGCTGTTTCGCGGCGGCCGCACCGTTGCGGGAATGAGCCGCGCGGAAGCCCTCGTCCAGGCCCAGCGCGCTACCCTGCTTGCGACCGAGCAGAGCGTGCTGCTGACCGCCGCCACGGCCTATAGCGACGTGGTGCGTGATCAGGCCGTGCTGGACCTGAATGTCAACAATGTCCAGGTGCTGCAGCGCCAGTTGGATGCTTCCAACGACCGGTTCCGGGTGGGCGAGATCACCCGCACCGATGTCAGCCAGTCCGAGTCGCGTCTGGCCCTGTCGCGGTCCAACCGTATCGCGGCTGAAGGCCTGCTGAATGCCAGCCGCGCGACCTTTACCCGCCTGATCGGCGCACCGCCGCAGAACCTGCAGCAACCGGCCCCCCTGATGGGCCTGCCGGCCTCGCTGGAGGCCACGATCGCCCTGGCCGAACAGAACAATCCGCAGGTCGTTGCGGCCCGTTTCGCCGAGCGCGCGGCCGATGCCGCCGTCGATCAGGTCGCCGGCGAACTGTTGCCCACCGTGTCGCTGGTCGGCACTTACAGCCGTACCTGGGATCGCCCCGGCACGCTGGGTGACTACGATACCGGATCGATCACGGCCCGCGTCTCGATTCCCATTTACGAGGCCGGCGGCACGACGGCCCGTGTGCGTGAAGCCAAGCAGACGGCCTCCCAGCGCCGCATCCAGATCGATGAGGCGACACGCCAGGCGCGCGAGACCGCCATCCGGTCATGGGAAGCACTGGTGACCTCGCGTGCATCCATCAAGTCGCGTGAGGAACAGGTTCGCGCCGCCAATATCGCGCTGGAAGGCGTGCGTCAGGAAGCGACGGTGGGCTCGCGCACCGTGCTGGATACCCTGGATGCCGAACAGGAATTGCTGAACGCCCAGGTCGAACTGGTCCGGTCGCAGCGTGACGAGATCGTGGCCAGCTTCCAGGTGATGGCGGCCATCGGTCAGTTGTCGGCGAACACGCTGGAACTGGCGGTTCAGGTCTATGATGTGGAAGGCCATTATAACCGGGCGTCCAACAAGTTCTGGGGCCTGTCCATCGATTGATTCGGTGGACTTGACCGGCCGGTGTCGAACGGGACAGGGGAGGCGGCGACGCCTCCCCTGTCCCTTTTGGGGCGGGCAGGGGCGTTTTCTTAACGCCATTAACAAGTTCGTGGAAATTTGCAGCGTTCTGCCCTAGGCTTGGCGCCACATTCGTGGAAGGTCAGGTTACGCGCGCAATGGCCGACAAAGGGTCCTCACAAGAACCATCGATGGAAGAGATTCTCGCTTCCATCCGCAGGATCATTTCCGAAGATGGCGAGGCGCCACCGGAGGAAGCGCCGGCTGCTGCGCCGCCGCCGCCTCCCCCGCCGCCGCCACCACCCCCTCCTCCCCCGCCGCCACCGCCGCCACCCCCGCCGATGTTCGAGCCGGAGCCCGAACTCGACCCGGAACCGGAGCTGCCGTCCTATGAGGAAGAGGACGAGCCGCTGGAGTTGACGCAGGTGTTGCCGGAGGAAGATCCGGAACCCTTCTATGCGCCGCCACCGCCGCCACGCCGTCCGCCACCCCCCCTGCAGGATGATGGCGGGCTGATCTCCGATTATGCCGCCGATGCGGCCAGCCGTGCCTTTGCATCGGGTCTGGCCGGGTTCCGCCGTGGCGGCCCCAGCCTGACAGGCGATGGCCCGGTCGGGCGTGGCGATGTCACGCTGGAGCAGATCGTTTACGAGATCGTTCGTCCGATGATCCGTGAATGGCTTGATGACAATCTTCCCACCATGGTGGAACGCATGGTCAAGCGGGAGATCGAGCGGGTTGTACGGCGCGGGCTCGACTGACGCGCTTGCCTGCTTTGACATGAACAAAAGGGGCGGCGCCTTGCTGGTGCCGCCCCTTTTCCTTTATCTAACCCAATCCCTTTTACCCGGAAGGCCCGGCCATGTTGGAAAAGACGTTCTCCCCCTCGGAAGTGGAAGCCAACCATTACCAGCGTTGGGAGGCGACGGGCGCGTTCGCCGCGCATGTCGATTCGAACCAGACGCCCTATACCATCATGATGCCGCCGCCGAACGTGACGGGCAGCCTGCACATGGGTCACGCGCTGACCTTCACCTTGCAGGATATCCTGACCCGGTATCAGCGCATGCGCGGCAAGGATGCGTTGTGGCAGCCCGGCACCGACCATGCCGGCATCGCGACCCAGATGGTGGTGGAACGCAACCTGGGGAAGGAGGGTATTTCGCGCCAGGATCTGGGACGGGAGAAATTCCTGGAGAAGGTCTGGGAATGGAAGGCGGAATCCGGGGGCACGATCACGCGCCAACTTCGCCGCCTGGGCGCTTCCACCGACTGGAGCCGGGAGCGCTTCACCATGGATGAGGGCCTGAACAAGGCCGTCCGCAAGGTGTTCGTGGAACTGTACCGCCAGGGCCTCATCTATCGCGACAAGCGCCTGGTCAACTGGGACCCCAAGCTGCACACCGCCATTTCCGATCTGGAGGTGGAGCAGAAGGAGGTGAGCGGTAACCTTTGGCATTTCCGCTATCCCATCGACGGCCAGGAAGGCCGCCATATCGTTGTCGCCACGACGCGGCCCGAGACCATGCTGGCCGACACGGCTGTGGCCGTGCATCCGGAGGATGAGCGGTACAAGGACCTGATCGGCAAATTCGTGCGCCTGCCGCTCGTCGGTCGCCTGATCCCCATCGTCGCGGACGATTATGCCGACCCGGAGACGGGGTCGGGCGCGGTGAAGATCACGCCGGCCCATGATTTCAACGATTTCGAGGTTGGCCGGCGCCACAAGCTGCCGCTGATCAACCTGCTGGACCGCGATGCCCGCATCGTGCAGGAATTTGAAGGCTACAAGCCCGGTGCCGATGGTCGCCTGGAGGCGTTCAGCGAGCCGGTGCCCGACGCTTATCGCGGCCTGGACCGGTATGAGGCACGCAAGCGTGTCGTGGCCGATCTGGAGGCACTGGAACTGCTGGAACAGATCGTCCCGCACAAGATGACACAGCCGCACGGCGACCGGTCCGGTGTGGTGATCGAGCCCTGGCTGACCGATCAATGGTATTGCGACGCCGCCACGCTGGCCAAGCCGGCCATCGAGGCCGTGGAAACCGGCAAGACCGTGTTCGTGCCCAGGAATTGGGAAAACACCTATTTCGAATGGATGCGCAACATCCAGCCCTGGTGCATCTCGCGTCAGCTCTGGTGGGGTCATCAGATTCCCGCCTGGTATGATGCCGACGGGAATGTGTTCGTGGCGGAGACGCAGGAAGAGGCGCAGGCCCTGGCCGGGGCTGGTGTGGCGCTCACCCGCGATGCCGACGTGCTGGACACCTGGTTTTCGTCCGCTCTGTGGCCGTTCAGCACCCTGGGCTGGCCGGAGAAGGTGCCGGAACTGGATCGCTACTACCCCGGCGATGTCCTGGTCACCGGCTTCGACATCATCTTTTTCTGGGTGGCCCGGATGATGATGATGGGCATCCATTTCATGGGCGATGTGCCGTTCAGGACTGTCTATATCCACGCCCTGGTCCGTGATGAGAAGGGCCAGAAGATGTCGAAGTCGAAGGGCAACGTCATCGACCCGCTGAACGTCATCGACCAGTATGGTTGTGATGCGTTGCGCTTCACCCTGACCGCCATGGCGGCGCAGGGCCGCGACATCAAGCTGGCCGTCAACCGCGTCGAAGGCTATCGCAACTTCGCCACGAAACTTTGGAACGCGGCGCGCTATGCGGAGATGAACCAGGTTGCCGCCGTACCGGGCTTCGACCCGTCCCAGGTGACGCTGACAGTCAATAAGTGGATCGTCGGTGCCGTGCAGCAGGCGGCATCCCGGGTCACCGAAGCGCTGGACGCCTACAAGTTCAACGAGGCGGCGAACGGCATCTATCAGTTCGCCTGGAACAGCTTCTGTGACTGGTACCTGGAATTTACCAAGCCCATCCTGAATGGGGAGGATGAGGCCGCCAAGGCCGAGACCCGCGCCACCACGGCCTGGGTGCTGGACCGCATCCTGCACCTGCTGCACCCCATCATGCCTTTCATCACCGAGGAACTGAACGAGAAGCTGGGCGGCCAGGGCCAGACCCTGATTTCCGCTCCCTGGCCGGTGGCCCAGGAAGGGCTGATCGATGCCGCGGCCGGCGACGAGATGGAATGGGTGGTGCGCCTGATCTCCACGATCCGCACCGTCCGTGCCGAAATGAACGTTCCGCCTTCTGCCCAGCTTCCCCTGTTGCTGAAGGATGCCAGCGTGGTTTCCCAGGCGCGGCTGGCCACCCATCGCGACCTGATCCTGCGCCTGGCCCGCCTGTCGGGCGTGGAGGCAACGATGCAGGACGCGCCCAAGGGGTCGGCCCAGTCTGTGCTGGATGAGGCGACGCTGATCCTGCCGCTGGCCGATTTCATCGATGTGGAAAAGGAAAAGGCCCGGCTGGCCAAGGAGATCGCCAAGCTGGAGCAGGAGATCGGCAAGATCGACGCCAAGCTGTCGAACCGCAACTTCGTCGATCGCGCACCGGAAGAGGTGATCGAGGAACAGCGCGAGCGCCGCGCAGATGCCGAGACCACCCGGGCCAAGCTGGCCGACGCGCTGGCCCGCCTGGGATAGTTCCGCCCAGGCCCGGAAGGGGCACGGAAGACGGATATGAAAAGGCCGGCGGGTGATCATCCCGCCGGCCTCATTCTTATCGGCTACGGCCTATGTCGCGGGGCTGTGGCAATGCCGGCCTGTCAGGCCTGGGCCCTTTCAGGCTTGAATCCCCAGGACCGGAATACCTGCCCGCGGCTGTCCTGACGGCGCATGCCGTTACGCGCCTCGTTCTCCCGCCGGCGGGCGGCCTTCTCGGCGGCGGCCACACTGCTGAAATGCCGGCCATCCAGGCTGGCGAACAGGGGATGGGCGGAGAAGAAGCGGAATCCCTGGCCATCGGCCACGGCAATGCCGGCAGTATACCGGCTGGTTTCGATACTGAAAGCCTGGTTCGTCATGTCAAAATTGCTCCCATCAACGGCAAAGCTCATCGCCTTGCCGCACAACGCTGTAATAATGCTGGAGGACGCAAAAAGTTCTGCGTCAACACCCGGACATTCGGCCGCAGCGGGGAGGGGTCCGTTGAATGCTGAACTTGGTTTTCTTGTGCATTTTACTGCCCTCTCATCACCGATGGTTTGAACCAAACCACGAAGGGGCTTCGTGGCGCTTTAGCGTTTGATGACGCGGCGCAAGCTGCTGTTCGTCAAATTCCCGCGGCCCCTGCAGGGAAGGGCAACCCGGACCATGCGATCTTGGGTTCAGATTTGGTGATCATGGCGCCACTGTCAAGGAAAAACCCCAAGAAAAATTGGTATGTTCAATTTTGCATATCACACATGAATAATGTTATTTAATAGAAACCACAATAATAATTGACGAAAACCTCGGGATGTAAAACCCTCAGCCCGACGGTTCATCCAAGCCGACGTAATGCCCAGAGAAGTTTTCGACGTTTCAAGGAGGCCCTGCCCGATGTCGTTCAAGCGTTTCGCCACCCGCCTTGCCGCCGCCACCGCCCTGGTGGGCATGGCCTTCACCGGCTCCGCCCAGGCTGCCGATCCGGTGGTGGTGCGCGCCGGTTATATCCCCGTGCTGGGGGCCGCGCAGGCCTTCGTCATCGACAGCCAGGGCTGGGATCTGGAAAACGGCTTCGACCTGCAGCTCAAGCAGTTCGACAGCGGCCCGAACATGATCCAGGCCGTCGCCTCGGGAACACTGGATGCCTATATCGCCGGGGTGGCACCAGTGATCGTGGCGCGCGGCCGCGGTGTGGGCATCAAGGTGGTGGCCGCCACGGCCGTTGAAGAACTGGTGGTTGCTGCCGGTCCCGCCCTGGCCGCCACCGCGGGCAGCCCGGCAGAGGCCATCGCCGCCCTGTCCAAGAAGCTGGGCCGCCCGCTGAAGCTGGCCACCCAGCCGGCCGGCTCCGTCCCCAACACCTTCCTGCAATATTGGCTGTGGGAAGTGGCGAAGGTCGACAAAGCCCATGTCGAACTGGTGCCGCAAGGCATCGACGCAACGCAGCAGGCCCTGCTGGCCGGGGCTGTGGATGGCGCCATCATCCGCGAACCGGCCCTGACCATCATCACCGGCCGCAACCCGGACGTGAAGGTGCTGGCCTATGGTGGGGACATCCTGAAGAACCAGCCGGGCAATGTCATCGCCCTGACCGATGATTTCACCGCCAGGCATCCCGACATCGCGCAGAAGCTGGTCGAACTGACGGCGCGTGCGACGGAAGTGCTGCGCACGGACAAGGACGTCGCAGTGGCCGCCGTCGAATCGGCCATCGGCAAGGGCCTGATCCCGCGCGCCGTGATCGAACAGGCCCTGAAGTCGCCGGCCGTGAAGTTCAACACCGACCCGGCCGCCATCCTGAACGAGACGGCTACCGTTCAGGATTATCAGGTGAAGCTGGGAACGGTGAAGGAGGCGCTGCCGGTCGAGCAGCTCTTCGATCTTTCCTATTATCAGAAGGCCGCTGGCCGCTGAGGATCACCGGGCAATGCCGTCCCCGTTCTGGGGACGGCATTGCATTTCATTCAATTGGTTACGGAAATCTCTTAAAGTCACTTCATTGCAACTGATGCGGACCGGACAGCACGGTTGCGACAATTCCCATTGATACCTGATGGTTTTTGTGTGGAATTCTGGCCGGGCAATCTTGCCGACGCTGTGTAAAACGCCGACGATCCCCCATGCCCCATTCCAAGACCCGCCGCCTGCTGCTTTCCCTGCTGGGCGTGATCACCTTCCTGGCCATCTGGGAGGCCATGCCCCGCCTGGGTGTGGTCAAGCCCATGCTGTTGCCGGCACCCAGCGAAATACCGGCCAGCTTCTGGCGGGAGATCAGTTCCGGCGCTTGGCACTCCGCGGTGCTGGAGAGCCTGGGCCATTATATTTCGGGCCTGTTCCTGGGCTCGGCGCTGGGGGTCGGGCTGGGCGTGGCGACCGGCATGTCGCGGACGCTGGAAGATCTGACGAACTGGATCGTCCGCCTGCTGCGCCCCATTCCCGGTCTGGCCTGGGTGCCGTTCGCCATCATCTGGTTCGGCGTGTCGCCGACGGCGGCCAACTTCATCATCATCATCGGCGTTTTCTGGATCAATTATTTCGCGGCGCTGGGGGCTGTCCAGGCCGTGGATCGCGACCTGATCGAACTGGCCGACGCCTTCGGCCATCGCTCCCCCATCGCCAAGCTATTCAAGGTGATTCTGCCGGCATCCATCCAGCCGATCATGGCGGGGCTGCGCACAGGGCTGGGGCAGGCCTGGATGGCCGTGGTGGCGGCCGAACTGTTCGGCGTGGCCGGTCTGGGCCAGCGCATGATGCAGGCCTCGTCCCTGCTGGCCACCGACATTGTCGTTGTCTACATGATCACCATGGCGCTGCTGTATGGCATCGTCGACATGATCTTCGTCGCCCTGCGCGACCGTCTGCTGGCGTGGAAAGCATGATTTCGATCAAGGATTTGACGCTGTCATTCGATAGTGACCGCGGCCGCACCGTCGTTCTCAGGGATTTCCATCTGGATATCGAGGATGGGGAATTCGTGGCGGTGGTTGGGGCATCGGGCGTGGGGAAATCCACGCTGCTGCGCGTCATTGCTGGTCTGGTCAAACCTTCCGCCGGCACCGTAACGCGCGATCACCCGGAAACGCCGGGCCGGCGGCCTTATGCCATGGTGTTCCAGGATGCCCGCCTGCTGCCATGGCGGCGCGTCGTGAAGAATGTGGAATTCGGGCTGGAGGGGCTGGGACTGGACCGGGCGGAGAAGCGCCGCAGGGCCCTGAACGCGCTGGACCTGGTGGGCCTTGCCGACAAGGCGGGCCGCTGGCCGCACCAGCTTTCCGGTGGCCAGCGCCAGCGCGTGGCCATTGCCCGCGCACTGGCCGTTGACCCCGACCTGCTGATGATGGACGAGCCGTTCGGCGCGCTTGACGCCATCACGCGCCAGGCCTTGCAGGATGAACTGGTCGATCTGTGGCAGCGCACGGGCAAGACGATCCTGTTCGTTACCCATGACATCGACGAAGCCGTCTATCTGGCCGACCGCGTCGTCCTGCTGGCGGGCACGCCGGCCGGCGTGCGCTCTGCCGACCGGATCGCCGCACCGCGCCCGCGCCATCGTGACGATGCGTCGGCCCGCAGCACGGCCAATGCCATCCGCAACCGTCTGTCTGATGTCGTTGAGGCGGGCGAGGGTATCTAGGGTTGCTCCGTCACCCCGCTGGCCCGGGGCTGTCCGGGCGGCGAATGGCCACGGCCCTGCCACCGGCGGCGGGGGTCTTCTGCTCCAGTGTGGGCCGTGCCCTGGTCCGTGCCGCCTCGCCGCCCAGGAAGGCCAGAAGTGCCCGGCACTGGTCCGGCGGCAATTCACCATCTTCATGCCCGGAGGGCATGGGAACAATCGTCAGCGGTGCCGCCGCCGGCTTTCCGAGTTCCGCATCCGCGCTGCCCAGGATCAGTGTGGGGGCACGCACCATGGGCAGCAGGCCCGTCACGCTCAACCGGTGGCGTAACAGAGCCTGCACGGGAAGCAGCGGGAAGCGCCTGCCCATCCGCCCGGCCATGCTGGGGCAGGGCGCTTCCAGGACCAGGGCGGCCGTTGCACGCTCCCCCGCCAGCATGGCAGCCGGAACCGCTCCCATTTCCTGTCCGTAAAGAACCAGCCTTCCCCCGGAAATTCCGCGCGTGACGAGAAGGTCGGCCCAGGCGCGGGCATCGAGCATCAGGGCGTTCCCGCCCGGCCGGCCTGGATTGCCCGCATAGCCGCGATAACCGGCCAGAAGCACGCCAAACCCCGCATCGGCCAGGACCCGCGCCCGGTCGGCCCGGTCCGCCGCCTGTCCCCGGCTGCCATGCAGCAACAGGATGGTGGGCTTGGTCAGCCCGTCCGCCGGGCGAAGGCTGCCTTCCAGCAGCAGCCCGTCGGCCGTCTGCGCCCAGACGGGCTGGAAATCACCCAGCCCGGCATCGGCCAGGGGTGTGGCACGCGCAGAGGGGCGGAACAGGAGTGTGTCCTGCCGCAACCGGAACCAGAGCGCGTAGGCAATCCAGAGCAGCAGGGGGAACAAGACGTAAGCCACCCGTTCCCCCCATTGCCGCCTGCCTCATCGATCAGAATGTATAGACCAGCGTCGCCCGGCTCAATGTATCGGTCTGCTTGCGGTCATCCGGCGGCTCCGTCTCATGGCGCAGCGTGAAGCCGATGCGGGCGGAGAACAGCGAATTGATCCGCGCGGTCAGGCTGGAACTGCTTTCCAGCGTCTGGTTCTGGTCGCCGGTCAATGTCTTGATGGTCTGCGCGAACTTGATGTTTTCGTTGAATTCCTGGGTGTAATTGGCGTTGGCGCCGAACACGAATTCATGTTCCACGGCCGACACGCCGGGCGCGCGGACCTGGAAACTGTGCCGGGCACCGGGGCCGCCCTCCACCGAAAGGCGCTTGCCGTCGCTGTCCAGGATCAGGTAACCGATACCGACCGTTTCGGTCAGCCGGTGGCGGTACCCGGCGAACAGATCGCGTTCCCAGGTGAACTCACCGGCCGCGTAAAGCCGGGGATTGATGAAATAATTGGGCTTGTACCCGGCCGTATAACGTTCCTTGGAGGTTTCGCCTGACGCCCGCTGCAGGTCGGCGCTGCTGGTGATCTCATGACGCCACCGCAGCGTCTCCTTCACCAGGTTCAGGCGGATGGCGAGCGACCGGTCGTCGGTATTGCCCGAGGACAGGGAAGCGCCCAGTTCGCCATCGCCGCTCCAGCCGGCGATGACGCTGCTGCCGGCGGCCCGTTTGGCATCCCGCTCGGCCTTCTTGCGCTGATCACGCAGGTCCCTGGTGAGCGCGCCGATGGCCTCGGCGTGGTCGGGATAGGCATCCAGAGCCAGTGATTCGACCGTGTCCAGCGCCGTACCGTCCCGCGTTGCCGCCTGACGGATCATCACCTCTATACCTTCGGGAAGGGGGGAGGTCTGGGGAACCTGGGCCAGGGCCGCAGGCGTGGACATCAAGAAAAAGGTCAGCGCCGCGATACGCGGCGCTGTCTTCAAACCTGTCATTGTTCCGTCGAACTCCGTTCGGTTACTCAAGCATGGAACGCAACATCCAGGCAGTCTTTTCATGCACCTGCATACGCTGTGTCAACAGATCAGCGGTTGGCTCGTCGCCGGCTTCCTCCACCAGCGGGAATATCGTGCGGGCCGTGCGGGCCACGGTCTCATGTCCTTCCACCAGTTGGCGGATCATGTCCTGGGCGCGCGGCACCTCGGTTTCCTCCTTCACGGAGGCCAGCTTGCCGAACTGGCTGTAGCTGCCGGGCGCATGGAACCCCAGCGCGCGGATACGCTCCGCCACCTCGTCCACGGCGGTGAACAGTTCAGTGTACTGCGCCATGAACATGGTGTGCAGCGTGTTGAACATCGGCCCGGTGACGTTCCAATGAAAATTGTGGGTCTTCAGAAACAACGTGTAGCTGTCGGCCAACAGGCGCGACAGCCCGTCCGCGATGCGGGCGCGGTTCTCGTCGGTGATGCCGATATTGATCGCCGGTGCGGTGGCCATTTCTCGCCTCATCCCTTGTGGTTGTCGTCAGGAGACATGGGGATAGTGACGACAAAGGTAAAGGCTGGCAAGTGAAGCTTAGCCCTATAACCAATTGATAATGGTCTAAAAAATTCGGGGAGGACATGGGTTATGACCTTTGGTTGCCACCTTGTCCCCCCCGCAAGGTGCGAGGAACCGTCGGGTTCCCCGACAGATCCCGCCGACGGCATGCGATTGCCGGCGGGACCGGTGCGGATATGTCAGGCGGTGGCGGCAAGGCTGCTTGCGGCCTGACTGGTGCCCGTCTTCTGACCATAGCTGGCGATGGCACTTTGCAACTGGCTGATCAGGGCGCTGATCGGGTCTTCTTCCGCGCTGTCATCCTGTGTGGAACCGGTGGTCAGGCCGCTCAGGTCATTGCCAGCACTGGCCCGGGGCGGTGGTCCACCGGGACCGGGCTGACCGCCCGGCGGGGGCCCACCAGCACCGCCGGCCTGTTCCTGGGCATCCAGCAGGGTGCGGCGCGTGCCGTCACCCATGCGCTGGAACGCGGTTTCCATTTCTGCCTGGGTCAGGTTGCCGTCACCATCGCTGTCTAGGGAGGCAAACATGTCCTCCGCGCTGGGTCTGCCGGCGGCACGGGCGTTGGCGTCCGCTCCCTTCGGACCGGCAGCGCTGAACTCCTCCAGCGAAAGGCCACCGGAACCGTCCGCGTCGGCGGCCTGGAATTTTTCCTGCGCCCGCTGCTGCCGGGCGGCGGCGGACGGCGCATAGATGTTGGCGCTGCTGATGCTGCTGATACTCATGGTCGCTCCTACAGGGACAGGGTTGCCGGACCCGTCCTATCAACGGCCGGGCCGGCCCCTGCCTGTCGGGCCATGGGCGATTTTTCAGATCACCGCGGCAATGCGGCGGATGATGCGGGCGGCGTTGCCGGCGGCATTGCGGGCGAAGGCGGGAAAATCCAGGTGGCTCTCCTCTCCCGCCAGATCGGACAGGGCGCGCACGACCACCAGCGGCACCCCGAACCGGGCCGCCACCTGGGCCAGTGCCGCTCCTTCCATTTCGATGGCCTGTGCCTGGAACCGGTCGAACAGCCCGGCCCTGGTTCTGGCGCAATTGAGGAAATGGTCGCCCGTCAGCACCGTACCGAACCGCCATTGTGCCGGGCGCGATGCCCCTGGCGCCGGGGACAGGTCCAGCCCGGCCAGTGCCGCCCGGATCGTATCGTGCAGCCCGTCGGCCAGCGGATAGCCGAACCGTTCGTCGAAGCCCGGCAGCGGCGGCACGCCCGGCTGATAGGGTTTCAGCGCTCCCCCCGCCAGGGCCCCGTAATCATGCTGGATCAACCGGTCGGCGATCACCACGTCGCCCACGGCCAGCGACGGGTCAATGCCGCCCGCCACCCCGGAGAACAAAAGCCCGCGCACACCCAGATGGTGCAGCAGCAGCGTCCCCACCACGGCCGCGTTCACCTTGCCGATCCCCGCTTCCACCATCACCACGGGCTGCCCGTCCAGCAGGCCGTTCAGGAAGCGGAAACCGGCGATCCGTTCCTCTCCCTCCTGCCGGAACAGGGGTGAGAATTCGCCCATCTCCTCCGGTATGGCGCAGATCAGGCCCAGGGGGGCGGTCCGGCGGGGCGGGGTCATGGCGCGCCTGTGCTGCGATTGCGGATATTCTTGGCCAGCGTGCGTATCCGCACCTCCAGTTGGGCCGCGCTGTAGGGCTTGACGATGAAGGCATCCACCCCCTGGGCGCGGGCCGCCAGCACATGATCCTTGGTGCCGTGCCCCGTTTCCATGATGAAGGGAAGGTCCGGCCGGATGGCCCGAACGGCCGTCAGCAGGTCCATCCCGTTCATGCGCGGCATGGCCCAGTCGCAGATGATCAGGTCGATACCGCGCGGGTTGCTCTGGATCATGTCCAGCGCATCGCTGCCATCATTGGCGGCCAGCACCTCGCGGATTCCCATCTGGCGTAACACATCGGCGATCCAGATCCGGGTCTGTGGCTGGTCCTCCACGACCATGATGCGCAGGGACCGGATCGGGTCCTCGGGCATGTAATGCCGGTTCATGTGCTTCTCTTCGCTGCCAGGGCATCGGCGACGGCCCGCCGCAGGCCGTCCGGGTCGATGGGCTTGTACAGCACGGGAATGCCGGACGGCAAATCCGTCACTTCCGCGTGGCCGCGACCGGGATAGCCGGTCATGAACAGCACGGCAACCGTTGGATCAAGCTCGCCCACGAGATGGGCCAGCCGCACCCCGCCCAGGGCGGGCATGACAAGGTCCGTCAGCAACAGGTCGACCCCGCCCTCCTCGAACCGTTCCAGCGCCTCCACCCCATCGGCGGCACCGCGCACATGATGGCCGTCCTGTTCAAGGAAGGCCGTGACCAGGGTCAGCAACTCCGGCTCATCCTCCGCCACCAGGATCGTTGCCGGCGCAACTGCGGCCCCGGGGCGGGGGTCGGCACCGGTGACGGCTGCCGCCACCGGCGGTACGGCCAGCGGCAGCCACAGGGTGAAGCGGGTGCCGTGGCCGGGCTGACTGTCCACCAGGATGGTGCCGTCGGCCTGGGTGACGGTGCCATAGACCATGGCCAGCCCCAGGCCGGTGCCCTGGCCCGGCGGCTTCGTCGTGAAAAACGGGTCGAAGATGCGGTCCAGCAGTTCCGGCGGCATGCCCGTGCCCCGGTCGGTGACCGACAGCAGCGCATGGGCGCCCGGCGCCAGACCGGCGGGCGGGGACCCGGTTTCCACTGTTTCCAGCACGACCGACAGCGGGCCACCGCCAGGCATCGCGTCGCGGGCATTGATGGCCAGGTTCAGCAGCGCCTGGGCCACCATATCCGGGTCGATGGCAACCCAGACCGGATCGTCGGGCACCGACAGGGTCAGGTCGATGGTGGCGCCCAGCAGCGGCTTCAGCAGGAATTCCTGCCCCCGCAGCACCCCGCCCAGGTCGATGGGGCGCGACGGGGTTACGCCCTTCTGGCGCGAGAAAGTCAGCAACTCCCGCGTCAGGGCGGCGGCCCGGTCCACGCCCTGGCCGATCTTGGCCAGATAGCCGGCCAAGGGGCTGTCCGCGGCCACACCCATGCGGGCCATGCCGGCATAACCGCCGATGACCGACAGGATATTGTTGAAATCATGCGCGATCCCACCGGCAAGCTGGCCGAGCGCCTCCATCTTCTGGGCCTGCAGGAACTGGCTTTCCAGCCGCTTCTGTTCCGTCACGTCGGCGAACAGCACGACGAAGCCGCCGCCCGGCATGGGAAAATGCCGGACCTGCAGCCAGGCGCCGTTAGGCCGCTGGCGCTCACTGAAATGCACGCCCAGCCGTCGGATGCGGTCATAGTCGGCCAGACTTTCCTCGACCGTCTCGCCTGGATATTCACCCTGCCGGGCCAGCAACACGACAAGGTCATGGTCCTTCAGGCCCGGGCGCATGAAACCCGGTGGAATGTCCAGAAGCTCCGACACGCGGCGATTGGCGACAAGCAGCCGGCCATCGGCGTCATACACCTCGATGCCGATCCCGACATTGTCCATCATGCTGTCCAGGATGCGGGTCTTCTCCCATATCTCGTGCTCGGCCTGCCGGCGGTCGGTGATGTCGCGCAGATAGGCCGTGTAGCGCCGGCCCGGTCCCAGCGGCACGGCCGTGACGGCCAGTTCGATGGGCAGCGTGCTGCCGTCGCGCCGCCTGGCCTCCGTCTCCATGCGGCGGCCCAGCATCGTATCGTTCCGCCCGGCCAGCAGCGCGGCCAGCCCCGTATCGGACGGGTCCCGGTGATGGTGCGGCACAATCAGATCGACCAGTGTCCGGCCCACGGCCTCTGCCCGGGTCCATCCGAATGTACGTTCGGCGGCGGGATTGAATTCAAGCACCGTTCCGTCACCGTCGATGGACACGATGCAGTCCATGGCCGTATCCAGGATGGAACGCGCACGCGCCTCGCTCTCGCGCAGGCGCAGACTGGCCGCCGCCTCGTGCGTGACATCGCGGAACAGGCACAGCACCAGCCGTTCCTCCCCCGTCTGGAAGGGGACGGCGGACATTTCCGCCAGTCTCTCGCTGCCATCGCAGCTTTGCAGGCCGATACGCATCTGAGACACCGGCTCTCCGCCCGTGACCCGCCGGAACAGCATCTCTGCCAGGGGCCGCGCCTCGGGGCTGGCAAAGGACAGGATATGGACCCCCCGCGCTTCCAGGTCGGGGGCCAGGCCCAGGATGGTCCTGCCGGCCTTGTTGATGAACCGTCCCCAGCCTTGCAGATCGTGCACGGCGATGCCGTCGGGCGACAGATCGACCAACTGGCGATAGCGCTGCTCGCTGTCGCTCAACGCCACCTCGCGGCGTTTCAGTTCGGTGATCTCGGTGCGCAGGCACAGGATGCCGCCATCGGGCAGGCGCCGGTCCTGCACGCGAATCCAGCGGCCGTCGGGCAGGCGGAACTCCACCGGCCGGCCATCGGCACGGCGCAGTTCGCAAAGCCGTTCGGCGACGAAATCCTCTTCCCCGCGGCCACGGGCGGAAGGGTTCTCCCCCACCCGAATCCCGGCGCGCAGCAGCGCTTCGAAGGTCACGCCGGGCACCATCTGGGGCGACGTGGCCGGGAAAAGCGCCCGGAAGGCGGGATTGGCGCGTATCAGCCTTTCCTGCGCATCGAACAGGGCGGCCCCGTCCGTCAGCATGTCGAAGGCGATGCTCAGGCTGTCCAGGGTCAAGGCCGGGTCCTTGGGCTTGCGGGCCGTTTCCTGTGGTGATGGTGCCTTGGTCCCGGCCGCTGTCAAGCCGTCACGGGCAGGGCGGCCCGCAGCCGGGTGATCAGGCCGGCCCAATCGCCGCAGCGCTGCTGGCGGAACAGGCGCATGGAAGGATACCAGGGCGTCTTCGCCGACTTCTCCAGCCACCGCCAGTCCGTGTCGGTCGCGATCAGGGTCCAGACGGGCCGGCCCATCGCGCCGGCCAGATGCGCCAGGGCGCTGTCGGGCGTGATCAGCAGATCCAGATGGGGCAGAATGGCGGCGCTGTCGGTCCAGCCCGTGATCCGGGGCGCCAGATCGGTGACGGAACCGGGCAGCGCGGCGGCGGCCAGTTCGGCATGGCCGGCGGCCACCTGCATCGCGTACCAGTCGGCCCCCTGGCAGGCCAGCAGCGCCAGAAGCGGCGCCAGCCCCGGTGTACGCCAGCGGTCGCCCGGATGGGCGGGATTGCCGGCCCAACTGAACCCGATGCGCGGCCGGCCGGGGCGGCGGGGCAGATGCGGCGCCCATGCCGCGACGCGGTCCGGATCGGCAGCCAGATACGGGCCGGTCCAGGGAATGGTCTGCGGGGTCAGGCCAAGCAATCCCGGCAGGTCCAGCAGCGGCACCTGGAAATCCACGGGCGGGGGGGGCTCTCCACGCACCAGCATGCGGCCATGGTGCCCGTCAGCGAACAGGGGCGCCAGGGCGGGCGGTACCTCCAGCACCACATCCGCCCCCGCGTCGATCAGCGGGCGGGTCAGGCGCGCGCACATGATGGTGTCGCCGGCCCCCTGTTCATCCCATACCAGGATGCGCCGACCGGCCGCCGGCTCGCCCTGCCAGGCCGGGATGGACTGGTGCCGGGGCGGCCGGGCAGAAACCGACCAGCGGTGCCGGTAGCTGGCAAATCCCTCCGCCCATCGGCCCAGCCGCAGCAAGGCAAGCGATCGGCCCAGGGCGGCTGATGTGTCGCCGGGGGCCAGTGCCAGACAGCGCTCGAATGCCTCCAGCGCGCCGGCCGGATCGCCCGTGACGCGCCGGAACAGGCCCGTATCACGCCAGACATAGGCCTGGTCTGGGCCCAGGCGCTGCGCGGTCTCCAGATGCGGGCCGGCCTCGGCCTCGTTCCCCGTATGCAGCAACAGGTTGGCCAGCGCGCAGCGGGCGGGCAGAAGGTTGGGGGCAACGCTGACCGCCTGTGACAGCATCCGCAGGGCGGTCACCTCGTCGCCATCCCGGCGGGCTGCATCACCCAGGCTCAGCAATGCGCCGGGATGGTCGGGTGCCGCCGCCAGCACCCGTTGCCAAAGGGCCAGCGCGGCGTGTGCATCGCCGCGGGCGGCGGCCTCCATGGCCTGTCGCGCCAGAAGGGGGGCGGCGGGTGCTGTCGATGAACCGGTTCTCACCATTGTTTCTCCGTCAGGGTCGGCTTGCCCTGCACCGTGCTGCTGATGGCCTCCGGCATGCGGACCAGCCGGTCGCCGCGGATGGGCGGCAGCGGATCGGGATCATAGACCTGCTTCAGACGGCGATATTCATGGTCGTGATATTCCTGCTGTTCCTGGAAATCAGGCTCGCCATCGCGGCGGCCGGTCACGATCACCTCCTGCTCCATGGCGGGGGTGGCAGCTGGCGGCAGGCGCGCCGCGCCGGGGTCCTGCGCCGGGGCCGGCAGTGCCAGCAGCAACAGGGCCAGAACGGCACAGGGCAATGGTCGGGCGGGGTGATTCCCCACGGCGATCGGCATGGATGGACCGGCAGGCAGGATGCGGACAGGACAGCATAGGCGATTTCCGCCACGAACACTCCTGTCCTTTGCACCATCCGCGCATCCGCACGCCATTGCCATGGCTGAACAGGCGACGAATGTGAACGTAATGGGAACATTAGCACTTGGCGGGCGAGAACAAAAAAGGTACAACAGGTGCAGTTGAACGCGCATGCCTATCCGTGCGAGAAGGAAGGGGACAGATATGTCGGCAGCTCCACTCCGTCTGGTTGAAACACCCATGGACAAACAAAAAGCTCTCGATGCCGCGCTGGGTCAGATCGAACGCGCGTTCGGCAAGGGCTCGATCATGAAGCTCGGCGCCAAGGAGGCCATCTCCGAGACGGAGGTGGTGTCCACGGGCTCCCTGGGCCTCGACATCGCGCTGGGCATCGGCGGCTTCCCCCGGGGCCGCATCATCGAAATCTACGGGCCCGAGAGCTCGGGCAAGACGACGCTGGCGCTGCATGCCATCGCCCAGGCCCAGAAGAATGGCGGCGTCTGCGCCTTCGTGGATGCCGAACATGCGCTGGACCCCTCCTATGCCCGCAAGCTGGGCGTGGATGTGGATGAATTGCTGATCTCCCAGCCCGATGCCGGCGAACAGGCGCTGGAGATCGCGGACACGCTGGTGCGCTCCGGGGCGATCGACGTGCTGGTGGTCGATTCCGTCGCGGCCCTGGTGCCACGCGCCGAACTGGAAGGGGAGATGGGCGACAGCCATGTCGGCCTGCACGCCCGGTTGATGAGTCAGGCCCTGCGCAAGCTGACCAGTTCCATCTCCAAGTCGCGCTGCCTCGTCATCTTCATCAACCAGATCCGGTTGAAGATCGGCGTGATGTTCGGCAATCCGGAGACGACCACGGGCGGTAATGCGCTGAAATTCTATGCCTCCGTCCGCCTGGATATCCGCCGCATCGGCTCCATCAAGGACAGGGACACGGTGACGGGCAACCAGACCCGTGTGAAGGTGGTGAAGAACAAGATGGCGCCACCCTTCCGCGTCGTGGAGTTCGACATCATGTATGGCGAGGGCGTGTCCAAGGTGGGTGAACTGCTCGACCTCGGCATCCAGGCCGGTGTCGTTGACAAGTCGGGCTCCTGGTTCTCCTACGATGGGCAGCGGATCGGCCAGGGGCGGGAGAACGCCAAGACCTTCCTGCGCACCAATCCGGCCGTGGCCGACAGCATCGAACAGAAGATCCGGTCCAATGCCGGCATCGTGGCCGGTGCCATGATGGGCACGCCGGAGACCGATGGCGACGCTTCCAGCCCGGATTGATGGACGGGCGTTCCCCGCACGGGGGCGCTGCATGCGAAGATGGGGGAGGCGCTTGCCTTCCCCGTTTTGCTGTCCGGCCCGTGACCATCATCAGAGGGGGTTGCACGCGCTGACCGGACACGGTGCCGGCCTGAACCCCGGCCCCAAGCGGGCATGACCCCCCAGCCCCAAGCGGGCATGGACAGGCCGCCGCTTGCCACGGTACAACCCGTACCCCATGTCGCGTTCAATGCAGCAGTCAGGTCGTCATCCCATGTCCAAGAAGACCGTCAACGAAATCCGTTCCACGTTCCTCGATTATTTCGGGAAGAATGGCCACGCCATTGTCGACAGCTCGCCGCTGGTGCCGCGCAATGACCCGACGCTGATGTTCACGAATGCCGGCATGGTGCAGTTCAAGAACGTCTTCACGGGGCAGGAGCCACGACCCTATACCCGCGCGACCACCTCGCAAAAATGTGTGCGCGCCGGTGGCAAGCACAACGACCTGGACAATGTCGGCTTCACGGCCCGCCATCACACCTTCTTCGAGATGCTGGGCAATTTCTCCTTCGGTGATTATTTCAAGGCTGATGCCATCGAACTGGCCTGGAACCTGATCACCAAGGAATTCGGCATCCCGGCGTCCAAGCTGACGACCACCGTCTTCCATGATGATGACGAGGCGTTCGGCCTGTGGAAGAAGATCGCCGGCCTGCCGGACGATCGCATCATCCGTATCCCCACGTCCGACAATTTCTGGATGATGGGCGATACGGGTCCCTGCGGCCCCTGCTCGGAAATATTCTATGACCATGGGGCGCATATTCCCGGTGGGCCGCCGGGCAGCCCGGATCAGGATGGCGACCGCTTCATCGAGATCTGGAACCTAGTCTTCATGCAGTACGAGCAGTTCCCTGCCAAGGATGGCGGGTACCAGCGCGTGCCCCTGCCCAAGCCCAGTATCGACACCGGCATGGGGATGGAACGTCTGGCCGCCGTACTGCAGGGCGTGCATGATAATTACGATATCGACCTGTTCAAGGGCCTGCTGGAGGCATCGGCGGAAGCCACGGGCGCCAGCCTGCGGGGGCCGCATGCGACCTCGCACCGCGTGATTGCCGACCATCTGCGCTCCTGCTCCTTCCTGATTGCCGACGGCGTCATGCCGTCGAATGAAGGGCGTGGTTACGTCCTGCGTCGCATTATGCGTCGCGCGATGCGGCATGCGCACATGCTGGGCGCCAAGGAACCCGTGATGTACCGTCTGGTCCCGGCCCTGGTGCGCGAGATGGGCGGCCATTACGCGGAACTGGTGCGAGCCCAGGCCCTGATCACCGAGACCCTGCGCCTGGAGGAAACCCGCTTCAAGCAGACGCTGGATCGCGGGCTGAAGCTGCTGGACGAGGCAGAGGGTGGTCTGGCCAGGGGGGAGGCGTTGCCCGGCAATGTCGCCTTCACGCTTTACGATACCTATGGTTTCCCGCTGGACCTGACGCAGGACGTGTTGCGCACCCGCAACCGGCCCGTCGATGTGGACGGGTTCAAGGCGGCGATGGAGGAGCAGCGCCGCAAGGCTCGCGCCGCCTGGGCCGGTTCGGGGGAGGCCGCGACGGAGAGCGTCTGGTTCGAACTGAAGGATGAACTGGGTGCCACGGAGTTCCTCGGCTATGACACCGAGGCGGCCGAAGGGGCCGTCACCGCCATCCTGGACATGGCCGGCAACCGGCTGACCAGCGTCGGCGAGGGCACCGAGGTGCTTGTCGTTGTCAACCAGACCCCCTTCTATGGCGAAAGTGGCGGCCAGGTTGGTGATGCCGGCCTGCTGATATCGGCCAAGGGCGCGGAAGTGACTGTGCGCGACGTGCAGAAGAAGCTGGGTGCGGTCTTCGCCCATGTCGGCACCGTTACCAAGGGCACGTTGGCCGTAGGCGACAATGTGGAATTGAAGGTGGACGGCACACGCCGTTCGGCCATTCGCGCCAACCACAGCGCCACCCACCTGCTGCATGAGGCGCTGCGCCGCCGTCTGGGCGACCACGTCACGCAGAAGGGGTCGCTGGTCAGTGCCGATCGTCTGCGCTTCGATATCTCCCAGCCGACACCGCTGGCGGCCGGCGACATGTCGGCCGTGGAAGAGGCGG
Source organism: Niveispirillum fermenti (assembly GCF_048066175.1). Classification (GTDB taxonomy): domain Bacteria; phylum Pseudomonadota; class Alphaproteobacteria; order Azospirillales; family Azospirillaceae; genus Niveispirillum; species Niveispirillum fermenti. The sequence continues at coordinate 79,552 of NZ_JBLTXA010000015.1, read as the reverse complement.
TCAACAGCCGCATCCGCGGCAACAGCGAGGTCACGACCCGCCTGATGACGCCCGATGCCGCCATTGCCGTCGGTGCCATGGCCCTGTTCGGGGAGAAATATGGCGAAGAGGTCCGTGTCGTCTCGATGGGTGGTGCCGATGAGGGGGGGAACAAGGAGTTTTCCGTCGAACTGTGCGGCGGCACCCATGTCCGCCGCACGGGCGATATCGGCCTGTTCAAGATCGTGTCGGAAGGGGCGGTTGCCGCCGGCATCCGCCGGATCGAGGCGCTGACCGGGGCGGGGGCGCTGGCCTATCTGGAACAGCAGGAGGGGCGCCTGCTGGATACCGCCCAGGCCCTGAAGGTTCCGGCGGGGGAAGTGGTGGCCAAGGTCACCAGCCTGCTGGATGAACGCCGCAGGATGGAGAAGGAGTTGGCCGACCTGCGCCGCCAGGTCGCGCTTGGCGGCGGCGGTTCCGGTGGGGCCGCAGAGATCAGGCAGGTTGGCGGCCTTGGTTTCATCGGCCGGGTGGTCAATGACCTGCCGGCCAAGGATCTGAAGCCCTTCGCCGATGAATTGAAGAAGCAGGTGGGCAGCGGCGTGGTCGTGGCCATCGCCGTGGCCGACGGCAAGGCATCCGTCGTGGTCGGCGTGACGGAGGATGCGGTTTCCAAGGCCAGCGCCGTTGATCTGGTCCGGGTGGCGGCGGCGGCCCTGGGTGGCAAGGGCGGCGGTGGCCGCCCCGACATGGCCCAGGCCGGTGGCCCCGATGGCGCCAGGGCCAATGATGCCATCGCGGCGGTGGAAGCGGCCCTGGCGGGGTGACACCCGTCAAGGCGGCAAGGCAAGGCGGGGCGCGCTGTGCCCTGGCCTGCCGAACCGCCGGTCCGTTTACGCCGGTATCGTCAAACCTCCCTGACAGGTATTCCCAATGACCCGTTTCGAAGGCACCCAGGATTACGTCGCCACGGATGATCTTCGTGTCGCCGTCAACGCGGCCATCACACTGCAAAGGCCCCTGCTGGTGAAGGGCGAGCCCGGCACGGGCAAGACCGTGCTGGCACAGGAGGTGGCCCGGGCCCTGGGCCGTCCGCTGTTGGCCTGGCACGTGAAATCGACGACCAAGGCCCAGCAGGGCCTTTACGAATATGATGCCGTCAGCCGGCTGCGCGACAGCCAGTTGGGTGACCCGCGCGTCAAGGATATCCGCAATTACATCCGTAAGGGCCCCCTTTGGACGGCGTTCGAGGCGGAAGAACCGCCCGTCCTGCTGATCGATGAGATCGACAAGGCGGATATCGAATTCCCCAACGACCTGCTGCAGGAATTGGACCGCATGGAGTTCTTCGTCTATGAGACGGGGGAGACCATCAAGGCGGCCAGGCGGCCCGTCGTCATCATCACCTCGAACAATGAGAAGGAACTGCCCGACGCCTTCCTGCGCCGCTGCTTCTTCCACTATATCCGCTTCCCCGACGCCGACACGATGACCCGCATCGTGGAGGTGCATTTCCCCGACCTGAAGGCGGAATTGCTGCGCGATGCGCTGACCCTGTTCTATGAGGTGCGTGAGGTGCCGGGGCTGAAAAAGAAGCCCAGCACGTCGGAACTGCTGGACTGGATCCGCCTGCTTCTGGTGGAGGATGTTTCGCCGGAAACGCTGCGCCAGCGTGACCCGAAGAAGCTGATCCCGCCCCTGCATGGCGCGCTTTTGAAGAATGAACAGGATGTTCACCTGTTCGAGCGGCTGGCCTTCATGGCGCGGCGCAACAACCAGGGTTGAGGCCGGCGGGACCCGTGACGGCGCAAAACCGCCGCCACGGGCCTGGTCTGGCCGCGCTACATTTCGCGGCGCTACACTTCGCCGAAGCTTTGCACCAGACTGCCGACGATCAGGTACCAGCCGTCGATCAGCACGAAGAAGATCAGCTTGAACGGCAGCGAGATCATCGCCGGCGGCAGCATCATCATGCCCATGGACATCAACACGCTGGCCACCACCATGTCGATGACCAGGAAGGGCACGAAGACAAGGAACCCGATCTCGAATGCCCGCTTCAGTTCCGACAGCATGAAGGACGGGATCAGCACATGGATCGGTATGTCCTTGGGCTCTGCCACGGGCGGGGTCTTGGACATGTCCATGAAAAGCTGAAGGTCGCGCTCGCGCACATGGCGCATCATGAAGGCGTGGAACGGCTCCGCCGTGCGGCGGAAGGCCGTGACCTCGTCGATCTCCTCATTGATCAACGGGCGCACCCCGACATCGTAGGCGGTCTGCAGGGTGGGGGCCATGATGAAGAAGGTCAGGAACATGGCCAGACTGACCATCACCTGGTTCGGCGGCACCTGCATGGTGCCCAACGCCGACCGCAGAAAGCTCAGCACGATGATGATGCGCACGAAGCAGGTCATCATGATCAGGATGCTGGGCGCCAGTGACAGTACCGTCAGCAGCGCCACGAACTGCACGATGCGGCCCGTGCTGCTGGGCCCTTCATCACCCAGGTCCAGGGAGAAGCTCTGTGCCAGGGCCGGTGCGGCGACAAGGGCCAGCAGCAGCCCGGCCGGCAGACCAACGCGGCGGATAAGGGGGAGGATCGGCCTGCCCGTCATGGGGTTGTGTCCGTCATGTCCTGGCGGCCCAGCACCGCCTTGAAATCGTGAGGGGTGGCGGATGGCGGCGCGATGCCGGTTTCCACCACCCTGTCCTCGCCATGGCCCAGCAACAGCAGATGCTCCACCCCGTCACGGCGCACCAGCACAAGACGCCGGCGGGCATCGAGCGTCAGCACCTCCACGATACCCAGCCGGCGGTCGCCCTTGCGCCTGGCTGTCAACCCTGCGGCAGGGCCATAGCGGCGCAGCAACAGGCCGCAGATCCCGATCAGCGCCAGGACCAGGCCCAACGCCATGAACAGGCGCAGATATTGCGTGGCGTCCATTCAATAATCCTTGGGCGTGCGATAGGCCTGGGCGGCACGGATGCGGGTCGCATGGGTCTCCCGTCCGCCCAGCTTGTCGCCATGCACCCGCTCCAGCGTTGCCGCCACCTTGTCCAGCGCGCCGCTCACCGCCTCCAGCCGATCCAGAAGGCTCCTGGCGTCCGGGGGGGGCAGTGATGTGGCGGCTTCCAGAATGGGCTTCACCTCGCGCTCCAGCCCGGCGAGGTCGACCATCTCGCCCTTGGCCAGTGCCTCCTCACCCCGGGCGAGCAGTTCCAGCAGGCTGTCCAGTGTCTGGGCGACATCGGCAGCATCGGGCCGGGCGGGAATGGTGGGCTCTGTCATGACGCGGGCGGCTCGTCTGTGGTCACATCAGGGGTACTGGCATCGGATGTGGCGGCGCTGTCGTGCCTGCCAACATCTTCAGCAGTATAGGTGCCGTTGGCACGATAGACATAGGCAAGGATTTCCGCCACGGCGGCGATGGCTTCAATCGGAATTTCGCTGTCCACGTCGATGGCGGCAAGGATTTCCGCCAGGTCGGCATCGGTGCGCACCTTCACCCCATGGGCAAAGGCCAGTTCCAGGATCTGTTCGGCCACGGCCCCCTTGCCGCTGGCCACGACGCGGGGCAGGGAGGGATCCCCCTGCTCGTGGCGCAGGGCCACGGCCACCTGTCGGCGGGCGGGCGTCGGCGGGGTATCGCTCATCGGGCTCAACGCATCACAATCCTGGATCGGTGCCGCCGGTGACAGGGGATCGTGGCACCCGTTCCGGCCACGAAACCACCCTTGCGACGAAAAGCAGCTTAGCAGATCATTGAAGCCTGTGCAGCCGGCCCCGGCGATAAAATCACCTTATATCCGGGCCGACGATGCGCTATGCTGACGAAGAGTTTGCCGGCTTGGCGTCCCGGTCCGGCAAACCCCGTCCCGCACAAGGCGGGACATGAATTCCCCGCCCGGCGCGGGGATATTGCCGAAAATGGCGCGGAAATTGCTTCTCTTGTCTTTGCCGGCGGCGGAAACTGCCGGTCGGCGGCTTGTTCGGGAATGGAAAGGATATGCCATGGATCTGAAGGACAGCGGATTGTTCCGCCTGATGTCGGACAAGATGGCCTGGCACAACCAGCGGCAGGAGGTTCTGGCCCAGAACGTCTCCAACGCCGACACGCCCAACTACCGCCCAAGCGATCTGGTCGAGTTCGATTTCAAGAAGCAGCTTCGCGTCGCCTCGCAGATGCAGGTCGCGGGTTCGGGTTCGGGGCATATGTCCGGCACCCTGCCGGTGAAGTCCGGTTTCCAGGACGGCAAGGAGCGCAGCCCCTATGAGACCGCGCCTGGCGGCAATGCCGTGGTGCTGGAGGAACAGCTCATGAAAGTCGGTCAGAACTCGATGGAATATCAGACGGTGACGAATCTTTACCGCAAGCAGGTTGCCATGCTGAAGACGGCGCTGGCGGCGCCGCGCTGATGATGGCGTCCCCGGCTGGGGCAGTTGTGGGTGTGAGGGAGAGCGGGAATGGATCTGTTGAATTCGATGGCGGCATCGGCCGCGGGCATGAAGGTGCAGGGCACGCGCCTGCGCGTCATCGCCGAAAATCTGGCGAACGCCAATTCCACCGCCCCTTCTCCAGGCGACCTTCCCTATCGCCGCAAGGTCGTGATGTTCCAGAATGTCCTGGACCGTGAATTGGATACCGATCTGGTGAAGGTGCGCAAGATCGATGTGGATCGCAGCGATTTCCAGCGCCGCTACGACCCCGGCCATCCGAGCGCCGATGCCGACGGCTATGTGCTGCTGCCCAATGTCAGCTCGCTGGTTGAAAGCATGGACATGCGCGAGGCGCAGCGTTCCTACGAGGCGAACCTGAACACGCTGGAAGCCACCCGGCAGATGATCATGCGCACTGTGGATCTTTTGCGGTCGAACTGATCCGTTCCACCGCCCGGTTTTGATGTGGAGAGAGACGAACCATGGCCATCCCGTTCAGCAACGCCGCCGCCGCCTATACCAACGCGGCCACGCGCGGGCTCAATGTTCCCGGCGGGCGCGCCGCGGCGCCGACCGACGGACCGTCCTTTGGCGACATGCTGGAAGAGGCGGTTTCCCAGTCGGTGCAGACCATGCGCACCGGTGAGGAGATGACCGCAAAAGGCGTTGTTGGCAAGGCGGATCTGGCCGATGTCGTCAATGCCGTCACCAACGCGGAGGTGACCCTGCAGGCCGTGGTCAGCGTGCGCGACAAGGTGATCTCTGCCTATCAGGAAATTCTGCGCATGCCGATGTGACGAGCCGGACCGTCCATCATGAACGAGGCCGAGGCCATCGAAATTGTGCGCGACGCGCTTTTCACCACGATCATCGTCAGCATGCCCCTGATGCTGATCGCGCTGGTGGTGGGGCTTGTCATCTCATTGTTCCAGGCGCTGACCCAGCTTCAGGAACAGACGCTGACCTTCGTGCCGAAGATTTTGATCCTGTTCACGGCCATGGTTTTCCTGTTGCCCTTCATGAACGGGCATCTGCAAAGCTTCACCGAGCGGATCATGGACCGTATCGTGGCGCTGGGCACCGGGCCTGAAGGGGATGGCGGCTGATGTCGCTGGACGCCCTTCTCGGCGGTTCCGTCTATGTGTTTCTGATGATCTTCGTGCGCGTCGGCTCGGCGTTTCTGATCATGCCAGGCTATGGCGAACAGTTCGTGTCGCCGCGCATCCGGTTGCTGCTGGCGTTGCTGATTTCCTTCATTTTGATGCCGCTGATGCTGCCCGACATGCCGGCGGCCCCATCCCGGCCGGGTGACCTGGCGCTGCTGGTCATCGCAGAGGCATTGATCGGCATCTTCCTGGGCACGATCGCCCGGTTCATGATGGCCGCGCTTGAGACGGCGGGCATGCTGATCGCCAATCAGGTGGGCCTGTCGGCGGCCCAGTCTTTCAATCCCGCCATGTCGGGCGCGGGCAATGCCGTATCGGCCGTGCTGTCCATGCTGGCGCTGATGCTGATCTTCGCCACGGATTTGCATCATCTGCTGCTGCTGGCCGTGGTGGACAGTTACAGCCTGTTCCGACCGGGGGAATGGCTGCCCCTGGGGGACGCCGCCCAGCATCTGGCCCGCGTTCTTGGCGACAGTTTCCTGGTCGGGATGCAGTTGGCGGCACCCTTTGTGGTGATCGGTCTGCTGTTCTATCTGGGGCTGGGCCTGATTGCGCGGCTGGTGCCGCAGATCCAGGTGTTTTTCGTCGGCATCCCCATCCAGATCGTGCTGGGGCTGCTGTTGCTGGGGCTCAGCCTGACGGCCCTGATGACCTATTGGCTGAACCGGTTCGAGGGTCAGCTCATCAACATCCTGCAGCCGTGAGCAGGGGAGGGAGCGCATGGCCGAGGATCAGGATGAAGACAGTAAAACAGAAGAACCTACCGGCAAACGCCTGCAGGAGGCGCGCGACAAGGGCCAGGTTCCCAAATCCCAGGAATTCAACCATCTATTCGTGCTGAGCGCCGCACTGGTGCTGATCCTGCTGGTTCTGCCCTGGTCCTTCGGGCGCATCAGCCTTTCCATCACGCCCTTCATCGAACAGCCGCACGCCATCCTGATGGATGGTGGGGCGCTGGGGGTTGTGCTGATCGATCTGGTAACCTCGGTTCTGGTTTCGATGGTCGTGCCGCTGGTGATCCTGCTGATTGCCGCCGTCATGGCGTCGGTGGTGCAGGTTGGATTTCTGGTGACGACGGAGAAGGTGTTCAAGTTCGACCTGAACCGTTTGAACCCGCTTTCGGCGCTGAAACAGAAATTCTCCATGAAAAACCTTGTGGAGTTTCTGAAGTCGCTGGCAAAGCTGATTATCGTCGGGATTGTCGTCTACATCATGTTGCGGCCGCTTTGGCAATCGGTCGATCATTTCATCGCCATGGCCATCATTGACATCGTTTCAGAGACCCAGATACTGGCGGCCAAGGTCATCTTCGCCGTCCTGCTGGTGCTGCTGACGCTCGCCGGTGCCGACTATGTCTATCAGCGCTATGCTTTCATGAAGCAGATGCGCATGACCAAGCAGGAGATCAAGGACGAGTTCAAACAGGCCGAAGGCGACCCGCTGATCAAGGGCAAGATCCGGCAATTGCGCATGGAGCGTGCGCGCAACAACATGATGGGCAACATCCCGTCGGCCGATGTGGTGGTCACCAACCCCACCCATTATGCTGTGGCCCTGAAATATGATCAGGCCAGCATGGGCGCGCCAACCGTCGTCGCCAAGGGTGTCGACCATCTGGCGCAGCGTATCCGTGAGGTGGCGGAGGAGAATGACGTGCCGCTGATCGCCAACCCCGCCCTGGCCCGCGCGCTATACGCCTCGGCGGAAGTGAACGAGGAAATTCCGCCCGACCATTACAAGGCCGTCGCCGAGATCATCTCCTATGTGTTCAAGATGAAGCGGCGTCCCCTGTCGCGCTGATCCCGCCCGATCCGTCAACATCTTCCGACACCGGTCGAATGCCCATGCGCAAAAGCACACCCGTTTCCCTGTCCGGCCTGAATCCGACGGCCCGCGTTGCCGCCCTGGGGCTGGGGGCGCTGGTCGCGGTGGCGTTGGCGGCCATGTTCTATCTGGCCCGGCTGGACGGCCCGCCGCCGGCCGAATGGGCGGCGGGCCTGCGCGGAGGCCTGGTGGTCTGGCTGGCCGGTGGGGTGCTGGCCTTCGGCGCCCTGTTTTTGATCCGGGCGGTGGCGGCCCGCAGCGGCGAGACCGAGTGGCGCCGCCACCTGCTGGCCCGCACGCTGGAGGCATCGCCGGTACCGTCGCTGCTGTTGGGGCCCGACGGCCGGGGCGTCCTGTACAATCCCGCTTTCCGGGACCTTGCCACACCCGGCCGGCAATTGCCGCTGGATGCCCTGGGTGCCGCGGCGGGCGGCGGGCTGGCGCCGCTGGAGATCAAACGGTTGCAGGCCGCGGCAGAGCGCGGGCAGGGCGGACAGGTGGATATCACCTTCCCGGGCGAGCGGCGTCGCCGCCTTTTTGTACAGCCGCTGGACGGATGCCCCGGCTACATGCTTTGGCAGGTGGTGGAGGCCCCGCCGGCGCAGCCGGCGCCGACCATGTCGGCAGGGGCGGAAGAGGTGGCGCCGCCTTCCCCCCTGCCGGCCGTGGATACCGATTGCCTGAATGCCGCGCTGGCGGCGATGGAGGCGCGCTTCCAGCGGTTTTTCGATTATGCGCCCATGGGTATCGCCCTGGTCGATGCCGAATACCGGCTGTTGGAATGCAACGACACGGTGCTGGCCCTGGCCGGCATGGTCATGGCCGATGCCCAGGGCCGGCCGGTCATCAATCTGTTCCGGCGTGATCAGCGATCTGTTGTGCAACAGCGTCTGGCCGCCATCATGCATGATGGCGGGGTAGCCCCCGCCCCGCACGAGGTGGCGCTGCGGGGCAGTCCCGGCCCCATCGTGCATCTTTATGCCCGGCGGCTGGACGGCGTGGCGGGGCCCGAACTGATCCTTTATCTGGTGGACATGACCAACCAGAAAAACCTGGAGGCACAGTTCGTCCAATCGCAGAAGATGCAGGCGATCGGCCAGCTGGCGGGTGGCGTCGCCCATGATTTCAACAATCTGCTGACCGCCATGATCGGCTTTTGCGATCTGCTGCTGCTGCGGCACAAGCCGGGGGACCATTCCTTCACCGATATCATGCAGATCAAGCAGAATGCCAATCGGGCCGCCAATCTCGTCCGCCAGCTTCTGGCCTTTTCACGTCAGCAGACATTGCAGCCGCGCATATTGTCTGTCACCGACGTGTTGGCCGAACTGTCGAACCTGCTGCGGCGCCTGATCGGCGAGAATATCGAACTGCGCATGATGCATGGGCGCGACCTGGGCCTGGTCAAGGTGGATCAGGGACAGTTGGAGCAGGTGATCATCAATCTCTGCGTCAATGCGCGTGATGCGATGGTCGAGACGGGGGGGAAACTGACCATCGTCACGTCCAACCTGCCGGTCGCCGCCCCGGTACAACGGGCCACGGAAACATTGCCCGCAGGCGATTATGTCGTGATCGAGGTTATCGATACCGGCATCGGAATCCCCCAGGAAAACCTGCAACGCATCTTCGAGCCCTTCTTTTCCACCAAGGAACTGGGCTCCGGCACAGGGCTGGGCCTTTCGACCGTCTATGGCATCGTGCGCCAGACCGGCGGCTTCATCTTTGTAGACAGCGCGCCCGGCGACGGGGCGAAATTCTCCATCTATCTGCCACGCCACCGGGAGGAGGGAGGAAGCCCCCCCGCGCCGGAACGGGGAGAGAAGGGGGCCGCCGACCTGACCGGCGTGGGCCGCATCCTGCTGGTGGAGGATGAGGACGCGGTGCGCATCTTCTCCGCCCGCGCCCTGCGCAACAAAGGGTACGAGGTGGTGGAAGCCAAGAGCGGGGAGGCAGCGTTGGAAATCCTGCGCGCACCGGACCGGCCGGCCGTGGACCTGATCATCACCGATGTCGTGATGCCGCAACTGGACGGGCCAGCCATGATCCGCGCCGTAAGGGAATTCATGCCCGATGTGAAGGTGATCTTCATCTCCGGCTATGCGGAGGAACGGTTCCGCAGCGCCGTCGGCGGTGGCGAGGCGGTGGAGTTCCTGCCGAAGCCGTTCAGTCTCAAGCAGTTGGCCGGCAAGGTGAAGGAAGTGATGGACGACGACACCTGATACCATGTGTGGACGGCCCTGCTTGAGCAGCGTGCGTCGGTGTTTCTTTGCGTATCCCCATCGGGTTCTGACCATTCACTGCATGATTGGTCTTCCCCGGCTTGCACCGATGATATATGACAAGGTTGTCAGATAACCGGGCGCCTTCTCCAATGACAAGCCCGGCACGAACAGGATCGGGAGGGTACAGATGGCGATGCCGCTGTCACGCTGCACGTTGTCACGTCGCACGGCGCTTGGTTTCATGGCCGGATCCTTGGGCTTGCCCTTCATGCCGGTGCGGGCCGCGCCGCCGCCGCCGCCCTGGCGCCGCCTGATCCCGGATCGACCGGCGGCCGATGGCGGCCTGCCCGGTTGGAAAACGCTGGGCGGGCACGCGCCCTTCACGCTGGAAGGCGGAGAGATCGTCGGCCGGTCGGTGGCCGCGTCGAAGAACAGTTTCCTGACGACACGGGAAACTTTCGGTGATTTCATCCTGGAATTCGATGTGAAGACCGATCCGCGTCTGAACACAGGTGTGATGATCCGGTCCGAAAGCCGGCCGGATTATCGCGACGGCGTGGTCCATGGCTATCAGGTTGAGATCGACCCCTCCGACCGTCGCTGGACCGGGGGCATCTATGATGAGGAACGGCGCCTGTGGCTGGCCAGCCCGGCCCATCGGCCGGAAACGCAGGCCACGTTCCGTCCCGGCGGCTGGAACCACCTGCGGGTGGAGGCGATCGGTCCGCGCATCCGCACCTGGCTGAACGGGAAGCCGGCGGCCAATCTGGTCGATGACTTGACCGCCCGCGGCTTTTTCGGCCTCCAGGTGCATGATGTGGGGCCGGACCCGGCCAATGAAGGGATGGAGGTGCGGTTCCGCGATATCCGCGTGATCACCGATGATCCTGCCCGTTTCGCCAGTCCGGTCGATGCGCGCGATGAACAGGATCACATCGCCAACCATCTGACGGCCGAACGCCATGCCTTGGGCTGGCGCCTGCTTTGGAATGGCACGGACAAAGCCGGCTGGGTGGGATGGTCGCCCGGTGGCTGGTGGATTGATGACGGAACGATCCGGCGGGATGCCACATCGGCACCCCTCATCGCTACACAAGGCTTGGCAGCCTTCGAACTGGAAATGGACGTCGCAGCCGAGGAAGAAGGAGCGGCAGGCGGCATCCTCTATCTGGATGGCGCCACCTACCGCCTGGCGCAGGGGCCGGCCGGGCAGGGGATGACGGCCAGCGGCAGCATGGATGGCCGGATTGCAGCCAGGAACCTGACAGACCCCAACCCGGACAAGCCGGCCATGAAGCCTGTGGGCCACTGGAACCGGGTGCGCATCTGTGTCACCGGTGACCGGATCGAACATTGGCTCAACGGTTCGCTGCTGGTTGCTGAGGACCGGGCGGCACTGAACCTGCCGGAAAGCGGTCCGATCGTCCTGCTGCCCGGCCAGGGTGCCATGCGCTTCCGTTCCATCCGGATCCTTCCGCTTGAGGGCGGGAGCCGATGATGAACCGGCGAGAGGCCCTGGCCGGTGCCATCCGTCTGGTTGGCGGTTCCTTGCTGCTGGCGGCGGTGCCGGCCGGCGCCTATGACGGCACGCAGGTGCCGGATGGTGCGGCCGGCCGATTTTTCACCGGCCCGGAGATGGCCCTGTTGGCCGAACTGGCGGATATCATGATCCCGCCCACCGGCACACCTGGTGCCAGGGCTGCCAATGTGCATGGGGTGATGGATGCATTGATGCTGGATTGGGCGTCGCCGGCGACACAGGCCCAGTTCCGGGCCGCGCTGGCCGGGATTGACCGGCAGGCAGGAGCGGACGGCTTTCTGTCGCGCCCGGCCGCCGGCCGCGCCACCCTGCTGGCTGGTATCGACCATGCCGCCTTTGCGGCAGATGCGCTGCCGGCGACACAGCCCTACCGCCGGCTGAAACAGCTTGTCTATTACGCCTATTTCACCTCGCAGGGGGCAGACCCCGATTATGTCGCCGTGCCCGGCGCCTATCACGGCGACCTGTCACAGGCCGACTATCGGCGGCTGGTGGAGGAGCATCGCTGATGGATTGGGATGCCATCGTCGTCGGGTCCGGCATTACGGGCGGCTGGGCGGCCAAGGAACTGTGCGAGAAGGGGCTGAAGACCCTGGTCATCGAACGGGGCCGGCAGGTGGAACATGCGGGGCCCGACTATACGGATTTCGAGGCCCCATGGGAGATCGAGTTCCGCAATCTGGTTCCGGAATCCTATGCCGGCCAGGGTTGGCAATATATGAAGGACAAGGGTGACTGGATCTACCGGATGCAGCATCTGCAGTTCTTTGCCGACACACAGACCTATCCCTTCTCCTATCCCGATGACCGGCCCTTCATGTGGACACGGGGCTATCAGCTTGGAGGCCGGTCACTGACCTGGTGGCGGCAATCCTATCGTTGGGGCGAGGCGGATTTCACGGCGAATGCCCGCGACGGACATGGGGTGGACTGGCCCATCCGTTATGGCGATCTGGCACCCTGGTATGATCACGTGGAACGGTTCGCGGGTATTGCCGGATCGGCGGATGGGTTGGATGCCGTCCCCGACGGGGTGTTCCAGCCGCCGTTCGAGATGAACTGTGCCGAAAGGCAGGTGGCGGCCGCGCTGAAGCGTGCCATGCCGGACGTACCCATGATCATGGGACGCACGGCGAACCTGACCGCCCCCACCGTTGAACAGCAGGCGCTGGGCCGCGGACCCTGCCAGGCCCGGTCGCATTGCAGCCGCGGCTGCTCCTACGGTGCCTATTTCTCCAGCCTTTCCGCCACGCTGCCAGCAGCGCGCAACACCGGCAACCTGACCGTGATGACCGACGCCATCTGCCACAGCCTGGAGGTCGATCCGGCCACGGGTCGTGTGGTGGGCGTGCGCGTGATCAATGCCGGCAGCCTGGAAGCAACCATCCATCGCGGCCGGCTGGTCTTTCTGTGCGCGTCCGCCATCGGGTCTGCCCATATCCTGCTGAATTCCCGCAGTGACGCCCACCCACGAGGGCTGGCCAACGGATCGGACGCGCTGGGCCGCCATCTGATGGACCATGTCGGCGGGGCGTGGGCCGCCGGGCGGGTGCCCGGGCTGCTGGACCGTTACCCCTATGGCCGCCGGCCCAACGATATCTATATCCCCAATTACCGCACGGACAGCCAGCGTCCCGGTGACGGGTTCATCCGCGGCTTCGGCTTCCAGGGATCGGCGAACCGCGGCCGGCCGCTGGATGCGGCGGGATTGCGGCCCGGCATCGGGAAGGCGGCCAAGCAGGCGGCGCTGGAATATGGTCCCTGGACCATCCGCATCGACATGTTCGGGGAAATGCTGCCCCATCCCGACAACCGCCTGACCCTGCATCCCACCAAGGTCGACCGCTGGGGCATCCCCCTGGCACATCTGGATTGCACCCTGCGCGCCAATGAAAAGGCCATGATCGCGCGCGGCCGGGAGGAGGCGGCAGCGATCCTGACCGCCGGTGGCTGCGAGGATGTGACGGCCGGTGCCCGGTTCGACATGCCCGTCGGGTCCAAGACCCACGAGATGGGAACGGCGCGCATGGGCCGCGATCCGGCCAGTTCCGTCCTGAACGCCTGGAATCAGGCGCATGAGGTGGCGAACCTGTTCGTCACCGATGGGGCATGCATGGCATCCAGCGGCACACAGAACCCGTCCCTGACCTACATGGCGCTGACGGCGCGCGCAGCCGGCCATGCGGTCGAACTGCTGCGCGAAGGCCGTCTGTAGCGCCTGGGCGTCCGGGGGAGATCAGAACTCCGCCATCCGCGGGGTGGGAAGGGGAATCCAGCCGTCCCGGCCCAGGGCCTCCAGCGGCTGGAAGCGGGCCTTGTAGGCCATCTTGCGGCTGCCTTCGATCCAGTAGCCCAGATAGAGATAGGGCAGCCGCTCCTGCCGGCACCGCTCGATCATGGCCAGGATCAGGTGTGTGCCCAGGCTGCGCTGGGGGAAATCCGGATCATAGAAGCTGTAGACGGCGGAATAGCCGTCATCCAGCCGGTCGACCAGCATGGCCCCGCGCAGGATCCCATCCGCGTCCCGCAATTCGGCCATGAAGGTGTTGACCCGCCCTTCATCGACCATCGACGCGAAATCGCCGGGGGTCATGCGGTTCATGTCGCTGTCGCTGTGCCGTGCATCCTGATAGGCGGCGAAAAGCTGGAACTGTTCCATATTGGACGGCGTGGCCACCAGATCCAGCGACAGATCCTCATTCGCGCGCAGCACGCGGCGGTGGGTGCGGTTGGGTGTGAACCGGCCCACCGGCACCCGCACCGGCACGCAGGCCGAGCAGCCGGGGCAGACGGGGCGGTAGACGATGTCGTGACTGCGCCGGAACCCGGCGCGTGACAGGGCGGAATTCACCTCCGCCGCCTGCGGGCCGACAAGACGTGTGAACAGCTTTCGTTCCACCCGGCCCAAAAGATAGGGGCAGGGCATGGGTCCGGACCGGAAGAACTGTTGCAGCGGTCGGTGCAGGGGCGGGATGACGCTCATGGGGCCTTTCAGCCGATCTGGTTTCAGGCAGACAGGCTACCGTTTTGGTCCACCATGAAAAAGGCCTGTGCGATATCGTTCGACAATTTGCCGAAATTTATCTGCAGCCCGTCCAGATATTCGTGCAGCCCTTGGGCGATGACGGCATCGATGGTCTGGTTGGTGAGGTCGCCGCGCAACTCATCCGACCGTTCCAGCGGCAGGGTGCCGCGGCGCAGCCGGTACTTGCTGTTCAGCCGGGTCAGCAGGCTGTCCACTTCCCGCACACAAACCTGGACGGAGCGCGGGAAATTGTCATTGAACAGCAGGAAGCCGGCCACGGCGGCGGGCGTCATGCCCCGCGGATAGACACGGCGGAAGGCGTGGTAACCGGCGGCGGAGCGCAACAGGCTGTTCCACTGGCTGATATCGATGGGGGTGCCCACGTCACGCGGGCTGGGCAGCAGCGTGTGATACTTGATGTCCAGCAGGCGTGTCGTCTGGTCGGCCCGTTCAAGATTGCGGCCCAGATTGTAGAAATGCCAGCCCTGATCCCGGAAGAATGTTCCTTCCGTGATGCCCGTATGGGTCTGGCAGGCCTCCTTGATGTAGTTGCACAGGCGCTGGATATTGTGCTGGGCCAGATCAGCCGGGCTCCAGGCCAGCAGACGGTTGTAGAAGACGTTGATCTGCGTCCACATCTCCGTGCTGATCAGGGGGCGCAACTGCCGCGCATTCTCCCGCGCTGCACAAACAGCTGCGACGATCGATGTCGGGTTCTGCTGATCCAGCACATAGAAGTTCAGGACATTCTTGACCGACGCCACGGGATAGAATTCGAAGAACCGCTTCTCGTCGGCGTTCAGGCGAAGGATGGGCAGCCAGTTGGTCGCGCCGAAGCTGTCGCGGGCAAAGGTTTCGTGTACGTCCAGGATACGGGCCAGATTCTCGGCCCGCTCCATATAGCGGGCCATCCAGAAGATGCAT
The DNA here is from genome assembly GCF_048066175.1 of Niveispirillum fermenti. Lineage (GTDB taxonomy): Bacteria > Pseudomonadota > Alphaproteobacteria > Azospirillales > Azospirillaceae > Niveispirillum > Niveispirillum fermenti. Next base: position 64,428 of record NZ_JBLTXA010000015.1, on the reverse strand, counting down.
TCGGCATAGCGGGCGAGAAGGGCTGTCATGTCCGTTTCTCCCCTTACTGGCTCTGGGTCTGGGACTGTGATTGCGACTGGAAGGGATCGATGCTGGCATCGGGCGGCGGCGGTTCCTCCACCGGGCCTTCGGTCAGCACCCAGGTATCCTTCGATCCGCCGCCCTGGCTTGAATTCACGATCAGCGTCCCCTTCTTCAGCGCGACGCGCGTCAGCCCGCCCGGCAGCACCCAGGTGTTCCTTGCCGTGATGGCGAAGGGACGCAGGTCCACATGCCGCGGCCCGATCCCTTCCTCGGTCAGGGTGGGGCAGACCGACAGCGGGATCATGGGCTGGCTGATGTAATTGGCGGGGTCGTCCAGCAGCTTGGCGCGGCAATCATCCAGTTCGGCCTGGCTGGCACGGGGGCCGATGGTGATGCCATAGCCGCCAGCCTCGCCCACGGGCTTGACAACCAGCTTGTCCAGATTGTCCAGCGTGTATTTCAGGGCGTCCGGTTCACGGCAGATATGGGTTTCCACATTGGGGATGATGGCCTCCTCCCCCAGGTAATATTTGATCAGGCGCGGCACATAGGCATAGACCGCCTTGTCATCGGCCACACCCGTTCCGATGGCGTTGGCCAATGCCACATTCCCCTTGCGGTAGGCCTCGAAAATGCCGGGCACACCCAGAAGGCTGTCGGGATTGAACGCCAGGGGGTCCAGGAAATCATCACCGATACGGCGATAAATACTGTCGACGCGGCGCAGCCCGCCGGTGGTCTTCATATAGACCTTGTCGTCCAGCACGGTCAGGTCCCGGCCTTCCACCAGCGGCACGCCCATCTCGCGTGCCAGGAAGATATGCTCGAAATAGGCGGAATTATAGGCACCTGGCGACAGCAGCACGACCTGGGGCTCGGTATTGTCCCCCTCCGGCCGTTGCGGTGCGATCTCGCACATCGCCTCCAGCAGCTTGGCGCCATAATTATCGACGCTGCGGATGCCGATATCGCCCATCAGATCGGGGAAGGCGCGCTGCATCATATGGCGGTTTTCCACCACATAGGACACGCCGGACGGCACCCGTCCATTATCCTCCAGCACCCGGAAGGTGCCGTCATGATCACGCACCAGATCCACGCCCATGATCTGGATATAGGTCTTGAAGGGCAGGGTGATGCCCTGCATCTGCGGCCGGTAGTTGGCGTTCCCCAATACCAGTTCCGCCGGTATGATCTTGTCCTTCAGCACCTTCTGGTCGTGATAGATGTCGTGCAGGAACATGTTCAGCGCCGCGATGCGCTGCTGCACGCCCTTTTCCAGATGCGTCCATTCCGGGGCGGAGATGATGCGCGGAATCACGTCGAACGGCAGGATGCGGTCGACGGCCTTGGCATCACTATACACCAGGAAGGTGATGCCCAGATTGTAAAGCTCGCGTTCCGCATCGGAAGCGCGCCGCCGCAGGTCGTCATAGTCAAGTTGTCGAAGCCGGTCCTTCACCGCCTCGGTATGCAATGCCGGATGACTGGCCGTGCCGAACAGCTCGTCATAGAAACCGTTGGCATCATAGGACGACAACAGGTCGTCAACACCTTTTCCAGACCCGCTCAACAGAGCCCCCTGCGCCCTTCGTGCCATGCGATCCGTCGTCGAGGGCGGTGCCGACGGCGGTTTCGTTTCGCATCCGCACAAAAGAGACTAACAGATCGTAAAGGTTTGAACAGGGGGGCCGTGATGCAATTCTGTGGGTAATTCGGTTCCTTGGCGCTGCGGTCTGCCGGCTGTGGCGCGGTTGCCGCAAAAGGGACCCATCCGCCGGCGATGGGTGCGGTGCGAACGGCTGAACCGAACAGAAGCTAGCGCGTGGTGCTCAGCGTGGAGGGAGCGGGCAGGACGCCGGGTGGCGTGCGGGAAGGCGGGGTGGGCGCGGATGCCGGTGCATCACCGCCGGCAGGGCCGCCACCGCCGGCCGGCGGGGAGGCCAGCAGCGGGTTTTCCCGCAGCAGCACGATCGAAATGCGGCGGTTGCGCGGGGAGTTCGGATCATCCTTGAACAGGTGATCGCGGTCCGCCTTGCCCACCACGGTTTCAAACCGGTTGTCGGCAATTCCCGTGGCTTCCAGCGCGCGGCGCGTGGCATTGGCGCGGTCGGTCGACAATTCCCAATTGGTATAGGAAGCGCCGGCACTGAAGGGAATGCTGTCGGTATGGCCGCTGATCGACAGCTTGTTGGGCAGCTTGGCCACGGCCTGCGCCACCTGCGACATCAGTTGGGCCGTCTGCGGCAGCATGCGCGCGCTGCCCGACGGGAACATGGAATAGCCTTCCTGGTCGACAAGCTGGATGCGCAGGCCTTCCGGCGTCTTGTCGATGATCAGGTTCTGTGCCAGGTCGCGCAGTTCGGGGATCTGCTGGATGGCCTGGCGCAGCTCCGCCTCCGCCTGGGCGAACTGCTGTTCCTCATGACGGGCCAGCGCATTGCGCAGTTCGGCCTCGTCAACCTTGCCGTCGCCGTTGCGGTCGGCCTCCTGCGTGCCGCCATTGCGTTCCAGAACGGCCAGGCCATTGACCACGTCGCCGCGTGTCCATCCGCCTTCGCGCTCGCCCGCACCCTTGCCCGTCACGTCCTGTTCGGTCGGCCGGCCGCTGGAACTGTCCTGGCTGTCGTCTGTCTGTTCCTGGGAATTGGCGGCGGCCGGCATGGTGGGGGTGGGAACCGTGATGCCGGGCGGGCTGCTGGCATTGACCATGGCGCCATCGACGCGGATGGTCTGCCCGCCCAGGATGCCGCCGGACCCGCTGGTCTGCTTGGATGCGCTGGCCGGGCTGAAATAATCGGCGATACCCATCTTCTGCTCGGCCGTCGTGACGTTCAGCAGCCAGAGCAGCAGGAAGAAGGCCATCATCGCGGTCACGAAGTCGGCATAGGCCACCTTCCAGGCGCCGCCATGGTGCCCTTCACCGCCCTTGTTGATCTTCTTGATGATGATGGGGGCTTTTTCTTCGCCGCCTGCCACGATGCCAGTCCGATCCGCCGTCAGAAGCCCGCACTGTAGCAAGTGCGGTGCCCCCCCGCAAACCGGCAATCGCCACGCCTTTGGTCGCAGACCCGTGACCTCCGGCCTTGCGTGGCGGAACGGGGTCGGGTAACCGTCCATGACGCCAGCCGAAAGGAGCCGACCAGAGCATGACCTTCGATCAGCGCGCCTTCCGCGACACATTGGGCTGCTTTGCCACCGGCGTCTGCGTGGCGGCTGCGACGGGGCCGGGCGGGCATGATGTCGGCCTGACAATCAATTCCTTCACGTCCGTGTCGCTGGACCCGCCGCTGGTCCTGTTCTGCCTGGACAACAGGTCTGAAAGCCTTGCCGCCTTTCTGTTGTCCGGTGGCTTCTCCCTGGCCATTCTGGGCGCCGAACAGCAGGCAGTGTCGCGGAATTTTGCCTCCGGCCCGTCGGAAGGCCGCTGGAACGGGATGCCGGCCGAACGCTGGGAAAGCGGGGCGCCCATCGTGCCCGGCGCCCTGGCGGTCATGGATTGCGCCCGCCATGCCGTCCATGAAGGCGGCGACCATATGATCATCGTGGGGCGCGTCCTGCGCTTTGCCAGCCGCGCCGGCACACCGCTCCTCTATTATCGTGGCACCTATGCCGCGTTGGAAGCGGAATGATGCGGTGCCCGGCGGCTGGCCCGGCTGTTTCCGGGTTCCGGTCCCCCGGTTCCGCATGCTAAGCAGGTCGCCCGCATGCCAGCCGGAGACCGCCCGAGAATGACCAGCTTTGTCGATAAATCCTGCCAGGGACTGTCGGCGACCGGGTTCCACCGCATCGCCTATCGTGAATGGGGAACCGGCGCGCGTACCATCGTCTGCGTGCATGGCCTGACGCGCAACGGGCGGGATTTCGACATATTGGCAGCCGATCTGGCTGACAGGCTGGGGGCACGGGTGGTCTGTCCCGACATTGTCGGACGCGGCGGCAGCGGCCGGCTGGCCAACCCCGACAATTACGGCTACCCGCAATATCTGGCCGACATGGCCGTGCTGCTGGCCCGGCTGGATACGGAGCAGGTTGACTGGGTCGGCACCTCCATGGGGGGGCTGATCGGCATGATGCTGGCGGCACAGCCGAACAGCCCGATCGGTCGCCTGGTCATCAATGATGTCGGCCCCTTCATTCCGCGCCAGGCGTTGGAACGGATCGGCGATTATGTCGGCCAGGACCCGTTCTTCGCCGACATGGACGGGGTGGAGGCCTATTTCCGCAGCCATTATGCCGGGTTCGGCGCGCTGACGGACGCCCAATGGCGCCGCATGGCCGAAACCAGCAGCGATGCGCAGCCCGGCGGCGGCTTCCGGCTGGCCTATGATCCCGATATCGCCCGCATATTCAAGAACAGTGCCGTCACCGATGTCGACCTGTGGCCGGTCTGGGCCGCCATCCGTCAGCCGGTGCTGGTCGTGCGGGGCGCACAGTCCGATCTGCTGCTGGCCGACACGGCGGAGCGCATGACGAAGGAAGGGCCGCGCGCCTCCCTCTATCTGGTGCCGGACGCCGGGCATGCCCCGGCCTTGCTGGCGGATGACCAGGTGACGGCCGTGCGGAATTTCCTGGCTCATGACTGACTGCGGAAACCTGCCGCAAGTTATTGATTTTCCATACTTCAGACCGCGTTTCCCGTGGTATGGCGCGCACCTTCAAACCATGCGGAACACGCTGGTCGATCCAAAGGTGCTGCTGCCGCCTGCCCGCGAAATGCGCTTCACGATGCGGGATGGCAGCGGGGATATCCTGCTGGGCGCACTCGACATGCCGGATAAAGCGTCGGCATCCGAACAACCTCTGGCGGTCCTGCTGCATGGGCTGACGGGCAGTCAGGACAGCTATTACATGCGGGCTACGGCGCGGATTTTGCTGGACCGTGGCCATGGCGTGCTGCGCCTGAACCTGCGTGGCGCGGGGCCATCCGCAGCCACCTGCCGGCAGCGCTATCACGCCGGCCGGTCGGCGGACCTGCGGGCGGTGCTGGCTGACTTGCCATCGGCACTGACGGCACGGGGCGTCATCGTGGTCGGCTGGTCGCTGGGCGGCAATTGCGTGCTGAAGTTCCTGGGTGAGGGGGATTTCCCCACAACCGTTCGGGCCGGGGCTGCCATATCCGCGCCGATCGATCTGGCGGCCGGCAGCCGGCTGTTCTGCGCGCGCGGTAACCGGCTGTACCATAGCCGCCTGCTGGGCCAGATGAAGCGGGACATGCGTGACAATCGTGCCCGGCTGGGTGCGCGCTGGGCCGATGCGGCGATGGCCGCCCGCGACCTGTGGGATTTCGACGACAAGGTCGTGGCCCCGTGGAACGGCTGGTCCGGGGCGGCGGAATATTATGCCGTCAATTCCGGCCTGGCCTTCCTGCCGCGCATCCGGGTGCCCACGCTTCTGGTACATGCGCTGGACGACCCCTGGATACCGCCCGACGCCTATACCGGTTTTCCATGGGATCGCCATCCCTGTCTGGTCCCGGCCATCAGCCGGTCGGGTGGACATGTCGGCTTTCATGGACGCAACGGCGTGTGGTCCGACCGCTGCCTGGAACGGTTCCTGGACGCGCTGTAACATAAGGGTCATACCCTGGCGCTACGCTTGGCCCCTCTTGAAATGCGGGAGGACCGGCGATGCGGGTATTGGGCTGGCTGTGCTTGTTGTCGCTTCTTGTGCCCGCCGCGCTGGGCCAGCAAGGGGGCGATGACCGGCGAACCGACCCCCGGCTGCATGCCTGGCTGCTGGAAACACCCGTCACCCTGCTGGACTGGGGCATGCTGCGGCTGGATCGGGAGGTGCGGCAGGCCACCATGGCCCTGGATCTCACCGACGGGCGCGACGGACTGGTGAAAACCGGTACATCGTTCCGTCATTTCGACCGGCGGGTCGTTGCCTATGTCTCCCTGCCCATGCCGGCCCGCAGCCGCACCCTGGCGCAGTGCCAGGAACTTTACGGCATGCTTCGCAGCCATCTGCTGACCGGGGCCCCCACGGGGCTTTCCGGTGCGTCCTGGTATCTTCAACGCATCTTCGGCTCCGATGCGCGCGGCACGGGCGGCGACCGGCCGGAACCGTTCGGGGAGATGCTGGCCGACATGGTCCTGCTGGAGGTGACCCTGCGTGTGCCGGAAGCCGATGCGTTCGGCAATGGTCCGTCCAACATCGCCTGCATCGGCCGGCTGGATCAGGATAGGGCGGTTGAGGTCAAGCCCTGGCGGCCGCCGGCCTGAAAGGGGACGGGGAGCGACGGACCCGTCAATTCCCGCGCAGCAGGCGGGCTGCGTCCACCGCGCCATAGGTCAGCACCGCATCCGCGCCGGCACGCTTGAAGCCCAGCAGGGTTTCCAGCAGGGCCGCATCGTAATTCAGCCAGCCATGGCCGCCAGCCGCACGCAGCATCGCGTATTCGCCGCTGACATGATAGGCGAAGGTCGGAACGCCGAAGCCGTCCTTGACCCGGCGCACGATGTCCAGATAGGGAAGGCCGGGCTTGACCATTACCATGTCGGCCCCTTCGGCAATGTCCAGGGCGACCTCGCGCAAGGCCTCCTCGGCGTTGGCGGGGTCCATCTGATAGGTCTTTTTGTCCCCCTTCAGCAGGCCGCCGGTCTGCACGGCATCGCGAAACGGCCCATAGAAGGCGGAGGCGTATTTGGCGGCATAGGCGCAGATGCGCGTCAATGTGTGCCCGCGCCCTTCCAGCGCATCGCGTATGGCCCCGATGCGCCCGTCCATCATGTCCGACGGGGCCACGATGTCACAACCGGCGTCGGCCTGGACCAGGGACTGGCGGACAAGCGCATCCACCGTCTCCTCGTTCAGGACATAACCGTCGCGCACGATGCCGTCATGGCCGTGGCTGGTATAGGGGTCCAGCGCCACATCGCCCAGGATGCCGATATCCGGCACTGCCTGCTTGATGGCGCGGATGGCACGGCACATCAGGTTGTCGGGATCGCCGGACAGGCTGCCGGCCGGGTCCTTGCGCTCCACCGGTATGACGGGGAACAGCGCGACGCAGGGAATGCCCAGGTCACGGGCCTGCGCCACGGCCGGCACCAGCAGGTCCAGGGAAAGCCGTTCAACACCGGGCATGCTGGCAATGGGCTGGCGCTGGTTCTCGCCCTCCACCACGAAGACGGGCCAGATCAGGTCGGACGTGGTCAGGTGGTTTTCCGCCACCAGCCGGCGTGTCCAGCCATCCACACGGTTGCGGCGGGGACGGCTTCGGGGAAAGGCGGTGTGCGGTTGGCTGTGGGACATGGGGCCGGCCCTGGTGGGAAAGACGATGAAGGCTGGCCGGGATGCTACGCCCCAACCACCCGGCCCGGCAACAGCATCGGCTGCGACCTACGGCCCCAGGAATGCGCGCACAGGGGAAGGGCGCGCGGGACCGGTCGTCACCCCAGGTTGAACCGGGTGATCGTTGCGGCGATGTCGTCGCTGAAGGTGGCGCCCAAGCGGATGATGGCCGCTTCCTCCGGCACGCCGCGCAACTGGTCGGCGCCCATGCTGGTCATCAGGGCCGCCGGCACGTGGGCGGTGACCGACATGGCCCGCAGGCCGCGGATCAGGTCGATCCCGCCCAGCCCATCCATGACGGCCGACGCGATGATCATGTCCGGCGGCATGCGCACGGCGATGGAAATGGCTTCGATCGGGTCGGGGATGATATTGACGCGGTAGCCGCAAGCCGCCAGCTCTGTGGCCGCGCGGCGGGCGACGAGCTTGTTCGGCGTGACCAGCATGATTTCGACATCCTGGATTTCCACGTCGGTAATGTCGAATTCGTACCGCGTGGGCAGGCGGCGGATAATCAGGTTCGTGGAGGCGATATCCGGCTGTTCATCAAGCTCCGCCATTTCCGCCATGCGGTCGGCGAATGTCTGCAGGTCGGCAATCTGCTTCTCGTCGAGATCCTTCAGATCATTGACATAGGTCTCCAGCCGCTGGGCAATCAGGGAGACGATGGGATAGCCGAAGGTGGTGCCGGACCCTTTCAGGGAATGGATTTCCCGCCGCACCTCGCGCAGCGTGTCGGCAGCATGCGCCTGGCCTTTCTTCAACAGGTCGAGCGCATTGTAGATGGTGGACAGCCGGTCGCTCATGTAATCGCTGAATTCGGATTTGAGCTGAGCCATCAGCTCATCCATATCGACCTCTGCCATCCCTGCGTTCCTCGTCATTATCGGCTGAACGTTTCCATTTCATCCCCCTGTACCGCGCCGGAAGGTTGTCATCAAGGGGGCTGCAATGACCAATGGGTTACAACATCTCCACAACGGACGGGCAGGTCGCCGCCCCCCCCCCCCCCCGCGTGATGCGGCCCGAACGCAGAAAGGGCCCGGAACGCCGTTTGCGTTTCCGGGCCCTGTCCATATTGTCCGCGTGGCGACCGGTCAGCCGCCGCGACGGATATTCACCATCAGGCTGCGTCAGGCTGCGCGCTTCAGTTCCAGGTTCTGCCAGACCGACAGCAGGGCTTCGACCAGCTGGTCCATCTTGCGATCGTCATGAAACGGTGTCGGCGTCAGGCGCAGCCGTTCGGTGCCACGCGGCACCGTGGGGTAATTGATCGGCTGAACATAGATGTTGTGGTATTTTAGCAGGTCGTCACTGGCCTGCTTGCACAGATGGGCGTCACCGACCAGCAGCGGCACGATGTGGCTGACCGACGGCATGACGGGCAGGCCAGCCTGGGCCAGACGGCGCTTCAGCGTGGCGGCACGCTCCTGGTGGCGGATGCGGATTTCGTTATGTTCCTTCAGGAACATGACGGAAGCCAGCGCCCCGGCCGCCAGCACGGGTGCAAGCGAGGTGGTGAAGATGAAGGACGGCGCGAAGCTGCGCACGCAATCGACCAGCGCCGTCGATCCCGTGATATAGCCGCCCATGACGCCGAACGCCTTGCCCAGCGTCCCTTCGATCACCGTCAGACGGTCCATGACACCGTCGCGTTCGGCGACACCGGCACCACGGGTGCCGTACATGCCAACGGCGTGCACTTCGTCCAGATAGGTCATGGCGCCATGCTTCTCGGCCACGTCGCAGATTTCCGCGATGGGGGCGATGTCGCCATCCATGGAATAGACGCTTTCGAAGGCGACCAGCTTGGGCTGGTTCTTCGGATAGCGCGACAGCAGGGCGTCGAGATGCTCCACATCATTATGGCGGAAGATATGCTTCTCCGCGCCGGAATGACGGATGCCCTCGATCATCGAATTGTGGTTCAGCGCGTCGGAGAAAACGACGCAATTGGGCAGCAGCCGTGGCAGCGTCGAAAGCGTGGCCTGGTTGCTGATATAGCCCGAGGTGAACAGCAGGGCCGCTTCCTTGCCGTGCAGGTCGGCCAGCTCGCGTTCCAGCAGCACATGGTAGTGGTTGGTGCCGGAGATGTTGCGCGTGCCACCGGCCCCGGCCCCGCATTTATGCAGGCTGTCAATCATCGAGCCGATGACGACCGGATGCTGGCCCATGCCCAGATAATCGTTGGAGCACCAGACCGTGACATCCTTGGGCACCCCATCCTCACCATGGAAGGTGGCGGTGGGAAACTCCCCGACACGACGCTCCAGATCCGCGAAGACGCGGTAACGGCCCTCACGCTTCAGACCGTCGATCTGGCTCTTGAAGAAGCTCTCGTAATCCATGGGCCACTGTCCCGTTGACGCCACCAATAAGTGTCACGCCGGCCATGCCGTTTGTCCACCCTTGTTTATTACTCCAAAGGTTGGCTTCACAAAACCCCACGCGACGGCTTGTCGCGCAGGGTCCCGACATTGCCGACGGGCCATCGGGGGCAAACATGACGGGTAACGATTAACATCGCCTTGATTTCGGTCAATTCATCATTTCGCCGCAAGGGGTTTGCGGGCGTATTCCTGATTTCCCTGCCCATCTGGCGGACACGCGGCGGCAACACCGCCTTCGGCATGCGGCATCAATCCAGCCTGACACCTTCGCGGACCAGCCAGTCCGCCGTGTCGGCCAGCGACTTTTCAAACCGGAACAGCAGCGTATCGATTTCCGTCTCCGTTATGATCAGGGGCGGGGAGAAGCCGATCGTGTCGCCGATGGGTCGCAGGATGGCGCCATGCTGGTGGCTGAAGGAAACCAGTCTGGTGCCTACGCCCAGCGCCGCGTCGAATGGCCGCTTCGTTGCCCGGTCGGCCACCAGTTCCACCCCGGCGATCAGGCCGGTGCCCCGCACCTCCCCGACCAGCGGATGGTCACGGAAGGCGCGCAACCCCTCCTGCAGGCGCGGCGCCAGGGCACGCACCCTGCCCACGATGTCGCGCTCCTCATATATCTTCAGGGTTTCCAGCGCCACGGCGCAGCTTACCGGATGGCCCGAATAGGTGTAGCCGTGGCCGAAGGTGCCGATCCTGGCGCTTTCATCCACACAGGCCTGGTAGATGGCGTCGGAGACCAGCACCGCTGACAAGGGCAGATAGGCCGAGGTCAGGGCCTTGGCGGATGTCAGGATATCGGGCTTCATGCCGAAGGTCTGGCTGCCCCACATGTTGCCGGTGCGGCCATAGCCGCAGATCACCTCATCCGCCACCAGCAGCACGTCATATTTGCGCAGGATGGCCTGCACCTTCTCGAAATAGGTGGCGGGCGGCAGGATCACGCCGCCGGCCCCCATCACCGGTTCCGCGAAGAAGGCGGCCACCGTCTCCGGCCCCTCGCGCAGGATCAGGGCTTCCAGGTTGGCGGCCAGCCGGGTGGCGAACGCCTCCTCGCTCTCTCCCGGCTCGGCATGGCGGTAATGGTGGGGGCAGTCGGTGTGCAGGATGCCGGCGAGGGGCAGATCGAAATCACGGTGGCAGTTCGGCAGGCCCGTCAGGCTGGCCGCCGCCACGGTGACGCCATGATAAGCCTTGGCCCTGGCGATGATCTTCTTCTTCCGCGGACGGCCCAGCGCATTGTTGTAGTACCAGATCAGCTTGACGGCCGTGTCGTTGGCTTCCGACCCCGAACAGGCGAAGAACACCTTGCTCATCGGTACGGGCGCCAGCGCGATCAGGCGCTCGGCCAGATCGATGGCTGGCTCATGCGACTTATGGGCGAAGGCGTGGTAGAAGGGCAGACGGCGCATCTGCCCGATGGCGGCATCCACCAGCCGCGGCTCATCAAAGCCCAGGGACGTACACCACAGGCCGGCAACCCCTTCTATATAATCCTTGCCCGTCTCGTCGGTGACGGTCACACCCTTGCCGCTGGTAATGACCAGCGGTCCGACCGTCTCGTGGGCCTTCAGGTTGGTATAGGGGTGCAGATGGAAGGCGATGTCGCGGCTGGCGGCGGAATTTCCCTGATGCGTCATGATCATGCGTCCTGTTGCAGGTCGGACGCATGGTGGGCCCGCCCCCGCCGGAAGGCAAGGGGCGGCACCGGTATCGTCACAGCAGCTTTTCGATGTCGGCCGTCAATTGCTCTGGCTTGGTCGTGGGCGCGTAGCGACCTGTCACATTGCCGGACCGGTCGATCAGGAACTTCGTGAAGTTCCACTTGATGCCGCCGGTTCCCAAAAGACCGCGCTTCTGCGTCTTCAGCCACTTGTAGAGCGGATGCGCATCGTCGCCGTTCACATCGATCTTGGCGAACATGGGAAAGCTGACATCATAGGTCAGCGAGCAGAAATTGGCGATTTCCGCCGCATCCCCCGGCTCCTGCTGGCCGAACTGGTTGCAGGGAAAGCCCAGCACTGCCAGCCCCCGCTCGCCATAATCGCGGTACAGCGCCTCCAGCCCCTGGTACTGATAGGTGAAGCCGCATTTGCTGGCAGTATTGACGATCAGCATCACCTTGCCCCGCCATTCGCCCAGCGATACGTCCTTGCCATCCAGCGTCCTGGCTGTGAAATCGTAAATGCTGGTCATCGATATTGCCTCCCGGTTGCAGGGAACGATGATGCGACGGGACCGGCGATTGGGCAATGGCCGAACATCCTCGCAGGAAAACTTCCGGTGCCCCGCTTTCCGGCGCATCACAGGACATCATAAAGTCAGGAACGGATACCGAATCAGAGGCGGATATGATTTGCATGCAGGAAATATGCAGGGATTTCGACCGGTTCGTCGGCATCGACTGGTCGGGGCGGGAGAAAAATTACAAAGGCGTGACCGTCGCGCATTGCGGGCAGGATAGTATCGTCCATCCGGCCGTTGCGGTTGCAGGACATTGGCGCCGGGAAGCGGTGGCGTACTGGATCGCCGAACGGGTCGCACGCGGTGAGAGGTTGCTTGTCGGCTTCGATTTCGGATTCTCCCTGCCGTGGCTGGAGGGTGTCGGTTATCTCGACGGCCGGACCGATCAGGACCACATGTTCGATCTGTGGAACCTGGTGCATGTGGCTGCCAACGGTGCCGCCGATGATTTCGGTGGCGCCGCGGTTTCCCACCCCCTGTTCCAGCCGAGCTATTGGATAAGGGGAACGCGACCGGCCCATTGGGGGGACGGGACGGGCAAGCGGCGACAGACGGAGATCGCGGCCGCGGCGGGCGGGCTTGGCCGGCCGGAATCATTGTTCAAGCTCATCGGGTCGAAGCAGGTCGGCAAGGCGTCGCTGGCCGGCATGTTGACATTGCGGCGGTTGCGCAACCTGCTGGGTGACAGGCTGGCGGTATGGCCGGCGCAAACGCCGGGGCCGGATCAGAGCGTTATTGTCGAGGTGTTTCCGACCCTGTTCCGCAAGCAGGTGAACGGGAATGTGAACAAGATCAGGGAAAAGGCCGAGCTTGAGCGATGTCTGGCTCCTTTCGGTTGCCGGTTGGCGTGGAACGATCTGCTCGACTACAATGATGATCTCGGCGATGCCATCATCACCGCGGCCGGGCTGTCGCGCCTGGCGGCGAAGCCGGGCGTCTGGAACCCGTCCGGCATGACGGCAGAAACCGCCCGCCGCGAGGGTTGGATATTCGGGGTCGGCGCATGAAGATGGTGTTGTATGTCGCAATCGGGGGTGCGTTCGGTTCCGTGGCGCGCTATCTCACAGCGGTGGGGTTCGGACGGCTGTTCGGCACGGGCTTTCCCTGGGCGACCGTGACGGTGAACATCGTCGGGTCGCTGGTGATGGGACTGCTGGTGGGGCTGATGGCTCATGTCTGGTCACCACCGGCAGAGGTACGGGCCTTCCTGACGGTTGGCGTTCTGGGCGGGTTCACGACCTTTTCCACCTTCTCCCTGGATGCGGCGGCCCTGCTGCAAAGGGGGGATGTCGGTTTGGCGGCGGCCTATGTGCTGTCGTCCGTGATTGTCGGCATCGGCGGCCTGTTCGCCGGGCTTTATCTGGTACGGATGGTGACGGCATGAGTGATGCCGGTGACGCGCGCGGCCCCGCTAAGGCCGTCGAGACGAGGATGGTTGCCGAGGACGAGGCGGACATGCGCCTTGACCGCTGGTTCAAGCGGCATTTCCCGGCCGTGGGCCATGGCGCCCTGCAGAAGCTGCTGCGTACGGGTCAGGTGAGGGTGGACGGCAAGCGTGCCGATGCCAACACAAGGCTGGCACCGGCCCAGACCGTGCGTATTCCGCCGCTGCCCGACGCCACCCCGGCACCGGTACCGGCGGACGCGCAGGGGGCCGCGAAAACGCCCAGACCCGTCTTCAGCGACAAGGATGTCGCGGCCCTTCGCGCCTGCGTGCTTTACCGCGATGCCGACGTCATCGTGCTGGACAAGCCGGCCGGCCTGGCGGTTCAGGGCGGCACGGGCCAGGCCAAGCACCTGGACGCCATGCTGGACCTGCTGAAATTCGACGCCGAGGGCCGGCCCAAGCTGGTCCACCGGCTGGATAAGGATACCAGCGGCTGTCTGGTCCTGGCCCGCAACGGCTTTGCTGCCACGCGCCTGACCGAAAGCTTCCGGGGCCGCGATGCGCGCAAGATCTACTGGGCGATCACGGTGGGCGTGCCGGAACCGCACCAGGGCCGCATCGACCTGTCGCTGTCCAAGGAGATGGCGGCGGGGGGCGAGCGCATGATGGTCGATGAACGCAATGGCCAGCGTGCCCAGTCCTATTATACCGTGCTGGAACATGCCCACCGCAAGGCGGCCTTCGTCGCGCTGTGGCCCCGCACGGGGCGCACGCACCAGTTGCGTGTCCATATGAATGCCATCGGCACCCCCATCCTGGGCGATGGCAAATATGCCGGACAGGCCGCCTTCCTGGACGGGGCGGACATGAAGCGCCAACTGCACCTGCATGCGCGGCGCATCATCATTCCGCATCCGCGCGGCGGGATGATCGACGTGACAGCCCCGCTGCCCGACCATATGCGCCCCGCCTGGGACTATTTCGGGTTCAGCCAGAACCTGAAGGAAGACCCGTTTACGGCGCTGGATTGAGGTCGATGTGCTGAAACTCGCCCTGTTCGATTGCGATGGCACGCTGGTTGACAGCCAGCATGCCATCATCGCCGCCATGGAGGCGGGGTTCGCCGCTCACGGCGTTATATCGCCGCCGCCCATGGCGGTGCGCCGCGTCGTCGGCCTGCCGCTGGTCGCTGCGGTTGCCCAACTGGCGCCCCTGCTGGATGCAAGCGCGCATGAGGCCATCGCCGAGGCCTACAAGGCGGCCTTTTACCACAACCGGCTGGCCGGCACCCATCCGGAACCGCTGTTCGATGGTGTGCTGGAAGCACTGGACAGGCTGGAGGCGGCGGGGTTCGCGCTGGGCATCGCCACGGGCAAGAGCCGGCGCGGGCTGGATGCCACCCTGGCCCATCACGGGCTTGCCCCGCGCTTCGTGACCTTGCAGACGAGCGACCGCGTGGCAGGCAAGCCCAGCCCCGACATGGTCCATGCCGCCCTGGCTGAAAGCGGGGCGGACGCAAGCGGCACGGTCGTGATCGGCGATACGAGTTTCGACATCCTGATGGCGCGCAATGCGCGTGTGCGGTCCGTCGGCGTGGCCTGGGGCTACCATGACGGGGCCGAACTGCTGGCGGCGGGGGCCGACCGGCTGGTGCATGATTATGCCGCCCTGCCCGACGCGGTGGCCGGCCTGTTGGACAAGGGTTGAAAAGGATGAAGCGCTTCTACAAGCAGGTCGATGTGGTTGCGGTCGAGGATGGATTCGGCATCGCCCTGGATGGCAAGCCCGTGCGCACGCCTGCCAAACTGCCGCTGACCGTGCCAACTCAGGCCCTGGCGGATGCCATCGCCGCCGAATGGACGGCGCAGGGGGAGGAGGTCAAACCCGCCACCATGCCCCTGACGCAATTGGCCAGCACCAGCATCGACGGCGTGCGCGGGCGGCTGGCCGACGTGGCCGCGGCATCCGCCGCCTATGGCGAAAGCGAACTGGTCTGCTACCGCGCGGAAGAGCCGGAAGAACTGGTGGAACGGCAGGCGAGGCTGTGGAACCCGCTGCTGGACTGGGCAGCCCGGCGCCATGACGCACACCTGTTGATCACAAGCGGCATCATCCACAGGCCCCAGCCCGAGGGGGCGCTGAAGGCCCTGGGGGCCGCCGTCGGCGAACTGGATGAATGGCGATTGACGGCGTTGCAGAACTGCATCGGCATCACGGGTTCCCTGTTGGTGTCGCTGGCCCTGGTCGACGGACATCTCACGCCCGAACAGGCCTTCGATCTGGCGCAACTGGACGAGAACTACCAGATCGAGAAATGGGGCGAGGATTGGGAGGCGGCCGACCGGCGCGCCGTGCAACGCAACGATTTGTCTTCAACCGTTCGGTTCCTGACATTGCTGCAATGAAGCAATAATTTTTGCACTGCGCAAAAGTTCAGGCAGCATTTTCCAATAAGGACAAACCTGTTACACACAGCCCGTTAGGTCGATGCGGCAACAGGTGACAGAAAATGCATGGTCAGGCTTTTGCGGCGGGGCGCGCGGTTTTGGGGCGGCTTGGAGGAGTATTTGGTTCCGCTGCCGAAGTTTTGCACCGCCGTCTCGGCAATGGCGCCCATCCCGACGGCGCGACCGTCGCGGCACTGCGCTCCCTGATTGCAGGTGAGTTGGAGAAGGCGGATGTTGCCCGTCTGGCCGGTGCCTATCGCGCGGCGGGCATGAGCCCCGCGGCGGCCAGTGCCGCTTTCATGGATGCGCAGGCGACAATGGTGGCCGCCATCATGCGGGCCAATCGCTGGCGCATCGGTGTCGCGGAACAGGAGGTGCGCGCGCTGGGCGGCATGCTTTCGGCCGCCCTTGACCGCCTGCTGGCGCCGCCCGCGCCGGTGGCGGCGGAGGCCGGCAAACCTGCGGCCGTTCCCACCGATCTGAAAGGCTTCGCGACCGGGCTGATGGACCGTACCGTCGATGTGGCCACCGCCATCAACGACGCCTCCATCGCCAATGCGGAAATGGTGGGGCAGTTGCGCGCCGTCGATGCCCAGGCGCAGGCCATCGCGGCGGCGACGGAGGAAACGGTTGCCGGCGTGAACGAGATTTCGGCCCGCAGTCAGGATGTGGCCCGTCTGGCATCGGAAGCACATGACGTGGCGGAAGGCGGGCGGCAGGCCGTGGCCAGCGCCGTCCGCGGCATGGATGCCATCGCTCAGGCCGTGGCCGACAGCGCGTCGCGCGTTTCCGAACTGTCCGAGGCGTCCGACCGCATCCAGGACATATTGGGCAGTATCGAGGCTATTGCCGCCCAGACCAACCTGCTGGCCCTGAACGCCACGATCGAGGCGGCAAGGGCGGGGGAGGCCGGCAAGGGCTTTGCCGTCGTGGCGTCGGAGGTCAAGTCCCTGGCCAACCAGACGGCCAAGGCGACGGAGGATATCCGCGCCCGCCTGTCCCATCTGCGCAATGAGATGGGCGCCATCGTCGGGTCCATGCAGGAGGGTACCCGTGCTGTGGCTGCGGGTCAGGACCAGATGCGGGACGTCTCCTCCCGAATCGACGACGTGACCCAGCGGGTGGACACCACCACGGAACGCATGGCGGAAATCGCGGCCATCCTGCAGCAGCAAACGGCGGCTGCCCAGGAAGTGGCGCATGGCGTGACCGACATCGCGGGCCGTGCCGCTTCCAACAGCCAGGCCATCATGCGCAATGTGGAAGCGACAAAGGGGGTGGAGGCCCTTCTGGGCCGGCAATTGTCCGACCTGATGAAGCAGGACATCCCCAACAAGATCGTGAAGATCGCCAAGGTCGACCACATCATGTGGAAGAAACGCCTGGCGGACATGGTGGTCGGGCTGCAGACGCTGCGGGCCGACGAACTGGCCCGCCATGATGCGTGCCGGTTGGGCAAATGGTATTACGGTGCGGCGTCGATGCCGCTGCGCTCCCACCCCGCCTATGCAGCGCTGGAAGCCCCGCACCGGTCGGTGCATGAACATGGCATCCGCGCCGTCGAACTGTTCAATGCCGGTGATCTGGACGGCGCGATGGCGGAAATTGCCGAGGTGGAGGCCGCGTCCGAACAGGTCGTGGCTCAACTGGACCGGTTGCAGAATGAGGCGGGTGACGCCGCCATTGCCATCGCCGCGGGCTTCTGAGGGGGGGGAAAGGGTTCGGGAGGGCGCACGCGCCCCGCCCCCTATCGGGGGATGACGACGGCGTGCAGGCGGGTCTTGGTGGCCAGCACATGGGCGTGCATCAGCCGCTGCGCCTCTGTGCTGTCCTCCCGCCGGATGGCGGCCAGCACCTCCTCGTGGTCCTGCTGAGAGCCCAGAATATGGGCCGGCGGGGTCGACGGGATTTGCCGGTGCCGCGGCGGGACACAGGCCGCCACGCTGGGGCACAGGCGTGCAGCATCGCCCAGCACGGGATAGATCAGGGTCATGCGCATGGCTGCGCGCAACACCTCGTTCCGGGATTCGAACAGGATGGCCCGATGGAACTGGAAATTGAGCTGATACCAGTCAAGCTCGATCTCTTCCGACCAGACGCCCCGATCGACAATCACCCGGCCCTGGCGCACGATTTCGGCCAGTTCGGCCAGCGCGTCCGCCTCCCAGCCGTGATCGACGGTCGTGCGCACGGCGATCCCTTCCAGGGACGCCCGCACATCGATGCTGTCGAACACATCGCCGATCGTGACGGGACGGACAGTATAACCGCGATTGACGCTGTAGCTGACAAGCCCCTCGGCCGACAGCACGGCCAGGGCGCTGCGAATGGGTGTGCGCGATACGTTCAGCAGCGTGGCCAGCGCTTCGGCCCGCAACTTGGTGTCCGGCGCGATCTTACCCGTCACGATCAGTTCGCGCAGGCGCGTCAGCACGGTATGGGTGGCCGGCTCCGTCCGCTGGTGATCGGTCAGGCTCTCATCCTGTTCAATATCGTCCGTGCTTGCCATTTCCGCCACCTGCCACTCCGCCCTGCGCCGCGAGCCACCTGGTTTCTTACACCAGCCGGGTGGCCGTCGTGCAACCCCGAATGATCAGCCGCCGGCCGGCAGCGGCAAGGTGTCCCGGCCGTCGGCAATCACGGTGCCGGGCGGGGGGGATTTGCCGTCCAGGATGGACACGACGCAGCGCGCCGCAACCAGATTGGTTCGGGCCAGTCCCTCATGCGTGGAGGCGGCGGCGTGCGGCGTGGCCACGACGTTCGGCAAGGCCAGCAGCGCCTCTGTGACGGGGCGCAGGGCGGGGTCGGCCTCGCTGGCGAACACGTCAAGCCCGGCACCGCCAAGATGGCCCGACCGCAGCGCATCCAGCAGGGCGGCGTCATCGACCAGACCACCCCGCGCGGTATTGATCAGGAAGGCACCCTTCTTCATGGCGGCAAGGGCCGAAGCGCCGATCAGGCCCTTCGTCCGCGGGGTCAGCGGCGCATGCAGGCTGACATAATCGCAACGGCGCAGAAGTTCGGGCAGGTCGGTATATTCGATGCCTGTCCGCTGCGCATAATCGGCATCGGGGCTGCTTGTATGGACCAGAACGCGGACATCGAAGCCCGACAGGCGACGCACGACGCTTCGGCCAATACGGCCCAGCCCCACCAGGCCGACCGTCTTCTCGCAAAGGTCCGAACCGGTCAGGATCGACCAGTCGCCGTCCAGCATGCCGGCCTGCGACTGGCGGAACCGCCGGCCCACGGCGATCATCAGCCCGATGGCATGATCGGCCACGGAGGCATCATTGCCGCCGGCGGCGATGGTCACGACCCGGCCCAGGCTGCGCGCCGCCTCCACATCCACGCGCTCATATCCCACCCCGCGGCGGGCGACCACCAGCAGGTCGGGCAATGCCGCCAGCAAGGCCCGCGTCACATGGGCGTGGCCGACGATCCAGCCCGCCGCACCCGTCAGCAGCCGGCGCAGTGTTTCCACATCCATATCGCCCTCGCCCATGCCAGGCGGCGGCGGGGCCAGTTCGACGGTGCATCCATGGGCACGCAGATAGGCCAGCGAACGATCATCAAAGAATCGCTGGGTGACGACGATCTTGCGGGGAGAAGCGGAAGCCATGTTGCACTCTGGTTTGTGGCGGGGTCATGGATGTTTATCCGTATTCTAAATATTTGCATCCAAAAAATGAAATAAGAAATTCATTGTTGCGTCGATATCGATGGTATCCCTGCCAGGGTCCACGGGCGTCGCGCGATCAGAGGCTGTGCGTGGAGAATGAGTGAAACCGGGGGCTGTTCAGCGGCCGGCAACCATGCTTGGCTTGCCGGACCCTTTATATCAAATTGCGATGAATGGACCTCATCGCAATCTGGTACGGCGGCGACCGCCGCCGCGCCGCTCGTGCGGTGTAGCCAAGCCAACGAATGTTGGCGCCGGTATTTGAGGGCGGTGATTAGAGCCAACAGGTTCTGATTACCGCAAGGCAGTATTAGGCTAGCAATCCAGTTGAACAAGGACGGTCGGACAACATGCATTATCCTGGCAAGAATGGCGGCGGGCCGCGTGGTGCGCGGCACCCTCGGGGGTGGGGCCGGACGTGGCGTTTCCTGCTGCTGGCGGCGGCGCTGGCGGTGCCCGCCATACCTGTGGCGGCCGACGGTGTGCCGCGCCCCTATGCCCCCGCGGCCCCAGGCGTGCGCGTGATCTATACCGGTGCGACCCTGATCGACGGACGTGGCGGACCGGCGCAGGCCGGCATGGCGATCATCACCGACGGTGAGCGCATCGTGGAGGTGCTGCCCGCCGCGAACCTGGACCCGGCCCGGCGTGCCGGGGCCGCCATCATCGATATCGATGGTGCCTTCGTCATTCCCGGTCTGATCGACAGCCACCAGCACATGGCGACCCCGCCCAACCGCCCCCGGGCCGAAGCGCAGATGCGCCGCGACCTGTTCGGTGGGATCACGGCCGTGCGCGACATGGCGGACGATCTGCGGGCCGTGAACGAATATGCACGGGCCGCACGGATGGGCGAGATACCGGGTCCCGACATCCTTGCCGGCGCCATCTTCGCGGGACCGGATTTCTTCGATGATCCCCGCACCGCCGCCGCAGCGGAAGGGGTGAAGCCGGGCAGCGCCCCATGGATGCGCGCCGTGGACGACGACACCGATCTGGCCGAGGCCGTGACACTGGCACGCGGCACGTCGGCCGTCGCGGTCAAGCTCTATGACAATCTGCGTCCGCAGGACGTGAAGCGCATCACGGCGGAAGCGCACCGGCAGGGGATGATGGTCTGGGCCCACGGCATGGTGTTCCCGACCCCGCCGGACGCCGTGGTGGCGGCCGGGGTCAATTCCATTTCACACACCTGTTACCTGGCCTATCAGATTTCCGACCCACGCCCGACGACCTACAAGGACCGCCGGCCTGTGGAAGCGGCGAAGCTGATCGGCGGCGACAATCCGGAGATGGCGAAGCTGTTCGGCGAGATGGCCACCAAGGGTATCCTGCTGGATGCCACCTTGTGGGTCTATCGCGAATATGACCGGCGGCTGGCGGCCAATCCCGACATGAAACCGCGCCCCCATTGCTCGCTGGATGTGGCGGCCGCCCTGACGGCACAGGCCTTGCGGGCGGGTGTGACGGTTGTGGCGGGCACCGACGGCGTGCCGCCGGCGGCCCATCCCTGGCCCGCCCTTCACGACGAATTGGAATTGCTTCACGACCGGGCTGGCATGTCGACCGCCGCCGTGATCCGCGCCGCCACGCTGGACGGTGCGCGGGCCATGGGGCAGGAAGCGGAAATGGGCTCTGTCGAGCCGGGCAAGCTGGCCAATTTCGTGGTGCTGGACAAGGACCCGCTGGCCGACCTGTCCAACCTGCGGACCCTGCGTTTCACTGTTAAGCGCGGGGCGCGCCTGGACCGCACCGACTATCGCCCGATCACCGCCGAGGAGATGCCGTGATGACGGATATCGCGCGCCGCCACCTGCTGCTGGCATCCGCAGCCACCTTCCTGTTGCCCGTCACGGCTGCACATGCCGCCGTGACGCCGATCGACGGCCCGGCCGGTGCCACGACGATCCGGGGCATGACCATCGTCAATACACTGGGCGGGATCGGCAATCCCAACGCCAGGCCTCCGGAGGATGCCCCGCGGGAGGTGCGTTACCGCATTGATGATCGGGCGGTCGCCGATGCCCGGCGGTCCGGGCTGACGGCCGTGAATGTCACGATCGGCTGGGTGGCCGGCCCCGACGAGCCGTTCGAATTCAGCGTCCGGCAAACGGCGGAAACCCTGGCCCAGGTGCGCGCCCAGCCGGAGGAACTGGCCCTGGTCCTGCGGGCCGGCGATATCGCCCGGGCCAAGGCGGAAAACCGGATCGGCATGATCCTGGGTTTCCAGAACGGGGCCATGTTCGGCGACGATGCCTCCCGCGTCGATATCTTCGCGGACATGGGCATCCGCGTCATGCAACTGACCTATAATGTGAAGAACCAGCTTGGTTCCGGCAGCATCATGCCGGAAGATCAGGGTCTGACCGATTTCGGCCGCGAGGTTCTGGCCCGGATCGAGCAGAATCGCGTGATGGTGGACCTCTCCCATTCCAACCGGCAGACCTGTCTGGACGCCATCCACGCATCCACGCGGCCGCTTTCCATCAACCATACGGGCTGCCGTGCCCTGGTGGACCTGCCGCGCAACAAGACCGACGCCGAAATGCGGGCTGTGGCGCAGAAGGGCGGCTTCGTCGGCATCTATTTCATGCCGTTCCTGGCGCGCAACCGTGTCGCCACCGCCAATGACGTGGTGGAGCATATCCTGCACGCCGTGAAGGTGGCGGGGGAGGACCATGTCGGCATCGGCACCGACGGGGGCATCACCAGCTATGACGACATGGATGCCTATATGGAGGAACTGCGCAAGGAAAATGCCGACCGCGTCGCCAAGGGCATCGCGGCGGCTGGGGAAACGGCCACGACGACACCCTTCATCATGGACCTGCGCGGTCCCGGGCAGTTCCAGAAGCTGGCCGACCTGCTGATGGCGCGGGGGTTGAAGACGGGGCAGGTGGAAAAGATCCTGGGCCGCAACTTCATCCGTTTCGCGCAAGATACCTGGGGATAAGGACCATACAATGCTGAAGATGACGATCGCGGTGCTGGCCACCGCCCTGCTGGCCACAACCGCTCTGGCAAAGGACGGCATCCGGTTCCATCAGGCCTGGCCGGGCGCGCCCTTCGCGGAATCCACGGAGGTGAACGGCATCCTCTACCTGTCGGGCCAGATCGGCAACGACGCCGACATGAAGCTGCCCGATGGCATGGAGGCGCAGGCCCGCCAGACCATGGAAAACATCAAGGCCGCAGTGGAGCGGCGAGGGCTGACCATGGATGATGTGTTCAAATGCACCGTCATGATGGCCGACATGGCGCAGTGGGGCGACTTCAACAAGATTTACGTCACCTATTTCAAGCCCGATCGCCTGCCGGCCCGGTCGGCCTTCGGCGCCAGCGGGCTGGCCCTGGGCGCGTTGCTGGAGGTGGAGTGCATGGCGAAGCTTCGCTGACGGGCACCCTCTTCAGTGATTGACGACGCATCAGGTCTGTTCCCGGGGCCACCCTGGGGGCGGACCTGACAGGTCATGCGCCGCGGGCCCCGGCGTCAGGCCGCCCACAGGGCGCGATAGGCCTGTTCCAGCCGGCGCGTGAAGCCCGCCGCATCGCACAGCGGGGACTGCCGGAACCGGTCGCGCAGTTCCTGGCGCAGGGTGGCCAGGGCCGGGGGATCGCCGGCCAGGGCGGTGGCCTTGGCCACGAAATCCGCCGGATCGGCTGCCACCAGCCGGTCTTCCAGTCCCAGCGCCCGCAAGAATCCCTGGCCGATCCGCCCTGCCCAGCGGTCACCATGCAGGGTCAGGGTGGGCACCCCCATCCACAGGGCCTCCGCCGTTGTGGTTCCGCCTCCGAATGGCACGGTATCCAGCACGATATCGACCATGTCGTAGCTTTTCAGATATTCCGACCTGACAGCCGCCCCCTCGATCCGCAGCCGGTTGGGTGCCACGCCCTGGGCCATGAATTGATCGCGCAGGCCCCGTCGCACGCCGATATCACCAAACTGCCGGCCCTTCACCAGAAGCCGGGCGTTGGGAATGGCCAGCAATGTCCGTGACCAGAGATGGACCGTGTCCGGCGTGATCTTGGCCCGGTTGTGAAAGGACCCGAAGGTCAGGCTGCCCGTATTCAGCAATGGGGACGGGGCCACCGGCGGCGCTTCTTCAGGCGGGGTGAAGCATAGATAGCTGCCCGGCAGGTGCCAGACCTTCTCGGTGAAGAAGCGGCTTTCCGCCGGCGGCAGCACGGTTTCGTCGGCGATCACCCAATCCATCTGCGGCAGACCCGTCGTGCCGAAATAACCAAGCCAGGTGACCTGTACCGGTGCCGGCCGGCGGGCAAACAGTGGCAGCCGGTTGCGATCGGTGTGGCCGGACAGGTCGACCAGGATGTCGATCCCGTCCTGCCGCACGCGGGCAGCCGCCGCATCGTCATCCATCGCTGCGATATCGACCCATCCATCGGCTGCGGCCCGCAGCCGATCGGTCAGCCCGTCATACCGGTCGTTGTTGCAATAGCATGTGATATGCACCTGCCGCCTGTCATGGCTGGCCAGGACGCTTTCCAGGAAATAGCCCACAGGGTGGCTTTTGAAATCGCCGGAGATGTAGCCGATGCGCAGCACACGGCCATCGGCCGCGGCCGGGCGGGGTGGAAGGGGGGTGGTTTGCATTGCCCCCGGCACCTGGCGTGCTGCCCAACCCTGTGCGGCGGCCAGGAAATCCGCATTGCCCTGGCTGGTTGCGTAATGCAGGGCCATCTGCAAATTGCTGTCAGCCGCCCGGTTCCCGGGATGACCAGCCAGTACATGCCGGTAGCGGGCGATGGCCCCGTCCAGATCGCCCATTTCCTTTTCCAGGTTGGCCAGATTGGTCTGTGTCACCGGGTCTTGGCGGAAATGAAGTGCCGTTGCCATCGACGCCGCGGCTTCCCCCAGCCTGCCCGTCGCCTGGAGCGCGCTTCCCAGGTTGGCATGAACCTCTGCCATGTCGGGTTTGCACCGGATGGCCTGGCTGAAACTGGCAATGGCATCGTCCAGCCGTCCCACTTCCATCAGCAGCACCCCCAGGTCGGAATGGGCGGGCGCCAGGGCCGGGTCCAGGTCCAGGGCCAGGTGATAGGCGTCCCCCGCTTCCTGTGGGCGGCGCATCCGGTGCAACAGATTGCCCCGGGCCAGATGCAGGCTGGCATCATCCGGCAGCAGGCTGGTTGCCTGGGTCAGCGCTTCCAGCGCTTCCGGCAGCCGGCCGGCCTGCCGCAGCACCAGCCCCAGATTGTGATGGAAGGCCGCAGCCTTCGGCGCAAGGGCCAGTGCCCGGCGGATATGAGTGGCAGCCGCTTCATATTCGCCTTTCTCTCCCAGCAGCACACCCAGCAGGTGGTGGGCGTCTGCATGGCCGGGTTCGCGCGCCAGGATTGCACGATATTGCCGTTCGGCCCTGTCCCGTCGACCCTGACGATGATGGGCAAGCGCGTCGGACAGGTCGGCGCGGGGAGAGGGGGGCATGCTGGTTCCTCAAGACTCCGGACATGCACGCTACCTTAGGACTTGTTAGCCGCAATCTCCACAACCCTGTTCCCATTCAGCCTCTTCCCACACAGGCCGGCATCTATGGCTGTGGGGCGGCGGTCAGCGCTGCCAGGGGGACCCGCGTCACCTGCACATCTTCCTTGTTGGTCGTATAGGCGACATGGAGATGACCGTTCCAGACAATGCTCTTGGGATAATGGTAACCGGGGCGCTTGTAGCGGCCTTCAAAGCGCAGCGGTTGCAGGTCATCGCCGCCGCGCAGCAGGAAGGCACGATCGAAATGCCGGCCATTCCCGCCAAGGGTGACGGTCAGCGGTATGCGCACACGGCTGTCATTGGGGGCGTTGACCAGATAGGCCGTGCCATCGGGCAGGTTTCCCGCACTCTGCTTCGACCGGGAATCGGGCATGCCGGTCAGCACCGGCAGGGTCCAGCTTTCACCCCGGTCACAGCTTTCCGACGCCAGTTGCCGGAAGCTTTCGCCCTGGTCGCGGAATACCATGACGGCACAGCCATCGGCACGCATGAACAGGCTGGGTTCCAGTTCGCGGCTGACCTTGCCGTCATGGGGCAGGTTCTCCATCCGGCCGCGCGTCCAGCCGCCGATGGCCAGCGGATCGTCGGTATGGAAGGGAGCGACGATCATGCCCGGCCGCAGGTGAAAGGCCGTGACGATGCGGCCATCGGGCAGGTGGTGGGGGTCCTGCTCGATGATACCCTCCACGGGCTGGCCATCCCGGCCCATCACCCGCTTTGGCGGGGACCAGTGGGTTCCGTCGCTGCTGACGCTGTATTCGGCATAGCCGCCATCGCCCGACTGGAATCCGGTGGGCCAGACATTGATGAAAGCGACCAGCACATTGCCGTCCGTCCACCAGCCACCGTTGGACCGCATCTGGGTCGCGGTGTCACCGCGTGGCGACAGGATGGCGGGCGGTGCCCAGTTTTCCCCGTCCGGACTGTGGCTATAGGCAACCCACGTGTCGGCCGTGTCCTCGTCCCGTTCGGACACCTGCCATTGTGCATAAAGCCGTCCCTTGAAGCCGATCAGCACCGCGCCATTGTGGAATTTGTCGCTGTCCTCATCCGGTGCGAAGATCGTGAAGGTTTGTGTGCCCGGCGCCGGTTCCAGCCCCAGATCCCCCGGCCTGGATGGATCGAACAGGCCGGGAGCCACCGTGAAGGGTGCATCCGCATCAGCCGGGGCTGCCAGAAGGCTCCCCGACAGCAACATGGCCATTGCCAGACATGTCCTGATCGAAATGGAAAGCATGATGATCCCCTGCCGGATTCTGTTTATTCTGCAGGGGATGGTAACCGGTGTCAGATGAGATTGTCACCCCCCAACCCGGCGGCGCAGGTTGCCGACGGTCTGCGGCGATACGCCGACACGCCGGGCGATTTCCCGGTCGGGCAGGGCAGCCATCACCGGATCGGACAGGATGCGCATCACCTCTTCCCGCCTTTCCGATGCCGTGCGGAAATGGGTCGGCTGGCCGGTGGCAGCGGTGTGATCATCGTCGGTGCCGGTTACCCGCTTGCCGGCCAGATGGCGCAGGTCGGCCAGGATCGCCGCTTCCAGCCAGCTTCCCCGGCCGCTATGCGCCCGCCAATATTCGGCCCTGGCCAGGGCATCCTGGATGGTGACGGCGCGCAGCCCATGTTCGACCAGCCGCCGGATGACGATGGCGCGGGCATAGGCAGGCAGGTCCAGATGGCCGGCGGGATCGGCATATTCGTCCAGGATGGGGGCGGCATCGCTTGTATCCTCGCGCATCAGCGCGATCTCCTGCCCGCGCCGTTCCCAATATTCCAGTTCGGCGATGGCTCCGGCCACCGTGGTCGGCAGGGAATAGGCCGTCTCCACGGCCCGGCGGATTTCCGGCGGCATATGGCGCGGCAGGCTGCTGCGCGTCCAGCCCGACAGGCTGCGCGTCCAGCGCTCGTTTGGGGCATCCTGAGCCTGGGACCAGCGGGCCACGGCGGCCCGCAGCAGCTTTTCGCGCGAGCAGGGGGCAAGCACGGCCGCACGGCCCCCATGGCGGAACAACACCGATTGCAGGTCCGGTGCCGCATGGCGGCGCATGCGGGGCCGGGCATCCGCCGGGGTGGCGGCCGGTGCCGGGGGCGGGGGTGGTGCCGGTGGGGGCGGGGCGGCGGCAGCCGACGGGGCAAGGCTGGATTCCATCAGCATGGTGGCCAGATCGGCCAGCCGTTTTCCATCGCGCGCCAGAAGCCGTCGCGCGCTTTGTACGGCTGCGGCAACTTCGCCCTCGTTAGAGCTGTCGACGAGCGCCAGCACCTTGCCCAGCTTCACCAGATCCAGCATCTGCATCGTCCATATTGGACGGTCAGGATAGCAGGCCACCCTGACTTGTCCAGTTTGGACGCTTTAGCCCTTTGATGAGAAAGACCGCCCACCCGGCGCAGCAAACTGATCGGTCGAATCGCGATCATCGGTCCGGCGGACAATCGCGCGCTTGATGTCTGGCAACGTCAGGTGGATGGCCATGCATAAAATGCCAGGCATTGCCATGCCGGCGATAAGGTTCGCAAACGCATTGTCATGACTTTGTCAACACTGGCCATCCGACTATCGGGACATGTCCGGTCGGACGTCCCGGCCTGTGCAATATTGACAGGACTCGGGATTGACCAAAGGCGATCGGGCATTTGCGGTGACCGATAAAAAGCCGGTGAAGGCGCTGGTGCGACATTGCTGGCTTTACCCTTATGATGGTAGCAATGTACCCCGGTGTCGAGGATGCCCGTCGCGTGGGGCGGCGGGCCGGGCGGCGATCGGCCACGGTGGAAGAGTGCGTATCTTGCACGAAATGGGAAACATAGCAGGCCTGTCGGAGGCCGATTACGCCAGCCTCTACGACCGTATCGCGCAGAATCCGCAAGGTCTTGCCTTCCTGCGTGAACATGCGCGCCGTGCGGCCGATGTGGGGCAGGGCCAGCTTGACGGCACCTTGCGTGACCTCCGGGCCCTGTTCGAGCAGCAGGCCAGCCTGCACCAGACGGCCGGCCGGGCGGATGCCCTTCGGAGCGAACTGCTGGAGATGGCGGCGTCCATCGAACAGGCGCGGCGGGAGATTGCGGCCCTGCGGCCCAAGGATACGTCCAACAACCGGCTGGACATCGCCACCAATGAGCTGGATGCCATCGTTTCCACCACAGAACGCGCCTCCATCGAGATTCTGCAATCGGCCGAGCGGCTGATGGAAGTGGCGGGCCGGCTGAAGCGCCTGGGCGTGGATGGCGATCTGGTGTCCGACATCGAGAACGAGGTCACGAACATCTTCACCGCCTGTTCCTTCCAGGACCTGACGGGACAGCGCACCAGCAAGGTGGTGAATGCCCTGCGCTATGTCGAGCAGCGCATCAATGCCATGATTTCCATCTGGAGCGTCGAAGGCGTCAAGCCCCCGTTGGACGGGGAACCGGCGGATGCCCGGCCTGACGCCCATCTGTTGACCGGCCCGCGCAGCGACGGGGTGGACCAGAGCGAGGTTGATGCGCTGATGGCGGGTGCGGCCCCCCGGCCGTCACCACCGGCGTCCAAACCTGCCCCGGCCCGCCCACCGGCGAAGGTGGCCGCGGACGCGGACGATGTGCCCGACCCCCTTGATCAATCCGAGATCGACAACCTTTTCGACTGATCCAACGGAGATTTTCTGATGGACTACGCCGTCCAAACCGCCACCGATGGGCTGCATGTCACCCTGAAGGGCCGTATGACGTTGATCGACCACGAAAAGTTCCGCAATGTGGTTGATGCGATCGAGAAGTCCACCGGCTCGAAATGCGTTTTCGACCTTTCCGGGCTGGAATTCGTGGACAGTTCGGGACTGGGCATGTTTTTGATCGCCCGTGACGTGGCCTTGCCCAAGGGCATGGAGATCGAGCTTTCCGGTGCGCAGGACGGGGTCAAGCGTATCCTGCAGATCGCGAAGTTCCAGACGCTGTTCAGCGTCCGGCCCTGACGGGTCCGGGCTTTGGAACCGCTGGCCGCCCTCCCTTCCGTGCCGGACGATCGCCTGACGGTGGGCGGGGAAGTGGCGGCTGCCCTGCTGGCCCGTATCGCGGCCACGCATGGCCTGTCGGTCTGTGACTGGTCGGCGGACGGGGCGGAGGCGGGAACGGTGAAGTCCGCGCCCTCCATCCTTTTGACCCTGCGCGCCACCGAGCGGGAAATGCGCCTCGCCCTTGGCCTCGGCTCCCGCGCCATCATCGAGATCGGTGACGACGAAACGGCCCTGCCGGTTGAATTGCCGTTACGGCTGAAGGCAGATGGCGGGCTGCACCTGTCGCTGTCGACCGCGACAGCCTTCAGCCTGGACATGACGCCCGTACTTTGCGACGTCCTGCTGTCGCGCGGCTGGCTGGCAGCGCCCCGGCGCGCGGACGCGGAGATTTGCCTGCAGGAGGCACTCAGCAACGCCGTGATCCATGGCAATCTGTCGGTCGATGCCGGCTCGGTCGGGGATGCCGCATCGTTCGAGCGTTTCTTCACCCTTGTCCATGCGCGCCTCGCGGACCGTCGGCATGCCAGCCGGCGTATCATGGTCACCGCAAGGGCAGGGGACGGGCTGCATCTCAGCGTCATGGACCAGGGGGATGGTCATGCGGGGCTGGTCATGCGTCCCGTGGAGATGACCGCCAAGTCCGGCCGCGGCATCCGCATCATGCACGACCTTGCCGATCATGTACGGTTTTCCGACGGCGGGCGGCGGGTCCACCTGCATTTCCAGCCATGACACCAGCCATGACCATGGCGCCACCCGACGGGGGATCAGGTCCACGACGCATCAGCTTTCCGGACTGCCGGATACTGATCGTCGATGACAGCCGGTTCAACCGGGAGATCCTGACGCGCTTCATGCAGTGGGTCGGGGTTGGCCGGATTGATAGTGCCGGCAACGGGGAGGAGGGGTTGGCACTGCTGCGTGCCGGAAACTACGACCTTGTACTGCTGGATATCGATATGCCGGTCATGGACGGGCTGACCCTGTGCCGGCACATCCGGCAGGAGCCGGCCTGGGCTGACCTGCCGGTGCTGATGCAGACATCGCCGGCCGGTGACCCCGCCGGCGTCAAATGTTTCGAGGCCGGGGCCAGCGACATCGTCACCAAGCCCATCAATCCCGGCGAATGCATGGCGCGCGTCCGCCTGCATCTGGAAAAGCAGTTCTTTCTGCGAAACCTGACGGATTTCCACAAGCGCCTGCAGAATGATCTGAAGCTGGCGCGCAGCATGCAGAAATCCCTGATACCGGACGCGCGGACGCTGGCGGCGGCCGGCCTGCGTCACGGCCTGTCGATCGAAGGCCATTTCGAGCCGTCGGACGAACTGGGCGGGGATTTCTGGACCCTGTTCGATCTTGGCGGGGACCGGCTGGGCGTGCTGTCGGCCGATTTTTCCGGTCATGGCATTTCCGCCGCGATCAATACCTTCCGCCTCCACACGCTGATCGAACGCATTCCCCCGCAAGGGTTCGACGCGGCGGAATGGCTGACCATGCTGAACCGGCCGCTGAAGGACCTGTTGCCCGTCGGACAGTTCGCCACCTGCTTCTATGCCATCATCGACGCCGGGGAAGGCACCTTGTCCTATGCGGCGGCCGGGGCGCCGGGGCCGATGCTGTTCCAGGACGGACAGGTGGATATGCTGGATGCCAGCGGGGTCATGCTGGGTGTGTCCAACAATCCTTTCCTGACGGCCGATACCGTGCCCTTTCCCCGCGGATCCTCCCTCCTGATCTATTCCGACGCCATGACGGAGGCGGAGGACAGGCAGGGCCACCTGGTGGGAGAGGGTGGATTGCAGGCCTTGGTCCGTCAAACCTTCCCCGGCGGCGAGAACAGGCTTGCGCGATTGCTCGCCGCCTTCGACACTATGGTGACGCGGCCGCTGGCCGACGACCTGACGGCCATTTGCATCAGCAGGGTGTGACGATGCCGGCGCTCTCGCTTCCTTCGTGGATCACTGCTCTTTTCAAGCCCAACCGGCGCCTCTATGACCGGCATGCCGTGCATTACGGTGTGCGCCTGTCGGTGCAGGGGACGGCACATGATTGCCGCATGCGCGACGTATCCCCCAGCGGCGCGCTGCTCGTGGATGTACCCGCCCTGCCGGTGGGCACGCCCGTGATGCTGGAAATACCTCAGATCGCGCTGGCAGCGGAAGCCCGTGTCGTGCGCCATGTCGATGCCGGTATCGGCATCGCCTTTTCCAAGGATGGCGTCGGCGCCATCATCGCCGGTTGGGCCAGGGGGCAAAGCGGCGCATCGGAATAGAAGGGTTTCGCCCTGCGATTGACGCTTGCCCTTGCGCCCTGCTCCGGGGCGGTCCATTTCCTGGGAACTGCTTTCCCGCCCGTCACCGTCTGAAAGACCCGTCTTGTCCCTGACCCAAGCCGTACCCGCCGCCGCACCGAAGGCCACCCGCACCCGTGCCCTGCTGCGGCGGCTGTCGGCCGCCTATCTGGGCCCGTTCAAGCCGAAGCTGGCGACGGCGCTGCTGCTGATGGCATTGGAGGCGGCGGGCACCGGTGCCGTGGCCTGGGGGTTCCAGCCCTTGCTGGACCGTGCGTTCCAGCCCGACAATCAGGGGTTCCTGCTGCCATTCGCGGCGCTGATCATGGCGGCCTTCATCGTGCGCGGTACGGCCGCCTACGGGCATTCCGTGCTAGTCAACCATGTGGGTCAGCGTATTGTGGCCCGCATTCAGGGGCAGGTCTATGCCCATCTGATCCGGTCGGATCTGGCTTATCTGCACGGTCGTGCCTCCGGCCAATGGATATCGCATCTGGTCAACGACGTTAATCAGATGCGGCTGGCCGTGTCGGAATGTCTTACGGGGGCCGTCAACCACGGCCTGACCCTCGTCGTGCTGGTGTGCCTGATGTTCTATCAGGACTGGCGGCTGGGACTGATCGCCTTCACGGTCTTTCCCCTGTCCGGCTGGTTCCTGTCGCGCCTGGGCAAGCGCCTGCGCCGCATCGCCGCCAGCACACAGGCGGAACTGGGTAATTTTTCCGCCGTGCTCAGCCAGACCTTCCAGGGTGCGCGCCATGTCAAGGCCTATGGCATGGAGGATTACGAGGAGGAGCGGGTCGGCCGGACCATCGACCGTCTGCGCAAGCTGACGGCGAAAAGCTACCGCACCGGCGCCTCCATGCTGCCCATCAACGAGATTTTCAGCGGCATGGCCGTGGTGGGCGTGATCATCTATGGCGGACTGGCCATCGCCGAAGGCACGCGCACGGCCGGGCAGTTGGTCAGCTTCATCGGCGCCTTCATGCTGGCCTATCAGCCCATGAAGGCGCTGACCAAGCTGAACGCCCAGCTTCAGGTCGGGCTGGCGGCGGCGGAACGGGTGCTGACCGTGCTGGATGCCAAGCCGGCCATCACCGACCGGGCCGGCGCCCGTGCCCTGCCGGCCGGCACGCGCCACGATATCCGCTTCCAGAATGTCCGCTTCTCCTATGACGGGGAGAAGGCGGCGCTGGACGGCGTGGATATCGAAATCCCGGCCGGCCGCACCGTGGCGCTGGTGGGCGCTTCCGGGTCCGGCAAGACCACCGTGCTGAACCTGATCCCGCGCTTCTACGATGTGTCGGGCGGAAGCGTGACGGTCGGCGGTCACGATGTGCGGGAGGTGACGCTGGCTTCGCTCAGGGCTTCCATCGCCCTGGTCAGCCAGGAAACGGCGCTGTTCGATGATACGGTCCATGCCAACATCGCCTATGGCCGTCCCGGTGCCAGCCGGGCGGAGGTGGAGGCGGCCGCCCGCGATGCCGCTGCCCATGATTTCATCATGGATCTGCCGGAAGGGTACGATACGATGGTGGGCGAGATGGGGCTGAAACTGTCCGGGGGACAGCGCCAGCGTATCGCCATTGCCCGTGCCATGCTGAAGAACGCCCCGATCCTGTTGCTGGATGAGGCGACATCGGCCCTGGACAGCGCGTCGGAACGGGCTGTGCAGGAGGCACTGCGTCGCTTGCAGGCCGGCCGGACGACGCTGGTCATCGCCCATCGGCTTTCCACCATCGCCGATGCGGACCGCATCTATGTCATGGACCAGGGCAAGGTGGTGGAACAAGGCACGCACGAGGAATTGCTGGTCAGGGCCGGTGCCTATGCGCGGTTCCAGGCCCTGCAGGGCGGTTAGGTGGAAGCCGCCCGCGAAGCACAGGCGTGCAAAACGGCCGGGGACCCGTCACGAGCCCCCGCTGCAAAGTCCGGTACGATCCGCAGAATGCCGTCTCCATCGCCCAGCCGGGCTACGGCCTGCTGAATGCCCGCACGGCGTTGCGTCTGCAGGATGGTGACCTGGAAATCGCGCTCTACGGCAAGAACCTGACGGACAGGCAATATATCCAGAGCGGCGTGTCCTTCCTGGACAGCTTTGGTTTCGCCCCGGCCGGGGACGCACTCCCCGGCCCGTTCTCCAGTGGTTTCAATGGGTTGGTTTTAGTGGACAATTTGTTGCTTATCAGGCATTCAGTTCGCGATAAGGGAATGCCAGGACGGAAATTGTCATGAGGGAGAAGAAGTCGTCCGCCCGGGGCGCCATGCCGGTGCCGGATGCCAATGTCATCGCCAGTTCCATTCGCACGACACGCCGCCGCAAGGGATTGACCCTGGCGGAACTGGCGGAGCGCACGGAACTGGACAAGGGGTATCTGTCGCGCGTGGAGCGGGGGCAGAAATCACCGTCCGTCGGCACGCTGCTGAAAATCGCGGAGGCGTTGAGCGTTCCCGTCGGGCACCTTTTCGGGGAAAATACCGACGCCGACTCCATCATCGTTATCCGCCGTGACGCGCATGTCGATATCAGCGATACATCCGACATGGGACCGGGTGCGGCCCTGCGCGCCGTGCTGCCGGCCGGGGATCATCGCCGCCTCAGCGTCTTCATGCTGGAACCCGGCGACGGCCGGCACACGCAGAATGCCGACCATCCCGGGGACGAATTTCTTTACGTGCTGGAAGGGTCGCTGGAAGTCGTCTTTCCCGACCGTATCGTATCGCTGGAAAAGGGCGATGCCGTGCATTTCGACGGGCATCTGCGCCACCAGTTGCGGCGGGTGGGCACCCGGAACTGTCTGGCCATGCTGATCGTTGCGCAGGACCTGCCGACCCGCGGCAACGAGGTGGACTGAAACGGCGACGGGCGGCGAAGGCAAATTGTTGTCTTCATGCGTGACTGCCTTCGGCTGGCATGCCTGCAAGGGCCATGTCCAGGCAGTTGCCTTCCAGCACACGCAACAAGGTGACCAGACCGCCCGTGCGTCCCGGCTGGCGTTCCACCCGGTAGACATGTGTCCACAAGCCGCGGCTGCGATGCAGTACGGTGAAAATGGCGCCATGCGCACCGTCAGGCGGGCTGGCGGGCACGATGAGGTCCCCCGGTGCTGCAATCAGATCACGCAGCCATTCGTCACCGGGGCTGAAACAGGCGTCATTTTCCATCGTCCACTCCACGATCAAAAAGCGGCCTGACCGGGGGCCGGCGGGCGGATCGACGGGGCATGACAGGAGGCACAGACCACCCGCTTTGTTGCCGGCTGACCGGCCGCATCGCCCCGTCGGGGGCCGCCACCTTGCCCGGGCAGGCAGGTTGGCGCCGGACGATGTCCGGCTCTGGATGCTGGAAGGAACCCTTCCTGCCCCGCTTTTAGAACAGGAGCCAGCAGGATGGCAAGTGCGCCCGCCGCAGGTGCCCCCCGCCCAGATGCCGGGGCAGGCAGTTCAGTCGATAAAAATTTTCCACATGGATCAAATAATACGATATACAGCTTCCCATCCGATGATGCCGCCGATCAACCAGGTGGCACGCAAGAATGGGAGGAACAGGGCATGGAACCTGTATCGCGGGAACCCGTCCCGATGGCGTTGGAACCGGCACAGGCCGAGTTGTTGCGGCCGGCCGGCATGTTCGATGCGGTCAGCCGGCGCCAGACGCTGGGCGACATGCTGGCACGCAGTGTCCGGCGCTTTCCGGACAAGCGCGCCATCGAATGCGGGGCACATCACTGGACCTATGCGCAGTTCGACAATGTGGTGGATGACCTGGCCTCCGGATTGTCAGCCGCCGGGGTCGTTCCGGGTGACCGGGTGGCGTTGATGTCGCGCAACAGCCATTGGTTCGCGGCCTTGCGCTTCGCCGTGGCGCGGGCCGGCGCCGTACTGGTGCCGGTCAACTTCATGCTGAACAGTGATGACGTCGCCTATATCCTGGATCATAGCCGCAGTTCGGTGCTGTTCACCGATGCCGGTTGTGCCGCCACGGCGCTGGCCGCGGCGGACAAGGTGGGGCTGGCCCTGCGCTATGGCATTCCCGGTGAGGGGGGCTTTGGCGACGTGGGGATGGAACCGATCGACGGAACCCGCGATTTTCGGGGCCTGTTGGGCACGGGCGCTCCCCGGCCGGACCCGGCCTGCATCGATGCGCGCTCCATCGTCCAGATCATCTATACCAGCGGCACCGAATCCCGGCCCAAGGGCGCGATGCTGAGCCATGAAGCCGTGATATGGCAGTATCAGAGCTGCGTCGCCGACTGCGGCTGGACCGCGGACGCCGTTGCCCTGCATGTGCTGCCCCTGTTCCATTGCGCACAGTTGGATGCCTTCCTGGGGCCGGCATTGCAGGTGGGCGCGCGCAACATCATCGCCGCGGCCCCCACGCCCGACATCGTGCTGCCGCTGATCGAAAAGCATGCCATCACTTCCTTCTTCGCGCCGCCGACGGTGTGGATAGCCCTTTTGCGGTCACCCTTGTTCGATCCGGCCCGCCTGACCAGCCTGACCCATGGCTATTACGGCGCCTCCATCATGCCGGTGGAGGTGCTGAAGGAACTGCGGCAACGCCTTCCCTGGGTGCGTCTGTGGAACTGCTATGGCCAGACGGAGATTGCGCCCGTGGCAGCCGTGCTGCAGCCGGAGGATCAGGAGCGCAAGGCCGGGGCGGCCGGGCGGCCCACGCTGCATGTGGAGACCCGCATCGTGGATGACGACATGAACGACCTGCCCGCGGGCCAGGTGGGAGAGATCGTCCACCGGTCGCCGCAACTGATGACCGCCTACTGGCGGGACCCGGCACGGACGGCGGAAGCCTTCGCCGGCGGCTGGTTCCACAGCGGCGACCTGGGCATGATGGATGCCGAGGGCTACATCACCGTCGTGGACCGCAAGAAGGACATGATCAAGACGGGTGGCGAGAATGTCGCCTCGCGGGAGGTGGAGGAAGCTATCTACATCCTGCCCGACGTGTCGGAGGTGGCTGTCGTCGGCCTGCCCGACGCGCGCTGGATCGAGGCCGTCACCGCCTTCATCGTGCCGAAAGCCGGAGCAGACCTGACCGCGGCGCAGGTGCTGGCCCACTGCGCCGCGTACCTGTCCGGGTTCAAGGTGCCCAAACGGGTGGTGTTCGTGCAGAACCTGCCGCGCAACGCCAGCGGCAAGATCCTGAAACGCGACCTGCGGCAGATGGCGGACGCCGGCTGATCCCGGCATCCGGTGGGGCGCGAGGAACACCATCCGCCCCACCCGATGCCGATCACATTCATCGGAGGTAAAATGAACGCGGACGCATCGCGCGCCGCGACCGGGACGCTGCGCGCCTGGTCCATGGTGGCCATCCTGTCGCTTCTTTACATCGTCTCCTTCGTCGATCGTTTCGTGCTGGGCCTGCTTGTCGGGCCGCTGAAGGCCGATCTGGGTGTGTCCGATCTGCAGATCGGATTCCTGTTCGGCACGGCGTTTGCGGTCTTCTATGGTGTCGTCGGCATTCCCGTAGCCCGCCTTGCCGATCGCGGGGACCGGCGGCGGCTGATCCTGGCCGGTGTCATACTCTGGTCCTGCTGCACGATCCTGTCCGGCTTCAGTTCCACCTTCGCCATGCTGGTGCTGCTGCGCATCGGGCTGGCGGTGGGGGAGGCGGTGCTGACACCGGCCACCTATTCGCTGATCGGCGACGTGCTGCCGCCGGAGCGGCGCGGGCTGGCGGCCAGCATCTACAATGCCTGCGGCATGTTCGGGGCATCGGGTGCCTATATCGTCGCGGCCTTCGCCATCGGCTGGATCTATGCGGTGGAGCCGTCGGGCGAACTGGGCGGACTGCGGCTGTGGCAGGTGATCTTCATCATCGTCGGTGTGCCGGGGCTGGTTCTGGCGGCTGTGTTCGCCCTGGTGTCGCGGGAGCCGGCCCGCCGTGCGACACCCAAGGCGGGTACGGCCGTCACGCTGCGCGACGTTCTGCGCCACGCTACGAGCCATTCACGGCTTTATTTCGCGTTGTTCCTGGGGGCGGGCTGTCTGCAGATCATGACCAACGCCTATCTGGCCTGGGGCCCCACCTTCCTGCTGCGCACCTACGGCATTCCCGTGGCGGAAGGGGGACGCATATACGGGCTGTTCAACATGCTGGCGCTGGTCGGCGGGACGATCCTGGTACCCATGCTGACCCGCCGGCTGAAACGGCCGGATGCCCTGCCCGTCGTTTCGGCCGCCTGCGGCATGGCCGGCGGATTGTTCCTGCTGGCGGCTCCATTGCAATCGACACCGTCGGGCTTCCTGGCCATGGCCTCGGCCGGGCTGTTCCTGGCCGGCGGCGGCGGCAACAATGTGCTGGCCGCCATCCATTCCATCGTGCCGCCCGCCATGCAGGCCACCATGACGGCACTGCTGCTGATCTGCATGAGCACGCTGGCGCTGGGCGTGGGCCCCGTGGCGGCCGCCTTCTTCGCCGGGCTGGCGGAAGGGGCGGGCAACCCGCTGGCGCTGGGCCTGATGACGGTCTGCGCTGTCGCCGGGCTGGCGGGCGTTGTGCTTTTCACTGTGTCCCGCGCAGCCGTTGCGACCTGGATCGCAACGAACAGGTGATGGGTACGCATTGGTTATTGGAAGATTTTGCTTGATAAAATCTTCCAACTGTATAATTTGTAGCCATAACGAAATCCGACAATCCGGGGGAGGATCGAATGACGGCATGGCCCTATGCCGCCACGATCTCTAGCGCCAGCCTGCATGAAGCGGCTGGGCGTCGTGGCGCGCTGCCTTCGGCGATAAAGCCGATCGACCGGCGCATGAATGTGGAAGGGCCGGCGCTGCCCGTGCGCTGTCCACCGGGCGATAATCTTTGGATCCATCGTGCCCTGAGGGCCGTGAAGCCCGGTGACGTGCTGGTCGTGGATTGCGGCGGCGGGACCGAGTTCGGCTATTGGGGAGAGATCATGGCGACCTCTGCCATTGCGTTGGGGGCGGCCGGACTGGTGATCACCGGTGGGGTGCGCGACAGCCTGCAACTGGTTGACCTGGGCCTGCCGACCTTCGCCGGCGCCATCTGCATCCAGGGCACGGGCAAGGACCCCAAGGGCGATGGCGCGGTGGGGGAACCGGTGCGCATCGGCGCCGTCACGGTGCGCCGCGGTGACCTTGTGGTGGCTGATGCCGACGGGGTGATCGTGTTGCCGGCGGCGGACGGCCCCGCCCTGGTGCAGGCGGCGCGCGACCGCGACGCCAAGGAAGCCGGCATTCTGGAGCGTGTGCGCGCCGGTGCCCTGACGCTCGACGTCTACAATCTCTGAAGAAACGGGAGACATCTCCGTGATCATCGACGTCCACTCCCATCTCTGGGCACCACCGGAATTCAATGCCGGCGGCATGATGCTGGTCGGCAGCGACGGGCATTATTCCGGAATGGAGCCGAAAATCTCCGACGACCGGTATCTTGACTATCTCCAGACCCTGTTCAAGGCGCTGGATATGGTGGGCACCGACTTCCAGATGGTCTCGCCCCGGCCCTTCACCATGCTGCATTCGCGCGGAAGCCGGCTTGTCGATATCTGGACCCGCTGGACCAACAACGCCATCGCCCAGCAGGTGCGCCTGGCTCCGACCCGGTTCGCAGGCATGGCCGGCTTGCCGCAGGTGCCGGGCGAACCCATCGAGCGGGTCTTCCCGGAGATGGAACGCTGCATCAGGGAACTGGGCTTCAACTCCATCCTGATCAATCCCGATCCGGCGGAGGGGACGGGATATGTGCCGCCCATGGGCGATCCCTACTGGTATCCGCTCTATGAGAAGATGTGCGAGCATGATGTGCCTGCGCTGATCCATGCCTGCTCCTGCTGCAACGGGCGGGAAACCTATGCCAACCATTTCATCACCGAGCATTCGATTGCGCTCCTGTCCATGATCAAGGCCGGGGTGATGCAGCGCTTCCCCAAGCTGAAGATCATTGTGGCGCATGGCGGCGGCTCCGTTCCCTACCAGGTCGGGCGCTGGCGTGCCGAACGCG
This sequence comes from Niveispirillum fermenti, assembly GCF_048066175.1. Taxonomy (GTDB): domain Bacteria; phylum Pseudomonadota; class Alphaproteobacteria; order Azospirillales; family Azospirillaceae; genus Niveispirillum; species Niveispirillum fermenti. The sequence goes on along the minus strand of NZ_JBLTXA010000015.1, from coordinate 25,171 downwards.
GCGCCTTCCCCGACCTGGGCAAGGATGGGGTGCAGGGCAAGCTGTCGGAGGCGCCGGGCAGCTTCGACGATGCGCTGCGCGCCTTCCATTTCGACACCTGCCTGCACTCCCCCCTGTCGGTGGAACTTTTGCTGAAGGTGGTGGGCACGGACAATGTCTGTTTTGGAACCGAACGCATCGGCAGCGGCAGCCAGATCAATCCCGATACCGGTCGTTCCTATGACGATATGAAGCCCGATATCGAGGCCATGGGCTTCCTGACGGACCAGGATCGCCACAAGATATTCGAGGGCAATGCCAGGCGCCTGTTCCGGGGCCTGCCGGAGACCGGTCATGGCTGAGATCGTTCTGGGGCTTGCCGCCTCGCACAGCCCCCTGCTGACCATCGACTGGGGCGAATGGCAGCACCGGGCGCAGGCCGACCTGTCCAATGACAAGCTGAACCTGTCGGACGGGCGCTTCGTATCCTATGCCCAGTTGCAGGCAGAGCGCGGCGATGCCTATGCGGCCATCGCCACCCCGCAGGCGTTCGAGAGTGCGGCCGTGCGCTGTCAGGCCGGGCTGGACAGGCTGGCCGACGCCTTGCTGACCGCCGCGCCGGACATCGTCATGGTCATCGGTGATGATCAGGGGGAACTGTTCCCCCTGTCGAACACGCCGGCCATCTCGGTCTATTACGGGGCGGAGATCGCCACCAACGATGTCTGGGGGCGTGACGACAAGCCGGCCTGGATGCATCAGATGGCCCGAGGTTATGCCATGGACCGCGTCCATCGCTTTCCCGGAGCGCCGGAGCTGGCCCGCGAGGTCATCACCGGGCTGATCCGCCGGCATGTCGATATCGGTGCTGCGTCGAAGGTGGATGATCCGGTAAAGGCCGGGTTCGGCCATGCCTTCGGCTTCGTGGCCGAGCGGCTGTTCCGGGACCGTGCCATCCCCATGCTGCCCGTCCTGCTGAATACCTATTTCCCGCCCAATGTCATGACGGCGGCGCGCGCGTTCGATATCGGGCGCCTGCTGCGCAGCGCGATCGAGGACAGCCCGTCCGACGCGCGGGTGGCCGTGGTGGCGTCGGGCGGCCTGTCGCATTTCGTGGTGGATGAGGAACTGGACCGCCGCGTTCTGGCGGGCCTGGAGCCGGGTGCCGGGGATTTGCTGCGGTCCATTCCGCCCGAAGCGCTCAATTCCGGCTCCTCGGAGATTTTGAACTGGGTGATGACGGCGGGTGCGGCCGACCATCTGCCGCTGTCCTGGACCGAATATGAACCCATCCGGCGCACGCCGGCCGGAACCGGCATCGGCGTCGGTTTCGCGGCCTGGGGAGCATCCCCGGCCGGCAACCCTGGCGCATGAGAGAAAGGGGGGAAGCAATGAGCAGTGCAAGGCGCAGCATCAATGTCGATGGTTTCAATCATGGCGCCCAGCCCATCCCCGCCGCATCGCGCGTTGGCGGGCTGGTGGCGACGGGCGGCATCTATGGCCTGGACCCGGATACAGGCAAATTACCCGATGACGTCGCGGCGCAGGCCAGGCTGATGTTCTGGCAGTTGCAGCGGGTCCTGGCCGCGGCCGGGGCGGGCATGGGGGATATCGCCCGCATGACCATCTATGCCAAGGTGCCCGAAGCACGGGCCGCCGTGAATGCCGAATGGCTGAAGGCCTTCCCGGACCCGGAAAGCCGCCCCGCACGGCACACCCTGACCTATGAGCATCTGCCCGCCAACATGCTGGTGCAGTGCGACGCCATCGCGATGGTGACCGACAATGGCTGATGCGGGAATCGTGAAGCGGCTGCAGCACTTCGACAGTTGCACCGTGTCGGATGCCCTGGACAAGCTGGGCCTGACGGGTGCTGTCAGCGGGTTGTCGCCCCTGACCCTGCCGGGCCGTCGCATTGCCGGCCGGGCCGTGACGGTAAAGCTGGGCGCGCCGCTGCCGGCCCTTCCGAAACGGCATCTGGGTGCCGGCGCGGTGATGGCGGCGGAACCGGGCGACATCATCGTCGTGGAACATCGTGGCCGGACCGATGTGTCGGGCTGGGGCGGGCTGTTGAGCCGGGGCGCGGTCGGCAAGGGCGTAGCGGCGGTGATCGTCGACGGCGCCTGTCGCGACGTGGATGAAAGCCGCGACCTGGGCCTGCCCGTCTTCGCCCGCGCCGCCGTGCCGGTCACGGCGCGCGGCCGGGTGGCCGAACATGATTACAATTGCCCCATCACCATCGCGGGGCTGGCCGTGTCGCCGGGCGACTGGCTGGTCGCCGATGGCAGCGGCGTGGTCTTCATTCCCGCCGCCAGGCTGGAACAGGTTATCGCCGTGGCCGAGGACATCCTGGCGCGCGAAACCCTGATGGCCCGCGCTATCGATGCCGGCGTGCCCATCGGCCAGGTGATGGGGGCCAATTACGAAGACATGCTGAAACGAACGGAGAAGCAGGATGACTGATCCGCAACTGGTCGAACGGCTGAAAAAGGCCGGTGTCACGGCCTTGTCGGATGCGCTGGACAGGTTGGGTATCGAAGGTCAGGCCGTGGGCATCATGCCCGTGGCCCGCACCATGCGCTTTGCCGGCCCGGCCTTCACCATCCGCATGCTGCCTGTGGGCCTGACGGGCGGCGTGGTCGGCGATTATATCGACGAGGTGGCCCCCGGCACTGTCGTGGTCATCGACAATGACGGACGCCCGGATCAGACGGTCTGGGGCGACATCCTGACCTTCGTGGCCCATGCCAAGGGCGTCGCCGGCACCGTCATTGACGGGGTCTGCCGTGACAGCGACCGCTGCGTGGAACTGGGCTATCCCGTCTTTGCCCGCGGCAATACGATGCGCACCGGTAAGGACCGCGTCACGGCGGACGCCTACAACGTGCCGGTGCAGGTCGCGGGCGTTCGTGTGGCGCCAGGCGACTGGCTGGTAGGTGACGCGGACGGCGTCATCGCCATACCCGCTGACAAGCTGGTCGCCGTGCTGGCCATCGCAGAGGAGATCGAAGCGGCCGAGGACCGTATCCGCACGGCCGTGGCCGGCGGCATGCGCCTGGACGAAGCGCGCCGCGCCGCCAACTATCACAGCCTTCAGACCCGCGCGGCGGCACAGCATTGAGCGATCGGGCCCCGGCGCGGGGCGGAGGCTGGCAGACATAGAATGGACTGGCGAAAACCCTTTGATCCCGTATAGATAGGGTCATGTCGACCGAGACCCAGACGCCAGAAGCCAAACCCCCGCGCCGCCGGCAGCAACAGCGCGCCATCGACACGCGGGAACGGATCATCGAAGCCGCAATCGTCGAATTCGCGGCGCGCGGGTTCGAGGCTGCATCGACCCGGGCCATGGCCGATGCCGCGGACGCCAAGCACACCCTTGTCACCTATCATTTCAATGGCAAGGAAGGCCTGTGGCAGGCGGCGATGGACCGCACGGTCCGGGCCTTCACCACCAAGCAGCGCGACAGGCTGGCGGGCCTGCACGGGGTGGATGATGTCATCAAACTGCGGCTGGTGCTTGAGGATTTCGTGCGTTACAGCGCGGAAAACCTCAATGTCCACCGCCTGATGACCCATTCGTCCAGCGAGGCGAGCCCGCAACTGGATGCGATGGTCACCGATTACCTGAAGGGCTATTTCGATCTGGTCGCCGACCTGATCCGGTCCTGCCAGGCCAAGGGACAGTTCGTGGAAGGCGACGCCCATCACCTGCATTATCTGTTCATCGGCGCGGCCACCCGTATCTTCATGCAATCGGCGGAAGTGACCCGCATCCTGGGCCGCTCACCGCTGGAACCGGCCTTCATCGACAGTCATGTCGAACGCTGCCTGGCCCTGTTTTTCCGCGACCTGCCAGAAAAGAAGGGTCGCCGCAGCGTGTGAGCGGGACAATACCGTCCCCCACCGCCGTTTCACCACCGGGTTCCGGACCAGCGGGCGGCGGCTGACCGCTGCCGAGCGATCCATCCGCAAACAACCGCCGCCCTGGGGAAATCCCCTGGCGCGAACCCTTTTGCCCGTCTGCTGTCTGGCATCCCATCGTAGGCAAAATTATTCACCAAACGGCACAATGGGCTTTACTATTTAGTCCACTTGGAATAAATAAAGCCTGTGCCCGATGCGATGGGCCAAGAAACATCCGGCGCCGATGCGGGCGCTGTTCAAACGAAAATGGGGAGGAAAGTGATGCGCGGATTTTCGCGTGTGATTCTGGTCGGCCTGCTGGCCAGCACCAGCCAGGGAGCCCTGGCCCAGGAACAGAGCGCGGCCGGTCAGGCCGTGCTGGAAGAGATCATCGTGACGGCGCTGAAACGGTCTCAGCCCCTGCAGGAGGTGCCGGCATCGGTCACCGTCGTGCAGGGTGAGGCGCTGGCGCGCACTGCCATCGTGTCTCTGGACCAGATCACCCAGGTCGTGCCGGGCATCCGCATGCAGTCGGCACCGGGCGGCACGATCAATCCCGTCGTGCGCGGGCTGGGCACCAGTTCCTCCAATGACAGTTTCGAGCAGACCATCGGCCTGTTCGTCGATGGCGTGTTTGCCGGCCATGCCCGCGACTATGCCGCCGCCCTGTTCGATGTGGAACGGGTGGAGATCGTCAAGGGCACGCAGGCAGCCATCCTGGGCAAGAACACGTCCGTTGGCGCGCTGACCCTGACCACGAAGAAGCCCGGTTCGCAGTTCGGCTATGAAGCCAGCTACATGCATGAATTCGAACTGGGTTCCGACATTCTGAATGCCGCGGTGAACCTGCCCGTCAATGACAGTTTCGCCATCCGCGTGGCGGGCCAGTTCGCCGACGAGGGCGGCTGGATACGCAATGCGCTGACGGGGCAGGACGAACAGTCCAGCAACCGCAAGGCCATCCGCGCCACGGCACGGTGGGAGCCCAACGACGTGCTGGACTGGACCGTGTCAGCCCAGGCGCATTGGATCGACCGCGATGGCCAGACCTTCTATGCCGGGGCGGACACGCTGGGCCGGCTGGCCGAAACTGCCGCCATGTACGGCGACCCGGCCTTCACCGCCGCCATCCGTGATGTCAGCCGTGGGACCGTACGTCCGGGTTTCGAGAAGATTTTCGATTATACCCAGGGCTGGCGCACCAACTCGACCATCAATCTGGCGCTGGGCGACCACACGTTGACGGCCGTCACCGGTTATGCCGAATATGACATGAAGCGTCTGATCAACCCGGCGGGTGTGCGCCAGGCGCCCGTGCTGCGCGGCGCGACCGAGCATAATGAGAGCTTCGGCCAGGAACTGCGCCTGACCTCCCCCGAATATGAGCGGTTCAGCTACATCGCCGGTGCCTATTACTACCATGACAAATGGGGGAACTTCGATTACCTGGATGTCCTGCCCCAGGTCGGGACGCCGTTGAACGGCGCCGTGGCCACCAACCAGGAATACAAGACGGAGGCGATTTCACTGTTCGGCCAGGTGAATTATGCCGTCACCGACGCTCTGGACCTGACGCTGGGCCTGCGCAGCGACAACCAGAAGAAGCGGGTCGATTACACGCGCACCATCGTGCGGCCCGGGCTGCTGGCGACGGCGGCCTATCCCGCCTTTGTGCCGACGCGGATGAGCCGCAAGGATGATTTCGTCGATTACTCCACCTCGCTCAGCTACAAGCTGACGCCGGATGCCATGCTTTATGCATCCTATGCCACGGGCAGCAAGGGTGGCGGCTTCCAGGCGTCGCCCAGCACGATCGCCACGGCCGAGTTCGGTGATGAAGGGGCCAAGACGGTCGAACTGGGTGGCAAGTTCAGCTTCGGACGCGGCACCGTGTTCAACGTCGCCCTGTTCCAGACCCGCATTTCCGATTACCAGATCGCCATCAATACGGGTGCTGGCTTCGTGGTCCGCAATGACCAGATCCAGTCGCGCGGCGTGGATGCCGAACTGAACCTGGCCCTGACCCCGGACCTGTCCTTTGCCACCAGCGTCACCTATGCCGACGTTGAAAAGCGTGGGGCGCTGCCGGCCAATTCGATCGGCGGCATCCCCTTCGCCCCAAAGCTGACCGGCACGGTGCAGGTCAATTATGACACGGCGCTGGACGACCACTATTCCCTGAACGCCAATGCGCTGGTGGAATTCCGCACCCGTCAGCATATCATCGACCTGGCCAACGCCGTCATCCCGACATCCGGCAGCTATGCCAAGATGAACCTGCGTGTCGGCGTTGCGCATGATCCGTCGGGTATCGAACTGGCGCTGGTGGGCAAGAACCTGACGGATCGGCGTGTGGTGAATTATGGTTACAACGCCTTCGCCCAGGCCGGGGCGGCCATCATCTCCACCGACCCGTCGCGGACCATCGGCCTGCAGGTCTCCATCCGGCATTGACAATAGGGGATAAGGGAAGCATGCGCCCGTCCGATGAAGGGATCAGCCGCCGGCAATGGCTGGGGGGTGCCGCCGCCCTGGCCGCCACCGCGATGCCGGGCTGGAACGTGGTGGCGGCAACGGACCGCCGCCCACCGAACATCATCTTCATCATGGCGGACGATCTCGGCTATGCCGATATCGGCTGCTATGGCGGGCGTATCGTTCCGACCCCGCATATCGATGCCATCGCCGCCGGTGGGGTCCGTCTGACGCAGGCCTATGCCAATTCATGCGTCTGTTCGCCGACCCGGTTGGCCCTGCTAACCGGCCGGTACCAGTACCGCCTGCCGCTGGGGCTGGAGGAACCGCTGACAAGGGCGCAGGTGGGTCTGCCATCCGGCATCGCCAGCCTGCCCGGACTTCTGGCCGCCCGTGGGTACCGGACCACACTGGTCGGGAAGTGGCATCTGGGAGAAGCGCCGTTCCCCGGTCCGCTGGAAACCGGCTACCAGCATTTCTACGGCATCAAGAAGGGTGGGGCGGACTATTTCACCCATCTGGCCTATGGCACGCCGGCAAAGGGGGAAGACGGGCTGTTCGACGGGGATGTGCGGTCCGGTGATGCCGGTTACCTGACCGATCTGCTGACCGACCGGGCCGTGGCGGAGGTGCAGGCCGCCGCGACAGCCGGACAGCCCCTTTTCCTCAGCCTGCATTACACCGCCCCGCACTGGCCCTGGGAGGGGCCGGAGGATGAGGCGGTGGCCCGGACGCTCACGGACATACGCCATCATGATGGCGGCAGCCTCGCCACCTATGCCGCCATGCTGGACAGCCTGGACCGTGGGGTCGGGCGGGTGATGGACGCGCTGCGGCAGGCAGGGCTGGCCGATGACAGTATCGTCATCTTCACCAGTGACAATGGGGGGGAGCGTTTCTCCGATGTCTGGCCCCTGATCGGCATGAAGGGTGAATTGCTGGAAGGGGGCATCCGCGTGCCCTGTCTGGTTTCCTGGCCCGGCCGCATCAAGGCGGCCGGCACCAGCCGGCAGGTGGCCGCCAGCATGGACTGGCTGCCCACGCTGCTGGCCGCCGCCGGGGCGCCGGATGGCGGGGCGGGGGAATGGGACGGGATCGACCTGCTGCCCGTGCTGACCGCTGCGGAACCGGATATCCCGCGCACCCTTTTCTGGCGCCACAAGCAGGGGGAGCAGGTGGCCGTGCGTCATGGCGACTGGAAATATCTGCGTCGCGGCACGCGCGAGGCCCTGTTCGACCTGTCGGCAGACGAACGGGAACGGGCCGACCGGCTGGCTGTGGAATCCGCCATCACCGCCGACCTGAAAAAGCGGTTCCACGAATGGAACGGCACCATGCTGCCCTATACCGAAACCACCTACAGCTATGATGCCGGCGCGTATGCGATGGACCGGCCGTAAGAGCCGGCTTGGAAGCGGTTCCGGCCGTCCGGCAATCGCTCCGCACCCTACAGGGAGATGATGACGATGTTCATGTTCGACCCCGCCGATCCGGCCTTCATCGCCGATCCATACCCCACCTATCGCCGGTTGCGGGACGAGGCGCCTGTATATCAGGACCCGGACAGCGGCCTGTGGCTGATCACCCGCTATTCGGGAGTTGAGCGGGCCGTTACCGACTATCCCGTCTTTTCGTCCGCCCATGGCAATGTCGTGCAGGACAGCCCGACGCGGGTCGGCAAGACCCTGGGGTCCATCGACCCGCCGCGCCATGACGAATTGCGGCGTATCATCCAGCGCGGGCTGGGCAATGCCCGGATCGAGGCCATGCTGCCCGGCATCCGGGCCGAACTGGCAGAGCGCATGGCGGTCCTGTCCGACAGGCGGGAGTGTGATTTCATCGCCGACATCAGCCAGCCGGTGCTGTTCGGCGCGCTGGGGCGCATGCTGGGCCTGGATGCCGATGCCGCCGTGCGGGCCACCGAACTGACCAAGGGGCTGTTCCATCAGGATGACGGGCCCTTCGGGTCGGTCCTGGCACCGGAAACCTTCCAGGACATCGCCGCCTTCCTGCGCGATCAGTTGGATAACCGGCGCCAGGAGCGCGGCGACGATCTGATCTCCGTCCTGCTGGATGCGAAGGAGGATGGGGCCCCCTTGAGCGACGAGGAGATCGTGGCCAACGTCTCCACCGTGCTGATGGCGGGCAACGCCTCCATCGGCCATTTCTTCCCCAACCTCATCCATGCGCTCTGGTGTCATCCGGACCAGCGGCGGATAATGCTGGAGGACCCCGGCCGCATCTCCGCGGCGATCGAGGAGTCCGTGCGTTGGGACACCTCCACCCAGTGTTTCGCCCGGCAGATCGTGCAGGAGGTGGAGATCGATGGCACGCGCATCCCGGCCGACAGCCGGGCGGTGGTGTTCTACGCTTCGGCCAACCGTGACGAGCGGGTGATCCCCGATCCCGACAGGTTCGATATCGGCCGGGCGCGCGTGCGTCATTTCGGCTTCGGCATGGGGCCGCATTTCTGCGCGGGGGCGAATGCCGCCCGCACCATCCTGAAGGAAGTGATGCGCGAGTTGATGCCGTTCCTGGGCGAATATGAACTGGATATCGCGCGTGCCACCCGCGTGCGTCACATCATGGTGCGCGGCTTCGCCAATCTGCCCCTGTCCTGGTGACCGGCATGGGCGGCGAGGCGGAACAGCCCGTTCCCCTGCTGGTGGAACGGGATGGGGCGGTGCTGCGGCTGGTGCTGGACCGGCCGCAGGCGGGAAACGGGATCAGCCTAGCCATGGCGCGGGCCCTGATGCGGGCAGCCATCGCGGCGGACGAGGATGAAACCGTGCGCTGCGTGCTGCTGACGGGCCGTGGGCGCCTGTTCTGCGCCGGCGGCGACATCCATGAGTTCGCGGTGGCCGGTGACGGCATCGGCGCCTATCTGAAGGAGGTGACGGCCTGCCTGCATGCCGCGATCATCCGCTTGCTGCGCATGCCGAAACCACTGGTGGTCGCCGTCAATGGCCCGGCCGCGGGGGCGGGGTTCAGCCTGGCCATGGCGGGCGACATCGTGCTGGCATCGGCCCGCGCCCGCTTCATCCCGGCCTATGGCGCCCTGGGCTATACACCCGATGGCGGCTTGTCCTGGCTGCTGCCGCGGCTGGTCGGGTTGCGGCGGGCTCAGGAAATCCTGCTGGCCAACCGCGCCCTGACGGCGGAGGAAGCGGTCGGCATCGGTCTGGCCACGCGCATCCTGACGGAAGACGATCTGGAAGCCGCAGCCCTGGAACAGGCCCGGACCCTGTCCTCCTGCGCCACCGGGGCCCTGGGGCGCATGCGTGGCCTGCTGCTGGATGCCAGCCAGCCGCTGGAGGCCCATCTGGACGCCGAAGCCCGCGCCATTTCGGCCAGCGCGCGAACGGCCCACGGACGGGAAGGGGTTGCCGCCTTCCTCGCCAAACGCCTGCCGGATTTCACCGCCGTCTGAAAAGAGCGTGCAAGACCTTAATTTAGGGGAAGTCGATCTATCATGCCCACCCTTATCATCATCACCCGCGACGGCCGGGAACGTGCCGTGGAAGCCGAGGCCGGCCTGTCTGTCATGGAAATCGTGCGTGACAGCGGTATCGATGAAATGCAGGCCCTCTGCGGTGGTTCCTGTTCCTGCGCCACCTGCCATGTCTATATCGATCCTGCCCATATCGACCGGTTGCCGCCGGTTGAAACGGACGAGGGCGACCTGCTGGACTGCGCGGCGGAACGGCGGGTGACGTCACGCCTGTCCTGTCAGGTCCGCTTCGACACGGCCCTGAACGGCATGCGCGTCACCATCGCACCGGAGGACTGATCTCGACACTGATCCCGCCGGCGAACTGAACGATCGCCGGTGCGATTATATGATGCCGGTTGCCGTCAGACCACCATACGCCGGTAAAGATGCCAGGTGGCGTGCCCCAGGATCGGCATGATGAAGGCCAGGCCGACGAACAGCGGCAGACTGCCCAGCAGCAGCAATCCAGCCACCATCAGTCCCCAGATGGCCATGGGAAACGGATTGTGCCACACGGCCCTGAACGAGGTGACGATGGCATCAAGCATGCCCACGTCACGGTCCAGCATCATGGGGAAGGATACGACGGTCAGCGTCAGGACCAGCATCGCGAACAGCAGGCCGGCACCATTGCCGGCGATGATCATCGTCCAGCCTTCGCGCGTGCTCAGCAGATTGGCGATGAAATCGGCCATGCCGGCATGGGGCAGAGTGGCCATCGTCGCCGCATGAATGCTTTCCGCCACGGCCAGCCAGGCGATGAATACCGCCAGCAGCACGGCCCCCAGCCACGCGATGGACCAGAGCGACCGCGAATGCCGCACGTCCAGCGCATTGCGCCAGGTTACGTCGGCGCCAAGTTCCCGTTGCCGGCTCAACTCGTACATCCCCAGCGCCGCCAGCGGCCCCATGATGGAAATGCCGGCCAGCGCCGGGTAGAGCAGGGGGAACAGGTCGGCCTGGGCCGCGGTGGCGGCGGCCAGCACCCCGACCAGCGGATAGATCATGCCAAGGAACAGAAGCTGCGTGGGTGCGGCCATGAAATCCTGCACGCCCAGCGACAGGGCCTGCATCAGGTCCTGCACGCCAATGCGCCGGATGCCCGGCATAGACAGGGAGCGATCCTGATTCAGGGATCGGTCCGTATTCAGTACCGCCCGATCGGCGGCCATCCGGTAAGCCATCGCGTCGACCCTCCCGACAGGCCGGCCCAATGATCCCGGTCCGGGCAGTCATGTGCCACGGCGGAAGGGCCGGCGGGACGGTTCGGCCGGGAAGCCCGGCAGGGGGCCGCGATGGCGCCATTATCCATCGCGCAACGGATGATCGGTGGGCGATCGGTCGAACCAGGTGCGACAAATTATAGCACCAACACCCATCCCTGCACGGAAAAATACGTCGGCGCGAAACCACCGGCTACCATGCTTCGCCGTGTCAGGTTTCCAGGGCGGCTTCCTGTTCGGCGCGCTTCTTCTCGATCCGCCGGGCCATGAACACCGACACCTCGTAGAGCAGCAGCAAGGGAACGGCCAAGCCGATCTGGCTGATCACATCGGGCGGCGTGAGGATGGCAGCGGCGATGAACACGCCGACGATGGCATAGCGCCGCTTTGACGCCAGCCCGTCTGCCGTCACCAGCCCGACGCGGGCCATCAGGGTCAGCGCCACGGGCAGCTGGAACGCCAGCCCGAAGGCGAAGATCAGCGCCATGATCAATGACAGGTAATCGGCCACCCGTGTCTCGGCCTGCACAGCCAGGGTCGTGGCCGTTGCCTCCGCCTCGAAGCTGAAGAAGAATTTCAGCGCCATCGGCATGATGAAGAAATAGACCAGCGCCGCCCCCAGCAGGAACAGCACGGGCGTGGCCACCAGGAAGGGCAGGAATGCCCGGCGTTCATGCTTGTAAAGGCCAGGCGCCACGAACTTCCAGAATTGCGAGGCGATGATGGGGAAGGCCACCATCGTCCCGGCCCAGAACGCCACCTTCATCTGCGTCAGGAAGAATTCCTGCGGTGCCGTGAAGATCATGCGCCGTTCATTGGCTTTCACGCCCAGCGCCTGGACCAGCGGATGCATCAGGAACTGATAGATATGGTCGGCCACGGCAAAGCACGCGATGAACGCCAGGAACAGGGCGCCCAGGCTCCACATCAACCGGTTCCGCAACTCGATCAGATGTTCGAGCAGCGGCATCTTGCCGGCGTCCAGTTCATCCTGTTCGGTGGGTTCGCTCAAGGTTGCTTATCCTTGGTGGGGTCCGGCGATGCAATGGGGGCGGGGGCCGGCTGTGTGTGCGTGTCCGGGGATGGCTCATCACGGGGCATCGGTGGCAGCGGCGACGCGATGCTGGCCATATCCGCCGCCGCCTCACTTGAAATATTAGCCGCCGCTCCGCTTGACCTGTCCATCGCCGCTCCGCTTGCCATATGCATCGCCGCTCCGCTTGCCGTATGCATCGCCGCTCCGCTTGCCGTATCCACCGCCGCTCCGCTTGCCGGCGTGCGCGCGCCGATGGCCTCGGTGGAGGTTGTTGCGGGCTGGGGGGCATCACCCTTGGCCGGGCTGGTGAAGTCGTCCACCGTCAGCGACTTGCGCAGGCCGCCGTCGGGATCGATGCTCTTCTCCAGTTCGTCGTTCAGGTTGAAGTTCCGGGCCTGCTGCACCTGCTTGCGCAGGTCCTCCAGTTCGGCCTGACGGACCATGTCGTCGACATTGTTCTGGAAGTCGCGGGCCATGGACCGGGCCCGCGCGATCCATTTGCCCAAGGTGCTGAGCGCCTTGGGCAGGTCCTTCGGACCGATGACGACCAGCGCCACCACGGCAATGATCAGAAATTCCGACCAGGCGATATCAAACATGTCCGATCAGACCTTGGTCGTCGTTTCGTCGATCCGGACCGGGGCCGGTGGCGATGAGGCCGGACGATCCCTGGCCACGTCACCTTCCGGGTCCGACATGCCGGATTTGAAGCTGCGGATGCCCCGCCCCAGGTCGCCCATGACCTTCGGCAGCTTGCCGGCGCCGAAAATGATCAGGATGATCACAAGGATCACCAGGATTTCCCAGACGTTCAATCCACCCATGGATCACTCCACCTCATGCGACACGGCAAGACCGGGGCCCGGCCGAAAGGCGCGGGATCATGGCAGAAACGAAACACTGCCGCAATCGGGCCGGCTGTCATGGCCGAGCAAAGACGAAAGCCTGCCGCGGCTCCAGCATGACGGACACATGGCTGCCATCCGCTGGCAGGAAATGACCCGGCGCGCGGGCGTGCAGGTGATGGGACCGGCCTTCCCGGTCCGTGACCCGCAGATGCACCAGACTGGTGCGGCCCAGCAGGCGCGACGCCTCCACCTGTGCCAGGTTGGGCACGCTGGCTGCACCCTCGTCCTCTCCTGTCAAGGCCAGGCGCAGTGCCTCCGGGCGGATCAGCACCTCCACCGCCTGGCCTTCCCCCATGCGCGGGGCCGGCAGGCTGCCGACAGGCGTATCGACCCGGCCCCGGCACACCCGTCCCTCCAGCACGTTCACCTCGCCGAAGAAACTGGCGGCAAAAGCGTCGACGGGCTTTGTGTAAAGCGCCGTCGGCGAGCCCACCTGCACCAGCCGGCCGTCACGCAGCAGGACGATGCGGTCGGCCAGGAACATGGCCTCTTCCGGATCGTGGGTCACGATCATGGTGGCCGCACCGCTGCGCTTCAGCACATGCAGCGTTTCGTCGCGCACGCTTTCCCGCAGCCGCGTGTCCAGCCCTGAAAAAGGCTCGTCCAGCAACAGCACGGACGGGCGTGGCGCCATGGCCCGGGCCAGCGCCACGCGCTGCTGTTGCCCACCCGACAGGGCATGCGGATAGGCCTTGGCATAGGCTTCCATCCCCACCTGTTCCAGCGCGGCCATGGCGCGCCCGGTCCGGTCGGCGGCGGGCAGGCGGTTCAGGCCGAACCGCACATTGTCCAGCACGGTCAGATGCGGGAACAGGGCATAATCCTGGAAGACCAGCCCGATACCGCGCCGCTCCGGCGGCAGGGACTGGCCCGGCCGGGCGATCATCTGGCCGCCGATGGCCACGGCGCCGTCCTGCAGGATCTCCAGCCCGGCCGCCAGCCGCAGCAGGGTGGATTTGCCGCAGCCGGAAGGCCCGACCAGACAGACGATCTCCCCCGGCGCGATCGATACAGAAACATCATCCAGGGCGCGCTTGGCCCCATAATGATGTGTCACCTTGTCCAGGGACAGTGCCGGCAGGGCGACGGGCGGATGATGCGGGCTGGCGGCGTCCAGCGGCGGCGGGCGGCCGTGCGGCCCGTGGCCGGTCCGTCCCCCGTCCTTCTCATCGCTGCGCGGCGGCGGGACCCCGGCCCCGCTTGTCCTGTCGCTGATCGTCGTATCCATCCTGGCCGACGCTTTCTTTCCATCGTCGCCCCGTGAGGCGTCGCCCGCAAGGGGCCCAAAAGTGATGGGTCATACTTAGGATGCCGCCACCCTCTTTGCAAACCGTTATTAACTGCCTGCCCGTCATGTGGTCGTTCCGGCCCGTCCGGTGCGGGTCCGATCAGCGGGGTTTCCCTTCTGCACCGGGTTTGTGGCACTGTGCGCCGCAGTGAAGACGACAGGAACGGAAGCATCCCATGGATATGGCTGGCGAATACCGACTTCCGGCCGGACGTGCCGCGGTGTGGGCGGCCCTGAACGATACAGGCATGCTGCATCGCTGCATTCCGGGCTGCGAGGAACTGGAAAGGCTGTCGGACACCGAACTGGCGGCCAAGGTGAAGGTGAAGATCGGCCCCGTCAGCGCCCGGTTCGCCGGCCGCGTCACCTTGTCCGATATCGACGCCCCCAACGGCTACCGCATCACGGGCGAAGGGCAGGGCGGGGCCGCCGGCTTCGGCAAGGGCGGCGCGCTGGTCACGCTGGAAGATACCGGTGACGGCGGCACGCTGCTGAAATACACCGCCGAGGCGACAGTGGGCGGAAAGCTGGCGCAGATCGGGTCCCGCCTGGTCCAGGGGGCGGCCCGCAAGCTGGCCGATGATTTCTTCGCGGCCTTCGCCCAGGCCATGGCCGACGACCCGGCATAGGACGGCCTCTGGCAAATCCATATCCGGCTGCCTATGTGAAACCCTGGTCCCGCCCTGAGAACAGCCCCCATGTCCCCTGAACCCGACGACAGCGCCGCCATCCTTGCCCAGGCCGCAGAATGGCTGGCTACCGGATCGCGCGTGGCGCTGGCATCCGTCATCGCCACATGGGGATCGGCCCCACGACCGGTGGGCAGCCTGATGGCCGTCACGACCGACGGTGCCATGGCCGGTTCCGTTTCCGGCGGCTGTATCGAAGGTGCCGTTGCGCTGGAAGCCGTGAAGGTGGTGGAGGAGGGGGAGCCACGCATCCTGTCCTTCGGCATCAGCAATGACATGGCGTGGGAAGTGGGGCTGGCCTGTGGCGGGAAGCTGGATGTCTATCTGGAGCCCCTGGCATGAAGCGGCGCATTCTGGAAGCATTGCGCCGGGCTCAGGCCGATCGCCGGCCCGTGGCGCTGGTCACCGACCTGGGAACGGGCTTCCAGACCCTGGTCGGCGCCGATGGCCGCCAGCAAGGCGATGCCGGGCTGGAGGAGGAATTCCTGCCCGGCGTGCTGGATGCCATCCGGCGTGACCGCCGTGGCATCGTGGAATTCTACGATGGCCGTTTCTTCATCAATATCTTTCCCCCGCCATCGCGCCTGCTGATCGTCGGCGCGGTGCATCTGGCACAGGCGCTGGCGCCGGCGGCAAGGCTGGCCGGCTATGATGTCACGGTGATCGATCCACGTCGCAGCTTTGCCACGCCGGAACGCTTTCCCGACACACGCCTGGTGCTGGAATGGCCGGATGAGGCGTTGGACATGCTGGCACCGGACGCGCGAACGGCCATCGTCACCCTGTCGCACGATCCGAAGTTCGATGATCCGGCCCTGGTCCGCGCGCTGGCCGGCCCGGCCTTTTATATCGGTGCCCTGGGCAGCCGCAAAAGCCACGCGGCCCGGCTGGAGCGGCTGCGGGCGCAGGGGCTGGCTGATGATGCCCTGACCCGCATCCATGGTCCCGTCGGGCTGGACACCGGTGCCGTGACGCCGGGGGAAATCGCGGTATCGATCCTGGCGGAAATGACCCTGGCCCTGCGCGGCCCCAAGCACAGGGCAGGTTGAGCCGATGTGGTTCGGGTCCCTTGCCGTGGCCGAGGCCGAAGGCGCCATTCTGGCCCATGCTGTCCACCATGCCGCCGGCCGATTTGCCAAGGGGCGTGTCCTGGGCCGGGAAGACATCGAAAGGCTAATACAATCCGGAATCGAAACGATTATGGTGGCGCGCCTCGATGCGGGTGACATCACGGAGGATGCGGCCGCGACACGCATCGCCGCCCGGCTGGCTGGACCTCATCTGACGATCAGTGCCGCCTATACGGGCCGGGTCAACCTGTTTGCTGCCCAAGATGGGCTGGCGACCATCGATGCCGCGACGATCCATGCCCTGAACCGCACCGATGAGGCGGTGACCATCGCCACCCTGCCCCCCTTCACACCCGTCCGCACCGGGCAGATGCTGGCCACCATCAAGATCATTCCCTTCGCCGTGCCCGAAGCCATCGTTTCGGCCCTGGAATGGATGCTGGCGGGTGCCGGGCCGGTCGGTGTGGCCCCCTGGGCCGGCTTGTCGGCCAGCCTGATACAGACCATGCTGCCGGGCACGAAACCGGCAGTGCTGGACAAGAGTGTTCAGGTGACGCGCGACAGGCTGGCGGGGATCGAGGCGGATCTGGCGCAACAGATGCGTGTCCCGCATGAAGTGGGGGCGCTTGCCAGCGCCCTGCGTGAGGCGGAAGGCGATCTGGTACTGGTCATCGGTGCATCGGCCATCACCGACCGTCGGGACGTGATCCCCGCAGCATTGGAAAGGGTGGGGGGCACGGTCCGGCATTTCGGCATGCCCGTCGATCCGGGCAACCTTCTGCTGCTGGGGGAACTGAACGGGCGGCCCGTGCTGGGCCTGCCCGGCTGCGCACGTTCGCCAAAGCTGAACGGCGTTGACTGGGTGCTGCAAAGGCTGGGGGCCGGCCTGCCCGTCGATGCCGCCGCCATCATGGCCATGGGTGTTGGCGGATTGCTGGCGGAGATGCCGGGCCGGCCCCTGCCGCGCGCCATGGCAACATCCACACCCCGCGCACCGCGCATCGCCGGCCTTGTGCTGGCCGGCGGGTTCGGCCGGCGCATGGGGGGAGAGGGCAACAAGCTGCTGCGTCCCTGGCGGGGCAAGCCCCTGGTCCGGCATGTGGTGGAAGCAGCAATGGGCGCCCAGCTCTGTGCCGTAAGCGTGGCGACCGGCCATCAGGCCGCAGAGGTCCGTACCGCGCTGGAAGGAACAGGCGTGGATTTCACCCACGCGCCCGACCATGGACAGGGCCTGTCGGCCACCCTGAAGGCCGGGCTGGCAGCCTTGTCCGACGATATCGATGGCGTTCTGGTGCTGCTGGGTGACATGCCCCGCATCGGGTCCGCCACCATAGACCGTCTGGTGGCCGCCTTTTCGCCGGAGGATGGGCGGGCCATCATCGTGCCCACTTGCGGCGGGCGGCGCGGCAACCCCATTCTGTGGGACCGGTCCTTTCTCCCGGAAATGCAGGCTCTGACAGGCGATACGGGGGCCCGTTCCCTGCTGATCCGCCATGCCGCCGCCCTGTGCGAGGTGGCGGTGGAGGACGAGGGCATCCTGCTGGATGTCGACACGCCGGAGGCGCTGGCGGGCCTGTAACCGCCCCGAAAGTGCCGCTTCACAGGTCGCCTGCAAAAGTTTCCGTCCTGCTGGGGGCCCAAATCAGGTATTGAGGCGGCTGATCCCGTCGGTTTCCCCGTGCAGAGTATACCCCATGCCCGCCAACATCCTTGAAGCGCAAGTCGCCAAGCGCCGCACCTTCGCCATCATCGCGCACCCCGACGCGGGCAAGACGACGCTGACGGAAAAGCTGCTGCTGTTCGGCGGCGCCATCCAGATGGCCGGCGCCGTGAAGGCCCGCGGGGAACAGCGGCGTGCGCGTTCGGACTGGATGAAGGTGGAACGGGAACGCGGCATCTCCGTCACCGCATCGGTGATGAATTTCGATTATGCCGACCGGACCTTCAACCTGGTGGACACGCCGGGCCACGAGGATTTCTCCGAGGACACCTATCGCACGCTGACCGCCGTGGACAGCGCCGTCATGGTGATCGACGCCGCCAAGGGCATCGAGGCGCAGACGCGCAAGCTGTTCGAGGTGTGCCGCATGCGCGACGTGCCCATCATCACCTTCGTCAACAAGATGGACCGAGAAGCCCGCGATCCATTCGAACTGATGGATGAGGTGGAGCGCGACCTGCAGCTTGAGGTCACGCCGGCCTCCTGGCCCATCGGCTCCGGTTCCGATTTCCGCGGCTGCTACGACCTGATCCGCGATCGGTTGATCCTGATGGATCGCCGGTCTGGCGACGTGGCCACCGACGGCATCGAATGCCATGGCGTCGATGATCCCCGGATCGATGAGTTGATCCCCGCTGACCAGGCCGCCAAGCTGCGCGAGGATGTGGCCATGGTGCGCGAACTGTGTCCGCCCTTCGATCTGGAAACCTATCGGGAGGGTCACCAGACCCCGGTCTTTTTCGGGTCCGCCATCAATAATTTCGGTGTGCGGGAATTGCTGCTGGGCCTGGCCGAGTACGCACCGCCACCGCGCCCGCAAAAGGCTGATGGCCGCGCAGTGGACCCGGCGGAGGGCAAGGTCACGGGCTTCGTGTTCAAGGTGCAGGCCAACATGGACCCCAACCATCGCGACCGCATCGCCTTTTTCCGCCTGTGCTCGGGCCATTTCAAGCGCGGCACCAAGCTGAAGCATATGCGATCCGGCAAGCTGCTGGCGGTCAACAACGCCGTGCTGTTCCTGGCCCGCGACCGGGAACTGGCCGAGGATGCGTTTCCCGGCGATATCATCGGCATTCCCAACCACGGCACCCTGCGCATCGGCGACACGCTGACCGAGGGGGAGGATCTGCGCTATACCGGTGTACCCAGCTTCGCGCCGGAACTGTTGCAGCGCGTGCGCCTGGACGATCCGATGAAGGTCAAGCACCTGCGCAAGGCGCTTGAGCATTTCGCGGAGGAGGGGGCTTCACAGGTGTTCAAGCCCGTCATCGGCGCCGACTGGGTGGTCGGCGTTGTCGGACAGCTCCAGTTCGAGGTACTGGCCGCCCGGATCGAGGCTGAGTATGGCATGAAGGCGCGGTTCGAAACCGCCGGCTATGACGCCGCCCGCTGGGTGGAAAGCGACGATCCGGTGGCGCTGAAGGCATTCATCGACAGCCGCCGCGCCGACATCGCGGAGGATCATGATGGCGCGCTGGTCTATCTGGCCCGCAACGGCTGGCAGTTGAACCGCGCGCAGGAGGATTTTCCCGCGCTGCGTTTCCTGAAGACGCGCGAGCAGAACAAGACCGTCACCACGGTGGCTGCCTGACGCGCAGCCACCGGACCATCCGGCCGCATCAGGCCGCCTTTGCAGCGGCACCGTCACTGGTCAGCAGGTCCAGGCAGGCCATGCGCACGGCCACGCCCAGTTCAACCTGCTGAAGGATCACGGAACGGTGGATATCGTCGGCCACAAGGCTGTCGATCTCCACGCCGCGGTTCATGGGACCGGGATGCATGATCAGTGCGCCGGGCTTGGCCAGCGCCAGCTTGTCGTAATCCAGCCCGAAAAAGCGGAAATATTCCCGCTGGCTGGGCAGGAACTGCCCCTGCATGCGTTCAAGCTGCAGGCGCAGCATCATGACGATGTCCGCATCCTTCAGGCCCGTCTTCATGCTGTGATGCACCTCCGCCCCCATCCGGTCGACGGCACCCGGCAGCAATGTGGGGGGGGCGACAACGCGGACATGGGCGCCCATGATGTTCAGCAGGTGGATATTGGACCGCGCCACGCGGCTGTGCAGGATGTCCCCGCAGATCGCCACGGTCAGGCCCTTCAGGGTGCCCAGGTTGCGCCGGATGGTCAGGGCGTCCAGCAAGGCCTGGGTCGGATGCTCGTGCTGGCCGTCCCCGGCATTGATCACCGCGCAGTTCACCTTGTCGGCCAGAAGCTTC
The DNA here is from genome assembly GCF_048066175.1 of Niveispirillum fermenti. Classification (GTDB taxonomy): domain Bacteria; phylum Pseudomonadota; class Alphaproteobacteria; order Azospirillales; family Azospirillaceae; genus Niveispirillum; species Niveispirillum fermenti. The sequence continues at coordinate 5,167 of NZ_JBLTXA010000015.1, read as the reverse complement.
GGCGCCCCCGAATCCTGGTGGCGCACGACCAGCGCATCCAGGTGCATGGCGTTCAGGGTCGTGGCCGTGTCGATCAGGGTCTCGCCCTTCTTCACCGAGCTGCCATCCACTGCCATGTTGATGGCATCGGCACCCAGCCGCCGCGCGGCCAGTTCGAAGCTGGTGCGCGTGCGCGTCGAATTCTCGAAGAACAGGTTGACGATCGTCTTGCCGGCCAGCTTGCCGTTGACCTTGTTGGCGGAGCGATTCTGCTCGACATAGCGGTCGGCCGTGTCCAGCAGCAAATTGATCTCCGGCGCCGTCAATCCCTCGATACCCAGAAGGTGGCGATGGTTGAAGCGGTCGGCGCGGGCATCGATGTCATGCGGATGGGCGGCCATGGGTAACATGCTCTCCGGCGGCGTGGATCGGCGGGGCGGGACTATGGTGGCACGCCCCGCCCCTGGCAAGCGTCAGAAAGACCGGTCCGGCATGAATGGCGCGGGGTTCAGCCCGCTTTGCCGGCCACCCCATTGGCACGGAACCATTCCAGGCAGCGCTTCCAGCCATCGGCCGCCATCTCCGGCCGGTAGCTGGGGCGATAATCGGCATGGAAGCCGTGCGGGCCTTCCGGGTAAAGGTGGATATGGCTTTCTGTCTTGCCGGCAGCGGCCAGGGCTGCGCGCATCTTTTCCACATCCTCCACGGGGATGCCGCCATCCTTTTCGCCGTAAAGGCCCAGAACCGGGGCCTTGATCCGGTCGGTCAGTTCCACCGGCACCATGGTTTGCAATGCCGTGGCAGGCGTCGCCAGCCGGCCGTACCAGGCTACGCCCGCCTTCACGTCCGGGCTGTGGGCAGCATAAAGCCAGGTGGCGCGACCACCCCAGCAGAAGCCGGTGACGCCCAGGCGGGAAGCATCGCCACCATCCTGCCCGGCCGCCCAGGCGACGGCAGCGTCCAGGTCGGCCATGACCTGCGCGTCCGGCACCTTGCTGACAATGTCGGCAATCAGCTTGGCGGTATCGGTATAGGCGGCGGCATTGCCCTGTCGCGCGAACATTTCCGGCGCCACAGCCAGATAGCCTTCCCGGGCGAAGCGGCGACAGACATCCTTGATATATTCATGGACCCCGAAGATCTCCTGGATGACCAGTATGATGGGGAAGGGGCCCTGGCCCGCCGGCTTGGCACGATAGGCCGGCAGGCTGCCGTCGGCGACGGGAATGGCGACTTCTCCCGCCGCCAGCCCATCGGCCGGTGTGGTGATGGTCTGCGCGGAAACCGGCAGCGTGGACAGGGCGAAGCCACTGGCCAGGGTGGTCATGGCGAATATCCGTCTTGTAAGGGTGGGGTTCAGCGGCGACAGAAGACACTGGGCTTCGGCGTGGATACGCTCCATCGGGCTCCTCCCGTGATCCATGGCTGGCAATGGGCAGGCAGGATAGGACATGGGAACGGTTACGCAACCGGTCATTAGGCCGATTGGGCTTGCCGTCCGATGCCGGTTGCGCGCATTGTGGCATTGGACTTCCCGCGGAACACAACATGACCGCCGACGCGAAATCAGAGCTGTTGCGCCAGATCCGCGCCATCCGCCGCCGCATCGATCCCGATGTGCTGGCCAGGGCCGAGCGCGCCGCCCAGGCGGCGGAGGCGGCCCGCACCGTGCCGCCCGACCAGGTGCCCTATGACAAGGATGCCGCGCGTGAGGTGGTGGCCAGCTTCCTGCGCGCCCGCAACGATGGCGGCCGGTTCGCCATGGCACTGATGGAGAATTTGCGCAAGCCGGACGCGGCGGCCAAGGCCTATGCCAAGCCGTCTCCCGCGACCCGCCCCGGCGGCCGACGCATCTGAAGCCTGGCTGCATGTATCCGGGCTCGATCGCAATGACACGGCGGACGCCTGTCGCCTCATCATCCCCAACCGGTCGTGCAGCAGCCATGGCGTGCGTCTGGCTGCTGACAGCCTTTTCGGTGTTAGTGCCGGCGGCGGCGGCCGGTGATGTCCTGCGGCTGCTGATGTCCGAAAGCCTGCCGCCGCCCTATCTCATCCAACTGGAAGGGGAGGCGGAGCCGACAGGCCTGACCGTTGATCTGTGCCGGAAGGTTGCCGCCCGCCTGGGTTACGGCGCCAGTGTTCGCGTGGCACCGCCCAAGCGCGTGCCTGAACTGATGCGGGCAGGGGAAGCGGACATGCTTTGCCATGTCTCCCCCAACTGGTATCCCTATCCGGAAGAGATGTGGTTCGGCCGGCGCCTCTACAGTGCCGACAATGTCTTCATCGCAGCACGCGACGCCGAACCGGTCTGCGAAGAATGCGCCATTCCGCGGGAAGTCGCGACTGTCATCGGCTCCGATTACGGGGAACGGGTGGACATGGCTTTTGCCAGCGGACGGTCGGCCCGACGCGATGTCCGGTCGGAAGAAAATGTTTTCCGCCTCATCCAGTATGGCCGCATGGCCTATGGGATCGTACCGGAATACACGTTCCATTATTTCGCAGGCCACAATCAGGATATGGCCATCAAGGGGCATGCCTACCGTTTCAACATCACAGTGGGCGTGCCACGAAGCGGCCCGATCGGTGAGGCTGAACTGCTGATCGCCACAGCTTCCATCCGCCTTCCGCAGGACGTCGACCCAGCCTTCCGGCCCTATCTCGGGCTACCCGGCATTGAGCCATGATAGACGGGTGCAGATTAACCGTCTGATTATAAAGAAGAGTCGCACTTCAGAATAGAATCCACCTCACCCAAACGGGTGTCGCCCAAACGGGAAAGATTGATAATGTGTATTATGGAAATTTAAGGCAATTTTAAAAGTGTTGCGTTCTGGGTGATCTGATCACCTGATCAGCGCAATCGGCCTATTACGTAAACGGCATGAAGATATTGCCATGTTCGGACACGCCGTGGACATGGATACTCATAGTGCTCATGATGGTTAGCATGCGCGACCGAAAACCGGCGCGCGGCGCCTCAGCGACGCAAGCGCGCCGGGACCGGTCGTCGCCGCACGGTGTTGTAAACCGCGACCGGACCCAGCCGTTAGGCTGGGCTTGTAGACTTGGGCGGGTGGTCTAACGGAGATGGAAATGCGCGCGACCGTTATCAAACTTGGGGATAGCTATGCCATTCAGATTCCTGCGGCCATTGTGCAGGAAATGAATTTGAAGGAAGGAACACCGGTGGAAATAGCCGCATCCCCGACAGGCTTGAGAGTTACGCCTGTGCAACAGCGTTTCAGCCTGGAGGAGCTCGTGGCGCAGATGCGGCCTGAAAATCAGCATGACGAGTATTTCTTGGATAAGCCAGTTGGTGCGGAGATCGTTGAATGGAGAGACTAGCCTTCGGATGCTCTGCTTTCCATTTCTGAAATCCTGCATCCCCACGGACCACTACGGGTAATTAGAACTTAAACGTTGCGATGTTTGTGTTTTGTGCGACCATATTTACCTATGGCAAGACTCAGACTTCGACATCCCGCAGTTCCGTCATCGCTCCGCGGCTATATCTTGGTAGACGCGCTCGGGCTGCCCCGCTATTGGGCGACGATCTGGGCGGACGTGCTGAAGGCCGGAATCGAAGATGGCACACGGAGTGTCTATCTCGCCGCCGTCGAGCGCCTTTATCAGTCTGTCATCAATCAGTCCGGCGAAGATTGCCTAGACTGCATGCTTGCCAGGCAGGACTTCCGTGGTGTTGAAGCGGCTTTGTCAGGGTTTTTGACGTCGTTGCGAAACAGCAGCGCTGTCGATGGTGCAGATCGAGCAGCAACGTGGAAGTACGCTTTGATGTTCGTCCAGGACGTCATGACGCATATGGGGCCCGTTGCCGATCAACGGATGGGCGCGATCGACGCCAATCTGGTGCGTCTGGACAGGCTATATTCCCAGATTGCGCCGACGCATCCAAAACCAGCAGCACCAATTAGGGCATTGCCTGCGGTCGTAATTGAGGATCTCCACCGCCTGTTCGCGCCAGCCTCACCTGACAATCCGTTCCGATCGGAGGATCTAAGATGGCGTAATTTTCTGATTTTCCTCGTCTTTTTGCACCTTGGGCTTCGCCGGGGCGAAGTTCTGATTCTGCCAGTCAATGCGGTGAAGGAGGATTACGATCCAACATCTGGCTTGACCCATTATTGGATGAATGTCGACGAGACCCTCGATGAAGATAGCCGGTTTGACGCCCCGAGCCTGAAAACCAAACATTCTCGACGTCAGCTGCCGGTTTCCAAGGTGATCGTCGCCCTGGCAGATCGTGTCGCGGTCAACCATCGGTTCAAGGCGTTGCATCCCTTTCTGTTTTCCTCGCAGCAAGGCAAGCCACTCGCCATCCGCTCCGCGACCAGTATTTTTGAGCAGGTGAGTTCCGCTCTGTCGGATCGTTCCCGCAAGGCACTGGCTAACCGTGGCAAAACCAGTGTAACGGCGCATGATCTGCGACACACCTGCGCAGTCTACCGGCTTGCACGCTACCGCGGCCAGGGAGACGACATGGATACCGCAATCGAGAAACTTCGCGTTTTCTTCGGCTGGTCGCCCACATCCGAGATGCCGCGGCACTACGCCCGGTCATACTTTGAGACCAGTCTCCAGGAGGTCTGGGAAGACAGCTATGACACGTTCGTCGAGACGATCCGAACCATCGACGGAGTGCCCCCATGACCGGTCTGCCCAACCAACTGTTGGACCGCGTAGGGTCAGTCTTGCAGGTTCTGCCGCCCCTTCCCTCTGCCCTGCGCTACCATGATGACTACTTGGATGAAATGCATTCCTTGCGTGATCTTGCAGACGAGAAATGTTGGCCTATCCACTGTGATGGTCAGACATCTATGTTGGATTTCAGACGGCTATCAGAACCATTTCGACATCTATTCAAGCATTTAATTGTGGATTTTCTGGGAAAATCAGACGTGACCTACGTCACCATTCTGTTTTCTTCAATGTCGAGATCCATTGAAAAGTTGGGGGACGAACTCCTATTAAATTGTATAATTCTTACGCCTCCAAAATTTAGATCATACTGGATGGAGAAAATATCCCCAGCATTATCTAGCGTTGAGGCAAACGCACTTAAGTCTATGCTTAGATCGTTTTGTACATTGCACATCGGATCCTGGCAAATTGGCCTAGAAAATTACATAGCACAGCTACCTGTTGTCAAATCTGATGTTTATAGAAC